>NZ_JBWKOY010000001.1:0-447370 GCF_059416345.1 Variovorax sp. GW821-FHT09D07
GACAGGCTGGAGATACCGCTGGTGGCGGTGCTCAAGCCTGAGGAGGTAGACGTCGAGAGGCTGCTGACGTTGCTGTTGGTAGTGCTCAAGCCCGTCGAAGTCGAGGTCGAGAGGCTGGAGATGCTGCTCGTGGCCGTGCTCAAGCCTGAGGAGGTAGACGTCGAGAGGCTGCTGACGTTGCTGTTGGTAGTGCTCAGGCCGGTGGACAAGCTGGAGATGCCACTGGTCGCGGTGCTCAGACCGCTCGACGTGGAAGTCGACAGGCTGCTCACGTTGCTGTTCGTGGTGCTCAGGCCGGTGGACAGGCTGGAGATCCCACTAGTTGCAGTGCTCAAGCCCGTCGAGGTCGAGGTCGAGAGGCTAGAGATGCTGCTCGTTGCCGTGCTCAGGCCGGTGGACGCCGACGTCGATAACGATGAAAGCTGACCGAAGTTCACAGCATCCGTCGGGGCTGTTCCCGCAGCAAGCCCCGTAATCTTGTTGCTTGACATCGCAACACTGTTCAGGAACGTCGTGGCTCCTTCTACCTGAATCCCGGTCGATCCGTAGAGGAACAACTTTCCACTGGCATCGCCATAGACCGCGGCAGTTGTATACGAAGGGGCACTCCCCCCGTTCAAATTGCTCGAGTTCCCCAGGAGGAACGTATACGAAGTCGACTTAAATACGCAGTTCCCAACATTTCCCGTGTAGCTGGTGCCGGTGTCGGCACCATAGGATCTCCCAGTTGCAGCGGAGCCACCAGGGAGGCACAACTGCAACCCCCCACCCCCTGTTTGGGCCCAAGCCCCACCTCCCGCAAGGAAGAATGGCAACCCCATAGCAATGGCGGCCGTCACCCTGAGCACAAACCGAACGGACGAACGACGCGACGACCCCGTCTGTCGCGAACCGCTGCTTCTCTTTCCCCCGGCCGATGTGATTTCCGACGTTGCCACCCACGCACCAAGCGACTCGTTCCAAATACTGCGAAAACTCTTGTTCACGATTGATCCTTCAACACACGTTCTTACCCGACCCCGAAAAAACTTGGCCAAGCATGAGCCGGCGGACGAAATCTATCGGTCGCCGTTACGTTTCAGTGAAATGAATCGGCAGCAATGTCATCGACCCGACCTTTTTGCAATCCACAGGATTGAGGGTGTGAAAAAATTCCATGCAATTTGCATTTCATTGCAGTTTTGATTCGGCCTGCAGTAGTAGCCCCCAGCTTCCGGAGAGCGCTGCAAAAGGGGGCGGGCGTGCGTCGGTGCGGGCCCAAAAAGAGACGGGATCTGCTGTAGTCGCAGGCCTGGCAAGCCTCTATTGATCGGCAGTAAGAATCGCCCTACGATGGTTCATCAGGGCGATAAAGCGCAGCGTCGCATGGCAAAGCACCGTGCGGCCCCGTGGAGTCGAGGATGGCCGAGGCGGAGATTTCGGAGCGCGATTCGGCGCTGATGGAGCAGTCGCTGAGGTTGACGCGGGGCTTCGCGTCCTGGCCGCCTGGCGCGATGGCGTTGCTCCTTACCCGTTCGCGCCTGCGCCGTCACTCGCGAGGGGATGTTCTTTCGACCGGCACCGATGTACCCGAGGCCATCGCGGTGGTTTCCGGCCATGTCGTCGTCGGCCGGACGCCACCGGGAGGCGTGCGGTCCACGGTGGCGTTTCTCGGGCCCGGACTCGTGCTCGGGTTCGCCCGCATTCCCGACATCGGCGACCTTTCCGTCTACGATTTCTCGGCTAACGACAACGTGGTGGCGGTACACATGCCGCTGCAGATGGTGCTCGACATCCTCGAGAAGTATCCGAAGCTGTGGAAAGACATGGCCGCCATGCTGATGCGGCAGCACAGGGACCAGTTCGATGCGCTGGTCGACCACATGGCAGGCCCGCTGCAGCGGCGCCTGGCAGGCACCATCGACCGGTTGGCCAAGCTCTACGGCACCCGGGCTTCGCGCGAAGGGCCGCTGCGGCTGCGGCTGACGCAGGAAAACCTGAGCCTGCTGCTCCAGGTGACCCGGCAGTCGGTCAACAAGGAACTCAAGGCACTGGCCGCACTGGGAACGATCGAGCTGGAATACAACACCATCGCGGTTCTCGACCAGGCAGCGCTGAAGAGGCTTGCGCAATGATGACCAGACATGGCGGGGCACCAGATGCAGGCCTCATCGAGCGCGCGCTGCGCCTCACGCGCGGCTTCGCGTCCTGGCCGCCCGACCTGATGGGGCGGCTGGTGCTGCACTGCAGGATGGAGCGGCATGAGCGAGGCACGATCTTCTATGTCGCGGGGGCGAAGGAAATCGAGGCTTTCGCGGTCGTTTCGGGGCACATTGTTGGATGGCGCGTCACCCCGGCGGGCTCGCGCACCGTGATCGTCTTCATGGGGCCCGGCACGGTCATCGGGGTGGAATGGGCGTTCGACCGGGAGGCCGACCTGAGGTTCGAGTTCTCGGCGCACGACACCCTGATGGTCGTGCGCATGCCCGCGCTGATGGTCCAGGCGCTGCTGGACGAGCACCCGCCGCTATGGAAGGACATGGCGCTCATGGCGCTGCGGGAGCATCGGGAAATCCGCGAAACCCTGTTCAGCAACGCGGTGGGAATACTCCGGCAGCGCGTGGCCGCAACGATCGAGCGCCTGGCGCGGCTCTATGGAAGCGACGCGTCCGGCACCATCTCGCTGCGCGTGACGCAGGATGACCTGGCCGAACTCTTGCAGGTCGCGCGGCAAACCGTGAACAAGGAGCTCAAGTGGCTGGCCGCCGCGCGCGTGCTCGAGGTCGAATACAACAGCCTCACGGTGCTCGATCTCGACGCGCTGACGCGGATGGCCGCCAACATCCAGTTCGAAAAGTTGGCGGACGCGACCCCGTAACCACGCGAGACCTCCTCGAGAGGCTGCCGGGCCGGGGCAGGCCGCTCAGAGGCCCAGCGCCTTCGCCACGCCCGCGCCGTAGGCCGGGTCGGCCTTGCTGCAGTTGTCGATGTGGGGGGCGATCCGTGGCAACTATGGCGGGCAGAGGACGATATCGGGATGCGACCGGTTAGCCCACCGGCCTTTCTTCGATAGGCTAAGGGCAAGAGTTTTGGCCGTACGGTCGAGCGCTGCTTCTTGTGAACACGGGTGTTTCACGCCAATCGCATCAGCGCTTCACGGTACTGCTTGAGGCAGGATTTCCATCCGGCCGTGCCGCATGAACGAATTTGTGCGGGGGGCGTTCCCGTCTCTACTGCGTCGATCAGTCCACGCCGTCTCAGTCCAGATCAAATGGCCGAAGTTGGATCTGTATAGGCGAAGTGTCGAATTCAATGTCTTCCGTGTCGAGAGGCCCCCGCAGAAGATCCTGTAGAGATGAGCCACTGCGCAGATGATCGGTCGCGACTTGATCAGAAGCAGGAGCGTTGAGATCGTCGGCGCTGTTGGCTAGCGCCCAACGATGATTCGGAATTGGCTTGTCAATTGTGAAGATGAGTCTCCTCTCCTAGAAAGCCTAGTGTGCTACATGGAGGACTGCTGGTCCAGGTGTCAAATTTGACTGACGTCATATTGGAAAGGGCAGCGTCGGCCAAGGCCTGCGGCCTGTTCTTCCGTACTGCCAGGTTGTACTTCCTGTCGTAGATGGCCTGGCTTGCTGTGTCGTGGCGTCGACTGACTCGGTGGTGCGCTATCACACGAGACGCCGTCCGGCGGCCACGATCCAGCGCTCGGCAGGTACGCGCAGGCTCATCGGAAGGTTGGCATAGAACGTCTGCATGCTGGAGATTTTCCGTCCGAAGTCTGGGCTGAGCAGGCAGGCGTCACGTGCTTGGCGTGCTCCATGAAGCGTTGGGCGAGAGTAGATCGCACGGTGGCGAAAGATGCTCTGCTTGAGTGCGGAGGCTGGAAGCTACTCTGTAGTAAGGAAGACTGAACAAACTTCAGCCATGGTATCTCGGACCATATTCTCCTCATAGGTGACCTCGTCATGCCTTGTTGGCAAGGAGCAGAGGTCTTTGCGCGGGAATGCTTGCCACAAGCAGCTTAGCCTCCGCCCAGATACAAAACGCCACGGCTCAAAAGGCCGCAGCCCCACCGGCGGCCACCGAAGGCGCCGCTTGTGACGGGCAGCAACTACAGCAGGGGCAACGAAGCGGCGGAATCGATTGATGCCGCAGAGGGGAGGCTGGGAGGAGGCAAAACGATCAAGATCAAAGCAATCCCGAAGACGATGACAGTAGTGGTGGTTTTCAGGATTCTTCTCCATCTATCGAACGGCTGTAGTAGCCATAGGGGGCAGGCTTACTCTGCCGCGTTGACCGCGTCTTTCAGAGCCCTTCCAGCGATAAATTTCGGCGCTTTGCTCGCCTTGATTGTCATCGGTTCGCCAGTCGACGGGTTGCGGCCAGTACGTTCAGCACGACTTGCAACGGAGAATGTGCCGAACCCTACCAGTTGTACGGGCTCTCCGCGCGCTAAGGCTCGCGAAAAATTTACCAGTACCGAATCGAGTAGCCGGCCAGTATCGGCCTTACTGAGATTCACATCCGCAGCAATAGCGGCGATCAGTTCGGTCTTGTTCAAGATGGAAATTCCTTTCAATGGATGGGTCGGGGATCAATGGTGGAGCTTGCCAGAAGAGAGGCGAAAAACCGAAGTTCTGATGTGTACCGATACAGTAAAAATCTCGGCTATGTGACCGATGCCCGCCATAGCAATGTCGAACTTCCGCGGCGCACTAACGCTGCGTAGACATTGTTGGCCCGATGAAGCGGTGGACGCATTTCTTTCCTAGGAAGCCTGTATCGCTCTTCTCTTCAAGGCGTCGAGATCGAGAACCGTAATCACGTTGTAGTTCAAACTGATTGCGCCGCAGGCCACCAGTTCTCCCAACTCCTTGTTGACACTTTGCCTTGTTACTTGAAGAAGTGCTGCAAGGTCCTCTTGTGTAAGCCGGAGGCGGAGGCTTATTTCATCGCCTTCCCTGATTCCATACAGCGTTGCCAGCCGCTCGATGGTCGTAGCAAGACGACGTTGGAATGAACCGATGCCTTGACTCAACAGCGAGTCGAGTACTTGTCGAAATTGTTTCAGTAGCATCTTGGCCATCTCCCTCCAGAGCATGGGAGCCTGGTCGAGGATGTTGAGGACCTGCGCGGCCGGCATGTGAATAACCACGGTGTCGTTCAATGCCCGATAGCTGTAGATGGCTCGGTCTGTCTCATCTTCTTCGTCGGGATTTCGTGTGAACCCGAGCACATAACCGGGGCCGAGGAGGGCGACGACGGATCGCTTCCCGGTCGCCTGGAGTAGCTCAACAACGACATAACCGGACACAACGGAGAGTATCTCTTTGGAGCCTGTTTCAGTGGCGATCGTCTCGCCTCGCGAGTAACGACCCACGCTTGAGACTGAGAGCAACTGTTGCATGGCGAGCTGAGGCCATGGCGCAAAGCCCTGAGTCAGTCGCAGCGATCTTTCGACCAGTGTCCCGTCCTCTGGAGATCCCCGTGGATGTTTCATCCGAGCTACTCCTTCATGCTCTCGCGAGGGATAGCTTCATTCAGCAAAAATACTCGCCCTTTCTTGGTCCTAGCCGCATTGATCATCCTTTTCTGCCAAGAGAGTTCGCCGTGTGCGGTTTCTCGGGGATCTCGTTGTCTATGAGTGGGCCAGAGCCTGTAGCCGAGTTCAAGAGCATCGAGGTGAGCCAAGGGATTCGGAGAAATATGCATGTAGGCCTCGGCGAAAGCCCAGACCCACATCTGCTTGGGCCATCTATTCGCTTCCGTAGTTTGTGAGCTGATTTTTTTCTCCCTTGAGTGGTTCTTGAGTTCAACGGCAGACGTGAGTTGTTCTGCAAAAAAAACGAGGAGCATCGCCCCCACTGGTTTCGATTTGAGATGCTCGTCGGAGGAGATCGCGCATCGCAAAAAGAGAAGAAGGGGTCGCGATCACGATGTCGCAGTGATGGGCATGCTGCACACGAAGTTCGGGGACGGAGTCGGGCCGTGCAATGAAGATCAGCAGCTCGTGCGGGCGCAAAAGCTCCCGGGCGGACGCGAGCAGTTGAGCCGACAATTTCACATTCTGATCGCACGAAACCACCAGCATGTCGCAGCGGTTCGGGTGACTTTCGGTATCCTTGAATGCATGCAACTCAGTGAAGCCAAGAGGAGTGCAACCGAGCCGCCGAACGACTTGGTAGGCGAACTTCCTCGAGGCTGATACTGGATCAACAATCCCGATGCGATGCACTTCGCGCGCGCAACCGGGCATCTTTTTATCGTTCGCTGAGGACCTCGAGTTCCACGCGCCGATTGGGTTGCAGGCAACTCACGAGAGCGGACGTTTTTTGTTCACCGGGACAAGCCACCACCGGCTGGCTTGCACCAGCGCCGGTTGTGCGGATGATGTTGCGTTCGACGCCGTATTGAACGAGGAGTTCACGTACGGTATTGGCGCGCGACAGCGACAACGGTTGGTTGTAGCTTTCAGAGCCCAGGCGATCAGTGAAGCCGATAACGGTCAGGCGCTCGATGCGCTTGTTCCCACCTTTCAGCTTCATCGCCAGTGCCTCCAGCTGACGCCGCCCCTCAGGAAGGATGTCTGGAATCCCTGACTTGTCGAACGCAAACAGTGCGTCGGCATTGAGCTTGATGCGCTCCGGCGCTACAGGGACTGTGGGGCGCGCTACCTCCACCGTCTTGGGCTGGATATGCTGAGCGCAGCCAGGATCTTTCCAGTAGATCGCACTCGAAACGCCATCCTTGTAGACCACCTTGTATTGACAGGTGACGAACTCTTCGCCGCGGCCGGTACGGAAGTTGAACAGATAGTCCCACTCCTTCGGGCCGAACAAGCCCTCGTTGAAATGCGGGTAGCTGATGAGTTCTCGCACCTGATTCTTCGTCATGCCGCGTCCGATTCGGCGCAACTGCTCCACGTCAATGAACGTGCCACCCTTGAGCCAAGCGCGATCGACGTCCGGGAAGCTCACAGACTCTTTTTCTGCACTCGCATCGGCTGCTTGGTTGGATGTTTTGGCACTCGATGCGCAGCCGCCGAGCATTGCCACTAGAGCTGTCAGCGCAAGAGATTGGATCGTGATCTGTTTTTTCATGAGTATTGCTCCTGCTTCTGATCAGTCAAACGAGAACCCGAGGCCTACGCGGACGATGGCCTTTCCTCCGCCCGATCCCCAGCCCACGCCGGCGTGCAAGGTGGTCTGGCCGCTGTCGGAGCGCTTAAGCAGGTTGAGGCCAATGCCCGCTTGCCCGTTGTAGCCGGCCACTGCACCACTCACGTGATAACGGCCGGGCTCCACCGGTGTGACCACAGCCATCGCCGCAGACGCAGCAATGCCACCCGAGAGCATCTTGGCGTTGCGGTTGATCTTTTCATCCAGTCCATTGATACGGTTGTTGACACCACCTACGGCGGTGTTGAGTTGATTCACATTGACCGCATCAGTCCCTGCAACACCAGGTGCCACGTTATGGATTGCGACTGGGCCAGACGAGTTGTTTCCGCCCATGGTCACACTGCTGTAATTGGTAGTTCCATCGACATTGGTGTCGTACTTGACCGTCGATTGATCAATCACCGCTACCGTGCCTTGCACCGCCTTCAATTGCGAGACGTTCACTGCATCGCTGTCAGCTGCGCCGGCAGCTACACCCGTGACTTGCCGGAACTGTCCGTTGGCCGCGTCGCCCACCGATACCGCGGCCAGCGTGCTGGTCGTGGCGCCAATTGCGATACGTTGCGAATCGGTGGCCGTGGGAGGTACATAGCCCGCCACGCCGGAACCTGTCGACGCGACAGAGCCGGCGCCGAGCGCAACGCCGCCTGCTTGCGTGACAGCGGCGCCCGCACCGATGGCAACGCCTTGCACAGCGGCAGCCGACGACTGAGTGCCCAACGCGATGGAATCCGCCAGGTGCGATGTCGCCGCCTGACCGATGGCGATGCCACCCAGTGCGCTCTGCTGCACCACGGCACCGTTGCCGATGCCGATTCCGTTGCTGCCATTGACCACTGTCTGTGGCCCAACTGCGATCGATTCAGTGCCGATTGCCAGGGAATCTGCCGCGCTGGAGTTGGCGTGAAAGTACTTCACCGGCGTGACTGCAAAGGACTGCAGCGCGCCGGAAAGTTGGCGAATTGTCACGGCATCTTGGGCTTGCGTACCATCCGCGACATTAATGATCTGGCGGTAGCTGGTCGCGTTCCCTACGGAAACGGCGCCCAGCAGCGTGTGGTCGACGGTGTTGTAAGGAACGAGCGAGCTGCCGGCGGGAATGCTGCCTGTGACGGGGGCTACAGCACGATCGGACGTCGAGTACGAGCCCAGCGCGATACCGTTATCGATGCTCGATGAAGAGAAGGCGCCAAAAGCGATGCTCTGGAGCGCCGATGCCTTGGCAATGGTGCCTGACGCGATGGAGCGCGCTCCGGTCGCGTTGCTGGTGACGCCGATCGCGGTGGACCCACTCCCACTCGCCACGGCCTCATAGCCAAGTGCGAGGGTCTGCGTTCCCGAGGCATTGCTATCCAAGCCTAAGGCAACGGAATTTCGGCCGGTGGCGATGCTTCCCTTGCCAATGGCGACCGCACTCAGCCCGCTTGCGTTGCTGCTCGTGCCGAGTGCGATCGATTGTTGATTGCCAGCACTGCTGCCAGTTCCAATGGCGATAGATTGGGGCCCGGTCGCAGCGGCCTTTGTGCCAATAGCGAGGGCTCCAGTAGCGTATCCATTCATTGAAGCGTCGCCGCCCAGTGCGGTCGCTCCGTTGCCTATTGCAACCGCGCTATTCCCACTGGCGGTTGCACCAAAACCCACCGCGCTGCTGGCCTCACCGGAAGCGACGGTGTCTTTGCCGGCGGCAATGGCATTTGCTCCCGTTGCGCCATCGTTGCCATAGTTGCTGCCCTGCGTGCCGCCGTCGTTGACGCTGTAGTAGTGCGTACCGCCCGCAGCAGTCGCACTGGCCATCGCCTTGAGTTGGGCCACGTTCACCGCGTCGCTGTCCAGCGTACCTGCAGCCACATTCTGGATTTGTCGCGTCCCAGGCACGATTGCGAACGGGCTGGAGACGTAGCCTACTGACACCGGTGCCAAGTTGCCCGATGTCGTCGCCGCAATGGCGCCACTCTGCGCAGCCGTCGCGGACGTTGGCACGTATCCGACACCATTGGCGGTCGAATCGGCGATGGAGAACGCCCCCAGGGCCACACCCCTAAGTGCGGTGACCTGCGAAGCCTCACCCAAGGCAATCCCGCCGGGAGCCTCGGCACGCGCATTGCTACCCAACGCCGCGGATCCAAGTGCGTTGCCTCCCACGACGGCGCCTTGCCCCAACGCGATGCTGTTGCCGGAAAGCACGAGGCTGCCTTGCCCGAGAGCAACGGAGTTCGAGCCGCTTTCAACCGCACTGCCGTCGCCGATGGCAACTGACGAAAATGCCTTCGCCCTGGCGCCAGTACCGATTGCGACCGCGTTGCTCACCGTAGCCTCGGCGCGCGAACCAATGGCGATGCTCTCCGCTCCGCTGGCCACAGTGGTCGTATCGCCCAGTAGTAATGCACTTTTGCCGGTGTTGGCTGAAGCCGCCACGCTATTCACCACGGTCCAGTCCGGAGAGGCACCCGACCCGTCGTCGGGCAGGCCGTTGATGATTGAGAAGCCCCCCTGGCCATTGGGAACTTGACAGGTCCAGGTTTGGAGCGGGCCGTTCTTGGACATGCAGAGCGTGCCGGCGTTGGTGCTCAGATCTGCCCAGGCCGAACTGCCTGTACCCAGCAACGCTGCGGTCACTGCCGCGACGGCGATGGAAGCGCAGGCCGCGCTCCGTTGGCATCGACCACCGGTGACCTCGGACGCTGCTACCCACGTGTTACGCGCCTCACTCCAAATAATGCGAAATGTTTTATTCATGATTGACACTGTTGCTTGAAAACCTTTTGGAAGGCGCAATTCATCCTCAACTGATTGCGTCGACTTTAGGTAAATAGTTGGTGCCCTGGTGCAAAGCTGATTGCATTGGAAGCAGCAAGAAAATCGGACTAAGACCTTAGGGTGAGTGCGAATCTATCTTCACGCATGACGCATGGGAAAACCGATTGATCCAATTTGTCGGCTACCCGACAATTGTTAATATCCGCATCTTCGAAAATGTGAACAAAGTCCTGCACTCAGCGTCGATCTAATCCATCTGATGAGAGACGAGTTGAGCCCTTTCACCTCTGGCGGGCGTGTCTTGACGACAGTTTTTCCATGACGGGCAATGTGTTTTCGAAGTGATCACTTCTCTCAGAAGCCTAGAAAATGCTGGAGGTGCTATGGTTTTTACATTCAGGCCATACGGCGCAATAGAAGTCATGCATCTAGGAGAATGGAGCAGCCAACGCCGGAGACTTCGCAAAACAGATCGCTGAGAAAGGTTATAAAAAGTCACAAAATCACGTGTCAATCACGCAAAAAGTCGCCTACCCGACAAATGCAAGGCGTTGACTCTCCTTCAATGTTGATGAATCGGATTCAATTCATGGCAGGAGGGCCCATGAAAATTGCTTGCCAAACCCGCGACGCAAATTCCTTGCGCGAACAAACATTGAAATCAAATTCATTCTCCGAACTGAATTGGGGAGGTTTTCTTACGACCGCATCCGATTCGCTTTCAAATCATTTCGGTGACGGTACGGCCTCGATCGAAGGCGAAAGCCGACGACGCCCGCGTCACCATGGGGACAACACTCAGAGCGAGGAGCAAACGGACCACTCGAGAGACGCTGCGCAGCAAGCTGCAGAAGAGGCTAGACCGGGGAGGGATGGGTCAGGAGCTGGAGAGCGGGTCGACCATCAACAGCCTTCAATGCCGGTGCTAGGCAAAGCAATGCCGGTTGCGCAAGACCGCCCACGCATTGCTCTCTTCCACGAAGTGCCCCCCGAAGGAGAGCTGGTAGCTGCATTGCTTTCGACCGATGGCCATGACGTTTTCCCTGAGGCGTCGGCTGAGGCATTCATCGAGATGGTTCGACGTGAGTACTTCGACCTCCTGGCGATCAACTGGGGATCGCAATCCATGCAGGGGATGGAGGTGTTGAAGAGCGTCCGATCGATGGCGTCCGCGAGCAGCTCAGCGCAGGTTCTCATGCTGACCCCGCGCACCAGCGAGTTCGAGGTTGTGCAGGCGCTTGATAGCGGCGCTAACGACTGCATTCTTCAGCCTGGACGGCCCTTCGAGCTCGTCGCGCGAATCAAGGTGCTCTTGCGCGTCCCCCGGGAGCTGGACGTTCCTGCCCCAGAGAGTTTCTTCGGATTCAGCTTCGACAAGGTCTCTCGTATCGTTCAGGGCAACGGCGTGCGAGCTAAGCTGGCACCGCGAGAGTTCGATCTGGCGCGTCTTCTTTTTCGCAACTTCGGGAACACGGTATCGCGGTCCTACCTTTTCTCCGTGCTTTGGGGTGGTGATGGGACGTTGAGAACGGTCGATCAACACATTGGCCGCATTCGTCGCAAGCTCGGGCTCTTCCCTGACAGAGGCTTCGTGCTGCAGTCAATCTACGGAGTCGGCTACGTGGTGCAGTCAGTGGGAACAAACCGTTCTGCTGGTCACGATTTCGGGCTGCTAAGTAATTCGGGGCGTGGTGTCGCTTGACTGCGATATCAGCGTCCTGGACCTAACAGCACCGAAGAATGCAGCGTGCGAAACTTCGCAAGAGATGAGAATTTCCTGACGGGGACCGCGAGGTGGGCTGTCGTTCGACTGGTCAATTGTCATGTCATTGGACATGATTGGGAATGACATGCATCAATCTGAACGAAGTTGAGACCGACCTGATCGTCTCTGCTCTTCTGCGTAGGCACGAGGAACTGAAGAGGGAGGAGCGAGGTCATGCAGATGCGCAGGCCTTGCCTCTTTCGGAGCCGGGCGTCAGCCAAAACAGGCAGCGCAGTCGAGCTCGCCGGGAGGAAATAGAGGTACTCATTCGCAAGTTGATGGGCGAGCCGTTCCTGTTCATCGGTTATGGCTGACCCGGTCATCGGCCGTCAATCTACTTAAGCTCCGCACGCTTCGTCGCGCTGACTTTCCCGGGCGCTCGTGGTTTCGTCGCGGTTGTCTGCAGGCAACGGAGCGAAAGGATCACTGCATCCTCTCTAACGACCCTGCATTTAGTGGCGGCAGGCGTAGTCGAACCCAATACAACAGAGGCTCTCTAGCTTGAGTGCGAGGGGTACCCTTAACGATTCACATCGGGATTTCTAAAGGTGCCATTAACATGCTGCTGTGAGCGCAGAGACAGCACATTCAGCGCCTTTTTCCGAGTCTGAATCTTCGGGGCTGCTACCTGGCCAGAACAATCCGCCTGGTCATATTGATAACGGATTCATCCGAATCCAGGACGAAGGGCCGAGTCCGCATGACGCCTCGCGTCACGCTGAAATCGCTGGCTAATGTCTCGTGCGCTGAGTCGCAGCTGTGAAATCCAGTGGTGCCCACCTACCTCTGCGCTGAGCGCAATTCCACTGCAGGGATTAGATCGCCTCAGATCGCGAAGGCACGCCCAGTCACCTCGCTGAGGCGGTGATTGATCTAAGGCTTGGCTCGGTTCCACTCAAGATGGGAACCATCCGCTAACGGCGGAAAGTTGTCTGTCTCTCACGGGAGTTCTTCACGCTTCGACTGCTGTCATTGCGCGAAATGTCGACTACCCGACATTGGCTGAAGAGTCAGTGTGCGTTAGATGATTTCGGCACGATAGAGTTGTCTTGATTTCGAATCCTCGGCATCTGAGATTCCGTACGAAGACAAATGAGGAAGCGTGAGGGTCGTGCGTGTACTGGCAGCACCGTTGACGACATGCAAAGAGGCCGCATTTCTATCGATGACCCGGATGAACAGCTTCGTCGCGAAGGGTTGTCAGGAGATCGCAGGCTAGATTTTGACTGTTTCCGAGCCGGCGGTTTCGCTCCAAAGGCACTGCCATAGAGAAAGCCCCGATCGAACATGGGGATCACGCATGTATGTGATCGCGACTGTCCTTATCAGAAGGGGCGACGAGGCGCAACGCCCCATTTTTGAAGACACTAAATTCAGAGTCATGAAGCGCGATTCGTCTCTTTTTTCGTGAGTTATCAGAGAGCATAAAATATGAAGATCCAAGAAGATTTCATCACAGCACGTTTAAGGGTTGCAGCTGTGAAAATATCAATTCTTCGAGGTTTGTCAGTGATCTTGCCAGCCTTCAGCCTCATAGCCGTCGGTCTCTTCCTGAATATGGCCGCAACTGCTTCCCAGGGCCTGAGTGTCTTGATGTACGCGTTGTGCTTAGTTATGGCCGCGGTATGTATTCCGATGAGTTTCAGGCTTCACTGTGAAGCAGCTCGTCGCGAGGCTGGGCTTCGACAACGTGTTAGCCGGTGATGGAAGTTTGCGCGTGCTCGAAGAATTCGAGTGTGATTGTGCGCGGGCTTCTCAATCTCGATATCCGCCACCCCTTGAAGCTCATAGCGTGCGGGCGCCAGATTTCTGCCGGACAGTTTGGCGATGCTTTCTCGATCGACTGGCCCAATCCTGTGTGTACGAACTTTGCCTCACGTGGGCAGAGGGATGCAAAGAAGGTTGTTTTTAGCCTAGGGAGGATTCAGGCGTGCTGACCCGACGCAATCTCGTTTTTTCCGCTTTACCATTTTTCTTTTCTTTCGAGGCCTTCGCGGCTGAAGTTCCTCAGGAGCGGGTAGATTGGTCTAGGTTCTTCACTGAAGCGCAGGCTCGCGGGACGATCGTTGTGCTTGATGCGCGTGGCAGGCGCGATGCAACATTCGTGTATGACGCAGAGCGCGCTGCTCGTCGCTATACGCCAGCTTCCACCTTCAAGATTCCTCATAGCTTGTTCGCCTTGGATTCCGGTGTACTGCGCGACGAATTCGAGCAGATACCCTGGGATGGTGTCACTCGATCTCTTGAGGCGTGGGACGCAGACCAAAATTTACGCTCTGCGATGCGAAACTCCACGGTCTGGGTGTACGAGCGATTTGCCGGGCAGATAGGCATGCAGCGCGAGACGGCTTATCTCCAACAGCTTAACTACGGCAACGCAGTTGCTTCGGGCGATGCGCCTTTCTGGGTCGAGGGTGATCTAGCCATCTCGGCCCATGAGCAGATAGCGTTCTTGCGCAAGCTTTATCGCAACCAACTAGATTTTCGTGTCGATCACCAACGTCTCGTCAAGGACGTGTTGATCAACGAGGCCGGGAAAGACTGGATTCTTCGTGCGAAGACCGGATGGAGTGGAAAGATTGGCTGGTGGGTCGGTTGGATTGAATGGCCAAACGGGCCGGTATTCTTTGCCTTGAACATCGACACTCCGAACAGAATATACGACCTCCCGAAGCGCATCGACATCTCGCGAAATGTCCTGCGTTCTATTGATGCATTGCCGCGTTGACGCGTCCTTGGAGGGAGACCACAAGCGTGCAACTGGTGTTGGGGAGTGGCCGCAGCCTTCGAGCACTTCAATGAGGTGCGTCCGCACTCGGTATTGAAGATGCAATCACCCAGAGAGTTCAGGCAGCATCGCGCTGCCTACCAGCCCTTGCTCAGATCGAGCAGACGCTACATCGTGAATAGCCCGTGTCCTGAAATACGAGGGCAAGATCACTCCCGCATTCAAAGGTCAGGTGATACCCCTTATCCAAGAGCTCGACGGGTGAGTGGGGTGCGCCCCCCACGAGCACATCGAGCATCGAGGGCCCCGAGATCATTGCGTCGTTCGAACGACCTTGGTGATTTCGGCCCTTGAAGAGTGCGAGCGCTACGGCTAAGTAGCGGCCCAGAGTTCTTATCTTTTCGCCGCTTGGCCCATGATGTCCACCACTACGCGACGGTCTGGCTGCAGGCAAGCAATCAAGGTTGGAGAGCGAGCCATGCCTTGGCAGTCGCGCGTGACAGGATCTCGTTCGCCCATCGATTTCACTTCCATGGGAACATTGACGCCTGCGCTCTTCAGGTAGTCGCGCACGGTGTTGGCGCGTTTCTGCGCTAGGCGATCGTTGTAGTCCTCGCCACCTAGGCGGTCCGTGTGGCCCGTGATCATCACGCTCTGCACCTGCATCTCTTGGCTGCGCAATGCGCTTGCCAGTGCATCGAGTTCGGCGCGGCCCTTCGGGAGCATATCGACTGCACTTGAGCGGTCGAAATCAAAAAGAGCATCCGCGCTCAGATTCACGCGCTGCATCGTCGGCGTCGCTGGCACGGGGGCGGGAGTCGGCGTCACGACAGGTGTGATCGCGCAGTTTTGCCCTTGGCACCAGTTGTAGCGCTCGTCGTGCAGGCTGCCGCAACCTGCCAGGACGAGGGTGACGAGTGTCGAGGCACCGAACCCCAACAGTCTTTGTGTGTTCTTCGTTTGCATTTCTTGTTTCCTTGCCGCTATCCGTGATCCGTTCGCTCTCACCACGCCGCTCGCACACCAAGCTGCCCGGAGACGCCTTGGCGCTGGCTTCCGCCGAGCGAGCGCTGGTACTGCACACCGCCGTACAGATAGGCAACCTTGCTCAGCGGCAGCTGTGCTCCGACACCGAGCTCGGCCCAGCTTTGCTTGGCCCACTGTTCGCTCACCGTGGTTTCGCCGACGGTCACGGCCTTCGGGTCCTTGAATTCGTGCAGCAGATTGGCCGTCACGTAGAACGTGTTGGTGCGCGTGAGTTTGTCGCCGCGCTCAGCCTTGCCGTTCCAGGACAGTCGCCCACCCAGGCGGGCGCGCAAGCTCTGGCTGGTAAAGCCGTCTACGGAGGACACGTTGTCCGCGAAGCCGCGATAGCGTGTCGCCTGATAGCTCAGTTGCGCCTGAGGCTCGATCAGCCACTGGCTGTCGCCGATCTGCCATGGACGGCCCACTTCGGCGCTCAACCCCACACCAGTACCCTTTTGGGTGCCCTCGCCGCCGTACTTGTCGGTGTATTTGTTTTGCACCACATGCAGTTGGCCGACGAGGTCAAGGTAGCTGCCGTTGTCGGCGTAGCGAGTGTGGTACGCGCCGAGGGTCGCCATCTGGCCCTTCATCTTGCCGGTGCCGTAGCCCATGCCGGCGTCGCCGCGGCGGCGATCGCTGAAGTTCGTGCTGGTCTGACCGTAACCCGCGCTGATCCCGGTATGGGTATGCGACTTGTCTCCGGGGTCCCCGCTATAGTTGATCGCCAGATCCTTGCCGACCTGGACGAACTGCATTTCCTGTTTGAGGCCGAACTGGCGTTTGCCATCCAGGTCCAGGCGTTGCGCGTGCAGGCGTATCCACGCCTGGTCGTCCGGTGCTTTTGTATCGCACCCGCAGTAGTCCCACTTGACGGTCTGCTGTTCGCCCATTCGCTGATGCAGCGTACCCAGCAAGCCCAAGCCCAGCTCGCTGCTCGCGACCTGGCCCAGAACGTAGCCCGAGGCGGCGGGCCGCAGCAATTCAGGAGCCGGAACCGATGGGGAGGCAGCGCCCGGCACAGCCGGTGGCACAGGGGTCGGTGCGTAGACGCTGCTCAGGTAGAAGCTGTTGGCGTCACCGTCGGTGCGACCGCCGCGGTGCAGACCGTATTCGTAGGCGCCAGCTTGTACTGGGGAAGCCAGCGTGAAGTTGCCTTCGGTCGATGTGCCTGCCACCTGAACCACCTGCAGGCCGTTGATCGTCTGCGCGCCGGCCCCGCCAACGTTGTTGACCTGTACCCGGGTCGTGCCGCTGGTGTTGCCGTGGACCACCAGCTTGTCGGTGGCGCTGGCGTCGTTGCCCAGTGCCGTATTGATCTTCACCAGGCCATTGGTACCCGCGTAGTTGCCATTGACCGTGAGCACATTGCCGGCCACGCCCGAGGGATTGCGCAGGTCGACGAGGCCAGCGTTGTACACGTCGCCGGTGATCGCGAAAGTGCTCGCGCCCATCAGCACGCTGCTGGTTGGCTGGATGAACAGACCCATCGGGGTCCCGTTGCCATCGACGCCGGCGCCGACGACCAGCGGGGCGCCAGCGAGGGTGAGGCGGGTGTTGTCGAGCGTGATGCTTTCCCAGTTGAGCAGCTGGGCGCCGCCGGCCGTTGCGGTCACGCCCTGCAGGGTCAGCTTGTCGACCCATCCGTCGGCCGCCGATACATCGTCGCCGCCGTCCAGGAGGGTGCTGCCGTTGTAGCTGGCGGCGGACACCAGTGCCGTGTCGGAGCCGTTCTGTCCGCGGAAGCCGCCCGACAGGGTCCCGCCCGACCAGGTGAAGTTGTCGTTGCCGTCGGCGGCGCTGGCAACGCGGTCGTCGCCGTAGATGGTGCCGTTGAAGCTGCCGCCGGTGAGCGTCAGGCTGTCGTTGCCCAAGCCGAGGATCGCATCGCCAGTCACGGTGCCCGCGGTGGTGACGACGGCATTGCCGCCGAGCGTGTCGGTGCCGGTACTGGCAGCGTCGCCGTCGCGAATGGCGATGCCGGAGGCGGCGCCGTTGAGGGTGGCGCCCGCGCCGATGTTGATGGTGCCGCCTGCTGCCGCCAGGGTGTGGATGGCCGCGCCAGCGCCGCTGCCGCTGGTCACGCTGCCGCCCGTGGCGTCGACCTGGTAGTTGCCCGAAGCCGCTTTAGCCTGCAAGCCGTCGGCATTCGCGCCAGTCGCCGTCACAGTGCCCGCATTCATCTGAACCGCAGCCAGGCCAAGGGCGGTGTTGGAGCTGACGATGCCCGATGCAGAAGTGCCTGATGTACTGACCGTTCCGCCGTTCATGATCACCGTCGCCGTCGAGGTGCTGGCAACCGTTCCGACGTTCGCTGAAATACCAACCGAATCTTGGCCAACCGTTGTGACCGTCCCTGTGTTCAATGCCGTTGCATTGCCCACAGCGCCCTGATCAACTGCTGCCTGCATGCCTTGGGCGGCGATACCCGTGGTGGATATCGTCCCTTGATTCACGGCCGTGGCGTCACCTGCACCGTAAAGCACGCGGGCTGCCGTTCCCTGCGCGAACTGCCCCTTGGTAGCGATGGCCCCCTGGTTGGTGGCAATCGCATCCCCATAGCCCATGATGTCCGCAAAAACGCCAATGCCGTAGGGAGACCCATTGGTCGCGACGGTTCCGCCGGCCTGTAGCGTTGCAATCGCAGTGCCGTGCTTTGACAGATCACCGTTGTCTATATGCGCACCGATCCCGGTGGAATAAGGACCATTCGTCGTGATGGCGCCGCTCGAGGTCGCCGTCGCGATGCCATTGCCGTTTGCGACTGCATAGACGCCATAGCCGAACGTCCCGCCGGTCACTACGGTTCCGGTGTTGGCCGCTGTCGCATTGCTGTTCGCCGCAGCGGCATAGACGCCGAAATTTCCATCGAGACCGGAAGCACCGGTCGTCAGCACATTCCCGTTGTTGGTCGCGGTTGCATTTCCGGTTCCCATGGCATGGGCAAAGATCCCCTTGGCACCGTCGGTACCGCTGGTCTGGATGGAAGTGCCCGCCGAGGAAGTGGCGACGGCATCGCCGGCTCCCAATGTGCCGGCATAGAGCCCGTAGCCATAGTTGCCCGCCGTGGTGATGCGGCCGTTCAGCAGCGTGGCAGTCGCCGTGCCATTGCCTTCGTTGCGTGCGTAGATACCTGCGGCGCCGGTCTGCTGCGTGGTGATCGTCGACGTTGCTGCATCCATGGTCGCCGTTGCCGCGGCCGTGCTGGCCGGGTTCAAGACAGTGGCCCAGATTCCGTAGCCGTTGCTGCCCTTGGTCTCGATACTGCCACCCGTCATAGTCGCGGTCGCGGCGCCCGTTCCGATGGCCAGCGCGGCCAGCCCAACGCCACCCGATCCGTTGGCGATCACTGTCCCTCCCGTCTGGCTGGCAATGGCGTCGCCGGACCCTGAGCCAACTGCGATGACGACCGAGCTGGCGCCGTTCGTCGTCGCAGTGCCGCCAGAAATGGTGGCGGACGCCGTGCCGGAACCGAGTGTCTGGGCCACAACGACCGAGTTATTCAAGGCCTGTGTGGTGGCAGTACCGCCAGTCATGGTGGCCACAGCATCGCCATTGCCGCGCGCCAGCGCATAAGCCGCGTGCGACCCGTTTGCCGGACTGGTGCCTGTACTGATCGAACCACCGTTCACCGTGACCGTCGCCGTGCCGGTGCCGTGCGTTTCGGCATACAGAGCCACAGAGGAACCTTGCTGGCCGGTGGTGGAGATGGAGCCGCTGTTGAGGATCGAGGTTGCGTTGCCGTTGCCGTAAGCGACTGCGGTGGCGCCTGGAGCGTATTCGCCGACGTTGGTGATCTGCGCACCATTGATGACGACACTCGCATTCCCGTTACCGGCCCCGGCTTTCGTTTCGGCCAGCGCAGCCCAAAAAGGACTGGCCCCAGTGTTGCCCGCAGGAGCGGTCACATTGATCGTGACAGGGCCATTGACTTCAATCTGTTGATCGCCTGCGCCGCTTCCGGTCGAAAAAATGCCATGGTTGTTGACCGGCGCGATGGTGAAGGGCGCTGCGGTGCCGTCAACGATAACTTTGATGTTGTCGGTGCCATACACAATGCCGGTGGTGTTCGGGTTTGCGTCCCCCACTGGCGTTCCATCGCCCTGGCAAGTCGCAGTCCCGCCTGAAACGACAGCACCGCATTCGTTGGCCGCCCAAACGGATGAAGCTCCACCGAGAGCAAGCGTCGTTAAGAATGCGGCAGCCAGTGTGGCACTCGTGCCTTTCTTACCGCACGCCACTGGTACGAGCGAAGTTGCTCCTGCCATGACTTTGCCGCTCGTACGTTTGCCGCAAGCGGTCGTGAGTTCCGAGGTGGCCACCCAAGCGTTTAGCCCCTCGCTCCAGATACTTTTGAATGTCTTGTTCATGTTTACATCTATGCCGATTGGCGAATTTCGGCAGTGTGGACGCGATGTCAGGTCGCGTTTGCCGCAGTGAAAGAGTGCTTCCGACGCAATTGCGAAGTGGGGGCGAATCTATCGTGCTGCAGTGCGGCGATGTAGATCAGATGGGGCAATATGTCAGCTACCCGACATATCCATTGGCCGCTGCTTATAAATTGTGAACAAATTCCTCCAGCGGCAGAAGCTCTGCCCCTGCGTTTGCTAAGCTAGGTCGCTCGGCAGAGCGCGGCTCAAAGCGTGGAATCTTGCGAAGAGACCTCAAATTAATCACGCGCGGGCATTGCTATCCGGGCTCATCCGAGCAATAGCGCGTGCGATGCCGATGAGGAGCCCGGGCCCACCAAACCAACGGGCGTTCGAACTCTGCTGGCTGAACTTTCTCAATGGTGATATGGCCTGAAACGACACAACCGCTTCGTGCTGACCCCTCGTACTGGAGCAGAGGCCCCACCGCTCGTCTCGCCCAAGCTCTGACGCCGTCTGGAGGCGAGCTATCACGCACAAAAAAGGGCGGCGAAGAGATTGCTTCGCGAGATCGTTTCTCCAAAGTTCCGGATGAGGATGTGCGTCAGCTCGAACCCTCGGGGCGCGAACCCAACTTGGATGACATTCCCTCGAACGATGCGAAATCCTTGATCGAAAGCAGATCCGCGCATTCGCTTTGAAGGGTTCAAACAAGTATCTCGGGACGCACGCAAGAGCGTCTTGGCTCGCGCATCGAGTTCGAAGGGGCGCCCGGCCTGAAGGACGCAGTCGCCTGCGCCACGTTCGAGGGCTTGCACACCCTCGATCTCCATCCCCACAAGGACTGCGATTCCCAACCGATAACGGGGAAGTCGAAATATTCATCACGAATCATTTCGACGAATGCTTCAGCTGCGTCCTCTTAGAAGACGGTATGCCCGTCGGCGAGCAGTTGCTCCGCTAGTGCCGGCCCTTCGGAGCGCATTTCGTCGAACAGCGCGATGCGAGAGCGGTTGGCGGAAGTTGTTCACACTTTTTAGAAGCTGATTGGCCGCGATGTCGACTACCCGACAAACGAGGCAAATCGGTTTACTCACTCCTCGCTCGGTCAGATAAATTCGCGCCTCGCCGTGGATCTGCGGTTGTTTCCCACGAATTAGATTCAACTTTCTATGGCATTAAAGCCGAAGGTATGAATCGCGTTCAAAGCAGTCCGCCGGGCGGTCTGAAATTTCTAATTGGATTTTTTTTGACTACAAAATCAGAAATCAATAGGACGCCGCGCGTCAGTTCCGATGATACGCGTAAAACATGGATCCCCGTATCCGACCTCGTCGATGCTCGCTGCAGACGCGGCACCGTTGAAGAAGTCGCGGTCGCGATGCTGACTACGACCACCTCAGCCTGGGCCGACCAAAGCGGCAGCACCGCCAGGCGATGCCCGGGGAAGGGCGACAAGATACCGGCATAAATCGTTCGCATATCTCAATAGTCGTGGCGGCCTAGCAGTCATTTATCCGAAGAATCATCGTGAGCAAGGTAAGCGCTAGGATCTTGGCGGCAGAATTCTTAGGCACTTTCTGGCTTACGTTTGGAGGAGGGGGCAGCGCCGTCTTGGCGGCAGCCTTCCCACAGATAGGCATTGGCCTGCTCGGCGTATCGTTGGCTTTTGGCCTCTCGGTAGTAACTGGCGCTTACGCTTTGGGTTATATCTCAGGGGCGCACTTCAACCCTGTGGTTTCGTTTGGCCTTGCGCTTGCGGGAAGGTTGAAAACCTCCGTGCTGCCTGGATACGTCGGTGCCCAGGTGCTTGGAGCTTGCACTGCAGCGCGCGTTCTTTCCCTCATTGCGGCGGGAAAGCCGGGTGCAGATATCGGAAGTTTCGCTGCCAATGGGGTCGGTGAAAACTCACTTGGTCACTGCTACTGGATGGCCGCAATGATCTGCGAAGTGGTCATGACCGCAGCATTCTTGATCGTCACCTTGGGTGCGGCGCAAAACAATGCTGCAGAAGGTTTTGCAGGACTTGCCATTGGGTTGTGCCTCACGCTCATTCACCTCGTCCCAATCCCAGTGACAAACACCTCTGTGAATCCGGCGCGGAGCACTGGCGCGGCAATCTTCGCTCCGAACTGGGCAGCCGCTCAACTGTGGATTTTCTGGGTAGTTCCGCTAGCCGGCGCTGCGCTCGGTGCACTGATCCACAGCAAATTTCTTCAAAAGAACTGAAGCGCTCATAGCGCACATGAACCCTCTGTTTCGAGTAGTTTTGAAACGATTTTGTTAAGAGCAACGGAATGGCAACCACACTTAGAGCAATTGGAAAACACGTAACGCCGATGACTGTCCATAGGAATGGATGGTGCAAACAGGAATGGGTCTGGGCATTTGCCGACGCATATATGCTGATCAGCAGGAAGCCGGCAACTCATATCGAGGCGCTTGAGATGGGGTACGGGTTCTGGGATCCTCTAGGCAACGCGGATCCCTACGAAACCGCACAAGACGAGCTTGCAAGGCCGCTGACTTAAGTTGGGGTATTCGCCAATTTTTGAGGCCGACGATTGTGTTGTGCGACGCTTTTTCGCCGGGTCAGCAAGGAGCCGAGGATGGTCGACGTCAAAGACTCTACGGAGGAGGGTGCTCTGGCCGAACAGGCACTGCGCCTAACCCAGGGCTTCGCGTAGCTGCCGCTGTCCGCTAGCGTCGGATCTCACAATGGGCTCGTGCAGCATCAGACTTTCGCGATTTCAAAAGAATGTCCGCGGCCTTCACGAAGGCACGCAGAAAATTTATTTCCCCCACGCAGTTGTAGACCACAACCGCGTCGGCGGCACATGCGATGCTGGTTTGTTGAAGCAGAAGATCTAACCGAAAAATGAAAACCATCATCACCGTACTTTTCTTCGCAATAACCTTGATTCTTATTGCGTGTCTTCCTCCTGATAGGCCTCCAGTCTTTCCTCCCGAGAGCATGCTGAGCGCGCGATAGATGCTTTAGGGCGGAATCCCGTAACCGGCAGCGCCGATGTCGACCGTCTCCTGTCGACCGTCTCCGACCTCGATACGCCGAACCGAGCCGCTGGCGCTCACACGTGTCTTCGGTGAAGGGGAGTGGGAGATCGTCCAGGCGGTAGCCGAAGGCCTCGAGTGGGTGCATGGCTGGCAGGCCCCGGCAGCGCAACGTCTGCGGCTCGCGCTGGATTTCTCGTAGGCCAACGATGTCCGGCAGGTCGAATTCGCACATCTCGTGATCACCGAATCAAGCGAAAGGAGAAAAAATTCGCACTAATGTCGTACAAGAAATCTCATCGCGAGTATTGAATGTGGATTGTGCAATGTCGGATTCTATAATTTTTGGGGTCGTGGATTTTTGCTAAAAATCCAGACTTTTTCCAGGCTGAATTCTGTTGAATTAATTTGTTGACCAAGCCGAGCTGGGGAGGCTCAAGAGATAATGAAAATTCTGATTAATGAGTGCGATAGGAAAATCAGTCCTGTCTTGAGAAAAATATTCAGTGGGGCCCGTGGGGTGGCAATCCTTTCTCTTTCTGGGACATTAATTGCTTGTTCTGCGTATAGCACCGCGCTGACAAAAGCCACAAGCAATGAAATTTTGGGAAAAACGGAAGAGGAGTTGATGAGGTCCTATATGTCTGGGACATCGGGACTTACATGGAGGCAGCCGCAGAGTATTTCAAAAAATGCTGCGGGAGAGAAAGTCTATTTCTATAAATTTTATACAGATCAAGGGAATCACACTGAAAACTGCGGAGTGGACGGAATGAGAAGAATTCAATATGTCTGTACATATAATTCTATTCGTTATGAAGAGAGGGAAGTGTATTTTGGGTTGGATGGGCGAGTCCGGGATTGGAAGGTGCTTCGCACTTGGCGAGAGACAAAGCAGATATAGATCTGGCTTGCCTGATGGTTGCAAAGTGCTCAGTGGTTTCGAGCACGAAAAATGTAATTTCCGAGAGAGGGAAATGAGAAAAATAGTTGTGCTTCTATTGGCAGGTTTTATGGCTGCCAAGATTCCATCGGCGTTGGCGGAAGGCTGGGCGAAAAGCGAAAAATTAAAATGTGGAATGACGGAAGTATCCTTGAAGTCGACCTGCATTATTCAAATCGATGGCGAGCCACCTCATTGCGATCAGAATCTGGCTTTCAATTCAAACAAGTACCCTGTAAGGAAAATTAGTTACTCGCCTGCTCGAGCCTCCAAAGGCGATGAGCCGTTCGTGTCGCGGGTGTCTTGCCTTAATATCCGCGGAACGAAGTACGTGATAACTCAGAGCACAAATTTTGGAAACTGTGCGATTTGCGAGTGGAAGGACATATTTGATGAGAGTGGTCGCTATTTGGGCTCAACGCCGTCAATTTCATGGGCTTTGGACTTCCCGAGAAAGCGACTTCCAGGAGGTTCCCATTCTTTTTTTGCTGGGCAGTCGGAGGAGCGTGGAGTGGATATTTCTAGAGTTCGCTGATTTTAAAAATTAAGCTGGTTTGCCAGGTAATTTGGCGATGAATCTCAGGTGAGAAACTGGGAAAACTAGATATCCAAAGTCCGCTCGCGCCGTTGTCGTCGGAATTTTTGGTGCCTGCCTGAAGTACCCGTTCGGTGACTCTGGCGAGAAGAAATCGAGGATCGACGCTTGACACAGAGTCATCGTTTCAGGTTGTGCGGGATCCTTGGAGGCCCGGGCGCGTCACATCAATCCGGGATAGAGAATCGGGATTAATCTAGGCGCACTTTCCGTGTGTGTCTTTGTCTTGAAAGACGTTCGCGATTAATTTTCTCGTTAATCAAATCGGGCGCGATGCTTTATTTTCGGCGCGCAAAATTCTATTCACTTCGTGAAGTATTCCGCCTCATATGAATTTTATGGCAACGGCAACGGCAACGGCGAATTGCAGAAGGTCGCCTTGGGGCATGATCGAGTACTCTGCCGCTGCTAATGAATTAAGTCATTGTCTCTCTATTGCCCCGTGCCCTCCGTTTGCGAGGCGGTCTACTCCTGAGTGGAATCGGATAGACCCTGTTGCGATGGGGCCTGTTGGCGGCACGTCTGACGGCGCCCACGGCAGAAAAACCTGATGCTCCCGGGTCCCTACGTGCCCGTCTGCCGCCCACCCGTAAAACTCTTCGCACTGAAAGAAAACGAATTGCCTTCTCTATTTGCTCGCCGACTGCTGCCGCGCCAAGCCTGGTCCGTTCTGGCGCTGTTGCTCGCCCATGCGTCGCCTCAGCCGACGTGGGCGGCGAATGGTGTCCCGATGGCCGAGAAATACGGCTACCGCTGCCTCTACTCCCGCTACATCACCCAGGACCCTTCAGCCTGCGTGGTGGGCTACTTCGACAAGAACGGCGTGCTCATTGGCGAAGACATCACCGAGCGCAACTTGGCGCAAGTCGCCTACTACCGCGTGTTGCTGGACAAGGATGCGTCGGGCCGTCTGCGAATTGCCTCTTACTACCCAGGTGGGGAAAAGAAGGTGGATGCCCTGACGATCGGGAGGTCTGAAGACATGCTGTCCGAGTCCAGCATGGAGCAATTGCGCGCGGATGGCACTTACCGAGCCTTCCATGCCAATGGCAAGGTCAAGGACCTCAGCACGCTTCGCCAGGGCCGGCTCGTCGGTTCTTCCACTGCGTGGTACCCCGACGGCCAGTTGCAATTCAATGCCGAGTACTCGGACGGACAGTTCAATGGGCGGGTGGTCACGTACTACCCCTCCGGTCAATTGGAGCAGGAGGCGTACTACAAGAATGGGACCTTCAACGGCACGGTCACCGCATGGCACGACAACGGGACCAAAAAGACCGAAACCCACTACGACAACGGAAAACTGGTCGGAGAGTTCATCACCTGGTATCCGAACGGCAAGAAGCATACGCACAGCCAGCGCGTTCTAGGTGCGCTGGACGGCACCTACACCGAGTGGTACGACAACGGCAAGAAGAAGCTGCAGCAGCAGTATGAGCGTGGGGTACTGTCGGGCGAGATGACCAAATGGTATGCCAATGGGCAACGCTCGGAGATGCTGATCTTCGTGCAAGACGAGTTGGATGGGCTGCGGAAATCGTGGTACGACGACGGCCAGATTAAAGAGGAGTTTCAGTACAAGAGCGGCCAGAGAAATGGCCCGTTCACACGTTGGTACTGGAACGGAAAGAAGCAGGTCTCGGGTCAATACGTCGCCGGAGAACTCGACGGAGTGATCACGGCGTATGAGTTCGATGGCACGCCCTTCGAGCGGGTCTACGAGCTTGGCGCTCTGCGCACCCGAGGCAGCGCCGAAGGCGGGAATAGCCGGGCGTTGGGCCCTCTTTTGCGCGCTGATGCGCCGAGTCCCAACGCAGCGTCGGGGGCATCGAACCCCGAAGCAAGGTGATGGCCTGCCAAGGTGGCATTGCTAACTGCGACATGACGGGTTACGCCCAGGGGCAAAGCATTTGCTTTGGCATCTCCAGCTTTCTCAACTCCTGTCTGGGCGTTGTTACTGGTACCGACCAAGAAGGCAGGGCGCTTTCTCCATGGAGCAGCACCATGTCCACCAGATCGCCGGATCCGCCTTGGCAGGAAACGCTGCTTACATTGCTTCCAAGTGGGCAGTGGGTGGCTTTGCCGAGACCGTCGCTCTTGAAGCCGCATCGTTCGGCGTCAAAGTGACGGCACTCGAACCAGGCGGCATGCGCACCAACTGGGGCAAGCGGGCGTTTGGAAGCTCGTACCGCAAGCTCAACTGCAGGTGTAGCTCGCCGCCACGTTCACATCGCCCGACCCGTTGTACTTCGGGTACTTTGGGTACTGACAGGCCGGCATGCTCCGGGCCGTGCCTGCGCTGGTGAACGCGTAGGTCATCTGCGTGGGCGCATCGTTGTTCTCGACCCAGCCCATGATGGCCGAGGCCCAGTCCACTTCCTTCAGGCTGCCGCCGGCGCCATGTCCGGCGCCCGGCACGATGAAGAAGCGCGTGCCGCTGTTCGGGTCGCTCAGGCCCATCGATTGGGCCAGGCCCGTCATCGCGGTCCAGTTGCGGTAGTGGTCGTTCGGCGACAGCAGCGGGTCGGCGCCGGCGTGCCACGAGATCAGCTTGCGGCCCGAGGCCACGAAGCTGGCGATGGCCGCCTTGTCGTGGTCGGCGCCGGCGCGTGCCAGGCCCGCGCCGAGCATGTCGTAGTCGGTTTCCAGCTGGAAGCCGGCCTGCTTGGCGGGCGTGAGCCAGGCGGGGTCGCCGCTCGCGATCATCGCGAAGCCCCCGCCGAGCACGTTCCACCCCAGGCCGAAGCCGTTGGCCCATGAATAGCCCGAGAGCACGGTGTTGCCGTTCGCGCGCTTGAGCGGCGAGAGGATGGACTTCAGCGTGCCCACCTGGGCGGCGCTGAGGCACAACGCCGGGTCGGGGTTCGCACCGGCCACGCCGCACTCGAGCACCGCCGGGTCGAAGGTGCAGGCCTGCGGGTTGCCGATGAGGTTGTCGGTGGCGCCGTCGAGCGCATCGCAGGCCGACAGCGCGGCGGCATAGGCCGCGCCGGCCTGGGGCGGGCTCAACGCGGCGGGCGTGCCGTTCAGCGCCGCCACGCGCAGCCAGGCGCTGGTCTGGCCGGCCATGTCCATGGTCTCGCAGCCCGCGACGATGCCATCGAACTCCTGCGGCCAGCGCTGCGCGGCGATGTAGGCGTTGCGTCCGCCGTTGGAGCAGCCGTTGAAGTAGCTGTGGCTCGGTGTCGTGCCGAAGAAGGCCTTCGTCACCGCCTTGCCGAAGCGCACGGTGGAGCCCACCGCCGCGTAGGCGTAGTCGGTGGCCGACTGGCGGCCTTCGTCGGTGCCGCTGGCCCACACGGCGGGCGCAGCCTGCGCGGGCACGTTCGCGCGGTTGCCGCCATTGGAGGCTGCGTACACGGCGCCCTTGAGCGCGAGCGTGGGATCGACCGCGGTCACAGCGCCGCCCGCATCGGTCGTCACTGCCGAGGCAATGCGGCCGTCGAAGCCACCGCCGCCCTGTTGCCAGTAGCGCCCGGTCCAGTTGTCGGGCACGTCGATCTCGATGTCGAGGAAGGGCGCGCGCGTACCGAGCACCTGGCAGAAGCCCGACGCGTTCGTCGATGCCTTGGCTTCGAAGCGCGTGGTCTTCGTGACGGTGACGCCCGCGATGACCTGGCCGGTGAGCGTGTTGCAGGTGCTCTTGAGCTGCTCGGCAGTGGGCCCGGAAGGACCGGCCGGTGCGGGCGCGGGGGCCGGCGCAGGGATCGGAAAGAAGCCGCCGCCCCCACCGCCATCACCACCGCCGCAGCCTTGCAGGGCCAGGCCCAGTGCCATGGCCAGCAGGGCAGGGGGCACGCATTTCTTGTCACGCATGTTGTCTCCAATGTTTGATTTATGCGCCGGGGAGCCGGCGGATGTCGCGGGAGGATGTCGCCGAACAAGATTCCGACCGACCGGTCGGTTTGTGGGCGAGGCGAGCGTAACGCAGGCACGCGAACGCGGGCAAGCGCTGGTGGATCGGGACTAACCCCTAAGATCGCCGGGCGCGCCGCGCGCACTCCTGATCACGCAGGCCCCATCATCCCGACCCATGACCGTTGAATCCCTCTCTTCCCGCGCGAGCGACCAGCGCAGCCTGATCGCCCGCAGCGCCGCCGAACTGTTCGCCCACAAAGGCTATGCGGCGACGTCGATGAACGAGATTGCCGAAGCCAGCCACCTGTCCAAGCCCGGCCTGTACCACCATTTCAAGGACAAGGCCGAGGTGCTACTGCACATCGCGGACGGCCACGTCTCGCGGCTGGTCGATGTCGTGACGGGGGTGGAGGCATTGCAGCTCGCGCCCGAGCAGCGGCTGCCCGAGCTGATCGAGGCGTTCATGCTCGAGTACGCCGAAGCGCAGAACGAACACCGCGTGCTCACCGAGGACGTGCGCTTTCTGGCCCCCGAGGCACAGGCGCGCGTGCTCGACAAGGAGCGCACGGTGGTGCAGGTGTTCGCCGATGCCATCGCCGCGACGCGGCCCGACCTGCAGGCCTCGCAGCTTCACAAGCTGCTGACGATGTTCCTGTTCGGCATGCTCAACTGGATGTTCACCTGGTTCCGCACCGACGGCCGGTTCACGTACGCACAGATGGCGCCCATCGCGACGCAGCTGTTCCTCAACGGAATCACGGGGCTGGACGTCGCGCCGAAGAAGAAGGCGCCGAAGCCCTAGCCTCGGCCGGCTGGCCGCTCAACGCAAGAGACTTCGCGCCACGGCGAGGTCCGCTGAAGTCTCGTCGCCCGCCGCGATGACATGCGGGCGCAGCAGCGGGTCGGCCTCGTCGGCGTGGCCCATGCGGACCAGCAACTGCGCCAGCGCCACGGCCGCGCGCACCTGCAGGGGCTTCACACCCTGCGACCGGGCCACGGCCATGGCCGACAGGTAGCTCTCGCGGGCCTCCTCGGGCCGTCCCGCGGCCACCAGCACGCGCCCGCGGGTCGTGAGCAGTTCGGACAGGCGCAGGCGGTCGCCGCCCGTCTCGATGCGCTGCGCGATGTCGTCGCACAGCGTGAGGCTCGCGGCGTGCAGCGACAGGTCGGACAGGCCGCGCGCCATGGTCGTCAGGAACACGGTGGTGACCATCTCGTAGCGGCTGACCCGCAGCGTCTCGACCGCGCGGCGGATGAGCTCCACGCCCTCGGCCGGGCGCCCCTCGATCACCAGGATCTGCCCGCGCGTGGCGCTCGCGATGCCGAGGTAGGGCGTGAGCGAATGGCGCCGGGCCACGGCCTCGACGGTGTCGGCCAACTCGCGGATCTTCGCGACGTTGCCCAGGTGGACATGCACGGAGCCGGCCCAGATGAGGGCGATGCAGTACGTGACCGCATGGCCGCAGTCGCGTGCCTTGGCGATCGTCTCGTCCGCCACCGCGACGGCCTCGGCGTAGTGACCCGTGAGCCACAGGCTGCGCGCCACGCCGCACATGGCGCGGATGTAGTAATCGAAGCCCAGCCGCGAGGTGGTGTCGGTCGACGCGCCTGCGCCGTGGCTCGCCACGCGCTGCCAGTGGCCCATGGCTTCCTGCACATGGCCGACGAGGTGCAGCGCGACGCCCATCAGCGAATCGACGATGGCCCGGCATTCCGGGTCGTCCAGTGCGGGCAGCAGCGCCTGGGCCTTGCGCGCGGTCGCGAGCGCCTCGGTGAAGCGGCCGTCCCGGTGCAGCAGCAGGGCGTGGCCGTTGAGCAGGTGCAGGGTCGAGCGCGAGTCTCCCAGGTCTTCCGACACCTGGATGCCGCGGCGAAAGGCGGTGTCGGCCTCGTCGCCGTCGCCCCCGATGAACATGAGCGATTGCCCCAGCGCACCGCGCAGGCGAACCTCGGCGGGAGAGCCAACGCACTCGGGTGGCATGCGGTCCAGCGCGGCCTGCGCCCAGCGCGCGCATTCCTTCAGCAGCGACAACTGCAGCAGCAGCGGGCAGAACGAAGCCGCCAGCTCGACAGTCGCGGCCGGGTGCGCCTCGTCGCGAAAGTGGAACGCCATGGCGGCACTCAGGTTCGGCAGCTCCAGCCGGACCGTGTCGAGCGCCTCCTTGCCCAGCGGATGCGCGGCCTGCCGCGTGGCCCATCGCCCGTAGAAACGAGAGAAGCGCTCGGCCAGGGCCTGGGCTTCGCCGCTGAGCTCGAGCCGCTTGCCGCCGTACGACTTCGTCGTGTCCAGCAGGCCATAGCGCAGCGCGGCGCCGCCCGCATCGACGTTGACGAGCGACTTCGAGACCAGCCCGGCCAGCAGTTCGACGCCTTCCGACGGATCGCCGTCGAAGCAGCACACGTCCAGCGCCGCATCGAGCGCGAAGCTGCCGGCGAACACCGAGAGGCGCCGCAGCAGGCGTTTCTCGCTGTCGGTGAGCAGCTGGAAGCTCCAGTCGAGCGTGGCCCCGAGGGTCTGGTGGCGCGGCACGGCCGTGCGCCGCCCATGCCACATGAGCCTGGCACTGGCATCGAAATGCGAGGTGATGGCCTGCAGGCCCAGGGCCTCGATGCGGCCCGCCGCCAGCTCGATCGCCAGGGCGATGCCGTCGAGTTCGCGGCACAGCTGCGAGGCCAGCAGCGCGTCGCTGTCCTTCAGCTCGAAGCCCGCGCCGCTGGCGGCTGCGCGTTCCACGAACAGCTGCACGGCCGGATAGGCCAGCGCCGCCCGGGCAGTGGCGCCTTCGCCCGGTGGGGGAAAGGCCAGCGGCGGCAGGCGGTAGACGAACTCGCCCTCGGCACGCAGCGCCTCGCGGCTGGTGGCCAGGAGGTGGACGAAGGGGCAGTGGCGAACGAGCCATTCGGTCAGCTCCGCGGCGGCCACGACGACGTGCTCGCAGCAGTCCAACACGATCAGCGCCTTGCGTTCGGCCAGGTGGGCGGCGATGAGCGGCAGCTCGTCCTGGCCGTTCTGCAGGCCCACCGCATGGGCCACGGCGGCGCGGATGGAGCCCATGGCGCCGACCTGCGCGAGGTCCACGAAGTGCACGTCGTGCGCGAAGTGGTCCGCCGCCGCCTGGATCGATGCGATGGCAACCGTCGTCTTGCCGATGCCGCCGGCGCCGACCACCGAGACCAGCCGCCGCTGCAGCAGGTTGGTGACGATGGCGTCGATGTCACCGCCGCGTCCCACGATCGTCGAGCCCAGCGCGGGCAGGGCCGTGCCGGGGCGGGCCGCGGGCGCAGGGACCTCGGCGCCATGGCTCTGGCGCTCGACGGCGGCGACGAAGGTGTAGCCCTTGTTGGCTGTGTTCACGACGTAGCGCGTGCCCGCGACGCCGTCGCCCAGGGCCTTGCGCACCGCGTGCATGTGAAAGCGCAGGCTGCCTTCGTCCACCACCACGTCGCGCCACACGCGCGCGAGCAGGTCGTTCTTGCTGACGACGGCACCCGCGTTCTCGACCAGCACCACGAGCAGGTCGAGGGCCCGGCCGCCCAGGCGCACCGGCACGCCGTCCCGCTGCAGCAGGCGTTCGTCGGGCGAAAGGAGGAACGGTCCGAAGGTGGCTTGCCACCGGGCAGCGGGCGGGGTGGCAGGGCGATTCACGATGGGAGGATCAGGCGTGGACCAGGCGGCAAATTCTACGGCGGGGCCTGCGTTTCATGGGACCTTCCGGATGTCCGCTTCCTCGTCGTCGTCGCGCACCATGAGCAGCTGGAGGCGAACGATTTTCTCGTCCTGGATGGTGAAGTAGATGTCCACCATCACGGGCTGCGACATGCCGGCCACCGCGAAGTCGCCGCGCAATCCGGCGGCCAGGATCACGACGTCGTAGTGCCGGCGCACGTCCATCGCTGTGATGTGCACCCGCTCGCCGATGATCTCGCGCTCGAGCCATTCGCAGATGGCGTGGATGCCCCAGAAATTGCGCAGCTGGTCATTCACCTGCGCATCGGGTGCAAACAGGCCGATCACGGCACGCAGGTCGCCGCCGTTGACGGCGGCGATGAAGTCGCTGACGACGCGGTGGGCGTCCGGCGGGAGTTCCGGCGTGCCGGGGTCGGAAGAGGTGTCCATGGTGCGATCCGCAAGGCCTTCGCGCCATCTTGCGCGTTCGCGGGGCGGCTGCGCGTTAGTTCTTGTTAGGGCCTTGCGGGGCGCGAGGCGAGGGCGCACCACGCGCCCCTCTCCAAGGAGGTAGCCGCAAAGAGAGGCGCCGTGGCTTCGCTGCGCGCCGACGATGCCTGCAGGCCAGCGCCACCGGTTCTCGGCGGCGGGCCGCAACCCCTCAACCCTGGAGTTCGTCATCATGAAACTGAAGACCCGTGCATTGCTTGCCCCCCTGTTCGCCGCCCCGCTCGTGCTGGGCATCGTGGCCGCCAGTCCGGCCGCCGGCGCTGCCACCACCGACCGCATCAACAACGTAGTGCTGGTCCACGGCGGCTTTGTCGACGGCGGCGGCTGGGAGCCCGTCTACAAGCTGCTGAAGGCCAAGGGCTACAACGTCAGCATCGTGCAGAACCCGACGATCTCGTTCGCCGGCGACGTGGCCGCCACGAAGGCCGTGCTCGACGCGCAGGAGGGCCCCGTCGTCCTCGTGGGCCACTCGTACGGCGGCGCGGTGGTTACCGAAGCGGGCAACGACCCGAAGGTGTCGCGCCTGGTCTACATCGCCGCCTTCGCGCCGGACAAGGGCGAGTCGGTCAAGACCTTGATCTCGAACCCGGTGCCGGGCGCGCCCGTGCCGCCGATCCTGCCGCCGGTGAACGGCTTCCTGATGCTGGACAAGGTCAAGTTCGCGGGCGCCTTCGCCGGCGACCTGCCGGCCGAGCGGGCCGCGTTCCTTGCCAACGCCCAGGTGCCCTGGAGCGTCGAGGCCCTGACGGGCGAGGTCACGACCGCGGCGTGGAAGACCAAGCCCAGCTGGTACCTCGTGGCGACCGACGACAAGATGATCCCGCCGCCCGCGCAGCGCCTCATGTCCCAGCGCGCCGGTGCCACCGTGGTCGAGACGCGCGGCAGCCATGCCGTGTACGAGTCGAAGCCCTCGGCCGTGGCCTCGATCATCGAGAAGGCGGCGCTGGCCAAGGTGCAGCCGCAGTAAGGCCGGGCCGCCAACAAGCTCTAACTGGACCGGCGCACGCCGGAGGCCGAGCATCTCCTTCGGATCGACGCCGTCGTCGATCGCGAAGGAGATGCCATGTGGAATCGCCCGTTGGAACCCGTGAACGTCCTGGTCTGGCTGGCCGAGCCGCTGCTGCGGGCCGGCGTGCGCACCACGCTCTTCGGCGCCGGGCTGCCGTGGCTGGCCGAGAGCCTGCCATCGGCGGCGCAGCGCGGCGGCCATGTCGTCGTGACGGACTGGTCTTCCGGCCTGCGCCTGGCGCAGCGGGGCGCCGAGCCCGGGCTCCCATCGCTGCAGGCGCATTCGAAGATCCTGGTCATCGCCCCGCGGGCGCGTGAGTGCGCCGCCGCCTCGGCGCTGCGTGCCGGCGTCGACGGCCTGGTGCTGTCCAGCTGCACGCCCGACGAGCTGGTGCTGGCCATCCGTTCGCTGGCCGAAGGCGCGCGCTACGTGTGCCCCGAGGTGGCGCAGCGCGTGGCGGCACGCGACCCCGGCGGGCAGCTCACGCTGCGAGAGGACCAGGTGCTGCGGCTGCTGGCGCGCGGCCAGTGCAACAAGGCCATCGCGCGCCAGCTCGGCATCGCGGTCGGCACCGTGAAGACGCATGTCAAGGGCGTCCTGGCCAAGCTCGGCGCGTCGTCGCGCACGGAAGCGGCGAGCATCGCGGCGGAAAAGGGGATGGTGGAGATCCCCGAGTTCCGCAGCCGTCGCGCCGCATGGCCGCCAGGCCCCGCTGGCGCTGCGCAGCTACCGGCATGAGAAGCTGGCCGCGCTGGTGATGCTGCCGCTGTCGTAGGCCGGCATGCGCGGGTAGGCGCACATCAGGCCGCTGGCCGCGGGCGCGGTGGCCGGTGTGTTCAGCGTGACCTGGTCGGGCGGCGCGATGCCTTTCTCGACCCAGTCGGTCAGCGCCTGGTAGTTGAGCGCCTCCGGGTACAGCGGCGGGTTGGCCTGCGCATTGGCCGTGCCGTTGGTCGGAAAGTGCCCCATGCCCGGGATCAGGTAGAGCTTGTAGAAGCCCTGCACGGCAGGCAGGCCGCCCATCTGCGCGGCCACGCGCCGGTAGTAGTCGATGGCGCCTGCATGCGGGATCAGCTGGTCGGACGACCCCATGACGGTGATCAGCTTGCCGCCGCGGTCGCGAAAGCGGCTCAGGTCGGGGTTGTCGGTGTCGATGTCCGAGAACTGCGGCTGCAGGGCGCGCCCACGGTCGCCCATGTCGGCCAGTTGCGCATAGCTCAGGCCCTTCCAGCCGTTCGCGCCGTTGCCGGTCGCGTTCACGAAGCTCGGGCCCGCGCGGGTCGGGTCCTGCAGGAACAGGGCCGCCATGTCCGAGGCGATGAAGAACGGGGCCGCACCGGCCACCAGGCCCAGGTTCGCGCCGCGCGGCAGGCCCCACCACAGCTGCTGGGGCGACAGCGCCACGCCCATGCCGTTGTCGACGGCCGGGTCGGGCACCGAGCCGTCGGCCGTCGGGCCGAACCACATCTTGTTGACGGCGTTCGCCTGCACGGTGCTCAGGCAGTCCGCCGTGGTGTTGGTGCCGCCGTCGGCGGTGCACAGCAGGGCCGTGTCCTTGGTGGGGTCGTAGCGGCACTGCGCCGGGTCCAGCAGGTACCCCAGGTGCTGGCCGCCCACGAGGTCGCAGGCGTTGAGCGCCGCCATCGAGACGGCGCTGGACTGCCCGGCGCTGAGCGGCACGCCGCCCAGGTCGCGCTGGATCACGATCTGCGGGTAGAGCGCGCCGATGGAAAAGCGCGACCAGTTGATGGCCGGCGAGGTGGCGATGATGCCGTCGAAGTCTTCGGGGTACTTCTGCGCCTGCTTCAGGCCCTGGCGCCCGCCGGTGGAGCCGCCGTGCCAGTAGGTGTAGCGCGCGGGCGCCGCGAAATAGGCGGCGGCCAGGGCCTTCGCCTTCAGCGTCATCTGGTGGATGCCGCGTTCGGCGAACTCGTTCCAGCCCACGGTGTTGACGCTGCCGTCGGGGTTCATCAGGAAGCTCGAGTTGCCGGCGGGGTGTCCGGTGTCGGTCGTCGCCGCCACCGCGCCTTCCTCGCCCGCCACGCGCCACGGGGAGGCCGTGGGCGCATCGGCAAAGGCCGTGAGCGCGCTCTGCGGGCCACCGGCCATGGCGGCGCCGCCGAGCAGGTGCAGGCGCCGGTTCCACTTGGCCGCCGAGGGCAGCCAGACCTCGATGCCGATGCCCCGCGTGGTCGAGGGCGCATCGGCGGGGCCGGCATGGCCCGGCCCGACCAGCAGCTTCACCAGGCACAGGTCCGACGCGGCGACGGGCGTGCTGCCCGTGGCCGTGCCCGACAGCAGCAGCGCCTCGCCCGCCTTGAAGGCCTTGACCAGCAGCACCTGCGTGTCGGCATCGGGCTGGAACGCGGTCCTCAACGAGTCGTCGCAGGCCAGCGGTGCCGGCGATGCGGCCGGTGGCGGTGCGGGGGAGGGCGCGGGCGGCGGCACGAAGCCGAAGAGGCCGCCGCCCCCACCGCCGTTGTCGCCGCCGCAGGCCACGAGCGCGGCGCACAGGCCGCCGGCGGCCATGCGCGCGCTGGCGCGCAGCAGGGCGTGGATGTCGATCGTCTTGTCCATGAGGCCTCCGGGTTCGAACGGTGAGAGAGCGATCAGAAGTTGTGCGAGATGCCGAACTGCAGCCCGCGCGCCGGACGCCCCGGCGTGCTGGCGGGCGACGAGTCGGCCACCACGTAGGCCGCGTTGCCGCGGTTGCGCACGAGCGAGTAGGTGCCGTACAGCGCGGTGCGCTTGCTGAGGTAGTGCACGTAGCCGACGGCGTATTGCGTGGCGTCGTCGTTGTCCAGGCCCCCCGGGCCGGAGCGGTTGGAGCGCGCCACCGAGGCCTTGATCACGCCCGGGCCGATCGGCACGCTCACGCCCAGCAGCGTGTTGACCTGCTTGTCGCCTTCGGTCTTCTGCCGGTAGTAGTTCGCGTAGAGCTTCACGGGGCCGAAGTCGTAGGTGCCGCCGATGCTCGCCACGCGGTAGTCGTTGGGGCCGACCGGCGTCACGCCGTAGGCCAGTGCGATGTCGGCCGTGCCGTTGCTCCAGCCCACGCGCCCGCCGCGGTAGCGTGCGCCTTCTTGGCCTTCGGGCAGGGCGTACATCGCCTGGCCGTAGAAGCCGCCCAGGCCCTTGGGCAGGAAGTAGCCCACCGAGTTGTTGGCGCGCGCCAGCGTGCGCGCACCGCCCAGGCCGAAGGGCCAGCCTTCGATGATGTTGGCCGAGCCGCCCACGCCCACGGTGCCGAAGGGCGAGAACTGCGAGATGTTCCAGAAGGTGGGCGTGTAGTCGCGACCGAGCCGCAGCTCGCCGAAGCTGTTGTGCGACAGGCTCAGCGTGGAGCGGCGATGAAAGCCGGTGCCCTGGATTTCGCCCGTATCGGGCAGCAGCGCCATCTCCAGCCAGAAGCTCGCGGCCAGCCCGCCGCCCAGGTCTTCGGTGCCGCGAAAGCCCAGGCGGCTGGGGAAGATGTTGCCGCCCTGGTCCATCGACTTGACCGAACGCCCGTCGCTCTTGGAGTAGGTGATGTTCATGTCCAGCGTGCCGAACAGCTGGACGCTCGATTGCGCCGTGGCGCCCGCGCTGGCGGCCAGGCACAACGCACCGGCGACGGTGTGCGGCAGCCGTCGGTGCAGGCGTTGAAAGGGGGGGTGGGTGATCCTCATGTCTCTATCTCCTTGTTGTAGAAATGGCGTGCGTCGGCACACGGCGCCTGCAGGGAAGGCGCCGCGGCGTGAAAACTGCGGAAGAAAAAGGGCGAGGCCGTCAGCCGCGCGGGGGCACCGTCGTCAGTCGATGCGGATGTTCTTGGCCTTGATCAGCCGGCCCATGGCCTGCGATTCGCGGTCGATGGCGGCCGCGGCCTCGGCGGGCGTGCTGCCGATCGGGTCGAGGCCCGCGTCGCTGAGCAGCTTGCCCATTTCGGGCGAGTGCGTGATGGCGACGATCTCCTTGTGCAGCCGCTCCACGATGGCCGGCGGCGTCTTGGCCGGCACCCAGAAGCCCAGCCAGGTGAACACCTCCACGCCCGGGTAGCTTTCCGACAGCGTGGGCACGTTGGGCAGCGCCGCACTGCGCTTGCTGCCGGTGTAGGCCAGGGCCTTGAGCCGCCCCGCCTTGATGTTCGGCAGCGCCGACACGGGCGGCTCGAAGCCCAGCTGCACCTGGCCGGCGATCAGGTCCGGCGCGGCGCTCTGCTTGTAGGGCACGTGCAGCAGCTCGATGTCGGCCGCGTCCTGGAACAGCTCGAAGCCCAGGTGCGAGGTGGTGCCCGAGCCGTACGACGCGAACGAGATCCTGCCCGGCTCCTTCTTGGCGAGCGCGACCAGCTCGGGGATGGTCTTCGCCGGCATCGCTGGGGTGGCCACGATGAAGGAGCCGCCCTTGAGCGCCTGCGTGACGGGCACGAGGTCGTGCTTCGCGTCGTAGGGCATCTTCGAGAGCAGGAACGGCGTCATCGTGAACGGGTTGCTCGTCGAGAACAGCACCGTGTAGCCGTCGGGCGCGGCCTTGGCGACCGCGTCGGTGCCGATGGAGGCCAGCGCACCGGGCCGGTTCTCGACCACCACGGGCGTGTTGAGGGCGCGGCTGAGGCGGTCGGCGTAGGCGCGTGCGAACAGGTCGGAGCCGACGCCCACGGGCGTGGGCGTGATGATCTTGATCGGGCGCGAAGGCCAGGGCGTGCCCTGGCCCCAGGCGGGGGCGAGCATGCACGACGTGGCCAGCACGGCGAGCAGCGAGTGAACGAGTCTTTTCATGGGTTGTCTGTCTCCGGTGTTTCTTGTGTTCGGGGCGGCGACGCTCAGGCGGCGCGCTTGACGTCTGGCAGCGGCGGGTAGTCCATGCGGTCCAGGCCCGGCACCGTCACCCGCACCGGGTCGTTGCCGTTCGCCTGCAGCTGCTCGACGGCGTAGTCGGTCACGCAGCCCGAGAGCAGCTGGCGTGGGTCTTCGAGCACCACGCGCAGCCGCGTGTTGAGCGCGCGCCAGTCGTCGGGGCCGGCGATGGCCGGCATCTCGGCCACCGCGCGGGTGTCGGCATCGAGCACGGGGCGCACGGTGGAGCCCGGTGCGTAGCGCGGGTAGCCGTCGTACATCAGCGAGCCCAGTTCGCTCACGGCGCGCGTGTGAGCCCACAGCTGGCGCATCGGCGTCTCGAAGGCGCGCACGGCCGCCACGTCGGCGCCGGGCTGGAACTCGCCGCCGACGTGCGGCGCGATGAAGAGCCGGTCGAGCGAGAGCGTGTGGCGCGAGGCGCCGAGGATCATGGCGCACACCGAGTTGGTGGTCCAGGTCACGCCGGCGGTGGGCCGGCCCTGGCGCCCGACGACCAGTGCCATGGCACGCGACCAGTCGATGGCGTGGCTATCCAGCCAGCCGATCACGCGGTGGCTGATGTCCATGCCGACGAGGAAAAAGGTCGCGATCATCACGGCGTTCATCGGCACCGTGGCGCCGACGGCGCTGCCCGTGCCTTCGAGGTAGTGCGTGCGCATGTCTTCGGGCGTGAAGAGGGCGGGCTGCTCGAGCACGCGCTCGAGGTAGCGCTCGGTGAGCACGCACGAGTAGTGCACCAGCTCGGCGATCTTCTGCTCGCGCCCGCGGTAGGCCGGAACGGCGATCGTGTCGCGCCACAGGGCCACCGAGTTGGCCTCGCGGGCGATGCGCGTGGCCACCAGCAACCGCTCGGCTTCCTTGCGCCACAGCGGCCCCTCGGGGTCGACCATGCGCATCTTGAGGATCGACGCCACGGCCGGCCCGTGGTGCGAGATGCCCGCCAGTTCCTTGAAGCCGCGCGTGGACAGGCGAAAGCCCTGCACCTCGGGGTCGCGGCCGTTGCCGGGGAACAGCACCACGTCGGCACTGGTGGCGACGATGAGCGGGTCGCCCGCCGTCGCGGCGCCCGTCAGCGCGGCCAGGTTCGCGCCGATGCCTTGCGGCCCGCCCGTGTAGGTTTCGAAGAGCCGCAGCAGCTCGGGGCTCTGGTGCGGGTTGGCAGGGGCGTTCATGCAAGCTCCTTGTCTGCGGCGAGGTCGAGCCGGTAGACGCGGCTCGGCGTGCGAAAGCGCACCTCGCCGCTGAGGCTGTTCGTGACCACGAGGTAGCGCTGGCCCTGCGCTTCGAAGCAGGTCGCGTCGGTGCCGCCGGAGGTCGGAAACTCCGCGACGGGCACGAGCTGCCCTTGCGCCATGCGGTAGACCACCGACTGCAGCTGAGGAATCGGCGCCTCGCGCGTGCCGTGCAGGAAGTTGACGTGCACCAGCCGGCCGCCGTCCGCCGTGGCGATCCATTCGAACTCGCGCCCGCCGGGGCCGCTGAGCACCTGGTGTGGCACGAAGCGGCCGTCGCTCCAGCGCAGCAGCACGGTGTTGTCATGCAGGCAGGCGAACACCAGCCAACTGGCGCCTTCCGCCTCGAAGCAGCAGAAGGCGCGTCCGCTCTTGCCCTCGAAGGTCTGGAACGGCTCGAAGGCCTCGCCGTTCCAGCGCAGCAGGTGCGAGGGCACGGCCTGGTCGGCATAGGCCAGCAGCTGCTGGCCGCCCACCTCGATGAAGGCCCAGTTGTAGCCCCAGCCCGAGTGCACCGTCTGGAACTTGACGAAGCGCTCGCCGTCCCATTCGAAGATGCACGACTCGGCGCCCGGCGCGAGCGGCGTGTCGCCGTGGGTCACGCCCTGTGCGAGCGCGAGGAAGTGGCGCTCGCCGATCTGGAAGTGGGCCCACTGCTTGGCGGCCGAGGTGGGCACGCGCTGGAAGACCTCGAAGCGGCCGTCGATCACTTCGAAGATCGTCGAGTGCGTGTCCAGTGCATACGGGCCCGATCCGGTGCGCAGGCTGGCGGTGGCCAGGAAGGCGCGGGTGCCGATGCGAAAGAACGCGGCGTCCTCGCCGCCCGGCACCGCAAGGCGCGTGTGTGCCACGAAGCGGCCTTCGTCCCACCGGTAGACCAGCGCGTCGACGTCGCTGTTGCCCAGCGTCATCTGCGCGGGCTGGCCGGCAACGTCCTGGGCCAGTTGCGGCACCACGAGGTAGCGCGTGCCGTCGTGTTCGAAGACCTCGGCGGCGCGTGCGCCCGAGGTGTCCAGTTCCTGGATGCAGTGCATGGTGATGTCGGACATGGTTCAGAAGCCGAACAGGCGGGCAGGGTTGTCGGCCAGCACCTTGCGGCGCGCGGTGGCATCGGGAATCCAGTCGGCCAGCAGGTTCAGCAGCTCGCCGGTGTCGCGCCCGCCTTCGGGAATGTGCGGCCAGTCGCTGCCCCAGATCACGCGCTCGGGCACGGCCTCGACGATGGCCTGTGCGAGCGGGCGCAGCCTGGCGTAGTTGCCGTCCTTCGCCAGGCGGTACGGGCCCGAGAGCTTGAACCAGCCGCGTCCGTCGGCCACGGCGCGCAGCAGGCGGTCGAAGTCGGCGCGCGTGAGGCCGTCGCTTTCGAGCATGTAGCCCATGTGGTCGATCACGAAGTCCGAGTCGAGATCGGGCAGCACCGGGATCAGGTCGCGCACGACCCAGCCCGGTGTGTAGAACTGCACGTGCCAGCCCAGCGGGCGGATGCGTTGGATGCTGCGTTCGATGTAGGCGTGCAGCTCGGCCGTGGGCAGCTGGGCGCGCAGGAACAGGTCGAGCCGCAGCGCGCGCACGCGGCGCGCGTGCATGGCGCGCAAGGCCTCGTCGGACACGCTGTCGTCGACCATCGCCACGCCGCGTGCACGGTCGCCGGCGGCGTCGAGCGCATCTAGCATGCAGCGGTTGTCGGTGCCGTAGAAGCTGGGCTGCACGATCACGAAGCGCTCGATGTCGAGCACGCCGAGGGCGGCCTGCAGCTGCGCCAGGTTGCCGTCGGGCAGCGTGTAGTGCGGCTGGTCGACGCGCGGGTAGCGCTCGGCGGGGCCGAAGACATGCACGTGCGCGTCGCAGGCGCCGGCGGGCACCTCGAAGGCGGCGCGGGTCAAGGTCTGCGCGTCGCGCATGGGCTTGGAGGTCAGGATCTCGTGGGTCATGGTCAGGCGGTGGCGGGAGAAAGGGAGGAAGAAGACGAGCTGACGGACACATGCCCGGCCAGCGCGCCGCGCACGCGCTCCTGCATCGCGGCGAGCAGCACGTCGGTGTCGATGCCCGTCATGAGGAAGGGCGCTGCGCCGCGTGCCAGCAGCTCGGCATTGAGCGCCGCGTCGGCGATGCCGCCGATCGACAGCGGCGTGCCGGCGCGCGCGCAGGCGGCGAGGGCGGTGTCCAGTGCGTGCTGCATCAGCGGATGGCGGTAGTCGCCGGGCACGCCGAGTTCGGCGCTCAGGTCGTTGCAGCCGATGCTCACCAGGTCGATGCCGGGCACCCGCGCGATCGCCTCGGCGTTCTTGATGCCCAACGGGCTCTCGATCAGCACGTTGACGACCACCGCATCGTTGGCCAGCCGGTAGGTCTCGGCCGGCGGCAGGCGCCGGTAGCCGAACTGCGGCAGCGCGGCGATGGCCGAACGGTGGCCGTGCGGCGCAAAGCGGCAGGCTGCGGCCAGGTCGGCGGCCTGCGCGGCGGTCTCGACGCGCGGAAAGATCAGGCCCGACGCACCCGCGTCGAGCAGCCGGCCGATGGCGCCGTACTCGCGCTCGGGCACGCGCACCAGTGCCATCAGGCCCAGGTCGTGCGCCGCGGCGCAGATGGCGCCCGCCGCGTCGAGCGCGATGGTGCTGTGCTCGAGGTCGATCCAGACCGCGTGATGGCCGCTGGCCTTGGCCAGCCGGGCGATGTCGGGCGTGCGCGCCATGCGGATGCCGAAGGCCGTCAACGGTTCGCCGCGGGCCAGCCCCCGGATCAGCGGATGGCCCTGGAAGGGCTGGGGTGCAGGCTGTTCCTGCGATGTGTCTCTGCGTGTCATGCAGGCATCGTAGGCAAGCTGTCTTATATTTGGAAATACTGTTTATCGTCGGTTTCTCATACCTGGTAGATATCATGGAACTGCGCCATCTCCGCTATTTCGTCGCCGTCGCCGAGGAGCTCAACTTCACGCGCGCCGCGCAGCGCCTGCACATCGCGCAGCCGCCGCTGAGCATCCAGATCCAGGCGCTCGAGGAAGAGCTCAAGGTCCGGCTGCTCGAGCGCGACAAGCGGCGCGTGTTCCTCACGCAGGCGGGCCGCCACTTCCTGGAGCGCGCGCGCGGCATCCTGCAGGAGGTGGAGACGGCCAAGGGCGAGGCGCAGAGCGCGGCCTCGGGCGAGGTCGGCAGCATCGCGCTGGGCTACACGGCGTCGTCGATGCTGTCGCCGGCCATGCCCGCGGCCATCCTGCGCTTTCGCAAGCAGCACGCGCGGGTGGTGCTCACGCTGAAGGAGATGACCTCGCTCGACCAGCTCGACGCCGTGCATGGGCACGCCCTCGACGTGGCCGTGCTGCGCCGCCCGAACGTCGAGATCCCGACCGGCCTGATCGTCGAGGAGTGGTACCAGTCGCCGCTGATGGCGGTGGTGCCGCGCGACCACCGGCTCAGCGGCAAGCCGCTGCGCATCGCCGACCTGCGCGACGAACCGCTGGTGATGTACCCGCGCAATGCCGGCATCGGCCTGTACTGGAAGGTGCAGGACCTGTGCGCCAAGGCCGGCTTCCGGCCGCGCATGGTGCAGGAAGCGCGCGAGGCCTCGACCATCGCCGGGCTGGTCGCCGCCGGCGTCGGCATCGCGCTGGTGCCGGGGGACACGCGCTGCATCCAGCTCGATGGCGTGGTCTACCAGTCGGTGCTCGACAAGGAGGCGGTGTCGAGCCTGTACCTGGCACACCGGGAGGCGGACCCGAATCCCTATGTCGGGCTGATCCTCAAGGAGCTGCGGGCGGCGTTGAAGCGCAGGCCGGCGCGCAGCGCCAGGTGACAGGGCGCCTGGCCTGGCCCGGCGAAATGGGCCGGGCACCTCAAAAAGTTAACGCTGCTCTAACGATTCGGCGCTAGTCTGCGGCCTCCATCGGGAAATTGGGGGCCAGTGTGCGGGTGCTGCTTGTCGAAGACGACGAAATGATCGGGAAGAGCCTGCTGCGCGGCCTGGAGCGCTCGGGCTGGGCGGTGGACTGGGTGCGCGACGGCCTGCTGGCGCGCAGTGCGCTGGCCGACGGCGACTACACCTGCGTGCTGCTCGACCTGGGCCTGCCGGGCCTGGACGGTGTCGAGGTGCTGCGCCACGCGCGCGGCATGGGCAATGCCACGCCGATCCTGATCCTCACGGCGCGCGACGGCCTCGGCCAGCGCGTGGAAGGGCTCGACCTGGGCGCCGACGACTACCTGCTCAAGCCCTTCGAGCTGCCCGAGCTGCTGGCGCGCATGCGCGCGGTGGTGCGCCGGCGCCACGGCGCCGCCAACTCGATCATCGGCAGCGGCAGCGTGCAACTCGACCTCACCACGCGCGAGGTGCTCTTTCGCGGCACGCGCGAGACGCTCACGGCCCGCGAGTTCGCGCTGATGCACGCCATGCTGGAGCGCCCGGGCGCCATCCTGTCGCGCGAGCAACTCGAGAACCGCATCTACGGATGGGGCGAGGAGGTGATGAGCAACGCGGTCGACGTGATCATCCACAACATGCGGCGCAAGCTCGGCGCCGACACCATCCGCAACGTGCGCGGCCTCGGCTGGCGCGTGGTCGACGCATGACCACCGGACCCGGCCGGCCCTGGTACTCGCCGAGTTCGCTGCGCAACAAGCTGCTGGCGTGGCTGGTGCTGGTGCACCTGGTCGCCGCGGCGGGCTTTGCCTGGTTCACCTACGAGAGCTACGACCGGCTCATCGTCACCTTCAAGGACGACCAGATGCAGATGCTGGCCGACGCCTACGCCAGCAACGCGGCCGTGCCCGAGCTCAAGCCGGCGGACGAACGCAGCACCTTCGAGCGCGGCACCTTCGTCATCCAGGTCTGGAATGGGCGGGGCGAGCTGCTGGCCAGCTCCTGGCCCGCGCTGCCCGTGGTGCGCCAGCCGGCGGAGGGGCTGACCACCGTGCGCACAGGCCCGGGCAGCGAGGGCCTGTGGCGTGTCTACTCGACCGCGCCGGTGGCCGACCCCGGCCGCTTCCAGGTGCAGGTGATCCAGAACGGCGGCGTGGTGCGCCGGCTGGTGGCCAAGCGGGCGCTGTCGTCCATCGCGCCCATCGCGCTCCTGCTGCCGCTGTCGCTGGCCGCGCTGTGGTGGGTGGTGTGGGCCACCTCGCGCAAGCTGCGCAGCGTGGTGCTCGACGTGGCGGCGCAGGACGAGCGCAGCCTGTCGGAGCTGTCGGTGTCGCGCGTGCCCGACGAGATCGCGCCGCTGGTGGAAGCCTTCAACAGCCTGCTCGGGCGCCTGCGCCAGGCCTTCGCCGCGCAGCGCCGTTTCGTGCAGGACGCCGCGCACGAGCTGCGCACGCCCATCGCCGCCATCGGCCTGCAGCTGGACAACATGCGCGCCGAAGTGCCGGGCGAGGCCGTGGCCGAGCACTACACGCACCTCAAGGGCGGCGTCACGCGCGCCCAGCACCTGATCGAGCAGCTGCTGCGCCTGTCGCGCCAGGAAAGCAGCACCGAGCCCGAGGCGCCGGTGGCGCTGGACGTGGCCTCGGTGCTGCGCGACAGCGTGGCCCAGCTCATGGTGGTGGCCGACCGGCGCCGCATCGACATCGGCTTCGAGGGCCAGGCTGCCGCGACGGTGACCGCGCCGCCGGCCGAGCTGCGCAGCGTATTCGACAACCTGATCGACAACGCGCTGCGCCACTCGCCCGAAGGCGGCGTGGTCGACGTGCGCCTGCACGAGGTGGACGGGCGGCCGGTGGTCGACGTGGTGGACAACGGGCCGGGCATTCCGCCCGAGCTGATCGACCGCGCCTTCGACCGCTTCTTCCGCGTGCCCGGCAACCCGACCGAGGGCAGCGGGCTGGGCCTGGCCATCGCGCGCATGGCCGCGCTGCGCAACGGCCTGCGCATCGTGCTGTCCAACCGCCATGACGCGCAGGGCCGGCCGGCAGGGCTGAGGGCGCGCGTGCACCTGCGCGCCGCCGATGCGGGCCGCGCGGCTTAACGCTGGGTTAACTCTCGCATAAAGGTCGCATAAAGCGGCCTTCCTACAGTGACTCCTGTCGCGACAGCGGCCGTGCCGCAAGGCGCGATCCCCATCCCCAACAAGGAGTTCACATGCGAAAGACCCTCGGCCTCCTGGCCATCCTGACCCTGGCCGGCGCGGCCTCTGCCGAAACCTACGACGGCGTGCACCAGGGGGGCGGACTGCTCTCGCGCGACGACGTGGCGGCCCAGGCCGTGGCCGCGGCCCATGCCCCCGACCAGAACGTGACGCGCGGCTCGCGCGGGCCCGATCCCTTCACCTCGACCGTCTCGCGCGAGGCCATGCGCCAGGTCGCGGTGGCGACCGCGCATGCGCCCGACCAGAACGTGGTGAGCGGCTCGCGCGTCAACAGCACGATCGTCTCCACGATGCCGGCCACGCGCACGGCCGCGGGCGCCGCCGCCGACCGCCAACCCTGACGCACGCGCCGAGCGAGCCCTCGATGACAACCGAAACCGAAGACGGTTGCACCCGTCGCACGGTGCTGGTGACCGGCGCAGCCGGCGTTGCAGCGGTCGCGCTGCCGATGGCGGTGAGCGCCGAGCCGGCGGCCCAAGCCGCTGCCGCGCCAGGGCCGACGACCGCCGTCAGCCTGCGCATCAACGGCACGCCGCATGCGCTGTCGATCGACCCGCGGGTCACGCTGCTCGACCTGCTGCGCGAGCAGCTGCAGTTCACGGGCTCCAAGAAGGGCTGCGACCACGGCCAGTGCGGCGCCTGCACGGTGCTGGTCAACGGGCGGCGCATCAACAGCTGCCTCACGCTCGCGGTGTTGCACGAGGGCGATGCGGTCACGACCATCGAGGGGCTGGGCGAGCCGAAGAAGCTGCATCCGATGCAGGCCGCCTTCGTCAAGCACGACGGCTACCAGTGCGGCTACTGCACGCCGGGCCAGATCTGCTCGGCGGTCGGCATGCTCGGCGAGCTGCGCGGCGGCATGCCCAGCCATGTCACGCACGACCTGGCGGCGCCCGTGGCCTTCAGCGACGAGGAGGTGCGCGAGCGCATGAGCGGCAACATCTGCCGCTGCGCGGGCTACCCGAACATCGTCGCGGCCATCCGCGAAGTGGCGGGAGCCGCGACATGAGAGCCTTCACCTTCGAACGCGCCGCCACGCCGGCTGCCGCTGCGCTGGCGATGCAGCAGCACCCGGGCGCGCGCTTCATCGCGGGCGGCACGAACCTGCTGGACCTGATGAAGCTCGACATCGAACGGCCCCCGCACCTGATCGACGTCAACCGCCTCGGGCTGGACCGCATCGAGGCGCTGCCGGGCGGCGGCCTGAAGATCGGCGCGCTGGTACGCAACAGCGACCTCGCGGCCGACGTGCGCGTGCGGCAAGGCCATCCGCTGCTGTCGCGCGCCTTGCTGTCGGGCGCCAGCGCGCAGCTGCGCAACAAGGCCACCACCGCGGGCAACCTGCTGCAGCGCACGCGATGCTTCTATTTCTACGACACGACCAAGCCCTGCAACAAGCGCACGCCGGGCAGCGGCTGCGCGGCCATGGAGGGCTTCAACCGCATCCACGCGATCTTCGGCGCCAGCACGCAATGCATTGCGGTGCACTCGTCGGACATGGCGGTGGCGCTGCGTGCGCTCGACGCGCAGGTGGAGACGGTGTCCGCCAGCGACGCCACGCGGCGCATTCCCATCGCCGAGCTGCATCGCCTGCCGGGCGACACGCCCGAGGTCGAGACGGTGCTCGCACCCGACGAACTGATCACCGCCGTGACCTTGCCCGCGCCACTGGGCGGCACGCAGCTCTACCGCAAGGTGCGCGACCGTGCGTCGTACGCCTTCGCGCTGGTCTCCGTCGCGGCCGTGGTGGTGCGCGAGGGCGGCACGGTGACCGCCGCGCGCCTGGCCTTCGGCGGACTGGCCGCGAAGCCCTGGCGCAACGAGGAGGCCGAGCGCCGGCTCGTCGGCACCGACGGCGGTGCGCAGGCGCGCGAGGCCGTGGCCGACCTGTTGCTGGCCGGTGCGCGCGGCCACGGGCACAACGATTTCAAGATCCCGCTGCTGCGGCGCACCCTGCACGCCACGCTGGCGCAGGCGATCGACACCTGAACGCAGGAGGGCGACGACATGCAATTCACCGAAGCCGCCGGGCCCAGCGCCCTGGACCGCGAGCGCGTGCTGGGCCGCCCGCTCGACCGCATCGACGGGCCGCTCAAGGTCAGCGGCCGTGCCCGCTACAGCTACGAGTACGGCAACGAGGTGCCCGACGCCGCCTATGGCTGGATCGTGCTGGCGGGCATTGCCAAGGGCCGCATCACGCGCATCGACACCGCCGAGGCGCAGCGCGCGCCGGGCGTGCTGCTGGTCTACACCTACGCCAACGTGCCGCGCATGGCGCCGAAGGGGCGCGCCAATGTGGTGTCGCAGCTGTCGGGCCCCGAGGTGCAGCAGCACGGCCAGGCGGTGGCCTTCGTGGTGGCGCAGAGCTTCGAGCAGGCGCGCGCGGCCTCGTTCCTGATCCGCATCGACTACGAGCGCGGCGCGGGCCGCTTCGACCTCGCGGCCGCGCAGGCAAGTGCCCCCAAGCCCGGCGACGACCCCAGTGCCGGCAGCGAGAGCGCGGCCGACACGGCGGTGGGCGACTTCCAGGGCGCCTACGACACCGCACCCGTCACGATCGACCAGACCTACACCACGCCCGACCAGCATCCCGCGATGCTGGAGCCGCAGGCCACCACCGCGCGCTGGGATGGCGATCGGCTCACGCTCTACACCTCGCACCAGATGCCCAACTGGGCCGCCAGCGACGTGGCCGCGATGCTGGACGTGCCGGCGGCCCAGGTGCGCGTGGTCTCGGCCTTCGTGGGCGGCGGTTTCGGCTCCAAGCTGCGCACGCATGCCGATGCCGTGCTTTCGGCCTTTGCCGCGCGCGAGCTGCGCCGGCCGGTGAAGACGGCGCTGGCGCGCGAGCAGCTGCTCAACCACACGACGCGCCGCGCCGCGACCATCCAGCGCGTGCGCCTGGGCGCCACGCCCGACGGCCGGCTCACGGCCATCGGCCACGAGACCTGGACCAGCAACCTGCCGGGCCGCAGCTACTACGAAGGCGCCTCGCGCCAGACGCGCCTGCTGTACGCCGCCCCGAACCGCATGACGGCGCACCGCGTGGCCGCACTCGACCTGCCCGAGGCCGCCGCCATGCGCGCACCGGCCACCACCAGCGGGCAGATGGCCTTCGAGGTGGCGCTCGACGAACTGGCTGAAAAGCTGCGCATCGACCCGGTGCAGCTGCGCATTCTCAACGACAGCCCGCACGACCCGGAGCGCGGGCCGTCGCGCCCGTACTCCGGGCGCAAGCTGATCGAGTGCCTGCGCGAGGGCGCGCGGCGCTTCGGGTGGAGCCAGAGAAGCCCCGAGCCGGGGAGGGTGCGCGACGGCCGCTGGCTGGTCGGCATGGGCGTGGCCAGCGCCATCCACCATCACTCGGTGCGTCCGTCGAACGCCAGGCTGAGCCTCGATGCGCAGGGCCGGCTCTTGATCGAAACCTCGATGACCGACATCGGCACCGGCACCTACACCGTGCTGGCGCAGATCGCCGCCGAGATGACCGGCATCCCGATGGACCGCATTGGCGTGCGGCTGGGCGACACCGCGCTGCCAGCCGGTGCGGGCTCGATCGCGTCCATCGGCGCGTCGAGCGCGGGTGCCTCGGTCTTCGACGGCTGCCAGCAACTGTGCCGCCTGCTGGCGCAGCGTGCCGGCTTCGATGCGCAGGCGGCGCGCTTCGAGCGCGGCCGCATCGCCCTGGGGCGTCGCTCGCACGCGCTCGGCGAGCTGGCGGGCGCGGAAGGCCTCAGCGTGCTCGGCAACGTCGAGCCCGGCGACCTGCACCGCCGCTATGCGCAGGCCGCATTCGGCGCCCACTTCTGCGAGGTGGGCGTGGACATCGACACCGGCGAGACGCGCGTGCGCCGCATGCTCGGCGTGTTCGCGGCGGGCCGCATCCTCAACATGAAGACCGCGCGCAGCCAGGCCATCGGCGGCATGGTGTTCGGCGTGGGCGCGGCGTTGCACGAGGAAGCCGTGGTCGATGCGCGCCACGGCTACTTCGTGAACCACGACATGGCCGAGTACCTGGTGCCGGTGCACGCAGACATTCCCGACATCGACGCCGTCTACCTGCAGGACAGCGACGACCTCGCGAGCCCGATCAAGTCGAAGGGCATCGGCGAGCTGGGCACCTGCGGCTCGGCCGCCGCGGTGGCGAACGCCATCTTCAATGCCACCGGCGTGCGTGTGCGGAACTACCCGATCACGCTCGACAAGCTGCTGACGGGGCTGCCGATGCGTGCTTGAATGGCTTCGCCATGCCTGCCACCGCCTCTTTCGCCGCGCTGACTCGCCAGCTTCTTCTTGCCGCTGCCGCCTTCGTCGCGCTGTCGCTCGCCGGCTGTGCGACGCTCCCCGACGAAGGCCCGCGCACCGCCAGCACCTCGCTGCCCGTGCAGGGACCCGCGACGCCGCTCGACCGCATCGCCACCGCGTCGATGCAAGGGGCCGAACCCGGCGCCAGCGGCTTTCGCCTGATGCTGGGCCTGGCCAGCATGGACACGCGCCTGGCGCTGCTGCGCGGGGCGCAGCGCTCGCTCGACCTGCAGTACTACCACCTGCACGACGACGCGACCGGCCGGCTGGTGCTGCGCGAGCTGCGCAACGCGGCAGCGCGTGGTGTGCGCGTGCGGCTGCTGGTGGACGACCTCTACACGCAAGACATCGGGCCGCTGCTCGAAGGCCTGGGCGCGTACCCGAACGTGGAGGTGCGCATCTTCAACCCCTTTCCCACGCGCGGCGGCACAGCTGTGCGCTTCGGCCTGGCGCTGTTCGACTTCGCGCGCCTGAACCGCCGCATGCACAACAAGCTGTTCGTGGCCGATGGCGTGCTGGCCGTGGCCGGCGGGCGCAACCTGGGCGACATCTACTTCATGCGCGATGCCGACGCCAACTTCTTCGACTACGACGTGCTGGTGGCCGGCGCGGTGCTGCCGCAGATGGCAAGCCTCTTCGACGAATACTGGAATGCGCCGCAGGTGCGCACGGCAAGCTCGGTGCTGCGCCCCTCGGCCGATGCCGAAGGCTTGCGCCGCGCCTTCGATGCGCGCGTGGACGGCGCCGACACGCCCGAGCCGGTGCCGTTTCGCACCGTCGATCCCACGGGCCGTGTCACCTTGGGCGACGAGCTGGCGGCAGGCCGCGTGAGGCTGGCGTTCGGCACGGCGCAGGCCTTTGCCGATGCACCGGCCAAGGCCTGGGGCCAGATGGAGACGCGACGCCTGCCCAGCGGCGCGCTCATCGACACCAGCCGCCGCCTGCTGGGCGAGGCGGCGCAGCAGGCGCAGTCCGAAATCACGACCTCGTCGCCGTACTTCGTGCCGGGCCCGGCGGCGCTCGAGGGCATGCGCCGCAACGCGGCGCGGGGCATCCGGCAGACACTCATCACCAATTCATTGGCCGCCACGGACGAGCCCGTGGTCCACACCGGCTACCGCCGCTACCGCACGCAATTGCTGCAGGGCGGCATGCGCATCCACGAGATCCACCCGAACGCGGGCCGGGCGTTGTTCGTCGGCAGCATCGGCGCGGGGGCGCAGGTGCGGCTGCACACCAAGGCGCTGGTGATCGACCGCCGGACGCTCTTCCTGGGCTCGGTCAACATGGACCCGCGCTCCGATGCGCTGAACACCGAGTTCGGCCTGCGCATCGATTGCCCCGCGCTGGCGGAGGAGGCGAGCGCCTTCTTCAACGAGCTGATGCTGCACGCCGCGTACCAGGTGCGCCTGAAGCCGAGCAGCGACGATGCGCTGGAATGGTGGCGCATCGACAGCAACCCGCCCGTCAGGGTGACGGATGACGAGCCCGGCGCGGACCTGCCGACCCGCGTCAGGCTCTACCTGCAGTCGCTGGTGATCCCCGAGTCGATGCTGTAGCGGGCCCGGCCTACCGGTCGAACGCGGCCTGCAACTCGGCCTTGCTGGTGACGCCGCGGTGCAGCTGGAGCATGAGCAGCAGGCGCGCCTTCTGCGGGCTCAGGTCGCCCGCCATTACGGCGCCGGCCTCGTCGCTGGTCTTGCCGCCGCCCACGAAACCGTAGACCGGCCGCGTGCGACCGTTGTGCACGCGCGTGGAGACGACCACCGGCACGCCCTTGGACAGCGCGTACTTGAGCGCCTCGAACATCGAGACGTTCATGTTGCCCATGCCCACCGCCTGCACCACGATGCCCTTGGCACCCTGGTCGACGGCGTAGCGCATCAGCGAGCCGTCGGCGCCGCCGAACATGGCGACGATTTCCACGCGCGGCATCTCGGCGTTGCCGATGTCGATGTGCTGGCGGCGCAGCGGCGAGCGCGTGAAGACGACCTTGTCGTCCCACACCTCGCCCAGGAAACCGAAGTCGCCCGAATTGAAGGTCTCGACGTTGGCCGTGTGCGTCTTGGTGACGTTGCGTGCCGCGTTGATCTGGTTGTTCATCGCCAGCATCACGCCCTTGCCGCGCGCTTCGGGCGTGGTGGCGATGCGGATGGCGTTGAGCAGGTTGCGCGGGCCGTCGAAGTCGGGCGACGAGGCATTGCGCTGCGCGCCGATGAGGATCACCGGCTTGTCGGACTTGACGGTCAGGTCCAGCCAGTAGGCCGTTTCTTCCATGGTGTCGGTGCCGTGCGCAATGACCACGCCGGCCACCTCGGGGCGCGCGAGCGCGTCGTCGACCGCCTTGGTCAGGCGCGTCCACCATTTCGCCTCGATGTAGTTGGACGACATGGCCGAGAAGTTGTTGACCTCGATGGTCGCGTACTTGCCGGCATCGGGCACCGTCTGCATCAGGTCGTCGCCCGAGATCGCGGGCACCACGCCCTTGGTGACGGGGTCGATCTTCATCGCGATGGTGCCGCCCGTGGCGATGAACTGCACGACGGGTCGGGTCTGCGCCTGCGCCGACGTGGCCACTGCTGCCAGGCCGATCGTCGCGAGTGCCAGTGTCCGCTTCAGTGTCTTCATGGGTGTCCTTGTCGAAGTGTGGTGGTGGAGGTGAGCGAGTCGTTCGCGCGTCAGCCACCGAACCATTTGGCGGGCACGGTAACGAGCGAAGGAAACAGTACCAGCAGGAACATCACCGCCAGCTCGGCCAGCATGAAAGGCCACACGCCCTTGGTGACCTCGTCGATCTTCATGCGGCCCACGCCGGCCACCACGTTGAGCACCGTGCCCACCGGCGGCGTGATGAGCCCGATCGAGTTGTTGATGATGAACAGCACGCCGAAGTAGACCGGGTCGATGCCCGCCGCCTTGACCACGGGCATCAGCACCGGCGTGAGGATCAGGATCGTCGGCGTCATGTCCATCGCGGTGCCGACGATCATCACCAGTACCATGATCGCGACCAGCAGCAGCGTCGGGCTGGCCATGAAGGGCTCGAGCAGGCCGATCACCTTGCTGGGCAGGTCGGCCACGGTGATGAGCCAGGCCGACACCATCGCGGCGGCAATCAGCAGCATGATCACCGAGGTGGTCTTGGCGGCCGAAACGAAGATCGCGTACAGCTGGCGCGGCTTCAACTCGCGGTACACGACGGTGGAGACGAACAACGCATAGACCGCAGCGACCACGGCGGCCTCGGTGGGCGTAAACACGCCCGCGCGCAGGCCGACCAGAATGATCACCGGCAGCATCAGCGCCCAGCCCGAGGCGCGCAGCGCCTTCAGCACCTCGGCACGCGAGCGGCGCGGCGGCGGCACGATCTGCTCGCGCCGGCCCAGCCACCACCAGGTGAACCACAGCGCGGCGCCGATCAGCAGGCCCGGGAAGATGCCGGCCAGGAACAGCTTGGTGATCGACACGTTGGCCGCCACGCCGAAGATCACGAAGCCGATGCTCGGCGGAATGACCGGCCCGATGATCCCTGAAGCCGCGATCAGCCCGCCCGAGCGCGCCTTGTCGTGCCCGGCCGAGACCATCATCGGCAGCAGCAGCGCGGTGAGCGCGGCAGCATCGGCCACCGCGGAGCCCGACAGCGCCGACAGCAGCACTGCCGCCATGATCGCGACGTAGCCCAGGCCGCCGCGGATGTGGCCGACCAGCGCCAGCGCCAGGTCGATGATGCGGCGCGACAGTCCGCCGACGTTCATGATCTCGCCGGCCAGCATGAAGAAGGGCACCGCCAGCAGCGGAAAGCTGTCGGCCCCGTTAACCACGTTCTGCGCCAGGATCTGCGCGTCGAACAGGTCCAGGTGCCACATCAGGGCCACGCCCGTGGCCAGCAGTGCGAAGGCGATCGGGATGCCGAGCGCCATGGCGCCCAGCAAGGCGCCGATGAAGATTGCGACTGTCATGGCCGTTCTCCTGGCGACTTGGGCTGTGCGGCTTGCGCGGCTTCCTGGCGCGCGAGCTCGGCCTGCAGCGCCTCGAGCTCGCCCTGTTCCTCCGACTCCTTGACCATCACCATCTCGGCCTCACTGAGCTGGCCCGTGAGCGCGCGCCACAGCTCGCGCAGGATCAGCAGCCCTGCCGAAGCGGCGAACACCACGCCCGAGCCGTACAGGAAGGCGCTGGACATGCCCGTGACCGGCGCGGCCACGTCCCAGTTGATCCGCGCCTGGTCGAGGCTGCCGTCGAACAGCAGCCAGGCGATGAACAGCATCAGAAGCTGGCCCGCCACTAGGCAGGCTTTCTTGCCGAGCAGCGGCAGCCGCGAGACCAGCATGTCGGTGCCGAGGTGGGCGTGTTCCTTGAGCGCGACGATCGCGCCCAGGAAGGTGACCCACACGAACAGCCAGCGCGAGACTTCCTCCGACACCGTGATGCCGGAGTTGAAGCCATAGCGCAGCACCACGTTGCCGAACACCAGCACCACCATGATCGCCAGGAACAGCGCGATCAGGCCCTCCAGCAGGCGACAGTAGCCATCGATCAGGCGAGCCATGATCTTCTTTCCTTGTGCGGTTGCCGGGCGGGGGCTACTTGGCGGCCCGCGCCTTGTCGAGCTCGGAGAACAGCTCCTGTGCGAGCGCCGGGTCGATCTGCTTTACGTATTTTTCGGTCACCGGCTTGAGCTTCTCGCGCAACCGCTCGCGCTCCTGCGCCGGAAACGCCGTCAGCGTCATGCCCTTGCTCTTGAGGAGCTCGGCCGACTTCGCGTTCACTTCGCGGTTGGCGTTGCGCTGGTAGGGCTGGGCCTCCTTGGCGGCGTCGGCCAGCACCTTGCGTTCGTCCGCGGAGAGCTTGTCCCAGGTCTTCTTGCTGAACAGCAGCACGATCGGGTTGAAGGTGTGGCGCGTGTCGGATGCGTACTTCTGGATCTCGTAGTACTTCGAGGCCTCGACCAGCGAGTACGGGTTCTCCTGGCCGTCCACGGCCTTCTGCTCCAGCGCGGTGTAGACCTCGGGCAAGGGCAGCGGCGAGGGGTTGGCGCCCAGGGCGCTGAACATGTCGATCATCACGGGGATCTGCATCACCCGCAGCTTGAGGCCCTGCAGGTCTTCCATCTTCGCCACCGGCCGCCGGCTGTTGGTGACGTTGCGAAAGCCGTGCTCGAAGTAGGTCAGGCCAACGAGGCCCTTCTCGGGCAGCTTGTCCAGCAGCTTGCGGCCGACCGGGCCGTCGAGCACGAAGTCGGCCTCCTTCTCGTTGTTGAAGAGGAAGGGCAGGTCGAACAGCGAGAACTCCTTGATGGCGACCGAGATCGATCCGGGTACCACCATCGTCAGGTCCACCGTGCCGCCCTGCAGTGACGAGATGACGGCCGCATCGCCGCCGAGCACGCCAGCCGGAAAGAGCTTCACCTTCATCTTGCCGCCGCTCTTCCTGTCCACCAGGTCGGCGAAGCGCTGCGCGCCCATGCCCTGCGGGTGCTCCTTCTGGTTGACGAACGCGAGCTTGAAGTTGCGCTCCTTGATGTCCTGCGCGTGGCCGGTGCCCATGAGGGCGAAAGCGGCCGCCAGGCTGCAGAGGGCGCCGAGAACGCGTTGCGAGAGGGTTTTCATGGTCTTGTCTCCTTCTTGAAATTCGATGCTTCTCACGCTCGCGGTCCGAGTGCGCGCTCGATGGCCGCGCCAACCGCCAGCAGGTGCCGGTCGCTGCCCGCCGCGCCGCAGGCCATCAGTCCCACCGGCGCCGTGCCCGGTGCATGGCAGGGAAGGGTGAGGGCGCAGCCGTCGAGAAAATTGACGACCCCGGAGTTGCGCAGGATGCGCAGGTTCCAGCGCACGTAGTCGTCGTCGCTGCGGTCGGCCTCGGCCAGCGTCGGTGCGATGCAGGCCACGGTGGGCAGCAGCAGCGCGTCGAACGGGGCCAGCGCTTGCGCGAAGGCTGCGATGGAAAAGGCGCGCAGGCGCAGCAGCGCGATGTGGTCGGCGGCACTGATGCTGGCGCCCAGCGCCAGGCGCTGGCCCACGCGCGGGTCGTAGAGCGGGAGCCGTTCCAGACTCTCGCGGTGCACCACGTAGGCTTCCGCTCCCGCAATGCCACCGCCCTCGAAGTAGCGCGGGTGCGCGTCCAGCGGCGGTATCGGGGCGGTGGCGATGTGCGCTCCGGCGCGCGACAGCGTCGCCAGCGCGGCCGAAAAGGCGTGCGCCACCTCGGGGTCGAGGTCGTTCATCAGGCCGCCTTCAGGCACGAGCAGGCGCAGGCCGCGTGCGTCCAGCGGTGTGAGCGGCGCGGGCGCCATGCCGGCAAGAATCGCGTCGAACAGCGCACAGCAGTCGACGGAGTTGGTCAGCGGGCCGATGGAATCGAGCGTCCACGAAAGCGGGAAGGCACCGTCGGTCGGCACCCGCCGCGCGGTCGGCTTGAACCCGACCACACCGCACAGCGCCGCCGGGATGCGCACCGAGCCGCGCGTGTCGGTGCCCAGGGCCATCACGCCCATGCCGTCCGCCTGCGCCACGCCGGCGCCGCAGGACGATCCGCCCGGCACGCGGCCGGTGGCCCGGTCCCAGGGGTTGCGCGGCGTGCCGGTGTGCGGGTTCAGGCCCACGCCACCGAAGGCGAACTCGACCATGTTCGTGCGGCCCAGGATCACCGCACCTGCGGCGCGCAGCCGTTCGACGGCGATGGCGTCGTGCACAGCCGGCAGGGCATCGGCACGCACCACCGAGCCCGCACGCGTGACCTGGCCGGCCACGTCGAACAAGTCCTTCACCGACACCGGCAGGCCTTCAATGGCCGAGCGCACAGCGCCGTTGCGGCGCATCGCATCGGAGGCGTCGGCCATCCGGCGTGCGCCTTCCGCATCGATGTGGGTGAAGGCGCGTGCACCTTCACCCGCAGGGTCGGTGATGCGTTCGAGCGCCGCCTCGACCAGTGCGCGCGAGGTGGTCGTGCCGGCCGCTAGGTTGGCGCCGAGTTGTGCGGCCGTGACCATGGCGTTGCTCACTTTTTCTCGATCGCCGCTTAGGCGTGCACCAGTTCGCGCGCCACACGGCGCAGGTCCATCTCGTATTCCATGTCAGCGATGGGCGGGCGGGTGAATTGCCAGGTGAGCCCCATGCGGGCCACGCCGCGCCGGACAAGCTCTTCGTGCATCAGCGGCCCGATGTCGTGCACCGTGTAGGCCTGCGTTGCGACCGCGTCCTGCCAAGTGAAGCCCAGCGCCGTGACGCGCCGCGTCATCTCCGCCACGACGTAGCGCACCTTCTCCCGCAGTCCGTCGAGGCTGGTGTCGCCCAGGCGCACCATTACGTCGCGGTAGTTGCCGTGGCCCTCGGGTGCCTCACCGCCGCCAGCTACCACGAAACCGGGCAGCGCGGTGCCGTCGTCCGGCACGGTGTACGAGAAGGCATGGAACGCGGGCGATGCGGGCGGCTCGTACACCGGGCAGACATTGGTGCGGGCCACAGGGTTGATGTCGCCGCGCACCAGGCCCCAGTCCTGCAGCGTGCGCACGTACAGGCGGTTGAACTCGACGAAGCCGCCGTCGGACAGCGGCGCGGGCGAGCGCAGCTCGCAGCCGCACAGCGCCGACAGCGGCCGGCCGCGTTGTACCAGGTGCGCGGCGATGGCATCGAAGCCCGCGAGCAGGGCGGGCGGGCGCTGGAACACCACGCGCTCGACGGCGAAGCCCGGCAGTGCGGCAACGCCCGCCGAGTACTGGAAAACGGCCTGGATGTAGCGGTAGCCACCGGGCTGGAAATCGACAACTTGGGTCATGGGTGAATGTCTCCGTGGGTCTCGACTCTATGCAGCTTGCGGGTTGCAAAGAAGCCAAACTTCGGCACCCATATGTTGCCGAAATGAGAACAGGAAAGACACTCGCCGCTAGCCGCGCTCGGCGGCGGTGGTGCCGTAGCGGCCCATGCCGGCCTTGAAGGTCTGCAGCAGCTTGCGCGCAGCCGGTGACGGCTGGTAGGAGGGCATGGTGATGAGGCTGATGTGGGTCTGGGCCAGGTCGCGCTCCTGCAGCGGCACCGCGCACAGCTCGCCGCTGGCGATTTCGCGCAGCGCCGCGTAGCGCGGCAGGAAGGTCATCAGCTCGGAATGGCGCACGATGCCCTTGGCCATGTCCAGTGTGTTCGCTTCGATCACGTGCGTGAGCGAAGTCTTGGTCTTCAGCGCGATGGCATCGATCAGCGAGCGGATCTGGAAGGTGGTGTCGGGCAGCACCACGCGCTGGTCCGCCAGCGTCTTGAACGAGATGCTGCGCCGCGCCGCCAGCGGATGGCCGGCCGCGACGATGGCGCACAGCGGCTGCTCCAGCCGCGCATGCACATGGAAGGGGTTGCGCGCCGGCAGGCCGAAGGCCAGGGCCAGGTCGATCTCGCCGTCGCGCAGCAGCTCGAGCACCGCACGCGAGCCGACGATCGAGACGCTCACGCGGATGCCCGGAAAGCGCTGGTCGAAACCCGCCAGGTAGCGCGAAAGAAAGTAGACCATGCCCTCGACGCTGCCGATGCGCACCTGTCCCGCCTGCAATCCGGTGATCTGCTGCAGCGAAGCGCGCAAGGCTTCGGCGTCGGTGCTGGCGCGCGCGGCGTAGTCGCGCACCAGTTCGCCGGCGGCCGTGAGCGAGAGGCGCCGCGCGCGACGGTCGAACAGGGCGACCTGCAGTTCCGCTTCGAGTTGGCCGATCTGGCGGCTGATGGCGCTCGGCGCGATCGACAGGTGTTCCGCCGCACGGCGGATCGAGCCGCTGAGAGCGACTTCACGGAAGTAGGTCAGGGCGAGGGGAAGCATGGTGCGCGCCGATGCTACGCCACCGGCTGGTTCTGGCGTGGTGCGTGCGGCGTATTCCATCCAGTTTCTCGATGGATCCCATCGAAACAAACAGGCTTCCGCGAGAGATGCTTGGCTCCTACGCTAGCGCCATGTCATCGAAGTTCAGCCTTCGTTCTTCGTCCGCCGGCGACGGATCGCGCCAGCCGACCGAGATCGACCTGGCCGGCGCGCGCCACCAGGGCGAGCTGGTGGCCAAGACCGCGGCCAAGCTCTTCGGCTGAGCGCCGGACTGCGCAAAGGAGAACCACCATGAACCAGCAGAACACCGCAGGCGAAGCGGCCAAGGCCGTCGTGCGCCGCAACACCGAAGAGGTCCAGGGCGGCGGCGACTACGCGCTCTTCGACGAACTGTTCGCCGACAGCTTCCTGGACCACACGCCGCAGCCCAACTGCACGCCGGACAAGGTGGGCGCCCTGGGCCTGTACAAGACGCTGCGCGCCGCGTTCCCCGACTTCCATGCCGACATCCACTGGCAGCGCGTGGACGGCGACGTGGTGACGACCTTCAAGACCTACCACGGCACGCACCAGGGCGAGGTGTTTGGCATCGCACCCACAGGCCGCAAGATCCACTTCGAGACCGTCGACGCGATGCGCGTGCAGGACGGCAAGCTCACCGAGCACTGGGGCGTGGCCAACCTCTTTTCGCTGCTGCAGCAGCTCGGCGCCTGGCCGCCGGCGGCGCAGGCCTGAGGGAGGAGGGCGCCATGAAACAGCTTCTGTCCATGCTGCTCCTGTCGGCTGCCGGCGCCTTGGCGAACGCCGACACCGGGTCGGCCAACACGCAGGTTGCCACTCGGTGGTACCAGGCCTTCGACAAGCGCGAGCCGGCGCACATCGAGCAGATCGTCGATGCGCGCTGGGTCGACATCCCATCGCCCGAAGGCATGCCGCCGGGGCCCGAAGGACTGAAGCAGATCTACACGATGCTGACCTCGACCTTCCCCGACCTGCGCATCGAGATCAAGGACGTGATCGAGCAGGGCGACAAGGTCGTCGTGCGCTCTGAGATCTCCGGCACGCAAAAGACCGCCTTCGTGGGCATGCCCACGAAGAACCGGCCACTGCGCATCCAGGCCATCGACATCCACGAGGTGAAGGGCGGAAAGATCGTCCGCACCTGGCACACCGAAGACTGGATGACGGGGCTGCATCAACTGGGCATCCTCGGCAGCCCCTGAGGCGACCGCTGGAAGCGCCCGCAAAGGAACACTGCAATGAGCGACATTCTCAAAGACAAGGTCGTCGTCGTCACCGGCGCCGCCAGCGGCATCGGGCGCGCGATCGCCATCGGCGCCGCGCAGCACGGCGCCAGGGCGGTGATCGTCTCGGACATCACCGAAACGTCGAACGAAGGCGGCGGCACCACGACCTCGGAGATCGAGGCGCTGGGCGTGGCCGTGCGCTTTCACCGCACGGACGTGAGCCAGCGCGCGCAAGTCGATGCGCTGGTCGAGGCAGGGGCGGAATTCGGCGGCGTCGACGTGATGGTCGCCAACGCCGGCATCACGCTGCGCTCGGACGGCCCCGACGTGGCCGAAGACGACTACCGGCGCCTCATGAGCGTCAACCTCGACGGCGTGCTGTTCAGTGCCCAGGCGGCGGCGCGGCAGATGAAGGCCAACCGCAAGGCCGGCAGCATCGTGCTGATGGCCAGCATGGGCGGGATCGCGGGCGCCGGCATGACCGTGGCCTATTCCACCAGCAAGGGCGGCGTGGTGCTCATGGCCAAGGCCCTGGCGGATGCGCTGGGGCCCGACGGCATCCGCGTCAACGCGGTCGCGCCGGGCGTCATCGACACCCACCTGGTGCGCACGAACCCGGGCATCGCCGCCGCGTCCGAAGGTTTTCGGCAGCGCACGCCATTGCGCCGGCTCGGCAAGCCCTCCGAGATCGCGGATTCGGTGGCGTGGCTCGGCTCGGACATGGCCAGCTACGTGAGCGGCATCGCGCTGCTCGTCGACGGCGGCTTGCTGTCAGTGATCTGAACCGCGCCGAGACAGGAGAGACACCATGTACGCCGAGCCCGTGAACCCGAAGAATCAACGCCTGGACACCGCGGACGCACTGACGCTGATGCGCGTGCCGCCGAAGTTCGACGTCACCGAGTGGCCGCGCCAGGTCGAGGCCTTTCTGCAGGCAACCGAGAAGCCGCTGCACCGGGCCATCTTGAAGAACTATCTGCGGCATCTGCTGCTGGAGGTGGCGGGCTACTGGGACCAGATCATCGTGCCCGAGCTCACGGTCGACGAGCCCGAGTACCGCGTGGGCGACCGAGGAACGGTACACGTTTTGTCGGGCAGGGCGGCGGTGGAGGGCTTCTACCGGCAGACCTCCGAGACCCGGCAGAACGTCATGGGCGCCCGGACGATGAACATGGGCGTGGAGGACTACGGCGTGACCACCGAGGCCATCTGGACGCATGTGGTGCCCGGTGCCTGCCTGAAGGACCACCCGGTCGATGCCGACCCGCACGCCTGGTACCTCATGAACCACCACCTGTTCCAGATCTTCACGTACACGCGCGACGCGCAGCCCAAGCTGATCTCGGAGCGCATCTACGACGATCCGCAGAGCTACAGCTACGAGAAGCTCGCTCCCGCCGACGTTGTGACGCCAGAGATGGCGCGCGTGCAGCTGGCGCCGTTTCTTGCGCGGGCGACGCTGGCGTAGCGCCGCCTTGCTTCACTACGCGCGGGCGGGCGAATCGGCCTGCTTGAGCTGCTCGAGGAACCAGCGCCCGGCCGGCCCCGGCGGCGCATCCTTGCGGTAGGCCGCGAACATCGCGATGGGCGGTGTGCGCGGCTGGAAGTTTTCGATCTGGATCTGCACCAGCGCACCGGTGTCCAGGTCGTGCCGCACCATGGCCTGCGGCATGTGCCCCCAGCCGAACCCCGCGCGCAGGAAGGCGTGCTTCGCGCCCAGGTCCGCCAGGCGCCAGGTCGAGGGCGAGAAGACGCCATAGCTCTTGCCGTCCGACAGGCTCGTGCGGTCCGTGAGGACCAGCTGCACGTGCTCTTCCAGCTCGCGCATCCGGATCAGCCCCTTGCGGCGCGCCAGCGGATGCGCGCTGCCCGTCACCGTGACCATCGGCACGTCGAGCAGCTTCTCGGCCTCCACGGCATCGGGCACGACGGGCATGGACCCGATGATGCCCAGGCGGCACGTGCCCTGCAGCACGGGCTGGATGACGGCGCCCAGCGCCTCCACATAGAGGCGAAGCGGCGTGTGCGGAAAAGCCGCGCGGAACAGGCCGACGGCCACCGTCAGCGACTCCATCGGGTACATCACGTCCACCGCGACCGACAGCTCGGGCTCCAGCCCTTCGGCCATGGTGCGCGCCTTGGCCTTGAAGCCGTTCATGCTGCTCACGACCACCCGGGCTTCCGCGAGGAGGGCGGTGCCTTGCTCGGTGAGCTGCGGGTAGCGGGCCGAGCGGTCGAACAGCTGCACGTCGATCTGCGCTTCGAGATTGGCCAGCGTCTGGCTGACCACCGACTGCGCCCGTCGCAGCTTGCGGCCCGCCGCCGAGAAGCTGCCTTCGTCCGCTGCGGCAATGAAGGTGCGCAGCTGGTCCATGGATAAGCCATCGAGCATCTATCGTTCCTTTGGATGGATTGCATCGAAAGATATAGGCTTCTCAGGGGGATGTCCAGCTCCTAACCTTCAGGCCATCTCATCACCTGAAGGAAATTCCATGGAGCACGCAGTCAGCGAATCCCCGCCGGCCCTGTCTGTCCAGACGCGCCGCATCGTGGCCCGCACCCGAGGCCGGGCGCACGGACAGGTCACGCGCGTCGTCAGTCCGTCGGACATCGGCGAGCTGATCAAACCGTTCGTCTTTCTCGACTACTTCGATTTCAAGCCCACCGGCAACGCGCTGTTCCCGATGCATCCGCATTCGGGCATTGCGACGATCACCGTGCTGCTCTCGGGCGACCTGCGCTACGAGGACACGACCGGCGCCTCAGGCACGCTGTCCGCGGGCAGCGTCGAATGGATGCGGGCCGGCAACGGCGTGTGGCACGACGCGAGCCCGAGCGGCTTCGAGCGCTTCCAGGGCTACCAGGTGTGGGTGGCGTTGCCGCGCAGCCTGGAGAACCGCATGGCACACAGCCAGTACCTGCCCGCCGAGGCCGTGCCGCAGGCTGGCCCTGCCCGCATCGTGCTGGGGCGCCACGACGGCGCGCACAGCCGCGTGGCCGCGCCGGAAGGCATGAACCTGCTGCATGTGCGGCTGGCCGCGGGCGAACGCTGGCGCTACCAGCCGCCCGCGGGGCACGACGTGGCCTGGACCCACGTGCACCGCGGCGAGCTGCGCGTGGCCGGCGACCGGCTGCAAGGCGAGCTCGCGGTGTTCGACGAATCGAACAGCGCCATCGATTTCACTGCCGAAGGCGACACCGACTTCATCGTCGGGTCGGCCGTGAAGCACCCGCACGACCTCGTGCTGGGCTACTACTCCGTTCACACCTCGCCCGAGGCGCTGCAACAAGGCGAGGCGGAAATCGCCCGGCTCGGGCGACAGCTTCGTGCGGACGGACGCATCCGTTGACTCGCCGTTCGGCTTTCAGTTTCTTCAACCCCTGTGCTTTCAATCCACTTACTTAGGAAATTCATCATGACCACGACCACCACTTCCACCACCCAAACCACCGTCCTGCCGTTCGTCGGACGCATCCTGCTGGCGGCGATCTTCATCGTCAGCGCCCTGGGCAAGATCGCAGCGCCCGAGGCGACCCAGGGCTACATCGCGTCGGTGGGCCTGCCCGCGCCGCTGCTGGGCTACCTGGCGGCCATTGCCATCGAACTGGGCGGCGGCCTGTTGCTGCTGGCGGGCTACCGCACCCGAGTCGTCGCGCTCGGGCTCGCCGTGTTCTCGATCGCCTCGGCGCTCATCTTTCACCACGCGCTGGGCGACCAGAACCAGCTGTTCCACTTCCTGAAGAACCTCGCGATGGCCGGTGGCTTGGTCCAGGTCGTGGCCTTCGGCGCCGGTGCCTTCAGCATCGACAACCGCAAGCAGGTGCTGCGTCATTCGCTGGCCACCCGCTGAGCCGGCACAAACACAAGGCCCGCCCCAGTGATGGGGCGGGCTTTTTTTTCGTGGGGACGGGGGAGGCGAACCCTGGCAGATTGTGTGAGGTCCCGTCGCCATCCATCGTTCGAATCGATGGCTTGGATCGAGAAATTCAGGCTTCTGCGAGAGACGGAATCTCCCTAACCTGTCACTTGAATCACCCACCAGGAGATCGAAATGAAGCTCTGGAATTTCATCGACAAGCACCACGAAGACCTCGGCGTTGCGCTCTTCATTCTTCCTTGCCTGTTGACGGCGTTTGCGACGGCCGGGATCGTTTTCGGCATCGGCCTGTTGTTCCGCTAGGACCCCGAGGTATCGGCGTTGGGGCGCTGGGTGGAGGAGGGCGGTCGATGCTTCCGCCCTTCGTGCCCGCCGGCTTCAAGGACGCAAAAAGCCCGCCAGTGCTGCTGGCGGGCTTTCTTTCATACGGAAGCGCCGAAGGCGCGTCGGGTTACGGCACCAGGATGGCCGACCCCGAGCGGCTGCGGGCTGCGATGTCCGCGTGCGCAGTGGCCGCAGCCGACAACGGATAGTGCGTGACCTCGATCTGGCCGAAGACGCCGGCACGCAGCGCATCGAACACCGCGCGTGTCGCTTGTTCGCGCGCTTCGCCTTGCAGATGCTGTGCCATCGGGCCGCCGAGCACCTTCACATCCCGGGCCGCGAGCGAGGGCGCGTCGATCTCGGGTGCCCCGGAGGCGGCGCCGATGTTGACGATCGTTCCGCCGTCGCGAACGCTCGCTTGCGAGGCCGCGAAGGTGGCTTTTCCGACGAACTCGTAGACGACGTCGACGCCCTGGGGTGCGATCTTTCGGATCTGCCCCGCGAGGTCGGCGTCACTGGAAACCAGCGCGTGGTGCATGTCGGCGCGCAGGGCATCGCGCTTGCCGGCGCCCGCGGTGCCGATGACCGTGGCACCCCGGGCCTTGGCCCAGCGTGCGAGCAGCAAGCCGACGCTGCTGGACGCACCCTGCACCAGGATCGTCTCGCCGGCCTGCAGGCGGTGGAACCCGTTCATTGCGGTCCATGCCGTCAGGCCCTTGGTCAGCACGGTGGCCGCCTGTTCGGTCGTGACGTCCTCGGGCAGCTTCACCAGCGCCTCGGCGTCGATCAGCCGGTCGGCCGCATAGCTGCCCGGCGCCAGGAAATAGGCCACGCGATCGCCCGCGGCAAACGTCTCGACGCCGGGGCCGACAGCCTCGACCACGCCAGCACCCTCGACGCCCGGCACCGACGGCAACGCCACCGGATAGATGCCCTGGCGGAAGATCGTGTCGATGAAGTTGACGCCGATGGCGTCGTGGCGCAGGCGCACCTGGCCGGGACCGGGCGCTCCGACGCTGCGGTCTTCCACCTGCAGGACTTCGGGGCCGCCGTAGGTGTGGAAACGGATGACTGTGCTCATGATGGGCTCTCTTCTGGACGGTAGGGGGTTGAGATGGTTGTCAGCAGGGCGCCAACGTCGGCGATCTGCATGTCCGAAGAGTAGGGGCGCTCCATCTATCGGAACAGCCTGTTTTTCTAGATGGTTCCTATCTGAAAGGCAGATGAGTCAGTGCCCACGCATAGGCGATGAGGTCGATGTCATTCCAGTAATCGATGCGATTGCCGGCCGTGCCTCAGCGATCCGAGAAGGCGCTGCAGCGCCGGCCCAAGGCGTCATCGTTGCTGTGATCGGGAAGGAGTTTGTGGCGGATGGCGCCGAGCGGCAATGGCTGTCGGAGGTCGCAAATCGATGGCTGCTTTAGACTGCGAGCTGTATTTCAGTCACGACGTCTGACCGTCGTCTTTGGGCCCAAAAGAGACGTCCCCGAGCTTCGATGTCTATGGTGATCCAAATGGCATTCCATCGGGGACCGGTTCATTCATGACGCATCAGCGCATCGTCCTTTCATTGTTGAGCGTCGTCCTGTCCGCCCCGGCTGCTTGTCTGGCCCAGCTGAAGCTCGTACGACCCGTCGATAGCGGACCTCCGCCTGCCACGACGCTGGATTTGTCTGCGCCCCTGGGCTCTAGAGCGAATCCAGTACGGTCGGCCGGACCGATAGGAGAGCGTGACTACCTGCTGCGACTGCGTTGCCCAGAAGGCGATGCGCCGACTTTCGAGCGCCGGGGCAGCCTCGGACCTGGGCCGTACGGCAACACTCTGGACGACTACACCGTCTCATGCGCGTCCGGACGTAGGACCAACGTGATCCTGGATATGTACCACCGGCACCGCGAGTTAGGTGCCGCGCCAGGTTTCACCGTGCTGCCGGAGCATCCGGCTCGCCTGGCTAAGGGGTGTCCCCCCGAAGTGCCGGGAGTTGCGCCCAGCCAGTACGTCTTCAACACACTCGAGGTCGAACGCTCGGCCCGTGCCATCAGCTTGAGCAAAAATCTGAACGGCATCGGTGTCCGAGACAGTGCCTTGACCCGATTCGTTGTTGGTACGGACGGTCAAGTCGACCCGGGCACGATCCAGTTTCCCTATCCACCGGTCGCCCCCGCGCTGGACGCAGCCATCAGAGAGCAGTTGGCGGGTGCGCGCTTTGAGCCGGCGGTGCATGCGGGCGACTGCGCCGTCCCGCAGAGTGTTGAGTTGCGGTTCACGTCTACCGCGTCAAAGTAATCCCTAGGGGCGACGATGATGTGGTCTAGCAATTCACGGGCCCCGAAGGCGCTCTGCTATGTAAGGGCCAAGACCCGCTCGGGGGGGGCGCAGTGTTGGGCTCAGAGCGGCGTGGGCTCCATTGCGTCAACAGCCCGTGCGGCAAAAGCATCTCGCGCACCGCACTAGATGATCGAGGTGGGAGAGTACATTCACCTGGAAGGGGAAGCCGCTGCCACGCTTGATTGGCGAAGCGCCGCATTTGAGAACGAACTTGAGGACGGAGGAAGCAATGAGAAAAGGGGTCTACTTTGTATTCGCTGCATTGGTGATGTCTGGATGTGCAGCTCGCGATCCCAATCTACGGACAGTTCAAGGCGAATCAATTCAACTTGCCCAGAAGCTAATGTTCTCAGCGATCGCTGGCGGCGGGCCCGACGCAGTGAACTATCACGCGTTGCTTCCGGGAAAATATACAGTTAAATACGAAGACCTCCGCTACAGGTACTTCCTCGCTTCCGGTCCGCTGATGGTCCTGGGGGCCTCGAAGCTCCCAAATGGATCAATCGAAGAACCTCTTGCATATGGCGGGTTCTGCGTCGCGATGGCTGCTGAGACTTCGCCGCAAACGCAACTCTTCTACTTGCCAAACCAGAGAATCAATAGGGTTGTGATCGATGGCGTTGTGCAAGATAGTGTGCTCAACAGGCCTGCTGGCATCGGACTTCCTCAGGCCGTAGTTGGCGCAGCTATTGGAGGGGCGATTGCTGAAGCGTTGATTGCAAATGGTGCAGTTGGTTCTGGTGGCAAGAATGGACAGCCGATCTTCGTGCCTAAACGTGAAGTGGCTGCTGAGACAGAGGCGATCTTGAGCGCCGTTAAGTCGCAGAGATAGTCGTGCGACATGCGACCAGGACATGGCGTACTCTCACAAACCACCGCGCGCGGCCTTAAGCGGACCTTCGTGGCTGGCCCACAACAAGGCAGCGGTGAGCGAGTGCGCACTGGCTGAGGTGGCAATGACAATCGTGCCCAGGACCGGCTACCGTCCGGGATACCAAAGGGTTGGCCTGATGCTGGTATTGCGGACGATGTTCTTGGCGTGGCTGTTTTCACGAGGAGCGCAACTTCAGGCGCACCGCCGAGCGGCTGGCCATCACGCAGCCCCCCCCGTCGCGGCAGATCGCAGAGCTGGAGGCTGAACTGGGCCTGCAACTACTCGAGCGCAATACGCACGGCGTGCGGCTGACCAGCGCCGGAGAGCTGGCCATGCGCAGCTTCGCGGAGCTGATGCACAGTTTCGATGCGACGCTCGAGCATGTGGCCCAGTCCGCAAACAAGCTGCCGCGTCTTCGCCTGGGCGTTCTGAACTGGGTTCACTTGAACCGACTGTCCGCAATGGAACGGAGCTTGGTGGAATCGGGGCATGCGAGCGGGATCGACGTACAAACGACAACGACGATTGCCGCAGCCTCGGCCCTGCGGCGCAATGAGCTGGATGCCGCCATCGTGCTCTGGCCGGCTTCGATGTACCGCCTGCGTGGCGACCTGGTCGATGAGGTCCCCCTCATGGCCTTCGTTCCTGCGAGGTCGGATCTCGCGCGCCAGCGGCGCATTGCGGTGCGGGACCTGCAGTCCCTGCCGCCATTCTTCCGCTTCAGTCGCAGCGTCAACGCACGCATGTACGACGAGTTCACGCGCGAGTACACGGCGCATGGCTTTCGGCCGAAGGCCGAGGCGCCAGCACCCGATCCGTTGCATGTCTTCGCCAAGATCGGCGCCGGCCGTGGCTGCACCTGCCTGCCTGCGCCCTTTGCGTTGCATCGCTACGCGGGCGTACAGCCCATGCCGCTGCGGGAGCGGATCATGGTGCCGCTGGTGGTACTGACTGCGTCGCGCGTGACGCAGGAGTTGCACAACGCCCTGGTCAAGGGCGCGACGCGGATGCTCAGCGGGTGAACGGCATCGTTGTGGGTGGCGCAAACGTCGAAGGTGCTGATGCTCCCCCGGGCCTTCCCGAAGGCATCATCCCTTCCGCGATCGACACGGCCGCCAACTTTGGTCATCGGGGCGCGCGGCAGCGACGCGCGAGCCTCCACTTGCATTGCCCCGACTCATGGCCGGTGGAGCCGCACAGGGATCCATCTGGCTCTTGCTGCGGACATACACGCGCTGCTCCTGTAGCTCGTCACATTACGGCGTGTACATCCCTTATTTGGAGGATGACAAACGCGACAGGCCTTATCACTATCTTGAGGAGTCCCGCTGCGGGAGCTACGGCGCTCACCAACAACAATGAGGAGATCCTCGCCATGCGTGCCCTTGTCAATTCACGGCGACTTCTTCCGCTCGCACTCATCGACATCGCCAGCGCGTTCCATGTTCCTGCCGTCGCGCAAAGCGGCTCCATTGGGGGCGGCAACCTCTACCCCGATGGCCCGCCCGCCTTGGAAGAGCAATCCGCTGCCGTCAGCTACAGCTCCAAGTCATCCGCGTGCGCTCAAGCTAAGTCGTCGGCCGCTGAGTACGCGAAGCGAAAGCCCAACATGAAGGACATGAGCCTGGGCACTTGCGACTGCTCGTCCACCAGGAAGGCACTTTGGCTACCGCAGCAGTAGGCCCAATATCTCAGGGAAACAGGGCAGAGCGTTGGCTCCTCCACACCTGTTGACGCTCACGAATGCACCGTAACCGTCCGAATATCTCTTAGGTGATTGCTTCGAAACTAAAAATCCTTGAATCACTTCAAAGAAACTTAACCCCCCAATTGAAATGATGAAAAAGACGCTGTTGATTTTCTTGTGAGGGTGATCTTAAAATTCTATTAATCAAGGAAATGTATGCATAAAAAATTTCTCCTGGCAGCGCTCTTGGCAATTGGCTCTGCAGCATATGCAGACCGTTGCAAAGATATCAAGCAAGACTGCTATCGCGTCTATGAGCAGGAGCGAGCGGCCTGCCGAGGCGATTCCATCTGCATAAAGCGCTCGCAAGAAAAATTTGAATCCTGTCGAGCTCAATGCTAAAACTGCGCAGCCCTTTTTTTATGGTGCGTGGAAATCTCGAGGGGCTTTGAAAATTGATTGACAATGAAATTAATCTTTAGATTCATTTTTTGTCGTGAAGTCGATTTAATAAAAATTACGGTCAAAAATCATGAGCGCATCTAGAGCAGGTAAAAAATGGAGAATACTAGCCATTCTTGTGGCAAGCGCGCTGTGCGGAATGGCTAGCGCCTTCGGTCCAAATAATCAATTGAAACTGAAGTGTTCAGGAGAGCGAAGCGATGGCAGCAAGACTCACATATTTCTGACCATGGGCGGAGGATTTGAAATTAGAAACAAGTCCAACGAATTGGTTTATGAAATTCAAAAAGATAATGGTTTTGGAACACCTGGGGAGTACAGTCAGGACTACAGTATTTTTGATGAAAGAATAATTTTTCATAGCACATTAATTAGAAATAAGAGAATGTACACAAGAGGGGAGATAAATCGAAAGACAGGCCGCATGAAAATTGAAACCACGGAGCTGAATACCAATTTCAACGGCGTATGTGAGGTTGGGGATTACGTCCCAAACACAAAATTCTGATGCACATGGCTTGTCATTCACGGCACATTGCACATAGATGACCTCGGGCGGGCTCTAGGCGTCTCGCGGCAGTAGAGTCCCCTGCGGATCTGCATAGACGAGAACAACCGAGTCGAATAGCTCCGGAAATATGAGGCATGGGGCACTCGTGAACAGGGCGGTCGTTCACATCGATCTTGTAACCGTCACCAATTTGCCATTGAGTTTCCGCATCTCCGTCGCAAAACTGTCATGGTTCGTCCATTTCCCCGAAGTATCTTGATGTTTCAGAAGAACATTCGAGGGATTTCAGATGGGCGTCGGAGGGATGGTCGTGCAACAGCACGGAGAAGTTGGCGTGTCGCCGCAAGAGGTCCTTGGGGGGGGCGTTGCGAACCCTTCTCTCATGGCCCTGTGCACTGTCGCTCGCTTCCACCAGATTGCAGCCGACGCGTCACTGCTTTCGCATCAACTGGGCCTGACGCCCTCCGAGCCGATCGATACCGCCACGCTGCTGCGCGCAGCCAAGCACCTGGGCCTCAAGGCCAAGTCTTCCCGTACCACGACTGATCGCCTGCGGGTGCCGTCGGCGCGGCGCTTCCTGCACGGCGCCCTCGTGGTGTGGTCCATTCCGCCCGACCGTGTTCGGCTGCTGTCGAACAGTACACAACCGGCAAACTCATCTTGTGTGAGTCTCTCGAGGGCCGGGCTTGGTGCTGATGAGGGGTACGTCACAAGGATCCACCTCCTCGCATCGCAGGCGAGCGACTTCAACTGCGGCCATCAATTCGCACGTCACTGCAGGGTTTGACTGCCCGCCCTTTGCAATTCGATTGATGTCTTGCAGGACGGCTTCAACAGCAGTCTCCCAAGCCGCCCAGGCCTGCTGAATCGACTTGCTCGTCGTAGCGGGGATCTTTGCCATGCAGCGATGGTGGCACTTCCTGGTCTCACGCTCTGTGCGCTACCCCACATAAGGACCGGACGCGCACCAGTTCCAGAGAGTCCAGGGCAAGCAGAAGCACTGGAACACGCATGCGATGCGCATCGTGCATCTCCAGCAGGTGGTCGAGAAGGTTGCCCGCCAGCACCCGCAGTTCATCGTTCGCGTCCGCTCCTGCTACGAGGCGGCGGCAGTGCTCAAGGGCCTCACGGGTGGCTGGCGAGTGCATGGCACAAAAATAACAAAAAGCTCGGGAGCGGCATGCAAACAAATCCGAGCGGCAGCATGGATGTTAGCGCCGGTACAGATTTTTGCCGTGCCGGCCCAGCGCCAAGCCGGGCGTCAGGCGTTCAAGATGTGTTTGCCGGACGCCTACCGACATCGAAGCGGTTCACTGGCGAGATCGTGCGCTCTCGGGAATGGGTACTATCGCCGCAGTGCTGACGTTGCCGGTATCCGCGCTTGACCGACGGTTCGGGTTGAAAGCTCTGCGCTTCTCCGGTTGGCGTCGCAGCTTCGCCGGAACGCCGCTGACCATCGGAGTTCGGCCACTACAGCACTACGCCCGCTAGGAGCGAAAAATGGACAGAGAAGACACACTGGTCTTGCTAGACGCGAGTTTGCAACCCATCTTCGAGGAGCAATTCGAGCAATCGGCCCGAATCACCTCCCTGCGCTTCTTGCTTGAAGATCTGTTCGCGGACATGTACTCGAATAGGCTGCCCGAGTTCACCGCGCGCATGGATCGCATCCTCGAGTTGACACGCATGGCCTCGGTGAATGGTGGCCCCGCGAGTGCAGAGCACTTGAGTGAGATGAAGGTGCGCGTCGCGACACATCTCGAGCGGTTCCGAAGCGAGACTGAGCGAAAAATAGTGGCACGAACTTCGGGATAGACGCTCTCGAAAGAGTGCCTAGTCGTCGAAGGCGGGTTTGTCGCAAGCTAAAAGAAGCGCATCCAGAACCGCATCTCTCGCGGCTTCGTCGGCATTGTCTCGACAGGCAGCGCATATATGGATTTCGGTCCCCTCCGCCGAGACAATTTGGACGATCCCCTCCCATGCACCACCCGATTTTCGTTGCCGGGATGTCGGGAAATACAAGGCGTTGCCGCCACGGACGACGTCGAACATGCGAGCAGCGTAGTCCAGAACTTCTGCCGGTTCAACAACGGGGCAGTTGCGGCGGTCGCACAGAGAATTTCAGAAGAGCCCAAACTTCAATGCTGGGCTCTAACGCCCATTCCTCGGATTTTCCAGTCGATATCAGCTTCCACGCAGACATCGGCGTTTCCGAGTCCGACGGCGATCTCGATCACGAGGCAGCTGTCTTCCAGACGCAATGCCAGCGCCATGCCCTCGCGAAACATGGCGTGATCGTCGGTCAGCAGAACGGTGGGCAGGGAGCCGTTCGATTTTTCTGAGTATTGGACTTTAGTCCAATGCGCATGGAAAACATCCTCCCTAGGATCGCCTTCCATTCAGGTCCTTCCTCCCAGAGGTCTTCATGTTTCGGCAGACTCCCACTCATTCCAACGCCCCTGAGCGCTCACTTTTTCTTCAACGATCTGCGCGTGGACTTCTTCTCTCCGGACTGTTGATCGTCCTGGTGGCGTGCGGTGGCGGCGGTTCGGGCGGGACGACCGCACTGCCAATCGTGCCGCCCATCGTGCAGGGGCCACCTCCCGTTCAGCCCGAGCCACCTGTGGTGCGCTACACCGTCGGCGGCCGCATCGAAGGGCTGGTCGGCAGCGGTCTCGTGCTCCAGAACAATGCTGGCGACGATCTCACGGTCGCCGCCGATGGGGCCTTCCGTTTCACCACAGCCTTGGCCAGCGGCGCGGCTTACGCGGTGAGGGTGAAGACGGAGCCCACGGGGCCTTCCCAGATCTGTAGCGTCAACTTCGGAAGCGGCACGATCAAGGACGTGGCCATCGACAGCGTGGCGGTCGTCTGCGCCACCACCAGCTATGCGATCAGCGGAAAGGTCGTGGGCCTTGTCGGTGCAGGGCTGGTGCTGCAGAACAACTCGGGGGACGATCTGACGATCGCAGCCGATGGCGCCTTCCGATTTGCTGCGCCTGTCGCCAGCGGTGCGAAGTACGCGGCAACGGTGAAGACGCAGCCCACGAATCCCGCCCAGACCTGTACGGTCGACAACGCGAGTGCGACGGTGGCCGACGTCGACATAACGAATGTCGCCGTTCGGTGTTCGACCAACAGCTACACGATCGGTGGCGTCGTCACCGGGTTGATGGGACGCGGGTTGGTCTTGCAGAACAACGCGGGGGACGATCTCGCCATCGACATTTCGGCCCCGGGCACTTTCAGCTTCGCCACACCCGTCATCAGCGGAGGGACCTACAACGTGACGGTGAAGGCTCAGCCGCAGTTCCTGAGTCAGACCTGCACCGTCGGCAACGCGAGCGGCCCTGTGACGACGACGTCGGTGACATCCATCGCAGTGAATTGCGTGACCACGCCATCCGCGCTGGCACCGGCACGCTTCGCGTACGTGGCCAATCAGAACTCCAACAGCGTGTCGGCCTATGCGGTCGGCAACGACGGTACCCTCAGCCCCACCTCGTCATTCGCCGCGGAACGCCAGCCTTTCTTCGTCGGAAGCGATCCCACGGGTCGATTCGCCTACACGGCGAACTGGGGTGCACCCTCGGTGTCGGCCTATGTCATCGACGCCGGCACCGGGGCGCTGACGCCAGTGCCTGGATCACCTTTTTCGAGCGGGGGACACCCCGTCGCCGGGGCTTTCGACCCCAAGGGTCGATTCTTCTACATGGTCAACATCGATATGCGCTCGATCGCCGCTTATCGCATCGATGCGAGCACGGGCGCTTTGACGCAGCTATCTGGATCGCCCTTTGCGACAGGGCGTGGACCTCAAGGCATTGCCATCGATCCGCTCGGTCGGTTCGCGTATGTGACGGCTGCTGGAGATTCGATGTGGGCCTATGCCATCGATGCGAACACAGGGGCACTGATCGAAGTACCTGGATCACCTTTCGCCGCGGGAGCCCTCCCTGTCAAGGCGGCCGTGGACCCTACAGGTCGTTTCGTCTACGCGACGAATCTCGATGGTGACAACGTGTCGGCCTATCGGATCGACGGCAATACCGGTGCGCTGACACCTGTCGATGGCTCTCCGTTTGCCGCCGGCGTCAATCCAGCCGGCGTGGCAATCGATCCGGCGGGTCGATATGCCTACGTTGCGAATCGTGGTTCCAACAGTGTCTCGACATACGCCATCAACCGCGTCAGCGGTGCGCTGAGCCCGATCGGAGCTCCGATTGCGACCACGGGCCTTGGGCCCTTCCCGATAGCCATCGATCCATCAGGTCGATTCGTCTACACGGGAAACCAGAACTCCGATTCGCTGTCGGCCTACGCGATCGATGCCGACACGGGCGCCTTGACGCCCATGAGAGTGCCGACGATCGCGACAGGACTCGCTCCGACTTCTATCGCGTTCACGAAGTAGCTATCGCTCATCGATGGACGCCTTGCCGGGAGTTCGAGAGTCTGCCGTCGGTCACCCTGAATCGGGCCATGGCCGAGAAGATGTCCAAGTCGATGAGATCACCGGTTGCGCGGCCTCGAATACGCGCTCTGGTTGAAGGACCCCCTGTCGCTGTACGGGAGCAACGCACAGCTCGCGCCAGGCTATGAGGATCCGCGTGGAGAAGCGGCCAGAACAGTCAAGGCGCTGTAGCCGATTTTTTGAGCTGCGACATCACCGCGGGTGAATGGCGGGGAGTTCGCCCGAGCGTCGCCAGGACTTGTTGCGCGGCGCGGCCTGCCAGCCAGCTCATGCTTCTTTGGTGTCGTAAAGCCGGGCAATGCCGCTGGCGAGGCTGGCTTCGGCTCGGAAATAGCTCACGACACTGGCGACGCTCTGATGGCCGGTCATGGCCATGGTTTCGGCCAGCGGCATGTTCTGCCGGCCGGCCTCGGTCACGAAGCCTGAGCGCAGTGAGTGCGCGGAGAACTCTCCCTCGATGCCCGCCAACAGGCAGCGTTCCCTGACGATGTTGCGCACCGCCGCGGCGCTGAGCGCCTCACCGACGTGGCCACCCTTGCGCACGCGCCGGAAGAGGGCACCGGCGGTCAAGCCGCTGGCCGCAAGCCAGGCGTCCATCGCCGCAGCGGCCGCGCCCACCAGGGGTTTGGTGTCCTGCGGGCGCTGCGCGCCGCTCTGGTTCGTTTTGGAATGGGTCAGTGTGTAGAGGTAGGCGCCCGGGGCGACACGCCGCAGGTTGTGCATCGTGGCCGCCGCGACCTCGGAGCGGCGTCGCCCGCCCGTGGCCCAGGCGAACAGGAGGAGGGCGCGATCGCGCACGCCGCGCAACGAGCGATCGCAGGTCGAAAGGAGGGCGTCCAGCGGCTCTCGGGTCAGGGCCTGCTGCTTGTGCGGCGTGACGCCTCGGCGGGCATACGCGCGGCGCGTCTTGGCCAGCAGTTCACGCACAGCTTCGTCGGCGCACGGGTTGGCCGCGCCGGTGAGCTGATGCGCCTTGGACAGGACCGAGATGCGGTGCACCACGGTGCTCAGCGCTGGCGTACCGAGTCTGGCCTTGTAGCCGCCGTCGACCAACGCGCGGTCGACCGATTCGGGCATGGCCGCGCATAGCCCCTCGGCGGTGGTGCGATCAGCGTGATCGACGATGAAGCGAATCACCGCGGCTACCGGCACGGGCAACTCCAGCGGCCGATCATAGGTCGCGGAAAACCAGGCCGCCCAATAGCGCATGGCGCTGCGATATGAGGCGCGCGTGTTGGGCGATTCGCCTTCGCGCAGCAGATCGCGCGCGGCCTGCTCGGCCATGGCACTCAGCAGCGCGGGATCGCGGCTTGAACGATGTCGCAGGCCGGTGTGACCGGGGTCATCGGGCTGCGAGGTCACCGTGTAGTGGTCAGGGTCGTCTTCCATATCAAGTCATATATACACATATGATGTCTAACATAAAATCCCGATAAATCCCGATAACATTCAATTATCGTTGGTAAATTCTAGGACCGGAGCAGGGCGATGGAAAGCAAAAGTGGGAGAGGCATTCAAGAAGCAGATGTGTGGTCTGCGGCGGACCAATTGCTGGCCGAAGGTCAGCGCCCGACGATTGAACGGGTCCGACAGAAAATCGGACGCGGCTCACCCAATACCGTCAGCCCGATGCTGGAGCGCTGGTTTGCCACGCTGGGCAAGCGGCTTGACCATGGATCCGGCAAGAATCTGCCAGCGGACGCGGAGGATGAGGGAGTGCCCCTAGTGGTCATGCAGGCGGCACAGACGCTCTGGAATCTCGCGCGCGAGGATGCGGCCAAAACGCAGATACTGCAGGCGGAGTCCTTGCGCAAGGAAGCCGAAGAGCGGGCCACCTCGCTGGATGCCAGACAGGCAGAGTTGGCACAGAAGGAAGCCGCGCTCGAGCACACACGCAACGACCTAGAAAGCGCCCTTGCTTCAGCCCGACAGGCCCTCGACTCCAGCCAGGCACAACTGGAAGTCGCGACACGCGGGCGCCACGAGACCGAGGTGCGGGCAAGACAGCTCGAACAATCGCTCGAGCAGGCGCAAGCCTCCCAGGAACGGCAGCGCCTCGAATTCACTGCACAGCAAGCGACGTGGAACGCGACGGCGCGTCAAAGCGAGCAGGTGAATGCCGAGCGCGAAAAGAGATTGCTGCTGGAAGTCGACCGTGAGCGTGTGTCCGCGCGTCAGGCCAACGGGGAGTTGCTCAAGGAGCGCAAACTTCGGGAGCGGACCGAAGAATCTCTCAACGAGGCCACACGAAATCTGGCGTCGATGCGCAGCGAGCTCGTTCTCATTCAAGTTACGCAGGGGCATTCGCAGGACGACATCCGGGCACTGCAGGAGCGCCGTGATGAGCTTCTGAAGCGCCTATCCAGTGAAGAGCAGGCCCACCAAGCCACCCGTGCGTTGCTCAGCGCCGCCTTGGCACCAAGGTCGAAGGGCAAGCGTTCCGTGGGCTCCTAGGCCATGCCAGATGCGGTTTTCAACCCAAAGCCGAAGCGCAAGCGCCGCGCCTGTCCCGCCTTTGCAGTCACGGAATCTGCGCCTGTCCCGTGTTTGTGGTCCGAGAGTCCTTAGTTTTTGGTCAAGGAATCAGCAGAATTTGGTCGCCGCAGGGGTAGGACGCTTGATTGGCGACAAGGACTTAGCGCCGGAACCTGAGAAAGCAGTAGACCAAGGATTAAGTCGCGAACACATTTGTGAAAAATCCGCGAACACATTTCTGAAAATAGACGTTCACCGCGGCAAGCGTTCCATACGCACACAAATCATTTTACATAATGCACATTGTGTTGATTTCAGATGGGCCATCCCAGCCGCATTCAACCCATCCAGCCGCTCACCACTTCCCATCGTTCGGCACCGCCTTCACCCCATTCGCCTTCGCATCCCCAGCAGCCTTGATCAGCTCCGCAGACTCCGCCCGGTTGGCCTTCACTGCAAAGTCGACCGCAGTCATGCCGAGCTGGTTCTTCATCGCCGTATCCGCGCCTTCAGCCAGCAGCAGCTTCACGGCGTCGTTCGATCCGTACATCGCGGCCATCATCAGCGGCGTGGTGCCGTTGGGCGACTGGGCGTCGATGAAGGCGTGGTTCTCGAGCAGCAGCTTCATGATCGACAGTTGCCCGCTGCTGGCGGCGTAATGCAGCGGTGCCCAGCCGGTCTTGTTGACGGCGGCGTCGCGTTTGAGCAGTTGCACCACCAGGTCCTGCTGGCCCTTGATCGACGCCAGCATGAGCGGCGTTTCGTCCTTGGCGTTGGCCAGGTCGACGTTGAGCTGCGGCGACTCCATCAGCACCTGGATGACCTTCGGCGACGGCTCGCGCAACGCGAGCATCAAGCCGGTCTGGCCGTGTTCGTCGCGCGTGTTCGGGTCGAAACCGCGGTTCAGCAGGGTGCGCACACCGCTGGCGTTGTCGCCGCGCACGGCGCGGAAAAAGTCTTCGAACGACCCGGCATGTGCTGCAAAAGATGCAGCCATGACAACAAGATATACCGACTTCTTAAAGTAGTTTTTCATGATTTGACTTCCCTGAACAAAGCTTCGAAGTTGTCGCTTGTCGCCTTGGCGATGTCCTCTACGGGCATTTGTCGCAGTTCGGCGATCTGTTGCGCCACGAAGGGCACGTACGACGGGTTGTTGGTCTTGCCGCGGTACGGCACGGGCGCCAGGTAGGGGCTGTCGGTCTCGATCAGCATGCGGTCCAGCGGCACGAAGGCCGCCACGTCGCGCAGGTCCTGGGCTTTCTTGAAGGTCAGGATGCCCGAAAAGGAGATGTAGAAACCCAGGTCGAGCGCGGCGCGTGCCACCTCGGCGGTTTCGGTGAAGCAATGGAACACGCCGCCGGCCGCCCTGCCCGCGCCGTCTTCGCCCTCCTCCTTGAGGATGGCCAGCGTGTCGGCCGAGGCGTCGCGGGTGTGGATGATGAGCGGCTTGCGGGTCTGTTGCGCGGCGCGGATGTGCACGCGGAAGCGGTCACGCTGCCACTCCATGTCGGCGATGCTCCGCCCGCCCTTGCGTTCTTCCATCTGGTAGTAGTCGAGGCCGGTTTCGCCGATGGCCACGACACGCGGGCGCGCCGACAGGCGCACCAGCTCTTCCACGGTGGGCTCGGCGATGTCCTCGTTGTCGGGGTGCACGCCCACGCTGGCCCAGAAGTTGTCGTAGCTGGCGGCCAGCGCCTGCACATCGTCGAATTCCTCGAGCTTGGTGCAGATGCACAGCGCCCGGTCGACCTTGGCGGCGGCCATGGCGGCGCGGATCTGGGGCATCTGGTCCGCGAATTCGGGGAAGGTCAGGTGGCAGTGGGAGTCGGTGAACATCGGAAAGGATGAAGTGCGGCGCGCCTGTGGGAGATCGCGCCGTGTCCGGAGTTCCGCGTCACGGGGACGGCGGCGGAGAAAGAACTCAGATGGTCTGGGTCGGGCGGTCGGAGGCCATGGAGCCACCGAGCGCAGCTTCGATGCGCGCCTTCAGCTGGCGCGACTTCTCGTCCGAGGGAAAGCGCACACCGACGCCCGGCGCCCGGTTGCCGGCGGCGCGGGCCGGCGTGATCCAGGCGACCTTGCCAGCCACCGGATAGCGCTGCGGGTCTTCGGGCAGCGTGAGCAGCACGTAGACGTCGTCGCCCAGCCGGTATTCGCGCGTGGTCGGAATGAAGATGCCGCCCTCGGCAAACAGCGGGATGTAGGCCGCGTAGAGCGCGCCCTTTTCCTTGATGGCGAGCTGGATGACGCTCGGCCGGGCGGGCGTGGCAGACAAAGCGGCAGCGGCGGGAGCGACAGGTTGGTTCATGGGCGGCGAGCGGCAGAGTTTAGGGTGCTTCGCGCCTCGCTCACAAGCGCTTCGAGCATGAGGCCGGCGTTGAACGGGTGCTCGGCGGTCCGCGCGGCGGCGGCGAGCGACTTCGACCAGCGCGCCAGCGCCAGCTTGTGCGGGGCCGGCGGCAGGTCGGCCGCGTCGAAGAAACGGGGTTCGGCGCCGTGGCCGACGGCCATGAGGTCGTGGCAGAGCTTTTGCAGCGAGACGACGGCCTGGGCCGGCGCCTGGTCGGCCAGCGCGCCCACATCGCCACGCGACACGGCCTTGGGCAGCAGCGACCATGCCTTGGGCGACTGGCCCGAGCGCGCCAGCCGCAGCGCATCGCTGGGCCGTCCGCCCGCGGCACGCAGCAGTTGCGCGGCGTCGGCGGCGGGCACGTCCTGCGCCGCCAGCCAGGCCTCGGCCTCGGCGGTTTCGGGCCACGGCAGCGTGAAGCCCAGGCAGCGGCTGCGGATGGTCGGCAGCAGCTGCCACGCAGCCTCGCTGGCGAGTACGAAGCGCACGTCGCCGACGGGCTCCTCGAGCGTCTTGAGCAGCGCGTTGGCCGTGATGGTGTTCATGCGCTCGGCCGGATACACGAGCACGACCTTGCCGCGGCCGCGCGCGCTGGTGCGCTGGGCAAAGCCGACGGCGTCGCGCATGGCTTCGACCCGGATCTCGCGGCTGGCCTTGCGCTTCTTGTCGTCGATGTCGGACTGAGCCTTTTCGTCGAGCGGCCAGCCCAGCTCCTGCATCGCGACCTCGGGCATCAGCACGCACAGGTCGGCGTGGGTGCGGACCTCGATGGCGTGGCAGCTCGCGCAGTGGCCGCAGGCGGCACCGCCCTCCTCCACCGGCTGTTCGCACAGCCAGGCGGCGGCGAGCGCCAGCGCGAGTTCGTACTGGCCGATGCCCGACGGGCCTTGCAGCAGCCAGGCATGGCCGCGCTGGCGCAGCAGTTCGGCCAAGGGCTGGCGCAGCCACGGGGTCAGCGTGTTCACCGGCTCGCTCATCGCGCGGCTCCCTGCACCGGCGACAGCACACCACGCGCCACCAGCGCCGTGTCGATCTGTTGCCAGACCTGGTCGCGGGCCTGGCTCGCGTCGATGCGCACGAAGCGCGACGCATCGGCAGCGGCGCGGGCCGCATAGCCCTGCGCCACGCGGCGGAAGAACTCGACGGGCTGAGCCTCGAACTTGTCGGGCACGCGCGCGCCGGCCAGGCGCTGGGCGGCGATTTCGGGGGCGAGGTCGAACCACACGGTCACTTGGGGTTGCAGCAGTTGCGAAGCCGGCAGACCGGCCTGGCCCGCCTGCACCCACTGTTCGAGGGTCGCCAGCACGGCGGTGTCGAAGCCGCGCCCCGCGCCCTGGTAGGCAAAGGTGGCGTCGGTGAAACGGTCGCACAGCACGACCTCTCCACGCGCCAGCGCCGGTTCGATGACCTGGGCGATGTGGTCGCAGCGCGCCGCAAACACCAGCAGTGATTCGGTCAGCGGGTTCATCGGCTGCTCGAGCACCAGCCCGCGCAGCGTCTCGGCCAGCGGCGTGCCGCCGGGTTCGCGCGTGCGCACCACGGTGCGGCCCTGCGCCTTGAAGCGGGCTTCCAGCGCGTCGAGGTGGCTCGACTTGCCCGCGCCGTCGATGCCTTCCAGCGTCAGAAACAGACCGGTGTCGCTCATTGGGTCGCCTTGGGTTGAGGGCTGCCGCCGCCTCGCTGATAGCGGTTGACCGCGCGGTTGTGGTCGTCGAGCGAGCTGCTGAACTGGCTCGTGCCATCGCCGCGCGAGACGAAGTACAGCGACTTGCTCTGCGCCGGCTGCACGGCCGCCAGCAGCGCGGCCTTGCCGGGCATGGCGATCGGCGTGGGCGGCAGGCCGCCGCGGGTGTAGGTGTTCCAGGGCGTGTCGGTCTGCAGGTCGCGCTTGCGCAGGTTGCCGTCGAAGGCGGTGCCCATGCCGTAGATCACGGTCGGGTCGGTCTGCAGCGGCATGCCGATGCGCAGCCGGTTGGTGAAGACGGCGGCAATCTCCGCGCGGTCGTTGGCCTTGCCTGTCTCCTTTTCGACAATGCTGGCCAGAATAAGCGCCTCGTCGGCCGATTTGAGCGGCAAATCGGCCGCGCGTGCCGCCCAGGCGGCCTCGAGCTTCTTGTCCATGGCCCGCATCGCGCGCTGCAGCAGCGCGATGTCGGTCGAGCCCTTCGAGTAGGTGTAGGTGTCCGGGAAGAAGCGGCCTTCGGGGTGCAGGCCCGGCTTGCCCAGCGCGGCCATCAGCGCGTCTTCGCTCATGCCCACGCTTTCGGGCTTGAGCTGTTCGGCCTTGGCGAGCGCGGCGCGCACCTGGCGGATGTTCCAGCCTTCGACCAGCACCACGCTGCGCGTGGCTTCCTCGCCGCGCACCAGGACGTTGAGCAGCAGCTTGGGCGTGACACCGCGTTCCAGTTCGTAACTGCCGGCGCGCATCTGGCGGTCTTGCCCCGAGACGCGGAACCACAGGTACAGCAGCTGAGGCTGCACGTCGACACCGGTGTCGGCCACGGCCTGCGCGATGCCGCGCGGCGTGGTGCCGGGCTCCACCGACAGGTCGACGCTGGGCGTCGGCAACTTGAGCGGCTGGTGCACCCACCAGAGACCGGCGCCGCCGAGCGCCAGGATGGCCAGGGCCACGAGCAGGAAGAGCGTGAGGAAGAAGCTGCGCACGAATCCGAGGAAAAGACGGAGGAAGAAAAAGGGCCTGCCAGACGATGGACACAGGCCCGCGGGAACGGCCGGCCCCGTCACTGCGACGGGGAATCCCTGCCGCCCCGAAGGAACAGGCACGGCCATGATAATTCAGCGATGACCACAGTCGTTCTCAACGGGGTGAGCACCCTGCCCCACCTCGGCGTGATCCGCGCCGAAGGCCCCGATGCCGCCAGCTTTCTGCACGGCCAGCTCACGCAGGATTTCTCTCTGCTCGGCGCCACCGAAGCCCGCTTGGCGGCGCTTTGCACGGCCAAGGGCCGCGTGATCGCCAGCTTCATCGGCATCCGCCCGCAGCCCGAACTCATCCTGCTGGTGTGCAGCCGCGACATCCTGGCGGCCACGCTCAAGCGCCTGTCGATGTACGTGCTGCGCGCCAAGGTCAAGCTGACCGACGCCACCGAGCAGTTCGCGCTGCACGGCGTGGCCGGCACCGCCCTGACCGCCAACGGCCTCGATGCGGCCCTGCCGCCCGGTCGCCGCACGGCCATCGGCGAAGACATCAGCGTGGTGTCGCTGTACCCGGCCGACGGCGTGCCGCGCGCGCTGTGGATCGCGCCGGCCGACCAGAAGGCGCCCGTGGGCCCCACGCTCGACGCCGCGCTGTGGCCCTGGAGCGAGGTGCGCAGCGGCATCGTCACGCTGACCACGCCGGTGATCGAGGCCTTCGTGCCGCAGATGATCAATTACGAGTCGGTGGGCGGCGTGAACTTCAAGAAGGGCTGCTACCCCGGCCAGGAAATCGTGGCGCGCAGCCAGTTCCGCGGCACGCTCAAGCGCCGCACCTACCTCGCGCAGACCGACGCCCCGCTGGCCGCGGGCCAGGAAGTGTTCGCAGCCAACGACGCCGAACAGCCCGTGGGCACCGTGGCGCAGGCCGCGCCCGCACCCGACGGCGGCTGGTCGGCGCTCATCTCCATCCAGATCGCCGCGCTCGAGGCCGGCGGCCTGCACGCGGGGGCGCCCGGCGGACCGGCGCTGTCGGTGGAGCCGCTGCCCTATCCGCTGCTCGAAGACATCTGATTTCCCCTGCGTCCCTGCCTTCTTTCCGGGGGCGCTTGGCGCTGTCTCACCGACAGCGCCATTTTTTTGCGCGACGCTTAACCCCGTTCGCGAGGCCCCGCCGTAGAAGCCTGCATCGATCCACTCCTGGCAAGGAAGCCACCATGATGCAGCGCAGACTTCTCCTCACCACCGTCCTGGCCCTGACCGCGCTGTCGGCGGGGGCGGAAAGCCCGATGCGGCCCTACCCCTCCGGTGCCAGCCGCATCGGCGGCCTGATGAACATCAGCATCGTCGACCGCACGAGCGGCGCCGAGCTGCCGATCTACCGCCACCGCGGCGAGTACTGGGTGGCCGGCCGCCCCGGCGCGCGCTATGCGATCCGGGCGCGCAACGCGATGGGCGAACGCATCATGGCCGTGATGTCGGTGGACGGCGTCAACGTCGTCACCGGCGAAACCGCCGGCGTCGGCCAGAACGGCTACGTGTTCGGCCCGCGCGAGCGCAGCGACATCGCGGGCTGGCGCAAGAGCGATTCGCAGATCGCGGCCTTCGAATTCGCCGCCGCCGGCAACTCCTATGCGAGCCGCACCGGCCGCCCCGACGACGTGGGCGTGATCGGCGTCGCGATGTTCCGCGAACGCCGGCCGGAACCGCCGCCGCCGGTCGTGACGCCCTATCCGTCGCGCGACGAGTACAGCAACAGCAGCCGCGAACGGCGCAGCGAGGCGCCGCCGGCACCGTCGTCGATGGGCGATGCGCGGACCAAGGCGGCTCCGCCCGCCGGCAGCGCCGGCAATGCCGACATGGCCGCCGAGTCGTCCGCCAGCGCCATGGCCCGCCAGTCGGCGCCCAGCCCGAGCCTGGGCACGGCCCACGGACGGCGCGAGACCTCCTACGTCGGCAAGACGACCTTCGAGCGCGCCAGCTCGCAGCCCGACGAGGTGATCCGCATCCGCTACGACAGCCGCGAGAACCTGGTCGCCGCGGGCGTCATTCCGGTGCCGCAGCGCTGGCCGCGCCCGTCGGGCCCCTCGCCGTTCCCGGGTTCGGACCCCGGCTACGTGCCGGACCCGCCGGCCCGCTACTGACCGCAGGCGCTGCTGAGCTCAGCGCAGCGCGCGCCGCATCTCGATGTGCGCAATGCCGGCTTCCTCGAAAGGCTGGCCGTGCACCGCGTAGCCGAGTCGCGCATAGAAGCGCTCGGCGCTGCGCTGTGCATTGAGCGCCACCTCGCGGTCGCCGCGCGCGCGGGCCGCGTCTTCCAGCGCCTGCACCACGGCCGCGCCGTGGCCGCCGCTGCGCAAGGTGCGGTGCACCGCCATGCGGCCGATGTGCGAGACGCCGTCCTCGGCGGGCAGCAGCCGGCCGGTGCCGATGACCTGGCCGAGCCGGTTGCGCGCCACCGCATGCAGCACGACGGCGTCGTGCGCGTCCCACTCCAGTTCCTTGGGAATGTTCTGTTCCTCGATGAACACGGCGCGGCGCAGCGCGCTCGCGCCTTCGCCGAGCGTGGCCCAGTCGCCGGTCTCGACGGTGCGCATCGGCTCGCCGGCCTCGAAGGCCGTCAGCGTCTCGCGCAGGGCCGCGGGCACGGGCTTCGAGGTCTGCGTGGCCGGGTCGGCGAACACGTAGACCAGCTCGCAGCCCACCAGGAACTCGTCCTGGCGGAACAGGCCGCCCTGGAAAATGATCGACGAGTTGCCGATGCGCGCGCACTTCATGCCCACGTCGATCACGTCGTCCATGCGGGCCGAGGCGCGGAAGTCGATGGTCGCCTTGCGCACGTACAGGTCGCCGCCCAGCGAGTGCATCGCCTCTTCGTACGGAAGTGCCATCGCGCGCCAGTAGTCGGCGATGGCGGTGTCGAAGTACATCAGGTAGTGCGCGTTGAAGACGATCTTCTGCATGTCCACCTCGGCCCAGCGCACGCGCAGGCGGTGGAAGTAGTGGAAGTCCTCGCGGCGGACCGGGGTGTTGTTGTTCTCGCTCATGGGTTCAATGCCTCTTTCAGTGCGCGGGCCGCGTCGTTCTGCGCCTGCAGCGCTTCGGGAATCGCCCGGCCCATCTTGATGAATTCGTGGATCACGCCACGGTAGATTTCCAGGTCGACCGCCACGCCCGCGGCGCGCAGCTTGTCGGCGTAGGCAATGCCTTCGTCCACCACCGGGTCGGCCTCGGCCAGCCCGATCCAGGCCGGCGCCACATCGTCGACGTCGTCGGCCAGCAAGGGCGCGAAACGCCAGTCGTCGCGGTCGGCGGGCGTGTTCACGTACTGGGCGAAGAAGAAGTCGATCATGGCCTTGGTCAGCAGCGGGCCGTCGACATGGCGTCGGTGCGACTCGGTGTCCTGGTGCGCGGCCATGCCGGGGTAGATGAGCAGCTGCAGCGCCACCGGCAGGCCGGCATCGCGCGCCAGGATCGCGCACACGGCCGCCAGCGTGCCACCCGCGCTGTCGCCGCCCACCGCCAGGCGCGTGCCGTCGAGACCGAGGCTGGCACCTTGCGTGGCGATGAACTGGAAGGCGTCCCAGGCGTCGTTCGACGCGGTCGGGAACTTGTGCGCGGGCGCGAGCCGGTAGTCGACCGACACCACCGCGCAGCCGCTCTTGAGGCTGAGCACGCGGCACAGCGTGTCGTGCGTGCGGATGTTGCCGACCGTGAAGCCGCCGCCGTGAAAGTACACGAGCACCGGCAGCAACTCGGCCGACGGCGCGTACAGCCGCGCGGGAATCGGGTGGCCGTCGCGCGCGGCGATGTGGAAGTCTTCGATGCGCGCCAGCTCGGGCTTGGGCACCTCGAGCACGCCCGCGCCTTTTTCATACGAGGCCTTGGCTTCGTCGGGCGTGAGGCGGTCCAGCGGCGGATGGCCCGCGCGCGCCATGCGCTCGACCACGCCGGCCATCTTCGGGGTGAGTGCGGGTTGCGCGAGGCGGTTCGCTGTCGTGGTCGTGCTCACTTGAAAGACACCACCACCGGTTGCATGCGCGACAGCCCTTCGTAGCTCACCACCACCGTCTGCCCGGCCTTGGGCGGCAGCAGCGGCGAGAACGAGCCCAGGCTGATCAGGTCGCCGGGCTTCAGCGTGATGCCTTCCTTGGCCAGCGCGCCGGCCAGCCACACCACCGCATTGAGCGGGTGTTCGAGGATGTCCGATCCCTTGCCGGTCGCCAGTTCCTTGCCCTGCCCGTCCTTCATGACCACGCGCATGTCGCGCAGGCTCTCGAGCATCCAGGACTGGCCGTCGGCCGTGGCCGGCACATCGACCGGCAGCCCGCGCACGCCGAGCCGTGCGCCGACGTTGATGGCCGCCACGCCCGGGCCGTTGAGCTTGGACGGCGTTTGCACCGCGAGGTCGGGCAGCTCGATGAAGGGAATGAGCTGGTCGATGTTGGCCAGCACCTCGGCCGGCGTCTTCGCCTTGTGGATGTCGGCGCTCTTCACGCGCACCAGCATGTCGGCCTCGAACAGCGGCCGTGCGCCGAAGGCCGCATCGACCACCGCGCCGCTGTCCAGCAGCATGCGCTGGTAGAGCACGCCCCACACGGGCTGGTCGTAGTTGAAGCGCTTCTGCACCGCGGGGTTGGTCAGGCCCGCCTTGTAGCCGACCACGTTACCGAGGTTGCGCGCATGCAGCACGTTGAGCTTGGCGCGTGTGCAGGCGGCGTCGGCCTCGCTGAGGTTCTCGATGTCGGCGGCGGGCGTGCGCGCTGCCTGCGCGGCGGCGAAGTCGGCCACCTGGGTGTCACTGAGGCAGGCGGCCTGGGCCGAGGCGGCCAGCAGCGCTGAGCCCAGTGCGACAGACGCAAGGGTTTTGTTGGTGGGCAAGAATGTCCCCTCTTGTTAGATTCGAACGGTCAGCAATCGTACTGCCCTCGGGCGTTCCCCCTCATGGCCCTCATCCAATACCTCACCCAGATCCAGTTCGAATTCGGCGCCATCAAGCTCCTGTCGAGCGAGTGCGCGCGCATCGGCATCAACCGCCCCCTGATCGTCACCGACGCCGGCGTGCGCGCGGCCGGCGTGCTGCAGAAGGCGCTCGACGCCATCGCCGATCTCGAGGTCTCGGTGTTCGACCAGACGCCCTCCAACCCGACCGAGGCCGCGGTGCGCGCCGCCGTCGAGCTCTACCGCAGCGGCCGCTGCGACGGCCTCATCGCCGTGGGCGGCGGCTCGGCCATCGACTGCGCCAAGGGCGTGGCCATCGCGGCCACGCACGACGGCCCGCTCAAGACCTACGCCACCATCGAAGGCGGCTCGCCCAAGATCACCGAGCGCGCGGTGCCGCTCATTGCCGTGCCCACCACCAGCGGCACCGGCAGCGAGGTGGCGCGCGGCGCCATCGTCATCGTCGACGACCACCGCAAGCTGGGCTTTCACAGCTGGTTCCTCATGCCCAAGGCCGCCATCTGCGACCCCGAACTCACGCTCGGCCTGCCGCCCCGGCTCACGGCCGCCACCGGCATGGACGCCATTGCGCACTGCATGGAAACCTTCATGTCGGCCGCCTTCAACCCGCCGGCCGACGGCATCGGCCTCGACGGCCTGGAGCGTGCCTGGGGCCACATCGAACGCGCCACCAAGGACGGCAGCGACCGCGAGGCGCGCCTGAACCTCATGAGCGCGTCGATGCAGGGCGCCATGGCCTTCCAGAAGGGCCTGGGCTGCGTGCACTCGCTGAGCCACAGCCTGGGCGGCGTCGATCCGCGCCTGCACCACGGCACGCTCAACGCCCTCTTCCTGCCGGCGGTGATCCACTTCAATTCGGGCGCCGAGTCGGTGCAGAAGGAACAGCGCCTGCAGCGCATGGCGCAGGCCATGCACCTGGACTCGGCCGGCGACCTCGGCCACGCGATCCGCGACATGAACGCGCGCCTGGGCCTGCCCAAGGGCCTGGCCGAAGTGGGCGTGACGCCCGCGATGTTCGAACAGATCATCGATGGCGCCATGGCCGACCATTGCCACAAGACCAACCCGCGGCTGGCCACGCGCGACGACTACAAGGCGATGCTCGAAGCGTCGATGTAAAACCTTTGCGTCACTCCTGCTGCGCAGGCGTGCATTCGCTTTCACAAAAGGCCGTTTCGACGGCCTTTTGCCTGTGGCGCGTCATGGATGTGACACGCGGCGTTTTCATACTGGCCTGGCCCCATCTGCAGAGGCTTCGCATCCGTGAAAGCCCGAGGGGTCAGGGAAGTGTCGAATGCCGCGTACCGTCCAAGTCCATACCGTCCTGAGCGCCGAGCAGCTCAAGTTCCGCGCGATGCGGGGACACGAAGGACTCTCGCAACTCTTCGAGTTCGAGGTCGACATGGTCAGCACCAGCTTCAACCTCGACCTGAAGCGCCTGCTCGGCACCTCGCTCACGCTGGCCATTGCCGACGACGGCGCAACGCGCCACCTCAACGGCACCGTGGTGCGCTTCGAGCTCGTCGGGCGCGCCAACGAGACCGGCCGCCACTACATCTACCGCGCGCTCGTGCAGCCGTGGCTGTGGTACCTCACGCGCACCACCGACTGCCGCATCTTCCAGAACCAGAGCGTGCCGGAGGTGCTCGACGCGGTGCTGGGCAAGTACGGCTTCCAGTTCGAGAAGCGCCTCACGGGCAGCTACCGCCCGTGGGAATACTGCGTGCAGTACCAGGAGAGCGACTTCGCCTTCGTGAGCCGCCTCATGGAGCACGAAGGCATTGCGTACCACTTCGAGCACAGCAATGGCTCGCACCTGCTGGTGCTGGCCGACGATGCAGGCGGCTACGCCAAGCTGCTGGGCCACGCCCGCATTCCCTACCGCCCGCGCGACCGCGTGGTGAATGCGCTGGAGCCCTGCATCGACCGCTGGCGCGTGGCCGAGCAGATCACCTCGGGCCGCGTGATGCTCGACGACTTCGACTTCAGGAAGTCGCGCGCCTCGCTGCAGAGCGTGCAACAGGACCCCAAGGGCCACGACCACGCGACCTACGAAGTCTATGAATGGCTCGGCGGCTACAGCGAGCACCAGCAAGGCGACGCCTACGCGAAGATCCGCCTGCAGGAGCTGCAGTGCGCGCACGAGCTGGCCTCGGGCCACACCAACGTGGTCGGCATGGCGCCGGGCCATCTGTTCGAGATGACGCACTGCCCGCGCGAGGCCGACAACCGCGAGTACCTTGTCACCGGGACGCGCTACGACCTGCGCGAGCCCGAGTACTCGACCGGCGGCAGCAGCGAATCGGTGTGCGAGTTCGACTTCACCGTGCTGCCCTCGGCCGTGCCCTTCCGACCCGCGCGCACCACGCCGCGCCCGCGCACCAACGGCCCGCAGACCGCCACCGTGGTCGGCCCCGAGGAGATCTGGACCGACCGCTTCGGCCGCGTGAAGCTGCAGTTCCGCTGGGACCGCTACGGCCAGTCGGACGAGAACAGCTCGTGCTGGGTGCGCGTGTCGAGCAACTGGGCCGGCGCCAACTACGGCACCATGCACATGCCGCGCGTGGGCCAGGAAGTGATCGTCGATTTCATCGGCGGCCAGCCCGACCGCCCCATCATCACCGGCCGCGTCTACAACAGCGACCAGATGCCGCCGTGGGAGCTGCCCGCCAACGCCACAGCCAGCGGCATCCTCACGCGCTCCAGCACCGGCGGCGCGGCGAACCAGGCCAACATGTTGCGCTTCGAGGACCGCACGGGTGCCGAGCAGATCCTGCTGCACGCCGAGCGCAACCTCGACGTCGAAGTGGAAGCCGACGAGACCCACACCACCGACGGCACCCGCACCACCCTCATCAAGGGCCACGAGTCGGCCACCTACCAGGACGGCGAGACGCGCGACATCACCGCGGGCGCGACGGAAACCATCACCGGCGGTGACACGCGCGACGTGACCGGCGGCTTCAGCGAAACCGTGAGCGGCGGCGTGACGCAGCGCATCACGGGCGGCAAGACGCGCACGCTCAGCGGCGGGCTGAACGACACCATCTCCGGCGGCGTGACGCTCGCCATCAGCGGCGGCTTCCACGGCACCATCGACGGGCAGGAAATCCGCTTCGTGAGCGCGGGCCGCAACGACATCATCAACACGTCGAACACCGTGCATGTGAACGGGCCGTCCAACACCACGGTGACCGGCCCCACGGTCCACACCTCGCCGGACGTGACCTTCAACACCACGAACCACATCCACAACACGACGCAGCACGTGATCAACACGAACGTCTACAACACGACGTCCAACACCTACAAGAACATCACGAACGACTACACGAACAACTCGAAGACCTACATCAACAACTACGCCAAGAGCAACGACTGGCGCTGGTACCGCGCGGGCGGCGTGGGGGCGCGTTTTTCGGCGGTCGGTCTGGCGCTCGACCTGTGGGGGCTGCACCAGCAGAACTACATCCTCAACTCGCAGTTCTCGGGCATCCGGCTCGACGTGGCGGTGTTCCGCTCGCAGAACTCGGCGACCGAGATCGAGGGGAAGATGCTCAAGGTCGCGAACATCGGCATGAAGATCGCCAGCGGCGGCCTGGCCTTCGCCGCCAAGGCGATGACCGTCAAGGTCTGAGCCGATCGACCGACCGATGGCCGTCTGGGAACAGGTCCTCTGGAGCGTCTTCGCCGTGATGATGGGCGGGGCGTTGCTGGCCGGCGTCGCGGTGGTCGTCACGGCCACGCGCGAACAGCGAAAGTACACGCAGGAGCGGCGCATCGGCGAGCGCCTGGGCCTTGCCGGCGTGGCCACGCATGGCGTGGTGGCGCAGGTGCGGCGCTCCGAGCACCAGCTCACCAGCCCGGGCAGCCATGGCCAGTGCATGGTCGCGCTCGAATTCACGCTGCAGATGCCGCCGTCGTCCCCGGTGCCGAGCGTGGTGCTGCGCACGCTGGTCGACGAACTGCTGCTGCCCCGCCTCGCGGTGCCGGGCGCGACCCTGCATCTGGTCCAGGACCCGGCGCACCCCGATGTGGTGGCGGTCGACCGACAGCGCACGCCGCTCGAAGTGACACCCGCACGGAGCTGACCCCCATTGAAAACCGTCAAGCCGCTGCGGCTGAGCGTCATCACACGCCCCTTCCTGCAGGGCCGTCAGCAACGCCTGGGCGTCACGCTGATGGGCATGGTGTCGATGGACGCCGCACCCGTGCTGCTGCCCGAGCCGGAGTTCTGGAAGATCGCCGCCGAAGAGCTCGGTCCCACGGGCGCCATCGACCTGGGCATTCCCAAACCCCACGCCGAGTTCCTGGCCACCGGCCACGCGTACACGCACCATCAGGACGACAAGACCGCCTGTGCCGTCGCGATGCGCGTGGGCGAGCTTTCGCGCCAGCTGCTGGTGTTCGGCGACCGCTTCTGGCTCGACGGCCGCGCCACCGCGCCGCAGCCCTTCGAATCGATGCGGCTCGACGCCACGCGCGCCTACGGCGGCCCCGGCTTTGCCGAGAACCCGCAGGGCATCGGCCACGCACTCGAGACGGTCAACGGCCTGCAGGTGCAGCGCTTGCCGAACATCGAAGACCCGCAGCAGCGCATCGCCCGGCCTGACCGCGAGACCGAGCCCGCCGGCTTCGGCGCGATCGACCTGACCCGGCCCAGCCGCATGCGCCTGATCGGCCGGCAGTACGACGGCCACTGGCGCGAGCACCTGTTCCCCGGTTTTTCGGAGGACATGGACTGGCGCTTCTTCAACGCCGCGCCGCCGCAGCAACGCTGGCCCGCGCGCGACCACATTCCCGGCGACACGCCCTACGAAATCTGGCACATGCACCCCACGCAGCCGGTGCAGCGCGGGCGCCTGCCCGACTGGCGTGCGCGTGCCTTCATCGCGCGGCGCAACGGCCCCAGCCACGAACCCGAGCAGTTCGACGAAGTGCCCATGCGCCTCACCACGGCGTGGTTCTTTCCGCACCGCGGGCAGGTGGCGCTGATCCACCATGGCGAGATCGACATCGTGGAAGACGACGCCGACGACGTGACGCATGTGATGCCCGCCATCGAAGCCGCAGGCGATGCGCCGCGCCCGCTGGCGCACTACTTCGCCCTCCTCCAGCGCCGCTGCGATCCCGAGACGGGCGCGCTGCATGCGGCCCGCGACGACGAGCTGCTGCCCGCGCAGGCCATCGGCCCGTGGCTCGATACGCTGGACGACGGCGAGGAGTCCGCGTTGGTGCGCAACCTGCGCGAGCGCGGCGACCGGTTGCGCGGGGACATGATGGAGAAGGCGCGCGAGGCCGGCCACGATCCGCGCCTGCTGCGCGAACGGCCGCTGCCCGAGCCTTTTCGCAAGGCGCCGACGCTCGCCGAGCTGCCCGAGTTCGTCGAGCGCACGCGGCGCTTCACGCAGGACCAGCGCCAGGCGCTCGAAGACGGCCGGCGCGAGCTCGAGCGCGCGGGTCAGCGCAATGCGGCCGAGTCACGCCAGGTCGGTTTCGACTCTGCAGAGCTGGTCTCGAACATCGACCGCACCACGACCAAGGGCCCGCCCGCCTTCGATGCGCAGACCGTGCTGCAGGGCATGTTCGGCATCGCCGCCGCCACGGGCACGTCCGCGCTGCCGCCCGCGCAGCAGCAGGCCTTCGCGGAGGTGGTCGAGAAAGGCCAGCGTGGCTTGATCGACATGTACCGGATGGGCGCGCAGCACCAGTCGCCCGCCGACGTGCTCGAAGGCGAACGCGCCGCCGAGGCGCGCCGGCGCGTGCAGGAGACGATGGCCACCACGCGCGACCTCTCGGAGATGGACCTCACGGGCGCCGACCTGTCGGGCATGGACCTGCGCGGCGCGCGCCTGCACCGCACGCTGCTCGAACACGCGAACCTCGAAGGCGCCCGGCTCGATGGCGCGGATGCCACCGAGGCCGTGCTCGTGCGTGCGCACCTCACGCGGGCCTCGCTCGCGGGCTGCGTGCTGCACCGCGCGAACCTCAGCCTGGCCCGTTGCGTCCGCACCGTGTTCACCGGCGCGCAGCTGCACCACACCACGCTCGAGCAGACGCACTTCGACCATTGCGATTTCTCGCAGGCCTCGCTGGAGCACCTGACGGTGCTCGGCCTGCAGGTCGACCACTGCCGCTTCGATGCAGCGCATCTTTCCTACGTGACCTTCCTCGAACAGACCCGCCTGCAGGACTGCAGCTTTCGCAGCGCCGTGCTCCACAAGGTCGGGCTGATCTCGTGCATCGCCGAGCGGCTCGACTTCAGCGCCGCCAAGCTCGAAGCCTGCGCCTGGGCCCACACGCCGGGCGATACCGGCATCGTCTTTCGCGGCGCCACCCTGCACACCACCTGCTTCGTCGGCACCAGCAGCCTGCGCACCATGGACTTCGAAGACGCGACGCTGGTGCAATGCGGCCTGCGCGAGATGCCGCTGGACGGCGCGCGCTTCGTGCGTGCCACGCTCGACACCTGCGACCTGTCGGCCTGCAGCCTCACGGGCGCCGACCTCAGTGGCTGCGATGCGCCCGAAAGCCTCTTCATCCGCGCCGACTTCACACAGGCCTCGCTGCGCGGCGCCAACCTCATGCATGCCAGCCTCCAGAAGGCCCGCCTGGTCCGCACCGACCTGCGCGAGGCCAACCTGTTCCGCGCCGACGTCTCGCAGACCCTGATCGACGGCGTGACCGACACGCACGGCGCGCACCTCGAACAGGCCAAGACCCTCCCGCGCCGCGCCGCGGACCCGGCCCGATGACGCCGGCCGAGCTGGCAGCGAAGATCCGCGGCGGCGACCACCTCCAGGACCAGGACTTCCAGGGCATGGACTTCGACGGCATGGACCTGCGCGGCGGCAGCTTCGGCGCCTGCGATTTCCGCCGGGCGAACCTGCGCGGCGCGCGGCTGGGCGAATCGGTGTTCGACAGCTGCCGCTTCGACGACGCGGTGCTCGACACCGCCGACCTGCAGCACGCCGCCTTCAACCGCTGCGCCCTGCCCCGTGCGCAGTTGCGGTCTGCAGCGATGGCCCACGCCGTCTTCTCCGAGGCCGACCTGAGCGGCGCCGACATGGCCGAGGCGCAGGCGGGCCAGGCCACCTTCCACCAGAGCACGCTCGACGGCGCGGGCTTCGAGCGCGCGGACCTCACGAAGGCGGTGTTCGGCGAATGCCGCCTCGACGGCACGCGCTTCGACGACACGGCGCTGAACACCACCGTCTTCTACCGCGCGGCGCTGCGCGGCACGCACTTCAAGGGCGCGAGCTTCCACAACGTGATCTTCGGCGAGGCCGACCTCGCGGGGCAGGACTTCTCGGCGCAGTCGTTTCATCTGTGCCAGTTCATCGATGCCGACCTGACGGGCTGCAACTTCGCCGGCGCGCGCTTGAGCCAATGCAACTTCAAGGGCGCGAAGCTCGAAGGCGCGGTGCTGTCGGGCGTGCAGGCGCCGCAGTGCCTGTTCCCCGAAGCCGACCTGCGCCGGGTGGACGCGCGCGGCGGGCATTTCGACCAGAGCCTGTGGGTCGGCGCACGGCTCGACGACGCCGACCTGTCGGACGCGCGGCTCGAACAGTGCGTGTTCCACCGCGCGAGCTGCCGCCGCACAGCGTTCGCCCGCAGCCACCTCGTGTACGCGGATTTCTCCTACGCCGACCTCGCCGATGCCGACCTGCGCGGCGCCACCTTCCACCGCACCCAGATGCACCGGGCGATCGAGACCGGCGTGCGCTGGAGCGATCGCCTCGGCGTGCTCGACAGCGACCCAGCGCTGTTCGAGGCCGAGCGCTTTTCCGCGGCCCGTGCGAGCCGCCCGCAACGCGCCGGCCGCGACACCTTCGGCCGGCCGCTGCCGCCCGACTCACAGGACACCCCGCCATGAACCACCGAGCCCTTCGCGAAGCCGTTTCGCCGCCGTCGAATACGCCCGAGACCGAGATGCACGCACTGCTGCGCAAGCCGCTGCCTGCGCAAGCCGCACCGACCTGGACCGGCAGCGCGCTCGGCACTGTCGTGCAATCGCTGCCCGACGGCCGCTTCGTCGTCGAACCGCAGCCGGGCGGTGCGCCCTGGCACTGCCCGCGCGCCGCGAGCTGCCTGCTGCAACCCGCCGTGGGCGACGTCGTGCTCGTGGCCGGGCCGCAGCGCGAGCAGCTGTTCCTGATCGCCGTCGTCACGCAGGCAGACCCCAGCCAGTCGCAGCTCGTGGCCGAGGGCGACCTCACGATCCGCTCGCGGCGCGGCGGCATCGCGCTGCAGGCGTCCACGTTCGCGCTTCGGGCCGACAAGGCCACGGTGGACATCACCGACATGGCCTACCGCGGCGCCGAAGTGCGCGTGACCACGCTGGTCGCCCGCTTCGTGGGCCGCACGCTCGAGACCGTGCTCGACCGCCTGAGCCTGCTCACGCGCTCGAGCTTTCGCCTCACCGAAGAGGTCGAGCAGGTGCGCGCGGGCCAGATCGACATGCAGGCCTCGCAAAGCCTGCGCCTGCAGGCTAGGAACACCTTCGTCACCAGCCAGGCGCTGGTGAAGGTCGACGCCGAACAGATCCACATGGGTTGATACCGACAAGGAGCCTGAACCATGTTCGCCAACGCACAGATGATGGGAATGGACCTCGCGTTTCCCGATGTCTGCAAGACACCGCCCGCGCTGCCCGTGCCCTACCCCAACATCGCGCTCGGGCCCACGGCCCTGCCCAACGCCTGGAACATCCTGTACGGCGGCACGCCCGTGCACAACATGGCGACCACCACGCCGATCACCAACGGCGACAACGCCGGCGTGCTGATGGGCGTGGTGTCGCAGACGGTCATGGGGCCGTCGCGCCACATCACCGGCGCCTTCACGGTGCTGCTCAAGGGCACGCCCTGCACGCGCATGACCAGCCTGGCGGTGCAGAACCGATGCAACATCGTGGGCATGCGCATCGTGCCCAGCCAGTTCAAGGTGCTGGTGCTGGCACCCTGAAGCGGCGTGGGACGCTCAGTCCAGCTTGACGCCCGCCGTGCGGATCACCTTGCCCCACTTGGTGGCCTCGGACGCAATGAACGCGTCGAACTCTTCGGGCGTGCTGCCCGCCGGGAAGGTGCCCATGGCGTCGAGCTTGGCGCGCGTCTCGTCGCTCTTGATGATGCGCGCCACCTCCTCCGACATGCGCTTGACGATCTCGCGCGGCGTGCCCGCCGGCGCCAGCATGCCGGCCCAGGTGCTGCCGGTGAAGCCCGCGAAGCCTTGCTCGATGAAGGTAGGCACGTCGGGCACGGCCGGCAGGCGCTTGTCGCCGGCCACGCCGATCAGCCGCACCTTGCCGGCCTTGCCCTGGTTGATGAGACCCGTGGGCGCATCGAAGAACAGCTGGATCTGCCCGCCCATCAGGTCGGTCAGCGCAGGCACCGCGCCGCGGTACGGGATGTGGATCATGTAGGTCTGCGTGAGCGACTTCCACAGCTCGCTCGTGAGGTGCGCGGCCGAGCCGTTGCCCGAGGAGCCGAAACTCACCTTGCCGGGATGCTTGCGTGCGTAGTCGATGAGCTCGCGCGCGGTCTTGAACGGCGCGTCGTTGTTGACCGCTGCGAGCAATGGCGACACCCCCATCAGCGACACGCCCACGAGGTCCTTGCGCGGGTCGTAGGGCAGCTTGGGGTACAGCGTGGTGTTGGCCGTGTAGGCCGCGATGACGACGCCGAAGGTGCTGCCGTCGGGCGCGGCCTTGGCCACGGCATCGACGCCGATCAGGCTGTTGGCGCCGGGCTTGTTGTCGATCACCACGGGTTGGCCCAGGCGCGTCTGCAGGCCCGCCTGCACCAGACGCGCCATCTGGTCGGTGAAGCCGCCCGGCGTGTAGGGCACGACGATGCGGATCGGCTTGCTCGGCCAGGCGCTTTGCGCGAAAGACGGTGCGGCCAGGCTGGCAGCGGCGGCCGCGGTGGCGAGGGAAAAACGGCGGCGGGAGAGCGTGGCGTGCGGCATGGTCGGGAACCCTTCGAATGGCATGGATCGGACCATTCTCGAAGCGCCCTCATGCGCCGGCGCTCAGGGTTTGTCCCCGACGGGACAAGCTGGGTTCAGAGCGGCAGGATGTCGCGCGAGCGCCCGTCGTCGCCGAGCCAGGCCTCGAACTCATCCGACAGGCGCGTCGCCTCGCGCGTGGCTTGACCCCAGGCCGCGATGCGGGCCTGCGCGTCGTTCGCGAAGCGGATGAAGTCCTTGCGGTCGGGCAGCTTGCCGTGCGGCAGCGTCTTCACCCATTCGGGATTCGGCGCCAGCACCACCATGCGGTCGAGAAAGCGCGTCGACTTGTGGCGCCAGCGCAGCCCCTTGTCGAGCCAGCCCGGCACCACCGCCTGCTGGAAGTGCGGGTACAGCACGATGCCTTCGTCGGCGGGCTGGTAGTCCAGGTGCAGGTGGTAGTCGGTGATGCCGCCGTCCCAGTAGGCGCCGCGCGGCGCGCCCGGAATGTCGTGCACCGCCGCCAGCAGGAACGGAATGGAACACGAGGCCTGCAGCACCCGGTTGAAGTTGGCCTCGCTCAGCGCGTGCTGGCGCGTGCGGAAGTCTTTGGTGCCGAAGGGCAAGGCCGCGCCGGGCGTGGAAAACACGCAGCGCTCCAGCCAGGCGCCCAGGCTCTTGCGATGCAGGCTGTTGCTCGCAAAGGCGCCCAGGTAGCCGACCGGCGTGCGCGCCCTGCCCTCGCGCCCCAGGATGTGGCGCCCGCGCGAGGTCACCACATGCAGCCGGTAGCGCGCATGGCCCAGCACCTCACCGATGCGTCCGCCATAGAAGGTGTCGAGGCTTTCCGCGAAGCGTTCGCTGAGCTGGTGCGGGCTGAGCCGCTTCTGGCCCGGTGGCACCTCGAACTGCTGGCGCACGTAGTCGTGCTCGAAGCGCCCGAAGGCCGCCTCCGGATCCGCCAGGCAGGCCGTCGCCAGCCGCCACGCGCCGATCGACGCACCCACCAGGTCCACCGGCTGGCTCGACTGCGTGAGCCAGCGCCCGAAAATGAAGCGATCGAGCGGCCCGAGGATCAGCCCCTTGGGCCCGCCCGCTGCGCCGGGGATGGTGCGCACGTCCTGCGGACGCAGGCCATGCTGCTCGATGTGCTGGCGGGCCGCGGGGCCGGCGTAGATGCGCAGGGCTTTCATGCCGACGGTGATTGCAAGAAACGTGCGGTCCGCGGGCTGCTTACTTGCGCAACCCCTGCAGCTTGGCAAACGCACTCGCCATCTGCCCCGCCGGCTGCGGCGAGTTGTCGCGGCGGCCTTGTTGCTGCTGGCCGCGCCCTGCCCCTTCGAAGCGGTTGTCGCGCGGGCCGTCGCGGCGTGCGGGCGCGGCGTCGAGCTTCATTGACAGGCCGATGCGCTTGCGGGCCACGTCGACTTCCATCACCTTGACCTTGACGATGTCGCCGGTCTTGACGACTTCGCGGGCGTCGTTGACGAACTTGTGGCTCAGCTGGCTCACGTGGACCAGGCCGTCCTGGTGCACGCCCAGGTCGACAAAGGCGCCGAACTGGGCCACGTTGCTCACGGTGCCCTCGAGGATCATGCCCTCGGTGAGGTCGGAGATGTCGTCCACGCCGTCGTTGAAGCGTGCCACCTTGAAGTCGGGGCGCGGGTCGCGGCCGGGCTTCTCGAGTTCGCCCAGGATGTCCTTGACCGTGATGACGCCGAACTTCTCGTTGGCGAACAGCTCGGGCTTGAGCGTCTTGAGCATGTCGGCGCGGCCCATCAGCTCGGCGATCGGCTTGCCGGTCTTGACGATGATCTGCTCGACCAGCGGATACGTTTCCGGGTGCACGCCGGTGATGTCCAGCGGGTCGGCGCCGTCGCGGATGCGCAGGAAGCCGGCGCTCTGCTCGAAGGCCTTGGGGCCGAAGCCGGTCACGTCGAGCAGCTGCTTGCGGGTGGAGAACGCACCGTTGGCCTCGCGCCAGCGCACCACGGCCTTGGCCACGCTGGCCGACAGGCCGGACACGCGGCTGAGCAGCGGCACGCTGGCGGTGTTCAGGTCGACGCCCACCGAGTTCACGCAGTCCTCGACCACGGCCTGCAGGGTGCGCGCGAGTTCGCTCTGGTTCACGTCGTGCTGGTACTGACCCACCCCGATGCTCTTGGGGTCGATCTTCACGAGCTCGGCCAGCGGGTCCTGCAGGCGGCGCGCGATGGACGCGGCGCCGCGCAGGCTCACGTCGACATCGGGCATTTCCTGCGAGGCGAATTCGCTGGCGGAATACACGGAGGCGCCGGCTTCGCTGACGACGACCTTGTCGACCGTCATTTCGGGCGCACCGGCCTGCGCGGCCATCTTGGCCAGCAGCTTGATGAGGTCGCCGGCCAGCTTGTCGGTCTCGCGGCTGGCGGTGCCGTTGCCGATGGCGATGAGGTTCACGCCATGCTTGGCGCACAGCTTGCCCAGGGTGTGCAGCGAACCTTCCCAGTCCTTGCGCGGCTCGTGCGGGAACACGGTGGCGGTCTCGACCAGCTTGCCGGTCGAATCGACCACGGCCACCTTCACGCCCGTGCGGATGCCGGGGTCCAGGCCCATCACGACGCGCCGGCCGGCGGGCGCGGCCAGCAGCAGGTCGCGCAGGTTGTCGGCGAACACCTTGATGGCGACCTTCTCGGCGTCTTCGCGCAGGCGGGTGAACAGATCGCGCTCGGTCGACAGCGCCAGCTTCACGCGCCAGGTCCAGGCCACGCACTTGCGCAGCAGGTCGTCGGCCGGGCGAGCGGCGTGGCTCCAGCCCAGGTGCAGCGCGATCTTGCCTTCGGCGATGCTGGGCTTGCCCGGCTCGGGCTCGACGGGCAGCACGAGCTTGGCGTCGAGCACCTCGAGCGCGCGGCCGCGGAACACGGCCAGGGCGCGGTGCGAAGGCACGCGGCCGATGGGTTCGTCGTAGTCGAAGTAGTCGCGGAACTTGGCGATGTCGGCGTTGTTCTCGTCCTTGCCGGCCATCAGGGTGGACTTGAGCAGGCCTTCGTTCCAGAGCCATTCGCGCAGGCGCTGCACCAGCACGGCGTCTTCGGCCCAGCGCTCGGACAGGATGTCGCGCACGCCGTCGAGCACGAGGGGAACGGTGGAGAAATCGGGGCCCGGCTTGCCGTCGTCCAGCGTGGTGGCGGGCTGCAGGAAGGCCTTGGCTTCCACGGCCGGGTCGAGCGTGGGGTCGGCCAGCAGCTTGTCGGCCAGCGGCTCGATGCCGAATTCGCGGGCGATCTGGCCCTTGGTGCGGCGCTTCTGCTTGAACGGCAGGTACAGGTCTTCGAGCTCCTGCTTGGTGGGCGCGAATTCGATCGCGGCGCGCAGCTCGGGGGTCAGCTTGCCCTGCTCGTCGATGGCCTTGAGCACCGCCACGCGGCGGTCTTCGAGTTCGCGCAGGTAAGACAGCCGGGCTTCCAGTTCGCGCAGCTGGATGTCGTCGAGGCCGCCCGTGACTTCCTTGCGATAGCGGGCAATGAACGGAACCGTGGCGCCTTCGTCGAGCAGTTCGACGGCGGCCTTCACCTGGTGCTCGCCGACCTTGATTTCAACGGCGAGCTGGCGAATGATTTTCTGCATGTCTTGAGCGCGTCCCTGGCAAAGCGCGGAAGTTTGCCATAGGCGACGAGGCCCCCCGCCGGGCACCGGTGCGGGATGGTTACAACGTGCTCTCGGCCGGTGCCGCGACCGCCGACTGCGGCAGCACTTCGCCGGGCATCACGAGCCGGATGCGCAGCCCGTGCGGCGCTGCGTCCATCACGGCCAGCTCGCCGTGCAGCGCGTCGGCGCGCTCGCGCATGCTGCGCAGGCCCTTGCCGCCGGCCTCGCCGGCCGCCGCATCCAGGCCGCGGCCGTCGTCGAGCACTTCGAGCACCAGGCCGTGCGAGCGTTCGCGCGGGCCGAAGCGCACTTCTACGCGGGTCGCCTGCGAATGGCGCAGCACGTTCGACAAGGCCTCCTGCGCGATGCGGCACAGCTGCATCGCGGCCTCGGGCGACAGCGGCGGCGCCAGCACCACGTCCTGCACGTTCCACACGAGCGTGATGCCGAGCCGGTCGAACGCCGGTTGCAGCCGGTAACGCAAGTGGCCCAGGCGCTCGCCGATGCTGGTGTCGGCCTGGTCGTCGAGGGAGTCGACCGTCAGCTGCAGCTCCAGCAGGCAGGCCTGCAGGGCCATCGACAGCTCGCGGGCGTCGGCGGAGCGCGGGTCGTAGCTGGCCATGAGCGCCACCAGCCGCGAGCCGACGCCGTCATGCAGGTCGCTGGCGATGCGGCGGCGCTCGGCGAGCACGGCCTGCGCCTGGCGGTAGCGCACGAGACGGCGCCGCGTGAAATACCAGGTGGCCACGATCATGCAGAGCACAGCGACGTTCACCCCCTGCAGGGCCCAGAAGGCCGCCGGCACCTCGGTACCCAGTGTGGTGATCGCCGAGGTCGCGCGAATCACCTGCCCCACCACCGGCGTCAGGTGCAGCGCGAATGCGAGCCCCACCCACAGCAGCATCCGCTGGCGCGAGGCACGCGGCCACAGCCAGATCAGGAGCACACACCAGGCGGCGATCGAAAGCCACACGAACTGGTCCTCCAGGAAATACGGCGGGAGCGGGGGCGCGGGCGCGCGCATGGGTGGCTCCGCTGCGAACGCGGCGCGCCCGAAGCGCGCCCTAGAGCAGCCCCCGGTGCGAGGCGAAACTCACGGCCTGCGCGCGGGTATGGGCGTGCAGCTTGCGGTAGATGTTCTTGACGTGCGCGTTAACCGTCTGGGCACTGATGGTGAGCTGCAGCGCGATCTCTTCCGTCACATATCCCGTGGCTACAAGTCGCAACACTTCGCGCTCCCGTGCCGACAGGGTCGCCTTGCTGTCCGGCGGGCGCACCGGGCTCGGATTGGCGCGCTGGTGGTCCAGGTGAACGAGCAGCCGGCGCGCCAGCCGGGGGGTGATGGCAGCCCCGCCATTCACCACCTGCAACACGGCCTGGGCATAGCTTTGGAACCAGGCGTTCTTCACCAGGTAACCCGAGGCGCCGAGCTCGAAGGCATGCAGCACCTGGGGCTCGTCTTCCAGCGCGGAAATGACGATGATCTCGGCGGCGCTGCGGTGCTTCTTGGCCTCTTCGATGAGCTCGAATCCGCTGCCGTCTCCGAGGCGGATGTCGACCATGAGCACATCGAATTCATGCTGCATCAAGAGGCGCCTTCCCTCGCGCAGGGAGCCGGCCTGGCCTTCGAGCTGGATGCGCAGATCGCCCAGCAGCTCCTGGGCGATGACGCGGCGGACAAAGGGGTCGTCGTCGACGAGCAGGACACGAACGGGCTTGGTTTCCTGGCCCGTGAGGTAGTCCGGCCACGGCAGGGTATCCGCCGAGGGAGCCAGCAGTCCACCGAACTGGCCGGGATTGGAGAATTTCCTAGCGCCACCACCGACATCGGTCAATGAAATGTCGAGATCGTTTTCCATTTAAGCCCCCTTGTCACAGATAAAAGTCGCGACTTCGTGAACAAAAGTTAATCGATTTCTACTCTTTTTCCGGCTATCGGCTTTTTTGATTACCTTGGTTTCTTTCGGTTGCAATATTGCCAGATTGTGAACGAAAGTGATAGTGGCCACGAGGGAAACAGGGCCGGAAACCGATCCCCTGCCCACGCCGAAAACGCGGCCGGGCATTGCTTTCGCCATAGCCTTGCACTACCCAGCCTGAGGCATTTTTCGATCCCTCCCCCACGCTGAAACTGCATCCCGGTCGCAACGGAATCCATTCAATCCGTGCTCGCTGACCGTCGCTGATGGCCGGATTCCCCGGCGATCGGGTTCGTTTCAACACTATCGAGGAAGCATCATGAAGAAGACTCTTATCGCCATGGCAGTGGTTCTCGTGGCTGGCATCGGGACCGCAACCGGCAGCAGCGTGGCGCTCGCCGTCACCAACACCACGACCGGCTCCTCCAGCTCGGCAGGCTCGGTCGCCGCCAGCTCCGGAACGGGCAGCGCACTGAGCTACAACGCAGCCAGCTCCACCTCGTCGGCCACGGCCAACGCGGCGGGCGGCGCAGCAGGCAACGCCTTCCTGCGCGTCGGCGGCGCCACCGCCAGCGGCTCGGCCACCACGCAAGGCCGCGTGACCAGCGTGGCAGCAACGACCGGCAACGGCGTGGCTGCAGGCGGTGCGAATGCACAGGCCAATGCGACCTCGAGCGCCAATGCGAACTACGCCGGCGGCGGCGCCAACCCCGTGAGCGGCTCTGCAGGCGGCGCAGCCGGCTCCACCACCAACAACACCGCAGCCACCGCGGCAGGTCCTGGCGGCGGCCTGGCCGTGGTGACGCGCACCTCGGGCACGACGGCCGGCTTCAGCGCCAATTCGGGCGCGGTCAACGGCATCGTCAACGGCACGACGACCTCGGCCACGTCGGGCTCCACCGGCGGCTCCACGGGCGTCATCAACTTCGCCGTGGGCAACGCAGCGGGCTTCAGCAACGGTGGCGGCACCGCCGGTGGCGCGATCTCCGGCGCAACGGCCAACGCTCCCTGAGCGATCCGGACCATCGGTTGTTGGACCAGAAACGGGGAGGGGCACGCCCCTCCCCTGCTTCCCAAAGGAGTCGAAAAAATGAAAACATTGATTGCCCTGACCTTGCTGGGCCTGTCCGCCGGCGCCTTGGCGCAGACCACGGCGGGTGGCGCCAACAACCAGTCGCAGAGTTCAGCCACCACCAACGCCCAGGGCAACACCCAGGCGGTGAATTTCAACAGCTCCGCCCCCTCGGAAGTCACCTCCCGGGCCACGGTGGACAGCAACAGCACACAGAACATCAACAACACGGGCGCGACGACCAGCACCGTCGACTACCGTGGCAGCTACACCGTCAAGAACGTGCCCTCCGTGAGCGGCCCGAACCTGACGACCAGCAACGACACCTGCATGGGCAGCACCAGCGCCAGCGCCAACGGCGCAGGGGTCGGGCTGAGCTTCGGCACCACCTGGACGGACGAACACTGCAAGCGCCTGAAGATGAGCCGCGAGCTCTGGAACAAGGGCATGAAGGCAGCGTCGCTGGCCATGGACTGCATGGACCCGGCGGCCCAGGCGGCCCTGGAGATGACCGGCTCGAAGTGCCCGCAGTCGATGACCGCCGAAGAACGCGTGAGCGCGTTCGGACCGCAGGCCTCCTCGGCCGGCGCGCCCGTGGCGGCACGTCCGGCGGCGCCGGTGGCGCCCGTGGCCGCGGCTCCAGCACCTGCGCCGGCCCCCGTGGCGGTGGCCGTGCCCCAGCCGGTGGCGCCCGTGGCACCTGCGGCGCCTGTCGCGTTGGCGCCGGCCCCGGCACCCGCGCCGGTCGTGGCGGTGCAGCAGCCTGCCGCACCGGCCACGCTGGTCGAGGCGATGCCCATGGCAGCTCCGGCGCAGGAACAGCCGGCACCGGCTGCGACCGCCGTCCCGGTGTCTGCGCCGGAAGTGGCACCGGCCCCCGTGGCCGCAGCGCCCGCCGAGGAAGCCGCGGCACCTGCGGCGGAGCCGGCCCCGGTCATGGCGAGCGCCGTGGCCCCGCAGCCGGACATCCTGGAAGCGCGCATCACGCGCCGCCTGCCGGCTGACGAGGTGGCTTCGGCACCGGCCGACGCGCAATGAGGTCGGCTCTGGAGTCCATCACCATGAACACCAGGACCGTTCCTCTCTGGCTGGCCGCCTGCTGCGTGGCGACGGCGTCGGTCGCCGCCACGCCGATCATCCGCATCGAGCGGATGCCCATGGGCAGCGGCCTGCAGAACGCCAGCGGCACGGAAAACGCCGAGCCGGTGGGCGACTACGGCGTCTGGCACGTGCCGCAGTACATGCCCGGGTTTCCGACCTCGGCCACCATCTGGCCGCGCGTCGTGATCATCCAGTGCAACATCACGCGGTGCAGCGGCTACGAAGTGACGCCCGAACTGGGCCGGGGCGAGTACCTGTTCTTCCGGCCCGCGGAAGACAGCAGCGTCGGCCGCAAATAGACAGGCGCGCAGACGCCGCCTTTTCGAACGATGCGCCGCCGGGTCCGCAAGGTCCCGGCGGCGCGCGGCCGTGTGCGTATACCCTTCGCGCATGCACAACCCCCTCGTGCGCGCCTTGCGCGCCCTGTTTCGCGCCGTTGCCACCACGATCCTCGTGCCGGTGCTGCTGTTCGAGGAATGGGGCTGGGCCCCGCTCGCGGCATTGGTCGCGCGGCTTGCACGCCTGCCCTTCTGGGCGCGGCTCGAGAACCTGCTGCGCGCGCTGCCGCCCTGGGGCGCGCTGCTGGCGTTCTTCGTGCCGATGCTGCTGCTCTTTCCGGTGAAGCTGCTGGCGCTGTTCCTGTTCGGCCGCGGCCACGCGTTCAGCGGCATGACCGTGCTGCTGCTGGCCAAGCTCGCCGGCACGGCGGTGGTCGCGCGGATCTTCCAGCTGGTCGAGGGCTCGCTGATGCGGCTGGCCTGGTTCGCCCGCTGGTACCCGCGCTGGAAAGCATGGAAAGACAGTGTGCTGACACGGGTGCGCGAAAGCCGCCCCTGGCGCATCGTGCGGGCGGTGCATCGGCGGGTGCTGCGCGGCTGGCATCGGCTGCGCGCCGAGTGAATCTATTTTTACCCGGGTGTATTGTGTTTTATATTTTGCCCGGGTAATATTTGGAGATGAATCCATCTCCTCACACCAGGCGTACCCTGGTCAAGCAATACAAGGACAGCGTGCGCCCCGCCGGCGTCTTCGTCATCCGCAACCTGACGGACGGCCGCGTCTACGTGGCCGGCAGCCTCGACGTCGAAGGCGCCATGAACCGCGCCCGCTTCGAGTTGAACCTGCGCTCGCACCGCAACAAGGCATTGCAGCGCGACTGGATGGCGCAGGGCGCGACGCACTTCGGTTTCGAGGTGATCGACCGGGTGAAGGAGCGCGACGACCCCGCCTTCGACCGCGCGGCGGAACTGGAAAAGCTGCTGGAGCTCTGGCGCGAGGAACTCCAGTGCACCACTGACAAGGGCTACAACACGCCATGAACACCGACGCACTGGGCTTTTGCCTCGACCTCGGCCGCGCCCACGCCAGCCTGAGCCTGAAACTCAACGAAGACCTGGGCGCCTTCCACGGCTTGGACTACGACGACTTCACCCTGCTGCACCTGTTGCTGCGTACCGGCAACGGCGCCATGCCGATGGCCGAGCTTGCGCACACGCTGGGGTTGCCAATGTCGGCGCTCATCCGCAAGATGGTGCTGCTCGAAAAGACCGGCCTGGCCGAGCGCACGACGGGACCCGATGACGACCCCCGGCGCCATGCGATTATTCGCAGCGGCGGAAGGAAGTTGATGCAAGCCGCCATCACCACCGTCGAAGCGATCTGCGTCGACGCCGTGAAATCGCTGGACCCGCAACGCCTGCCAGACCTGCATGCCGCGCTGCGGGTGCTGTGCGATCACGACACGCCGCACGCCTGAACCGTCCTGCGGGTAGATTACGAACCTCGTTTCGTTCCGCCCGGATCGACAACCCAAAAAGAATCTGCATGTCACCCGACGAACTACCGACCACATTCACTGCGTTTGCCGGCTTCCAGCGCGTCGCCGCCGGCACCAAGGCCCAGGTGCTCACGCAACTGCGCGAGCGCGGCGACGCCGCCACCTGCCTCGTGTTCGACGACCAGACCGGCGAGCAGCTCGATGTCGACCTGCGCGACCCGAAGGCCATCGAGACCTCCGCGCTCGAAGCCGAGAAACACGAAGACGCGCCGCGCGGCGTCGGCCGTCCGCGCCTGGGCGTGGTGGCGCGCGAAGTCACGCTGCTGCCGCGCCACTGGGACTGGCTCGGCCGCCAGCCGGGCGGCGCCTCGGTGGCGCTGCGCAAGCTGGTGGACGACGCACGCCACGTGCACGCCGACCGCGACACGGTGCGTGCCGCGCGTGAAGCCACCTACCGCTTCATGACCGCCATCGCAGGCAACCTGCCCGGCTTCGAGGAAGCCACGCGCGCGTTGTTCGCGGGCGAGCATCAGCGCTTCAGCGACCTCGTGGAACCCTGGCCCACCGACCTGCGTGTGCACCTGCACAAGCTGTCGGCCGGTGGCTGGGGTGCTGCATGAGCGCGGCGCCCGACAGCAGCACCACCACCTCCACCGGCCCCGGCAACCCGAGCGGACTGCGCGGCGTGCCCGTGGCGCCGGTGGGTGCGCCGCGTCCGCTGTGGAAGGTGTTCCTGTTCTTCCTGGCGCCGATGTTGCTCAGCAACATCCTGCAGTCGCTCTCCGGCACCATCAACAACGTCTACGTCGGGCAGATGCTCGGCGTGAGCGCGCTGGCGGCGGTGTCGAGCTTCTTCCCGGTGATGTTCTTCTTCATCGCCTTCATCATCGGTCTGGGCGCGGGCGCCTCGGTGCTCATCGGCCAGGCCTGGGGCGCGCGCGACGCGGCCAAGGCCAAGGCGGTGGCGGGCACCACGCTCACGGTGGGCCTGCTGCTGGGCCTGGCGATCGCGGTGTTCGGGGGCCTGTTCACCACACCGATGCTGGCCATGCTGGGCACGCCGCCCGACGTGCTGGCCGACTCCACGCGCTACGCCCGCATCATGCTGATCGCGATGCCCGGCGTGTTCCTGTTCCTGCTGGCCACCGCCATGCTGCGCGGCGTGGGCGACACCATCACGCCGCTGCTGACGCTGGTGATTTCCACGGCCATCGGCCTGGTGGTCACGCCCGCGTTGATCCGCGGCTGGGGCGGGCTGCCGCAACTGGGCGTGGCGGCCGGCGCGTGGGCCTCCGTGCTCTCGTTCGCGGTCGCGACCACGTGGCTGGGCTTCCGGTTGCGCCAGAAAAAGAGCCCGCTCGCGCCCGACGCGGAGTTCGTGCGCTGCCTGCGCATCCAGCCGCAGCTGCTCAAGGCGGTGCTGAAGATCGGCGTGCCCACCGGCGTGCAGATGATCGTGGTGGCGCTGGCCGAAGTGGTGCTGCTGTCGATGGTCAACAGCTACGGCTCCAACGCCACGGCCGCCTACGGCGCGGTGAACCAGGTGGTGGCCTACGTGCAGTTCCCGGCCATCTCGATCGCCATCACCACGTCGATCCTCGGCGCGCAGGCGATCGGCGCGGGCCGCGCCAACCGGCTCGGGGCCATCGTGCAGACCGCGCTGGGCATGAACCTCGTGCTGACGGGCGGGCTGGTGCTGCTGGGCTACCTGTTCTCGCGTCCGCTGATGGGCTTCTTCATCACCAGCGCGCCGGTGATCGAGATCGCGCAGAACCTGCTGCACATCATGCTGTGGAGCCTGGTGCTGTTCGGCATGGCCTCGGCGATCTCGGGGATCATGCGCGCCAGCGGCTCGGTGCTGGTGCCGACGCTGATCTCGATCGTCTGCATCCTGGGCGTCGAAGTGCCGGTGGCCTGGCTCATGAGCCGCCACTTCGGCATGGGCCTGGACGGGATCTGGGTCGCCTACCCGGTGACCTTCGGCGCGATGCTGCTGCTGCAGACCGCGTACTACCGCCTGGTGTGGCGCAAGAAGCCGATCGGCCGGTTGGTCTGATCGGTGCCTCGGCGGGGGTCACTCCCCGTCGAAGGCCTTCTTCACTGTGGCGATGTCGAGCTTGATCATCGTCATCATGGCCGCCATCGCGCGGGCGGCCTTGGCCGCGTCCTTGTCCTGGAACATGCGGATGAGCGGCATCGGCGTGACCTGCCACGACACGCCGAAGCGGTCGGTGAGCCAGCCGCACTGCACGGGCTGGCCGCCGCCCTCGAGCAGCTTGTCCCAGTAGTAGTCGACCTCTTCCTGCGTCTCGCAGGTCACGATGAGCGAGATGGCCGGCGTGATCTTGTACTCCGGCCCGCCGTTGAGCACCATGAACGACTGCCCGTCGAGCTCGAAGGTCGCCGTGAGCAGCTTGCCCTTCTTGGCGGGATTCACATCGCCCCAGAGCAGCGTGTCGGTCAGGCGCGACTTCGGAAAGATGGCGGTGTAGAAGTTGACCGCCTCCTCGCCGTTGCCGTCGAACCAGAGGCAGGGAATGATCTTCTGCATGGAATCTCCTTGGGTTGAATGATGAACTGAAGGGTTCAGTATCAAAGCCGAAGCGGCGCCCTGTCAACCTGCGCCGCGGCTGTCAGTGAGAAGTTCGCAGGCGGGGCCGCGGGCCACAATGGGCCGGTCCTTCGCTTCGGAACTGCCATGTTCGCCCCTTCCAGAACCCGCCTTGGCGCCCAGGCTTTGCTGAGCGCCGCGCTCGCCGCCTTCGCGGTGTCGACCGGCGCAGCCGATGCCACCTACCCCGACGCCGCCGCCAGCGACCCCGCCCGGCTCGGCTGGATGACCGGCTCGCCGCCGCCACCCGACCGCACGCTGCGTTTCGACGACGGCAGCTATTTCCGGTTTCCGGCGATGCGCTGGAGCGTGTCGAATTTCCGCCAGCTGATGCCGACCGTGAACGTGTCGCGCGGGCTCGGTGCGCCCACCGCCCTGCCCCAGGCCTTGCGCAAGGACATCGACACGCTCAGCTTCACGCCGCTCGACGCGAAGACGCCCATGACCTGGGACGCCTCGCTGGCCGCCACCTACACCGACGGCATCCTCGTGCTGCACCGCGGGCGCGTGGTCTACGAGCGCTACTTCGGCGTGCTGAGAAACGACGGCCAGCACGGCGCCATGTCGGTCACCAAGTCGGTGGTCGGCACGCTGGGCGCGATGCTGGTGGCCGAAGGCACTCTCGATGCCGGCAAGCCGGTGACCGCCTACGTGCCCGAACTCGCGACCTCGGCCTTCGGCAACGCCACCGTGCGCCAGGTGCTCGACATGACCACGGGCCTGAAGTTCAGCGAGGACTACGCCGACCCGAAGGCCGAGGTCTGGGCCCATGCGCAGGCCGGCAACCCGCTGCCCAAGCCCAAGGACTACACCGGCCCGCGCAGCTACTACGAGTTCCTGCAGACCGTGCAGCCCGAGGGACGGCACGGCGAAGGCTTCGGCTACAAGACCGTCAACTCCGACGTGCTGGGCTGGGTGATCGCGCGCGCCACTGGCCGCACCGTGGCGCAGCTGCTGTCGGAGCGCATCTGGCGCCACCTGGGCGCCGAGCAGGACGCCTACTTCACCGTCGACTCCATCGGCACGCCCTTCGCGGGCGGCGGCCTGAATACCGGCCTGCGCGACCTCGCGCGCTTCGGCGAGATGCTGCGCAACGACGGCCGCGTGAAAGGCCGGCAGGTCGTGCCCAAGGCCGCCGTCGACGACATCCGCCGCGGCGGCGACAAGGCCGCCTTCGTCAAGGGCGGCTACCCGCTGCTGCAGGGCTGGAGCTACCGCGACATGTGGTGGGTGACGCACAACGACCACGGTGCCTACATGGCGCGCGGCGTGCACGGCCAGCGCATCTACATCGACCCGAAGGCCGGGATGGTGATCGTGCGCTACGCCTCGCACCCGATCGCGGGCAACGCCGCGAACGACCCGGTGACGCTGCCGGCCTTCGAGGCGCTGGGGCGGCATTTGCTGCGCGCACCGCGCTGAAAGCAGTTACCAGCGGTAGGTCGCCGTGGCCGTCGCCGTGCGCGGGTAGCCGTAGTAGCAGTTGCGGTAACCGCAGTTCGCGAAGTACGTCTTGTTGGTCAGGTTGCGCAGGTTCAGCGCCAGGCTCCAGCGGTCGATGTCGTAGCCGAGCATGGCGTCGAACACCGTCGAGGCCGGCACCTTGCTCGGCCATGCAGCTTCGCCGTCGCCGTAGTTCGAGCCCGTGTAGCGCGCGCCCAGGCCCACCTTCACGCCGCCGGCGAAGCGGTAGTCCGCCCACACCGACAGCCGGTGGCGCGGCACGGCCGTGGCCTGCTTGCCGATCTCGCTCGTGTTGCTGCTGGCCGTGACGATGGCCCGCGGCGTGTAGCTGTACGACGCCGTGAGGTTCAGGCGCGAGGCGATCTCGGCCGTGGCCTCGAGCTCCAGGCCGCGCACCGAGATCTCGCCCGTCTGCTTGGGCATGAACTCGCCGTCGTAGCTGATGTAGTTCTTGCGCCGCAGATCGAAGATGGCGGCGCTGTACATCGCCTTGCTGCCCGTGGGCTGGTAGCGCACGCCGGCCTCGTATTGCTTGCCGCTTTCGGGCTTGAACGGGTCGCCCGACACCGGGTCGATGGTGGCCGTGGGCGCGAACGACTCCGAGTAGCTCAGGTACGGCGCCCAGCCGCTCGGGTGCAGGTAGACCAGGCCGGCCCGGCTGGTGAACTTGTGGTCGCGCATGCGCTGGCGCGAGCTGTCGAGGCGGCTGTCCACGGTGCTGTCGGCGGTGTCGTAGCGCCCGCCCAGCGTCAGCGTCCAGCGCTCGCCCCACTTGATCTGGTCCTGCAGGTAGACGCCGGTCTGCGCAAGTCGCGTGACGCCGTCGAAATACGGCGCGGGCCGCTCGATCGGCCCGCCGTACACCGGCGTGTAGATGTTCAGCGGCGAGGCGCTGCCGCCGCTGAAGGTGACCTGGTCGATGCGGGTGCGCTGGTAGTCCAGCCCGACCAGCACCTTGTGCTGCGTCTCGCCCAGGCGGAAGTCGGCCTGCAGCTGGTTGTCGAGCGCCAGGGCGCCGATGTTCTCGCGGCTGCCGAACACGCTGCGCGACATCTGCTGGAAGTTGAGCGGGTCGTTCGGCACGTCGGGGTTCAGCGCCATGAAGCCGGTCAGCTGCGTGCCCGTGTAGTCGAGCTTCTGGTGCGCGTAGCGCGCGTTCTGCCGCACCGTGAAGGTGTCGTTGATGCGGTGCTCGAACTGGTAGCCGACCATCTGCTGGTCCTGGTCGAAGCGGTCGAAGCCGGGCTCGCCGACGAAGAGTTTCGAGGGAATGGTGGTGCCGATGGCGGTCGGATCGAGCGAGCCGACCTGCGGCCGTGCGCGCGTGTAGACCCCGCCGCGCGTGCGCGAGAACTGCGACAGCAAGGTCAGCGTGGTGTCGCCCGACGGCTTCCAGGTGAGTGCAGGCGCGATGTACATGCGGTCGTCGGCCTCCTTGCCCGCCGGCAGTTGCGCGTCGCGCACGAGGCCGGTGATGCGGTACAGCAGCTTGCCGTCGGCATCGAGCGCGCCCGAGAAATCGCCCGCCACCTGCTTGCGGGCGTGGTCGCCCACCTGCCGCTGCAGCTCGCGCACGGGCTCTGCCGTGGGGCGCTTGCTGACCACGTTCACCACCCCGCCGGGGCCGCTCATGCCGTACAGCACCGACGACGGGCCGCGCAGCAACTCGATGCGTTCGGCGCCATAGTTCTCGGTGCGCCACACGCCCCAGGTGCTGTTGTTGCGCAGCGGCAGGCCGTCCAGGTAGAAGCCCGGCGAATAGGCGTCGAAGCCGCGCAGCGAGATCCAGTCGTAGCGCGAATCGGCGCCGTAGGTGGTGGTCGACACGCCCGGCGTGTAGCCCAGCGCGTCCTTCAGGTTGGTGGCGCCGATGGCCTCGATGCGGTCGGCCGTGATCACCGAAATCGACTGCGGCGTCTCGATGATCGGCGTGTCGGTCTTGGTGGCGGTGGCGCTGCGTTTGGCGACATAGCCCTGCACCCGGCCCGTGGCGCTTTCCTCGCCGTCGGCCACGACGGTCACCGCCGGCAGCGTGGACGTGCCGCCCGTGGCGGGCGCCGTCTTGATGACCGCCGCATTGCCTTCCATCGTGGCCGCCAGGCCGCTGCCGGCCAGCAGCCGGTCGAGCGCCTGCCGGGCCGTGAGGCTGCCCGAGATGGCGGGCGCGGTCTTGCCCGCAACCAGGCTCTGCTGCACGGCCAGCTGGATGCGGGTCTGCCGCGCCCAGTCGTTCAGCGCCTCGGCCAGCGGCTGGGCCGCGATGTGGATCGGCTGGGGCGCGCCCTGCGCCCGGGCCATCAGGGGCGCGTTCGCCAGGGCCAGTGCAACGGCCAGGGCCAGCGGCGCGGGTGTCATCTTTGTTCTCAAGCGCTTCGTCATCGAACGTCTTCCAGGTAGTGAATGCAAATGGTTCCTATCTGGGCTGACGCACGAGCTGGCGGAATCCCCGTAGTGCCGGCGAGAAATTCTTGATTCTTTTGTTTCAGGGGGCCGGCAGGATTTCCGCGACCGTGCCGGTTTCCTTCAGCCGCACCGGCAAGGCGCTGGCCAGGGCGCGCCGCAGCGTGCGCGCGTCCCGCGGGTCGAAGGTGCCGCTCAGTCGCAGGGCCGCCACGGCCGGGTCGTTCACCACCAGGCCGGTGCTGCCGTAACGCTCCAGCTCGGCCAACGCGCGCGCCAGCGGCGTGTCGACGAAGCTCAGGCGGTGCTCGCGCCAGGGCGCGATGCCGTCGCGCGGCACGGCCGAGACGGCGGAGAACCGGCCCTGCGCATCGCTTTCCACCTGACGCCCAGCGGTCAGGAAGACTTCGCTCGTCGCATCCGGCGCCCGGCGCAGCACGCGCACCTTGCCCTCTTCCACCGACACCCGCGTGCCGTCGGCGCCCGGCATGCCGGGGGTGTGGCGCACGGCAAAGCGCGTGCCGACCACCCGCACGCGCAGCGGACCGGCCAGCACGTCGAAGGGGCGTTTCGCATCGGACTGCACGGCGAACACCGCCTGCCCGTCGAGCAGCGTCACCTCGCGGCGGTCGCGGAACAGGCGCACTTCGAGGCGGGTGGCGGTGTCCAGCCGCAGCCGGGAGCCGTCGGGCAGCGGCGCTTCGAGCTGCTGGCCGCGCCGGGTGGCGAAAGCCTGTTCGAACACGGGCTGGGCCTGCACATGGCGCCAGCCGAGGTAGCCGGCGCCGACCGCCATGCCGGAAACGCCCAGCACGACCGCCGGTTTCAGGAAGCCGCGGCGCGTGGGTGCGGCGGGCGCGCGGCCTTCGAAGCCGCTGCGCCAGCCCGCGACCGTCTCGGGCGCGATCGCGTCGAAGGCGCGCCAGCGCGACTCCCATTCGCGGAACGCCTCGCCATGGCGCGCATCGGCGCCGAGCCAGGCCTGGAACGCGCGCTCGTCGGACGCGCTCCAGTGCGTGCGCTGGCGGCGGACGAACCAGTCCAGCACGTCCTGTCGCAGGCGCAGGGCTTCTTCGGACGGTGGCGACGTGAGGGTCATGACGTGGGGATCGTTCTTATGGGGGTAGACGCACGAGCGTCGTCAAACCCTGTAATGGGGCGTCTCATCTCACTCTGAACCACGGGTCCGCTCCAGGCACGCCCAGCACGCCTCCATCGCAATACGCAGCTGCATCTCGACCGTCCGCACCGAAATGCCCATGCGCGCAGCCACCTCGGCATACGAGAGGCCATCGAACTTGTAGAGCACGAAGGCTTCGCGGCAGCGCGGAGGCAGCCGGTCGATGGTCTCGACCATGGCCGCCATGCCCTGGCTGGACGAGAGGATGGCGTCGGGCTCGAAGGTGGGCGGGCCGATGCAGTCGTCGGCGTCGGGCGGTGCGTCATCGGGCGCCGCCGTGTCGCCGCCCGCCCGCACGCTGGTGCGGCGGTGGTGGTCGGTGACGAGGTTGCGGGCCGTGCGGTACAGCAGCGCGCGCGGGTCGCGCACCACGCTGCCCGTGCGCTGCGCCTCGTACACCCGCACGTAGCTCTCCTGCGCCAGGTCGGCCGCGGTGGCGCGGTCGGGTACCTTGCGGGACAGAAAGCTCAGCAGCTCGCGGTAATAGCGTTCGAACACGGGCGCACCACAGCCGGAAAGGGTTGGTCGAAGTCCAGGGGCAGGTTGGCTTCGACACGGCGTGGCTACCTGAGAGATTCAGAACAAAAGAAAACGCGAGATTATGTGCGGGTTCAACCCGCCGATCGCCGAAGGGTAGGCATTTCGCCTGCCGCGCACGGCATGGGCGCGGGCTACCCTCCCCTTCGGCCCCGTCCGGACTCGCCTGCCCTCAGTTCCCGCACGCCGGGTGCTTCTGCCCTTCGGTGGTGTTCGGCAGCCCCAGAAAGTCCAGGATGTGCGGCGTCGTGCCGTCCACCTGCGTCAATGCGGTACCCCCGAGGCTGCCCACGCAGTAGCTGGGCTTGAGCGGGTTCTGGTGGTTGTTGTTCAGGATCAGCAGCGTGCTGCGTTCGGCCGCCGTCTGTCCGCCGTGGCTGCTGCCGGTGCCGCCGTGGTCCGAGGTGACGACGATCAGCCATTCTTCATTCGCGTAGTTCGGCCGCGACGTGAGCGCCGTGAGCACCTGCTGGATCTGCTGGTCTTCGCCGGCGATCTTGCCCTGGTAGTAGGCATTGAGCGGGTCGTAGCTCGGCGCATGGACGTCGACGTTGTGCAGGTAGTAGAAGATCGCCGTCGGCGGGTGCTTCCAGCTCAGCCAGCCCTTCACCGCATCGGTGGCCTGCTGCGAATTCTTGGCCGCGTTGGCGACCACGAAATCGGCCAGCGCCGGGCGCAGGTTGTGGGTGATGTTGAACCAGTCGCCCACCACCGCCGTCGTGGCCGTCGGCCAGGCCGCCTTGATCTGGTCGAACACGTGCGTCTTCTTCAGCGGCAAGGTGGTGGTGTTCGAGGTCACGCCGTGCTTGTCGGCCCAGAAGCCAGTGAACACCGACGACCAGCCGGGTCCGCTCACGGTCGCCTGCTTGGTGCCGCCCGCCAGCACGTTGCCGTGGAAGGCACCGCCGGCGATCAGCGCCGACATCGCCGGCGTCTGCACGCAGCCCGCGCACTGGATGGCGTCGCCGCGCAGGCCGTCGATGCCGATCAGCAGGATGTGCTTGTTGCCCGGCACGGGGTTGGGAACGCCCTCGCCCGCGATCAGCGAATAGTGGTCGTAGGGATTGCCGACGTAGTCGGTCTTCAGGCCGCCGATGTCGCTGGCGCGCTTGTCGCTCAGGTCGCAGCGCTGGTTGGTCTTGTGGTAGTCGAAGGACTTGCACCACGACGAGCGGCTCGCGTCGGTGCAGGCGTTGGCGCAGTCGGCGGGCGTCACGGTCTGCAGGGCCTCGGTGTTGTAGCCGCTGATGGCCGCATTGGGCGTGCGCGCGAAAGGCTTCAGCGGATCGGGCTTGAGGCTGTAGTGGTCATAGGGGTTGCCGGGGTAGTCGGTCTTCAGCCCGCCCACGTCGGCGGCGCGCTTGTCGCTCAGGTCGCAGCTCTGGCCGGCCTTGTTGTAGTCGAACGAGACGCACCAGGCGCCGCGTGGCGCGCCCAGGCAGGCCGACGCGCACATCTCGGGCGTGGACTGCGTCAGGTTCTCGATGTTGTTGCCGGAGATGGCGGCGTTCGGCGTGGCCGCGAAAGCGTCCAGCGAGGCGGCGCTTGCATGTCCTGCCAGCGCTGCGAACAACAGGCCCGCCAGGGATGCACGGATCGATGACTTCATGAGGTCTCCTCATCACAGGGTCGTGGGGTGATTCCCGGGCACCGCCTCGCCGTTTTTTCAGTGCGAGTGCAACGCCGGGCGGAGTAAATCACCGCCGCCTGCCATCGATCCAATTCAAAAATCTTCGATGTTGTATTGAGCAGAGCTATACATCGCCGCGTCACGCAACGCGGTCAGGCCGCGATCAGACCGCGCGGTTCGAGAACGCCATCACCCCGTCGTCCACGCGCCCGAGGCGCAGCAGGAGGATGTCGCGCAGGTAGTTCTGGTGCAGTTTCCACGGCGTGTGCGTGCCCTGCTTGGGAAACTTGTCGAGCGAGCGCTGCACGTAGCCCGAGCTGAAATCGATCCACGGTTCGGGCGACAGGTCAGGGCCCGCGTTGTGCGGCGTGCATTGCCGCCAGCCGTGCGTGTGCATGTGGTTCAGCAGCCGGCAGACGTAGGCGCAGGTCAGGTCGCACTTGAGCGTCCACGAGGCGTTGGTGTAGCCGAAGGACGAGGCCAGGTTGGGCACGTCGCTGTACATCATGCCCTTGTAGTTGAAGGTGCTCGCGGGGTCGACGCGGCGGCCGTCCACGCTCAGTTCGATGCCGCCGAGCACCTGCAATTCAAGGCCGGTGGCGGTGACGATGATGTCGGCCTCGAGCACGCGGCCCGACTTCAGCCGCAAGCCTTCGGGCGTGAAGGTGTCGACGTGGTCCGTGACCATCGACGCGCGCCCGGCGTTGAGCGCCGCGAACAGGTCGCCGTCGGGCACGAGGCACAGGCGCTGGTCCCACGGGTTGTAGCGCGGCGTGAAGTGCGTGGCGACGTCGTAGCCGGGCCCGAGCGCATGGCGCACGCCGCCCAGCAGCATGCGCCTGACGCGCGCCGGCTTACGCCGCGCGAGCCGGAAGAACAGCATGCCCAGCGTCACGTTCTTCCAGCGCGTGAGGCGGTACGCGGCCATCGCCGGCAGCAGGCGCCGCAGGCGGTTGGCAATCGGGTCTTCGGCCGGGCGCGCCACCACGTAGGTCGGCGAGCGCTGCAACAGCGTGACGTGCGCGGCGGTCTGGGCCATCGCAGGCACCAGCGTCATCGCGGTGGCGCCGCTGCCGATCACGACCACGCGCCGGCCGCTGTGGTCCAGGTCGTCGGGCCAGTGCTGCGGATGGACGATGCGGCCTTGGAAGTCAGCCATGCCGGCGAAGTCGGGCGTGTAGCCCGCCTCGTAGCGGTAGTAGCCGCTGCACAGGAAGAGGAAGTTGCAGCGCCACTGCACGAGCCGCTTGTCGGCGCCCTGCTCCACATCGACCGTCCAGCAGGCGTCGGCGCTCGACCAGGCGGCGCGCACCACGCGGTGCTGGTAGTGGATCTTGTCGTCGACGCCGTGCTGGCGCGCGGTGTCGCGCACGTACTGCAGGATCGACGGGCCGTCGGCGATCGCCTTGGCCTGTGTCCACGGGCGGAACACGTAGCCCAGCGTGTACATGTCGGAGTCGGAGCGTACGCCCGGGTAGCGGAACAGGTCCCAGGTGCCGCCGCTGCGTTCGCGCCCTTCGAGGATCGCGTAGCTGCGACCCGGGCACTGCGCCTGCAGGTGGCAGGCGGCGCCGATGCCGGACAGGCCGGCACCGACGATCAGGACATCGACGTGCGGCGGCGCGACGGCCGGTTGTTCTGCTTGCATCGGTGGTTTGTCTCCTGTCTCATGGCTTGTTGTTGTCTGGCTCTTCCACGGGCGCGCGCCGGATCATCAGCCAGGCGCTGACCGCACTCAGCACGGCCAGGCCGGCGCTCAGCAGCATCACCCAGCGAAAGCCCGCGACGAACGATTCCGCCACCGCGCGCTTCACGGCGGCGACGGTGGCCGCATCGGCCCCCGGCGGCGCGCCGGCCGCGGCCAATCGGTCGCGCTCGGCCCCAAGAAAGGCCCGCACCTCGTCCGACGCGCCCATCGCTTGCAGCCGCTCGGCCAGCGCCGCATCGAAGGCCCAGGCCATGATGGCGCCGAACACGGCAATCGCGAGCACCGCCGCCGCGCGCGACACCGCGTTGTTCACGCCCGAGGCCACGCCCGCGAGGTCGGGCCCCACGGCGTTCATGACCGTGGTGGTGAGCGGCGCGACCGTCACCGTCATGCCGAAGCCCAGCACCACCACGGCGGGCAGGAAACCGCTCCAGTAGCTCGCGCCCACGCCCGGCAGCGCGAACAGCGCAAAGCCCACGGCCGCGATGGCCGGCCCGATGACCAGCGGCACGCGTGGCCCGAAACGGTCGACCAGCTGCCCGGCCCAGCCCGAGAGCGCGAACATCAGGAAGATGAACGGCAGCAGCGCCGCGCCCGCCACCGTGGCCGAGTAGCCCTGCACCTGGATCAGGTTGAGCGGAAAGAAATACAGCCCGCCGCCCAGCGCCGCATACAGCAGCAGCGTCAGCAGGTTGGCGCCGCTGAAGTTGCCGATGCGCAGCAGCGACAGCGGCAGCATCGGCGTGCGCGCCCGGCGTTCGGCGACGACGAAGCCGACGCTGCCCACGACGCCGATCGCCAGTGCCGCGAGCACGGCCGGCGAACGCCAGCCCTGCGTCGGCGCTTCGATGAAGGCGTAGACGATGCCGCCCAGCCCGGCGGTCGCCAGCAGCGCACCCCACAGGTCGAGCCCGCCGCGCGCCGCGGCGCCTTTGCTCTCGGGCACATGGCGGCGCACGATCCACAGCACCAGCAGCGCCATCGGCACGTTGATGAGGAAAGCCCAGATCCACGAGAAGTGATCGACCAGGAAGCCGCCCAGCACCGGCCCCACCGCCGCCGTGATGCCACTGAAGCCCGACCAGGTGCCGATGGCCTTGCCGCGTTCCTTCTCGGGAAACGATGCGCTGATGAGCGCCAGGCTGCCCGGCACCAGCAGCGCGCCGCCGATCCCTTGAATCGCGCGTGCGGCGATGAGCTGCTGCACATCGGCCGCGAGCGCACAGCCCACCGACGACAACGCGAACACGACGACGCCGATGGCAAAGATGCGCCGCCTTCCGTAGTGGTCGCCGAGCGCGCCGCCCACCAGCAGCAGCGCCGCGAGCAGCAAGGCGTACGACTCGACCACCCATTGCGCCTGGAAGGCCGTGGCGTGCAGATCGGCCTGGATGGCAGGCAAGGCAACGTTGACCACGGTGCCGTCGATGAAGGCCATGCTCGAGCCGACGATGGCCGCGGCGAGCACCCAGGGCTTGGAGGCTTCAGGGCAGGCGCCCTCTTCCGTGGGAGATGGAGACCCATGCAGGATCAGCGTGTCGTCGCAGGGCGCCTTGCCGATCTGTGCCATGGGGCCTCCGATCTATCGGATGACGGCGTGGTGCCTTCCCCCGTCGGGGAAAGGTGAAAGTCTCAGGTCGCGCACGCCGTCGCACCCGGGTTCGTCCGCGCCGCGTTCACGCTGCGCGCCATGGCCGCTGCCGCCGCAGCCGTCACGCGCTGCGCGCCTTGCGCCAGCGCGTCCATGCCGCCACCGGTGGCTTCGCCCGCGTCGAGCCGGCACACCAGCGTGCGCGCCTCGTCGGAGCGGCGCAGGGTCCAGGTGAAGCCGGCGTCCACGCGCCCGCCGTCCACCATCTCGAACTGGCGCACCTGCACCGCCACGCGCCACACGGGCTGCGAGGTCTGGCGGCCGCCCTGCGTGACGTCGAGCGCGCCGAGCCGGCTGGCGATGCCGCTGCCGAGCGCGTCGCGCAGTTCGTTCTCGAAGGACGAGGCCCAGCGGTGTTGCTCCAGCACGTCGACCTGCACGCCGCCGGTCGGGCGGCGCACCACCATCTGCGGGCGCGCCAGCCGCTCGGGCACGGCCACGGGCGCGAGCTCGATGTACAGCGGCGCGGCGGCGTCGGGAATGCGCGGCGCCGCATCGGTGAGCGCGGGCGGGCTGGCCAGCGTGTAGTAGCTGTCGGGCTTGCTCGCGCAGCCTGCCAGCACCAGCAATGCGGCGGCGCCCGCGAGCGCGAAGGTCGTCGTCGTCTTCATTTCTTGTCGTCCGGTTTGCCGCGCAGCAGCGATTCGGGATGGCGTTCGAGGTAGTCGGTCAGCACGCGCACCGAACCGGCCGCGCGCGTCAGTTCGCGCAGGGTCTGGCGCATGTCCTGCTGCAGCGGCGAATCGTCGGCCAGCGTGCGTTCGGCCGAGTTGACGGTCTTGCGCACGTCCTTCATGGCGGCGGCCAGCTCGGGCGTCACGTCGCTGTTGATGCGGCTGACGGTCTGCTCGGTGCTGGTGAGCGTCTTGTTGAGCGTGGCCAGCGTGGTGCGCAGGTCGGTGGCGATCTGCTCGTAGGGCACCTTGTTGAGCTTGGTGGCGATTTCCTGCACCTGCGACTGGATCTCGTCCAGGCCGTTGGCGATGGTCGGCAGCTCGATCGGGCTCTTCGACAGGTCGATCTTCGCGGGCGGCGCCTTCGGGAAGAAGTCGAGCGCCACGTAGACCTGGCCGGTCAGCAGGTTGCCGTTGCGCAGCTGGGCGCGCAGGCCCTTCTCGGCCAGGAAGCGCAGCCGTTCCTGCTGCGTCGCGCGCGACTCCGTGGCTTGCGCACCGGCACCGCTCTCACGGCGGCGCAGGCGGTCGGGGTAGATCTGCACCAGCACCGGCATGCGGAACTCGCGCTCGGCGCGGTCGAACTCGACGCCGATGGATTTCACCTCGCCCAGCACCACGCCGCGGAAATCGACCGGCGCGCCCGGCGTGAGCCCGCGCAGCGACTGGTTGAAGTACATCAGCAGCGTCTGCGAGGGGCCGTCGGGCTCCTTCATGGCGGCGCTTTCGTCCTGCGCCAGCACGAAGGCGGTGTTCTCCTTGGCCAGCGGGCCCATGGCGTCGTCGGGCGCCTGGAAGGCGATGCCGCCGAGCAGGATGGTGGCCAGCGACTGCGTGCGCAGCGTGAAGCCGCTGGCGCTGAGCTGCGCGTCGATGCCGCTGGCCTGCCAGAAGCGCGTGTTCATGCCGACGAACTTGTCGTACGGCGCGTTCACGAACACCCGCAGCGTGACGCCGCGGCCGTCGCCGTCGAGCTCGTAGGCCGCGACTTGCCCGACCTTGATGCGCCGGAAGTACACGGGCGAACCGACATCGAGCGAGCCCACGTCGCGCGCCCGCAGCAGGAACTGCTGGCCCGAGTCGCCGCGCGTGACGATGGGCGGGGCTTCGAGGCCGGTGAATTCGCCCGCGGTTTCCTTCTCGACACCCGCGTCGGCGCCGATGTAGGCGCCCGACAGCAGCGTGCCCAGGCCCGAGATGCCCGAGGTGTCCAGCCGCGGCCGCACCACCCAGAAGCGCGAGTCGGCCGAGGTGAAGCCCTCGGCGTCCTTGTTGAGCTGCACCAGCACGCGCACGTGCGAGCGGTCGCGCGCCAGCCGCAGGCTCTGCACCAGGCCGATCTGCACGTCCTTGTATTTCACGGCGGTCTTGCCGGCTTCGAGGCCCTCGGCCGTCTTGAAGGTGAGCACGATCTCGGGGCCGCGCTCCATGAGGATGCGGGCCACCAGCGTCACGCCGACCAGCGCGGCGACGATGGGAATCAGCCAGATCAGCGAGGGCAGCCATTCGCGGCGGCGCGCCACTTTCGGCTTCGGCAGCGCGGGCGGAGCCGACGCTGCCGGACGGTCTTGCGGTTGCGTGTCTTCTTCACTCATGCGATTTTTTCTTCCCTGCTTTCAATCTGTCGTTCGTCCGTGTCTGCTTGCGGCACCGGGCCGTCCCACGTCAGGCGCGGGTCGAAGCTCAGCGAAGCCAGCATGGTCAGCACCACCACCGCGCCGAAGGCCGCGATGCCCACGCCGGCGGTGATGACCGCGAAGCCCTGGATCTGCACCAGCCCGGTCAGGAGCGACACCACGAACACGTCGAGCATCGACCAGCGTCCGATGATCTCGATGATGTGATACAGCTTGGCCCGCTCGCGCCGGCGCCAGTTGCTGCGCCGCTGTGCCAGCACCACAAGCAAGAGCAATACCGCCAGCTTGAACAGCGGCACCAGGAAGCTCGCGATGAACACGATGGCCGCCAGCCCCCAGGCGCCCGACACCCAGAAGTAGATGACGCCGCTCAAGATGGTGTCGTACTGCGCGCCGAACAGCGTGCGCGTGATCATCACCGGCAGCAGGTTGGCCGGGATGTACATGATGCAGGCCGCGATCAGGAAGGCCCAGGTGCGGTTCAGGCTCTGCGGCTTGCGCGTGTGCAGGTGCGTGCCGCAGCGGGCGCAGGCGTCGCCATCTTCGGCATCGCGCCAGACGGCGGTGCAGTGCGTGCAGACATGCAGGCCGAGCCCGGCGGCCGTCGGCACCGGGTTCTCGTGGTCGTGCTCGTCGTCGGCCTGCGCCTCCCAGGGGCGTGCCGAGGCCAGGCGGGCGGGCAGCCCGCGCATGTTCATGCGCGCACCTCCGGTGCATCGGCATCGGCGTCTTCTTCATCGGCCTTGCGGAAGGTCATCTCCCAGAACGCGCCGGGGTTGAACGACAGCACGGCCGTGAGCGTCACGGTGAGCGCCACGAAGGCCCACAGCGCGGGGCCCGGCACCACCGTCGCCATGCTCGACAGCTTGACGATCGCCACCAGCACGCCGAGCAGGAAGACCTCGATCATTCCCCAGGGCCGCAGCGACTGCATCATGCGCACCAGCACCGCGAAACCCCAGGGCCGGTGCGCGCGGGCCAGCGGCACCAGCAGGTAGGCCAGGATGCACAGCTGCAGCAGCGGAAACAGGATGGTCGTGGCCAGCACCAGCAGCGCCACCGGCGACATGCCCTCGGCGCTCAGCACCACCACCGCGCCGGCCAGCGTGGTCTGGCTGCGCAGGCCCTGCAGCTCGATCTCGACGATGGGAAACAGGTTGGCGATGGCGAACATGATCAGGCTCGCGACCGTCAGCGGCAGGATGCGCCGCTGCTGCGCGCCCGGGTGCCGGTCGAGCTCGGTGCCGCAGCGCGGGCACTCGGCCACGTCGCGCGGCGCCAGCGGCGTGCGGGCGTAGACCGCGTCGCAGCCCGGGCAGACCACGGTGTCAGGTACTTCCTTCATGAGGCCGTACCCTACCTTATTCAGGCATGCGGACTTGTCGTCTTCAGCCGCAGACTGCTGAAAACCGCCGCCACCGCCGCGCAGCCCGCTGCCAGCACCAGCGCCACCACCGGGCCATGCCCGCCGTGCGGGCTCCAGATACTGAACACCGCCGCCAGCACCACGGCCCCGAGCGTCTGCCCCGTGAGCCGCGCCGTGCCCAGCATGCCGCTGGCCGCACCACTTCGGTGCGCGGGTGGCGAACTCACGATGGTGTGGTTGTTGGGCGACTGGAACAGGCCGAAGCCCAGGCCGCACAGCGCCATGCGCCAGGCGATGTCGGCATTGCCCGGGTGCGCCGGCAGCGCCGCCAGCAGCGCCAGGCCCGTGGCCAGCAGGCCCAGGCCAATGCCGCCCAGCAGCCCGTCGGGATAGCGCCCGATGAGCCGACCGGCGATGGGCGCCATCACCACGATGGCCAGCGGCCACGCCGTGATCAGCAGGCCGGCCTCGATGTGGCTGCGGCCGTACACGTCGAGCAGCAAAAACGGCAGCGCGATGTAGGCCAGCATCTGCGCGCAGAACGCCGCCACCGAGGTGCCCATCGACAGCGCGAACACCGGGATGCGCAGCAGGTCGATGGGAAAGAGCGGCACCGCCTGCGTGCGCTGGCGCCGCAGGTAGACGAAGCCCACCGCCAGCCCGGCCGCCAACGTGGCCCAGGCCGACCACGGCGTGCCCGTGGCCTGCACCCCACCCTCGCGCACGCCCAGGTGGTCCACGCCGAGGAAGACCAGCGAGAACATCAGCACGTTGAGCGTCACGTCGACCAGCGAGAAGCGCGCGCCGGCGGCCGGCGCCGAGCGGTTGAACGGCAGCGCGCGCATGCCGAGTGCGAAGGTGACGATGCCCAGCGGCACGTTGATAGCGAAGAGCCACGGCCACGACGCCACCGACAGGATCGCCGCCGCCACCGAAGGCCCGGCCACAGACGAGGTGGCGACCACCAGCGAGTTGATGGCCATGCCCCGCCCCAGCTGCGCCGAGGGGAACGTGAGCCGCACCAGCGCCGCGTTGACGCTCATGATCCCCGCCGCGCCCAGCCCCTGCAGCGCGCGCGACGCGATCAGCGTGGCGAGCGAATTGGCGAAGGTCGCGGCCAGCGACGACACGGTGAACACCGCCATGCCCACCAGGTACACGCGCCGGTAGCCCACGAGGTCGCCCAGCGAGGCCAGCGGCAGCAGCATCACCAGCGTGGCGATCTGGTAGGCGTTGACCACCCAGATGGCCTGCGCCGGCGTGGCCTGCAGCTCGCGCGCGATGCCGGGCAGCGCCAGGTTGACGATGGTGCCGTCGAGCACCGACACCGTGAGCCCGAGGATGATGACCAGCATCGCCCAGCCGCGCGCGGGCGCGGCCAGGCCGTCGAGCTGGGCCTGCGGGCCGTTGCCTGTCATGGCCACCGTCATGTCAGGCCTCCTGCGCCCTGCCCTCGGTCGGCTCCGAGCGCACACCGCCGAGCGTGAGCCAGGTCAGCACCAGCGCGATGAGCGCGCCGGCGGCCATGCCTGCCACCATCGGCAGCGGCCGGCCGTTGGAGAACAGGCCCACCACCGCCATCGCGAGCGCGCCGGTCAGCATCTGCAGCGTGCCCAGCAGCGCCGAAGCCGTGCCGGCGATGGCGCCGTGCATCTCGAGCGCCAGCACGCCGGTGGTCGGGATCACCAGGCCCATGAAGCCCGAGGCGATGAAGTACAAGACGATCAGCACCCACAGGTTGTCGCCGCCCATCGCGAAGTACACGAACATGGCGACCATCGCCACGCCGCAGCAGGCCACGCCGAACTTGACGAGGTTGACCAGCCCGTAGCGCTCGCCCAGCGAACCCGTGAACTGCGAGGCCGCGATGAAGGCCGCCGCGTTCACGCCGAAGGCCACGCTGTACATCGCGGGCGACAGGCCGTAGTGGTCGATCATCACGAACGACGAATTCGCCAGGTAGGTGAAGAAGCCCGCCATGGCGAAGCTGCCGATGAACACCAGCCCGAGGTAGTGCCAGTCGCGCAGCAGCAGCCAGTAGGCCGACAGCGCGCTGCCCAGGCTGCTTTCGACACGCTCGGAGGCCGGGCGAGTTTCGTCGAGCAGCTTGACCATCATGGCCAGGCCCGCCACCGCGGCGATGGTGACGGCCCAGAACACGCCGCGCCAGCCGGTGAAGGCGATGACCAGGCTGCCCGCGAGCGGCGCCAGGATGGGCGACACGCTGAACACCAGCATCAGCAGCGACATCAGCCGCGCGGCGTCGGTGCCCGTGTGCAGGTCGCGCACCACGGCGCGCGGAATCGCCATGCCGGCGGCCGCGCCCAGGCCCTGCACGAAGCGCAGCGCGATCAGGGTCTGGATGTCGGTCGCCAGCGCGCAGCCCACGCTGGCCAGCGCGAACAGCACCAGCCCGGCATACAGCGGCGGCTTGCGCCCGACCATGTCGGAGATCGGGCCGTAGAGCAACTGGCCCGCGCCGAGCGACAGGAAGAAGGCGGTGAGGCTCATCTGCACCGCGCCGATGTCCGCATGCAGGCTCTGCCCGATGGCAGGCAAAGCCGGGAGGTACATGTCGATCGCGAAAGGCCCGATGGCGGAGAGCAGGCCCAGCAGCAGGGCCATTTTGAAGAACGGAGAAGAACGCATTGGGTCGATTGTGGCGAAGGCTCGCAATCGGTGCAGGCGTGGGGTCGGCGGCTTTCGCCGCTAGTGCATTCGTTCTACCGGGTGGTACGCCGCGCCCCTTCAGTACAGCGTGGCCTGTTGGCGCGCGGGCAGTTCGCGGTCGTAGGTGGCGCCGTCGAAGGCCGCATCGGTCAGCGCCGAAAGGATGGCGCCCGGCGTCGGCACGGTGCGCGGCGCGTCTTCCGACACCGGCGCCCAGAGCTTCGAACGCTGGATCGCGCGGGCGCACTGGAAGAACACGGTCTCGACGCTGATCTCGATCACGCACTGCGGCGCACGCCCTTCCACCGCGAAGCGCGCCAGCAGCTCGGGCGCCACGCTGATGCGCGCGCGCCCGTTCACGCGCAGCGTCTCGCCCACGCCCGGAATCAGGAACAGCAAGGCCACGCGCGGGTCGACCACGATGTTGCGCAGGCTGTCGATGCGGTTGTTGCCGCGCCGCTCGGGCAGCAGCAAGGTCTTGTCGTCCTGCACCGCGACGAAGCCCGGAGCGTCGCCGCGCGGCGAGGCATCGAGCCCGCCGGGGCCTGTGGTCGCGAGCACCGCGAACGGCGACGCGGCGATCAGCGCCTGGTAGCTCGGGTGCAGGTACGGCACTTCCTTCTTGAGCGAGGCCTCGCCCGGCAGGCCGAACAGGGCTTCGAGTTGGGCGACGGTGTCGATGGTGGTCATGGGGTGATGTTCTCCTGAATCGGGGTGGGTGGCGATGCGCGCCGGACACAGGCCAGCGCCGCCACCGCCAGCAACAGCGCGGCACTGCCGTAGATCCACGGCGGCGAAGCAATGGGCAGCAGCACGCCGGCCAGCAAGGGTCCGGCGCCCGCGCCGATGTCGCGCCAGACCGCGCGGGCCGCCAGCGCCCGCACGCGCTCCGGCCCGGGCGTGCGACGCGCCACGATGGGCGGCAGCAGCGGCACCTGCAGCGCGCGCAGCACCACGATCAGCGCCGCACAGCTCCACAGCCAGCCCAGGCCGAAGCCCACGAGCGCGAGCGACGTCACCAGCGACAGGCTCACGAGCAGGCGCTCGGCGCCGAAGTGCTCCGCCATGCGCCCGCCCACCGGCCCAAGGAAGATTTCCGCGAGGTAGCGCAGCGCCATCAGCACACCGGCCACGATCACCGCGCCGCCGGGCAGCAGGTCCTTGCCGAGGTACGACAGGCCCACGATGAACAGGCCGTCGAGCGCCAGCCCTTCGATGAAGGACCAGCCGTCCAGCGCGTTCGGCCGCGAGAAGCGCCGCGTCGGCGCGGCACTATGGTGCGGCTTCGACGGCAGCCGCCGGGTGACGAACAGCGCGAGCAACGACACCACCGCCAGCACACCGAAGATCGCGCGCGGCCCGACCGTGTACGCCAGCAGCGCAGCGAGCGGCAGCGCGAGCACCGGCCCGGTCGCGATGAAGGCGCGCGAACGCCCGCTGCGCCGCGCGGCACCGATCGGGTCGGCCGTGGCCAGGGCCTGCGTCGACAGGTTGAGCGCCGCGAAGCACAGGCCCCAGGTCAGCCGCAGCGGCAGCAGCGCCCAGAAACCCGAGAGCGTGGCGTAGCCCAGCCCGCAGCCGGCGGCGGCCACCACGGCCAGCGTGCAGCTCGCCCGGTCGCCGTGGCGCGCATAGAAACGCGCCACCCAGCCGTAGCCCGCGATGCGCACCAGCCGGTTGGCCGCCAGCAGCAACCCGACCTCGGCCAGCGAGACGCCGAACTGCGACGCGTACATGGGCAGCAGCAGGTACAGCACCACATCGGCCGGCAGCGAGAGGCCGAGCGCCATGGCGGCGTGGCGGGAATCCAGGTCGGTGGAACGGGCGGGAGCGGCGGGAGAAAGCGGTGGTGCGGCGGACATCGAGCCCGTATCGTGCCCGCTCGCGCTGCCCGCCGACAAACGACATTCCCGCGCGGCATGCGTGAGAAAATCGCACGCATGCCGCTTCGCGAACCGCCCCTCCATGCCGTGCGCGCCTTCGTCGCGGCGGCCCGCCACCTGAGCTTCACGCGTGCCGCGGTCGAGCTGCACGTGACGCACAGCGCGGTGAGCCGGCAGATCAAGAGCCTCGAGGCCTGCCTGGGCGTGGCGCTGTTCGAGCGCCGCATCCGGCAGGTCACGCTGACGCCCGAGGGCCAGCAGTTCTTCGCGGAGACCGAACCCGCGCTCGCGCAGATTCACGCGGCGGCCCGTGCGCTGCAGCTGCAGGGCCCGGCGCGCGCGGTGCGCATCAACGTGCGGCCCTCGTTCGCGGTGCGCTGGCTGATTCCCCGGCTGCCGTCCTTCGTGGAACGCCATCCCGATATCGAGCCGCAGGTCGTCACCAGCACCGTCATGCCCGAGCAGGCCACGGACAGTTTCGACATCGCCGTGCGCCGCGGCCTCGAAGGCTGGCCGTCGTCGATCCAGGTGCGCCCTTTCCTCGAAGACGAAGTGCTGGTGGTCGGCGCACCCGCGCTGTTCAAGGCGCAGCCGCTGCCCGACCTGCGCGCCCTCGCCTCGCACGTGCTGCTGTCGGCGCGCACGCGCAAGGACGATTGGGACGACTGGAAGCAGCAGGTTGGCGCACCGCGCGCGCGGCCGGCCGGGCGGCTGCAGTTCGATCACCTGCACTTCGTGCTGCAGGCCGCGGTCGACGGGCTGGGCATCGCGCTGGCGCCGACCTCGCTGGTGACGCACGACCTGGCCTCGGGGCGGCTGCAGTCGCCGTTGCCTGGGATGCGGATGACGCTGGAGCGCTACTACTACGGCCTCGCACCCGATGCGGCGCCCGAAGCGGTGTGCGTGGCCGAGTGGTTCGAGCAGATGAACGCGAGCTGAGGCTTCCAAGTCCGTAAACGGCCAGCGGCAGACGGGCGCGGCCCCGAGGATGCGGTCTTTCTCTTCGTGTGCCGCCCCATGCCCTCGCCCCTTCCCCGTTCCTTCTCCCACCTTGCCTGGGCCAATCTGGCGGCGCAGTCCGCCGAACAACTGAGCCTCGCAGCCGTGCCGCTGGTGGCCGTGCTCGCGCTCGGCGCCGGGCCGGGTGAGATCGGCTTTCTCGCGGCGGTGCAGACGCTGCCCTTCCTGCTGGTCTCGCTGCCGATGGGCCTGCTCGCGGACCGCATGTCGCGCCGTCGCCTGATGGTGTGGGCCGAGGGCCTGCGCGCGGTGTCGCTGCTGGCCTTGCTCGGCATGGTGCTGTCGTCGACGCTGGGCATCGGCGGGCTGGCCGTGCTCGGGTTCCTCGGCGCGGTCGGCACCGTGGGCTTCAGCGTCGCGGCGCCCGCGCTGGTGCCGGCCCTCGTGCCGCGCGACGCGCTGGCGCGCGCCAACGGGCGGCTGGAGCTGGCGCGCAGTGCCGCCTTCACGGCCGGGCCCGCGCTCGCGGGCGCGCTGGTCGCGTGGGCCGGCGCATCGTCGGCCTTCGTGCTGGCGTCGGTGCTGTCGGTGGCGGCCGTGGGCCTGTTGTTGCGCCTGAACGAAGCGCCCCGCCCCGCGGCCCCGTCGCGCCATCCGCTGCGCGACGTGCACGATGGTGCGCGCTTCGTCTGGCAACACGCGTTCCTGCGGCCGATGCTGATGACCGGTGCGGTCTTCAACATCTCGTGGTTCGTGCTGCAGGCGGGCTATGTGCCCTATGCCGTGCGCGTGCTGGGCCTCGGCGCGCAGGCCGTGGGCTTCACGCTCGCGATGTACGGTGCAGGCATGGTGGTCGGTGCGCTCCTGACGTCGCGCGTGACGGCGCGGCTACCTTTCGGGCGCGCGATCCAGGTCGGGCCGGCCGTGGCGGTGGCCGCCGCCGCGACGATGGCGGCCACGCTCGTCGTGCCGACTGCCTCGCTGGCCGCGCTCTCGTTCTTCCTGTTCGGCGCAGGGCCGATGGTCTGGGTCATCACCTCGACCACGCTGCGCCAGAGCGTGACGGCCTCGGCGATGCTGGGCCGCGTGTCGGCGGTGTTCCTGACGGTGAACGCGGGCGCACGCCCCGTGGGCGCGGCGCTCGGCGGCCTGGTCGGTGCCTTGTGGGGCGAGCCGGCCTGTCTGCTGCTGGCGCTCGCGGGCTTCGTGCTGCAGGCCGCGATCATCTTCGGTTCGCGCATCGCGGGACTGCAACAACTGCCCGTGCCGGCGGCCTGACCGTTCAAGCTCAGAACAGCGAGCGCGTTCCGCTCGGCGTGGCGCCTTCGATGTCGAGCATGCGCAGCTTGGTCAACGCGCCACCGCCCGCCGAGAAGCCGCCGGGCTTGTTGCCCGCGGCCAGCACGCGGTGGCAGGGCACGACCGGCGCGAAGGGGTTGTGGCCCATGGCCTGGCCGACCGCACGCGACAGGCCCTTGTCGCCCAGTTCTTCGGCCACCTCGCCGTAGGTGCGCGTCTGCCCCGGCGGAATGCGCCGCGCGATCGCATAGACGCGCTGATGGAACTCGGACACGCCGCGCATGTCGAGCTCGATGTCGCACAGGTCGTCGGTCGCGCCTTCGAGCAGCGCCTGCACGCCCGCGATGGCGTGCTGCGCGCGCGGCGACGGCGGGGCTTCTTCCAGGTCAGGAAAGCGCCGATGCATGCGCGCACGCGTCGCGGCTTCGCCCCGCTCTTCAGGCAGTTGCACACCGACCAGCCCCTGCGGCCCCCAGGCCAGCGCGCAGACGCCGATGGCGGTCGGGAACAAGGCAAAGCCGGAATCGGAAGGAGATGCGGCAGTCATCGGAGCATTGTGATTCAAGGTTGAAAAACGACGCGCGGACATGGGCGCGAAGACCTCTTCCGCAGAAGAGCAAAAGTACCAGCCAAACACCCCGAAATACCAGACTTTCATTCGGCGCTTCGAGGCATTTCCGCTCATCCTTTCGAACGCACCGAATGTCGGCAAGCCGTTGTCGGACATGTGCATCGCCCCCTAGTCTCGCGCCCAGAAGTTGTCGGCTGAAATTCCAAAACAACAGGGAGACACATGCACATGAGGCCACGCGATTCTTCGCGGTCGGCGCGGCTGCGCGACCAGCGCGGACTGACGGCCATCGAGCTGATGGTCACGCTGGCGATCCTCGCGATCCTGATCGGCATCGCGGCGCCTTCGATGACGCGCTTCATCGTGCAATGGCGGCTGTCCAACGCCATCAACGCCGTGACCGGTTCGCTGCGCACCGCACGCACCGAAGCCATTGCCCGCGCAAGACCCGTCGTCGTCTGCCAATTGCGCGCAGGCACCGCGGTCGAGTGCGAAACCGGCTCGGGCGGCAACGATTTCGCGGCCGGCTGGATCGTCTTCGCCAAGAACGACCGCGACGCCGACTTCGCCTATTCCGAGTCGACAGACGAGGTGCTGTTGCGGCAGGACGCACTGCCCGGCATCGCGAAGATCGCCCTGGGCAAAGCCGGCCGTTTTGTCTTCCTGCCCAATGGTCTGGTGAGCTCGGGGAGCAACAGCATCACGGTCGAGGCCCCCGGTTTCGAAACAGCCAGTGCCACCCCATGGGCACGCAAGACGCTGTGCATCAGCAAGCCCGGGCGCATCCGCTACGCCGCGGAGGGCGAAGACTGTTCGGGCAACGACGAATGAAGCGCCCCACACAACGCGGCGCCACCCTCATCGAGGTGCTGGTCGCCATCGTCATCCTGGCCATCGGCCTGTTCGGCATGGCGGGGCTCACCTCGGCGGCCCTCAAGTACAACCAGTTCTCGCGCATGCGCGCCACCGGCCTGAGCCTGGTGAACGACTACGCGGAACGTGCTCGCGCCAACCTCGCGGGCTTTGCCGGCTACACCCACGCCAAGGCCTACAACGCCAGCACGCGCGAAGCGGCCTCCACGGACCCCACGCCGCCGCCCGCCGCGTGCGAGGTCGACACCTCCGTTCCCGACAAGCCGGTCAACACCTGTGGCGCGGCCATTGCTGCCTACGACCTCGCGCAGTGGCTCACGAATGTCGGGAACCGGCTGCCCGGCGGCACGGCCTACGTCACGACGGAACTGGCCGACGCGGCCTCCGGTGTGAACGGCCTGCCGGCCACGCGCGTGCTGAACATCTGGCTGATTTGGCGCGCCATCGCGGAGGACGCGGGCTTCGGGCTGCGCCAGGCCTGCCCCATCGCCGGCGCCAACATCGCGGCCCCGGCAGAGGTGAACTGCATGTACTTCCGGGTCACGCTGTGAGCACCGTCTGCACTGCACTCCCACGCACGCGCAACGCGGCCCGCGGCTTCACGCTGATCGAGCTGATGATCTCGCTGACGATCGGGCTGGTGATCCTGGCAGCCGCCCTGTCCACGTTCTCGACCTCCAGCCGCAGCAGCGAGTTGTCGCAGGCCGAGACGCAGTTGAACGAGGACGGCATCCTCGCGCTCAACCTGATCCAGCAGCAGCTCAAGCAGGCCGGCTATTCGCAGCAGCTCATCCCGAGCAACGGCGCCACAGTGATGGGCAACTACGCCGGCCCCGCCGTGCGCGGATGCACCGGCGGATTCACCGACGCCGCAGCCGCCTTCGACAAGCTGTCGTGCACAGGCAAGGGCAGCGACGCCATCGCCATCCGCTACGAAGCCACCACCGACAACACCATGCCCACGGGCACCGACGCCAAGCTGGCGACGAACTGCCTGGGCAACGGCATCAACGCGCTCACGCCGTCGCAGGTGAACCCGCCGCCCACGCCGGCACCCGGCAACTACGCCCTGGCCGACAACCGCTATCTGGTGACAGACGCGAGCACGGCGCCGATGCTGTCGTGCCGCGGGATGGAAAAGCGCGACGCCGTCAACGCCATCGGTGCCTCGCAACCGCTGCTCGCCAACGTCGAGAGCATGCGCATTCTGTACGGCGTGGCCAACCGTCCCAGCATCGAGCTGGCGGCCACCTACGACCCGCTGCGACACCAGATCGTCAAGTACCTGGATGCCGCGGGTGTCGATGCCCTGCCCGGCAGCGGCGTCCTTGCCGATCTCGCCGAAGACCGCTGGAGCCGCGTGCTGAGCGTGCGCGTGTGCCTGCAGATGCGCAGCGACCGGCCGGTGCGCGACGTGCCCGACGGTGGCCTTGCCTACAAGCGATGCGACAACACCGACCGCACCAGCACCGACGGCTACCTGCGCAGGACCTTCACCACCACGGTGCTGCTGCGCAACCGCCTGATCACCCCATGAACACGAAGCCATCCCCTCTTCCGCGCCGCATCGCCGGCCGTGCGTGCGAACGCGGCGCCGTGCTGATCGTCACGCTGATCCTGGTCGTGATCCTGTCGCTGGTCGGCACCTTCGCGATCCGCAATGCCACGCAGAGCGAGCGCAGCGTGAACGGCATCCGTTCAACCGAGGTCGCGCGCGAGGCCGCCGAGACCGCGCTGCGTTTTTGCGAACAGGTGGCCATCTTCGACGGTGACGACAAGGACTACACCGAGTACGCCTCCGTCGGCATGCGCGCCCGGATCATCACGACCCCCATCGGCTCGGAGTTCGACGAAACCGCGGCATGGCGCAAGAAGGCCAGCTGGGTGGGCAACAGCGCGATCGTCGTTCCGAAGGCCTACGTCAACAAGAAGCCCACCGGCACCACGGTCGACGCGACGCCCCTGGAGATCGAACCGCGCTGCCTCATTCAGAAGATCGCCACCACTTCGACGCCCAGTCTGACCGGCTACCTGATCACCGCCCGGGGCTTTGCCAACAACGCCAGGTTCGAGAAGTCGACCGGCATCGCCACCCAAGGCGCCGAAGCGTGGCTGCAGTCCGTGCTGACGCGCGACAAATGACTTCATGACCTTCATCGCCATGACACACCTGTCCCCCGGTTCCTTGCACTCCCGCCGCGGCTTCACGCTGATCGAAGTCATGGTCGTCGTCGCGATCGTCGCCATCCTGGCCGCCATCGCGCTGCCGAACTACCAGGAGCACGTGCGCCGCTCCAAGCGCGCCGAAGCCCAGGGCATCCTGATGGAGGCCGCGCAGTTCATGCAGCGCTACTACTCGGCGAACGATCGCTACACCGCTGCCGCGGGTGATGCCGGCGAGGAGACCGAGCAGAAGAAAGGCGCAGAGAGCCTGTTGCCCAAGGCCTTGCAGCAGTCACCGAAGTCCGGCGCCGCCAACTACACCATCGCCGTCTTCGCGCGCGACACCCCACCCAGCTACATCCTCAAGGCCACCCGCACCGGCAGCATGACCGGCGATCGGTGCGGCACGCTGACCTTGAGCGGCCTGGGTGTGAAGGACATGGACGACGAGGTCGCGGGACTGCTGACGAAGGAGTGCTGGCGATGAATCTCGCACGCCTTATCAGCGCCCCACTTTCAACCGCAGGGAAAACCGCATGACCGCCACGCGCCCGTTTCTTTTTCCGGCACCCGCCAGGGCCGCACGCACGCTGCAAACCTTCGTCAGTCTCGCTGCCGCGTGGGGCGCGGCGGTTCTTCCCCTTGGCGATGCGCTGGCTGCCACGACGCCGAGCCAGGCCCCGCTGTACAACGCCGTGCCGGGCGCCAAGCCCAATCTGATGTTCGTGCTGGACAACTCCGGGTCGATGGCGGAGGAGGCTCAGGACGGGTATGCGGTCGAAGACAACTGCCCCAAAAGTGGCCGGAATTGCGACGGAAGGTACGGCTGGTATGCCATGCGGTCCAGCGACGTCAACACGCAGTACTACAACCCGGCCATCACCTACACCGCCCGAGTGAATTCGAACGGCACGCCGCAGAGCAATTCGACGTTCTTCGTGGACAACCAGTTGTCAGACAACCGAAGACCGGATCACAACGCCGGTACAACGGCCGGGTCGAGAAAGTTCACCTACGTCCAATGCAAGAACGGTGACTGTTCCAGCGCCGCAAACCGGTCCGAGACCACCATCAGCAATCCGTCCACTTCCGGCACCATCAAGTTGCCCCTCGGCCACAAGCGTACCGACTGCGGGCCGAATGCCGCCCAGTGCACCACGGAGCAGGAACGCCAGAACATCGCGAACTGGTATGAGTGGTACCGCTCCCGCACGCTGGCGGTCAGCACGGCCCTGGGCCTGGCGATGCAAAGCTACGACAACAAGTTCAGGGTGGGCTACGTCCAGTACAACAACAACGGAGACGATGCGCTGGGCATCGTGAGTGGCGTCAACTACTTCAGGGACGAAGCGGCCGCGAACGGAAAGAAGTGGAAGACCAACTTCTACGATTGGATCTACGGCATCAACCCCAAGGGAGGAACACCAAGCCACAACGCCCTGGTGCTCGCGGCCGACTACTACGCCGGCAGCACGACGAAGCCCATCACGTCTGCCCCCCTGACCCCCCCCTGGAAGAACGATCCCAACGACCCGAAGAGCGGCGAACTGAGCTGCCGGCGCGCCTACAGCATCGTGCTGTCCGATGGCGCCTGGAACGCGAAAACCGCGCAAGGCATCGACACGCAAAAGACCGCCAGCAGCGCAAGCATCAATTTCGACGGCAAGCCGTCGGCAAGTGCCACTGCATTCAGCTACGACCCGAAGGGTGCGCCCGGCTACGACAGCACGGATGCGCTGAAGAAGCTGAACGCCAGAAACACGTACATCCCCTACGGCGACGGCGGCACCAGCAGCAACGGGTTCGCCGACCTCACGGCCCGCTACTTCTGGCATACGGATTTCTCCAAGACGCTCCCCAACGACGTTCCCCCGATGGGCGGCCAGCACAACCCCACGTTCTGGCAGAACATGACCACCTTCACCATCGGCTGGGGCCTGACGCCTTCGGGCGACGCAGGCAGGACCGGCGGGCTGACCTGGGCGCAGATCGAGAGCTACAACAACGATTGGCTCGCCGGCAACGCGGCGAAAAAACCCAACTGGCCCACCAGCGACCTGAACGATGGCGACAAGACGAGCGATGCACAGCGCGTGGACGATTTCATCCACGCCGGCTTCACCGGTGGCGGCCGTGCCTACAGCGTGTACTCGGGCGACGACGTGCGCCGGGCGCTCGACAACGCACTGAGCAGCATGGTCGGGTCCGGCAACGACGCCGGCGTGGCCGTGTCGGGCAACAGCAACGAGTTCCAGACGCTGCAAGGCCAGTACAAGTACACGACCGAGTACCAGACCGCGGACAACAGCGGCGACATCAAGGCCTTCGAACTGAATGCCGACGGTGACTACAACGCGGTCGACAAAGCAGGCAAGCCGATCCCGGCCTGGTCCGCCAATGTCAGGATGCCCTCCGCGAACAAGCGGTCGATCTTCGCCTTGTCGAACTACGACCCCAACGCCCCCGCATCGGCCCTGCGCACGGTGCTGACCAACGACACGCGACTGGACAAACTGCCGGCCGATTTCCAAGCCCTGCTCAATGCGGACAAGCAACAGGCCGCAGACGAGAGCTTTGTCCGCTACCTGCTGGGCAGCGACCCGCAGAAGGACGCCGACGGCACGGTCTACCGGTTGCGCAAGCAGCCCATCGGCGCCTCGGTCAACTCGCCGCCGGTGTTCGTGGGCGGGCGTTTCGACATGGGCTATGGTCCCTTGAGCGCGGTGGACGGCAGAGGCACCCCATATGCCGACTACAAGGCGCTCAAGAGCTCAGCCCCTCCCACTATCTTTGCCGCCACCAACAACGGCAAGGTCCACGTGCTGAACGCCGCCAGGAACGACGCAGGGGGCATCGAGCTGGCCGCCTTCATGCCCAAGGGCGCCATGGCGTCGCAGGTCGACCTGGCCAATCCGAACTTCCGCTTCCGCTACACGCTCGACGGCCCGCTGGTCGAGCAGGACGTGTACGACAAGAACGGCGTGGCGCCGGCAGGTGGAAAGAACACATGGCGCCAGTTGGTGTTAGGCACCGGCGGACGCGCGGGGCCGTTCATGTACGGCCTGGAATCGCCCTTGAGTGCCACAGGCCGAACGCCGACGCAGAATCACTTTCTCTGGGAGGTGAACAACAAGCACAAGGACTACGCCGACCTGGCCCACGTGACCAACAACCCGGTCGCGGGCCAACTGGACGACGGCACCTGGGTCATGCTGACGGGCAGCGGTCACTACCCCGAGACCGGCAAGCAGGTCGGGCTGTACGTGGTGGAAGCGCTGACCGGCAAGCTCAAGAAATTCATCGGGCTCCCCACGGAATATGGCAACACCGCCACTGACGGCAACCGCGGCCTGGGCGGCGTGGTCGCCGTGCGCGACACCACCCGCCGCATCGTCGCAGCCTACGCTGGCGACGCGAACGGCAACCTGTTGCGTTTCGACCTGCGCAGCGCAAAGCTCGGGACGTCCTCCAAGGGTCAGCTGCTGTTCACCACGCAGGGCGGCAAGACGCAGCCGATCTACGCCGCACCGGCATGGCAGGTCCACCCCGGCGACGGAAGCACCTGCACGTACAGCGCGTCCACGCAGTGCGGCGCCATCGTGGTCGTGGGCACGGGCATCCTGCTCGACGAGGAAGACCTCGCGACGCCCACCAGGAAACAGGCCATCTACGGCATCTGGGACCCGACGCCCATCGGCGGCGACGCCAAGGCCGACGCACGCAAGGTCGAACTCGCCGACCTCGTGGAGCAAACCATCGACAAGGCCTCGGCAAAGGCCGGCTTGCTCGACGAGCGCGACAAGAACTTCTACCAGGTCAGCAGCAACGCCGTGGACTGGAAAACCAAGAAGGGATGGCTGCTGAACCTCGGCGTGATCCCCTACCCCGGGGCGATGGAGAACGGCGAGCGCGTGGTGGGCGACCTGGCAAACCTGGGCAGCAGCGTGATCGTCACGTCCTTCCTGCCGGAGGACAAGAACCTGGGCATCGAGTCCTGCACGGCCACCGGCAGCCTGCCGAACAACACTTACGTGCTGGACGCGTTGACGGGCAAGAACAAGTATTCGTTCGACGTCGATGGCAACGGCAGCTTCGATTTCTATTCGATCGTCTCGAACCCTGCCGGCGGTTTCACGCGCGGCAACGTGACCTCGCGCAACATGGTCGGCCAGCCCAACGAAGGTCGCCCCGATGGCAAGCCCGAAGTCAATTGCACCAATGAAACGGGCTTCCTGACCGGCGTGGGCGACACGCAGAAGATCGGCGACGGCTGCGGGGTGTCGCGCACCTGGCGCCGCAGCTGGCGCCAGGTGGTCTCGCCACCCTTCTGAGTTCCGAAAGAGAAAACCGCAGCCGCCTCAGAGCATCATGTGCCGCGCCAGCAGCACCGCCACATGCACCGCCTCGCGCTGCGCCCCGTCGCCGATCTGGTGCCTGCAACTCGTGCCGTCCGCCACCACGATCGCATCGGGCCTCGCGCGAATGGCCGGTAGCAGGCTCGCCTCGGCCATCTGCATCGACACCTCGAAGTGGCTGGCCTCGTAGCCGAAGCTGCCGGCCATGCCGCAGCATGAGCTCTCGATCAGCTCGGGCTCGGCGCCCGGAATCAGCTTCAGCACGTCCATGATCGGACTCACCGCGCCGAAGGCCTTCTGGTGGCAGTGGCCGTGCAGCAGGATCGGCGCGGTGGCCGGCTTCAGCGCGAGTTCGAAGCGGCCGGCCTTGCGTTCGCGGGCGATGAACTCCTCGAACAGCAGCGCCTGCTTCGCGACGGCCTGCGCCTTGTCGCCGAAGCCCATCACCAGCGTTTCGTCGCGCAGCGTGAGCAGGCACGAGGGCTCGAGCCCGACGATGGGAACGCCCGCCTGCGCCAGCGGCAGCAGCGCGTCGATCAGCGCTCCGGCGCGAATCTTGGCTTCGTCCACCATGCCGCTGGCCAGGAAGGTCCGGCCGCAGCAGTGGTGCCCGCCGCCCTTCTCCACCGTGTGCAGCGCATAGCCTGCGGCGTGCAGCACGCGGGCCGCCGCAAAGACGTTCTCGCTTTCGAAGGTGCCGTTGAAGGTGTCGACGAACAGCACGGCGACCTTCTCGCCACGCGCCGCGGCGGCCAGCACCGAGGCCCGATCGGAAAACAGGCCGGCCGCCACCGCGTCCTTCGCACGCCAGAAGGTGTCCGCACGCCATTCGGGCAATGAGCGCTTGGCCGAAAAGCCCAGCATCTTCTCGCCCAGCCATGCCGCGCCCGGCACGCGGTTGCGCAGGTTCAGCAGCCACGGCATGCGGCTGGCGCGGTGCGCATAGTCGGGCATGTAGGCGACCAGCTTGTCTTTCAGCGTGTGACCGTGGCGCTTCTTGTAGTGGTCGAGAAACTCGACCTTCATCTTCGCCATGTCGACACCGGTCGGGCAGTCGCGCTTGCAGCCCTTGCAGCCGACGCACAGGTCCATGGTCTCGTGCATGGCCTCGCTGGTGAAGGCGTCGGCGCCGAGCTGGCCCGACAGCGCCAGGCGCAGCGTGTTGGCGCGGCCGCGCGTCAGGTGCTGCTCGTCGCGCGTCACGCGGTAGCTGGGGCACATGGTGCCGGCGTCGAACTTGCGGCAGTGGCCGTTGTTGTTGCACATCTCCACGGCCTTGGCGAGGCCGCCGGTGCTGTCACCGCCGGTGCCCGGCGCGGTGGTGACCTCGGTCACGGGGTCGGCGTTGACATTCCAGCCCGACCAGTCGAGCACCGGCTTCAATTCGATGCGGCGGTACGGCTTTGGCGCGGTGGGCGGCGCAAAGCGGAACAACGCGCCGTCGTCCATGCGCGGCGGGTCGATGATCTTGCCGGGGTTGAACAGGCCGATCGGGTCGAGCTGCTGCTTGATCGCGCGAAAAGCCTCGTTGATCGCCGGCCCGAACTGCCATTCGATCCATTCGCCGCGGCACAGCCCGTCGCCGTGCTCGCCGCTGAACGCGCCCTTGTACTTGCGCACCAGCGCGCTGGCCTCTTCGGCAATGGCGCGCATCTTGGCCGCGCCGTCGGCGCGCATGTCGAGAATGGGCCGCACGTGCAGCGTGCCGACCGAGGCATGCGCGTACCAGGTGCCGCGGCTGCCGTACTTGGCGAACACCTCTGTCAGCGCGTCGGTGTATTCGGCCAGGTGCTCGAGCGGCACCGCGCAGTCTTCGATGAAGCTCACGGGTTTGCCGTCGCCCTTGAGGCTCATCATGATGTTGAGGCCGGCCTTGCGCACCTCCCACAGGTTCTTCTGCCGCGCGTCGTCGGCCATCTCGACCACGCTGCCGGGCAGGCCGAGGTCGCCCATCAGCTCGACCAGCCGCTTCAGTTGAGGCAGCAACGCAGCCTTGTCGGCGCCCGAGAACTCGACCAGCAGGATCGCAGCGGGCTTGCCGATCAACGCCGTTTCCACGGTCGGCTTGAACGCGGGGTTGGCCAGGCTCAGTTCGATCATCGTGCGATCGACCAGCTCCACCGCGGTCGGCCCGAGCTTCACGATGTGCTGCGCCGCGTCCATGGCCGCATGGAAGGTCGGGAAGTTCACGATGCCCAGCACCTTGGCGCGCGGCAGCGGCGCCAGCTTGAGCTTCAGGCTGCGCGTGTAGGCCAGCGTGCCTTCGGCGCCGATGAGCAGGTGCGCCAGGTTCACGCTGCCGTCGGCCGTGTACGGCTTCTCGCTCTGGTTGTCGAAGATGTCGAGGTTGTAGCCCGCCACGCGGCGCATCACCTTGGGCCAGTGCTTCGCCATGGCCTCGCCATGCTGGCGCGCCAGCCCGTGCACGAACTGCGCGATGCCCGCCGCGCGCGCGCCCAGCTGGCCCAGCGGCCCGAACTCGACCAGCTCGCCACTCGACAGCCACGCGCTCGCGCCCAGCACGTTGTGCACCATGTTGCCGTAGGCGATGGAGCGCGAGCCGCAGGAGTTGTTGCCCGCCATGCCGCCCAGCGTGGCCTGCGCGCTGGTCGACACGTCGACCGGGTACCAGAGCCCGTGCGGCTTGAGTTGCGCGTTCAGGTGGTCGAGCACCAGGCCCGGCTCGACCGTCGCCGTGCCCTCTTCCACGTTCACCTCGAGCACCTTGCGAAAGTGCTTGCTGTTGTCGATCACCAGCGCCGCGCCCGTGGTCTGGCCGCACTGGCTGGTGCCGCCGCCGCGGGCCAGCACCGGCACCTTCAGGTCGCGCGCGATGTCGATGGCGGTGGCGATGTCGCGCTCGTTCGTGGGCACGAAGGCGCCGACCGGCGTGATCTGGTAGATCGACGCGTCGGTGGCGTAGCGCCCGCGCGAGCCGTCGTCGAACAGCACCTCGCCCTGCGTGTCGGTGCGCAGCCGGCGCGCCAGCAGTTCGCAGGTGTCGTTGGGCGGAAGAACGGTTCCGGCTGGCTGCATGTGGCTGGCGGGGTCGATGCGCATGGTGGGTGCTTAACTCGCGTTGTTGCTCGTGGTCTTGCTCTTGGCAGTGGGGTAGATCTGCCCGGCGCGCAGCAGCTCCAGCACGGTGTCGCGCTTGCGCAGCACGTGCGCCGTGAGCACCTTGCGCATGGCCTGCGCGTCGCGCGCGGCCAGCGCCTGCACCATCTGCTCGTGCTCCTCGACCGCGTGCTTCCACTTGGTCTCGTCCTGGTTGGTGCGAAAGCGCAGCGACTGCACGCGGGCGTTGATCGAGCGGTAGGTGTTCGACAGCACCGGGTTCGCCGCCGCGTCGTTGATGGCCGTGTGGATGCGCGCGTTCAGGCGGTAGTAGCCCGACAGGTCGCGCCGCGCGAAGCAGGCCATCATTTCGTAGTGCAGCGCGCGCACCTCGGCCAGTTCTTCGTCGGTGATGCGCTTGGCCGCCAGCTCGCCCGACATGCCCTCGAGCATCGCCAGCACCTCGAAGGTGTTGAGCACGTCGGCCTCGGTGAGCTTCACCGCCACCGCGCCGCGGTTGGGCAGCAGGTCGACCAGCCCCTCGGCCGCCAGCAACTTGATGGCCTCGCGCAGCGGCGTGCGCGACACGTTCAGCTGCAGGCACAGCTCGCGTTCGTTGAGCTTGGCGCCGGGCGCGATGCGCCCCTCCACCAGCATGGTGCGCAGGCGCGCCACCACCTGGTCATGCAAGGCCAGCCTGGAGATTTCGATGATTTCAGCGGTCATGTTAGGTTCCCTTGTCTGCATTTTGAATGCAAAAAATAGCCGACACAACTTGGGTTGATAGGTGTAAACCAGCATACATAAATGCATTTTGAATGCAAAACTGAGCGCACAAGGAGAGCCCATGCTGCAACTCGACATCCACCCCACCGGCCGTCACTTCCTCCAGATTCCCGGCCCCAGCCCGGTCCCCGACCGCATCCTGCGGGCCATGAGCCTGCCCACCATCGACCACCGCGGACCCGAGTTCGGCACGCTGGGCCTGAAGGTGCTCGGCGGCATCAAGGAGATCTTCAAGACGAAGCACCCGGTCGCCATCTACCCCGCGTCGGGCACCGGTGCATGGGAAGCCGCGCTCGCCAACACGCTCAGTCCCGGCGACCACGTGCTCATGTACGAGACCGGCCACTTCGCCTCGCTGTGGCAGAAGATGGCCACGCGCCTGGGCCTGTCGACCGAGTTCCTGGCCTACACCGGCACCGACGCCCACCTGCCGAACGCCCCCAGCTGGCGCCGCGGCGTGCAGGCCGAGCTCATCGAGGCGCGCCTGCGCAAGGACACCGAGAAGAAGATCAAGGCCGTGTGCGTGGTGCACAACGAGACCTCCACCGGCGTCACCTCCGACATCGCCTCGGTGCGCAAGGCCATCGACGCGGCGGGCCACCCCGCGCTGCTCATGGTCGACAGCATCTCGGGCCTGGCCAGCGCCGACTACCGCCATGATGAATGGGGTGTCGACGTCTGCGTGAGCGGCTCGCAGAAGGGCCTGATGCTGCCGCCCGGCATCAGCTTCAACGCCCTCTCGCCGCGCGCGCTCGAAACGGCCAAGCACGCCAAGCTGCCCAAGGCCTTCTGGGCCTGGGACGAGATCGTCGAGATGAACAAGGACGGCTACTGGCCCTACACGCCCAACACCAACCTGCTGTACGGCCTCTCGGAATCGCTGGACATGATCCTCGGCGAAGGCCTGGACAACGTGTTCGCGCGCCACCAGCGCTGGGCAGCCGGCGTGCGCGCCGCGGTCAACACCTGGGGCCTGCCGATCCAGTGCGCCGACCCGTCCGTGTACTCGCCCGTGCTCACCGGCGTGATCACGCCCGAGGGCGTCGATGCCGACGCCGTGCGCCGCCTCATCCACCAGCGCTTCGACCTCTCGCTGGGCACGGGTCTCGGCAAGCTCAAGGGCCGCATGTTCCGCATGGGCCACCTGGGCGACAGCAACGACCTGACGCTCGTGGCCATGGTCGCGGGTGTCGAGATGGGCATGAAGCTCAGCGGCATCAAGCTGGCGGGCAGCGGCGTGCAGGCGGCGATGGACTATTTCGCGAGCCACCAGGCCGCACCGGTCGGCCTGCAAAAAGCAGCCTGAACCCGGCGCACGCCAACCCACACGGGCCGCAGCGCATCGCTCGAACGATGCGGCGGTCCACCACCACCCTGCCGGGCCCGCGCAAGCGGCTCCCGGCACGCATCGGATTCCCCAACCGACGGAGACAAAGAAGATGCAAAGACGTTCCCTGATCCAGGCCGCCGCCGGCGCGGCCGCCACGCTGGGCGTGCCCCGGCTGTTCGCGCAGGAGTGGCCCACGGGCCCGGTGCGCATCGTGGTGGGTTTTCCACCGGGCGGCGGCACCGACGCGCTCGCGCGCGTGGTCGCGCAGAAACTCACGACGATGTGGGGCCAGCAGGTCATCGTCGAGAACAAGGCCGGCGTCGCCGGCGTGCTCGCGGCCGACTACGTGGCGCAGCAGCCCAGCGACGGCAGCACCCTGCTCATGGCCCACATCAACAGCCACGCGCTCGCGCCCAGCCTGCAGCCCAAGCTGCGCTACAACGTGGAGCGCGACTTCGTGCCGATCGTGCTCGTGGGCGTCACGCCCAACCTGCTCATCGCCAACCCGGGCCAGAAGGCCCTCAGCGTGAAAGACATCGTCGCCGCCTGCAAGGCCGCGCCCGGCACCGTGAGCTTCGGCTCCGCCGGCGCGGGCTCGGCCCAGCATCTGGCGCTGGAGATGTTCAAGCTGCAGGGCGGCGTCGATGCGCTGCACGTGCCCTACAAGGGCAGCGGCCCGCTGCTGGCCGACCTGATGGGCGGGCAAATTCAATACAGCTTCGAGACCATGACTGCCGCCACGCCGCACGTGAAGAACGGCCGCGTGCTCGCCGTGGCGCAGACGCGCACCAAGCGCGCCAAGGGCCATCCGAACGTGCCGACGATGCAGGAGCAAGGCTTTGCCGGCTTCGAGGCCACCACCTGGTACGGCCTGGCCGGCCCCGGCAAGCTGCCCCCGGCCATCGCGCAGAAAGTGAACCGCGACGTCAACACCGTGCTCGCGATGCCCGATGTGCAGGAACGGCTCGACACCTACGGCGCGGAAGACGGCGGCGGTTCGCAGGACAAGTTCAAGCAGTTCATCAGCACCGAGATCGCCAAGTGGGCGAAGGTCGTCAAGGACGGCAAGGTGCAGGTCGAGACTTGACAGTTGTCGTTCAGGGCGACGCTCCCGCCGACGGGGAGCCTTGCTCCGCGAATGTCCCCCGGGGCTGCGCCCCTCCTCCTTGATTTCGCTGCGCAAGGCACCCCGTCGGCGTGAGCGAGTTCAGAGCGGTTGTTGATCGGCCGCACACCAACAGCGCGTCCATGTGCCCAGGACACTGGGTGCTTCCCGCAGCGAAATCAAGGAGGAGGCCGCAGGCCGGGGGACATTCGCGGAGGGAAGTACCCGGTGGCCTGGGCACGCGCCCTGAACAAACGAACCCAAGAGAAACTGAGAAGATCCCCAAAATGACGCCCGACCAAAAAGCCCTCACCGAAGCCCTCATCGCCGCACGCCAAGCCAACCGCACGCTCGACGCAACCCCGTGGACCGACGCCCTGCCAGACGCACCTCAAGCGTATGAAGTGCAAGACGCCGTAGCAGCAGCCCTCAGCTGGTTCGACGGCGTCCCGAAGACCTGGAAGTCCGGCGGCGGCTCCCGCAGTGCCACGCTCACGCACGCTCCGCTGCCCCCGCACGGCGTGCGCCAGAGTCCCGCCAACTTCAGCGACCTCACATTCCACACCCCTGGCATCGAGGCAGAAATTGCATTGAGACTCGGCCAGGACGTCACGCCCGCCCAAGCCGCCGCACTCGACCACGACAACTCGGCAGCCCTCATCGACGCCATGGCCGTCTCCGTCGAAATCGTCGATGCCCGCTGGCAAGACCTGGCTGCCACGCCCGCCCTGCTGCGCCTGGCCGACTCGCAAGTCCACGGCGCACTCGTACTCAGCGACTGGCAACCGTACGCCGCCGTCGACTGGGCCTCGCAGCGCTGCGAAACGAAGATCGGCGACGCAGAAACGGTGGTGCGCGAAGGCACGCATCCGCTGGCCGATCCGGCCTGGCTGCTGCCGATCTGGCTGCGCCACCTCACGCGCCACGGCCAGACCGTGCCCGCCGGCACCGTCGTCACCACCGGCTCGTGGGTCGGCGTGCTGCCCTGCCGCCGCGGCGATCAGGTGACTGCCGAATTCCCCGGCATCGGCGCCGTGCGCTTGAGCGTGTAACGCCCGCCGCCCACGCCCGAGCACGCCACCAGGAAGTCGAGCACCGCCCGCACCCGCGCGGGCAGCGTGCCGGCCTTGCCGATGTACACCGCGTGGATCGGCTCGATCTCGCCCGGGTTGAACTCCTCGAGCAGCGGCACCAGCCGGCCGGCATCGATGTCGTGCTGGATGTGATACAGCGACAAGCGCGCCACGCCCGCCCCCGCGATCGCCAGCTGCCGCAGCGTCTCGCCGTCGCCCGCGCGCACCGGCCCCGCCACTGGCAACATCACCATGCGGCCGTCGACACGCAACGGCCAGTCCGGCGTGTTGCGCCGGTAGCTCCAGCCCAGCCGGTTGTGCGCCTCCAGCTCCTGCGGCGTGCGCGGCGTGCCGTACTTCGCCAGGTAGTCCGGCGCGGCCACGATGGCCTGGCTGGTTTCGCCCAGGCGCCGCGCCACCAGGTCGGACGACGGCAACTGGCCCCAGCGGATCGCAATGTCGGCCCGCTCGTCCATCAGGTCGACGATGCGGTCGGTCAGCGCAATGTCGAGCGTAATCTGCGGATGCATCTCGAGCAGGCGCGGCACCAGCGGCACCAGCTTGTGGTGCCCGAAAGACACGCTGGCGTTGATGCTCACCCGCCCGCGCGGCGCCGCACCGGCCGCGGCACAACGCTCGGCCTCGTCCATGTCGGCCAGCACGCGCGTGCTGCGCTCGTAGAAATGCAGCCCCTCGGGCGTGAGCTGCAGCTTGCGCGTGGAGCGGTGCACCAGCTGGATGCCCAGGCGCAGCTCGAGCCGCGCCACCAGCTTGCTGACGGCCGAGGGCGTCATGTCCAGCAGCCGCGCCGCCGCCGAGAAGCCGCCCGCCTCCACCACCTGCACGAAGGCCTCCATTTCGCCGGAGCGGTTGACGTCGATGCGCGGCATGGCCTTCCTTTATTGTGACTTGAATTCACAAGTGCATGTACTGGCTGCATTCTAGTCATCGAGGCCGATCGTCCGCACAGTACAGGCATCATGCCCATCGCTCTTCTTGCCCTCACCGCCGGTGCCTTCGGAATAGGCACCACCGAATTCGTCATCATGGGCCTGCTCCTGCAGGTGTCGACGGACCTTCACGTCTCCATCACGGCCGCCGGCCTGCTGATCTCGGGCTACGCGCTCGGGGTCGCGGTCGGCGCGCCCGTGCTCACCATCGCCACCCGCAAGCTGCCGCGCAAGACCGTGCTGCTCGCGCTGATGGCGATCTTCACGCTCGGTAACCTCGCCTGTGCGCTCGCGCCCAACTACGAGATGCTGATGGCCGCGCGCGTCATCACTTCGCTGGCGCACGGCACCTTCTTCGGCGTCGGCTCGGTGGTCGCCACCGGCCTCGTGGCGCCCGAGCGCCGCGCCTCGGCCATCGCGATCATGTTCACCGGCCTCACCGCCGCCACGCTGCTGGGCGTGCCGGCCGGCGCATGGCTGGGCCTGCAGCTGGGCTGGCGCTCGACCTTCTGGGCGGTGACGCTGATCGGCGTGCTGGCCTTCGTGGTGCTCGCAGCCTTCGTGCCCCGCATGAAGGGCGAGGCCAAGCCGGCACCGCTGCGCGAAGAGCTGGCCGTGCTCGCCCGCCCGCAGGTGCTGCTGGGCCTGGCGATGACGGTGCTCGGCTTTGCCGGCGTGTTCGTGGTCTACACCTACATCCAGCCGCTGCTGACGCAGATCACCGGCCTGTCGGAATCGGCCGTGTCGCCGGTCCTGCTGGTGTTCGGCGGCGGCCTGGCCGTCGGCAACATCCTGGGCGGCAAACTGGCCGACCGTGCACCGATGGCCGCCGTGCTCGGCACGCTGGTGGCGCTGGCCGTGGTGCTCGGCGCGATGCAGTTCACCATCGGCACGCCGTTCACCGCCGTGGTGTTCGTCGGCCTGCTCGGCGTGGCCTCGTTCGCCACCGTGGCACCGATGCAGCTGCGCGTGCTCGAGAAGGCTTCGGGCGCGGGCCAGAACCTCGCCTCGAGCCTGAACATCGCGGCCTTCAACCTCGGCAACGCGCTCGGTGCCTGGGTCGGTGGCGTGACCATCGACCACGGCCCGGGGCTGCGCGCGCTGGGCTGGGTGGCCGCGCTGCTCACGCTCGTGGGCCTGGCGATCGCGCTGTGGAGCCGCGCGCTCGACCGTCGTGCGCAAAAGACCGGTCAGCTGCCGGCCGACGGCGCCTCGGCACGGGCCTGATCCTGCACCCCAAGGCGGCGCGCGAAGAACGAAAGGATCTCGTCGCGCGCCGCAAGGGTCGGCTGGCCGGCCTCGTCGATCAGGTGCGCCGTCACCACGCTGTGCGGGCTCGCGACCACCTGCGAGAAGAACGACGGCAGGTCGCGCGTGTTGGCCGCGCTGTCGGGCAGCACGCGGGCCACGAAGCGGTCGCCCAGCGCTTCGGCATAGGCCGCGAAACGCTGGGCCCGGCAGAAGCGGTCGCCCTCGAAGCGGTAGGCCATCACGGTCAGGTCCTCGCGCTCCAGGCGCTGGCGCACCTGGGCGATCTCTTCCTTCGAGATCTCGATGCCGCCGGGGTTGTCCAGCGGCAGCGACGGCTGCGACAGCACGGGCGCCAGCACCGCCGGCTCCAGCATCATGGTGAGCGCGAAGTTGCCGGTGAAGCACATGCCGATGGCGCCCACGCCCGGCCCGCCGCATTCCGCATGCGCCAGCCGCGCCAGCGCGCGCAGCCACTGCGTCACCGGGCTCGAGGCATTGCCCGCGAAGGCGCGGAACTCGGCGCTCACGCAGGCGCGCTGGAACAAGGCCTTGCCCTCTTCCGCATCCGGCACCGCGCCGTCGCGGCCGAACATCGACGGCATGTAGACCGTGAAGCCGGCGTCGCGCACCCAGCGGGCGAAGCGCGCCACGTGCGGGCTGATGCCGGGCATCTCGGTCATCACGATCACGGCCGGGCCGGTGCCGGCCACGTAGACCGCCTTGGTGGCGCCGTCGAGCGTGATCTCGCGGCGGGTGAAGTCGTCGAGCGGGTCGGTCATGGCAAGGCCTCCCGGGCGTGCAGATGGGCACCGTGAGGGGCAAGGGCAAGGATGTGGGACACGAAGGCACTTTCGGTGTTGCGACGATCCCCATTGCAACCGAGCACGTACTAGACTGCCAGTGTCCATTCAGACGCCTCTCGGGCGTTTTCTGCCATGCACGACTTCACCGTTCTCGTTCTTCCGGGCAGCTTCGCCACCAGCACCGCCGTCACGCTCGACGTGCTGGCGGCCGCCGCCACGCTCGCGCCGCGCCACCAGATGCCCCGCCCCACCTGGCGCGTGGTGTCGCCCGATGGCGGCAGCGTGCCGCTGAGCAACGGCCTGCGGGTCGACACCCTCGCCATGTCCCGCCGCGCGCGCGCCGACGGCTCGACCTGGATCGTGCCCGGCCTCGGTGTCGACAAGCCGGCCGACCTCGCACTGCGCCTGACCGACGACCACGCCCGCGCCGCCATCGATGCGGTGCGGCGCCATGCCGTACGTGGCGGCGCGGTCGCGGCCTCGTGCTCGGCCGTGTTCCTGCTGCAGGCGGCCGGCCTGCTGGCGCAGCGCCGCGTCACCACCTCGTGGTGGCTGGCACCCGAGCTGCGCCGGCTCGAACCGGCCTGCCACGTCGATGCCGACCGCATGGTCTGCGCCGACGGGCCGGTGAGCACCGCGGGCGCGGCCTTTGCGCAGTCGGACCTCATGCTGCACCTGCTGCGCACGCGCTTCGGCCCCGCGCTGGCCGAGGCCGTGAGCAAGGTGCTGCTGATCGACGGCCGCCAGGCGCAGGCCCCGTTCGTCGTGCCCTCGATGCTGTCCAACGGCAACGAGCTGGTCGCGCGGCTCACGCGGCGCATCGAGGCCGCGCTGCCCACGCCCCCCAGCGTGGCCGCGCTGGCCGAAGAGTTCGCGATGTCGCAGCGCACGCTGGCCCGGCGCGTGCGCGCCGCCACCGGCCTGGGGGCGCTGGCGCTGGTGCAGAGCGTGCGGCTGAACCGCGCGCGCCTGCTCATCGAAAGCAGCCGCATGACCATCGAGCAGGTCGCGGCGCAGGTCGGCTACGAGGACGCCACGGCGCTGCGGCGGTTGATGCGCAAGTCGGCCGGTGCGCCGCCGAGCCGGTTCCGGTCGGCGCTGCAGGCGGTGTGAGGCGCTTGCCGCAGAATGCGCCGCACGATGAACCGTCCGCCTGTCACCCTTCGCCCCGCCACCGCAGCCGACGCGCACACGCTCGCCGCGCTCGCGATCCAGGTCTGGCTCGACACCTACGCCACCGACGGCGTGAACGACGTGCTTGGGCGCTACGTGCTCTCGACCTTCACGCCGGCCGCGTTCGCCGCGTGGTCGGAATCGCCCCACGTCGCGCTGCGTGTGGCACAGGTCGGCGACCAGCTCGTGGGCTATGCGCTGCTGCAGTTCGGTGCCGCGCAGCCGCTGGTGCCGGGCTGCGACACCGAGCTGCGCACGCTCTATGTGCAGTCACCCTTCCAGCGCAGCGGCGTCGGGTCGATGCTGCTGCGCGAAGCCCGCAGCGCCGCCCACGCACGCACGGGCAGCGATGGCCTGTGGCTCGCGGTGTACGCGAAGAACCCGCGCGCGGTCGCGTTCTACGAAACGCAGGGGCTGATGGCGATGGGGCTGACGCAATTCATGCTCGGTGGAACGCCGCACGACAACCACGTGATGGCGACACCGGGCCGCTGATCAGCCCAGCGGCAGCTCGATGCAGGCGGCCAGCGGCACCTCCGTGACGCGCTCGCTGCTCGCCACGACCACCGCCCGCCCCGGCTGCGCAATGCGCCGTTCGATCGCCTGCCACAGGCCGTGGATCGAACGCGCATCGAGCGCACCCACCGGGTCGTCGAGCAGCACCACGGGCCGTCCCGACGCGAGCGCGGCGGCCAGCCCGACCTTGCGGCGCGAACCGGTCGACAGCATGAACATCTGCTTTTCCAGGTGCGGCGTGAGCGAGAACGCGTCGACCAGGCGCTGCCACTCGGCCCTGTCGAACCCCGCATCGCCCTCGCCCAGCAAGGCCGTGCAGGCCTGCACGCTGAGCGCGTCGAAGGCTTCCGACGCCGGTTCGCAGAAGAAGACCTGGCGCCGGTAGGCCGCGGGTTCGGCGTCGAGCGCCACGCCGGCCGCGCGCAGTTGTCCGGCCGACGCGGGCTGCTGCCCCGCCAGCACGCGCAGCAAGGTCGACTTGCCGCTGCCGGTGTCGCCGTACAGCAGCGTGACGCCCTCGCCGATGGCGGCGGACCAGCGGTCGGCCAACGCGGGCTGGTCGGGGTACGCGAAGCGCAGGTTCTGGATTTGCAGGAGGGAAGAAGTTAGGGAAGTTCGCATGAGAAGGGGGAACGAAACGGCGATGAACGCGATTGTGTCGCTGCCGTGATTCAGACCCTGCCGGCGTCCAGCGGCGACAGCCCTTTCACCCACTCGAACACCGCCGCCACGTTCGGATCGTCGCGCCGCGCCTGCGGGCACACGAGGTAGAACGGCGACCCTTGCAACACCGGTCCGAAAGGCTGCACCAGGTTACCCGCGCGCAGTTCGTCGGCGATGAGCGCCAGGCCCATCAGCGCCACGCCCTGCCCCTGCAGCGCGGCCGATACGGTGTGGGTCTCGTCGGAGAACACGGGGCCGGCCGTCACGTCCAGGCCGGGCACCTGGGCCACCTGCTGCCACGCGGCCCAGGTGCCCGGCTGGGTCTTGCTGTTAGGCACCGCGAAATGCAGCAGCGTGTGCTTCACGAGGTCGGCCGGGCGGCGCAGCTTGAGCGCGGGGCTGCAGGCCGGCGCGAAGACGGTGTCGAACAGCTTCTCGGCCACGAGGCCCGGCCACTGGCCCTTGCCGTAGCGGATGGCGACATCGGCGGTGAGGCCATCGAGCGGCACCGCGTCGTGCGAGGCGTGGATGCGCAGGTCGAGCCGGGGGTGCGCCGCGCGCAGCGCTCCCACGCGCGGCAGCAGCCAGCGCGCGGCCACGGCGGGCGTGGTCGACAGCGTGATGGCACTGCGCTCGGGCGGCGCACGCAGGCGCGCCACGGCCTGGGCCATGGCAGCGAACGAATCGCTCAGCACCGCCTGCAGCTCGCGGCCCTGCGGCGTCAGCACGAGCTGGCGCGGCTGGCGCACGAACAGCGCCACGCCCAGCGACTCTTCGAGCTGGCGCACCTGGTGGCTGATGGCCGTGGGCGTGACCGACAGCTCGTTCGCCGCGAGCTTGGCGCTGCAATGGCGTGCGGCGGCCTCGAAGGCGCGCAGCGAGGCCAGCGGAGGCAGGGAATGCAGGAGGGCCATGGCGTGCTGATAGATGAATTGAATTTTCTGCAGCGAGAAAAATTCGTCGTTTGTCCGGCCATGAATGCTTCGATAGATTGGGAACCGTGTCAAGCAGACAGCTGAATTCCCTTCATCCAACCGAGGACCACGCCATGACCACCACCACCCTGCTCCACATCGATGCCAGCCCCCGTTCCGGCCGTTCGGGCTCGGTCGTCCACGGCTCGCATTCGCGTCGCCTGAGCCACCATTTCGTCAGCACCTGGCAGGCGGCCCGCCCGCAGGACGAGGTGATCTACCGTGACTTCGGTATCGCGCCGCCGCAGGCGGTCACCGGCGACTGGATCCACAGCGCCTACACGCCCGCCGAAGCGCGCGAACCCTGGATGCACGACGTGCTGGCCGAGAGCGACACCTTCATTGCCGAGCTGCGCCGCGCCGACGTGATCGTGATGGGCACGCCCATGTACAACTACAGCGCCCCGGCCACCGTGAAGGCGTGGATCGACAACATCGTGCGAGTCGGCGAGACCTTCGACATGGACCCGAGCCTGGACGACCCCTACGTGCCGCTGCTGGCCGAGCGCCCGCGCCGCACCGTGCTGCTCACCGCGCACGGCAGCAGCGGCTTCGGGCCCGGCGGCATGCAGGCGCATCTGAATTTCCTGGTACCGGGCGTGAAGGCTGCGCTGGGCCTGGTCGGGCTGCGCGAGGTGCACGACATCGCGGTCGAGCATGCGGAAGACCGGGGCGACCTGCTGGAGCGTTCGATGGCCGAGGCGCTGTCGGGCATCGAGCAATTGGTGCGCGACCTGCAGGCGAAGGTGCAGGCCGGCTGAGCGCAGCCCGTCGCGAAGACGGGCCGCCTCTTCAGGAAGGGATCAGGCGGAGCGGAGCTGCTCGCGCAGTTTCTGGCCGATCTCGGGGCGCTCCAGGAACGGGTCGGCCGGGTTGGTGATCGACACGATGTTCTCCATGCGGCTCTTCACGTTGCCCAGCGCCTTGGGGTGGCTGAACACGTAGAACTGGTTGTCGCTGATGGCTTCGAACACCTTGTGCGCCACCTCGGCGGCCGTGATCTTGCCGCTGCTCACCGCCTTGTTGCTCATGGCCTGGCCGATGAGCTGGCTCTTGGTGAGTTCGGTGTCCTTCGGTGCGTTCGGGCGGTTGCGCTCGCTGCTCGTGATGCCGGTGGGCACGAAGTACGGGCACAGCAGGCTGGCGCCGATCTGGTCGGTGACCAGGTTCAGGTCTTGGTACATGGTTTCGGTCAGGCTCACGACGGCGGCCTTGGCCGCGTTGTAGATGCCCATGTTGGGCGGCGTGAGCAGGCCGGCCATGCTGGCGGTGTTGGTGATGTGGCCGCGGTAGCTCGGGTCCTTGGCGGCGGCCTCGAGCATCATCGGCGTGAACAGGCGCACGCCGTGGATCACGCCCCACAGGTCGACGCCCAGCACCCATTCCCAGTCGGCCACGGTGTTTTCCCACACCAGGCCGCCGGCGCCCACGCCGGCGTTGTTGAACACGAAGTGCGGGGCGCCGAAACGCTCCTTGACGGCCGCGGCCAGCGCTTCCATCTGGGCCGCGTCGGACACGTCGACCTTGCGCGCCAGCACCTGGACGCCCAGGGCTTCCATTTCTGCCTTGGCCTTGTCGAGTGCGTCCTGCTGCACATCGACCAGCACGAGGTTCATGCCGCGGGCGGCGCCGATGCGCGCGCATTCGAGGCCGAAGCCCGAGCCTGCGCCGGTGAGTACGGCGGTCTTGCCCTTGAAGTCCTGGATCATTTGCCGGTGTCCTTGTCTCTGACGTTGAAGCGGAAGCCCCTATTGAAATACGGAACGCGCGCCGGCGCAGTCACGAAGGTGCCCGTCGCACGCCGATCTTTCGCTCATCAGGCCTCTGCATTCTTCAACACATACCCGATGCGCGGAAAGTGCACATGCACCGTGCCCGTGCGCTCGCTGCTGCGCTCCAGCGTGTAGTGCGTGCGCGTGGCGGCCACCAGCGTGCCCGCCGTCTCCTCGAGGCCGAAGCTCTCGGCGCGGATGGTGACGGCGCTGCCCAGCGCAATGCCGTGGTCGTCCTGGAAGGTGCTGTCGGTCAGCAGCGTGTGCGGCGTGGCGGCCTTGGCGACAACGATGGCCTCGTCGCTGGAAAACTTCGACGAGGTGCCGTGGCCGATGGCCGCCATGCGGTCCATCCAGTCGAGCACCGCAGGCGTCAGGTCGAGGATGCCCTTCACCGCCTCGATGCGGCGCGTGTACCACAGCGGGTGGTAGGCCGAGAAGTCGGCGATGCACGGCACTTCGCCGAGCAGGAAGGGCTTGTCGTCGAGCATGTCGGACAGGCGGCGCAGGTACGACTTGTAGGCGCCGGTGGCGTCGGCCGGGCGCAGGCGCGTCATGTTGCCGGCGCTCATCTTGCCGCGGTCTTCGCCGAAGGCCTTGATGGCTTCGGGCGGCGCCTTGGCGAACACCTCGGCGGCGCCCTTGGGCTGCAGGCTCCAGGCCATCGCGGCCCAGAACAGCGAGGTGTCGGCCCACTGCGCGAGGATGCGCGACATGCCTTTTTCGGGCTGCGGGTAGAGCGTGGGCTCGGGCTGCAGGTGCTCCAGCACGTCGGCGATGAGCGCGCTGTCGCAGTACATGTCGGCGCCGATCTGCAGGAACGGCGTCTTGCGGTAGCCACCCGTGAGCACTTCCACGTCGGGCTTGGGCATGATCGGCGGAATGAAGACCGACTTCCACGGCAGCTTCTTCGCGCCGAGGATCGTGCGCACCTTTTCCGAGAATGGCGAGGTGGTGTAGTGGTGAAGGATGAGGTCGGCCATGGTGTCTTTCGTGGGGATGAGATGAGCGAGGAGTGACAGTTAGACGATTGCGCGGCTTTGGGTACCAGTCTTCGCCTTCTTTGGTCTCTCTCTGGATGCGGCAGGAGTTCCGAATCGCACGTCGAACGCGAACTCCGCCTGTTTGCGAACGTCTGAGAAGCTATGGGGCAACCTGATGACGAGAACTGCCCACCGTGAATGGCTGTATGGCGGACGGTCCACATTGATGCCACTTTCGCCCTCTTCGTCGACCTTCATGCAGACGCCGTAACGCTGCTCTGAGGAGTTCTTTTGCGCCCGTTCCACATGGAGTTGCTCGTGCGCTTCCTTGAACAGATGGCTTTCCACACGACGTCTTACAAAGCGCCCTTCACCCCTGTAGATCGCCAGACGGCCATCTGCCAATGCCAATTTCGATTGGTCTCCTTTGACCTCGTAGGACGAAAAGATCACATAGAGGCCCGGGACGTTGGGAATGTCTTTCAGCGAGTTGGCGTCCGTGATTTCGTGGAGCGATGCGCCCAATTTCTTCTCGGGAAGAACCAGCAAATCATTGGAAATCAGTTGGTCGAAATAGCGCCCAAATTCGGCTTGGATGCTTGCGCGGACGCGGGCAAGGGCGTTCTCCACGGACGCGTTCATGTCCTTGATATTCAACATCGTGATGCGTTCTATGTCAGCGCGGCTGTGCCCGCTGGATGATCGAATCGAAATCGGTGCCCGCGCCCAGCGTGCCGAAGGCCTGGCCCCAGTCGCCGCCCAGGCGCGAAGCGCAGAAGGCGTCGGCCACGGCGGCGGGCGCGGTCTGCACCAGCAAGGCGGCCTGCACGGCCAGCGCCACGTCTTGGGCGAGGCGGCGTGCCTCGGTCTCGGAGGCCATGGCCTCGATGCGTGCGGGCAAGGCGTCGGCCAGGCGGTCGAGGGCGGCCTGCTGGCCGCGCGCGGGGGCCAGCTCGTGCGCCAGCGCGGCCACGGCGTCGCCCTTGCGCAGGCCGCGCAGCAGGTCGAGCGCCATGATGTTGCCGGCGCCTTCCCAGATGGAGTTGAGCGGCATCTCGCGGTAGATGCGCGCAAGGACGCCCTCGCCGCCCTCCTCCACGTAGCCGTTGCCGCCCAGGCACTCCATGGCCTCCTGCGCGAAGTGGCTGCCGCGCTTGCAGATCCAGAACTTGGCGACCGGCGTGAGCAGGCGCGCCATCAGGTTCTCGTGCGCGTCGGCCTGGCGGTCGAAGGCCCGCGCGAGGCGGATGGCCAGGGCGGTGGCAGCCTCGCTTTCGAGCGCGAGGTCGGCCAGCACGTTCTTCATGAGCGGCTGTTCGACCAGCGGCTTGCCGAAGGCCTGGCGCTGCGCCGTGTGGTTCAGCGCGATGCCCAGCGCCTGGCGCATGAGGCCGCTGGTGCCGAGCGAGCAGTCGAGCCGCGTCATCGTGCCCATCTCGAGGATCTGCGGAATGCCGCGGCCCTCTTCGCCCACGAGCCAGGCACTGGCGCCGTGGAACTCGACCTCGGAGCTGGCGTTGGCCTTGTTGCCGAGCTTGTCCTTCAGGCGCTGGATGTGGATGGCGTTGCGCGAACCATCGGGCAACACGCGCGGCAGGAAGAAGCACGACAGCCCGGCGGGCGCCTGCGCGAGGATGAGGAAGGCATCGCACATGGGCGCCGAGAAGAACCACTTGTGGCCGGTGATCGCGTAGCGCTCGCCCCAGGCGTCGCTGCCGTCGCGCACGGCCTGCGTGGTGTTGGCCCGCACGTCGGAGCCGCCCTGCTTCTCGGTCATGCCCATGCCCATGGTCACGCCGGGCTTGTCGTGCAGCGGCTTGAGCGCGGGGTCGTACCAGAGGCTGGCGAGCTTCGGGCCCCAGTCGGCATGCACGCCCGCGTTGCCGCGCAAGGCGGGCGTGACGGCGTAGGTCATCGAGATCGGGCACAGGATGGACGGCTCCAGCTCGGTGAAGAGCATGAAGCCCGCCGCGCGCAGCACGTGAGGCGAAGCCGACGTGCCGGTCCACGGCGTGCCGTGCAGGCCCGCGCCCACCGCGGCGGTCATCAACGCGTGGTAGCTCGGATGGAACTCCACCTCGTCGATGCGACGGCCGAAGCGGTCGTGCGTGTGGAGTTCGGGCGTGTGGATGTTGGCCAGCCGCGCATGCGTCTGCATGGCGGCCGAACCGAGGGTGGCGCCCAGCTCGTGCAGCTGCGTGGTCTGCAGTGTGGGCGCGTTGAACTTCAGCGCATCGCGCAGGGAGCGGTGGGTGTCGAAGAGGTTGTAGTCGACCAGCGGCGTGGGCTGGTTGAAGACCTCGTGCGTCATGTCCATGTCCGGCCTCCTTGCCGTGCGTTTCAGTGCATCAGATCAGCTTGACGAGTTGCTTGCCGAAATTCTTGCCCTTGAGCAAACCCAGGAAGGCCTCAGGGGCGGATTCGATGCCCTGCGCCACCGACTCGCGCGGCTTGAGCTTGCCCGTGCCCACCAGCGTGCCGAGTTCAGTCAGCGCCTCGGGCCACACTTCCATGTGCTCGCTGACGATGAAGCCCTCGATCTTCAGGCGGTTGATGAGGATCAGCGCCGGGTTCGCGAGCGGCAGCGGCTGGCCGTCGTAGCCCGCGATCATTCCGCACAGCGCCACGCGCGCGAAGGCGTTGGTGCGCAGCAGCACGGCGTCGAAGATGTAGCCGCCGACGTTCTCGAAGTAGCCGTCGATGCCGTTCGGGCAGGCTTCCTTGAGCGCGGCGCTCATGGTCTTCACGTCGGGGTGCTGGCGGTAGTCGATGCAGGCGTCGAAGCCGAGCTCGTCGGTCACGTACTTGCACTTGTCGGGGCCGCCCGCGATGCCGACCACGCGGCAGCCGCGCGCCTTGGCCAGCGCACCGAAGGCGCTGCCCACGGCGCCGCTGGCGGCGGTGATGACCACGGTTTCACCGGCCTTGGGCGCGATGATCTTCACGAGGCCGTACCAGGCCGTCACACCGGGCATGCCCACGGCGCCGAGGTAGTGCGACAGCGGCACGTGCGTGGTGTCGACCTTCTTCAGCGCGCCGGGCTGCGAGGCATCGACCACGCTGTACTCCTGCCAGCCGCCGAAGCCGACGACCTTGTCGCCCACGGCGTACTTGGGGTGCTTGCTCTCGACCACCTCGCCGACCGTGCCGCCCTGGAACACCTGGCCCACGGGTTGCGGCTGCGCGTAGCTCTTCGCGTCGTTCATGCGCCCGCGCATGTACGGATCGAGGCTCATGTAGTGGTGGCGCACCAGCACCTGGTTGTCGGCGAGCGCGGGCGTCTCGACAGTCACCAGCTTGAAGTTGCTGGCCGTGGCTTCGCCCTCGGGGCGGTTGTCGAGGTGGATCTGCTTGTTGGTGGGCATGAAAGTCTCCGGGGAAATGAGGTGTCAGTCGGTGGATGGCGGGCGCATCGCGTTGGCGCTCGCGGGGCCGGTCGGCAGCCGGCGCTTCACGTACTTGAAGGTGCCCGTGGCATGGGCGCACACGCGCTCCTGCTCGTCGTAGATCTTGGCCTCCGTGAAGGCCAGCGTCGCGGTGCGATGCAGCAGCGTGCCGCGCGCGTGCAGCGGGCCGACCGACGGTTGCATGAAGCTGGTCTTCATCTCGATGGTGACCACGCCGGTCTCGGGCGCCACGCTGCGCGCAGCGGCCGCCATGGCGATGTCGAGCAGCGTCATGCAGGCGCCGCCGTGCGTCACGTCGAAGGTGTTCAGGTGCTCGGGCTTGGCGGTGTAGATGATCTCGGACTGGCCGTCCTCGAACTTCGTGAGCTCGAAGCCGAGGTGGCGCGCGAACGGAATCTGGCTCGTGTACGAGCGGATGTTGATGTCGCTGGACTTTTCAGGCGAATCGGACATGTCAGGCCGCACCCAGCACCACGCTCACGCCGCCGTCGACCGCCACCCACTGGCCAGTGATGTGCTTGCCGGCATCGCTCGCATACAGCAGCGTCAGGCCCTTCAGGTCCTCGTCGTCGCCCAGGCGGCCCAGGGGCGCCGAGGCGGCCATGTGCTCTTCGCCCAGGGTCTTGATCAGGCCGGCCGCCATCTTCGTCATGAAGAAGCCCGGGCAGATCGCGTTGACGTTGATGTTGTACTTGCCCCATTCGGCGGCCAGCGTCTTCGTGAAACCGATCACCGCGGTCTTCGAGGTGTTGTAGGCCAGCGTCTGCATGCCGGGCGGGTTGCCGTTCAGGCCGGCGATCGAGGCGATGTTGATGATGCGACCGCGCTTCTTCGGGATCATGTAGCCGTTGGCAACCTGCTGCGCGAGGATGAAGTAGCCGCGCACGTTGAGGTTCATCACCTTGTCCCAGGCCTCGACCGGGTGGCTCTCGGCGGGCGAACCCCAGCTGGCGCCGGCGTTGTTGATGAGGATGTCGATGCCGCCCATGCGCTGCAGGGTCTCGTCGGCCAGGCGGCGGGTGTCTTCTTCCTTGGAGCAGTCGGCGGCGATCCAGCGCGCGTCGATGCCGGCGGCCTGCAGCTCGGCGGCGGCCTGTTCCAGGTCGTCGGCCTTGCGCGAGCTCAGCATGATCTTCGCGCCGGCTTCGCCGAGCGCATGGGCCATCTGCAGGCCCAGGCCGCGCGAGCCGCCGGTGATGAGGGCGGTCTGGCCCGTGAGGTCGAACAGCTGTTGGGTGGTGCGGGGCTTCGTCATGTCGGTGTCTCCGGTGTGGATGATGAAAGAAGAGGGTTGCGTTGGCGGTGAAGGCGATGGCTTCGGGCCGTCAGGACGCGGTGTCGTCCGCCTCGACGGCGGCGGCCTTGCCGGCGGCCACGGCTTTTTTCAGCCGGCGCCAGTCGGCCTGGTTCACGTCGGCATAGCCTTCGGCGAAATCGGCGAGCGCCGTGTTGAAGCTCTTGGCGCGCCCCAGGTAGCCGTCGATGGCCCAGGCGTCGCCGCCCTTGGCATGCGCGCGGGCCAGGCTGTAGCCGCAGGCCTCGGCGAACTCGAGCAGATCGACCGGCTTGAAGTCCTCGAGCTTGTAGGAGGCCTTCATGTCGCGCAGCTGCCGCACGTAGAAGCCGCGCCCGCCCGGTCCCTGGGCCCAGCCCAGGAAGACGTCGCTGGCGGCCTGTGCCAGCCGCTGGCCCTGCACCACGCGCTGGCCCGGCGACGCCGTGTCCGGTGCCGCGCCCAGCGGGGCTTCGAGCACCGACTCGCCGGCCTCCTTGCACTGCAGGAACAGCGGGTGCGCGCGGTCGGCCACGAGCAGCAGCAGGAAGCAGCGTCGGCCGACCGAGCCGACGCCGGGCGTGAGCACCGCGACGTCGTGCAGCTCGTAGCGGTCGAACAGCCGCTGGCGCTCGGGCGGCAGGCTGGCGCGGTACTGCGCCAGGAAGGCCGGCAGCCCGGCGCGGAAGCGCTTGATTTCACGCGCCGTCGCGCGGGCGTCGTGGTACACGAAAGGCGGCTGGTCGCGGATCATGAGGCGGCCGTCGACCGTCTCGGTCGCGCTGTCGGCGAACACGCGCGAGGTGCTGCGGCGCGCCTTCTTGATGACCGCGAGCTCGGTCGCGTCTTCGGCGCCGAGCTTCAGCAGGGTTTGCGACGTAAGCCGCGCGTACCAGGCCTCCAGCGTATCCATGCGCGCGAAGGCCCGCATGCGGTCGCGGTAGGCCTCGGCCAGCTGCTGCACGGCCTCGCGCCCGATGCGCGGCTTGAAACCCCGGTCGCGCGCGGCCACCACGAACGAGGTGGCCAGCCGGCGCACGTCCCAGTCGAAGGGCCCTTGCAGGGTTTCGTCGAAATCGTTGATGTCGAAGACCAGCGCGCGCTCCGGGCTGGCAAAGAAGCCGAAGTTCGCGAGGTGCGCATCGCCGCACAGCTGCGTCGCGATGCCGCTGTGCGGCAGCCTGGCGAGGTCGTTCGCCATCAGGCTGGCGGCGCCGCGGTAGAACGTGAAGGGGCTGGCCAGCATGCGGCCGTGGCGCACCGGCACCAGCTCGGGCACGCGGCCGCGGTTGGACGCCTTCAGCCAGCCGAGCGGGTCGCGGTCCTTGGCGTCGGGCCGGGGCACCTGCGCCCACTGGCCGAGCGCACAGCGCTGGCGCTGCGCACGGCCGAACGCCCGCCGCTCGGCCGGTGAGGCCGTGGCGTCGGGCGCGTGGGGTTCAGAGCTCATAGTCCATGCACTGGCGGGCTTCGCGCACGGCGCCGATGAAGGGCTTGAGCGCCACGTGCTGCGGGTGGTCCGCATAGGCCGCCAGCGCGGCGGCGTCGGTGAATTCCGAGTTGAGGATCAGGTCGTAGGTGGCCTCGAGCCCGGGCTGGGCGATGACCACCTCGAAACGGTGCGTGCCGGGCGAGAGCGTCGCGCAGGCATCGAGCAGCGCCTTGGCCTTGAGCAGGTTGGTCGCCTTGTCGGCGCCCTCGGCGTGCTCCTTGAACTTCCACATCACGATGTGCTTGAGCATGGTCGGTCCTTGCCTTGTTTTTTTACTTGAGCCGCGAACGCACGTAGATGAGCACGACGCCCACCGCGGCGACCACGGCGCCGGGCACGGCCATCGACCAGCCCAGCGTGGGCTCGGTGCGGCCCGTGGCCACCCCCAGGATCACGAGAAACAGGCCGCCGTAGATCAGGATCCAGATCCACTTCTCGAGCCGCGCATGCGGCTTGGGTGGTTTCGGCGGTTGGGCGGCGGGCGGGGGTGAGTTCGGGGCGGCGTTGGCCATTGTCAGAAAGCGTCCTCGGGCAAAGCGGTACAGGTCGGGTCACGGGTTTCGACCACCTGGAGCCAGGCACCGATTTTCGGCAGCTCGTAGTGGAAGAAATAGTCCGTGGCGCCGATCTTGCCAGCTGTTACCGCCCTCGCCTTCTGTGCGTCGATTTCCAGGGCCCGCAGCGCCACGTCGAGCCAGAGCCAGGCCAGCACGGTGTGGCCGAAGGCCTGCATGTAGGGCACGGCGTTGGCCAGCGCGTCGGCCGGGTCGCCGGTGGACCAGGCGGCCTCCGTGGCGCTGCCGATGCGCTGCAGCGCAGCGCCCAGCGCCTTGGCGTGCGGCGCCAGCGCCGGCACCTTGGCGGCGCGGCCGATGGTCTCGGTGACGCGGCCGGCCAGCAGCTGCAGGCCGCGGCCCTTTTCCATCAGCACCTTGCGGCCCAGCAGGTCGGCCGCCTGGATGCCGTGCGTGCCCTCGTGGATCATGTTCAGGCGGTTGTCGCGCCAGTACTGCTCCACCGGGAAATCGCGCGTGTAGCCGTAGCCGCCGTGCACCTGGATCGCCAGCGAATTGGCCTCCAGGCACCACTCGCTGGGCCAGCTCTTGGCGATGGGCGTGAGCACCTCCAGCAGCAGGCGGGCGTCGTCGGCCTGCGCGGCGTCGCCGGTCTTCTGCGTGTCGACCAGGCGGGCGCAGTACAGCTCCAGCGCCAGCGCGCCCTCGCAGTACGCCTTCTGGGCGAGCAGCATGCGGCGCACGTCGGCGTGCTCGATGATGCGCACCTGCGGCGCGGCCGAGTCCTTGGCCACGGCGGCGCCGGCGGCTTCGGGCTTCTTCACCAGCCGGCCCTGCGGGCGGCTCTTGGCGTAGTCGAGCGAGGCGTAGTAGCCGGCCATGCCGAGCATGGTGGCGGCGGTGCCGACGCCGATGCGGGCCTCGTTCATCATGTGGAACATGCAGTGCAGGCCCTTGCCGGGCGCGCCGACCAGGTAGCCCACCGCGCCGGCCTTGCCGCCGACCGGGTACTTGCCCTCGCCGAAGTTCAGCAGCGTGTTGGTGGTGCCGCGCCAGCCGAGCTTGTGGTTCAGGCCTGCCAGCGCCACGTCGTTGCGCTCGCCGGTGAGTTCGCCCTGCGTGTCCACCATGCGCTTGGGCACGATGAACAGCGAAATACCGCGCGTGCCCGGAATGAGCTTGCCGTTCTCGTCGGGAATCTTGGCCAGCACGATGTGCACGATGTTCTCGGTCAACTCGTGGTCGCCCGCCGAGATCCACATCTTGTTGCCCGTGAGCCGGTAGCGCGGGCCCAGCGGGTCGTTTTGATAGTCGGCGCCGTCGGGCACGGCGCGCGTGGCCACGTCGCTCAGCGACGAGCCGGCCTGGGGCTCCGACAGGCACATGGTGCCGGCCCAGCGGCCCGAGAATTCATTCCTGGCGAACACCTCTTTCTGCTTCTCGGTGCCGTGCACCATGAGCAGGTTGGCGTTGCCGCTGGTGAGCATGTTCGAGCCGATGCTCACCGAGGCCATCGCGAAGAAGCTGTTGGCCGCGGCCTGCACCGTGTAGGGCAGCTGCATGCCGCCGATGTCGTAGTCCTGTGCGGCACTCAGCATGCCGGACTCGACGAAGGCCTTGTGCGCGTCGTGCGTGGCCTGCGGCAGGATGACCTTCTCGCCGTCGAAATGCGGTTCCTGCGTGTCGACGGTGCGGTTGAACGGCGCGTACTTTTCGCGCGCGATGCGCTCGCAGGTGTCGAGCACGGCGTCGAAGGTCTCGCGCGAGTGGTCGGCAAAACGCTCGCTCTGGTTGAGCTTCTCGGCGTCGAGCCAGTCGTAGAGCAGAAAGTCGAGGGTGGGACGCAGGCTCATGGTGATGTCTTCTTCAGGCTACGACTTCGCGGGCGACGAAGTCTTCTTCGGGGAATCGGGCAGCTTGGCGATGGTGCCCTGCGCCAGCGCGCAGAGCTTCTCGGTGCCGTCGTCGGCCACCGCCACCACCTCGCAGGTGCACACGGCCTGCGAGCTGCCGGTGTGCACGGCCCGGGCGCGCGCAATCAGCCGCTGGCCGATGGCGGGCCGCACGTAGTTGATCTTGAATTCGGAGGTCACGACCGGCACGCGCAAGGCGCTGCCGCCCGCAAAGGTGAGCGCGTTGTCGGCCATGTAGCTCACGATGCCGCCATGGGCGAAACCGTGCTGCTGCTTCAGCTGCGCGCCGAGCGGCAGCTGGAGCTCCGCATGGCCCGGCGCGAGCGCATGCAGCTCGGCGCCGATCAGCACGCTGAAGGGCTGCGCGGCCAGCACGCTGCGGCCGTAGGCCAGGACGGCTTCGGGCGAGACCTCCTGGTCATTGCCCAAGCCGGACATGGTTACAGGACCTCGAACACGCCCGCAGCGCCCATGCCGCCGCCGATGCACATCGTGACCACGACCTTCTTGGCGCCGCGACGCTTGCCTTCGATGAGCGCGTGGCCCGTGAGGCGCTGGCCGCTCACACCGTAGGGGTGGCCCACGGCGATGGCGCCGCCGTTGACGTTCAGGCGGTCGCCCGGGATGCCCAGCTTGTCGCGGCAGTAGATGACCTGCACGGCGAAGGCTTCGTTCAGTTCCCACAGGTCGATGTCGTTGACCGTGAGGCCCAGGCGCTTGAGCACCTTGGGAATGGCGAAGACCGGGCCGATGCCCATTTCGTCGGGCTCGCAGCCGGCCACGGCGAAGCCGAGGAAGCGGCCCAGGGGCTTCAGGCCCTTCTGCTGGGCGTACTTCTCGTCGACCACCACGCAGGCGCCGCCGCCGTCGGAGAACTGGCTGGCGTTGCCGGCCGAGATCAGGCCGCCGGGCATGGCCGAGCGGATGCCGCTGATGCCTTCCTTGGTGGTGCCGGGGCGGATGCCTTCATCGTTCTCGATCGTGACTTCCTTGGTGCGCAGGCCCATCACGGGGTCAGCCACGCCGGCCAGCACGGTGATGGGGGCGATTTCAGCCTTGAAGAGACCGGCTTCGAGCGCGGCGGTGGCGCGCTGCTGGCTCTGTGCGCCGTACTCGTCCATGGCGTCGCGGCCGATGTTGTAGCGCTTGGCGACCTGCTCGGCGGTCTGCAGCATGTTCCAGTAGATCTCGGGCTTGTGCTTCACGAGCCACGGGTCGGCCAGCATGTGCGTGTTGGCTTCGTTCTGCACGCACGAGATGCTCTCGACGCCGCCGGCCACGTAGACGTCGCCCTCGCCTGCGATGATGCGCTGGGCGGCGGTGGCGATGGTCTGCAGGCCCGACGAGCAGAAGCGGTTGATGGTCATGCCCGAGGTGGTGACCGGCAGGCCGGCGCGCAGTGCGATCTGGCGCGCGATGTTGGAGCCGGTGGCGCCTTCAGGCGTGGCGCAACCCATGATGACGTCGTCGACCGAGGCCGGGTCGATGCCGGCGCGCTGCACCGCGTGCTGCACGGCATGGCCGCCCAGCGTGGCGCCGTGCGTCATGTTGAAGGCACCCTTCCAGCTCTTCGCGAGCGGCGTGCGGGCGGTGGAAACGATGACGGCGCTGGTCATGGTGAGGTCCTTTGAAGATGGAAGGGAAAAGAGGGAAAAGACGGGGTCGTCATTGCGCCGGCGCGGCCGCGTGGGTGTTGCGCAGGAGCTGGTGGTAGAAGCCGATCATCTCGCCGTAGTTCGAGATGGCCAGGCGTTCGTTGTTGCCATGGAAGCGCGCCAGGTCCTCGCTCTTCACCCGGAACGGCGAGAAGCGGAAGACGGCGTCGCTCACGAGGCTGAAGTGGCGGGAATCGGTGGCGGCGGTCATGAGGCCGGGCGCCACCACGGCGTCGGGGAAGCTCTGGCGCACGGCCTGCTGGATCGCGCGGTAGCCGGTGCTGTCGGTGGGCGACACCGGCGAGGGCTCCGAGTTGCCGGGGTACGGCTTGATCTTGATGTCGTCGTCGCCCAGCGCCTTGCGCAGGTGCGCCTCGACGCTGGCGAGCGTGTCGCCGGGCAGCACGCGGAAGTTGACAGCGGCCTCGGCACGGCCGGGCAGCACGTTGTCCTTGTTGCCGGCACGCACGATGGTCAATGCAGTAGTGGTGCGCAGCATGGCGTTGCTGCTCGGGCTCTTCTCGAGCTGGCCGCGCACCAGCGGCTCGGTGAGCCACAGGTTCGACAGCATGACGCGGTTGACGCCGCCCATCTCGGGCGCGAGCGCGCCGAACATCTGGCCCGCCACGCCCTGGATGCCGCCGGGCATCGGCGTTGCTTCGAGTCGCGCGAGCGCGGCGCTCATGCGGCCGATGGCGCTTTTCTGTGGCGGCATCGACGAGTGGCCGGGCGCGGTATCGAGCGAGAGGAAGAAGGTGCCGTAGCCCTTCTCCGCCAGGCCGATGAGCGCCGCGGGCTTGCTCAGGCCGGGCAGCACGCCGTCGAGCACGAGCAGACCTTCGTCGAGCACCCAGTCGAGCTTCACGCCGCGCGACTTGAGCAGTTCGGCGATGGGCTGCGCGCCGCGCAGGCCGCTCACCTCTTCGTCGTCGCCCATCACGAGGTAGACCGTCTGCTTGGGCTGGAAGCCGCTGCCGATGAGCAGCTCGATGGCTTCCATCTGCGCAAACAGGTTGCCCTTGTTGTCGAGCGTGCCGCGGCCCCAGACGAAGCCGTCCTTGATCTCGCCCGCGAAGGGATCGACCGACCAGGCCTTTTCGGTGCCGGGCGCGATGGGCACCATGTCCTGGTGCGCCATGAGCGCGATGGGCTTGGCCTGCGCGTCGGTGCCGGTCCAGGTGTAGAGCAAGGCCTTCTGGCCCACCACTTCCTTCTTGAGGGTGGCGTGGACCTTCGGGTACTGCTGCGCCAGGTAGGCGTGCAGCTTGTCGAACTCGGCCAGGTTGGCGGCCGCGTCCTCCAGGCTCGACACCGTGCGGATCGGGATCGCGCCGGCCAGCCGCTTCGCAGCCGCCTGCAGGTCGATCTCGAGCTTGGGTGCGGGGGCCACCGCGAGTTGCAGCGATGGCGTGGTCCAGGTCTTGACCGCCACAGCCGCCACGAGTGCCAGGAGCACCAGCAGCAGCCCGAGGAAGATGCGTTTCAACATGGGCGGTCTTGATCCTGGGTCAATCTCAGCTGAAGGACTTGCCTTCGGCCACCAGCTTCTGGATCAGCGGTGCGGGCTGCCAGAACTCGGCGTCGTCGCGCGGGTTCTGCGCAAAGCGCTTCATCGTCTCGGCCACGTTGTACAGGCCGACCTGCGAGGCGTAGTGCATCGGGCCACCGCGGTAGATCGGGAAGCCGTAGCCGGTCAGGTACACCATGTCGATGTCGCCCGACTTGGACGCAATGCCGTCTTCCAGGATGTGCGCGCCTTCGTTGACAAGGGCGAACACCAGGCGCTGCACGATTTCCGTGTCGGATATCTTGCGCGGCGTGATGCCCAGTTCCTTGCGGTGGTCCTCGATCATCTTGTTGACGAGGTCCGACGGAATGGCGTCGCGCTTGCCGGCCTGGTAGTCGTACCACCCTGCCCCAGTCTTCTGGCCGAAGCGGCCCAGCTCGCACAGCTTGTCGGCGGTGCGGCTGTACTTCATGTCGGCACGCTCGGTGGCGCGGCGCTTGCGAATGGCCCAGCCGATGTCGTTGCCGGCCAGGTCGCCCATGCGGAACGGGCCCATGGCAAAGCCGAACTTCTCGACGGCCTTGTCGACCTGCTGCGGCGTGGCGCCTTCGTCCAGCAGGAAGCCGGCCTGGCGGCTGTACTGCTCGATCATGCGGTTGCCGATGAAGCCGTCGCACACGCCCGACACGACGGAGGTCTTCTTGATCTTCTTGCCGATGGCCATCACGGTGGCCAGCACGTCCTTGGACGTGGCCTTGCCGCGCACCACTTCGAGCAGCTTCATCACATTGGCCGGGCTGAAGAAGTGCATGCCGACCACGTCCTGCGGACGGTCGGTGAACGAGGCGATCTTGTCGACGTCGAGCGTCGAGGTGTTCGAGGCCAGGATGGCGCCCTTCTTGGCGACGCGGTCGAGTTCCTTGAAGACCTTTTCCTTGACGCCGATTTCTTCGAACACGGCTTCGATGATGAGGTCGGCGTCCTTCAGGTCGTCGTAGCTCAGCGTGGTGCTCAGAAGCGCCATGCGCTGCTCGTACTTGTCCTGCTTGAGCTTGCCCTTCTTGACCTGGGCTTCGTAGTTCTTCTTGATGGTGGCAATGCCGCGGTCGAGCGCCTCCTGCTTCATCTCGAGGATCTTGACGGGGATGCCCGCGTTCAGGAAGTTCATCGAGATGCCACCGCCCATGGTGCCGGCGCCGATCACGCCCACAGCCTTGATGTCGCGCTTGGGCGTGTCTTCTGGCACGTCGGGAATCTTGCTCGCGGCGCGCTCGGCCATGAACAGGTGGCGCAGGGCCAGCGATTCGGGCGTGAACATCAGCGCGGTGAAGAGACGCCGTTCTTCGGCCATGCCGTCGTCGAACTTCATCTTGGTCGCGGCCTGCACGGCGTCGACGCACTTCAGCGGCGCGGGGTAGTTCTTCGACATGCCGCCGACCATGTTCTTGGCGAACTGGAAGTAGGCATCGCCTTGCGGGTGCTTGCACGGCAGGTTGCGCACCAGCGGCAGCTCGCCGCCCTTGGCAGCGACCGACTTGGCGAACTCGACGGCTTCGTCGAACACCGACTCGGCCGAGGCGGCCAGCTTGTCGAACAGCTTCTGGCCCGGCAGGCTGGCGAGCAGTTCGCTCTTCACGGGCTCGCCGCTGACGATCATGTTCAGGGCGGTTTCCACGCCGATCACGCGCGGCAGGCGCTGCGTGCCACCAGCGCCCGGCAGCAGGCCGAGCTTGACTTCAGGCAGTGCCACGCTGGTGCCCGGTGCGGCCACGCGGTAGTGGCAGCCGAGCGCCAGCTCGAGGCCGCCGCCCATGCACACGGAGTGGATGGCTGCGACGATGGGCTTGGGCGAGGCTTCGAGCGAGAGGATCACGCTCAGCAGGTTGGGTTCTTGCAGCGCCTTGGGCGTGCCGAATTCCTTGATGTCCGCACCGCCCGAGAACGCCTTGCCGGCGCCGGTGATGACGATGGCCTTGACGGCGCTGTCGGCATTGGCCTTGGACAGACCGTCGGTGATGCCGATGCGTGTCGAGAAGCCGAGACCGTTGACCGGCGGGTTGGTCAGGGTGATCACGGCGACATCGCCGAGCACTTTGTATTCAGCCGTCATGCTGCGTTCCTTGGTGTGTGAAGAAAAAGAAGAAAAAGCACGAGTGTTCTTTTTCGAAGATTCTAGGCGTTTTGCGTGGCCGAACAATGGCACGCAGTCGCTGTCGGGACAAGGGCCTCAAGAGAGAGCCGGACTTTCCAGGAACACCGCGGAACCGGCTTTGCCGGGCCGCAGGTGTTGCCCCCTGCAAGGGGGTTGGCGCGCGCGACACGAAGTGCGCGAAGCCTGGGGGTTTGCTTAAACCTCCAGCCACTCCCTGCGGGTGGTGCCGTCGGCGCGCAGGCTGTCGGGCGTCCCGTCGAACACGATGCTGCCGTGGCCCATGACGAGTGCGCGGTCCGAAATCTGCATCGCGATGGTGAGCTTCTGCTCGATGAGGAGCACCGAGATGCCCTTGTCCTTCAGCGTGCGCAGGTACTGCCCCACCAGCTCGACGATCTTGGGCGCAAGGCCTTCGGTGGGCTCGTCGATGATGATCAGGTCGGGGTCGCCCATGAGCGTGCGGCACAGCGTGAGCATCTGCTGCTCGCCGCCCGAGAGCACGCCGGCCTCGGTGTGCTGGCGCTCCTTCAGCCGCGGGAACATGCCGTACATGTCGTCGAAGGACCAGCGGCTGCCCTTGCCCGAGCCCTTCTGCCCCAGCAGCAGGTTCTGGTGCACCGTGAGCTTGGGGAAGATGTCGCGGTTCTCGGGCACGTAGCCGATGCCCATGTGCGCGATCTCGTAGGCCTTGCGACGCAGGATGTCGCCGCCCTTCCACTGCAGCGTGCCCTCGGCATGCACCAGGCCCATGATGGCCTTGGCCGTGGTCGAACGGCCCGAGCCGTTGCGCCCCAGCAGGGCCACGATCTCGCCCGGGCGGACGTCGAAGGAAACGCCATGCAGCACATGGCTCTTGCCGTAGTAGGCGTGGATGTCGTGAAGCTTCAGCATGTCAGTGTCCCGCCCCTTGTGCGTCGGCAACCGACGAACCCAGATACGCCTCCTGCACGCGTGCATTGGCGCGCACGGCAGCCGGCGTGTCGAAGGCGATGACTTCGCCGTAGACCACCACCGCGATCTTGTCGGCCAGCCCGAAGACCACGCCCATGTCGTGCTCCACCGTCAACAGCGTCTTGCCGACGGTGACGTGCTTGATGAGCGAGATGAAGTGCGAGGTCTCGGTCTTGCTCATGCCGGCCGTGGGCTCGTCCAGCAGGATCACGCCGGCGCCGCCGGCGATCGTCACGCCGATCTCGAGCGCGCGCTGCTCGGCATAGGTGAGGTTCACCGCATGCACGTCGCGCTTGCGCTCCAGGCCGATCTGCTTGATAAGCTCTTCGGTGCGCGCGTTGGCGTCGTCCAGGTTCGAGAGAAAGCGCAGGAAGGTGTACTTGTAGCCCAGGCTCCACAGCACGCCGCAGCGCAGGTTCTCGAAGACGCTGAGCTTCGGGAAGATGTTGGTGATCTGGAAGCTGCGCGACAGCCCCAGGCGGTTGATTTCATAGGGCTTCTTGCCGTCGATGCGCTGCCCGTTGAGCAGCACCTCGCCGCTGGTGGGCGTGAGCCGCCCGCTGATCAGGTTGAACAGCGTCGACTTGCCCGCGCCGTTCGGCCCGATCACGGCGATGCGTTCGCCGGCCTTCACCGCCAGGTCCACGCCGCGGATGATTTCGGTCTTGCCGAAATTCTTGCGCAGCGCCTTCAGTTCCAATGCGTATTGCGCGCTCATTTACGCCGCCTCCCGACGTTTGATTTCTGCTTCGATCTCTTCCTGCGCCTGGCCCCAGACCCGCACGAAGCGGCGCCGTGCCACCTCGAGCAGGCCCAGGCCGACGGCCAGGATCGCGATGGCGCCCAGCCAGCTGGTCACGCCCGCCGTGTTCAGCATGGTGCCGAAGAACTTCAGGTCCGGGCCCATCGCCGCGTTGAGCTGGATGTGATAGATCATCTCGATCAACGCGGCAGCGCCGACCACCACTGGCACCAGGGCCACGGCGAGCGCGGCGTACAGGCCCCAGAAGCGGTTGAACTTGCCGAACTTGGCCACGCGCAGGTTCATCATGACCAGGCTGGCGATGCCACCGGGGGCGAACATCACCATGAACACGAACACCAGGCCGAAGTACAGCTGCCAGGCCTTCGACAGTTCGGACAGCAGGATGGAGGCGAACACCAGCAGCACCGCGCCGATGATCGGGCCGAAGAAGAACACCGCGCCGCCCAGGAAGGTGAACAGCAGGTAGCCGCCCGAGCGGATGGCGTTCAGGCTGTCGGCCGCGTTCACGATCTCGAAGTTGATCGAGGCCAGGCCGCCGCCGATGCCGGCGAAGAAGCCCGCGATGATGAACGCGAAGTAGCGCACGCGCTGCGTGTTGTAGCCGATGAACTCCACGCGCTCCGGGTTGTCGCGCACCGCGTTCAGCATGCGGCCCAGTGGCGTGCCGGTGAAGGCATACATCAGGGCGGTGCACACGAAGCAGTACGCGGCGATCAGGTAGTACACCTGGATCTGCGGACCGAAGGTGAAGCCGAAGAAGCTCGGGCCGTACACACGGTCGGTGGTGATGCCGCCCTCGCCGCCGAAGAAGCTGGGGAACATCAGCGCCATCGAGGCCACGAGCTCGCCGATGCCCATGGTGATCATGGCGAAGGTGGTGCCCGACTTCTTGGTGGTCACGAAGCCCAGCAGGATGGCGAAGAACATCCCCGCCAGCCCGCCGACGAGCGGAATGAGCACCAGCGGAATCGTCGGGCCGCCTTTGGTCGCCATGTTCATCGCGTGGATGGCGATGAACGAGCCCAGGCCGGTGTACACGGCATGGCCGAAGCTCAGCATGCCGCCCTGCCCCAGCAGGATGTTGTAGCTCAGGCAGATGATGATCAGGTAGCCCATCTGCGAGAGCATCGTCAGCGCCAGGCTGCTCTTGAACAGCATCGGCGAGATGATCAGCACCAGGGCGAACAGCGCCCAGACCAGGTAGCGCCCGATGTTCCAGGGCTTGAAGCGGTAGTACCGCGTCGGGGTCGTCGGTGAAGTGGTGGTTGCGGTGGTCATGGTGTCAGTCCTCCCGGGTGCCCAGAAGACCCTTCGGGCGGAAGATGAGGATCAGCACGAGGAACAGGTACGGCAGGATCGGTGCGACCTGCGAGATGGTGAGCTTGAGCAGCTCGTAGCCGAAGGTCTGGTCGGTCACGGCCACGCCCAGCGCCTGCAGCGCGGTGGCCAGCGAGTGGTCCAGCGCCACGGCGAAGGTCTGGATGATGCCGATCAGCAGCGACGCCAGGAAGGCGCCGGCCAGCGAGCCCATGCCGCCGACCACCACCACCACGAAGATGATGGTGCCGACCGAACCGGCCATGGCCGGCTCCGTGACATAGGTGTTGCCGCCGATCACGCCCGCCAGGCCGGCCAGCGCGGCACCGCCGCCGAACACCAGCATGAACACGCGCGGCACGTTGTGGCCCAGCGCCTCGACCATGTCGGGGTGCTTCAGCGCCGCCTGGATCACCAGGCCGATGCGGGTGCGCGTGAGCAGCAGCCACACGGACACCAGCATCAGCATCGCCACCAGCATGATGAACGAGCGCGACTTGGGGAACTGGGTGCCGTACAGCGAGAACAGCGGCCCCTGCAGCGCCTCGGGCAGGCCGTAGGGCACCGTGGAGCGGCCCCAGACCAGCTGGACCAGCTCGAGGATGAGGTACGAAAGACCGAAGGTCACCAGCAGCTCGGGCACGTGGCCGAACTTGTGGACCCGGCGCAGGCTGTAGCGCTCGAAGGCCGCGCCCAGTGCCCCCACCAGCAGCGGCGAGAGAAAGAGCGCGGGCCAGAAGCCGACGATGCCTGACAGGGTGTAGGCGAAATAGGCGCCCAGCATGTAGAAGCTGGCGTGTGCAAAGTTGAGCACACCCATCATGCTGAAGATCAGCGTAAGGCCAGAGCTCAGCATGAACAACAGCAGGCCGTAGCTGACGCCGTTGAGCAGTGAGATGACGAAGAATTCGACGTTCATCGGTCTTCCGTGTCGGTTGAAAAAGAAAGAGGCCCGAGTGTTGAAGTCGGGCCTCGACCGGTCAGGGGGCGATCAGCAGGCGATCAGGAGGCGCCGCCGGGTCGCTTCATCTGGCACGAGGTGGGCGTGCTCGAAACGTAGGGCTCGTAGTACTTGACCGGTGCCAGCGTGTAGCCGGTGTTTTCCGGGCTGTACGGGCTCTTCGCGTCGGCCTTCTGCCAGCGCGTGATCCACAGGCCCTGCTGCAGCTGGTGGTCGGACTTGCGCATCTCGACGTCGCCGTTGAAGCTCTTGAACTTCATGCCTTCCATGGCGGCCGCCACCTTGACGGGGTCGGTCGACTTGGTGCGCACGAAGGCTTCGGCGAGCATCGCGTACACGGTGTACGGCGACGTCGTGTACAGGTCTTCGTTGAAGCGCTTCTTGAACTCGTTCATCATCGGCGCGATCGGGCCCGGCGCGTTGTAGTGGCTGTAGCCCACCATGTAGACCTTGCCGTCCGAGGCCGCGCCCATGGCGGTCGGCGTGCCGTTGGTCACCGCGTAGTAGGTGTAGAACTTGACGTTCAGGCCTGCGTCGTTGGCCGACTTGATGAGCAGCGCCAGGTCGGAACCCCAGTTGCCGGTGATGACCGTGTCGGCGCCCGAGGCCTTGATCTTGGCGATGTAGGGCGCGAAGTCGCGCACCTGGGCCAGCGGGTGCAGGTCGTCGCCGACGATCTGCACGTCGGGGCGCTTGGTCTTGAGGTTGTCCTTGGCGTACTTCGCGACCTGCTGGCCGTGCGAGTAGTTCTGGTTGATCAGGTACACCTTCTTGATGTCGGCCTGGTCCTTCATGAAGGTGGTCAGGGCTTCCATCTTCATGGAGGTGTCGGCGTCGAGGCGGAAGTGCCAGTAGCTGCACTTGCTGTTGGTCAGGTCGGGATCGACGGCCGCGTAGTTGAAGTACACGACTTCCTTGCCCGGGTTGCGGGCGTTGTGCTTTTCGAGCGCGTCCATGATGGCCAGCGCCGGGCCGGAGCCATTGCCCTGCACCACGTAGCGCGCGCCCTGGTCCATGGCCGAGCGCAGCGCGGCGGTGGTTTCCTGCGGGCTGAGCTTGTTGTCGATGCCGATGACCTCGAACTTCACGCCGGCCACGTTCTTCTTGTTGAATTCTTCGGCCAGGAACTGGAAGGTCTTGAGCTGGTTGGTACCGACGGCCGCCATCAGGCCCGACAGCGGGTCCAGCCACGCGATCTTGACGGTCTCACCCTTCTGGGCAAGGGCACCGGTGGCACTTGCCGCGAGCACGGCGGCGGTAGCGATCTTCAGAGCGAACTTCAATCTATATCTCCTGGTCAAACCGATATCAAAAACGCTGCACAAGCGTACAAGTCTTTGCCACCCCACCCCTCAGGGAATGCCCGTAAGGAAGGGGCTGCAAAGGCACGTATCTATCGCGCAGGCGACAGTGCATTTCCTTCTTTTGCTACCCGGCGGTAGGTATCTTCTACCGATGGGTAGGAAATGCGTTCACAAAGACGCCTAGGGGCGCTTCATCTGGCAGGTCGTGGGCGTGCTCGCCACATACGACTCGTAATACTTCACGGGGACGTTGGTGTAGCCGGTGTTCTCGGCGTCGTAGGGGTACTTGGCGCTGGCCTTCTCCCAGCGCGAGATGTACAGGCCCTGCTGCAACTGGTGGTCGGCCTTGCGCATCTCGACCTCGCCGTTGAAGCTCTTGATCTTCATGCCTTCGAGCGCCGCGGCCACCTTGACGGGGTCGGTCGACTTGGTCTGCACGAAAGCGGCATCGAGCAAGGCGAACGTGTGATAGATCGAGGACTGCGTCAGGTCGTCGTTCATCTTCTTCTTGTAGCCGGTCAGCAGCCGCTGGATTTCGCCGCCCATGTTGTAGTGGGCATAGGCCACGGTGTAGACCTTGCCGGCCGAGGTGGCGCCCATGGCCGTGGGCGTGCCGGCGCCCGGTGCGTAGTACGTGAGGAACTTGACGTCCAGCCCCGAGTCATTCGCCGCCTTGATGAGCAGCGAGAGGTCGGAGCCCCAGTTGCCGGTGATGACCGTGTCGGCGCCCGAGGCCTTGATCTTGGCGATGTACGGAGAGAAATCGCGCACCTGCGCGAGCGGGTGCAGGTCGTCGCCCACGATCTGGATGTCGGGGCGCTTGGTCTTGAGGTTGTCCTTGGCGAACTTGGACACCTGTTGGCCGTGGGAGTAGTTCTGGCCCAGGATGTAGACCTTCTTGATGTCGGCCTGGTCCTTCATCCAGGTGGTCAGCGCTTCCATCTTCATGGAGGTGTCGGCATCGAGGCGGAAGTGCCAGTAGCTGCACTTGCTGTTGGTCAGGTCGGGATCGACCGCCGCATAGTTCAGGTAGAGCAGTTCCTTGCCGGGATTGCGTGCGTTGTTCTTCTCGACGGCGTCGATGATCGCGAGCGCCGGGCCCGAGCCGTTGCCCTGGGTGATGTAGCGCGCGCCCTGGTCCTGCGCCGAGCGCAGCGCCGCGGTGGTCTCTTGCGGGCTCAGCTTGTTGTCGATCGCGATGATCTCGAACTTCACGCCCGACGCATTCTTCTTGTTGAACTCGTCAGCCAGGTACTGGGTCGTCTTGAGCTGGTTGGTGCCCACGGCCGCCATGAGACCCGACAGCGGGTCCAGCCAGGCGATCTTGACGGTTTCGCCCTTCTGGGCGAACGACGCTGAAACACTCACCAACATGGCGCAGGCGGCCACTGACTTGATACCGAAGTGCATGAAGAGTCTCCTGGTTGAAAGGCGGGACGCCAGCGTACAAGCGCCCTTTTCTTCGCCGCACAGGGAATGCCCGGAAGGAAAGCCGCCGGGGCGGCCTTCCTATCGCGTGCGCGACAGTGCGGGTGGGCTTTGGCCGTGCTTCAGAGGCCCGGCAGCTTGTAGTCCTTGAGCAGTTCGCGAAGCTTGGTCTTGAGGATCTTGCCGGTGGCGCCGATCGGAATGGCCTCCACGAACACCACGTCGTCCGGGATCTGCCACTTGGCGGTCTTGCCCTCGTAGAACTTCAGCAGCTCCTCGCGGGTGACTTCGGCACCGGGCTTCTTCACGACCGCGATGATCGGGCGCTCGTCCCACTTGGGGTGGAACACGCCGATGCAGGCCGCCATGGCGATGGCCGGGTGCGCGACGGCGATGTTCTCGATGTCGATAGAACTGATCCACTCGCCGCCGGACTTGATCACGTCCTTGCTGCGGTCGGTAATCTGCAGGTAGCCCTCGGCGTCGATGGTGGCCACGTCGCCGGTGGGGAACCAGCCGCGGCCCGCGGCGTCGGCGACCAGCGGGTTGCCGCCCTCGCCCTTGTAGTACTCCTTGACGACCCAGGGGCCCTTGACCAACAGGTCGCCGTAGGCCTTGCCGTCCCAGGGCAGCTCGTCGCCGTTGCCGTCGACGATCTTCATGTCGACGCCGAAGATGGCGCGGCCCTGCTTCATGCGGATCTGCAGCTGCGCGTCGGCGGGCAGCGACAGGTGCTTGTTCTTCAGCGTGCACAGCGTGCCCAGCGGGCTCATCTCGGTCATGCCCCAGGCATGCAGCACCTCGACGTTGTAGTTCTCCTGGAACGCCGTGATCATGGCCGGCGGGCAGGCCGAGCCGCCGATGACGGTGCGGTTCAGCTTGCTGAACTTCAGGCCGTTGGTCTGCATGTGGCCCAGCATCATCTGCCACACGGTGGGCACGCCGGCCGCGAAGGTCACGCCTTCGGCTTCGATGAGTTCGTACACCGACTTGCCGTCCAGCGACGGGCCCGGGAACACGAGCTTGCAGCCCACCAGCGCGGCCGAGTACGGGATGCCCCAGGCGTTGACGTGGAACATCGGCACCACCGGCAGCACCGAGTCTTGCGCCGAGATGCGCATGACGTCGGGCAGCGCGGCAGCGTAGGCATGCAGCATGGTCGAGCGGTGGCTGTACAGCGCGGCCTTCGGGTTGCCCGTGGTGCCGCTCGTGTAGCACATGCTCGAGGCCGAGTTCTCGTCGAAGGTGGGCCAGTCGTAGGTGGTGGACTGCGTGTCGATCCAAGCCTCGTAGCTCACGAGGTTGGGCACGCCGCTGTCGGCCGGCAGCTTGTCGGCATCACACAGTGCAACCCATTTCCGGATCGTGGGACAACGCGCATGCACCGCCTGCACCAGCGGCAGGAAGCTCAGGTCGAAGCACAGGATCTGGTCTTCGGCATGGTTGGCGATCCACGCGATCTGGTCCGGGTGCAGGCGCGGGTTGATGGTGTGCAGCACGCGGCCACTGCCGCTCACGCCGTAGTACAGCTCCAGGTGGCGGTAGCCGTTCCAGGCCAGGGTGGCGATGCGGTCGCTGAACAGCAGTTGCTCGCCGTCCAGCGCGTTGGCCACCTGCCTGGCGCGCGATGCGATGTCGCTCCAGGTGCAGCGGTGGATATCACCCTCGACACGGCGCGAGACGATCTCGCCGTCGCCGTTGTGGCGCTCGACGAACTCGATCAGCGACGAGATCAAAAGCGGTTGGTCTTGCATCAAACCCAGCATCTACGGACTCCTATGTGAAATGACTTCAAAAAGCGTTGCGAACGAGAGATTCACGCAAGCTTCGGCCACTTGCACAATGACACAAACCCGCACTGCATGATTGAACGAAGCGGCTCAAGTGGGCGCCTTCGGACCGGTGCCCGCGGGCACCGTCACCACGTTGGTGCGGCACGGCTGGCGCAGCGTCTTGCCGCACTCGGGCCGGTCGGCCGCATGCGGGTAGGCGACATAGCCCAGCACGATGCTCGACGCGTTCGCGCCCTGGTGCCACAGCGTGTTGGTCGAAGGCCTCGTGTCGTTGCCGAACAGCCAGAAGCCGGTCTGCGACGGCGAGTCCACCGTCACGCGGATGCTGGAGCCGGCGCGAAAGACATGGGCGAACTTCTGGATCTCGATGCGCACCAGGTTGGGCTGGCCGGACTGCAGCGGCGCTTCCTTGGGCTGAGTGAAGTCGCCGAAGGGGCGCAGCTCGGTGGAGCGGCTGGCGTCGAGCGCCCGCTTGGAGGCGCGCAGCCAGCCGCGCTGCACGAACATCTCCTTGCCGTCGGGGCGCACTTCCGACACCGTGACCTGCAGGTCGGTGCTGTCGGCGGTGGCGCTCAGGTACAGGTCGGCCGAGCCCTCCCCGTAGAAGCTCAGGTCCTCGGGCAAGGCGGCGGTGGTGAAGGTGAGCTGGCCGTCCTTCTCGGCATCGGCCACGGCCTGCCAGCCTTCGGCGGCCGGGTTGTTCACCACCGGACTTTTCACCGGATACCGGTAGTCGGACGAGGCCGCGCCGGCGGTCGGCTTGGCATCGGCGAGGCCGCCGCCCGGCTGCAGCCACAGGCGCATCGGCTTGACCTTGACCGGCAGGCGGTCGAACTCGGCCACGGCCGTCTGCTTCAGCTTGGCGGCGCCGTTGATCGCCTTCTGGTCGGTCTGCTGCATTTCCTGCAGCAGGCGCACGTGCGGCTCCTTCTCGAAACCGTTGTCCTCGCCCTTCACGAAATGGGCGAGAAAGCGCTTCAGCGTGCCGTCGATGTAGTCGGAGGTGACGTTGGTGTGGTGGTCGCCGTTCGAGCTGACGAGCCACATCTTTTCGGGCGCCATGGTGTCTTCGTAGTAGCCCGAGCGCGGGCCGATCTGCTCGTCCTGCCACGACTGGGTGCCCAGCGCGGGAATGTCGATCTTGCCGGTCTCGTAGAACGCGCTGCGCTTCACGTAGAGGCCGTCGGCATACGGGTTCTCGAGCCATTTGGTCAGGTCGAGATCGGGGCGCTTGAGCTTCTCGATGTTGTCGGCCACGGTCTTGGCGCACTCCGTGTCGCCGTCGAGCTTGGCGGCCAGCGCGGCCGCGCGGTTCCAGGTGGCCGGGAAGCCGCCCCACCACTGCGCGGGAAAGCCGACGTTCTTGATGCCGCCCGGGTAGCCCACGTCGCGGTACGGATCGGTCACGTTCTTGCTGGGCGTGATCGCCAGCAGGCCCTTGGGCCGGTGCGCCGCCACCCACAGCTGGTTGTAGCCCGAGTACGAGTAGCCGATCATGCCGATCTTGCCGTTCGACCATGGCTGCTTGCCGGCCCATTCGAGGGCGAAGGCACCGGCCGCGCCGGTGCTGGCGTCGAAGACCTGGTCGTCGCCCGTCGAGCAGCCGGTGCCCGGCACATTGAGGCCCATCACCGCATAGCCCTCGGCCAGCCAGCGCTGGCCGATGTTCGGGGCCGAGCCCGAGCTGTAGCCGTCGTACTCGACCAGCAGCGGATAGGTGGCGTTGCCTCCGCTGGGCAGCAGCAGCGAATAGCGCATCCTGTTGCCGTCGGGCAGCGTGATGTAGCCCCACTTGCGGACCGGGCCCGTCTCGGGCGTGACCGGCGGCTGCGCGGGTGGCGTTTCGGCGGCGGGCGGAAAGAAGCTGAACCCGCTGCCGCCCGACGAGCCGCCGCCGCAGGCCGCAAGGCCCGCCACGCTGGCAAGCAGCGACGCGGCAAGGCGCCATCGGCGGGGGTGCATGGAAATCCTCATGGTGTTGTCTCTGTGATCGTTCTGGTGGATGGCATGCGTTGCCCAGGCGCGTCTCGGGGCAGGACGGCGATCCCTTTGATCAGGGCGCCGCGGTGATCTTCGTGGCGGTGGGCGTGGCGTCGAGCAGCAACTGCGAGGGCCACGTTCCCCAGGTGGCACCGAGTTCAGGCGTGTTCGGATCGCCGTTGCGCATGAAGGCACCGACGCTGGCCATGACGGCCTTCGACAGCGCCACGCGCCCCTTCTCGTTGGCCTTGCCGCCCATCACGTTGCTCAGCAGCGAACCCTCGAAGTTGCCGAACACGAACGGCAGGTCGAAGGCGTGCGATGCGCCGTACACGTCGTTCCACGGCGCGGCCTCCTGCGACCAGTCGAGACGGTAGTGCCAGATGTTCGACTGGCGCGTCTTCATGGTGTTGAGCAGGTTGTCGCGGTTGGCCTCGAACAGCCCCTTCGTGATGAGCGCGGTGGCCGCGTTGTAGCCGGTGCCGGCCTTGTCTACCGGAAGGTAGAACGGGTCGATGATGTGGTTCACCGTGAGCGTGGGCGCAGCATCGGGGTTGAAGTTGAACATCATCGAGAAGCGCGGGGCATCGGTGACGATCCAGCCCGACGTCGGGAAGCCGATGGTGCCCAGCAGCGACGCGAAGAGCTTGCCCTCGTCGCGCGTGTTGCCCGCGAGCATGGGCACCTTGACGTACTTGTCGGCCGCGATGGCGCCGATCGGGTCCGCCGGCAACACCGTGCCATCGGGAATCGGCGCCACGTTGCCCTGCCCGGCTGCCGTGACCTTGGTCAGCAGCGCCCCACCCTCTTGCGCACGCAGGTACTCGGCGATCTGCGCCGGCGAGCGCGTGCCGATGTACACCTTGGCCGCCGCTTCATCGGCCACGGTGCCGTCGGCGACCAGCAGCTTTTCGAGGATCGTCTGGCCCTGCGTCAGCGAGGCCGAAGCCGGCTGCAGCGTCGGCAGCGTCCCGGGCGGCAGATTGGTCTTGAGCGAAATGCCGCCGCTCATCTCGAAGGCCTTGTGGAACAGGCCCTTGGCCATCGGCGAGGTCATCACCGCCAGCAGGTTGGTCGCACCGGCCGATTCGCCCGACAGCGTGACGTTGCCCGGGTCGCCGCCGAAGTTGGCGACGTTGCCCTGGATGAAGCGCAGCGCCGCCATGTTGTCCAGCAGCGCGAAGTTGCCCGAGTCGTCGCCCGCGCTGCCGCCCGGCCGCAGCTGCGGCATGTTCAAAAAGCCCAGGATGCCCAGGCGGTAGCTGGCGGTGATGACCACTGCATTGGTGGCCTTGGCCAGCGCCGCGCCGTCGTACAGCGGATCGGCCGTGTAACCCGAAATGTTGCTGCCGCCATGGATGAACAGCAGCACCGGCAGGTTCTTCTCGGTGGTGGCCGGACGCCAGATGTTGACGAACAGGCAGTCTTCGCTGCCGACCGGCTTGCCCAGGTTGGTGCCGATGGTGGCGTCGTAGGTGTTGCTGGTGCCAGGGCTGAAGATCCGGCCGATCTGCAGGCAGGCGTTGCCGAAGGTCTTGGCCGGGCGGATGCCGGTCCAGGCTTCGGGCTCGACCGGTGCGCGCCAGCGCAGCGCGCCGACCGGCGGCTGGGCGAACGGAACGCCCTTCCAGGACCAGGTGCCATTCCTGGCGCTGTCGTCCACGCCCTCGACCTTGCCGGCCGTGGTCTGGCGCACCATGGGGCCGTCGGCGGCGGGTGCCGGAGCGGGCGCGGGTGCCGGAGCCGGTGCAGGCGGCAACACGGGAAAGGCGGTCGCCCCGGACGAACCGCCACCGCAGGCTGCAAGCGCCGCCGCGGCGGCCAGCGTGGCCACGGTGGCGATGGCGCGCGCCATCGCCGTCTGTCCTGCCGCACCCTGGTTTTGTGCTGTTGTCGTTGTCTTCATGTTTTGTCTCCACACCGGGTTAATCGGAATTCCTGGCTTGGCGCGCGGCACCCATACTCCGGGCCGCCGTGCACTGGAAAAATTCTAGGAACCGGCCCCGTTTTCACCGCTATCGCAAGCGAGCCAATCGAATGACTTCAGAAGCCTCCCTGCCGCGCCATTCGCGCCGGCCGTCGCGCCGCCCCGGCTGTCCGCAGCCTGAGCTGCGCACCAGCTCGGCCGCATGGCTGGAGGGGGTGCTGTCGATGTTCGAGGCCGAGGGGCTGAACGTGCCCGCGCTGCTGCGCGATGCCGGCTTCGACCCCGACTCGCTGCACCGCCAGAACGCGCGCATCCCGGTCGACGAGATCTCCGTGCTGTGGCAGGTGGCCGTGGCGCACGCCGGGCGGCCCACGCTGGGCCTGGACCGCGACCTGGCCGCCACGCACAGCAAGCTGGGCACCGTGGGCCACGCCATGGCCTGCAGCCCCACCCTGGGCGCGGCGCTCACGCGGCTCACGCGCTACATGGCCGTGATCTCCGACGCCACCGCGTTCTCGCTGCAGTCCGACGCGCGCGGCTGCTGGATGGTCATGGAGCACACCGGCGGCAGCCTGCCGATCCCGCGCCAGCGCGTCGAGTACGCCCTGCTGACCGTGCTCATGCAGTGCCAGTGGCTCACGCGGCGCGAGCTGCAGCCGCTGGCCATGGAGTTCGTCTACCCGCCGCCGGCCAACGACCGGCTGCACCGCGAGGCCTTCGGCTGCGAGATCCGCTTCAACGCGCCCGCCAACCGCGTGCTGCTGTCGTCGGCCGACATGACCATGCCGCTGCCCACCCACCACCCGGCGCTGGGCGAGATGCAGGAGCACCTGCTCGACGACCAGCTCAACCTGCTGGGCCAGACCACCACCGCCAGCCTGGTGTGCGCCGAGATCGCGCGCCGGCTGCAGCACGGCGAGCCGCGCCGCCAGGACGTGGCCTCGGGCCTGGGGCTGGCCGACCGCACGCTGCAGCGCCGCCTGCAGGAGGAGTCCGTGTCGTTCCAGGCACTGCTCGACCGCACCCGCCGCGAACTCGCCAAGCAGTACCTGGCCGAACAGCGCCACACGCTCGCGGACGTGGCCGACCGGCTGGGCTTCGTGGACGTCAGCAACTTCTTTCGCGCCTGCAAGCGCTGGTTCGGCCTGCCGCCGGCCCAGTACCGCGCCAGCCTCGCGCTCGACGGCGCCGGGGCGCTGCGCGGCGCGCTGCTGAACTGACCGGCGGGCATCCACCCCACGCGCCCGATGGCCTCAACGGCCTGGGGTTTCGCGCGCTGCCGGACAATCCGGGCATGAGCTTGTTAGCCGAAGACACCCCGGTCGCCGACCTGGGCCTGCGCTGGAAGCCCGGCTTCTCGACGCTGGGCCCCGCTTTTTTCACCGAACTGCGCCCCACGCCGCTGCCCGACCCGTACTGGGTCGGTCACAGCGACGCCGTGGCGCGCGAGCTGGGCCTGCCGCCCGGCTGGCGCGACTCGGACACCACACTCGCCGCGCTCACCGGCAGCCTGCCGGTCGCCGGCACGCGGCCTTTCGCCACGGTCTACAGCGGCCACCAGTTCGGCGTCTGGGCCGGGCAGCTGGGCGACGGGCGCGCGATCCTGCTCGGCGAGACCGAGGGCGGGCTCGAGGTGCAGCTCAAGGGCGCGGGGCGCACGCCCTACTCGCGCGGCGGCGACGGCCGCGCCGTGCTGCGCTCGAGCATCCGCGAGTTCCTATGCAGCGAGGCCATGCATGGCCTGGGCATTCCGACCACGCGCGCGCTGTGCGTGACGGGCTCGGACGCCCGCGTGCGCCGCGAAGAGCTGGAAAGCGCTGCCGTGGTCACCCGCGTGGCGCCGAGCTTCATCCGCTTCGGCCACTTCGAGCACTTCGCCGCCAACCAGCGCGAAGACGAGCTGCGCGCGCTGGCCGACTACGTCATCGACCGCTACTACCCCGAGTGCCGCGCCACCGCGCGCTTCAACGGCAACGCCTATGCCGCCTTCCTCGAGGCCGTGAGCGAGCGCACCGCCGCCCTGCTCGCCCAGTGGCAGGCCGTGGGCTTCTGCCACGGGGTGATGAACACCGACAACATGAGCATCCTCGGGCTCACCATCGACTACGGCCCGTTCCAGTTCCTCGACGGCTTCGACCCGCGCCACATCTGCAACCACAGCGACACCCAGGGCCGCTATGCCTTCAACCAGCAGCCCAACGTCGCCTACTGGAACCTGTTCTGCCTGGCGCAGGCGCTGCTGCCGCTCATCGGCGACCAGGAAATCGCCGTGGCCGCGCTGGAGTCGTACAAGACCGTGTTCCCCAACGCCTTCGAAGACCGCATGCGCGCCAAGCTGGGCCTCACAGCACCCGCCGAGGGCGACCGCGCGCTGATCGAGGGCGTGCTCAAGCTGATGGCGGCCGAGAAGGTCGACCACACCATCTTCTGGCGCCGCCTGTCGAATCACATGGCCGACGGCAACGTCGAGCCGGTGCGCGACCTGTTCCTCGACCGGGCCGGCTTCGATGCCTGGATGCTCTCTTTTTCGGAGCGCCATGCACAATCGCAGCGCGCCGAAGCGGCAAAATTGATGCTGCAGTCGAACCCCAAGTTCGTGCTGCGGAACCACCTGGGCCAGCAGGCCATCGAAGCCAGTCAGCAAAAGGACCACGCGGGTGTGGCAACCTTGCTGACGCTGCTCCAAACCCCATGTGAAGAACACCCCGGTGCCGACGAATACGCCGGCTTCCCGCCCGACTGGGCCTCCACGATCGAAATCAGCTGCTCCTCATGACCACGCCCGTACAGAAAACCGACGCCGAATGGAAAGCCCTGCTCGCTGAGAAGGGTGCCGAACCCGCCGCCTTCGAGGTGACGCGCCACGCCGCCACCGAACGCCCCTTCACCGGCAAGTACGAAGCCCACTGGGACGACGGCACCTACCACTGCATCTGCTGCGGCGCCAAGCTGTTCGAAGCGGCCACCAAGTTCGACGCCGGCTGCGGCTGGCCCAGCTTCTCCGAAGAAGCCGTGCCCGGCGCCATCCGCAACATCGTCGACCGCTCGCACGGCATGGTGCGCACCGAGAACGTGTGCGCCAATTGCGGCGCCCACCTGGGCCACGTGTTCCCCGACGGCCCCACCGAAACCGGCCTGCGCTACTGCATGAACTCGGCGTCGCTCGACTTCCAGAAGAAGAAATGAAACTGCTCCTCGACTTCTTTCCGATCCTGCTGTTCTTCGGCGCCTACAAGTTCGCCGACATCTACACCGCCACCGGCGTGCTGATGGCCGCCACCGTGGTGCAGATGGCCGTCATCTACGCCATGGAACGCAAGCTGCAGGCGATGCAGAAGGCCACGCTGGTGCTGATCCTCTTGTTCGGCACGCTCACGCTGGTGCTGCACGACGACCGCTTCATCAAGTGGAAGCCGACGGTGCTGTACGGCGCCATGGCCGTCGCGCTGGCGGTGGCGCTGTGGGCGCTGAAGAAGAACTTCCTGAAGATGCTGCTGGGCGCACAGCTCGAGCTGCCCGAGCGCATCTGGGGCCGGCTCAATGTGGCGTGGATCGGTTATTGCCTCTTCATGGCGCTCATCAACGGCTACGTGGCGGCGTACTTCACGACCGAGGCCTGGGTCAACTTCAAGCTCTGGGGCTATGTGTTCCCGATCGTCTTCCTGGTGGCGCAGGGCCTGTACATCGCGCCGCACCTCAAGGAAGACAAGCCGACCGCATGACGACCACCACCATCCCCCTGCCCACCGTGGCCGCGCTCGAGGCGGCGCTGCGCGCCTCGCTTTCGCCCACGCAGCTCGAAGTGATCGACGAAAGCGCCGCCCACGCGGGCCATGCGGGCGCCAACGCCGAGGGTTACGGCACGCATTTCCGGGTGCGCATCGCCTCCCCGCTGTTCGACGGAAAGCCCCGCGTGGCGCGGCATCGGCTTGTGTATGATGCCCTCCAAGTTTTTATCGCACAGGGTCTGCACGCCATCGCCATCGAGGTGCTCTGAGTCGTCCAATCGGTTGCTTGCCGCGTTCGCCGCGGCCGCCCACCCTCTCCTTCTTTTCTCCTGATTCCTGCTTTCTTTCCCGCGCCTTTTCCTACACGCGCATTTCCTCTCCAGCCTGATATTCATTTCATGAAAAAACACATCTTGCAGGCCGTTGCGGCCGCAGCGCTGATCGGTGCACTCCCCCTGTCGGCCCTGGCGCAGAACGCAGCCATCGTGAACGGCAAGCCGGTGCCCAAGGCCCGCATGGACGTCCTGGCCCAGCAGCTGGCTGCCGCCGGCCGCCCGGTGACGCCCGAGATGCAAAGCCAGCTGCGCGAGGAAATCGTGGCGCGCGAAGTGTTCATGCAGGAAGCGCAAAAGCAAGGCCTGGACGCCACCGAGGACTACAAGAACCAGCTCGAACTCGCCCGCCAGGCCATCCTGATCCGCGCGCTGTTCGAGAACTACCGCAAGACCAACGCGGTGTCCGACGCCGACGTGAAGGCCGAGTACGACAAGTTCGTGGCAGCCAACGGCGGCAAGGAATTCAAGGCCCGCCACATCCTGGTCGAGACCGAAGACCAGGCCAAGAAGATCATGGCCGACCTGAAGAAGGGCGCCAAGTTCGAAGACATCGCCAAGAAGCAGAGCAAGGACCCGGGTTCGGGCGCCAACGGCGGCGACCTCGACTGGGCCAACCCCGCCAGCTTCGTGCCCGAGTTCTCGGAAGCGATGATCAAGCTCAAGAAGGGCGAGACCACCCCTGCCCCGGTCAAGACCCAGTTCGGCTACCACATCATCCGCGTCGACGACATCCGCCAGGCCCAACTGCCGAAGCTGGAAGAAGTGAAGCCGCAGATCACGCAGCAGCTGCAACAGCAGCGCCTGCAGAAGTACCAGGAAGACCTGCGCGCGAAGGCCAAGGTCGAGTAAGCCTCAAGCCATCGCCCAGTAAAAAGCCCCGCAATCGCGGGGCTTTTTTATTGCGGCGTGATGTTGAAGTCTTTGACGAACCGGGCGTAGTCGTTCGACTCCTTGCGCACGAAACTTGTGAAGTCCGCCGTCGAGCCGCCGATGACCTCGAGGCTGAGGTCGGTGAACTGCTTTTGCGTGTCGGCGTTCTTGAGCAGCGCCTGCACCTGCTCGTTGAGCTTGGCGATGACCGGTGCCGGCGTTCCGGCCGGCGCCACCAGCCCAACCCAGCCCATGAAGCGGTAGCCCGGCACGCCGGACTCGGCCACCGTCGGCACGTCGGGCAAGGTCGAAACGCGCTTGTCGCCCGTGACCGCCAGCGCCTTCAGCTTGCCGCTCTTGGCGTAGGGCACGGCGGTCGGCGAGGTTTCGAACATCATGTCGATCTGCCCACCGACGAGGTCGGACAGCGCGGGCGCCCCGCCCTTGTAGGCCACGTTGAGCAGATCGGTGCCGGTCATCTGCATGAAGCGGCGCGCGGCCACGTCCTGCGGGCCGCCCACGCCCGAGGTGCCGACACTGAGCTTGCCGGGGTTGGCCTTCGCATAGGCCACCAGCTCGCCGACGTTCTTGAACGTCCACTTGGGATTCATGATGAGCACGTTGGGCTGGTCGGCCACGCGGATCACGGGCGCCAGGTCCTTGATCGGGTCGTAGGCCAGCTTGGCGAACATGTGCCCGTTGGAAGCCAGGCCGGTGTGCACCATCAACAGCGTGTAGCCGTCCTTCGGGGCCTTGGCGACATAGTCCATGCCGATGTTGCCGCTGGCGCCCGGGCGGTTGTCCACCAGCACGGGCTGGCCCAGCGCCGTCGAGAGCTTCTGGCCGACCAGGCGTGCCGTCATGTCGATGCTGCCGCCCGGTGGGAACGGCACGACCATGCGGATCGGCTTGGAGGGGTAGGCCTCCTGCGCGTGGGCGACGGGGACGATGCACGCCAGGCCGGCGGCAAGGCACGCGAACGAGGCGAGCGGGAAACGGAAGCGCTGGGTCATGAGGTTCTCCGGAGTTTCTTGAGGGTGGGCAGACGGGTCAATCGGCAGTGGCGCGCAGGGTGCGTTCGATGTCGGCGGCCCACGCGAGCAGCGCGGCGTCGCGCATCGGCAGGCCAGCAAGGCTCAGGCCCACGGGCGCTTCGCCGGCCGCGTGGCAGGGCAAGGAGATGGCGCAGCCGTCCATGAAGTTGACGATGGCGGGGTTGCGCAGCATCGCGGCGTTGACGGCGACGTACTGCGCCTCGTCGGCTTCGAGCGCCTCGATGCGCGGCGCCACCAGCGGCACGGTCGGCATGAGCCAGCCATCGAATTCGCCCAGGCGCGCGGCCACGCGAAGTTGCCAGTCGGCCCGCTGTGCTTGCAGCGCGAGGTAGGCGCGCGCCGTGAAGTCCTTGCCGCGCAGGATGCGGCTGAGCACGCGCGGGTCGTAGCCGCTGCCGCTGCGTTCGATCAGCTCGGCATGCCACGCCCATGACTCGGCGGCGCTGAAGCCGCCTGCGGCGTTGATGGCCGCGAGCTCGTCGAACTCGGGCACCGCCAGCTCGACCAGCTGCGCGCCGGCGGCCGAGAGGCGCTGCAGCGCGCGTTGGAAGGTTGCCGCGACGTGCGCGTCCATGCCGTCCTGCACCAAGGTGCTCGGCACCGCGAAGCGCGCCTGTCGCAGGCGCTGCGTGCGGGGCGCCTCGGACACGCCGGACAGCACCGCATCCATGGCCGCGCAGCCGGCCACGTCGAGCGCCATCACGCCGACCGCATCGAGGCTGTGCGACAGCGGCACGAGCCCGGTGCCGGGCATGCGGCGCGCCGTCGGCTTGAAGCCGGTGATGCCGCACAGCGCCGCCGGAATGCGCGCCGAGCCGCCCGTGTCGCTGCCGACGCTTGCGACGCACATGCCATCGGCCACCGCCACGGCCGCGCCCGAGGATGAACCGCCGGGAATGCGCCGCTCGCCGCGCTGCCACGGATTGGCCGGCGTCCCGTAGTGCGGGTTGAGGCCGAGGCCGGAGTACGCGAACTCGGTCATGTTGGTCTTGCCGACCAGCACCGCGCCCGCCGCCAGCAGGCGCCGCACGGCCTCGGCATCGTGCGCGGCGGGCGGTGCGTCGCGCAGCACGACGGAGCCGGCGGTCGTCGTTTCGCCGGCCACGTCGAACAGGTCCTTGACCGAGACCGGCAGGCCTTCGAGCGGCGAGCGCACGACGCCGGCTTCACGCAAGCTGTCGGAGGCGTGCGCCAGGTGCTGGGCGCGGTCTGTGAGCACGCGCGTGAAGGTGCGCGTGCCTTCACCGGAAGGATCGGCAATGCGTTGCAGCGCCGATGCTGTCAGCGCGACGGAGGTAATCCGGCCCGCGGCCAGGTCGGCGCGGGCGACTTCGAGGGAGATCGCGACGGACATGTGCGGTCCTCGTGCGTCAGGCGACGATGGGCAACGAGACCGCGCGGTACTCGTGCGCGATGCGGCGGCCCGTGTGTTCGTCCACCAGCTCCATGCGAAAACGCGCCGCCGGGCGGATGCCGCCGATGGCGCCGACCGTGCCGCAGGTCATTGCGAAGCCGTCGGCCGGTTCGCCGTCGGCCGCGGCGCAGCGCGCCAGCAGATCGGCCGGCGGACGCAGCGCGGCCAGCGTGCCTTCCTGGTAGAGGCGCCATTCACCGCCCTCCTCGATCCACGAACGCAGCACCAGCGTGTCCCAGCGCTCCTGCACGTCGGCCAGCCGCCAGGCGCTGCGCGCCACGGGCTTCACGCAGATCTGCTTGGACAGCGCCACGCTGTGGGCTTCCAGCGCGCGGTCGGTGTGGTCCGAGCCGATCGAGACGAAGAATTCGCCCCCGTGCAGGAACAGCAGCGGCTCGACCTCGCCCGAGGTGTCGGCCCCCACCACCTGCACGACGTCGGCCTGGCTCAGCTGCTGGGTGGCCACCCGGTAGAACAGCGGCACGGTGCTGGGCGCGGGCACGCCCAGCTCGGCGAGTTCCTCGATGTGGTGCTCGATGGCGGCGGTGTCGCGCCCGGTCCAGCCGGCGATCACGAGGTGCCGGGCCTCGAAACTCAGCGTTTGCGGGGTATTCCCCTCGGGAAGTTCGAAAGACAGTTTCATGGGTGGCAGCTCGATTGAAGTTTCAGTGAAATTTCACAACGATATTACAGTGAGTCCACAGAAACTTCAAAGGGATTTCCCGCAGGTACCATCGGGGAACTCCACCATGACCCTCCCGCCCCGATGAACGCAGCCACGCCCGCCCGCAAAGCCCCCGTCCGGCGGCCCGAAGCAGCCATCTCCCTCAACGAAACCGCCTACCTGCGCCTGAAGGAAGCCCTGGTGACCCTGGCCTACAAGCCCGGGGAGTACCTCAACACCGCCCAGGTCATGGAGCGGCTGGGCGTGGGCCGCACGCCGGTGAACCAGGCGCTGCACCGTCTGTCGGCCGAGGGCCTGGTCCGCATCATTCCGCGCAAGGGCGCGATGGCTTCGCCGCTGTCGATCAACGACGCGCTGGAGCTCATCGAGGTCCGGCTGGTGAACGAGGTGCTGTGCATGCGCCTGGCCGCGGCGGCCATCACCGAGGCCGAGCTGGCCGAGCTGCAGGCCATCGCCGAGCAGTTCGAAGCCGCGGCGCAGCGGCGCGATGCGATGTCGGTGATGAACCTGGACCGCCTCTTCCACGAAAAGATCGCGGCGGCGGCGCGCAACGCGATGCTGCAGGACATCCTGAGCGTGCTGCACGCGCGCTCGCAGCGCTTCTGGGCGATTTCACTGGCCGCCGAGGGGCATCTTGCCGAGGTGATCGAAGAGCACCGCACCATCGTCGCCACGCTGCAGCGGCATGACGCCGATGCGGCGGCCGAAGCGGCGAAGACGCATGTGCTGTCGTTCAAGGCGTCAATGCTGAACAGCCAGCGCTGATTGCTGGCGCCTCCGGCGCATCCCCCATGAAAAATGCCCTCCAGGCCAAAGCCTGGAGGGCATTTCTTGTTGACTGAGGTCAAGCCGCCTGCAGGGCCTGACGATGTCCGATCAACCCACCCACTTGCGCGCGTTACGCCAGATCTGCATCCACGGGCTCAGGTCGCTCTTGTCGCCCGAGGTCCAGCTCATCTGGATGTTGCGGAACACGCGCTCCGGGTGCGGCATCACGGCGGTGAAGCGGCCGTCCGGCGTGGTGACCGAAGTCAGGCCGCCCGCGCTGCCGTTCGGGTTGAACGGGTACTGCTCGGTCGGCTGGCCGTGGTTGTCCACGAAGCGCATCGCTCCGATGGCCTTGGCGGCGTCGCCGCGGTGCTTGAAGTTGGCATAGCCCTCGCCGTGCGCCACCGCGATCGGCAGGCGGCTGCCGGCCATGCCCGCAAAGAAGATGCTGGGCGACTCGAGCACCTCGACCATCGACAGGCGCGCCTCGAAACGCTCGCTCTGGTTGGTGGTGAAGCGCGGCCAGGCCTCGGCGCCCGGGATGATGTCGGCCAGCTCGGCAAACATCTGGCAGCCGTTGCACACGCCCAGGCCGAAAGTGTCGGCGCGACCGAAGAAGGTCTTGAACTGCTCGGCCAGCTTCGGGTTGAAGGTGATGCTGCGCGCCCAGCCGATGCCCGCGCCCAACGTGTCGCCGTAGCTGAAGCCGCCGCAGGCGACCACGCCCTTGAACGCGGCCAGGTCCGCCCTGCCCGTCTGCAGGTCGGTCATATGCACGTCGAAGGCCTCGAAGCCGGCTTCGGTGAAGGAGTAAGCCATCTCGACGTGCGAGTTGACGCCCTGCTCGCGCAGGATCGCGACCTTGGGGCGCGACTGCAGGATGGCCGGCGCCACCGGCGTGTTCGGAAGGAACACATGCATGCCCGGGTCGTTCGCCACGCCGGCCGCGGCGTGCTCGGCATCGGCGCAGGCCGGGTTGTCGCGCTCGCGGGCGATCTTCCAGCTGACCGAATCCCACACCTGGTGCAGGTCGTGCAGGCTGGCGCTGAACACCGACTTGGCATCGCGCCAGACTTCGAGCTTGCCCTTGCCGGCGTCCATGGCCGAGCTGGCCGGGCGCGTCTTGCCGACGAAGTGGCTGTGCGTGCTCAGGCCGTGGGCGCGCAGCACCTGCATGACGTCGTTGCGCTCGGCGGTGCGCACCTGCAGCACCATGCCCAGCTCTTCGTTGAACAGCGCCTTGAGCGTGAGTTCTTCGCGGCGCGCGCTGACCTGCTGCGCCCAGTTCTTGGCGTCGCCGGTTTCCATGCGGCTGTCGGAAATGCCGTCGCCTTCGGTGACGAGCATGTCGACATTCAGCGCCACGCCGACGTGGCCGGCAAAGGCCATTTCGCAGGCAGTGGCGAACAGGCCGCCGTCGCTGCGGTCGTGCATCGCGAGGATCTTGCCGTCCGCGCGCAGCGCGTTCACGGCGTTGACCAGCGCGACCAGTTGCGCCGGGTCGTCGAGGTCGGGCACGGTGTCGCCGCTCTGGCCGAGCGTCTGCGACAGGATGCTGCCGGCCATGCGGTGCTGGCCACGGCCGAGGTCGATCAGCACGAGCGTGGTGTCGTCTTCGGTCGCGTCGAGCTGCGGCGTGAGCGTGCCGCGCACGTCGGCCAGCGAGGCGAAGGCGGTGACGATCAGGCTCACGGGCGAGGTGACCTTCTTGGCTTCGCCGTTGTCCTTCCACTGCGTGCGCATCGACAGCGAATCCTTGCCGACCGGAATCGACACGCCCAGCGCCGGGCACAGTTCCAGGCCCACGGCCTTCACGGTTTCGTACAACGCGGCGTCTTCGCCGGGCTCGCCGCAGGCGGCCATCCAGTTGGCGGACAGCTTGACGCGCGAGAGTTCGATCGGCGCGGCCAGCAGGTTGGTGATGGCCTCGGCCACGGCCATGCGGCCCGAGGCCGGCGCGTCGAGCGCGGCCAGCGGCGTGCGCTCGCCCATGCTCATGGCTTCGCCGGCGAAGCCCTTGTAGTCGGCCAGCGTCACGGCGCAGTCGGCCACGGGCATCTGCCACGGACCGACCATCTGGTCGCGGTGCGTCAGGCCGCCCACGCTGCGGTCGCCGATGGTGATGAGGAAGCGCTTGGAGGCCACGGTCGGGTGCGCGAGCACGTCGATGGCGGCCTTCTGCAGGTCGACGCCCGTGAGGTCGAGCGGCTTGAAGCTGCGGGCGACGGTCTTCACGTCGCGGTGCATCTTGGGCGGCTTGCCCAGCAGCACGTCCATGGGCATGTCGACGGGCTGCACCGCCGCGCCTTCGTCGGCCACCAGCAGCTGGCGCTCTTCGGTCGCCACGCCGACCACCGAGAACGGGCAGCGCTCGCGCTCGCAGAAGGCCTTGAACTGCTCGAGCGACTCCGGCGCGATGGCCAGCACGTAGCGCTCCTGGCTTTCGTTGCACCAGATTTCCTTGGGCGCCATGCCCGACTCTTCGAGCGGCACGGCGCGCAGGTCGAAACGTGCGCCACGGCCGGCGTCATTGGTCAGCTCGGGGAAGGCATTGCTCAGGCCGCCCGCGCCCACGTCGTGGATCGCCAGGATCGGGTTGGCCGCGCCCTGCTGCCAGCAGTGGTTGATGACCTCTTGCGCACGGCGTTCGATTTCGGGGTTGCCGCGCTGCACCGAGTCGAAGTCGAGCTCGGCCGCATTCGCGCCGGTGGCCATCGAGCTGGCGGCGCTGCCGCCCATGCCGATGCGCATGCCGGGGCCGCCGAGCTGGATCAGCAGCGAACCGGCCGGGAACAGGATCTTCTTGGTCTGCGTGGCGTCGATGCTGCCCAGGCCGCCCGCGATCATGATGGGCTTGTGGTACCCGCGCTGCACGGTGTCGAGGTCGCTCGCCACCGCCTGCTCGTACTCGCGGAAGTAGCCCAGCAGGTTGGGACGGCCGAATTCGTTGTTGAACGCGGCGCCGCCCAGCGGGCCCTCGGTCATGATCTGCAGCGGGCTGGCGATGTGCTCGGGCTTGCCGTAGTGGCCCTCTTCCGGCCAGAGCTTGGAGACGGTGAAGCCGGTCAGGCCGGCCTTGGGCTTGGAGCCGCGGCCGGTGGCGCCTTCGTCGCGGATTTCGCCGCCCGCGCCGGTCGATGCGCCGGGGAACGGGGAAATGGCCGTCGGGTGGTTGTGCGTCTCGACCTTCATCAGCACATGGCTCAGGGCGCTATCTTTTTGATAGCTTTGCGAGCCATTCGCCGGAATGAAGCGCTCGATGGTCGCGCCTTCCATGACCGAAGCGTTGTCCGCATAGGCGATCACCGTGTGCTGCGGGTTCTGCTTCTCGGTGTGGCGGATCATCGAGAACAGGCTCAGCGGCTGGGCCACGCCGTCGATGGTGAAGTTGGCGTTGAAGATCTTGTGGCGGCAGTGCTCGCTGTTGGCCTGCGCGAACATCATGAGTTCGACGTCGCTGGGGTTGCGGCCCAGGCGGGTGAAGGCTTCGACGAGGTAATCGATTTCGTCTTCCGCCAGCGCCAGGCCGAAGCCGGTATTGGCTGCCACCAGGGCGTCGCGCCCGCCCGTTTGCACATCGACCTGCGCCATCGGCTGGGCCGGCAGTTCGCTGAACAGGCTGGCCGCCTGCTCGACGGTGGCCAGCACCGATTCGGTCATGCGGTCGTGCAGCGGGCCGGCCACGGCGGCCAGGGCGTCGCCCTCGAGCACGGGGGCCTTGCCGATCAGCGGCGCCTTGAGCTTCAGGTGGTACTGGGTGACGCGCTCCACGCGGCGCAGCGCCAGGCCGCAGTTGTGGGCGATGTCGGTGGCCTTGGAGGCCCAGGGCGACACGGTGCCCAGGCGGGGCGTGACGACCACCGAGGCGCTCGCCTTGGCCGTCGGGGCCTCGAAGGGCTCGCCGTAGGTCAGCAGCGCGGCAAAGCGCTCGCGGTCGGCGTCGCCCAGCGACGCATCGGTGACCACCAGGTGCACGAAACGGGCCGAAATGCCCTCGATGCGCGGCTCGATGGCCTGCAGCTTCGGCAGCAATTGCCGTGCACGGAAGTCGCTGAGTGCGCTGCCGCCCTCGAACATGGTTACGACAGGAAGGGCTTGAGGTGCGGGCTGCGTCACGGTCGATGGAGGGCCTCGGGGGCCGCGTTGGGAATCAAGGAATCGAGGCGGAGGCCGCTGACTGGGGTCATCCGCGTTAACCCGGAATTTTAGGCCATCGCCGGGCCGCCCCAAGATGGCCGCCCCCCTCGGGGGCAACGGAACACGAAGTGCTCCGTGTTGGGGGCAGGTTCATTTGCCGAATGGGATAATTCGGGGCATGAGCATTACCTACAAAGACGCCGCAGGCATCGAAGCCATGCGGGTCGCCTGCCGCCTCGGGTCCGAGGTGCTGGACTACCTCACGCCCTTCATCAAGCCCGGCATCACGACCAATGACGTGGACCGCCTGGCCGCCGAGTACATGGTCAAGCAGGGCACCACCTCGGCCACGGTGGGCTACATGGGCGCCAGCAGCGTGCCGTTCCCGAAGTCACTGTGCACCTCGGTGAACCACGTGGTGTGCCACGGCATCCCCAATGACAAGCCCCTGAAGAAGGGCGACATCATGAACGTCGACGTCACCGTCATCAAGGACGGCTGGTTCGGCGACAACAGCCGCATGTTCGTGATCGGCGACGCCTCCATTGCCGCCAAGCGCCTGTGCAACGTCACCTTCGAAGCCATGTGGCACGGCATCCTGCAGGTGCGCCCCGGCGCCCACCTGGGCGACGTGGGCCATGCGATCCAGAAATTCGCCGAGGGCCAGGGCTTCTCGATCGTGCGCGAGTTCTGCGGCCACGGCGTGGGCCAACGCTTCCACGAAGAGCCCCAGGTGCTGCATTACGGCCGCCCGGGCACCATGGAAGAGCTCAAGCCCGGCATGATCTTCACGATCGAGCCGATGATCAACGCCGGCAAGCGCGACGTGAAGGAAGACTTCAAGGGCGGCCAGTACGACGGCTGGACCATCGTCACGCGCGACCATTCGCTGTCGGCCCAGTGGGAGCACACGGTGCTCGTCACCGAAACCGGCTACGAGGTGCTGACGCTCTCCGAAGGCAGCCCGCCGCTGCCGGCCTTCGTCACCTCCACCAAAACCTGACGCGCCCCAGCGCGCCCCCGCCGTGATCGAAGCAGCCAAGATCGACGTGGCGACGCTGCGCGAAGCCTATCGCGCGAAAAAGCTCGCCCTTTTCGACACCCTGCGCTTCGCACGCGCGCCCACCCGCAGCGTCCACACGGTGCTGCGCCAGCTCTCGGCGCTGGCCGACCAGACGCTCACTGCGCTGTGGAACGAAGCCGGCTTCGGCGACGCCTTCGCGCTGGCCGCGGTGGGCGGCTACGGACGCGGCGAGCTGTTTCCGTACTCCGACGTCGACGTGCTGCTGCTGCTGCCGCCCGAAGGCCAGGACAGCGGCGTCGAGCCGGCCCGCATCGAGGCCTTCATCGGCCAGTGCTGGGACGCCGGCCTCGAGATCGGCTCCAGCGTGCGCACGCTCGAGGAGTGCCTGGACGAGGCCGCCAAGGACATCACGGTCCAGACCTCGCTGCTCGAATCGCGCCTGATCACGGGCGACAAGAAGCTCTTCGCGGCCTTTCGCCGCCGCTTCACCCAGGCCATCGACCCGCAGGCCTTCTTCGTGGCCAAGTCGCAGGAAATGCGGCACCGCCACCAGAAGTTCGACAACACGCCCTACGCGCTCGAACCCAACTGCAAGGAATCGCCCGGCGGCCTGCGCGACCTGCAGACCATCCTGTGGATGAGCAAGGCCGCCGGCTTCGGCAGCCGCTGGGACGACCTGGCCAAGAACGGCCTGGCCACGCCCTTCGAGGCGCAGCAGATCAAGCGCAACGAGGCCCTGCTCTCGCTCATTCGCGCCCGCCTGCACGTGATCGCCAACCGGCGCGAAGACCGGCTGGTGTTCGACTTGCAGACCGCCGTGGCCGCGAGCTTCGGCTACGAGAGCGAGTCGCAGCGCAAGTCGAGCGAGGCGCTGATGCGCCGCTACTACTGGGCGGCCAAGGCGGTGTCGCAGCTCAACCAGATCCTGCTGCTCAATATTTCCGAGCGGCTGCAGCCTATCGACGAGCAGCCCACGACGATCAACGAGCGCTTCTACGAGCGCGCCGGCCTGATCGAGATCGCCAGCGACGACCTGTACGAGCGCGAGCCGCACGCGGTGCTCGAGACCTTCCTGCTGTACCAGAAGACCATCGGCGTGAAGGGCCTGTCGGCGCGCACGCTGCGCGCGCTGTACAACGCGCGCCATGTCATGGACAGCAAGTTCCGCAACGACCCGGTCAATCACGTGACCTTCATGCGGATCCTGCAGCAGCCCTACGGCATCACGCATGCCTTCCGGCTCATGAACCAGACCTCGGTGCTGGGGCGCTACCTGCGCGTGTTCCGCAGCATCGTGGGGCAGATGCAGCACGACCTGTTCCACGTGTACACGGTCGACCAGCACATCCTGATGGTGCTGCGCAACGTGCGCCGCTTCTTCATCGCCGAGCATGCGCACGAGTACCCTGGCTGCTCGCAGCTCGCGGCCGGCTGGGACAAGCCCTGGATCCTCTACGTCGCCGCCCTCTTTCACGACATCGCCAAGGGCCGCGGCGGCGACCACTCCACGCTCGGCGCGCGCGACGTGCAGCGCTTCTGCAAGCAGCACGGCATCGCGCGCGAAGACGCCAAGCTGATCGAATTTCTCGTGGCCGAGCACCTGGTGATGAGCCAGGTCGCGCAGAAGCAGGACCTGGGCGACCCCGAGGTCATCGGCGCTTTTGCCAAGCGCGTGGGCAACGAGCGCTACCTCACGGCGCTGTACCTGCTGACGGTGGCCGACATCCGCGGCACCTCGCCGCGCGTGTGGAATGCCTGGAAGGGCAAGCTGCTCGAAGACCTGTACCGCTTCACCCTGCGCGCCCTGGGCGGACGCATGCCCGACCCGGACGCCGAGGTCGAGGCCCGCAAGCGCGAGGCGCTGGTGCTGCTGGCCCTGCACGCCCAGCGCTTCGAGGCGCACAAGGCGCTGTGGGACACGCTCGACGTCGGCTACTTCATGCGCCACGACGCCACCGAGATCGCCTGGCACGCCAAGCAGCTCTCGCGCTTCGTGCCGCCCAAGAACGTGCCTATCGATCCGAAGGCGCTGCCCATCGTGCGCGCGCACCTGTCGCCGGTGGGCGAAGGGCTGCAGGTGGTGGTCTACACGCCCGACCAGTCCGACCTGTTCGCGCGCATCTGCGGCTACTTCGACCAGGCGTCGTTCAGCATTCTTGACGCCAAGGTCCACACCACGAGCAACGGCTATGCGCTCGACACCTTCCAGGTGGTGACGACCTTCCAGCCCGACCACTACCGCGACCTGATCAGCATGGTCGAAACCGGCCTGGCGCAAACGCTCACCGAGGCCGGCGCCCTGCCCGCGCCGAGCATGGGGCGCGTGTCACGCCGGGTGCGCAGCTTTCCGATCAAGCCACGCATCAGCCTCGTGCCCGACGACAAGGCGCAGCGCTGGCTGCTCAGCATCTCGGCCAGCGACCGTGCGGGCCTGTTGTATTCGGTGGCGCGCGTGCTCGCGCGGCATCACCTGAACCTGCAGCTGGCGAAGGTGACGACCCTGGGCGAACGGGTGGAAGACACCTTCCTGATCAGCGGGCCGGAGCTGCAGGGCCAGAAGACGCAGCTGGCCATCGAGACCGACCTGATGGAGGCGCTGGCCTCCCAGTGAGGCCGCGGACTTGGCGGTTGCGGCTCAGCCGCAGTACGCGCCGAGGATGCGACCCGTGGGATCGACCTGTGCATTCAGGCGCGTCGCGTCCTGCGCCGGGTCGGCCGGCGCCGTGGCCGGCACGGTGCGGGCGGTTTTCGCGCCGGCGCGCTGGCGCATCTCTTCCAGCAACGGGCGCGTCGCCTGCATGCCCAACGCAAAGCGCACTTCCGGGGCCTGGCAACTTTCGGGCGGCGGCGCGAAGCTCGGCGGCGCCGGCACTTCGGAGGTGAGCGGCCGGTCCTTGGGCGGGGCCTCGCAGCCCGCGAGCACCGCAGCCAGGGCCGCAGCCGTCAGAAGAAACCCGTGCCGGCCAAACGTCATGCGCATCTTGTCTTGCTCCTTGAAACCAGCCTGAAGCTTAGCCGCCCGCGGTGGCCCGCTCATGACCCCTTGCGCTGCAGCGGGGACAACAGCCCCAGGCGGATGCCCGTGATCACGGCCTCGGTGCGATTGTGCACACCCAGTGCCTGGAACAAGGTGCCGATGTACTCCTTCACCGTGTGTTCGGACAGGCCGAGCTCGCGCGCGATCGACTTGGTCGGCAGCCCGCGCGCCAGGCCGTGCAGCGTGTCGGTCTGGCGCGGGCTTAGCGTCGGCCTGGCGGTGCTCTTCGACCCCAGGTGCAGGATTTCCTGCGGCAGGTAGACCTCCCCCGCCAGCACGGTCTCGAAGGCGCGCTTCAGGAAGTCGGCCGGCATGCTCTTGGGCACGAAGCTCATGGCACCCGCCTCCAGGCAGCCTCGGATGATGTCGACATCGGTCGAGGCCGACACCACCACGGCCGCGATGTCGGGCGCCGCCGCCTTCAGGCGCACCAGTGCATCCAGGCCGTACTCGCCGCGCAGTTCGAGATCGAGCAGGCAGATCGCCAGGTCGGGATGGCGCAGCGCCAGGGCGCAGGCCTCGTCGACCGTGGCGGCTTCGAAGATTTCGGCGCTGCGCTCCATGCTCTCCAGCAGCATGCGCAGGCCCGCGCGAAACAACGCGTGGTCGTCCAGCGTCATCACTTTCATGGCACACCCCCTTCGGCCTTTCTGGCCGATATGCACCCTCATTCTGACGCTGGCGCCCACGGGTGCAGCCGCCGCGCGTCGGAACTAGATCACCCTCCATGCAAAAAACTACCAGCCCCTGCGAAGGAGGGGTTGGGTCCGTTGCGCGTTTCGAGGAAATTCAGTGCCGACCGCTGTTGTCGCCAAAGGGGGCCGACCATGAACGCCAGTTTTCAAGACCGCCTGATCTCGCTTGTCGCGGGGTCGCAGCCCCAATGGAAATCCGAGCTCGCCCGACAGTGCGGCGTCAGCGCCCCCACCGTGATCCGCTGGCTCACCGACCGCCACAGCTGCGCAGGCACCCTGCACCTGCACGCGATCGCTGCGTACTTCGAGGTGCCGGCCCGGTGGCTGGCCACGGGCGACGGCCCGGAGCGGGTCCGCACGCGGCGCTCACATTGAAAGGGTTGTAAGCGGGCCTCTGTAAACGGGCGCGCAGGCGGCGGGCCGGTCCCGCCCATGGCGTATGCTGAAAGGCCGCGCACGGCACCACCGGCGCGCTCCCTTTCATCACCCGCTTTCGACATGAGCACCTCTTCCCATCCCCTCGCGGGCCAGCCGGCCCCGTCTGATCTGCTGGTGGACGTGCCGCGCCTCGTCTCGGCCTACTACACCGGTCGCCCCGATCCGGCCGTGCCCAGCCAGCGCGTGGCCTTCGGCACCTCGGGCCATCGCGGCTCCTCGTTCGACGACGCGTTCAACGAATGGCATGTGCTCGCGATCAGCCAGGCCATCTGCGATTACCGCAAGCAGCAAGGCATCGACGGCCCGCTGTTCCTGGGCATCGACACGCACGCGCTGTCCACGCCCGCCTTCGCCAGCGCGGTCGAGGTGCTGGCGGCCAACGGCGTCGAACTGATGCTGTCGAAGGACGACGAATACACGCCCACGCCGGCCGTATCGCACGCCATCCTGGTCTACAACCGCGGACGCACGAGCGGCCTGGCCGACGGCATCGTGATCACGCCCTCGCACAACCCGCCCGAAAGCGGCGGCTTCAAGTACAACCCGCCCAACGGCGGCCCCGCGGGCACCGACATCACCTCCGCGGTCGAAGCGGCAGCCAACCGGATGCTGGCGAACAAGCTCGACGGTGTGAAGCGCACGCCGCTGGCGCAGGCGCTGAAGGCGTCCACCACGCACCGCCACGACTACCTGAACACCTACGTCGAAGACCTGGCCCAGGTGCTCGACATGGACGCGATCCGCGGCGGCACCATCGACCTGGGCGTCGATCCGCTGGGCGGTGCCGGCGTGCACTACTGGCCGGCCATCGCCGCGCGCTACAAGCTCCAGCGCCTGAATGTGCTGAGCCAGGCGGTCGACCCGACCTTCCGCTTCATGTCGCTCGACTGGGACGGCCGCATCCGCATGGACCCGTCGTCGCCCGACGCGATGCACGGGTTGGTCGCGCTGAAAGACCGCTTCGGCATCGCCTTCGCCTGTGACACCGACCACGACCGCCACGGCGTGGTCACGCGCAGCGCGGGCCTGATGCAGCCGAACAACTACCTCGCGGTGATGGTCGACTACCTCTTCACGCACCGCCCGCACTGGCCGGCGCAGGCGGCCGTTGGCAAGACCGTGGTCAGCAGCCGCATGATCGACCGCGTGGCGGCGCAACTGGGCCGCCCGCTGTACGAGGTGCCCGTGGGCTTCAAGTGGTTCGTCGACGGCCTGGTGGACGGCTCGCTGGGCTTCGGCGGCGAGGAAAGCGCGGGCGCCACCTTCCTGCGCCACGACGGCAGCGCCTGGACCACCGACAAGGACGGCATCGTGCCCGCCCTGCTCTCGGCCGAAATCGCCGCACGCACGGGCCGCGACCCCGGCGAGCGCTTCACCGAGCTGACGCAGGCGCTGGGGCGCCCCGTGTCCGACCGCGTGGACGCGCCCGCCACGCCCGAGCAGAAAAAACGCCTGTCGGCCCTGTCGCCGCAGCAGATCACCTCGACCACGCTGGCGGGCGAGAAGATCGAGAACGTGCTGAGCCACGCCCCGGGCAACGGCGCGGCCATCGGCGGCGTGAAGGTCGTCACCGAGAACGGCTGGTTCGCCGCACGGCCTTCGGGCACGGAGAACATCTACAAGATCTACGGCGAGAGCTTCCTTGGTGACGACCACCTCGCACGCATCCTCGGCGAGGCGCAGCAGGTGGTCGACAAGGCGCTGTCGGCGAGTTGACGCGAGGCGCACGCGCATGGACACGCTCGTGCTGCGGCTGCAACCGGGCGACGACCTGCGCGCGGCGCTCGACGCCGTGCTGAAGCAACCCGGCATCGGCGACGCGGCCTTCGTGGTCTCGGGCATCGGCAGCCTGCGCGGCGCGAGCATCCGTTTCGCGGGCGCCGAGACGGCGACGCGGATCGAAGGCGATCTTGAAATCCTCACGCTCGCCGGCACGCTGTCGCCCGACGGCTCGCACCTGCACCTCAGCGTGTCGGACGGCGCCGGCCGGGTGTCGGGCGGCCATGCCGCGCCGGGTTGCGTGGTGCGCACCACGGCGGAGATCCTCGTCGCGGTGCTGCCCGAATGGCGCTTCTCGCGCGAGCCCGATGCGCAGACCGGCTACGCCGAGCTGGTGCCCAGGCGCCGCTCCAGCCAGACGCTGTAGCGCGACAGCCCGAAGCACAGCAGCCAGTAGACGGCCGCCACGAACAGGTAGCCCTCGAGGTAGAACGGCCGCCAGACCGGGTCGCCGCCCAGCGCCAGCCCGAGCGCGCCGGTCAGCTCGAACAGCCCGACCACGGTGACCAGCGAGGTGTCCTTCAGCGTGCCGACCACGCTGTTGGTCAGCGCGGGCACCACGAGGCGCAGCGCCTGCGGCAGCACGATGTCGCGCTGCACCGGCCAGCGGCCGAAGCCGAGCGCCATCGCCACCTCGGTCTGCCCGCGTGGCACGGCCTGCAGGCCGCCGCGAATGATCTCCGCAAGATAAGCAGCGACGAACAGCGTGAGGCCCATGAGCACGCGCACCAGCACGTCGGGCTGCCAGCCCGCGGGCCACAGGAGCGGCAGCAGGAACGAGGCCATGAACAGCACCGAGATCAGCGGCACGCCGCGCACCAGCTCGATGTAGCTCGCGCTCAGCGTGCGCACCACGGGCCATTGGGAGCGCCGCCCCATCGCGAGCAGCAGCGCCAGCGGAAAGGCCAGCGCCAGCCCGACCACCGCGAGCCCGATGGTGAGCGGCAGGCCGCCCCAGCGACTGGTCGGCACGGTGCTGAGCCCGGCCACGCCGCCGTGCATCAGTCCGACGAACAGCAGCAACACCACGAGCCACAGCGGCGCCAACCACCAGCGCCAGCTGCGCGGCCACGCGCTGAGCACGGTTACCGCGGACAGCACGACGACGGCGACGGCTGGGCGCCACTGCTCTTCATACGGAAAGCGACCGAACAGCATCGGCCGCCACTTCTCGGCCACCACGCCCCAGCAGGCGCCGTGCTGCACCGCGCGGCAGGCCTCGGCGTCGGGGCGGAACACGGCGTGCACCACGCCCCATTCGAACGCGTGGAAGCCGGCCCAGGCCAGCAGGCCCAGCAGCAGCACCGTGGCCAGTGCGCGCAGCGGCGACCCCCACAGCTCGCTGCGCCACGCGATGGGGCCTTGCGCGACGTTTCTCATCGCCAGCCTCGCAGCGCGACGCGCGCGTTGTAGCGGTTCATGCCGAAGGAGATCACGAGCGACAGCAGCAGGTACACCGCCATGATGATCGCGATGCACTCGAAGGCCCGTCCGTTGGAGCCGATGGTCGTGTTGGCCACCGACACCAACTCGGGATAGCCCACGGCCACAGCAAGCGACGAGTTCTTGGTGAGGCTCAGCAGCTGGTTGGTGAGCGAGGGCACGATCACGCGCAGCGCCTGCGGCAGGATCACGATGCGCAGCTGCTGCACCGACGACAGGCCCAGCGCCTGCCCCGCCAGCACCTGCCCCTGCGACACCGAGAGGATGCCCGCGCGCACGATCTCGGCGACGAAGGCCGCCGAGTACAGCGACAGCCCGGCGGCGATGGTCACGTACTCCGGGCTCAGCGCGGCGCCACCGCTCACGCCGAAGTCACCGCGCTCGGGCCATTCGAAATGCGTGGGCCACCCGCCGCCCTCGCCCGCCACCGGCCAGGGCACGCTGAGCCCGCCCTTGCTGAGCCACACGCCCGGCAGCAGGTGCACGGGCTCGGTCGGATCGGGCAGCAGGTTGGCCATCGCGAACGCCAGCATCAGCAGCTGCACCAGCAGCGGCACGTTGCGCAGCAGCTCCACGTACGCGGTGCAGATGCCGCGCAGCAGCACGTGTGGCGCGAGCCGGCCGATGCCGATCAGCGTGCCGAGCACCACCGCGAAGACGGCCGCCGGCACGGCCGCGCGCACGGTGTTGATCAGGCCCGCGAGGAACGCGCGCCATGACGGTTGGCTGGCATCGAAGTCGAGCCAGCCCTCGCTGATCGAGAAGCCCGCGGGCTCGGTGAGAAAGTCGAAACCCGAACGCACGCCGCGTGCGCGCAGCACCTCGAGCGCATGGTTCACCACCCAGAAGGCGCCGGCCACGACGGCCAGCACCAGGAGGGCCTGCACGAGCCAGGCCAGCCAGGCGCCGCGGCGCGAGGCGCCCTCCTGCCTCATCGCACCGGTGGTGCGTAGATCAGGCCGCCTTTGCTCCATAGATTGTTGGAGCCGCGCGGCAGCTTGAGCACCGACTTCGGTCCGACGTTGCGCTCGAACATCTCGCCGTAGTTGCCCACCGCCTTGATGGCGCGGTACGACCAGTCCTTGTCGAGGCCCAGCAGCTTGCCGAGGTCTTCACCGGCGCCGAGCAGGCGCTGCTGGGCCGGGTCCTTGCTGCCGGCCTTGAGCTGGTCGGCATTGGCCTGCGTGACGCCGAACTCCTCGGCCTCGATGAGCGCGTTGGGCACCCACTTGGCAATGGCGAACCACTCGTCGTCGCCGCGGCGCACCAGCGGCGCGAGCGGCTCCTTGGAGATCAGCTCGGGCAGGATGAGGTAGTCGTCGGGGTTGGGCGCTTCCTTGTTGCGCAGGCCGGCCAGCGCCGAGGCGTCGGTGGTGAAGGCCTGGCAGCGGCCCGAGAAGAAGGCCTTGAACGAGGCTTCGAAGCTCTCGAACACGACGGTCTTCACCGGGATGTTCTGCGCGCGGAAGTAGTCCGACACGTTCTTCTCGTTGGTGGTGCCCGACTGCGTGCAGATGGTGGCGTTCTTGAGCTGCTTGGCGCTCGTCACCTTGAGCTTCTTGGGCACCAGGAAGCCCTGGCCGTCGTAGTAGGTGATGGTGGTGAAGTTGAAGCCCAGCGACGCGTCGCGCGTGAGCGTCCAGGTGGTGTTGCGCGCGAGGATGTCGATCTCGCCGGCCTGCAGCGCCGAGAAGCGCTGCTGCGAATTCAGCGGCACGAAGTCGACCTTCTTGGGATCGCCCAGCACGGCCGCGGCGATGGCGCGGCAGGTGTCGACGTCCAGGCCCGACCAGTTGCCCTGCGTGTCGGGGGCCGAGAAACCGGCCACGCCGTTGGTCACGCCGCACTTGACGCTGCCGCGCTGCTTGACCGCGTCGAGCGTCTTGCCGGCGAAGGCCGGGGCCGCGGCGGCCAGCGCGAGAACGGAAGCGGCGGCGAGCAGTGCCGGGCGGAATCGGGTGCTTGTCTTCTTCATCATCATTGGTGTGTGCTCCTCAACAGTAGGCAAAAGGCAGTGTACGGGGCGATGCAGGCCGACGACAAAGAACCCTGCGTTGGATACATATGTCGATCCGCTCGCGGGCGATCGGTTGGCGGCGCGGCGAGTTTCACTACCATACGGCCCTTTCATCACTCCCGAACAGGAATCACACCATGGTCAAGTCCGACGACACCGGCAAGCTCATCCTGCGCGTTGCGCTGGGCATCCTCATCCTGCTGCATGGCATTGCCAAGGTCGGCAAGGGCGTCGACGGCATCGGCGGCATGCTCGCGTCGCACGGCGTGCCAGCGGTGCTGGCCTACCTGGTCTACGTGGGCGAGATCCTGGCGCCGGTGCTGCTGATCGTCGGCCTGTTCACGCGGCCCGCCGCGCTGGTCGTGGCCATCAACATGGTGGTGGCAATCTGGCTGGCGCACCGCAAGGACCTCGGCGCGCTGAACGGGCAAGGCGGCTGGGCACTGGAACTGCAAGGCATGTTCCTGTTCGCGGCGATCTCGCTCGCGCTCACAGGCGGCGGCCGCTTCGGGCTCAACAACAAGTAAGCGAAGAGGCGACTGGCGAATCAGTCGTCGTCGGCCGCATCGAGGCCCGGGAACAGGACCTCGGTGTAGCCGAAGCGCGAGAAATCGCGCACCCGCATCGGGTACAGCTTGCCGAACAGGTGATCGACCTCGTGCTGCACCACGCGCGCATGGAAACCGTCGGCGGTGCGATCGATCGGGTCGCCGTACAGGTCGAAGCCCGCGTAGCGGATGTGGGCGAAGCGCGGCACCACGCCGCGCAGGCCAGGCACCGACAGACAGCCTTCCCAGCCCTCTTCCTCTTCATCGCCCAGCGGCGTGATGACGGGGTTGAGCAGCACGGTGCGTGGCACCGGCGGCGCGTCGGGGTAGCGTGGATTGACGGTGTCGGTGCCGAAGATCACCAACTGCAGGTCGACGCCGATCTGCGGCGCCGCAAGGCCGGCGCCATTGACCGCCTGCATGGTCTCGAACATGTCGCGCACCAGCAGGTGCAGTTCGTCGGTGTCGAAAGCGGCGACCGGCTGCGCGGTGCGCAGCAGCCGGGGGTCGCCCATCTTGAGGATTTCGCGGAAGGCCATCGCGCGATTATCGCGAGAGCCTCATGCCAAGATCACGGGATACCCCCGGGGTTGTTCTTCGAGTCCGGCGAGGTCCACAGCCGCGCAGGGCCGCGGGGCATCTGCTGCGGCTGCGAGGGTGTGATGCCGGGCACGCCACCCGCGCCGGGCCGCACCGGCGGCACCACGGCAACGGGCGGGCGGCCACCGCCCCAACCCGGGCGGGTCGTCGGGTACGAGGGTCGCACGCCGGGGTACGGGTAAGCCGGCCGACGGCCGTCGTAATAAGGACGGCGGTCGTAGTACGGACGCCGCTCGTAGTAGCCGCCACCCTGGATGTAGACCGGCGCCGGCACCACCACGGGACCCGGGTCGGAGTAGTACGGTTCGGAATAGCCGCCGGAGTAGTACGGATCGCCAGGAACGGCCACGCAGCCGCTCAGCAGCGCGATGCCGCCGAGTGCGAGGCTGGTAGCGAGAACACGAATTTTTTGCATGAGGGACTCCTTGTCGGCCTTCTGTAGTCGTTCAACGCCCGCTTGTAGACCCTGTTGACTGCGCTGGTGTGAAGTCGCGTAACGGCCGGTAAAGGCCTGGATCCCGGGCGCCGGGCGACTCAGGCGTCGGGTGCCGGCGGAACACCGCTGGCGAGGATCTCCAGCATACGCGCCTCGTCAATCACCGTGACGCCGAGGTCGCGCGCCTTGTCCAGCTTGCTGCCGGCCTCTTCCCCGGCCACGAGGTAGTGGGTCTTCTTGCTGACGGAGCCGGCCACCTTGGCGCCGGCTGCCTCCAATTTATCCTTCGCTTCGTCGCGGCCCAGCGTAGGAAGGGTGCCGGTGATCACGAAGGTCAGTCCCGCCAAAGGCTTGGGCGCGCGGGCCTCGGGCTCGAACTCTTCCCAGGTCAGGCCACAGGCGCGCAGCTGCTCGACCACCTCGCGGTTGTGCGGCTGGTCGAAGAAGGTGCGCAGGCTCTGCGCCACCACCGGGCCGACGTCGTTGACCTCGAGCAGCTGTTCCTCGGTCGCGTCCATGATGGCGTCGAGCTTGCCGAAATGCTTGGCGAGGTCTTTCGCCGTGCTCTCGCCGACGTGGCGGATGCCCAGGCCGAACAAAAAGCGCGGCAGCGTGGTCTTCTTCGACGCCTCGAGCGCATCGACGAGGTTCTGGGCCGACTTCTCGGCCATGCGGTCCAGGCCCGCCAGCGTGACGAAACCGAGCTTGTAGAGGTCGGGCAAGGTGCGGATCAGGTTGGCATCGACCAGCTGCTCGACCAGCTTGTCGCCCAGCCCGTCGACATCGACCGCGCGCCGCGCCGCGAAATGCAGGATGGCCTCCTTGCGCTGGGCCGCGCAGAACAGGCCGCCGGTGCAGCGGTAGTCGACCTCGCCCTCCTCCCGCACCGCCTCGGAATCGCAGACGGGGCACTTGTGGGGCATGGTGAAGACCGCGCCGCGCTGGTCATCGGGCTTGGCCAGGCTGTCGGGCGCCACGCCCACCACTTCGGGAATCACGTCGCCGGCGCGCCGCACGATCACCGTGTCGCCCACGCGCACGTCCTTGCGGCGGGCTTCGTCCTCGTTGTGCAGCGTGGCGTTGGTCACGGTCACGCCACCCACGAACACCGGCGCCAGCTTGGCCACCGGCGTGAGCTTGCCGGTTCGGCCCACCTGGATCTCGATGCCGACCACCTCGGTCAGCTGCTCCTGCGCCGGGTACTTGTGGGCCACGGCCCAGCGCGGTTCGCGCGAAACAAAACCCAGCTGGCGCTGCAGCTCCAGGCTGTCGACCTTGTAGACCACGCCGTCGATGTCGTACGGCAGCGCATCCCGCTGGCGGCCGATGGTTTCGTGGAACGCTATCAGTTCAATAGCACCGGTCGCCCGCGCGGTCTGCGTGGCTACCGGAAAGCCCCAGGCGTGGAACTGCTGCAGCCAGTCGAACTGGGTCGCGATGTCGGGGCCGCCGTCGCTCGCGGGCGAAACCTCGCCCAGGCCGTAGGCAAAGAAGCTCAGCGGGCGTTCTGCCGCGATCGCCGGGTCGTGCTGGCGCACCGCGCCGGCCGCCGCGTTGCGCGGGTTGACGAACACCTTCTCGTTCTTCTGCCCGGCGGCGATCTTCTGGCGCTGGCGTTCGTTGAGGGCATCGAAATCGGCGCGCTTCATGTAGACCTCGCCGCGCACCTCGACCACGGGTGGCGCCGCGCCCTTGAGCTTGAGTGGAATCTCGCGCACGGTGCGGATGTTCTGCGTGACGTCCTCGCCCACCTCGCCGTCGCCGCGCGTGGCGGCCTGCACCAGCACGCCGTGTTCGTAGCGCAGGCTCATGGCCAGCCCGTCGAACTTGAGTTCGCAGACGTAGCTGATCTGCGGCGCGTCTTCGGCCAGGCCCAGCTCGCGGCGCACGCGTGCGTCGAAGGCGCTGGCGCCGGCGGGCGTGATGTCGGTCTCGGTGCGGATCGACAGCATCGGCACCCGGTGGCGCACCTTGGCCAGGCTGTCGAGCACCGTGCCGCCCACGCGCTGCGTCGGCGAATCGGGCGTGCGCAGCTCGGGAAACTCGGTCTCCAGCACCTGCAGGCGCTGGAACATCTTGTCGTACTCGGCGTCGGGCAGCTCGGGGGCGTCGAGCACGTAGTACAGATGGGCGTGGCGATGCAGCTGCTCGCTCAGTGCGGCGGCTTCGCGTGCCGCTTCGTCGCGCGTTGTCATGGGGGGTCCCTCGGGAAAAAGACGGATCAGCTGAAGAGGCGTCGCGCCAGCGGCGAACCCGCGGCGAGATCGCGTGCGTCGAGCGTGTCGTACAGCTGCTCGAGGTCGGTGCCGATCACGTCCATGGTTTCGTCGCGCAGCAACTGGCCGTCGCTGTCGGTCACCACGCCGTCCATCTCGCGGGCGAGCGTGGCAGCAGCTTCACGCATGCGACGGAACGGCTCTTCGCCGCGATCGACCTGCGGCACATCGAGGCTCAGGCTGAGCTCGCGGATGGCCGATTGCGCCGGATCGTCGGCCAGCGCCGCCTGGGTGTCGAACGAGAGCCCGAGGATCGGCGGCAGGCCGGCCTCGCTGGTCGGCAGCACCATGCGGCCCGGAATGATCCCGGCCACGAAGCCCAGCCGCGCGGCGTTCTGCTGCACGTAGCCCGGGCTCCAGGCGGCGTGCAGCGCGCGCAGCACGAAGCCCAGCTGTGCGTCGTGCGCGCTGGCGAACTGGTCGAGCTCGCGGGCGCGCGCCACTTCGTCGAGCATCTCGGGAAACTCGGGCGCGCCGTTCACGGCATCGGCAAAAGCCTGCGCCTTGACCACGAATTCGGAGTACTCGATCTCGTTGAGCGCCCCGGTGCGGTTGGCCAGCTGCACGCCGACCTGGAACGCGCGGTAGCGCTGTCCGGGCGCCGGCGGCTCCCATTGGCTGGTGAGGTCGTTCAGGCCTTCGATGGCCACCGGCTTGCTGCCGGCGCGGCGCGTCGACGGCATGGACGCGAGCGCGGCATCGCCCGAGGCCAGGCCTTCGAGCGAAATGGGCGCGATGACATCGATCAGCGGATCGAGCCCGCCGCGGCGCTCGCCGGTGGGCACGGGCACGCCGCTGGGCGCGGGCAGGTCGGGGTCGAACAGCGGCTCGTGGCGGTCGCTGCCGGCCACCTGGCTCGGGTCGGCATGGAGCATCGGCTCCACGCCGCCGTCGCTGCCGCCGGCCAACGCGCGCTCGGCTTCGGCCAGGGCGACATCGACCGCATCGGGCTGGCGCGGCGCATTGCGGCGCGACATCAGGGTGTTGTAGGCCACGACGGCCGCGAGAACGAGGCCGCCGAGGATCGCCAGGGCGAGGGTGAGATTGCTCATGCGCGCGCCTGCCTTATGCCGCTTCGACCATCGAGACCGCCGACTCCATGTCGACCGCAACGATGCGCGACACGCCCTGCTCCTGCATGGTCACGCCGATCAGCTGTTCGGCCATTTCCATGGCGATCTTGTTGTGGCTGATGAAAAGGAACTGGGTTTCACGGCTCATGGCGGAGACGAGTTTGGCATAGCGTTCGGTGTTGGCGTCGTCCAGCGGCGCGTCCACTTCGTCCAGCAGACAGAAAGGCGCCGGGTTCAGCTGGAAGATGGCGAACACGAGCGCAATGGCCGTGAGCGCCTTCTCACCGCCCGAGAGCAGGTGGATGGTCTGGTTCTTCTTGCCGGGCGGCTGGGCCATGACCTGCACGCCGGAATCGAGGATTTCGTCGCCCGTCATCATCAGCTTGGCGTTGCCGCCGCCGAACAGCTCCGGGAACATGCGGCTGAAGTGCTCGTTGACGATCTTGAAGGTGCCGCCGAGCAGGTCGCGCGTTTCGGCGTCGATCTTGCGGATGGCGTCTTCGAGCGTGCCGATGGCTTCGTTCAGGTCGGCCGACTGGGCGTCGAGGAAGATCTTGCGCTCGCTCGCAATCGCGAGTTCGTCGAGCGCGGCCAGGTTGACGGCGCCGAGCGCGACCACCTCGCGGTTCAGGCGGTCGATTTCGCTTTGCAGGCCGGTCAGGCGCACCTTCTCGGTCTCGATCGATTGCGCCACCGCTTCGAGGTCGGCACCGGCGTCGTCCAGCAGCTGCTGGTACTGCTCGACGCCCAGGCGCGCGGCCTGCTCCTTGAGCTGGAACTCGGTGATGCGCTGGCGCAGCGGATCGAGTTCACGCTCCAGCTGCAGCCGGCGCTCGTCGCTGGCGCGCAGCTTGAGCGTGAGGTCGTCGTACTGGCTGCGGGCCGCGCCCAACGCGGTCTCGCGCTCCAGCTTGAGCGATAGCGCGTCCTGCAGGCCGGCTTGCGCGGCGGCATCCGACAGGCGGCTGAGTTCGGCACGGGCGCGCTCGTCTTCGTCGGTCAGCGCCACGGTCTGCTGCGAAGCGGTTTCGATGCTGCGGTTCAGTTCGCCGCGGCGCGCTTCGAGGGTGCGCTGCGAGAAGGTGGCTTCCTGCGCCTGCCGTTCGAGGCTGCGGTGCTGTTCGCGGCTGGCCGTGAGCGCGCGGCCGGCTTCGATCACACGCTCGTCGAGTTGTGCATGCCGCTCCTGGCTGTCGGCGAGCTGCATATCAAGCTCTTCGAAACGACCTTCGGCGGCGATGCGCTTTTCCTGCAGTTCTTCGAGCTGGGCATCGACCTCGCCGAGGTCGGCGGCCAGCTGCTGGCTGCGCGCGCGGGTCTGTTCGGCGAGCTGCGTCATGCGCAGCGTCTCGACCTGCAGTTCATGGGCGCGCGACTGCGTTTCGGCGGCTTCGCGGCGGGCCGTGACGAGGCGCTGTGCGGCATCGCCGTAGGCCGCTTCGGCGCGGACCAGCGCGGTGCGCGCCTCTTCGTTGATGAGCGTCTGGGCCTTGAGCTGGCGCTCGAGGTTTTCCATTTCCTGCTGGCGGGCCAGGAGGCCGGCCTGCTCGGAATCGGGCGCGTAGAAGTTCACGCTGTGCGACGACACGGCATGGCCGCTGCGCACGTAGATCACCTCGCCGGGCTGCAGCGTGGCGCGCTGGGCCAGCGCCTCTTCGAAAGTCTCGGCCGTGAAGCAGCCGTGCAGCCAGTCGTTCAGCAACGCCTGCTGGCCGGCGTCGTTCAGGCGCAGCAGGCTCGACAGCTTGGGCAGCGCACCCGCGCCCTGCGGCACGCCAGCGGCGGGCGGGCTGTAGAAGGCCAGCTTGGCGGGCGGTGCGTCGTTGCCGAAGGCACGCACCATGTCGAGCCGGCTGACCTCGAGCGCGCCCAGGCGTTCGCGCAGTGCGGATTCGAGCGCGTTCTCCCAGCCCTGTTCGATGTGGATGCGGCTCCACAGGCCCTGCAGGCCGTCGAGCCCGTGCTTGGCGAGCCAGGGGGCGAGCTTGCCGTCGGTCTTTACCTTCTCTTGCAGCGCACGCAGCGCTTCGAGGCGGGCCGAGAACTCGGCGTGGCGGGCGCCCTCGGTGTTGACGGCCTGCTGCTTGGCGCGGCGGTCTTCGTCGAGCTGGGGCACGGCCTCCTGCAGTTCCTGCAGGCGGGCATCGGATTCGCTCGCGGTTTCTTGCGCCGCGGCCAGCTGCTCCTGCATTTCGGTCAGCCGGTCTTCGTCGGGTGCGGCGAGTGCGTTCTGATCGGCGCGCAGACGTTCGCTGCGCAGCGTGAGCTGACGGCTCTGGTCTTCGATGTTGCGCTGGTCGGCGGCCAGCACCTGGATCTGCTGCTGCACCTGCGACACCGTCGCGCGCTGGGTGTTGGCCTCGTTCTGCGCACGCTGCACGGCCTCTTCGAGGTCGGGCAGGCGCGCGTCGTGCTCTTCGAGCTGCGCGGCCAGCAGGATGGCCTGCTCTTCGGCATCGACGCCGGCACCGGCCAGCGTCTCGATCTCGGCTTCGGCTTCTTCGCGGCGACGGCCCCATTGGCCCATCTGTTCGCGCAACTGCACGAGGCGCTGCTCGACGCGCTGGCGGCCTTCGACCACGAAGCGGATCTCGCCTTCGAGCCGGCCGACTTCCGCGCTGGCTTCGTACAGCTTGCCCTGCGCCTGGTTCACCAGGTCGCCGGCGCCGTAGTGGGCCTGGCGCACGGTTTCGAGTTCGGACTCGATGCGGCGCAGGTCGGCGGTGCGCGATTCGAGGTCGTTGATGGCCTTTTCCGAATCGGCCTTGATCTTGGCCTGGTCGGCATCGCTTTCGCCGCGCTTGAGGAACCACAGCTGGTGCTGCTTCTTCGTGGCGTCGCCCTGCAGCGCGTTGTAGCGCGCCGCCACTTCGGCCTGCTTCTCGAGCTTCTCGAGGTTGGCGTTGAGTTCACGCAGGATGTCTTCGACGCGCGTGAGGTTCTCGCGCGTGTCGCCCAGGCGGTTCTCGGTTTCGCGGCGGCGCTCCTTGTACTTGGAGACACCCGCGGCCTCTTCGAGGAACAGGCGCAGTTCTTCGGGCTTGGATTCGATGATCCGGCTGATCGTGCCCTGGCCGATGATGGCGTAGGCGCGGGGCCCGAGGCCCGTGCCCAGGAACACGTCCTGCACGTCGCGGCGACGCACCGGCTGGTTGTTGATGTAGTAGCTGCTGGTGCCGTCGCGCGTGAGCACGCGGCGCACGGCGATTTCCGTGAACTGGTTCCACTGGCCGCCGGCGCGGTGGTCGGCGTTGTCGAACACGAGTTCGACGCTCGAGCGGCTGGCCTGCTTGCGGGTGGTCGTGCCGTTGAAGATCACGTCCTGCATCGACTCGCCGCGCAGTTCCGACGCACGCGACTCGCCGAGCACCCAGCGCACGGCGTCCATGATGTTCGACTTGCCGCAGCCGTTCGGCCCCACCACCCCGACCAGTTGGCCCGGCAGCAGGAAGTTGGTGGGTTCGGCGAACGACTTGAAGCCCGAGAGCTTGATGGAGTTAAGACGCACGACTTGTCGCCCTGCCTTGGCGTAGCGCCAAGGTATTGATTTGTAAGGAAAATTGCACGGGCCCGCAGCTTGAAGCGGGCCGCCGCCCCAGCCGTGGATGATAACGTCAGGGCATGAGCGATTCCCTGGCTTCTCCCCTCGCGGCGCGACGCACCTGCCTGCTGGCAGGCACCGCGGCCGCCCTGCTCGCGCCGCTGGCGCTGACGGGCTGTTCCTCCTTCCGTTCCACCGAGCGCGCCGAGCCCTACGGCAACCAGGAATGGCTGCAATCGGCCACCAACCGCATCGCCAACCTGTCGCTGCGCGACAACCTGCAATCGGTGCGCCGCGTGCAGACCACGCTGTACCGGCGCAACCCGCGCGAATGGCGCAAGTCGGCCGCCAGCATGGAAGAAGCCACGCAGCGCACCTGGGACGCGGTCCTGCAGGGCACGCCGCTGCCCGAATTGCGCGGCGCCACCGGCATCGACGCCATCCGCCTGGCCTTCGAGACCGGCCCGCAGGCCTACCAGGGCGACCGCGTGGCGGCGCTGGTCGTCGGGTGGGCCTCGATGCTCAAGCAGGCCAACGGCAACACCTGGGACCAGACCATGATCGACGGGGTCGACGCCGAGAACAGCTACCGCACGGCGCGCAACTTCGAGATTTCGCTCTGGCTCATTTCTTCCAAGACCGGCCCCGACGGCCAGCCACTGCTGCTGGCCACCGAGATCAGCGAGCGCGGGCGCAACCTCGTGGCCGACCGCGAGCTGTCGAAGGTGGTGGCACGGCTCGACCTGCTGGCCGCGCAGGCCGACGAGAAGTACCGCCGGGCGGCCCTCGACTTCGGCCAGAACTGGGTGATGGGCGTGGTCATGCCGCTCTTCACTCTGATACCCAAGTAGGTTCTTCGCATCGGAAATATGTTTCCGAAATAGGCATTTGCGGTATTATCTTTCCGTGGACAAGCAGGAACTCATCACCGCCCTCACGGCGCGTCGCGGGGCCGCCGGCCTCACGAACGCCGAGATCGCCTTGCGTTCGGGGCTCACCGAGCGCTCGGTGCGCAATGCCCTGAGCCTGAAGGGCAATCCGCAGCTGTCGTCGCTGCTCGCGCTGGTCGATGCGCTGGGGCTCGAACTGCAGCTCGCGCCCAAGGGCTTCGGTGAAGGCACGGCCGTCGATCCCGGCTACCGGCCGGTCGCCACGCGCGTCGGTCGGGCGCTGGCCGAAGCGCCCGCCGCGCCGCCCTACGTGCGGGGCCGCCGCTCTCAGCCATGAACGTCAAGATCCTCGAGATTTCGCTCGGCGTGCACCGCCTCGGCAAGCTGTTCCAGTACGCCGATCTGTGCCGTTTCGTGGCGGAGCCCGAGCTGATCGCCAACCCGCCGCCCGGCGTGCTTTCGCTGTCGATGGTCGCGAGCGACCCGGCGACCCAGGCCGCGTTGTGGAGCGACGTGAAGAACCCGCTGTTCAACGCCCAAGGCGGCCAGTTGCCCGGCTTCTTCCAGAACCTGCTGCCCGAGGGTGTGCTGCGCAGCCACATCGCGCAGCTGCGCGGGTGCCGCGAGAACGATCACTTCGAATTGCTGGCGGCCTGCGGCGGCGACCTGCCCGGCGCCGTGGCCGCGCGCCCCGTGTCGGTGGACCGTGGCACGCTGCAGCGGCTCATCACGCAGGACCAGGACGCACTCGAGATGTCGGTGGTCGAGTTGCCGATGCCGCAGGGCATCTCGGTCTCGGGCGTGCAGCCCAAGTTGGGCCTGCGCCGCCAGGGCGGACGCTACGTGGCGCGCGTGCGCGCCGGCGCCAGCACGCGCGTGATCGCCAAGCTGCCGGTGGCCGGCCGGCCGCACATGCCGCAACTCGAGATGCTCTCGCTGCAGATGGCCGGCGTGGCGGGCGTCGAGGTGTGCCACGCCGAACTCGCACCGCTGTCGGCCATTGCGGCGGAGCACAGCTATGCGCTGCCGGACGAGCCCGAGTTCCTGGCCGTCACGCGCTTCGACCGCGATGGCGCGCGCCGCATCCACTTCGAAGATTTCGCGCAGGTGCTCGCGGTTGACCCGATGCATAAGTACAGCGGAAGCTACCTCGACATGGCGCTCGCGATGCGCGCCTTTCCGTCGCTGGGCGAAGACGCTGTGCTCGAACTGGTGCGCCGGCTCGTGGTCAACGACCTGCTGGGCAACCCGGATGCGCACCTGAAGAACTTCGGCGTGCTGTATCCCGATGGCATTGCGCCTCGCCTGGCGCCGGCCTACGACATCGTGGCCTATGCGGCATTGCAGGGTGTCGAAGGCCATGCGCTGCCGCTGCTGCCGGCCCCGGTTAGCGCCACCGCTGCGCGTCGTACCGCGATGTTCGCGCCGGCCAATGTGCGCGCGTTCTGTTTCTCGGCTGGCTTGCACGAGCCGCGCATGCGGCGCGTGGTGGCCGACACGGCCCGCCTTGCGCGCGACCAGTGGCCCGCGATGATCGACGCGTCGGCACTGCCGGCCCCGTGGAAGAAACGGCTGCAGCAGCGCCTGCAGGCACATCCCTTGCTGCAGGGCATGAGCAAGCGGGGTCGCTAGCCACAGCGGTGCGACAGGCGACCCCTAGAATGAATCCGCCCTCCTCCACCCCTCAACCCATTCGAGGCAGCAACCACTCATGAGCTCCATCAACTTCATCGGCGGCGAAAAAGGCGGTGTCGGCAAATCGGTCACGGCCCGCGTGCTGGCCCAGTACTTCATCGATCGCAGCCGACCTTTCACCGGCTTCGACACTGACCGTTCGCACAGCTCCTTCACGCGCTTCTACGAGGGCTTTGCCTCGCCCGTGGTGGTCGACAGCTTCGAAGGCCTGGACACGGTGGTGAACGGCTTCGAGACCAACCCGAAGCAGAGCGTGATCGTCGACCTCGCGGCGCAGACGCTGGCGCCGCTGTCACGCTGGATCAAGGAATCGGACCTGTTCGATGTGTTCGAGGAGATCGACGTCACGGTCAACTTCTGGCACGTGCTGGACGACGGCAAGGACTCCACCGACCTGCTCGGCACGCTGATCGACACCTTCGGCAACCGGCCCAACTACATCGTGGTGCAGAACTACGGGCGCGGCAGCGACTTCGGGATGCTGCTGGCGTCGCAGTCGCTGTCGAAGGCCAATGCGAATGGGGCACGCGTGATTGCCTTGCCTCGCCTGCACGAAGCCAGCATGCGCAAGATTGATGCGCAGAACACCAGTTTCTGGAAGGCCGTGAACGACCGCGAAGGGGCGCATGCGCTGGGTTTGCTGGAGCGGCAGCGTGTGAAGTCTTGGCTGGCTACGGCTTACGCTGCGTTCGATACGCTGCCTCTTTAGACCTTTGGAGGGCGCCCGACAGGCGGCACGGCGCGGTCGGCCCCACTGCGCCGGCCGCTTCGCGGCTTCCCTGCGGTGCTCGCGTTTCGCGGGGTCTCGCAGAACTCGCTTCGCTCAAACAGCTGCGAGCCCTGATCCGCGAAACGCTGCGCTCCTCGGCGGCACAGAGGGGCCGCCCACACCGCACCGCCTGCCGGGCTTCGGGGTGAAACGGATGCACTGTCCTTCGCAAGGAAGAACGAAGCAGCCGGGCCTCAGATCATTCCGCCGTTGATCGAGATCACCTGACCCGTGATGTACGCGGCTTCATCGCCTGCCAGGAACGCTGCCAGCGCCGCCACTTCCTGCGGTGTTCCGGCACGCTTCACGGGCACCATCTGATTGATGAGCGCGGGATCGAACACCGCATCGGCCATCGGCGAGGCGATGATCCCCGGCGCGATCGCGTTCACGGTCACGCCGCGCGACGCCACTTCGAGCGACAGCGCCTTGGTCGCACTGTTCAGCGCGCCCTTGGCTGCGGCGTAGTTCACTTGCCCCTTGTTCCCCGCGATGGCGGCGACGGACGAGATGTTCAGCACGCGACCCCAGCGGGTGCGCATCATCGGCAGCAGCAGCGGCTGGGTCACGCGGAAGAATCCGTTCAGCGACACGTCGATCACCTTGTGCCATTGCTCCGCGCGCATGCCGGGCAGCACGGCGTCGTCGTGCACGCCGGCGTTGTTGACGAGGATCTGCACTGCGCCGCCTTCGAGGATGCGTGCGCAGCCGGCCGCGCAGGCCTCGTCGCTGCGCAGATCGAACACGTGGCATTCCGCCTTGCCGCCGGCGGCGGTGATCGACGCGGCCAGTTGCTCGATGGCCTCGGGCCGCGAGTTAGCATGCAGTAGCACGGTGGCGCCGTCGCGTGCAAAACGCTCCGCCATGGCCGCGCCGAGCGCCCCGCTTGCGCCGGTGATCAGTGTGCGTTTTCCTTCGAAACTCATGACGGTGTGCTTCCCATGTCCGCCAGCGGCGTGTTCAAGACCACCACGGCCCGGCCCTCGGCCAGCAGGCGGCCGTCGTCGGCCGCCACCGTGAATTCATACAAGACCTGCCGGTCGTCGCCGGACAGGCGCTTCGCGCGCACCTGCAACGCCCCGGCGATGTCGTCCAGCCGCGCCACCGCCAGCTTCACGTTGCGCGCGCTGGCCAGGAAGCCGGCCGACGGTGTGCTGCCCTCGACGGCCAGCAGGCCGCCGTGCAGCGCCATGGCCTGCGCCGCGTACTCGATGGCGTTGGGCGCGAGCAGGCCGCTCTCGGTGCGCAGCGGGTTGTCCGCCTGGCTGTGCGTCGTGGTGCTGCAATGGATCGATTCGGCGTCCCAGCCTTCGAGGCGCTCCAGCAGGCACATGCTGCCGCTGTGCGGAATGCGCGCGGCGATGCCCGCGCGGTCGAGCGTCTGCGGTGCCGTCAAGCGGCAGTCTCCAGGTCGGCCACCAGCAGCACGTTGGCAAAGGGCGTGCCTTCGCTCATCGGCATGCTCTGCACGCGGAAACCCAGGCGCTGCAGCACGGCGATCCACTCGGCCAGCGGGCGGCCCCAGGTCGGCGAGACCTTGTGGCCGCGGATGCGCGTCACGGTGCGATCGACCCACTGGCTGATCGCGAAACCGCGCGTGCTCGACGCGTCGCCCACGCGCAGCAGCAGGCGCGCCTTCGGGTTGCCGCCACGGCGCAGCGCGTCGCGCACGCGGGTCAAGACGCCCTCCTGCGCGGCGAGGTCCACGTAGTGCAGCACGTCGAGGATCACGACCAGGTCGCAGTCGGGCAAGGCGGCCGAGCACATGTCGGCGCACACCAGCCGCGGCGTCGGCTTCAGGTGGCCGACCGACGCCTCGGCGCGCGCCACATCCTTCGGCATCAGTTCGATGCCCGTGTAGTCCGCGGCGGCCGGCGTGGCGGCCCATGAAGCGGGCCAGCGTCCTTGCTGCTGCATCGTGCTCATCGACGCCAGCAGGCTCACGAAAAGGCCCTGCCCGCAGCCGATGTCGACCACGCGCCGGTGCTGCGCGTCGATCAGGCCGCGTTCGAGCAGGCCGCGGAACACCGGGTCGCGCCCGAGCTTGCCGCGCGCGAACTGCCAAGCGAAGGTACCGCCCTTCTTGTAGGGGACGGTCGCGGCTTCATGCAGCTCACGCCAGGCTTGGTCGGTGGTCATCGTCGATGGCATCACGGCGCTCATGCGGTCTTCAATCCTTCAGGCAGGGTCACGGCGCGCAATCCATCGGTGCGCAGGCGTTGGAGCAACAAGGGCAGGACTTCCAGCAAGACGGGTTGCCCCGCCGCGGTGCGCGCGGCATTGCCGTCGTGCAGCAGCAGGATGTCGCGTGCCTGCAGGTGGCGGGCGAGGCGCGCCATCACCTTGGCAGCGTCGCCTTCGCGGGTGTCGAAACCGCGCCGCGTCCAGCTCACGAGCGAGAGGCCGAGGCGGTGCAGCACGGGTTCGAGGAAAGGGTTGCGCAGGCCGGCGGGCGCGCGGAAACAGGTCGGGCGCTGGCCGGTCACGTCGGTCAGGATGTCCTGCGCGCGCGTGATCTCCGCCGCAAAGCCGCGCGGGCCGAGGAAGGAGAAGTTGTGGCGATGCCGCGCGGTGTGGTTCTGGATGCTGTGGCCGCGCGCGACGATCTCGCGCGCCAGTGCGGGATGCGCCAGCACGCGCTCGGCGATGCAGAAGAAGGTGGCGCGCTGGCCGTGGGCGTCCAGCAGGTCGAGCACGCGGGGCGTGACCTCGGGCTCGGGCCCGTCGTCGATGGTGATCGCCACCTCGCGACGCGCAGCGGCGGCCTCGGGCAGACGCGTGACGTTCGGGCCGAGCAGGTTGCTGCGCGGCGTGAGCCCGGCGCCGGTGATCAGCGCATGGTTCAGCACCACCGCGCCGAGGGCCCAGGGCCATGCGCCCGGCACCAGCACGCCTGCGCCCAGCGCCGCCACATGCACGGCCGCGCTGGCGCGCATGGCCGGCGGCCAGGGCCAGGACTCGGAGGCGGCAGAACCAGTGGAAGGGACGGAAGGCGACGACATGGTGGGTCCGGATTTTCCCATCAGCGCGGACGCTGCGGGCTCGGGCCCTTCCCGGGCGCCACGTTGCGCGCGAACGCGGCCGACAGCAGCAGCGCCAGCAAGGCGCCCGGCGCGACCACGCGGCCGATGGACGACAGCGCCGGAATGTCCGAGATCGCGATCAGCCCGAACGACACCACCGTCGTGAGGTTGGCCAGCATCAGCGAGGCCAGCGTGTCTTCGTCGGCGCGCCCGGTCGTGCGCAGCTGGTCGAAGAAGAGCGCGTAGTTCGATCCCACGGCGACGATCAGCAGCAGCCCCACGAGGTGCAGGATGCCGAGCGCCGCCTGCGCCAGCGCCATGCCACCCAGCGTGAGCACCACAGCGAACAGCAGCGGCTGGCACACGGCCAGCAGCCGGCGCCACGAGCGCAGGTACACGCCCAACAGCACCACCACCGCCAGCGCGCCGAGCAGCACCTGCACGAAGGCCTCGTGCAGGTAGCGCTGGTAGAGGCCGCCGAGCTCGCGGCCGACGTCCACCACCTGCACTTCGGGCAGACCGGCCAGCGCCTCCTCGAGGCGCCCCTGTTCGAAGCCCGGGCCGGGATGCAGCACGACCAGCGTGGACCAGCCACCACCCGGTCGCTCGTACATCAGCGTGTTGACCACGGAGCCCAGCGGGCCGCCCATGAGGTCGGCGCGCTGCACAGGCGCTTGCTTGCGCGCAGCCTCCACGTCGGCCACGAAGGGTCCGAGGCGCGATGCCGGCAGCGGCAGGCCCTTGGTCGCCTCGGCCAGGTTGGCACGCAGCGTGTCGGCGTCGGGCAGGCTGGCCTGGCGCGCCGTTTGCGCGGCCACGCTGGGCAGCACGCGGGTCACGGCTTCGTAGCCGCTGAGCTCGCCCTTGTCGACCAATGCATCGAGGCGCGCGGCCGCGGCCTCGGTGTGGCGCAGTGCGGCCTGTTCGTCGTCGCCGAAGGCCACCACGAGCACGCCGCCGTCGCTGGCGCCGATGTCCTTGCGCAGCATCTCGTCGAGCTGCTGGGCCGAGCGCGGCACGGGGCTCATCGCGCTCAGGTCGGCGCGCCACAGGTGGCCGCCCTGCCACAGCACCAGCGCGAGCGCCGCCACGCCGAGCGCCGCCAGCGGCCAGCGCAGGCGCGGCAGGCCGCGCACCAGCAGGCCGGCCAGGCGCGCCATGTGCCGGCGCATGCCCATGCCGGTCGCGCCATCGGGTGCCAGCACGGGCAGCACGTAGCGCGTGGCGAGCGCGGCCGACACCAGTCCGGCGATCGAGAACACGCCCAGCTGCGCCAGCCCCGGAAAGCCCGAGAACACCAGCGCCGCAAAGCCGCACACGGAGGTCAGCAGGCCCAGCCGCACAGTAGGCCAATGCACCTCGCGCCAGCGCTGCCAGCCGGTGCCGGCCACGGCCGCGCCGCGCGCCTGGATCAGGTAGTAGATGGCGTAGTCGACCGTCTCGCCGATCAGCGTGCTGCCGAAGCCCAGCGTGAGCCCGTGCACCGAGCCGAACACGAGGCTGACCGACGCGGTGCCCACCACCACGCCCGTGGCCACCGGCAGGAAGGCGATGACCAGCGCACGCGGCGAGGCAAAGGCCAGCAGCAGCAGCACGCTCATCACGATGCCGCCCACCACCGCGAGGTGGATGGCTTCGGTCTTGATCTTTTCGCGGCTCATGACCGAGAACACGGGTGGCCCGCTCAACAACAGCCTGGGCGCAGCCTCGCCCATGCCGCGTGCGGCGGCTTCATAGGCAGCCTGCACACGGGCGATGGCGACGGCCTGCGCATCGAGGTCGCCGCCGGCCGCGCGCGTGGTGGCGATCATGAGCGCACGCGGCGCCTCGCGCGACATCCAGACGCCGGCCTCACTGCGCGGTGCGCTGGCCGGCACCAGCTCCATCGCGATGCGCTGGGTCTCGCCCGTCGGATCGCTGTCGAGCAAGGGCTTGATCGCGTTGCCGGCCGGCGTGCCGAGCATCGACAGCGTGTCGACGATGGCCTCGCGCAACCCTTCGGCCGTGAACTGCCCCGGCATCACGCCGGACGAGAGCTGGTAGCGGTGCTGGAACACCCAGGTGCCGGCCTCGCTCCAGTCGCTCACGTCGCCGTTCTGCACCAGGTCGAAGAGCTGGCTCTCGCGCATCGCCTTGCCGACGGCACGCGAGACCTCAGCGCGCTGCGCGACGCTGCCGCCCTCGAAACCCAGCATCAGCGTGCGCGAGGCGACGCCGCTTTGCAGCTGCTCGATGAGCACGCGCTGGCGCAGGTCAGGGCTCTTGGGAAGAAAGGCCGACAGGTCGGCGCCGATCTGGGTGCGCGCGATGACGACCGCGCCCAGGGCCACGACCAAGAGCCACGCCAGCAGAACGACGATGCGGCGCGACCACCCCGGCGGCCCGCCCGCCTGCGCCAGGCTCACGGCGTCGCGCGCCCGGGAGCGCCGGCCGGTACCGCCGACGGCGGCGCATTGGGCGAGATGTGCATGACCGAACGGTCACCGCCCACGAACTCCATCTCCAGCCCCAGCACCTCGCTGTTGCGGCCGGTGATGCGCATGCTGCGCACCTGCGCGGCCAGCCGGCTGTCGTTGGGCGTGAGGTCGAGCGTCCACTTGCCGGCGGCGCCGGTCACAGTGCTCTTGAAGTAGCGCTGCAGCGTGGCGCCGTCGCCACTCAGCGTGCCGCGCATGGCTTCGACCAGGCCCAGCAGCTCGGGCATGCTGTCCAGCGCCAGCGTGCGGTTGCGGTTGCCGCGCGACAGGGTCAGCGTGTTGCCGTCGACGGACATGGTCTCGATGCGCGGCGACAGCGTGCGGCGCACCAGCTTGTCGGGCGCCTCGAAGCTCAGCGTGCCGCTCGCGTCGAGCGGGCCTTCGAGGCCGTGCACGAAGCGCTGCTCGGTGAAGCGCGCCTCGCCGCTCTTCTGCCGGGCCAGCAGGCCCATCAGTTCGGGCAGGTCGAACGCCGCCCAGGCCGGCGCGGCACAGAAAGCCACCGCCAGCACCACCACCCTGCAAAGCCGATCAAGCCGCATCTTCGAGCCAGAAATCATGAAAATTGAACCAGTTGTACGGGTAGGCGCGGCACAGCGCCTCCAGGCGGGCCACATAGGCTTCGACCGCGCTTCGGATGCGGCGTTCACGCTCCGCGGCGTCGACGAACGGCGTGCCGAAGTCGGCCAGCGGATCGAACCGGACATCGTAGCGGGCACCGCCGCCGTACATGCCGGCCATGAAGAACACCTTGCGGCGCAGCAGCGCCGCCAGCCGGAACGGGCCGTCGTTGAAGACGGCCGGCTGCCCCAGGAAGGGCAGCACGATGTTGTTGCCGCGCTGGTGCGCCGGCTGCTCCTCGCTGCCCGGCAAGGTGCGGTCGGCCAGCATACCGCCCAGGCCGCCGCCGTCGAGCCAGTCGCGCAGCGCGAGCATCGAATGCGGCCGGCCCAGCGCGATCACGTGGGGCCGCATCTCGGGCAGCGCGATGGCGTTCAGGATGGCGGTGATGCGCTGCGCGTTGTCCGGGTACATCAGCATCGCCAGCCGCATGCGGTTCTGGTGCTTTTGCTGCTTGCAGGCGCCGAGCACCTCGAAGCTGCCGATGTGGGCGCCGAGCAGGAAAGCGCCCCGCCCTTCGGCCGCCTCGGCCTCGATCGGGCCGTTGCCTTCGATCTTCAGCTTGAACAGGTCCATGCGCCCGCGCAGGAAGTACACGCGGTCGAGCACGGTGGAGGAAAACGCGTGCAGCAGGCGGTAGCCGTCGACCCAGCCCGCGCGCGGGCCGATGGCCCTGAACAGGTAGCGCTTGATGTAGCGGCGCGGTGCCGGCGCGAACAGCAGGAAATACAGGCTGATCGGCGGCAGCAGCAGCCGCGTGACGTGCCGTCCGCACACCAGCGCCATGAGGCAGATGAAGCGCAGCGCCAGCATGTTGCTGCGCTCGGGCGCGCGCGCCCAGTCGCCCTGCTGGGCCGCCGGGCGGGCAGTCTGCCGCGCCGCTTCGTCCACGGCGCGCGTTTCGGCGTCGGTGTGCTTCATCCCGCCGACTCTGGCACAGCCGTCCAGCGGCCGGTGACAGCCGCCACGCCGTCACAGCGCACGTCGAAACGCACGCCGCGGCCGGTGCCGGCCTCGGGATGCAGCTCGATGGACAGCGTGCTGCCGGGTCGCACGGGCGCCAGGAACTTGGCGGCCGCCAGCGTCGGGCTCGGGCCGAGCCGTGCCGACAGCGCCGGCACGCGCCGCACGACTTCCATGACTTCGGCCAGCAGCAGCGCGCCGGGCACCAGTGGCTGGCCGGGGAAATGACCGGCAAAGGCCGGATGGTCGACCGGCACCGTGTGCGCCATCTGCACCGGCGTCTGGTCGTCGGCCAGCTGCGCCAGCGCAAATTCGCGCAGCGCCCGCACCGTGAGCTTGCCCGTGCCTTCGCGCGGGAAGGCCTTGACCTGCACCACGCGGCGCGGCACGAACACGGGCTCCAGGCGTTGCCGCAGTGCAGCAATGATGTCCGCCGCCGACAGCGTGGGCGCGACCACGAACGCCACCGGCCGCACCACGCCGTCGGCCACCTCGTCGGGCAGCCAGAAGGCGCCGTCGTCGACGCCGGCGATGCTGTTGAGGTGGTAGTTCAGATGGGCGAGCGAACTGCGCCGGCCAGCGACGTGGATCAGGTCGTTGGCGCGGCCGAACAGGCGAAAGCGCCGTGCATCGAGCAGCTCGAGCACGTCGGCCATCGGCGTCGGCTCGGGAATGAAGTCGCCGCTGAAGATGAAGCGCTCGGGGCCGTCGCCCTCCCCCGATTCCGCATGCACGCGGATCTCGCCGAAGGTTTCCCAGATTTCGCTCTCGGTCGTGCGGCGCGTGGCCACCTGGCCCGATTCGGTGCTGCCGTAGATTTCGAGCAGCACGCCGCCCAGCGCCTGCTCGGCCTGCGCGGCCAGTTGCGGCGACAGCGGCGCGGTGGCCGACAGGATCAGGTCGACCGGCGGCAGCTCGATGCCCGACAGCAGCAGCGTCTTCAGGTGGAACGGCGTGGTCACCAGCGCGCGCGGACGCGGCACCGAGGCCAGCGCCTTCGCGACGTCGGCCGGAAAGAACGGCCGCCCGGTTTCGAACGCGGCCCCACCGAGCATCGCGAGCAGCACCGACGACTCCAGGCCGTAGCTGTGCTGCACCGGCACGGTCGCCACCAGCGTGAGCCCTTCGAGCGTGGGCCGCTGCAGCACGCGGCACAGCCGCTCGACCGCCACTTCGACGTCGCCGACCAGCGTGCGCCAGGCCTTGGCATGCGGTTGCGGCACGCCGGTGGAACCCGATGTGAGCAGGCTGGCCGCATGCCGGCCGCCATCGATGGCGGGCACGGGCGCATCGCCGGCCGGGCCGGGCACGGCCTCGACCTGCAGGCGTCGCATGCCGGGCGTCTCGAGCTTGGCGTCGTCGGTCAGCGCGAACAGGTGGGCGCCGCCGGTTTCGGTCAGGCGCGCCAGCGTGTCCGGCCGCGCATCGGGCGGCAGCAGGCTGGCGTGGCCGCGCACCAGCGCGGCGCCCAGGCTCACGGCGAAGGCGTAGCGATCGAGGCAGAGGTTGACGGCAGGCCCCTCGGCAGGCAGTGCGGGCGCGAGGCGCGCGACGTCGGCCAGGAACTGCCGCGTGCTCACCGGCTGGCCGGCGCGCCAGGCCAGGGGCGCATCGGGATTGCGGTCCGCGAGCAGCGGCAGGAAGGAAGAAGAAGCGGTGTCGGGGGTCACACGGGCTGCGCCTGTTTCATTGGCCGCCAGCGCCGTTGTCCACCGTCGAGGTGCCGTAGAACGCGCGCACCGCATCGACCAGTCGCGTGCGTTCGAATTCGGGATGCAGGCGGTAGCGCACGAGGTGCTCGCCCACGAAAAGCAGCGCCACGCTCAGCGGCGACAGCACGTTGGCCAGCAGCGACCAGGCCGAGAACGGCATCGTCAGGTAGACCACGATCGACGAGACCACCACCACGGCGAAATACACCGTCCACACCTGCGTCAGGTGCGTCGTGTACGACAGCATGTGCCCCTTCAGCGGGTGCACGCGTTGCGCGAACTGGGTGATCAGCGGCAGGCCCTTGCCACGCAGCGTCGAGCCGAACCAGCCGCACAAGGCGCCGTTGATGCCGATGTGCTGCAGCACGTACAGGCGGTTCGTGTCGCCCGCCTCACCGAGGAAGACGAGCGAGAAGCCGCCGATGCCCAGCGCCGCCGCAATGGCCAGGCCCCAGCGGCCGAACCAGCTGGCGGCGCAGCCCATGGCCGCGATCCACAACGGCCCGAGCAACACCACCACAGCCCAGGGCTCGGTGGCGTGGAACAGCGTCATCCAGTGGGAGAGGCCGGCATACGTGACCCCTACCAGCAGCAGGAGTACGAGTCGCCATCGGGACATGGATCAGGTGGCGCTGCGGTGCTCGGCGACGTGGGTCGCGAGCGTACGCAGCGACTGGAAGATCTGCTGGTTGCGCTCGTCGTCCGAGCGCAGCTGGAAACCGTAGCGGCGCGAGACTTCGAGCGCGACTTCGAGGATGTCGATGGAGTCGAGGCCCAGACCTTCGCCGTACAGCGGGTCGGTGGGAACGATCTCTTCAGGTGCGACCTCGAGATTGAGCGCGTTCACGAGCAACACGGCCAGCTCTTTTTCGATCGGCGACTGTTCGGATGCATCGCCAGTGGCGGGAATGGGGGGCTGAGCAGTCGATGACAAAAAAACCTCCTGAACTTTTTTCCTGAACGACCGTGCGGGGTCGTGAATTATAGGAGTGGCGGTTGATTAGACTGCGCGCTTCGATACGACCCGGAGCGCCCCATGGCCGACCCCCTTCTGATCGCACGCCACGACACCATCGAGTGCACCCTCCTGCCCGGCCTGGCCAACCGCCATGGCCTGATCACCGGCGCCACCGGCACCGGCAAGACCGTCTCGCTCCAGACCATCGCCGAACAACTGTCGAACATCGGCGTGCCGGTGTTCATGGCCGACGTCAAGGGCGACCTGACCGGCATCAGCCAGAAAGGCAGCGTCGGCGAAAAACTGGCCGCCACGCTCAAGGAACGCGGCATCGAGGTGCCCGAGCCGGCCGCCTGCCCCGTCACGCTGTGGGACGTGTTCGGCGAACAGGGCCATCCGGTGCGCGCCACAGTGTCCGACATGGGCCCGCTGCTGCTGGGCCGCATGCTCGACGTGAACGAAACCCAGGCCGGCGTGCTGAACCTGGTGTTCAAGATCGCCGACGACAGCGGCATGCTGCTGCTCGACCTGAAGGACCTGCGCGCCATGCTGCAGTACGTGGGCGAGAACGCGAGCCAGTTCACCACCGAGTACGGCAACATCAGCGCCGCCAGCGTGGGCGCGATCCAGCGCGGCCTGCTGCAGATCGAGACCCAGGGTGGCGACAAGTTCTTCGGCGAGCCGATGCTCAACATCACCGACTTCATGCAGACGGTGGGCGGCAAGGGGGTGGTGAACATCCTGGCGGCCGACAAGCTCATGAACTCGCCGCGCCTGTACGCCACCTTCCTGCTGTGGATGCTGTCGGAACTGTTCGAGCAGCTGCCCGAAATCGGCGACCCCGAGAAGCCGAAGCTGGCCTTCTTCTTCGACGAGGCCCACCTGCTGTTCAACGAGGCGCCCAAGGCGCTGGTCGAACGCATCGAACTGGTGGTGCGGCTGGTGCGCTCCAAGGGCGTCGGCGTGTATTTCGTCACGCAAAACCCGCTGGACATTCCCGATTCGGTGCTGGCCCAGCTGGGCAACCGGGTGCAGCACGCGCTGCGTGCCTTCACGCCGCGCGACCAGAAGGCCGTGAAGGCCGCCGCCAGCACCATGCGCCAGAAGCCCGGCCTGGACATCGAGACCGCCATCACCGAACTCGCCGTGGGCGAGGCGCTGGTGAGCTTCCTGGACGCCAAGGGCCGCCCGAGCATCACCGAGCGCGTGTACGTGCTGCCGCCGGGCAGCCAGCTCGGGCCGATCACGCCCGAGCAGCGCAAGGCGCTGATCGCGGGCTCGCTGGTGGCCGGCGTGTACGAAAAGACGGTCGACCGCGAATCGGCCTACGAAAAGCTCAAGGGTCGCGCCGAGAGCGCCCCCGATGCGCCGGCCGCGGGCGCCAAGGGCGGAGCCGCCGCGGAAGAATCGTCCGGCATGAGCGGCATGCTCAACGACATGCTCTTCGGCAGCACCGGCCCGCGCGGCGGCAAGCGCGACGGCCTCGTGCAGACCATGGCCAAGTCGGCGGTGCGCACCATGGGCACGTCGGTGGGCAAGGAGATCCTGCGCGGCGTGCTGGGCGGGATCTTCGGCAGCAAGAAGCGCTGAAGCAGCGCCGTTACCAGCGCAGCAGGCGCGGTCCCAGCACCGCGCCCAGCAGCACCGGCACCGCGATCCCGCTCACGTACCAGACCGCGAGGAACGGCGCGGTCAGCTCCATGCAGTGCAGCGCGTAGACCGACGCGCCCACGCCGCCGGCCAGTGCGCCGGCCGCGGCCCCGGCCAGCGCGGGCCGCGTCGGGGCCAGCCCCCGCAGCGCCACGAAGGTGGCCGCGAACACCGGCAGCGCCATGAAGCCGATGCTCAGGGCGCAGATGCGCCACGACTGGCCCATCAGCAAGGGCATGCGCTCCTCGATCGGCACCGAGAACCAGACGAACGCCGCCAGCCCCCAGATCCCCAGCACGGGCAGCACCCCGCCCCACCACGCGTGGCGCATCCGCACGCCAGGCCGGGCCAGCCGCTGCACCGTCACAAAGGCCGCCGCCGCGATGCACAGCGGAAACAGCACCTTGACCCAGAACATCGGCCAGAACATCGCCTGCACCAGGTCGGGCCGCAGCCCGTACTCGCCGAACAGGATCACGAAGGACAGCGGCAGCGCGGCCAGCACCGCCAGCCCGATGCGCCCACTCGCGCTGCGCCGCGGCACCGCCACCTCGCCGGCGGCCAGCAGGTTCACGAGGTCGTCGGTCTTCATGGCGCGGCGCCTCCCCCGAATTTCGCGGCCAGGGCCTTCAGGCCCCGGTGGATGCCGACCTTCACCGCCGACTCCGACATGCCCGTGAGGCTGGCCGTCTCGGCCACCGACAGGCCTTCGATCTTCACGTGCACGATGGGCAGGCGCTGGCGTTCGGGCAGGGTCTGCAGCAGCCCGCCGAGGTCGCGCTTCGCATCGCTGGCCTCGGTGGCCGACGCGGCGAACACGGCCAGGTCGTCGTCCAGCGGGTCATGCAGGTCTTCGCGGACCGACTTGGCGCGCAGCAGGTCGATCATCTTGTAGCGCGCAATGGCATGCACCCAGGCCGTCAGCGGCTGGTCGCTCTGGTAGGTGTGGCGCTGGTTGTGCATGGCGAGCAGGCATTCCTGGACGAGGTCTTCCACTTCATCGGGCCAGCCGAACAGGCGCTTGCCCAGAAAAGCGCGCAGGTGCGCGCTCAGTTTCTGCAGGAACTCGCGGTACGCGCCGGCGTCGCCATCGAGGCCGCGAAGGAACAGGCGGCGCAAGGCCGCTTCCGCGTCGCTCGGTGTCGTCCTGCTGCCTACGGTGTTTCGTGCCATCGGGCCGGCCGGTTACAGCCTGGTGAAAAAAGATTGCAAGGGATTGTGCCGCGCCCCCAGGGCGAGGCTTAGGCTAAGCTGCGCCGATGCTGGCCGGACTCGTCTCGCACCCCTGGGCCTACCCGGCGCTGGAGGCGGCGCACATCGTGGGCATCGCGCTGTTGTTCGGCAGCCTGCTGGTGTTCGAGCTGCGCGCCCTCGGCCTGGCCCGCGAGCTGCCGGCGCCGCTGCTGGCGCGCCTCACACTGCGCCCCGCCCTGCTGGGCTTCGGCCTGTGCGCACTGACCGGCCTGACCATGTTCGCGAGCCAGCCGGGCGAGTTGCTGAACAACACGGCCTTTCGCGTCAAGCTGCTGCTGATCCTGCTGGCCGGCCTTAACGCCGCCTGGTTCCACCTGCGCGGCGACCTCGGCGGGCAGAGCGGATTCGCCAGGTTTCAATGCCTCCTGTCTTTGGGGTTTTGGCTCGCTGTCATCATCTGCGGGCGCTGGATTGCCTATGTCTGACCAAGGAGAACGCGATGCTGCATCGACGCATGTTCGTGACCGGTTCGATCGCACTGGCCCTGCCCGCCTGGGCCCACCACGGCTGGAGCAGTTTTGACCAGGAGCGCCCGCTGTACCTGGAGGGCCGCGCCACCAAGGTGAGCTGGCGCAACCCGCACGGCGAGCTGGAGATCGAGCTGCCCGAGAACCTCGCGCTGCCGCCCGACCTGAAGCAGCGGCCGCTGCCGAAGCAAAGCGCCACGGTCGACGGCGCGGCGCTGCTGGCCAAGGCGCAGTTGCCGACGCGGCGCGACCGCAAGTGGCAGATCGAGCTGGCCCCGCTCACGCGGCTGCAGGCCTGGGGCGTCGAGGAGATCAAGCCCGGCACGCCGGTGGCGGTGCTCGGCTTCACCTTCACGGGAGAGAGAGGCGACGCGGTGCTGCGCGCCGAGTACCTGTTCGTGCACGGCAAGACCTACGGCCTGCGCTCGTCGCCTGCCTGAAAGCCAGTGCGGCCAGGCCGCGCGGGCCCTCGCTTGCCAGCCGCACAAGTGCTCGGTACATTGCATTTTTTGAGGGCCTCAAATGTCCGCAGACAGTACCGCGCTCCCTTCCGCCTTGCCGACCGCGACCGGTGCCAGCCCGGCGCAGAGCCCTCCGCTCCACCCCTCGTCCTCGACCGGCCACATCCGCCTGACCTCGCATGCCGGCGGCTTCGGCGCCCTGCCCATCCACTGGGGCGCGGCCACCGCCACCGAGCGCGGGCCCGTGGTCGGCACGACCACCAAGCGCGCGCACCGCAACGTGATCGGCACGCACAGCGGCTCGTACAGCGTGTACCGCGCGCTCGCCGTGGCGGCCGGTGCCCTGAAGCGCGAACACAAGGCCGACCTCACCAACACCGCGCCCACCGACGTCATCGGCCCGTATCCGCAGTGGAGCGAGCCCGGGCGCATCGTCTCGCTCGACCCCTGGGGCGCGCTGGTGGCCGACGTGTTCTCCACCGAACTCGCGGCCGGCTACGACATCCGCCCGACCATCGCGATCACCAAGGCCCACGTGATCCTGCCCGAGGTGATCGAGGCGCTGCAAAGCGGCCGCCTGAAGGCCGACGGCCACTTCCTCACCACGGGCGGCGCGGCCATGGTGACCAAGGCGGCCATCGAGCCCGTGTGGTACCTGCCCGAGGTGGCCCGCCGCTTCGGCTGCTCCGAAACCGACCTGCGCCGCACGCTCTTCGAAGAGACTGGCGGCATGTACCCCGAGCTGGTCACGCGCTCCGACCTGGAGGTGTTCCTGCCGCCCATCGGCGGGCAGACGCTCTACATCTTCGGCAACCCGCGCGACCTGGCCAATCCCGACGTGGAGCTCACCGCGCGCATCCACGACGAGTGCAATGGCTCCGACGTGTTCGGCTCCGACATCTGCACCTGCCGCCCCTACCTCACGCACGCCATCGAGGAATGCATCCAGGGCGCGCAGCGCGGCGGCGTGGGCCTCATCGCCTACTCGCGCAAGGAAGGCCGCGCGCTCGGCGAAGTGACCAAGTTCCTGGTCTACAACGCCCGCAAGCGCCAGGTCGGCGGCGACACGGCCGACCAGTATTTCGCGCGCACCGAGTGCGTGGCCGGCGTGCAGGACATGCGCTTCCAGGAGCTGATGCCCGACGTCTTCCACTGGCTGGGCATCAAGAAGATCCACCGCCTCGTGTCGATGAGCAACATGAAGTTCGACGCCATCACCGGCTCGGGCATCGAGATCGGCGAGCGCGTGAACATTCCCGACGAACTGATCCCGGCCGACGCCCGCGTCGAGATGGACGCCAAGATGGCGGCCGGCTACTTCACGCCCGGCCCGGTGCCGGACGCAGAGGAACTGAAAAAGGCCAAGGGCCGGGGATTGAGCGAATGAGCCGAAGCACCGACATCGACCTGCCCGCCGACGGTTCCGGCAGCCTGCGCCCCGGCGGCGCGGGCGCTGTCGATCCGTCGATCGAGTTCGCGCCCGACACCGCCCACCCGGCCGGCGCCGCCACCTTGCTGCGCACCACCACCGCCATCCGCCAGCGCGCGGGCGCCCTGCTGGCGCGCGCGCGCCGCGGCGAGTCGCAGTGGTTCCGCATCGGCAGCGACGACGCGCTCGAAGACGCGGCGCGCACCGTGGCCGAGGTCACGCGCGAGCGCTACCCCTGGGACACCATCCCGTACCACAGCCGCTGGCGCCACTTCGAGGCCGGCGGCGTCGACCGGCGCCTGCAGCTCGACGCGCTGCTCGGCAAGGGCCTCGACGCCCGCCAGCGCGCCCGCGCCCACATCGACCTCACGCTGGTGAGCGTGCTGCTCGACGCCGGTGCCGGCCCGACCTGGCACTACACCGAACCGGCCACCGGCCTGCGCTTCACGCGCTCCGAAGGCCTGGGCGTGGCGTGCTTCCATGCGTTCACCAGCGGGCTCTTCTCGTCCGACCCGAACCACCCGCTGCAGGCCGACGCGGCCGGCCTGCGCGGCCTCGTGACCGAGCGCCTGGGCGACGCCTTCCAGGTGAGCGAGGTCAATCCGCTGGTCGGCCTGGCCGGACGCGCGGTGCTGCTGCGCCGCCTGGGCGAGGCCATGAGCGAGCAGCCCGAGACCTTCGGCGACGACGGCCGGCCCGCCGGCCTTTTCGACGCGCTCGTGGCCCCGCTGGGCGCCGCCTCGCCGCCCACGGCCGAGATCACGGCGCACCAGATCCTGTCGCTGCTGCTCGACACGCTCTCGCACATCTGGCCCTCGGCCAACGCCATCGACAGCCTGGCGGCCGACGGCAGCGACAACGTCGGCGGCTCCGGCGACCCGGCCTTCGCGCTGGGCGACTGCTGGCGCCACAGCGCCGTCGCCGGCCCCGGGCTCACCAACGGCTGGATGCCGTTCCACAAGCTGTCGCAGTGGCTCACCTACTCGCTGCTCGAGCCCTTCGAGTGGGCCGGCGTGAAGGTGCGGCATCTCGACGCGCTCACCGCCCTGCCCGAGTACCGCAACGGCGGCCTGCTGATCGACAGCGGCGTGATCGTGCCGCGCGAGCCGGCCTTTCTCACCCGCCGCTGGAAGGCCGGCGACGAGTTCATCGTCGAATGGCGCGCCCTCACCGTGGCGCTGCTCGACGAAATCGCCCCGCGCGTGCGCAAGGTGCTCGACCGCACCGAGGAAGAGCTGCCCCTGGCCTGCGTGCTCGAAGGCGGCACCTGGGCCGCAGGCCGGGTGCTGGCACAGCGCTTGCGAAACGGTGCGCCACCGCTGCAGATCGAGAGCGACGGCACCGTCTTCTAGTCTTTTAGACTCTCCTGTTTTCCGCAACGGCACACCAAAAGAAGACTCCAATGAGCAACGTCCACCTCGTCGACCACCCCCTCGTCCAGCACAAGCTCACACTGATGCGCCGCAAGGACGCCTCCACCAACAGCTTTCGCCGGCTCTTGAACGAAATCAGCATGCTGATGGCCTACGAGGTCACGCGCGACATGCCGATGCAGGACATCGAGGTCGAGACCCCGCTGGAGACCATGCAGGCCAAGGTCATCGACGGCAAGAAGGTGGTGCTGGTGTCGATCCTGCGGGCCGGCACCGGCATCCTGGACGGCATGCTCACGGTGGTGCCGGGCGCGCGCGTCGGCCACATCGGCCTGTACCGCGACCCCAAGACGCTCACGGCCGTCGAGTACTACTTCAAGATGCCCGGCGAGATGGAGAACCGCGACGTGATAGTGGTCGACCCGATGCTGGCCACCGGCAACTCGGCCGTGGCCGCGGTCGAGCGGCTGAAGGAACTCAACCCCAAGTCGATCAAGTTCGTCTGCCTGCTGACCTGCCCCGAAGGCGTGAAGACGATGCAGACCGCGCACCCCGACGTGCCGATCTACACCGCCGCGATCGACCGCGAGCTGGACAGCCATGGCTACATCCTGCCCGGCCTCGGCGACGCCGGCGACCGCATCTTCGGCACGAAGTAAGGCTCGCCCCCAGGCTTCGCGCACTTCGTGTCGCTTCGCCAACCCCCTACCGGGGGCAACACCTGAGGCCCGGCGGAGCCGGTTCCTCGGTGTTTGCTGGAAGGGAGCCCGCCGCGAGGGCGGGCTCTGTTGGTGGGCATGGGGATTGCAGGGTGGTTCTTTTATTTCAATCGAGGAGAAGACCGTGACAGCACGCCGTCAATTGATCGTTCGTTCCATCGCCGTCGCCGCAGCGCTTGCGGCGGGCGCCCCGGGCCTTGCGCTCGCGCAGGCCAAGCTCAAGGTGGCTGCCGTGTACACGGTGCCGTTCGAGCAGCAATGGGTGGGCCGCATCCACAAGGCGCTGAAGGCGGCCGAGGCGCGTGGGGAGATCGAATACAAGGCGACCGAGAACGTGAGCAATGCCGACTACGAGCGCGTGATGCGCGAGTACGCCACGGGCGGCAACCAGCTGATCCTGGGCGAGGTGTTCGGGGTGGAAGCGGCGGCGCGCAAGGTCGCGAAAGACTTTCCCAAGGTGGCGTTCCTCATGGGCTCGTCGCTGAAGCCGCAGGCGCCCAACTTCTCGGTGTTCGACAACTACATCCAGGAGCCGGCGTACCTCAGCGGCATGGTCGCGGGCGGCATGACCAAGAGCAACCGCATCGGCATGGTCGGCGGCTTCCCGATTCCCGAGGTGAACCGGCTCATGAACGCGTTCATGGCGGGCGCGAAGGAAACGAACCCGAAGGTGGAGTTCAGCGTGAGCTTCATCAACAGCTGGTTCGACCCGCCGAAGGCCAAGGAAGCGGCCTTCGCGATGATCGACAAGGGCGCCGACATCATGTACGCCGAGCGCTTCGGCGTGTCGGACGCGGCCAAGGAAAAGGGCAAGCTCGCCATCGGCAACGTGATCGACACGCAGGCCCAGTACCCCGACACGGTGGTGGCCTCGGCGCTGTGGAACTTCGAGCCCTCGGCCGACCGCGCCATCAAGCTGGTGAAGGAAGGCAAGTTTGCCGCCGAAGACTACGGCGTGTACTCGCACATGAAGCACAAGGGCTCCGAGCTCGCGCCACTGGGCACCTTCGAGAAGAAGGTGCCGGCCGACGTCGTGGCCAAGGTGAAGGCGAAGCAGACCGACATCCTGGCCGGCAAGTTCACCGTGAAGGTGGACGACGCCCAGCCGAAGTCCACCGCCAAGTAACAAGCAGACAGACAAGCGAGCAGACCCGAACCCATGAAGCGTGCGCGATGGCAGACCGCAATCCATGGCGTGGCCATCGCGGCGTTGGCCGCCGGGCTCGCCGCCTGTCAACCTGAGCCGGCGGCCCCGGCCACCGCCCCGGCGGTCGAGGTGCCCGCATCGGCCGCCTCGGCACCCGCTGCCGCTGCGCCGCCGGTGGTCGCGGCACCGGTCGGCATTCCAGCCGCGCTGCAGGCGCGCGCCGACGCCCTGCTCGCCGCGCACCGCCAGATGATCGTGCTGATGACCGGCGAACGTGCGCTCGACGCGGCCGAGAAGCGCGCCGTCAGCGCCGTCGGGCAGCAGCTGTTCCACGAGATGCAGGAGCGCCAGCAGGCGCTGATCGCCCAGGCCGCGGACATGACGGACCCGGCTGCGGTGGCGGGCCTGAACGCGCTGCTGGACCGCATCGAGAGCGAGCCCAGCTGGTTCGACGCCGACCGGCTGGCGTTCAAGGAGTTCCTGTCCGAGCTGAGCACGCGCTACAGCCAGGCGCAGTCGCTGTCCGGGCTCAAGCTCGGCCGGCGCGCCAGCGAAGACCTGGCCGTGCTCGCCGAGATCGAGCAGGCCTACGACCGCGAGCTGAAAGACGTGTTCGGCCGCTTCGCGCAGCGCGGCATCGAGCCCAAGCGCGAGAAGTGGGCCGACTACGTGGCCAAGCTGCAGGGCCTGTACTCGCGCGAGCAGATCCTGAAAGACTTCGGCGCCATCGTTCCCTATACGCAGCCGCCGGGCGGCGCCAAGGAAAAGGACAGCGCGGACGCACGCGAGATCTTCGGCACCTCGCTGCCCGCCAAGACCGTCGTGCTCACCTTCGACGACGGCCCGCACGCCAAGCACACCGACGAGATCCTGGAGATACTGAAGCGCTACGACGCGCCCGCCATCTTCTTCCAGCTCGGGCGCAACCTGGGCAAGCTCGATGCACAGGGCAAGGCCCAGCTCAGCGCCACCGGCGCGGCGGCCAAGCGCGTGCTGGCCGCCGGCCACGTGCTCGCCAACCACAGCTTCAGCCACGGCATGATGGCCAAGATGACGGACGACGCGGTGCGCGTCGAAGCCAGCGAGACCGAAACGCTGCTCGATGCCACCGGCCGGCCGCAGTCCACCCTCTTTCGTTTTCCGTACGGCGCGCGCAACGAAGCCAAGCTGAGCACGGTCGAGGCGCTCAAGCTGCGCTCCATGATGTGGACCGTCGACTCCATGGACTGGGCCGACCCCGTGCCCAAGTCGATCGCCGACCGCGTGCTGGCCGAGGTCGACAAGGCCAAGCGCGGCGTCATCCTGTTCCACGACATCCAGGGCCGCACCGTGCAGGCCCTGCCCACGGTGCTCGACCAGCTGGTGGCCGACGGCTACCGTTTTGCCACCTGGCGCGACGGCAAGTTCGTCGTCAGCGCGTCGAAAAAGGCGGCGCCCGACGACGGCGTGGCCGCCACCTCGGGCGACACGCTCTACCGCGAAAGCCACGCGCTGGTGATCGGCATCGACAAGTACGCCAAGTGGCCCGGCCTGCACCACGCCGTGCCCGACGCCAAGGCGATGGAGCAAATACTCGTCACACGCTTCGGCTTCAAGCCCGAGAACATCACGGCGCTGTACGACGACCAGGCCACGCGCGCCAACATCCTGCGCGCCCTGAATGAAAAGCTGACCGACGGCAAGCGCGTGAAGCGCGACGACCGCGTGCTCGTGTTCTTTGCCGGCCATGGCAGCACCCGCAAGCTCGCGAGCGGGCGCGACGTCGGCTACATCGTGCCGGTCGACGCCACGCAGGACAACCTGCCCTCCGACGCCATCTCGATGCCGCAGTTGCAGGAGGTGGCCGAGGCGCTGTCGGCCAAGCACGTGCTGTTCCTCGTGGACGCCTGCTACTCGGGCCTGGGCCTCACGCGCGGCGGCGCGTCGCAGGGCAACAGGAATTTCCTGACCGACAACGCGCGCCGCATCGGCCGCCAGATGCTCACCGCCGGCGGCGCCGACCAGCAGGTGGCCGACGACGGCCCCGGCGGCCACTCGGTCTTCACCTGGACGATGCTGCAGGCGCTGTCGGGCAAGGCCGACCTGAACGGCGACAACGTCATCACCGGCACCGAGCTCGCGGCCTACGTGGCGCCGGCGGTCTCGGCCATCGCGCGGCAGACGCCGGCCTTCGGCAGCCTGCCGGGCTCGGAGGGCGGCGAGTTCGTGTTCGCGTTGCCCGTCGAGCGCGAAGGCCTCAGCGGCGACAGCCTGCAGCTCGACGCCGCTGCCAGCCAGGTCAACAAGCGCATCGATCAGGCCAACGAGCAGGCCGTGCATGCGGCCGCAACACCCAAGGCGGCCAAGGCCGGCCCGGCCGCCGTCGAGGTCGTGGTGAAGAACCTCGAAGGCGCCGACACCAAGCTGACCATGCCGGCCGCCGCGCCGCTCACGCCGCGCGTGGCCGCCCAGCGCGCCAACGACCGCGGCCTGCAGCTGTACCGCGAGCGCCGCTACGACGAAGCCGAAGCCGCCTTCACCGAGGCGCTGAAGCTGCAGCCGCGCTTTGCGCTCGCGGCCAACAACCTGGGCTTCGTGTACTTCAAGCGCGGCAAGCCGGTCGAGGCCGCGCGCTGGTTCGAGCAGGCCATCGACATGGACGGCAGCCGCGCCCTCGCCTACCTGAACCTGGGCGATGCCTACCTGCAGGCCGGCAACGACGCCAAGGCGCTCGCCGCCTACACCACCTTCGTCGGCCTGGCACCGAAGCACGCGCGCGTCGCCGCGCTGCAAGCCTGGATCGCCACGCCCGACGCCGCACACCGTCCCTCACTCCCGCCCACCAACTCCTGATGACCATGACGAACACTTCCTCGCTTCTCCAGCGCCTGCGCGGCCCGGTCCTGGCCGCCGCGCTCGGCCTCGTGCTGACGGGCTGCGTCGGCGTCTACAAGTCGGACGTCGTGAGCATCAACAGCAGCACGCGGCTGGACGACACGCCGCGCCTGGCCGTGATCTCGGCCTTCGAGCCCGAGCTCAAGCTGCTGCTCACGCGCCTGCAGGGCCCCCGCAAACACAGCGTGAACGGCGTCGAGTTCACAACCGGCACGCTCGAAGGCAAGCCCGTGGTGCTGTTCCTCTCGGGCATCAGCATGACGAACGCGACCATGAACACGCAGCTCGTGCTCAACCGCTTTCGCATCAGCGGCATCGTGTTCAGCGGCATCGCGGGCGGCGTGAACCCGTCGCTGCACGTGGGCGACGTGACGGTGCCGGCCCAGTGGGGCCAGTACCTCGAGGTGCTCATGGCGCGCGAGACCGCGCCCGGCAAGTACAGCGCGCCGCCCTTCATCACCGACGCCACGCTGCCCAACTTCGGCATGAACTTCCCGCGCCCGGTCGAGGTGCGTTCGGCCGCCAAGCCCGGCATCGAGCGCAAGTTCTGGTTCGCGGCCGATCCGAAGATGCTCGAGGTGGCGCGCAGCATCCGCAATGTCGACCTGGCGAACTGCGGCGCGGGCAAGTGCCTGCCGCGCAAGCCGCAGCTGGTGGTGGGCGGCAACGGCGTGTCGGGCCAGGCCTTCATGGACAACAAGGCCTACCGCGAATACACCTACAAGACCTTCCAGGCCAACGTGCTCGACATGGAAACCGCCGCCGTGGGCATGGTCGCCTACAGCAACGGCGTGCCCTACATCGCCTTCCGCTCGCTCAGCGACCTCGCGGGCGGCGGCGACGGCGAGAACGAGATGGGCACCTTCATGAGCATCGCGGCCGACAACTCGGCCAAGGTCATGCTGGCCTTCCTGGCCGCGTGGAAGTGACGGTGGCGCCCGGGCGCCTGCCTCGTCTTGTGTTGCTGCCGGGCATGGACGGCACCGGCGATCTCTTCGCGCCGCTGGCGCAGGCCCTGGGGCCGCAGGCCGCCATCGACGTCGTGCGCTACCCGGGCCGCCAGGTGCTGGGCTACGACGAACTCGAGCCGCTGGTGCGTGCGCAACTGCCGACGCAGCAGCCCTTCGTGCTGCTCGGCGAGTCGTTTTCCGGGCCGCTGGCCATCTCCCTCGCGGCCTCGCGCCCGCCGGGGCTGCGCGGCCTCATCCTGTGCTGCAGCTTCGCGCGCCGGCCCGCGCCCGGCCTGGCGCTGATGCGCGCGGGCCTGCTCGACCTGTCGATGCGCCTGCTGCATTCGAAGTTCATGCGCGCGCCGATGCGGCACCTGCTGCTGGGCGGCTCGGCGTCGCCGCACCTGTCGGACATGCTCCAGGCCTCGCTGAAGCAGGTGTCGGTCGCGGTCATGACCCACCGCATGAAGGAAGTGCAGCGCGTCGACGTGCGCGACAAGCTGCCGTTGGTGCGTGTGCCGGCGATGTACCTGCAGGCGCTGCAGGACCGCGTGGTGCCGCGCCGCGCGGTGGCCGCCATTCAGCGCGGGCTGTCGGCATTGCACCTGGTGCAGCTCGACGGCCCCCACGGCCTGCTGCAGGCCTCGCCCGCCGCCTCCGCCCGGGCCATCGAGAATTTCTGCCGCGACCTGCCGTCGCCACCTGTCTGCTCATGAACCCCACCGTGCTCCGCCTCCAGGGCATCACCAAGCGCTTCGGCCCGCTCGTGGCCAACGACGCCATCTCCCTCGACTTGCAGGCCGGCGAAGTGCTCGCGCTGCTCGGCGAGAACGGCGCCGGCAAGTCGACGCTGATGTCGATCCTGTTCGGCCACTACGTCGCCGACGAAGGCCGCATCGAAGTCTTCGGCTCGCCCCTGCCGCCCGGCAACCCCAAGGCCGCGCTGGCCGCCGGCGTGGGCATGGTGCACCAGCACTTCACGCTGGCCGACAACCTCAGCGTGCTCGACAACGTGACGATGGGCACCGAACCGCTGTGGCGCCCGGTCTCGCACCGTGCGGCGGCCCGTGCGCGGCTGCTCGAGGTGGCCCAGCGCTTCGGCCTGCCGGTGCAGCCTGACGCGACCATCGGCAGCCTCTCGGTCGGCGAGCGCCAGCGCGTGGAAATCCTGAAGGCGCTGTACCGCGGGGCGCGCATCCTGATCCTCGACGAACCCACGGCCGTGCTCACGCCGCAGGAGAGCGAAGCGCTCTTCGCCACGCTCGCGCAGATGGTGGCGCAAGGCCTGTCGGTGATCTTCATCAGCCACAAGCTCGGCGAGGTGCTGCGCGTGTCGCAGCGCATCGCGGTGCTGCGCGGCGGCAAGCTCGTGGCCGAGGCGCGCACGGTCGACACCACGCAGGCGCAGCTCGCGCTGTGGATGGTCGGCCATGCGGTCGAGGCGCCGCAACGCCGGCCCGCCAAATCGGTGGGCGACGCGGTCTGCGTGCTCGACCATGTGAGCACCGCATCGACCAAAGACGGCGGGCAGGACCGCCTGCGCGAGGTGTCGCTCACGCTGCGCGCCGGCGAAATCACCGCCATCGCAGGCGTCTCGGGCAACGGCCAGGTCGCGCTCGCCGAGCTGCTGAGCGGCACGCGCCGCACCGTCTCCGGCACTGCGCAATTCATGGGCCGTGCACTGCCGCCCTCGCCCGCCCGGCTGGTGCAGCGTGGCGTGGCGCGCATCCCCGAAGACCGGCACGCGGTCGGCGTGGTCGGCGACCTGCCGGTGTGGGAGAACGCCGTGTCCGAGCGGCTGCGCAGCCCTGTCTTTTCACGCTGGTCGTTCATCGTCCGGCGCGCCGCCGCGCGGCTGCACGCCCGGCGCATCGAGAAAGCCTTCGACGTGCGCGGCGCCGGCCTGATGTCGCCGGCCCGCTCGCTCTCGGGCGGCAACATGCAGAAACTGATCCTGGGGCGGGCGCTGCTGGCGCCTGAGCAAGTGGAACAAGACACCGACAACAAAAAATACCCGAACCGCGCCCCGCGCCTCATCGTGGCGCACCAGCCGACCTGGGGCCTGGACATCGGCGCCGTCGCCTACGTGCAGCAGCAGCTCATTGCCGCGCGCGATGCCGGCGCGGCGGTGCTGGTCATTTCCGACGACCTCGACGAAGTGCTCGCGCTCGGCGACCGTGTGGCCGTGATGCACGGCGGCCACCTCGGCGAAGCGCGCCCAGCCGCGGCCTGGACGCGCGAGGCCATCGGCCTGGCGATGGCCGGTGCCACGGCGCCGCAACGCCCGGGAGCCGCCGCATGATGCGCCTCGAACGACGCCACGAAAGCTCGCGCGCCGCGCTGGTGCTGGCCCCCATCGGCGCGGTCGTGTTCACGCTGCTGGTGAGCGCGCTGCTCGTGCGCTGGGCCGGCGCGCCGGTCGGGCGCACCTACGCGCTGCTGCTGCAGGGCGGCTTCGGCTCGGTGTTCGCATGGAGCGAGACGCTGACGCGGGCCATTCCGCTGATCCTCACCGGCCTGGCCGCCACGGTCGCGTTCAAGGCGCGGCTCTTCAACATCGGCGCCGAGGGGCAGCTGTTCGCGGGCGCGCTGGCTGCCGTGGCCGTGGGCGGCATGCACGGCGGCACCGGCTTCGAGTTGTCGCCGTGGGTGCTGTTCCCGTTGATGATGCTGGCCGCTGCGGTCGCGGGCGCCTTGATGCTGCTCGGCCCGGCGCTCATGAAGAACAAGCTCGGCGTCGACGAGGTCGTGACCACGCTGCTCATCAACTTCATCGTGCTGCTGGGCGTGTCGGCGCTGCTCGACGGGCCGATGAAAGACCCGACGGCGATGGGCTGGCCGCAGAGCGTGTCGCTGCAATCCGACCTCGAGCTGGGCAAGCTCATCGCGCAGACGCGCGTGCACACCGGGCTGCTGTGGGCCGTGTCGCTCGCGGTGATGGTGTGGGCGATCTTCAAGTACACGGTGCTGGGCTTCGACATCCGCGCGGTGGGCGCCAATGCCCGCGCCGCCGCCTTCGCCGGCGTGCCGGTGACGCGCACCGTGGTCATGGTGGCGCTGCTCTCGGGCGCGCTGGCCGGGCTGGCCGGCGCCATCGAGGTGGCGGGCCGCACGAGCTACGTCACGCTCGACATGTCGCCGGGCTACGGCTACACGGGCATCGTGATCGCGATGCTCGCCGGGCTGCATCCGCTGGGCGTGATCGCCGCCGGCGTGTTCGTGGCCGGCGTGCTGGTCGGCGCCGACACCATGAGCCGCGCCGTGGGCGTGCCGACCTACATCGCCGACGTGATCGTCGCGGCCTCGCTGATCGCGGTGCTGGTGGCCACGCTGCTCACGCAGTACCGCGTGCGGGTGACGAAATGACCGACCTGCTCGACATTCTTTCCAACCCCGCCTTCTGGGTCGCGGTGATGCGCATCGCCACGCCGCTCATCCTGGGCACGCTGGGCGTGCTGCTGTGCGAACGTGCGGGCGTGCTCAACCTGGGCATCGAGGGGATCATGGTCGCGGGCGCCTTCACCGGCTGGCTCGCGGTGTACGCCGGCGCGCCGCTGTGGGCCGGCGTCGGCGTGGCCGCGCTCACGGGCATGGTGTTCGGATTGCTGCACGCCTTCCTGACCGTCGGGCTCGCGCTGTCGCAGCACGTCTCGGGGCTGGGCATCACGCTGCTGGCCACGGCGCTGAGCTACTTCGGCTACCGCGTGAGCTTTCCGAAGGTGAACACACCGCCGACCATCACGCCCTTCGCGCCGATGGACTGGCTGCCCGTGCCCATCCTCGGCGCGCAGACCGCGCTCACGCTGTTCGCGCTGCTGCTGGTGCCGGCGGTGGCCTGGGTGCTGTACCGCACGCCGCTGGGCCTGGCGCTGCGCATGGTGGGCGAGAACCCGCAGGCGGCCGAGAGCCAGGGCGTGTCGGTCGCGGCCACGCGCACCGGTGCCATCGTGGCGGGTTCGGCGCTGATGGGTGTGGCGGGCGCCTTCCTCACGCTGTCGGCTTTCAACGCCTTCTTCTTCAACATGGTGAACGGGCGCGGCTGGATCTGCGTGGCGCTGGTGGTGTTCGCCTCGTGGCGGCCCGGCAAGGCCCTGCTCGGCGCGTTGCTGTTCGCCTTCTTCGACGCGCTGCAGCTGCGGCTGCAACAATCGGGCGATGCCGTGCTGCCTTACCAGCTGTACCTGATGCTGCCCTACCTGCTGTCGATCCTGGCGCTGGTGCTGGTGGCGCGCAAGGCCAGCTACCCGCAGGCGCTGATGAAACCCTACCGCAAGGGAGAACGCTGACATGCCGATGACGCGGCTCCGCCTCCGTCGCCTGCTGGCCACCGCGCTGCTCGCCCTGGCCGGCGGCGGCGCCCACGCACTCGGCGCCGACTACGGCCCCGAGCGCTTCGCCACCCACGACGCCGTCACCTGGGTGCAGACCTGCGGCACCTGGGGCACCGACCACCACGGCACCTACCGCGTGATCCACGCCGAAGCCTTCGCGCAGTCGTTCCTCTACGTGCAGTGGATGGCGCGCGGCGAGGCCGACCGCAGCTACAGCCTGTACGCCGTGCACACGACCGCCATCGCCGAGCTCGACAACGACCACGCGGAAATCTCCCTGAGCGAACTCACCTGCCGCGCCACGCCGCGGGGCATCGTGGTCACGGCCAAGGCCGACTCGGGCCACGACGACAAGCTGCGCCGCGTGACCATCGAGGTCGGGCCGGCCGCCGGGCAATACCGCTTCCGCGCGCAGCGCACGCGCTGAACGCCCCTCAAAAAAAAACACCCCACCGATGCTCGACCTTCTCATCACCAACGCCACCCTCCCCGACGGCCGCACCGGCATGTCGGTTGCCGTGCAGGACGGCCGCATCGCCGAGGTCACGCCCGGCCTGGCCGCACCCGCGCACGAGACGCTCGACGCCCAGGGCCTGCTGCTCGCGCCGCATTTCGTCGACCCGCATTTCCACATGGACGCCACGCTGAGCTACGGCCAGCCGCGCGTCAACCAGAGCGGCACGCTGCTCGAAGGCATCGCGCTGTGGGGCGAGCTCAAGCCGCTGCTCACGGCCGATGCGCTCATCGAACGCGCGCTCGCCTACTGCGACTGGGCCGTGGCCAAGGGCCTGCTGGCGATCCGCTCGCACGTGGACACGAGCGACCCCAGCCTGCTCGCGGTCGATGCGCTGCTCGAGGTGAAGCGCCAGGTGGCGCCCTACATCGACCTGCAGCTGGTGGCCTTTCCGCAGGATGGCGTGCTGCGCTCGCCGGGCGGCGTCGACAACCTCACGCGCGCGCTCGACAAGGGCGTGGACGTGGTCGGCGGTATTCCGCATTTCGAGCGCACCATGGCCGACGGCGCGGCCAGCGTGAAGCTGCTGTGCGAACTGGCCGCCGAGCGCGGCAAGCTGGTCGACATGCACTGCGACGAGTCGGACGACCCGCTCTCGCGCCACATCGAGACCCTGGCCGCCGAGACGCTGCGCCTGGGCCTGCAGGGCCGCGTGACGGGCTCGCACTGCACCTCGATGCACTCGATGGACAACTACTACGTGAGCAAGCTGCTGCCGCTGATCGCCGAGAGCGGTGTGAGCGTGGTGTCGAACCCGCTCATCAACATCACGCTGCAGGGCCGCCACGACAGCTATCCCAAGCGCCGCGGCATGACGCGCGTGCCCGAGCTGCTGGCGGCCGGCGTGAACGTCGCCTTCGGCCACGACTGCGTGATGGACCCGTGGTACGGCATGGGCTCGGGCGACATGCTCGAGGTGGCCCACATGGGCCTGCACGTGGCACAGATGACCGGCCAGGCCGGCATCCACCAGTGCTTCGAGGCCGTGACCACGCGCGCGGCGCGCGTGATGCACCTGGACGGCTACGGCCTGGAAGCCGGCTGCGACGCCAGCTTCGTGCTGCTGCAGGCGCGCGACCCGGTCGAGGCCATCCGCCTGCGCGCGACGCGGCTCAAGGTGTTCCGCAAGGGCCGGCTGCTGGCCGAGACGCCCGCGGCCACCGCCGCGCTGCACCTGCCGGGGCGCGGCGACCGCACGCGCTGGATGCTCGGCGAGCGCTGATCCTGTTTCGGGTGGACAGGCGCCGCGCCTGCCGCGAACATCCGGGTTCCCCGATGACAAGGACACCCGACATGAGCGCCCCACCCCTGCTGCGCACGCTGTTCCAGTACCACGCGTGGGCCAACGACGAGCTGCTGGACCGCATGGCCAGCCTCGACCCCGTGCAGCACGCCGACGCCCGGCATGCCGCGATCCGCGTGGTCAACCATGCGCATGTGGTGAACCGGATCTTCGCGGGGCACCTCACCGGCACGCCGCACGGCTTCACCGACGACAACACGCCCGAAACGCCCACGCTGGCCGACCTGCGCGCGGCCGTGGCCGAGTCCGACCGCTGGTACCTCGCCTACCTGGACACGCTCACGCCGGCGCTGCTGGCCGAGCCGCTGTTCTTCGTGTTCACCGACGGCGACAAGGGCCGGATGACGCGCGAAGAAATGCTGGCCCACGTCGTGACGCACAACGGCTACCACCGGGGCGAAGCCGGCCGGCTGCTGGCCCAATGCGCGGTGCGCCCGCCGCGCGACACGCTGGCGGTGCACCTGCACCGCAGCGAACCCGCGCGCCGCGAACGCTCCTAGGTCAGGCCGCGTGGGTGGTCGCGACGGTCATCTCGACCTCGACCGTCGCGTTCTTCGGCAGCGCATAGACGCCGACCGCCGTGCGCACATGCACGCCGGCCTCGCCGAACACGCGGTGCAGCAGGTCGGACGCGGCATCGGCCACCTCGCTCTGCTGCGTGAAGTCGGCCGTGCACTGTACGAACACGCCCACGCGCAGCACCTTCTCGACCGCATCGAGCGAGCCGAGTGCGCGGCGCAGCAGCGCGAGGCTGCGCAGCGCGCAGATCTGCGCGCCTTCGCGCGCGGTGTCGAGCGACACGGCATCGCCCACGCGGCCGGTGACGACCACCGTGGTGCCCACGCGCGGCACCTGGCCGCTGAGGTAGACGGTGCGGCCGTCGCGCACCAGCGGCACGTAGTGGCCGCCGGCCAGGATCTCGCCGTCGAAGCGGTGGCCCAGTTCGGTGGCAATCAGGTCGGCGATCTGGTCGCGGCTGTGTGGTTCTGTCATCGGATGTCCAGGAAAACGGGCCGCCATTGTCGCCAACCGGTCCGGCGAGAACCGATACAGATCACGCCGACCACAGGCAGAACAGTTCAGCCCTCGAACGCGAGGAACACCCGCCCGCCCTCGATCTTCACCGGGTAGGTGCGCAGGTCTTCGGTGAGCGGCGCGCACATGGCCTTGCCGCTGCGCACGTCGAAGCGGCCCTGGTGCAGCGGGCATTCGATCTCGTGGCCTTCCAGGAAACCGTCGCACAGCCGCGCATGGCCGTGCGTGCAGATGTTGTCGGTGGCGTGGATGCCGTCGTCGGTGCCGTACAGCGCGATGTCGCGCCCCTGCACCTCGATGCCGACCACGTCGTCGGCGGGAACGTCGTCGACCGCCGCGGCGTCGACCCAGGTCATCGTGCTCATCGTGTGCTCCCTTTGCTCAATCGGGCTTGAGGCCGGCGCGGTCGATCACCGGCTTCCAGCGGCGCAGTTCCTCGTCCATGAACTTCGACAGGCCTTCGGGCGTGCTGCCCACGGGATCGAAGTACGCGGTCTGCAGGCGCTTGACTGTGTCGGGGTCTTTCAGCGCGGCAGCAATCTCGCGGCTCATGCGCTGCACCACGTCGTTCGGCGTGCCCTTGGGCGCCATGTAGGCGAACCACGGCACGGCCTGGATGTCGGGCAGGCCCGACTCACGCAACGTCGGCAGGTCGGGCAGCAATGCCGAACGCTCGGCCGAAGTGACGGCCAGCGCCTTGAGACGCCCGGCCTTGGCCTGGGGCATCACGGTGACCGGCGGCAGGCAGGCGTACTGCACGTCGCCCTGCACGATGGCGGTGACGGCCTGGCCCGACGACGCGTACGGAATGTGCACCGCGAACGACTGCGTCTTGGCCTTGATGAGCTCCACGCCCAGGTGCGAGATCGAGCCGTTGCCGGTCGATGCGAAGTTGAACTTGCCGGGGTTCTTCTTCATCGCCGCCAGCCAGCCCTTGACCGAATCGACACCCATCGAGTTGGAGACCGCGCAGACGTTCGGCGTGGTTGCGGCCAGCGACACCGGCACGAGGTCCTTGAACGGGTCGTACGGCAGGTTCTTGTAGAGGATGGTGTTGTAGACCAGCGGCGCATTCACCGACAGCAGGAAGGTGTAGCCGTCGGGCTGCGCCTTCGAGACGGAATCGGTGCCGCTGTTGCCGCCCGCGCCGGGCTTGTTCTCGACGATCAGCGGCTGGCCGATGCGCGCCGCGAGCTTGTCGTTGACGATGCGCGCAAGGATGTCGGGCGACGAGCCCGCCGCGAACGGCACCACGATGCGCACGGGGCGCTGCGGCCAGTCCTGCGCATGGGCAGCGGCGGCCATGGCCACGGCGGTGAGGGCAACGAAGAGGCGTGCGCGCGTCATGGCTGCACCTCCACGTCGACCATGCCCTGGTGGTCCTGCTGCTCGCGCGCGATGAAGCCCGCGATGAGCGCGCGGTAGGCGGCCTCGACCACTTCGGGGTAGGCGCCCTCCTTCTCGGCGAGCGCCTTCACCTTGTCGATCACTTCCTGCTGGCGCTGCGGCGCCGACACCTGGAAGGCGTCGCGCTTGAAGCGCGCGGCGTCCTTCACGTAGCGGCCGCGCTCGGCCAGCAGCGCGACGATCTGGCGGTCGAGCCGGTCGATGTTCTCGCGCACCTCGGCGAGGTTGGCGCACAGCGGCACGTAGGCCGGGTCGGTGAAGCGGCGCAACGGGGCACCGTGGGTCTCTGGTTCTTTTTCTGTCATGGCTCGGTTTCAGATGGGGTAAATGATGGAGTTCGGGATCATTTCGCTGTCGAACACGCACAGGCGCGACGCGAACTTCAGGCCCTCGGGGGTCTGCACGACCTTGTCGATGTAGCGACCCACATTGAACACGGTCGACGGCCCATCGAGCTTGGTGCGGAACACCGCGTAGTTGGCCTCGCTGTGGATGGTGCCGTCGTCGTCGACACGGTGCACCAGCGGCAGGCCCACCACGTGGCGCTGGTAGTACGGGTCGTGGAACAGCGTCTCCTTGATGCCGTAGACGCGGTCTTCGAGCATGCCCCGGCTTTCGAACGAGAGCGTGGCCAGCGGCAGGCCGCGTTCGTGGTTCTCGCGCGGCTGCAGGCGGTAGCTGCACTGCTCGGTGAAGAACGCGGGCCACAGGTCCCAGTCGCCCGAATCGACGGCGTGCGCGTACGCCGCATACAGGCGCGACAGGTCGAGGTAGGTGGACGTGTCGAGCGTGCTCATGCGGCCTCCATCACTTCGCGCCAGTAGCGGTACATGCCGCGGATCAGCGTCTCGGTCACCATGTGGTCGGTGTTCTCCACCTCGCGCCCGCCGAGCTCGGCCAGCGTGCGGTGGTAGGGCTTCTGCTCGAAGCCCTCCTGCGAGAACTCGATCACCTCGCCGTCGTCGGCCGACACGAAGCCGGCTGGCCCGAACAGGTTGGCCTGGCGCAGGCGGCGCTGCGTCATCTCGGGCGTGTCGTCCTCGAAGCCGAAATGCGTCCACACGAAATCGAAGGCGTCGTGGCCCACGGGCTGGATGTGGCGCGTCGACACGCTGTTGACCTGCTGCTGCAGGATGAGACTGGGGAACAGCGTCATCATCACCGCCGTCGGCCCACCCCACCAAGGCTCGGGCACGATGTCCAGAAAGCGCGGGTCTTTCAGCTGCATGCTTTCCTTGAAGCTCGACACCTGCGTCACCTGCGCGGCCTTGCCGGCGCTGCCGCGCGTGGAGATCATGGCGGCGTGGCGCCCGCGCGCGTCCATCTTCAGCTCCGACTTGTTGTCGGCGCGCCAGAGCCCGAAGGTCACGAACCAGGTGTGCAGCAGGCCGGGGTGGTACGGGTCCTTGATGTTCTCCTGCATGAGCTTCCAGTTGCCCGGAATGCGCTGGCGGCTGTAGCCCAGGATGGTGAGCTTGCGGCCGTCGAACAGGCGGTCGAAGTAATGGAGGATGTCGGGGCCGAGGAAATCTTCGAACGATTCGATGTCGTGGTCGAACGACGCGAACACCACGCCGCCGCGCGACGCGACCTTGAGCTTGTTCAGGCCGTGGTCTTCGGTCTTGAAGTCGGGCGGCATGCCGCCGTGCACCTTGCCGTCCTGCTTCACGCCACGGCGGAACGGCACGCCCTGCAGGTCGCCCTTGAGCGTGTAGTTCCACTGGTGGTAGGGGCAGACGAACTCCTTCTTGTTGCCGTGGCGCTCGCGGCAGAACTGCATGCCGCGGTGCGCGCAGACGTTCTCAAACACGTGGATGGCACCTTCTTCGTCGCGCGACAGGATGACCGAGCGCTCGCCGATGGCGGTGCGCTTGAAGTCGCCCGGGTTCGGAATCTCGGCCTCCAGGCCGACATAGCACCAGTGCTTGTCGTAGAAGAAGCGCTGCAGCTCCTTCTTGTGCAGGGCCTCGTCGGTGTAGGCCATGAAGGGAATGCGGCTGGTCTTCTCGCTCTCCCAGTGCAGTTCGATGGGGAAGACGGCTGGCGTGGTCATCGGGTCTCCTTTTCTCTTGTTCGGTTCTTCAGGTGCCTTGAAGGTAGAAGGCATCGGCATGCGTCTGCTCGGGCGCCAGGCCGTGCGCCTGCACCAGCCGGCTCGCGGCCTCCACCATGGGCGGCGAGCCGCACAGGTAGGCGCGCCAGCCGTCGAGCCCCGCGGGCAGGTCGGCGCGGATCGCGTCGGTGATGAGGCCCAGCCGCTGGCCGTCGCGCGCGGGGCCGGCGACCACCACGACGTGCACCTTCAGGCCGAGGTGCTGCGCCTGCAATTCACGCAGCTCGGGCAGGCCGTACACGTCGGCGTCGGAACGCACGCCGAGGTAGAGATGGATCGGCTGCGTCAGCCCCGCCGCGACCGCGCCGCGCACGATCGACAGGATGGGCGCGAGCCCCGTGCCGCCCGCCGCGCAGAGCATCGGCCCGCGGTGCTTGGTGCGCAGGTAGGCGGTGCCCAGCGGGCCGCTCACGCGCACGGTGTCGCCCACGCGCAGCTGCTCGAAGATGTGGGCGGTGACGCGGCCGCCCGGCACGCGGCGCACATGAAATTCGAGCTCCGCGTCGCGGCTCAGCCCGGCCATCGAATACGGCCGAGCCAACTCGGGGCCGAACTGCAGCTGGGCGTACTGGCCCGGCGAGAACTCCAACGGCTTGTTGGGCTTGAGGCGCAGGCGGCGGATGTCGTGCGTGAGCACGTCGATGCCCGTGACCGTGGCCTTGAGCACGCGCGCCGGGTGCACCACCACCTCGTCGGGCTCGGGAATCTCGATGGTGCAGCTTTCGGTCAGCGTGCTCTGGCAGGCCAGCACGTAGCGCTCGCCCTGCCCGTCGGGCCGGATCGCGTCCTGGCCGCCGTCGAGCAGCTGGCCCGACACCACCTTGCAGCGGCAGGTGCCGCAGCGTCCCGACATGCAGCTGTACGACACCGGCACCTGGTGCTCACGCAGCACCTCGAGCAGGTTCGCGCCGGGGCGGACCTCGAGGGTGCGGGCAAGGGGGTGAATGTGCAGGTCCATCGTCGGGCTCTCTTTTTCTCGCGCCGGCGGCAGGGCCGGCTTGTCTCTGGGCACGGATGATGCGCGGCCTCTTCCGATTGACCAATAGAATCTGGTGAATCGGCTGTATCACCGGCATGAATAAAGGTGCGCCATGCAACTCAAGGACATCGACCTCAACCTGCTGCTGGTGTTCGACCGCATGCTGGCCGAGAAGCGCGTGTCGGCCGTGGCCGAGTCGCTGGGCCTGTCGCAACCCGCCATCAGCAACGCGCTGGCGCGCCTGCGCAAGCTGCTGGGCGACGAGCTTTTCCTGCGCACCGCCCGCGGCATGGAGCCCACGCCCTTCGCGCTGCAGCTGGCCGAGCCGGTGGCCTACGCCATGGGCGCGCTGCACACGGCGCTCAACCAGCAGGTGGTGTTCGACCCCGCCACGAGCACGCGCAGCTTCACGCTCGCCATGACCGACATCGGCGAGATCTACTTCACGCCGCGCCTCATGGAAACGCTCTCGGCCGCCGCGCCGGGCGTGACCATCAGCACGCTGCGCAACAACACCGCGACCCACCTGCGCGACGACCTGGAGGCCGGCCATGTCGACATCGCCATCGGCCTGCTGCCGCAGCTCAAGTCGGGCGTGTTCCAGCGCCGGCTGTTCCTGCAGCGTTACGTATGCCTGTTCGCGGGCACGCACCCGCTGGCGCGCAAGCGCAGCGTCTCACTGAAGGACTTCAGCGCGGCCGACCACGTGCAGGTGCAGGCCGCCGGCACGGGCCACGGCAAGGCCGACGACGTGATGGCAGCGCAGGGCATCCAGCGCCGCATCCGGCTCAAGGTGCCGCACTTCGTGGCCATCGGCCACATCCTGCAGTCGAGCGAGATGATCGCGACCGTGCCCGAGCGGCTGGCGCGCAGCATCGCCGAGCCCTTCGGCCTGGTGTGGCGACCGCACCCGGTGGCGCTGCCGCAGATCGCGATCAACCTGTTCTGGCACGCGAAGGTGCACCGCGACCCGGGCAACCAGTGGCTGCGCGGGCTGCTGTTCGACACCTTTGCGGATCAGGACGGCGCTTAGACCTCGGCGGGCCAGCGGCCCAGCACCTCGTGCGCGCCCTCGCCCACGTGGCTGTCGATGAGCACCAGCGAATGGGCGGACCAACGGGCGGGCGCTTCGAGCGCGTGCTTTTCGAGCTTGCGCCGCGCATAGGCGATGGTCATGTGCGGCGTGAACGCGCGCGAGGGCTTCAGGCCGACATCGGCCAGCGCCTCGCCCAGGCGCTGCCTGAACGCGCGCAACGCCGCGACGTTGGCCTCGTCGTCGGCGCACAGCACCAGCGCGCCCTTGGCGTAGCTCATGGATTTTTCGAAAACGACATCGAGCGCCGGCACGGACACCGCGGCGGCCGCGGTCGATGCCTGGGCCACCTTGTCGGCCGGCACCTGGTCGTGGTTGCCGAGGTCGAACAGCGTGACGTGCAGGCGCTGCACCTCCACCACCGTGCCCTTCAGGGCGTGTTGGGAGTTCATGCGCGCGCCGAGCGCGGCGATCGTTTCGGCGTCTTGCGGGGTGGGAAGCAGTGCGAAGAAAAGCGAGTGCGGCAGCGGCGCCTTGCGAGGGGCCTGGGTGCCGCGAGGCCGCGGCAGGGGCCGCGGCGGGGGATCGATTCCGGGAAGAAGAAGCTGAGCTGACATGTGTCGATCATCGCGCATGGCAAGGGCCCTTCATGAGGCCTTCAGCAAACGCGAAGCTCGCCTTCAGCTTGGTTTTTGAGAATCGTCGGACGGTGGCGGCAAGGCGAACAACGACACGCCGCCCATCCACGCATTCATTCAATCGATCAATCAACCAACAGGATTTCATCTTGACGAAAACGCAAGCCCGCCTCGCACTCGCAGCCCTCTGGCTCGGCACCGCCTCCGTCGGCGCCTTCGCCGCCGGTCTCGACAAGGACACCGGGCTGTATGTCGGCGGCGCCATCGGCCGCTCCAGCTACAGCCTGTCGTCCTCGAAGAACCACGTGCCCGTGCCATGGGGCGGCAAGAAGGCCAACAAGAGCGGCACGTCCTACAAGCTGTACGGCGGCTACCGCCTGACCGAACACTTCGGCGTGGAAGCCGGCTACGCCCGCCTCGGCAGCGTGAGCCAATGGAGCTCGGCCTACGGCGGCTCCCGGCTGCAGACCGGCACCGGCCAGGTCTTCTACGCCGCCGCCACCGCCCGCATGCCGCTCGGCGACGCCTTCGCCCTCAACGGCCGCCTCGGCGTGGCACGCGGACGCATCTCCGGCGACAACAACTGGGCCCCGGCCAACCAACGCCTCTCGGGCACCAGCACGGGCGTGATGGTCGGTGTCGGCGCCGAGTACCGCATGACGCAGAACCTCGCGATCACGGCCGACTACGACTACTTCGGCAAGCTGTCGAAGCAGGCGAAGGGTGGGATGTTCACGGTGGGGTTGAAGGCGAGCTTCTGATCATCGGGTCACCCGCCAAAGAAGAAAGGCGCCTTGCGGCGCCTTTCTTCTTTTCAGGAACTCATTCCCACTCGATCGTCGCCGGCGGCTTGCTCGACACGTCGTAGGTCACGCGGTTGATGCCGCGCACCTCGTTGATGATGCGGCCCGACACCTTCTTGAGCAGCGCATACGGCAGCTCGGCCCAGTCGGCGGTCATGAAGTCGCTGGTCTGCACGGCGCGCAGCGCGACGACGTAGTCGTAGGTGCGGCCGTCGCCCATCACGCCCACGCTCTTCACGGGCAGGAACACGGTGAAAGCCTGGCTCGTGAGGTCGTACCAGGTCTTGCCGGTTTCGGCGTCGGTGAAGTTGCGCAGCTCCTCGATGAAGATCGCGTCGGCGCGGCGCAGCAGGTCGGCGTATTCCTTCTTCACTTCGCCCAGGATGCGCACGCCCAGACCTGGGCCGGGGAACGGATGGCGGTAGACCATCTCGGGCGGCAGGCCCAGGGCCACGCCGAGTTCGCGCACTTCGTCCTTGAACAGGTCACGCAGCGGTTCGAGCAGCTTCAGGCCGAGCTGTTCGGGCAGGCCGCCGACGTTGTGGTGGCTCTTGATGGTGACGGCCTTCTTGCTCTTGGCGCCACCCGATTCGATGACGTCGGGGTAGATGGTGCCTTGCGCCAGGAAGGTCGCGCCCTTGTGGCCGCCGTCGCCGGCCTTGAGCTTGGCAGCTTCCTGTTTGAACACGGTGACGAACTCGCCGCCGATGATCTTGCGCTTGGCTTCGGGGTCGCTCACGCCGGCGAGCTTGCCCAGGAACAGGTCGCTGGCATCGACGCGGATGACCTTCGCGTGCAGCTTGCCTTCGAACATCTCCATGACCATGTCGCCTTCGTTCAGGCGCAGCAGGCCGTGGTCGACGAACACGCAGGTGAGCTGGTCGCCGATGGCGCGGTGGATGAGCGCGGCAGCCACGCTCGAATCGACACCGCCCGAGAGGCCCAGGATGACTTCTTCATCGCCCACCTGTTCGCGGATCTTTTCCACCGCTTCTGCGATGTGGTCACGCATGACCCAGTCGGGCTTGGCTTCACAGATGCCGAGCACGAAGCGGTCGATGATGGCCTTGCCCTGCACGGTGTGCGTGACTTCAGGATGGAACTGCAGCGCGTAGTAGCGGCGCGCCTCGTCGGCCATGCCGGCGATGGGGCAGCTGTCGGTGCTGGCCATGAGCTTGAAGCCGGGTGGTAGCTCGGTGACCTTGTCGCCGTGGCTCATCCACACGTTGAGCATGCCGAAGCCCTCGGGCGTGGTGAAGTCGGCGATGTCCTTCAGCAGCGCGGTGTGGCCATGGGCGCGCACGGCCGCGAAGCCGAACTCGCGCTTGTGGCCGCCTTCGACCTTGCCGCCCAGTTGGTGCGCCATGGTCTGCATGCCGTAGCAGATGCCGAGCACGGGAATGCCGAGGTCGAACACGGCTTGCGGGCACTTGTCGGTGGTCTCTTCGTACACGCTGGCGTGGCTGCCCGAGAGGATCACGCCCTTGAGGTGGCCGTCGGCGGCGTATTCGCGCACCCATTCGTCGGTCACGTCGCAGGGATGCACTTCGCTGAGCACGTGCGCTTCGCGCACGCGGCGTGCGATGAGCTGGGTGACTTGCGAGCCGAAGTCGAGGATGAGGATCTTGTCGTGTTGCATGGCGAAAGGACTCAGAGCGTTGAAATGTCGAACAGCTTGACGCCCGCGTGCGGCGCCGCTTGGATGAGGTGCTCGTCGAAGGTGGCGAGCGGAAGGTTGAGCGATTTGGCGAGCCAGAGGTAGCCCGCATCGTAGAGCGAGACGCCCGCGTCGATGGCCACGGCGAGCACGGCCTTGTGCTGGGCCGGCGCGAGGTCGTGCAGCTCCACGCGGTGGCGGATGGCGTCGAGCACGCTCCACAAGCCCTCGACGGCCGATGCCGGGATGCGGCCGCTGCGCACGCCGTTGGCGAGGATGTTGGCGCACTCCCATTGCCAGGCATTGGGCGCCTGCGGCTCGACCTCGTCGCGGCGGATGGCGGCGTAGAGCCTGCGGGTGTGTTCGCTGGCCTGGTCGGGCAGCAGCCAAGCGGCAGTGACCGAGGCGTCCATGACGAAAGCGGTCATGGCTGGCGTCCCTGGTCCAGGAGCTCGCGGGTCGTGGGGCCGGGCTGGATGGTGGCGTGCAGCGCGTCGATCTGCCCGAGCTCGCGGGCGATCTGCTCGTCGGTGATGACGGGTTTGCGGCGCACCGGCAGCATGCGCACGACTTCCTTGCCGTGGCGGGTGATGCGAACCTCCTCGCCCTTTTCGACCAGGTCGATCAGGGCCGAGAAGTTGTTCTTGGCTTCAGCGATGCCGATGGATTGCATTTAGGCCAGAAAATTTGAATCTGGCCCAAATTTTAAGCCGAGTCTGGCCTGACTTTCAAGGTCTGGCCAGATTGGGCTTACTCAGCGCGGTAGTTCGGGGCTTCCTTCGTGATCTGCACGTCGTGGACGTGGCTCTCACGGATGCCGGCCGTGGTGATCTCGACGAACTCGGCCTTGTTCTGCATGTCCTCGATGGTCGCGCAGCCGCAGTAGCCCATGCTGGCCCGCACGCCGCCGGCCATCTGGTAGACGATGGAGACGATCGAGCCCTTGTAGGGCACGCGGCCTTCGATGCCTTCGGGCACGAGCTTGTCGGTGTTGGGGTTGCCGGTGGTCGATTCCTGGAAGTACCGGTCGGCACTGCCCTGCTGCATCGCGCCGATGGAGCCCATGCCGCGGTAGCTCTTGTAGCTGCGACCCTGGTACAGCACGATTTCGCCCGGTGCCTCTTCGGTGCCGGCGAACATGCTGCCCATCATCACGGTGCTCGCGCCGGCGGCGATCGCCTTGGCGATGTCGCCCGAGTAGCGCACGCCGCCGTCGGAGATCAGCGGAATGCCCGTGCCCTGCAGCGCGGTGGCGACGCTGTCGACCGCCATGATCTGCGGCACGCCCACGCCGGCCACGATGCGGGTGGTGCAGATGGAGCCCGGGCCGATGCCGACCTTGACGGCGTCGGCGCCGGCGTCGGCCAGTGCGCGCGCCGCGTCGCCGGTGGCGATGTTGCCGCCGATGACGTCGACCTGCGGATAGTTCTTCTTGACCCAGCGCACGCGCTCGATCACGCCGGCGCTGTGGCCGTGGGCGGTGTCGACCACGATGGCGTCGACGCCGGCCTTCACCAGGGCTTCGACGCGCTCTTCGGTGCCGTCACCCACGCCGACCGCCGCGCCCACGCGCAGGCGGCCATTGGCGTCGCGTGCGGCATTGGGGAAGCTGGTCTGCTTGGTGATGTCCTTGACGGTGATGAGGCCCTTGAGCTCCCAGTCGCCGTTGATGACCAGCAGGCGCTCGAGCTTGTGCTTGTTCAGCAGCGCCTTGGCTTCGGCCAGCGTGGTGCCGTCGGGCACGGTGATGAGCCGGTCGCGCTGCGTCATGATTTCGCTGACGGGCACGTCGTAGCGGTTCTCGAAGCGCAGGTCGCGCCCCGTGACGATGCCGACGACCTTGCCGCCGTCGATCACCGGGAAACCCGAGATGCCGAGCTGGTCGGACAGTGCCATCACCTGGCGCACGGAGTGCGTCGGCGTGATCACCACCGGGTCGCGCAGCACGCCCGACTCGTAGCGCTTGACGCGGGCCACTTCGGCGGCCTGCTGCTGCGCGGTGAGGTTCTTGTGCACGATGCCGATGCCACCCTCCTGCGCGATGGCGATCGCGAGGCGGGCTTCGGTCACGGTGTCCATGGCCGCCGAGACGAGCGGCAGGTTCAGCGTGATGTTGCGGGAGAACTTGGTGGCGAGAGACGTGTCCTTGGGCAGGACTTGGGAGAATGCTGGCACCAACAACACGTCGTCGAAGGTGAGCGCTTTGCCGAGAAGGCGCATGGGTGAGGCTCCAAAAGACGGATTGTAACGAGGCCCTCGCCCGCTTCGCCGGCGCGGGTTCTTTTTGACCGTTGCAAAACCGCCCATTCCGGATGTTGCAAAAAGTAAGGCCCAGCTAAACTCCGCGCATGAATCTCCTGCATTGGCTGGTACTGGGTTGCGCGTGCGCGCTGCCGCTCTCGGCGAGCGCGCAATGGCAATGGGTCGACAACAGCGGCAAGAAGGTCTTCAGCGACCAGCCGCCGCCCACCGACATCCCCGAGAAGAACATCCTGCGACGCGCCGGCCCCTCGCCGTCGGCCCGTGCGCCCGCCCCGGTCACGCCGGCCCCCGAGGGAAGCAGCGAGACGGCCGCAGCCCCCAAGGCCGCGCCGCCGCCCAAGCCCACGGGCGTGGACAAGGAACTCGAGGAAAAGACCAAGAAGGCCGAGGCCGAGCAGAAGGCCAAGGAAGCGGCTGAAGCGGCCAAGATCGCCAAGGCCAAGGCCGACAACTGCGCCCGTGCACGCGAGAACAAGAACACCATCGACAGCGGCATCCGCATCGCCAAGGTCAATGCCAAGGGCGAGCGTGAATTCATGGACGACGCCGCACGCGCCGACGCGCAAAAGCGCGCTCAAACGGTCATCGACGCCGACTGCAAGTAAGCCGGCAACGGCGGCTGCTCAGTAGCCGTCCTTGCCGCCCTTGCGCTTGTTCGCGAACAGGCCCGTGCCGCGCGCGCCTTGCCGCTGGAAGCGTTCACGGCGCGCCACCTTCGGATCGACCGTGAGCGGACGGCACAGCTCGATGCGGTCGCCGTCCTTCAACGGCTGCTCCCACGCCACCGCCCGGCCCCAGATGCCCGGCGTCATGGCATGCCGCCAGTCCAGGTCGGGAAAGCGCTGCATGAGATCGCTGGCCTTCACCGCCTCGGCCACCGCGGTGCCGGGCGCGAGCTGCAGGACCTGCTCGAACACCTCGCGCGCCGCCGGCGAACAGCTCAGCGTGACCTCGATGCGGCGATCGGCCATCAGCCTTCGCCGTAGACCTGTTCGGCGCGCTTGACGAAGGCCTCGACCAGGCTCGATGCGATGGTGTCGAACACCGGCCCCACCAGGGCCTGCAGCGCGAAGTTGCTGAAGCCGTAGCTCATCTGCAGCTCGACGCGGCAGGCGCGTTCGCCCTGCTCGCCCACGGGGTGGAATTTCCAGGTGCCGTCGAGGTTGGAGAACGGCCCGTCGACCAGCTTCAGCTGCACCTCGCGGCCTGCGATGTGCGTGTTGCGGGTGGTGAAACTCTGGTGCAGCCCGGCGAAGGCCAGGCCGACTTCGGCGGTCATGCCGCCCTCGTCCTGCTCGATGACGCGCGACTTGTCGCACCAGGGCAGGAACTGCGGGTACTTCGCCACATCGGTGACGAGCGCGTACATTTCTTCGGCGCTGTACCAGATGAGGACGGACTTGTGGACTGTTTTCATAGAATCGGCACAGCGTGCGCGACGGATTGTATTGAAGCCATGCGCCCCCAACTTCTCGAGCCATGGCCACCAAGAAACAAGACACCTCCTCCCGCATCGCCGACAACAAGAAGGCCGCCTACAACTATTTCTTCGAAGAACGCTTCGAGGCCGGCATGGTCCTCGAGGGCTGGGAAGTCAAGTCGCTGCGCGAAGGCAAGGTGCAGCTCACCGACGGCTACGTGGTGATCCGCGACGGCGAGCTGTTCGTGGTCGGCTGCCAGATCAACCCGCTCAAGAGCGCCTCGACGCACGTCAATCCTGATTCGGTCCGCACCAAGAAGTTGCTGCTGCACAAGGAAGAGATCAAGCGCCTCGTCGGCAAGGTCGAGCAAAAGGGCTACACGCTGGTGCCGCTGAACCTGCACTGGAAGGCCGGCAAGGTGAAGTGCGAGATCGCGCTCGCCAAGGGCAAGGCCGAGCACGACAAGCGCGACACCATCAAGGACCGCGAAGGCAAGCGCGAAGTCGAGCGCGCGATGAAGAGCCGCAACCGCTGATCATTCTTTTTTGGGGCGGCATGGAATAAAACGCGCTCTGCGGGCGTTTGTGCGGTGTCATCGATCCTCGATGCCATCAACCCAGGAGTCTTTCCATGTCACCTATCCGCATGTCCTCCATCGGCATCGCCGCCGCACTGCTCGGCAGCCTGCTCGCCCTCCCCGCGTTCGCCCAGCCCAAGGCCGCCGATGGCGCGCTGGTCGGTGCGAACGGCATGACGCTCTACACCTTCGACAAGGACACGGCCGGCAGCGGCAAGTCGGCCTGCAACGGCGGCTGTGCCACCAACTGGCCACCCTTCATGGCAGCCGACAGCGACAAGCCCAGCGGCGACTTCACCATCGTCACGCGCGACGACGGCAAGAAGCAATGGGCCGCCAAGGGCTGGCCGCTGTACTACTGGGTGAAGGACACCAAGCCGGGCGACAAGACCGGCGACGGCGTCAACGGCACCTGGAAAACCGCCAAGCCCTGAGTCGGACAGGCCCCCGGCCCGCCCATGGACGCCCGCCTGCTGGTCGAGCACATCCCGAGCCTGCGCCGCTATGCGCGCGCGCTCACGGGCAACGCCTGGGCGGCCGACGACCTGGTGCAGGACACGCTCGAGCGGGCCTGCGGCAAGTGGCGGCTCTGGGTGGTGGGCACCGACCTGCGCGCCTGGCTCTTCACGGTCATGCACAACCTCTTCGCCAGCCAGGTGCGGCGCCGGCCGCCGCCGCATGCAGTCGTGCCGCTGGAGGATGTAGCGCCCGAGCAGCTGCAGGGCGGCGTCGATCCGGGCCTGGGCCTCGACCTGCAGCGCTGCCTGATGCAGCTGCCCGAAGAGCAACGCGCCGTGCTGCTGCTGGTGACGCTCGAAGACCTGTCCTACGCCGAGGTGGCGAAGGTGCTCGGCATTCCGATCGGCACCGTGATGTCGCGCCTCTCGCGCGCCCGCCTTCGCCTGCAGGAACTGATGGACGGCGCCGCCGCGCCCAACCGCCCCGGACTGCGCCGCCTCAAGTGACGTGAAGCACCCCGCCATGAACCGCCCCCCCCTGCCCCCCACCGACGACGAGCTGCACGCCTGGGTCGACGGCCAATTGCCGCCCGAACGCCGCGAGGCGGTCGAGGATGCGCTGGCGCGCGATCCGGCCGTGGCGGCCCGCGTGGCGGCCTGGCATGCCCAGCGCGACGCCTTGCGCCGGCTGCACGGTGGCCTGCTCGACGAACCTGTGCCTGCGCCGCTGATGGGCGTGCTCGAGCGGCGCCGTGCCGAGGCCGGTCGCTCGACCCCCTGGCTGCGCTGGGGCGGCATGGCCGCCGGCCTGCTGGTCGCCTTCGCGGCCGGCTGGCTCGGCAATGCCCAGTGGTCGGGCGCGCCCCAGGCGGCCGGGGCCTCCTTGGCGCGCGCACCGGCCGTGCGCGAGTTCGTGCGCGATGCCTCGGTGGCCCACGTCGTCTACACCCCCGAGAAACGGCACCCCGTCGAAGTGGCCGCCGCCGAGCAGCAGCACCTGGTGCAGTGGCTGTCCAAGCGCCTCGACCACCCGCTCAAGGTGCCCGATCTGTCCTCGCTCGGCTACACGCTGGTCGGCGGACGCCTGCTGCCCGGCGAAACCGGCGCGCGCGCCCAGTTCATGTTCGAGGACGCGGCGGGTGAACGCATCACGCTGTACATCGGCACGCTCGACGCGCAGGCCGCGGACGCCGCTGCCGCACGCGAAACCGCCTTCCGTTTCGCCTCGGACGACGCCGTGCCGAGCTTCTACTGGGTCGACCGGGGTTTCGGCTATGCCGTGGCCGGTCGCCTGCCGCGCGATGCGCTACTGAGACTCGCGACCCTGGCCTACCGCGAGTTATCGTAGCGACGGCATAAACTGCCGGTTCGCGCATTCACCTGGCTTGTTTTCGCGATTGATTTTTCAACTGAAGGAGAAACTGCATGAAATTGCTCAGCGCCTCGATCCTCGCAGCGGCTTTGCTCGCCGGCTGCGGCGGCATGTCCACCAAGACCGCTGGAGCGCCCGACACGCCCACCCGCACCGCCGACGGCGTGCTGGTCGGCCCGAACGGCATGACGCTCTACACCTTCGCCCGCGACACCGCCAATGCCGGGACCTCCGCCTGCAACGGCCAATGCGCCACCAACTGGCCGCCGCTCGCCGTGGCCGACGCCGCCAAGCCCATGGGCGGCTACACCATCATCGTGCGTGAAGACGGCAAGAAGCAGTGGGCCTACAAGGGCTGGCCGCTGTACTACTGGGCCAAGGACACCAAGGCCGGCGACAAGACCGGTGACGGCGTGGCCAACGGTGCCTGGAAGGTCGCCCGTCCCTGATGCCGCTGATGTGATGACGTCGGTCTGAACCGGCGCTTTCAGCGACCCAAGCCTCGGCATCTGCCGGGGCTTTTTTCATGGTGCACGGCAGAATGGCCCGATGACTTTTGCCGACACCCACCCGGATGCCTTCCACGCGCTTGTGTCCCACGGCCTCATCACCGACGCGCAGCACGATGCCGCGCTCGCGCACCCCGAGGCCCCCGCCCTGCCACCGATTCCCGGCCCCGCGCATGCGCTGGCCTGGATGCGCCTCAAGAACCTGATCGCCGAGGAAGAACTGGATGCGGCTGTGGAACGCCTCGAAGCCGCCTCGCCGGCCGTCGCGGCTTTCACCGAAGCGGAAGACATCGCCTACGACGCGGACGACCTGCTGGACCTCGGCAAGACCGGCATCACGCACGAGGCCGTGATCGCGCTGTTCAACGAAGGACTGATCGACACCGAAACCCGCGACCTGGCGCTGCGTGCTGCGCCCCTGACCGGCGCGCCCGCCGCCCTGGGCCCCACGCTGGGCTGGCTGGTGACCGACGGCCTGCTCGACACGGCGCCGTTCGAAGCGCTGCGCGCCCGTGTTGCCGCCGAGCCGGCCTTTGCGACGGCAGCCGACCATCGGCGCATCCTCGACGAAGCCCAGGCGATCGTCGCCGCCGACGAGCAGGAGACCGCCGACATGCTCAAAGAGTTCGCGCGCAGCCAGCAAGCCAGCTGGCGCAACTTCGGAATGATCGTGGTGGCCGTCGTGATCGTGATCGGCTGGTACCTCTTCGGCCGCTGAGGGCGGCGAAAGGTCAGTGCGCGCCCGGCAACGCGGTGTCCGCCAGCGTGGTGCGGCGCCCGCGCAGCGCGAGCAGCTCGTTGAACACCAGCGCACCGATCACGAGCACGCCGCCCGTCAGCACGCTGGCCGCGGGCGTCTCGCCGGCGCCGAGCCAGGCCAGCGCGATGCCGAAGATCACCTCGAGCAGCGCCAGCAACGCCACCTCGGGCGCCTTGAGCACCTGCGCGCACAGCACCGAGAGCACGCAGGGAATCGCCAGCTGAAAGACGCCCAGGAAGGCCAGCAGCCCCAGGTCATGGGGGCCGGCATGAAACGGCCAGGCCAGCGGCAAGGTGACGAGAGCGGAGAGGGTCGCGCCGATCAGCACCGCAGGCACGAGGTCGACATCCTGTCCTTCGGCGTGCGCATGCTGGACCACGGTCCATTGCGTCGCGCCGGCCAGCGGCACGCACAGCGCCACCAGCGTGCCGACGAGCGACCCACCGCCACCGCCCAGCAGCTGCGTGCCGTACATCCAGCCGATGCCCAGCCCGGCGACCACGATGGCCGCCCAGGTGCGAGCAGGCAGCTTGTGCCCGATGAAGAGACGCGCGGCCAGTGCGGTGAACAGCGGCCCGAGCGACATCGTGACCAGCACGCTCGCGGTAGAGGTGAGGGTCAGCGCCACCATGAAGGCCGTGAACATCACGGCCCAGCAGACGCCCGAGATCCAGAGCGAGCGCCCGCCGCGGCGCAGCAGCGAGAACACCGCCCACCCCCGCCAAAGCGGCAAGATCACCAGCAGCGCCAGCATCGTGAAGAGGCTGCGCCAGAAGGTGATCTCGAAACTGTGCGCCTGCGCCAGGTGCCGCGTGACAACGCCCGCCGTGCCCCACATCAGGGTCACGGCGACCATCAGCCCGACGGCTGCGCCATGCGTGAGGCGCATGAAACGACGGCGCCGGCGATCAGGCGGCCGTTTCGCGGCCGGCGCGCTTGCGCTCGTTTTCCTTCAGGAAACGCTTGCGCAGACGCACGCTCTTGGGCGTGATTTCGACCAGCTCGTCGTCCTCGATGAACTCGACGCCGTATTCCAGCGTGAGGTCGATCGGGGGCGTGATCTTGATCGCGTCTTCCTTGCCGCTCACGCGGAAGTTGGTCAGCTGCTTGGTGCGCGTGGCGTTCACGACCAAGTCGTTGTCGCGGCTGTGGATACCGACGATCATGCCTTCGTACACCGGATCGTTCGCCTTCACGAACATGCGGCCGCGGTCGTCCAGCTTGCCCAGGGCGTAGGTGAAGATTTCACCGTCGTCCATCGAGATCAGCACGCCGTTCTTGCGGCCGCCGATGTCGCCCTTGTGTGGCTCATAGCTGTCGAAGATGTTGCTGATGAGGCCCGAGCCGCGCGTCAGGTTCAGGAATTCGTTCGTGAAGCCGATCAGGCCACGCGCCGGAATGCGGTACTCCAGGCGCACGCGGCCACGGCCGTCCGGTTCCATGTTGACGAGTTCGCCCTTGCGCTCGCCAAGTGCCTGCATCACGCCGCCCTGATGGCCTTCTTCGATGTCGGCCGTGACCATTTCGATGGGCTCGTGCTTCTCGCCGTTCACGGTGCGGAACACCACGCGCGGCTTCGAGACGGCCATCTCATAGCCTTCGCGGCGCATGTTTTCCAAGAGGATGGTCAGGTGCAGTTCGCCGCGGCCCATGACTTCGAAGATGCCTTCTTCGTCGGTCTCGTTCACGCGAAGTGCCACGTTGTGCTGCAGTTCCTTCTGCAGGCGGTCCCAGATCTGGCGGCTGGTCACGAACTTGCCTTCGCGGCCGGCCAGCGGGCTGGTGTTCACGCAGAAGTTCATGGTCAGGGTCGGTTCGTCGACCTTGAGCATGGGCAGCGGCGCGGGGTTGTCCTTGTCGGTCACGGTGACGCCGATGCCGATGTCGGCGATGCCGTTGATCAGCACGATTTCGCCGGGGCCGGCTTCGGTCGATTGCACGCGGTCCAGGCCCTGGAAGGTCAGCACCTGGTTGACGCGGCCCTTGATGCTCTTGCCGTCCGGGCCTTCCATGACCAGCACGTCCGACATGGGCTTGAGCGTGCCCTGGCTGATGCGGCCCACGCCGATACGACCGACGAAGGTCGAGAAGTCGAGCGCGGAAATCTGCAGCTGCAGCGGTGCATTCGGGTCACCCTTTTGCGACGGCACGTGCTTCAGGATGGTGTTGAACAGGGCCGACATGTCGGGGCCCCACTGCTCGCCAGGAGCGCCTTCTTCGAGCGACGACCAGCCGTTGATGCCCGAGGCGTACACCACGGGGAAGTCGAGCTGTTCGTCGGTCGCGCCGAGCTTGTCGAACAGGTCGAAGGCGGCATTGACCACCTTGTCGGGGTTCGCGCCGGGCTTGTCGACCTTGTTCACGACCAGGATGGGCTTCAGGCCCAGGGCCAGCGCCTTCTTGGTCACGAAGCGCGTCTGGGGCATCGGGCCTTCCTGCGCGTCGATCAGCAGCACCACGCCGTCGACCATCGACAGTGCGCGTTCCACTTCACCGCCGAAGTCCGCGTGGCCCGGGGTGTCGACGATGTTGATGTGCGTGCCTTCCCAGGTCACGGCGCAGTTCTTGGCCAGGATCGTGATGCCACGTTCCTTTTCGATCGCGTTGTTGTCCATCACCGTGTCGACGACCTTCTCGTGCTCGGCGAAGGTGCCCGACTGGCGCAGCAGCTGGTCGACCATGGTGGTCTTGCCATGGTCCACGTGGGCAATGATGGCGATATTGCGGATTTGCTTGGTACTCATGGTGTCGCTTCGGTCTGTGGTGCGTTCAAAAGAATTTGCTGAATTTCGATGGGGTTCAGCAAGCGCCCCGGGATCAGTTCGCCGGCGCTCACGTGGGCGGTGCCCAGGAACGCCTGCGGGTCGGTGCCGAACACGGCCACCGCCTCGGCATCGGCCCAGCCGCCGCGGCGGCGCAGGCCCGAGAGAAAACGTGCGGCATCTTCGGCCGCGAGCGTGACGCGGCTGTGGCCGTCGACCAGCGCTTCGGGAGGCAACAGGCGTGCCAGGCGCTCGTCTTCGGTCATGGCTTCGAGCGCTTCGATGGTGACGCACTGCGCCTGCCCGAATCCGCCCGTGGCCGTGCGGCGCAGCGAGGTCAGGTGCGCGCCGCAACCCAGCGCCTCGCCGATGTCCTCGCCCAGGGTGCGAATGTAGGTGCCCTTGCTCACGCTCGCAACGATGCGAATGCTGGTGTCATCCAGCTGGGTCAGCGCAAGCTGGTGAATGACGACGTCGCGCGGTGCGCGCTCGATCTCGATGCCTTCGCGGGCGTACTCGTACAGCGCCTTGCCGTCTTTCTTGAGCGCGCTGTGCATCGGCGGCACCTGGCGGATCGGGCCGGTGAATTGGGCCTGGACGCGGGCCAGGTCTTCAGATGAGACCTGTACCGGGCGTTCGGCGATCACCTCGCCTTCGGCGTCACCCGTGGCGGTCTTGACGCCCAGGCGCGCGACTGCCTCGTAGGTCTTGTCGGCGTCCAGGTGCAGTTGGCTGAATTTGGTGGCGGCGCCGAAACACAGCGGCAGCACGCCTGTGGCGAGCGGATCGAGCGTGCCGGTGTGGCCCGCTTTTTCGGCGCGCAGCAACCACTTGGCCTTTTGCAAGGCCTGGTTGCTGGAAAACCCCAGCGGCTTGTCGAGCAGCAACACCCCATGCACAGGGCGCCGCTGCACCCGTGTGCGTGGCGCGTTCATCGCTAGTCGTCTTTCGAGCGCGAAGCAACGGCCTGTGCGATGAGCGCATTCATGTCGGCCGCACGCTCGGTGGTGCGGTCGAACAGGAAGTGCAGCGTCGGCACGGTGTGGATGTGCAGGCGCTTGAACAGGCCGTTGCGCAGGAAGCCTGCGGCCTGGTTCAGCGCTTCGGTGGTCTCGGCCACGTCGCCCGTGAGCAGGCTGAAGAAGACCTTCGCATGCGCATAGTCGGGCGTGACCTCGACCGCCTGGATCGTGACCATGCCCACACGCGGGTCCTTCAACTCGCGCGCGATCAGCTCCGTCAGATCGCGCTGGATCTGGTCGGCGACCTTGAACGCGCGGTTGGGTGCGGCTGCTTTTCTTTTCGGCATGGCCTGTCTCGCGTCGAACGCTTACAGCGTCCGGGCGATTTCCTTGATCTCGAAGAATTCGAGCTGATCGCCCTCTTTGATGTCGTTGTAGTTCTTGAGCTTGATACCGCACTCAAAACCTTCGCGGACTTCGCGGACATCGTCCTTCATGCGCTTGATCGAGTCGACTTCGCCGGTGTAGATCACCACGTTGTCGCGCAGCAGGCGGAAATGCGCGCTGCGGTTGACCGAGCCCGAAGTGACGTACGAGCCGGCCACGGTGCCGATCTTCGAGGCCACGAACACCGTGCGGATCTCGGCCGAGCCGATGATCTCTTCGCGGCGCTCCGGTGCCAGCATGCCCGACATCGCGACCTTGATCTCGTCGACGGCGTCGTAAATGATGCTGTAGTAGTTCAGCTGAACGCCATTGCCTTCGGCCAGCTTGCGCGCACCGGCATCGGCACGCACGTTGAAGCCGATGACCACTGCCTTCGACGCGATCGCGAGGTTGATGTCGCTTTCGCTGATGCCGCCGACGCCGGCGTACACGATCTGCACCTTGACTTCTTCGGTCGCCAGCTTGAGCAGCGACTGAGCCAGGGCTTCCTGCGAACCCTGCACGTCGGCCTTGATGATGATGCGCAGCGTCTGCACTTCGCCCGCCGACAGGTCGGTGAACATGTTCTGCAGGTTCGCGGCTTGCGCCTTGGCCAGCTTGGTGTTGCGGAACTTGCCCGCGCGGTAGGTGGCGATTTCGCGCGCACGGCGCTCGTCGGCCATCACCATGAACTCGTCGCCCGCCTGCGGCACTTCGGTCAGACCCTGGATTTCGACCGGGATCGACGGACCTGCCGACTTGGTGGCCTTGCCGTCTTCGTCCAGCATGGCGCGCACGCGGCCATAGGTCGAGCCGGCCAGCACCACGTCGCCGGTCTTGAGCGTGCCGGACTGAACCAGCACGGTCGCGACCGGGCCGCGGCCCTTGTCGAGCTGCGCTTCGATGACCAGGCCCTTGGCGGCGGCATCCACCGGCGCCTTGAGTTCCAGCACTTCGGCCTGCAGCAGCACCTGTTCGAGCAGGTCGTCGATGCCCTGGCCGGTCTTGGCCGACACCGGCACGAACGGCACGTCGCCGCCGTACTCTTCGGGCACGACCTCTTCAGCCACCAGTTCCTGCTTCACGCGGTCCAGGTTGGCGTCGGGCTTGTCCACCTTGTTGATCGCAACCACGATCGGCACACCCGCCGCCTTCGCGTGCTTGATGGCTTCCTTGGTCTGGGGCATGACGCCGTCGTCGGCCGCCACCACCAGGATCACGATGTCGGTGGCCTGCGCACCGCGGGCACGCATGGCGGTGAACGCCTCGTGACCCGGGGTGTCGAGGAACGACACCATGCCGCGTTCGGTTTCCACATGGTAGGCGCCGATATGCTGCGTGATACCGCCGGCTTCGCCCGCGGCGACCTTGGCGCGGCGGATGTAGTCCAGCAGCGAGGTCTTGCCGTGGTCGACGTGACCCATGACGGTCACGACCGGTGCGCGCGGCAGGGCTTCGGCCTGTTGCGCCGACACGTCCTCGTCGGTGAAGGCTTCGGGGTCGTCCAGCGCGGCAACCACCGCGTTGTGGCCCATTTCCTCCACGATGATCATCGCGGTGTCCTGGTCGAGCGACTGGTTGATGGTCGCCATCATGCCCAGCTTCATCAATTGCTTGATGACTTCCTGCGCCTTCACGGCCATCTTGTGCGCGAGCTCGGCGACCGTGATGGTCTCGGGCACGTGCACTTCGAGCACGCGCGCCTCGACCGGTGCGGCCGGTGCGTGCTGCTCGTCATGACCGCCACGGTCGTTGCCGCGACGGCCACGCGGGCCTCCGCGCCAGTTGCCGCGGCTGACACCCCCGCTGGCATCGCCGCGGGTCTTGATTTCCTTCTTCTTGGCAGGATCGCCGGCCCAGCTCGACGAGAGCTTGGCGGACTTGACTTCCTTGCCGGCACCGGCGGCGGCCGACGCTGCGGCGCCAGGGGCCGCAGGGGCGCCCGGGCGGCCCGGCGGCGTGGCCGGCTTGTGCAGCGTGCCCTTGACCGTCGACTTTTCAGGCTGCGGCTTCTCCGGCGCCTTGTGCGGCACCAGCACGCGGGCCGGTGCGTTCATCATGGCGCGGATGGCTTCGGCTTCGGCCAGGGCCTTGCGGCGACGCTCGTCGAGGTCCTTGGCGCGGGCGGCTTCTTCGTCGGCACGGGCCTTCGATTCGGCGGCGGCCTTGGCCTTGGCGTCTTCCTTGGCCTGCGTGGCGGCGTTCTGTGCGGCCAGCTTGGTGTCGGCAGCCTGCTTTTCGGCAACGGCAGCGGTCTCTGCAGCAGCAGCAGCGGCAGCCACGGCAGCCGGTGCGGCCGGGGCAGCCACCGGCTGCTTCGCGGCTTCCTTGGCCGAAGCGGCGGCGGCTTCAGCGGCCTTCTTCTCGGCGGCGATGCGCGCAGCTTCCTGCTCGGCCTGTTCGGCGCGCTCGGCCTTTTCGGCCTGCTCGCGTTCGCGGGCTTCGGTTTCTTCGCGCTGGCGACGCTTCTCGGCCAGCTCTTCTTCCTGGCGGCGGATCAGCTCGGCCTGGCGGCGTGCGTCTTCCTCGCGGCGGGCCAGTTCGGCTTCGTCGATCTGGGGCGCGGCCGGTGCGGCGGACGTTTCGGCCGCCTGCTGCTGCGCGCCTTCGGCCGTGGCCGGGTGGCCTTCATCGCGCTGGATGAAGGTGCGCTTCTTGCGCACTTCGACCTGGATGGTGCGGGCGCGACCGGTGGCGTCGGCCTGCTTGATCTCGCTGGTCGACTTCTTGGTCAGCGTGATCTTCTTGCGCTCGGGCTCGGCCGTGCCGTGGCTGGCCTTCAGGAAGCCGAGCAAGCGCTGCTTGTCGGCCTCCGTGAGTGCATCGGTGGCGGCCGCTTTGGGCACGCCTGCGCTCTTGAGCTGGTCAAGCAAGGTTTCGGGAGTCTTCTTGAGCTCGTTCGCGAACTCGGCGACAGTGGTACTGGACATATTGCTTTCGTGCCTCCATACCGTCACTCTTGGCCGGCGAACCAATGTTCGCGGGCTTTCAAGATGAGGGCTTTGGCGTCATCGGCGCTCAGGCCGGTGATTTCGGTGAGTTCATCGACCGCGAGGTCGGCCAGGTCGTCACGGGTGTTCACACCCGCTTCAGCCAGCTGCGGAATCAGGTCGGGATTGAGGCCTTCGAGGTCGCGCAGGTTCTGCGAGACGGTTTCGACACCTTCTTCCTTGGCGATTTCCATGGTCAGCAGCGCATCCTTTGCACGGGCGCGCAGCTCATTGATGGTGTCTTCGTCGAAGGCCTCGATCTCAAGCATCTCGGAGATCGGCACGTAGGCCACCTCTTCGAGGCTGTTGAAACCTTCCGAAATCAGGATGTCGGCGATTTCCTCGTCGACATCGAGCTTTTCCATGAAGAGCTTGCGGCTGGCATCGGTCTCGGTCGCCTGCTTCTGGGCCGACTCGTTCGCGTCCATGATGTTGATCTTCCAACCGGTGAGGTCGGAAGCCAGGCGCACGTTCTGGCCGCCGCGGCCGATGGCGATCGCGAGGTTTTCCTCGTCCACCACCACGTCCATGGCGTGCTTTTCTTCGTCGACCACGATCGACGAGACATTCGCCGGCGCCAGGGCACCGATCACGAACTGGGCCGGGTCTTCGCTCCACAGCACGATGTCCACGCGCTCGCCGGCGAGTTCGTTCGTGACGGCGTTGACGCGGGTGCCGCGCACGCCGACGCAGGTGCCGATCGGGTCGACACGCTTGTCGTGCGAGAGCACGGCGATCTTGGCGCGCGAACCGGGGTCGCGGGCGCAGCTCTTGATTTCGAGCAGACCTTGTTCGATCTCGGGCACTTCCTGGCGGAACAGCTCGATCATGAACTCGGGGGCCGAGCGCGACAGGATGATCGGCGCGCCGCGCAGCGTCAGGTCGACCTCCATGATCATGGCCCGCACGCGGTCGCCGTTACGCAGGTTTTCCTTGGCGATCATCTCGCTGCGGCGCAGGCGCCCTTCGACGCGCCCGGCTTCCACGATGATGTCGCCCTTGTCCAGACGCTTGACGGTACCCACGAAGATCTTGTCGCCGCGTGACATGAAGTCGTTGAGCAGCATCTCGCGCTCGGCGTCGCGGATCTTCTGCAGGATCACCTGCTTGGCAGCCATGGCACCGATGCGCCCGATCGGCACCGAATCGACGGATTCCTCGATGTATTCGTCGACCTCGATGTCGGGCATCTCCTCACGAGCCTCGAAGAGCAGAATCTCCTGGTCGGGCAGTTGCAGGCCGGCTTCGTCGGGTACCACGTGCCAACGGCGGAAAGTTTCGTAGTCGCCGCTGTCGCGATCGACCGCCACGCGGATATCCACGTCACCCTGATGGAGCTTCTTGGTGGCTTGCGCCAGTGCGGATTCGACCGCGCCGAAGACCACGTCGCGCTCGACGTTCTTCTCGCGCGAGATCGCATCCACCAACATCAACATTTCGCGATTCATGCCACCACTCCTCTTGTTCAGTCCGGAACGTTCGTTCCGTCGTCAATATCCGAAAAACCCGGTTGGGTTTTGGCCTTGCGGCCCTTGAAATCCACAATCGGCGCGAGCCGCGCATCGCGCAGCTCGTCCAATACGAAGCCCAGCGCATGCAACGGTGCAGGCGCGCGCTTCTTGCTCACTTTTTGACCCGGCTTGGTCTCGGGCGCATCGCTCCAGACGATCTGCCAACCCGAACCGCCTTCAGCACGCTCCAGCGTGCCGCGAAACTTCTTGCGATTGGCCGACACCTGGCCCGCCGCGGCAGCGCCCATGGGCGCCTTGAGGGTGATGTCGATCACCGCGCCCATGAATCGCTCGAAATCCTGTTCATTGCGCAAGGGGCGATCGATACCGGGCGAGGAGACCTCGAGCCGCTTGTAATCGACCGCATCGACTTCCAGCGCGAATTGCAGCTGGCGCGTGACCTTCTCGCAGTCTTCCACCGTCACGAAGGGTTCGGGCACGCCGGCCGCCACATCTTCAGAGATGGGGGGCGTCCAGGGCAAATCAATCGTCACGCGCAGCAATCCACCGGCCGAGCGCTCGACCTCGACCAGGTCGTAGCCGAGACCGGCCACGGTTTGTTCTACTGTTTGCTGCAATGCCACGTGTTTGAAAGCGCCTTCTGAATCAATGCCCAAGCCGCAGCACCCGCCCACCACGGATGCCACGACGCCAAATAATTGCTGCTTGAGAATGCATAGACCAAAAAAAACGGGCGGTTGGTACCCGCCCGTTTGGTCGTGAGCCTCGAATTATATGCTATTCGCGTGCATAAATGAAGGACATCGGTATTCAGGCGGCCACAGGGCGCCGGTATTTCGACCAGACCACGGCAAACAGCACCGCGCCCAGGGCCAATGCGGCTGCCGCCACCAGCAAAGGCAGCTCGAAAGAACCGGTGCGCTGGGCCAGAGGCGCCGCAAACAGCGGCCCGATGATCTGCCCCACCCCGTAGGACGCCGTGGCATAGCCGATCAGCCCGGCCGCGGCATTGCCGCGCAGCCGTCGGGCTTCCCGCATGGCGAAAAGCGTGATGGCGGTGAAAGGCATGCCGAGCAACAGGCTGCCGAGCGCAAAACCCGCAATGGTCGGCCAAGCCACTGAAAAAACGACGCCGAGCGCCTGCAATGCATAAGCGGCGGCCAGCAGCAGCCGGTTGTCCCAATGCACCGGGGCGCGGGCGCCGATCAATGCGCCCGGAATGATGGCCGCGCCGAACAACGGCCAGAAGAAATCCGGCCATGGCGATCCCGGCAGCGCCTGCCGGGCGATCACCGGCAGGAAGGTGGCCGTAATGATGTAACCAAAGCCTGCCAGCCCATAGAGCGCGACCAGCCAGATCGCATCGCTTCGGGCTGACGCCGATCCAGAGGCACTGCCCGCTGCAACAGCCGGACTCGCCACCGCCCCGCCCGCCGGCGCCCCCGCCCGCTCGCCGTCATCGAACACCCGCCAGATCACCGCGATCAGCGCCACGGCCAGCAGCCCGAGGCCGATCCAGCCCGCTTCCGAACCCCAGCGGCCCAGCGCCCCGCCCAGCAGCCCGGTCATGGCGATCCCGATGCCCGGCCCCGTGTAGATCACGCCGGCCAGCGTGGGCGCGTTCGTCTCGGCCAGCCGGCGCAGCCCCCAGCCGGAGGCGAACACGAAGACCCAGGCACTCATCACCCCGGCCGCCGCGCGCAGCACGCCCCAGCCGACGAAGCTGTGCAGCAGCCCCATGCCGACCAGCAAGGCGGCCGTGGCGAGCAGCCCGCCGCGCACCATGCTCGACGCCTTGATGCCGATGGCCGCGCAGCTGACCGCGCCGAAGAAATAGCCCAGGTAATTAAGAGACGCCAGCAAACCGCCGCCGGCCAGCTCGAGCTTTCCCTCGCTCAGCATGATGGGCAGCATGGGCGTGAAGGCGAAGCGTCCCAGGCCCATGGCCACCGCCAGCGTGACCATGCAGGCCAGCGCCGCGCGCCAGGCACCGCGCCGGTCGTGTCCGATATTCGACATTTCCACCCGTCTCCGTTTTTTATTCCAGCAGCGCCGCAGCCACCAGCTTCTGTGTGTAGGGATGCTCGGGAGCGTCGAGAACGCGCAGGGCCGGCCCGGATTCGAGGATCGCGCCATCCTTCATCACGATGACCTGGTGCGCCATCGCGCGGATCACCTCGACGTCGTGGGTGATCAGCAGGTAGCTCAGCCCCCGCTCGCGCTGCAGCCGCTGCAGCAGGCCGAGCACCTGCTTCTGGATGGTCACGTCGAGCGCGCTGGTGGGCTCGTCGAGCACCAGCAGCCGCGGATCGACGATCAGCGCCCGGGCGATCGCCAGCCGCTGGCGTTGCCCGCCCGAGAACTCGTGCGGATAGCGGTCGAGCAGCGCGGGAAACTGCGCCTCGCCCAGCCCCACGTCGGCCAGCGCCGTGAGCGCGCGCGCCCGGCGGGCCGCGGCGTCGAGTTCGGGCGCATGCACGCGCAGCCCCTCGCCCACGATCTGCTCCACCGTCATGCGCGGCGAGAGCGACGAGAACGGGTCCTGGAACACCACCTGCATCGTGCGGCGCAGCGCGAGGTCGGAGGCGCGGTCCACCGCCCAGCCCTTCCCCGTCACCTGCAGCTCGCCCCGGTGCTTGAGCAGGCCGAGCGCGGCCAGCGCCAGCGTCGACTTGCCCGACCCCGATTCGCCGACCACGCCCAGCGTCTCGCCCGGCGCAATCCGGAAATCGGCGCCCTGCACGGCAACGAACTCGCCTTTGCGGAACCAGCCCGCAAAACCAGGGCGCGACACCGGATAGCTCACGCGCAGCGCCCGGGCCCCGAGCACCGGCGGCGCCGCGCCATCGGCGGCCGCCTCGGCCACGTCGCGCGCCGGATGGCTGTCGATCAGCTTGCGGGTGTAGGCATGCTGCGGCGCCTCGAACACCGTGCCCACCGGACCGTGCTCGACGATGTGGCCGCGCTCCATCACCGCCACGCGGTCGGCGAAACGGCGCACCAGATTCAGGTCGTGGGTGATGAGCAGCACGGCCATGCCGTATTTGCGCTGCAGGTCGGCCAGCAGCTCGAGGATCTGTGCGCGCACCGTGACGTCGAGCGCCGTGGTCGGCTCGTCCGCCAGCAGCAGGCGCGGCTTGCAGGCCAGGGCCATCGCGATCATGGCGCGCTGGCGCTGCCCGCCCGAGAGCTGGTGCGGATACGACCTCGCCCGCCGCGCCGGTTCGGGAATGCCGGTGTCGGCCAGCAGCTGCACAGCGGCCTCTTGCGCGGCGCGGGCCGACAGCCCTTCGTGCAACTCGAGCACCTCGGCGATCTGGTCGCCCACGGTGTACAGCGCATTGAGCGCGGTCATCGGCTCCTGAAAGATCATCGCGATCTCCTTGCCGCGGATGCCGCGCAGTTCGCGCTCCGGAATCGACAGCAGGTCGCGTGCACCGCGCTGCGCCTGCGACCCCGACAGGGTCGCCACCCCGTCAAGGTCGGCGTTCTGCACCAGCCGCAGCAGCGACAGCGCCGTGACCGTCTTGCCCGAGCCCGACTCGCCGACCAGCGCCAGCTTTTCGCCGGCGGCGATCTGCAGGTCGATGCCATGCACCACCGGCTTGCCGCCGAAGGCGACGCGCAGCCCCTTCACGTCGAGCAAGGACTGGTTCTTCGTTGTGTCGCGCATCGTCGTCATTTGTCGGCCTTCCGGGGGTCGAGCGCATCGCGCAGCGCGTCGCCCATGAAGGTCAGCAGCATCAGCGTGACGACCAGCACGCAGAAGGTGGACAGCGAGATCCACCACGCATCGATGTTCCCCTTGCCCTGGCTCAGCAGTTCACCGAGCGACGGCGTGCCGGGCGGAACGCCCAGGCCGAGGAAGTCGAGCGAGGTCAGCGCGAGGATGGCCGCGCTCATGCGGAACGGCAGGAAGGTGACGACTGGCACCATGCTGTTGGGCAGGATGTGGCGCCACATGATCTGCAGGTTGCCCACGCCAAGCGCGCGCGCGGCGCGCACGTAGTCCATCTGGCGATTACGCAGGAACTCGGCGCGCACGTAGTCCGACAAGCCCATCCAGCCGAACAGGCTCAGCAAGATCAGCAGCAGCGACACGCTTGGCGTGAAGATCGCGCTGAAGATGATCAGCAGGTACAGCTCGGGCATCGCGCTCCAGATCTCGATCAGGCGCTGGAAGGTCAGGTCGATCTTGCCGCCGAAGAAGCCCTGCACGGCGCCGGTCGCGATGCCCAGCACCACGCCGACCACCGTGAGCGCCAGCGCGAACAGCACGCTCACGCGAAAGCCGTAGATCAGTTGGGCCAGCAGGTCGCGCCCGCGCTCGTCGGTGCCCAGCAGGTTCGCGTGCGAAGGCGCGGCGGGGTTCGGCGGCTTCGAGAAGTAGTTGAGCGTGGCCGGGCCGTAGCGGTTGGGTGCATACAGTGCCCAGTTGTCGCCCTGGGTGATGCGCTGCTCGATGAAGGGGTCGAGGTAGTCGGCGGGCGTTTCGAAATCACCGCCGAAGGTCTTCTCGGAATAGTCGCGCAGCACGGGGAAGTAGGTCTGGCCCTCGTAGCGCACCACCAACGGCTTGTCGGTGGAGAGCACGTCGGCGAACAGGCTCAGCACCACCAGCGTCGAGAAGACGACCAGGCTCCAGAACCCCAGCGGGTTGCGGCGGAAACGGCGCCAGGCACGGCGCCCGGGGCTCAGGGACACGGCGGCGGCTTCAGTCAAACTTCACCCTCGGATCGACCCAGACGTAGCAAAGATCGGAAATGAGCTTGGTCACCAGTCCGATCAGCGTGAACAGATACAGCGTGCCCAGGAACACCGGGTAGTCGCGCCGCAGCACGCTCTCGTAGCTCAGCAGGCCCATGCCGTCGAGCGAGAACAGCGTCTCGATCAGCAGCGCGCCCGAAAAGAAGGCCCCGATGAACGCCGTCGGAAAGCCCGTGATGATCGGGATCAGCGCATTGCGGAACACGTGCTTCCACAGCACCTGCCGCTCGGCCAGCCCCTTGGCGCGCGCCGTCAGCACGTACTGCTTGCGGATCTCCTCGAGGAAGGAGTTCTTGGTGAGCATCGCGGTGATCGCGAAGCTGCCCAGCACCATGGCCGTCACCGGCAAGGTGATGTGCCACAGGTAGTCGACGATGCGCGCGCCCCAGCTCAGCGACTCCCAGTTCGGCGAGGTCAGCCCGCGCAGCGGGAACCACTGCAGCTGGCCGCCGAAGATCACCAGCAGCGCCACGCCCAGCACGAAGCCCGGGATGGCGTAGCCGACCAGCACCAGCAGCGTCGTGAAGAAGTCGAAGCGCGAGCCCGCGCGCACGGCCTTGGCCACGCCCAGCGGCACCGCGATGAGGTAGCTGATGAAGAAGGTCCACAGCCCCAGGCTGATCGACACCGGCAGCTTCTCCTTGATGAGCTGCCACACGTCCTTGCTCTGGAAGAAGCTCTTGCCCAGGTCGAAGCGGGCGAACTGCTTGAGCATCTGCCAGAAGCGCTCGGGGGCCGGCTTGTCGAAACCGTAGAGTGCCTTGATCTCGGCCACCTGCTTGGCGTCGAGCGTGCGGCCGGTGGGGCCGCCCGAGATGCGGTTCTCCTTGTTGGTGAGTTGCGAGAGCAGCTGCTCGGCCGGACCGCCCGGCACGAACTGCACGATCGCGAAGTTGAGCAGCAGCACGCCGAACAGCGTGGGAACGATCAGCAGGAGGCGTCGGATCAGGTAGGCGGCCATGCGTGTTCTTGTTCTCTTACTTGGCGCTCGGCTCGATCCACCACATCGTCAGCATCGCCGACCCCGCCAGCAGGCGCTGCGGCAGTGGCGCGTCCGGGCGACGCAGCTTTCGCTTGTGGGCAATGAAATACTGCTTGCCGTAGTACATCGGGGTCATGTAGTGCTGGTGGAGCAAGTAGCGGTCCAGCAACCGCGCGGCCGCCGCGAGCGAGGCGCGGTCGTGGCTGTTGACGATCACCTCGACGATCTCGTCGACCACCGGGTCGCTGATGCCGCTCAGGTTCTGGCTGCCCTTCTCGCTCGCCGATTTCGAGCTGAAGTCGTCGTACAGCTCGTTGCCCGGGCTCGACGAGCCGCCCACGAGGCTGATGGCCATGTCGAAATCGAAGTCGTCCAGCTTCTTCTTCAGCAGGCTCGGGTCGCGCAGGCGGTAGTCCAGGCGGATGCCCAGCTTGCCGAGGTTGCGCGCATACGGCGCGAGCACCACGCCCGAGCTGCGGTCGGCGATGTCGATGGTGATCACGAACGGCGTGCCGGCCTTGTCGCGCAGCGCGCCGTCGCGGTAGCTCCAGCCGGCCTCCTTCAACAACTCCTGCGCCTTCACGAGATTGCGCCGCAGGCCTTCGGCGGTGTCGCCGCTGCTGTCGGGGCGCGGCAGCTCGCCCTTGGTGTTGTCGAGGTAGCGCTGCCGCGTCTTGAGCTTGTCGATCAGCGCCTGCTCCTCGGGGCTGACCTCGGGCTGGGCCATGAGGTCGTCGCTGTTCTGGAAGTAGCTCTGGGTGCGCCCGCGGCGGCTGTAGAACAGGTGGGCGTTGAGCCAGTCGAAGTCGAAGGCCAGCGCCAGCGCCCTGCGCACGCGCATGTCGGCGAAGCGCGGCTGCCGCAGGTTGGGCGCCAGGCCCTGCATGCCGGTGAAGCGGCGATGCGCGATCTCTTCCTTGACCAGCTCGCCGGAGTCGAAGCGGCGGCCCTTGTAGCGGCGCACCCACGCGATGATCGAGCGCTCTTCCATCGCGTCGAGCGCGCCGGCCTTGAGCGACTCTTCTTCGCCGAGCGAGTCCTTGAAATACTGGTACGACACCGTGTCGTAGTTGAACATCCCCTTGCGCACCGGCAGGTTGGCGGCCCAGTAGTCCGGGCGCCGGCGGTAGGAGATGAACTTGCCGAAATCGACCCTGTCCACCACGTACGGCCCGCTCGCGATCGGCGGCTCGGTCACGATCTGGTCGAACGGCTTGCCCTTGCCCCAGGCGCTGGAGAACACCGGCAGCCCGCCGATGATCATGTGCAGCTCGGCGTTCTGGCGCACGAAGTCGAAGCGAATGGTGCGCTCGCCCGTCACCACGGCCTCCTTGATGTCGGCCCAGTACGAACGGAAGGTCGGCCCGGCCGCCTTGCTGCGCAGGGTATCGAAGGAGTACTTCACGTCTTTCGCCAGCACCGGCGAGCCGTCGGAAAACCGCGCCTTGGGGTTCAGCCGGAACGTGACGCTCAAGCGGTCAGGGGCCAGCTGGATGTCTTCGGCCAGCAGGCCGTACTGCGAGAAAGGCTCGTCCTCGCTCGGCGTGGTCAGCGAGTCGAAGAGCAGGCCGTACTCGGAGAACACGAAGCCGTTGGCGCTGTAGCCCATGCCCACCGGGGGCACGCCGCGCAGGGTGAAGGGGTTGAGCTTGTCGAAGCTGCCGGCGGCCGACAGGGTCAGGTCGCCGCCCTTGGGCGCGTTGGGGTTCACGTAGTCGAAATGCGTGAACGACGCCGGGTACTTGGGCTCGTAACCCATGCCCAGCCCGTGCGCCGCCCACGAGGGCAGCGCCAGGAGCGCCAACATCCAGAGCAGCCAACCTCGCATGCGAGAATTCTGCCCAAGATTTTCACGAGGCAACTTCATGGGCTTTCTTTCCGGCAAGAAACTGTTGATCACCGGTGTGTTGAGCAATCGCTCCATTGCATATGGCATTGCCAAGGCCTGTCACGACCAGGGCGCGGAACTCGCCTTCAGTTATGTCGGCGAGCGATTCAAGGACCGTATCACCGAATATGCCGCAGACTTCGGCTCGAAACTGATTTTCGACTGCGACGTGGGCGACGACGCGCAGATCGACAAGCTCTTCGCGGACCTCGCCCAGACCTGGTCCACCTTCGACGGCTTCGTGCACAGCATCGGCTTCGCCACGCGCGAATCGATCGCCGGCGACTTCCTGGAAGGCCTCTCGCGCGAAGGCTTCAAGATCGCGCACGACATCAGTGCGTACAGCTTCCCGGCCATGGCCAAGGCGGCCCTGCCCTACCTCAACGACAAGTCGGCCCTGCTCACGCTGACCTACCTGGGCGCCGAGCGCGCGCTGCCCAACTACAACACCATGGGCCTGGCCAAGGCCTCGCTCGAAGCCTCGGTGCGCTACACCGCCGCCTCGCTCGGCCCGAAGGGCATGCGCGTGAACGGCATCAGCGCCGGCCCCATCAAGACGCTCGCCGCCAGCGGCATCAAGAGCTTCAGCAAGATCCTCACAGCCGTGGCCGACGCCTCGCCGATCCGCCGCAACGTGACCATCGAGGAAGTCGGCAACGTGGCCGCCTTCCTGCTGAGCGACCTGGCCAGCGGCGTGACCGCCGAGATCACCTACGTGGACGGCGGCTTCAGCAACGTGGTCGGAGGCATGGCGGAATAATTTCCCCTCTCGGCTCCCAGCGCCTGCCACCGTGTTGAACCGACGCACCCTCCTCCTGTTCGCGGGACTGGGCGCAGCCCTTTCGGGTCGCGCCGCGTTCGCGCGCGCCGCCGCGCCTGCCCTGATGCTGGCCGAGGTGTACCGCCCCGGCATGTCGCTCGCGGGCTACTGGGTCAGCGAAAAGTTCGACGGCGTGCGCGGCTACTGGGACGGCCAGAAGCTCTGGACCCGTGGCGGCGAGCCCGTCATGGCGCCGGCCTGGTTCACCGCCTCGCTGCCCAAGCAGCCGCTCGACGGCGAACTGTGGGCGGGACGTGGCCGCTTCAACCACACGATGTCCACCGTGCGCAGCCAGACGCCCAGCGACACCGCCTGGCACGAGATCCGTTTCATGGTGTTCGACCTGCCCGCCCAGGGCGGCGACTTCAACACCCGCCTCGCGGCGCTGCGCAAGCTGCTGCCGATCACCGACGCGCCCTGGGTGATGGCCGTGCCGCAGCAGCCCGCGACCACGCACGAGGACCTGCAGGCGCTGCTCGACAAGACCGTGAAGATGGGCGGCGAAGGCCTGATGCTGCACCGGGGCGCGTCGATGTACCGCGGCGAGCGCAACAACGACCTGCTCAAGGTCAAGCCCTTCGAAGACGCCGAGGCCCGCGTGGTCGCGCACCTGCCTGGCAAGGGCAAGCACCACGGCCGGCTCGGCGCGTTGATGGTCGAGATGCCCGACGGCCAGCGCTTCCGGCTCGGCACCGGCCTGACCGACGCCGAGCGCGACCAGCCGCCGCCGATCGGCAGCCTGGTGACCTACCGCTACAACGGCACGCACCCGAGCGGGTTGCCGAAGTTCGCCCGCTTCATGCGCGTGCGCGAAGGCTGAACCAGGCACTCCCCCAGGCTTCGCGCACTTCGTGTCGCTTCGCCAACCCCCTCGCCGGGGGCAACACCAGCGGCCCGGCAAAGCCGGTTCCGCGGTGTTCCACGAACGGCCTCAAGCCGTTTGCTGTACGGGTTACTTTGCCGACTGACGCACGCAGTCCGCGTAGTACCGCTTCTTGCCCGTCTCGTCGATGCGCGCCACCAGGCCGTGGATGTCGGTCTCGAAGCCCGGGCACTGCAGGTTGAACTCGCGCGAGAACTTGAGGTAGTCGACGATCTTCTTGTTGAACACTTCGCCCGGGATCAGGAGCGGAATGCCCGGCGGGTACGGCGTGATCAGGCTGGTGGTGATGCGGCCTTCGAGCTCGTCGATCTCCACGCGCTCGGTCTTGCGGTGCGCGATGTGGGCGAAGGCGTCGCTGGGCTTCATGGCCGGCGTCAGGTCGCTCAAGTACATCTCGGTCGTGAGGCGGGCCACGTCGTAGCGCGCGTACAGTTGGTGGATGTGCTGGCACAGGTCGCGCAGGCCCAGGCGCTCGTAGCCCGGGTGCTGCTGGCAGAACTCGGGGAGGATGCGCCACATCGGCTGGTTGCGCGCGTAGTCGTCCTTGAACTGCTGCAGCGCCGTGAGCAGCGTGTTCCAGCGGCCCTTGGTGATGCCGATGGTGAACATGATGAAGAAGCTATAGAGGCCCGTCTTCTCCACGATCACGCCGTGCTCGGCGAGGAACTTGGTCACCACGCTGGCGGGGATGCCGGTCTCGGCAAAGTTGCCTTCCAGGTCCAGGCCCGGCGTCACGATGGTCGACTTGATCGGGTCGAGCATGTTGAAGCCATCGGCCAGCTCGCCGAAGCCGTGCCAATTGCGCGGCGACTTCTTGCTCTTGGGCTTGCCGTTCTTCTCGCCGTGCATGATCCAGTCTTCGGCGCGGCCGATGCCCTCGTCGACGAGCTTCTCGGGGCCCCAGACCTTGAACCACCACTCGTCCTTGCCGAACTCTTCCTCGACCTTGCGCATGGCGCGGCGGAAATCGAGCGCTTCCAGGATGCTCTCTTCCACCAGCGCGGTGCCGCCGGGCGGCTCCATCATGGCGGCAGCCACGTCGCAGCTTGCGATGATCGCGTACTGCGGGCTGGTCGACGAGTGCATCAGGTAGGCCTCGTTGAAGAGGTCGCGGTCGAGCGCGCGGTTCTGCGAGTCCTGCACTAGCACGTGGCTGGCCTGGCTGATGCCGGCCAGCAGCTTGTGCGTCGACTGCGTGGCGAACACCAGCGACTCCTTCGGGCGCACGCGGCGCTTGCCCATCGCGTGGTAGGCGCCGTAGAACGGGTGGAAGGCGGCGTGCGGCAGCCAAGCCTCGTCGAAGTGCAGCGTGTCGACGTAGCCGTCGAGCATGTTCTTGATGGTCTCGGTGTTGTAGATCACGCCGTCGTAGGTCGACTGCGTGAGCGTCATCACGCGCGGCTTGACCTTGTTCGGGTCCACGTCGGCCAGCAGCGGGTTGGCCTTGATCTTGGCCTTGATGGCGCTCTGCTCGAACTCGCTCTTCGGAATGGGGCCGATGATGCCGAAGTGGTTGCGCGTGGGCTTCATGAACACCGGAATCGCGCCGGTCATGATGATCGCGTGCAGGATCGACTTGTGGCAGTTGCGGTCGACCACCACCACGTCGTCGGGCGCCACCGTGTGGTGCCACACCATCTTGTTGCTGGTGCTGGTGCCGTTGGTCACGAAGAAGCAGTGGTCGGCATTGAAGATGCGCGCCGCATTGCGCTCGCTGGCCGCCACCGGGCCGGTGTGGTCGAGCAGCTGGCCCAGTTCTTCCACCGCGTTGCAGACGTCGGCGCGCAGCATGTTCTCGCCGAAGAACTGGTGGAACATCTGGCCCACCGGGCTCTTCAGGAACGCCACGCCGCCCGAGTGGCCCGGGCAGTGCCACGAGTACGAACCGTCTTCGGCGTAGTCGATCAGCGCCTTGAAGAACGGTGGCTGCACGCCTTCGAGGTAGCTCTTGGCCTCGCGGATGATGTGGCGCGCCACGAATTCGGGGGTGTCCTCGAACATGTGGATGAAGCCGTGCAGCTCGCGCAGGATGTCGTTCGGGATGTGGCGCGAGGTCTTGGTCTCGCCGTAGATGTAGATCGGCACGTCGGCGTTCTTGCGACGCACCTCGCCGATGAAGCTGCGCAGGCTCAGCACGGCCGGGTCGAGGTCGGGGCCGACCGAGAACTCTTCGTCGTCGATCGACAGGATGAAGGCGCTGGCGCGGCTTTGCTGCTGCGCGAACTGGCTCAGGTCGCCGTAGCTCGTGACGCCCAGCACCTCGAAGCCCTCGCTTTCGAAGGCCTGCGCGAGCGCGCGGATGCCGAGGCCCGAAGTGTTTTCGGAGCGGAAGTCCTCGTCGATGATGACGATGGGAAAGCGGAATTTCATGAGCGGGGCTCCGGACAGGCAGTCAGACAGGCAATGAGCGAGGCGCGAAGTGTACGGAATTCGGATGACGGATTGCGTCGGGCGCCTGCAAGCCCCGCAGGGCACGCCGGCCCGAGCAGCCCCAGCGGGCGCCATATCCCTACGCGACACAGGCGCATGGCGCGCCATGCCGCAGAATGGCGAAGGTCCAAGTAACAAAAGAAGAGAGGAGTTGCCATGGGAAATCCCACCGTCTGGTGGTTGATCGCAGGCGCGGCCATCGTGGCCGAGCTGTTGTCCGGCACGGTGTACCTGCTGCTGCTGGCCGCCGGCTTCGCCGCCGCAGCCATCGCCGCGCACCTGGGCTTCGGACTCGTCACGCAGCTGCTGGTGGCCGCCGTGGTCGGCGTGGGCGCGGTCGTGACCTGGTACCTGATCCGCCGCAACCGCCCTGCCGAGCCCTCCAGCGAGGCCAACCGCGACCTCAACCTGGACATCGGCGAGAGCGTGTACGTCGATGCCTGGAACCCCGACGGCACCGCCACCGTGCGCTACCGCGGCTCGCAATGGACCGTCGTGCTGCGCGCGGGCCATGCGCCCTCCACCGGCGAGCATCGCGTGGTCGAGGTGGTCGGCAGTCGCCTCGTGGTCGACAAGATCTAGCAGAGTTCTAACAGTTCAATCGGTCAGTCAGAAAAACGCATTCGAAAAGGAAGCACACCATGGAATTTTCCGTTCCTCTCATCATCCTGGTCATCGCGATCATCTTCATCAGCCAGTCGGTCAAGTTCGTGCCGCAGCAGAACGCATGGGTGCGCGAGCGCCTGGGCAAATACCACGGCACCATGACGCCCGGCCCGAACTTCCTGATCCCGTTCATCGACCGCGTGGCCTACAAGCACAGCCTGAAGGAAATCCCGCTCGACGTGCCCAGCCAGATCTGCATCACGCGCGACAACACGCAGCTGCAGGTCGACGGCATCCTGTACTTCCAGGTGACCGACCCGATGCGCGCCAGCTACGGCTCCTCGAACTACATCGTGGCCGTGACCCAGCTCGCACAGACCTCGCTGCGCAGCGTGATCGGCAAGCTCGAGCTCGACAAGACCTTCGAAGAGCGCGACGTCATCAACGCCCAGGTGGTGGCCGCGATCGACGAGGCCGCGCTCAACTGGGGCGTGAAGGTGCTGCGCTACGAAATCAAGGACCTGACGCCGCCCAAGGAAATCCTCTTGGCCATGCAGGCGCAGATCACCGCCGAACGCGGCAAGCGTGCGCTCATCGCCGCCTCGGAAGGCCGTCGCCAGGAACAGATCAACATCGCCACCGGCGAACGCGAAGCCTTCATTGCCCGCTCCGAGGGCGAGAAGCAGGCGCAGATCAACAACGCGCAAGGTGAAGCCGCTGCCATCACGGCCGTGGCCACCGCCACGGCAGACGCCATCGAACGCGTGGCCGCGGCCATCCGCCAGCCGGGCGGCGAACAGGCCGTGCAGCTGAAGGTGGCCGAGCGCGCCGTCGATGCCTACGGCAAGGTGGCCGCCGATTCGAAGACCACGCTCATCGTGCCGAGCAACATGACCGAGACGGCCGCGCTGATCTCGTCGGCCATGCGCATGATCCAAACCGGGAAAAGCGCCGGCCCGAACTGAAACGGCTGAAAACCCGCGCTACAATCGTGGGCTCAGGAGCGGTGGATGAGCGGTTTAAGTCGCACGCCTGGAAAGCGTGTGAGGGTTAATAGCCCTCCGCGGGTTCGAATCCCGCCTGCTCCGCCAGAGAAGTCATGAACAACGGGGCCTTGTGCCCCGTTTTTCTTTGGTGCCTGCGAACCCGCATCGGGGCACGCCAGTGCCCTACCATGGCAGGCATCTCCTGCCCGCACCGGTCACACGGATGCCATGATGCCCAGCGATCTCCCGCGCTTCTTCGGCTTCGGCGCTTCGCGCGCCACCCCACGCGGCGTGATCAGCCTGCTGAACCGCTACCAGCGCGCGCTGCTGTACGTGGGTGGCGCCGTCACCTCGCTCGTGCTGCTGGCCGCCACCGGCGTGATGCTCTCGTCGCAGGTGCGCGACTACGTGGCCGAGCGGCAGGCCGAGTTCAATGCGCGCAAGGCGCTGCTCCATCTCGAACTCTTCGTGCGCCAGGGCTCCGCGCGGATCAACATCTTTCACGAGGAAGGCGCCTGGGAACGGCGCGCACGCGCGCCGCAGTCGCTGGTCGACGCCTTCGCCGCGCACGACGGCCGGCTGGTGCTGCCCAGCAACAAGGACTTCCCGCCGATGCTGCTGCTGGGCGACCTCTCGGCGCAGCGCCCGGCCGACAGCTTCGCGCAGTACCTCGGGCTGGCCGAAGAGGTCGGCTACCGCTCGGCGGCCTACACGAAGACGCTGACGCTGCACTCCAGCTACTTCTATGCGCCCGACCTGCGCTTTTTGGCCGTGGTGCCGGCCCCCGCCGCGGCCGACCTGTTCGAGCGCCACGGCGCGCGCACCACCGAAGACCTCCTCAAGCGCATCGCGCCCCCCGAACTCGGCGACCTGAACGACCCGGCCGTCGTCGCCCGCCTGCGCGACAGCGGCACGGCCGTGTGGCTGCCGCCGGCCGTGAGCCCCTTCACCGGCGAGACGGTGCTGCGGCTGGCGCAGCCCGGCTTCCACGACGGCAAGCCCTTCGTCGTGCTGGTGAACGACTACCCGCTGGACATCATCACCGCGCACCTGTCGAACGAGCGCCACGACGAAGCCTCGATGTTCGTGGACCCGTCGGGCCGGGTGATCGCCGAAACGCACGGCCCCAGCGGCACCGAGGGCCTGCAGGCGCGCGCGCTGCAGCTCTCGCGGCCGTCGCTGGCCGCCAACGGCGCCACGCTGCAATACCGCGACGGCCTCTTCACGCTGCGCGCCCCGATCGCCGACGCCAACTGGACCTACCTCTACGCCTTTTCGTGGCGCACCATCGCGTCCGAGCTGGGCCTGCGGCTGGCGCTCTACGCGGGCGCCATGCTGCTGCTCATCGCCTTCGTCTGGGCCGCGCTGCTCTTGCTCGATCGCAAGGTGTTCCGGCCTGGCTATGCGCGCTCCCAGCGCATCGTGGAGAGCGAGAACCTCAACCGCACCATGGTCGCGACCACGCCCTCGGGCCTGGCGCTGCTGCGCTATCCCTCGGGCGAGGTGCTGCTGCAGAACCAGGTGATGCAGGCCTGCACCGACAACGCGCGCCCCCAAGACCCGCCCCTGCCGCAGCGCCTGCTGCACCTGTACGACGACGCGCCCGGCGCCCCGGAGTGGCTGCCCGACCTGGAACTGCCCGTGACGCTGGCCGGCGGCGAAGTCACCGAACTTCTCGTGAGCGTGGTGCGCACCAAGTACCAGGGCAGCGACGTGCTGCTGTGCAACTTCTCCGACATCACGACGCGCAAGAACGCCGAGCGTGCATTGGAAAGCGCGCGCGAGGCCGCGCACCAGGCCAACCATGCGAAGTCGGCCTTCCTGGCCATGATGAGCCACGAGATCCGCACGCCGCTGAACGCGATCATGGGCAACCTTGAGCTGCTGCAGCGCTCGCCGCTGTCGGCCGCGCAGAACGAGCGGCTCGGCGCCGTGACGTCGTCGTCGACCGCGCTGCTGGGCATCATCAACGACATCCTCGACTTCTCGAAGATCGAGTCGGACCAGATGCGGCTGGAGTCGATCCGCTTCGACCTCGCGGACACGGCGCGGCAGGTGATCGCGGTCTTCACGCCGCTGGCGCAGGCCAAGCGCCTGGCGCTCGATTGCGTGATCGACGACGCCCTCGCCCCGCACCACCTCGGCGACCCGACGCGCCTGCGCCAGCTGCTCATGAACCTGCTGAGCAACGCGATCAAGTTCACCGACACCGGCGACGTGCTGCTCGAGGTCTACCTGAAGGACGACGCCGACCCGGCCTCGCCGGTGGTGATCGGCGTGAGCGACACCGGCATCGGCATGACGGCGGCGCAGCAGAAGGCGCTGTTCGAGCCCTTCACGCAGGCCGACAGCAGCATCGCGCGCCGCTTCGGCGGCACCGGCCTGGGACTGGCGCTGTGCCGCCGGCTGGCCGGGCTCATGGGCGGAGACATCCAGGTGGTGAGTTCGCCGGGCAAGGGCAGCACCTTCCTGGTCACGCTGCCCTTGCCTGCCGCGCCCGCCCTGCCCCCGCGCGCGCCCGCAGCGCCGGCGGCCGACGCCGGCACGGCCGCACCGGCGGCGCACATCCTCGTGGTGGACGACCATCCGGCCAACCGCGAGCTGGTGAAGATGCAGCTCGAGGCACTGGGCTACACCTCCGACCAGGCCTCGGGCGGCCTGCAGGCGCTCGACCTGTTCGCCCGGCGGCAGCACGACCTCATCATCACCGACATCAACATGCCGGGCATGGACGGCTACACGCTGGCACGCGCGCTGCGCGCGCAGGGCTCGCGCGTGCCCATCGTGGCGCTCACGGCCGACGTTGCGGTGCGCGAACGCGAGCGCTGCGAATCGGCGGGCATCGACACCGCGCTGATCAAGCCCATCCTGCTGGACACGCTCGAACGCACGGTGCGCCAGTTGACCCTGCGCGATCCCGAGGCCGCTCCATCGCCTAACGCCCGTCGGCAGGACATCGCGCAAGGCACCCTGCCCGCGTCGGTGCACCAGCCGCTCGTGCAGTCACTGACCGACACCGCAGCGGCCATCCGCGCGGCGCTGGACGCCGGCGACAGCGCCGCGCTCGGCGCCGGGCTGCATTCGCTGCGCGGCGCCTTCGCACTGATCCACGAAGCCGGGCTCGCCGCCGACTGCGTCGCCATGGAAACGCAGCTGCGCGACGCCGACCTGCCCGCACTGGCGCAGGCCTTCGAGCGCTTCGAACCGGCGGCGCGCGCGGCGCTCGCACGCCGGGCCCCCGAGGGCGCGGCCGCGGCCTGAAGCCGCCCGGGTCCGAACCCGTTTTCGGACCCGATCCGATCCGCCGGCGCCCCCGGTCCTAGCCCTTCGGGCCCCGCGTCTTACAAATTAGGACGGGTCCTATGCATTGGCGGCCCGCTATCGGATCAGGCCGCTTAACGCAGGACCGATGCCCTCCTAAAGTCCAGTCATCCCCTGCTGGCATCGCCCGAGGCACCCGCCACCGGCCCCTTTTTCAGACGTCCCCGACGCCGGGGGCCGGGCGTTCGACAGCAGCCCTTCCTGCACGCGGCGCGCGCAGGTTCGATCCCTCTGTGTTCCACAGGTCCGCCATGAAGCCATTCAATCTCCGCGTCCTGATCGCGGACGACCATCCCGCCGTTCGCATCGGCATCGAGAGCACGCTGCGCGAAAGCCAGGCGGTCACCGTCGTGGGCGCCGCGCGCGACTCCACCGAGATGATGGAGATGCTCAAGCAGCACGACTGCCAGATCCTGGTGTCCGACTACGCCATGCCCGGCGGCCTGCACGGCGACGGCATCGCGCTGTTCGCGCTGGTGCGCCAGCGCTACCCGCGGCTGAAGATCGTGGTGATGACCATGCTGGACAACCCCGGCATCATCCATTCGCTGCTGGACATCGGCGTGCCCTGCATCCTGAACAAGGCCGACTCGGTGAGCCACCTGCTGCCGGCCGTGCATGCGGCCTACGCAAGCGGACGCTACCTGTCGCCCAGCATGGCGGAGATCGCCGCGCGCACCGCGCCGCACCGCACCGACACCCAGCCGCACGCCATGCTCTCCAAGCGCGAGCTCGAGGTGGTGCGCATGTTCGTGTCGGGCCTCACGGTGACAGAAATCGCCGAGCGGCTGCACCGCAGCAAGAAGACCATCAGCACGCAGAAGGGCTCGGCCATGGCCAAGCTCGGCATCCTGCGCGACATGGACCTCGTGCGCTACGGCATGGAGACGGGGCTCATGAGCACCTCGGCGGCACCACCGCCGCCACCGCCGGGCCTGCCGGCGTTGCCCTGGCCCTGAGGCCACACGCGGGTCAGCCTTGCGGCGCGCCCGTCACCGTGGCCGTCAGGCCGTTTTCGAGCGCGTAGCGCAGCAGGTCGACATCGCGCTCGATGCCCAGCTTTTCCATCGCCTTGGTCTTTTGCGTGCTGATGGTCTTCTTGCTGCGGTGCAGCTGCTCGGCGATCTCGTTGATCGTGAGCCCCGACGCATACAGCCGCACCACCTCCGACTCGCGCTGGCTCAGCACGCCCGCGGCGTTGCGGCTGCGCACCTCCCAATCGATGGAGCGCACCACGGCGTCCATGGTCGGCGAGTAGTACGTGCCGCCGGTGCGGGCGGCGTGGATGGCGGGGATGAGGTGCGCCACCGCATCCGACTTGCTCACGATGCAGCGGATGCCACTGGACACCAGCGAGTGCAGCACCGCCGGGTTGTCGAGCATGGTCATCACCACGATCTGCGTGTCGGGAAAGCGCCGCTTCACCAGCTTGAACAGCGGCACGCCGTCGCCGAACTCGCCGGCCGGCATCGCGTAGTCGGACACCAGCACGTCGCAGGGCGTGGTCTCCAGCAGCGCCATGAGCCCGGTCGAGTTGGCCGCCTCGCCCACCAGCGTGAGGGTCTCGACCGACGCCAGCTCGTGCCGGACCCCGGCCAGCATGCCGGGATGGTCGTCGGCCAGAACGACGCGGATTTCGAAGCGGTCCATTGCCATTGTTTTTTCCCTTTCGCTTGCCGGCGTGGCCGGCGGACGAGGGTCCGGGCGCTGCGCCGGGGCATCTTACCCGCCGGTCCTGCGCGGGCGGGCCGCGTCGCGCAGGTGAAAGGCTCAGGCCGTTTCGGTGGGAGGCGCCGCGGCAGCGGGCTGCGAAGCGCGCGCGCCCGAGGCCGACAGCATGTCGCCCGGGAAGGCCTGCGCGATGGCCTGGAGTGCTGCATGCGCGGCTTTCTTGCCGGCGTCGTCCGAGGTCCGGTAGGCGCGCAGCAGCGACACCTCCTCGCGGCTCACCGACAGGTCTTCGGTGCAGGTGGGCATGCCGGTCACGACATAGAGCACGTCGATGCCGATGACGGCCATGGTGGCCAGGTAGGCCGCGTCGGGATGGCGCGCGCCCTTTTCGAAAGCCTCCTGCACTGACGCATCGACGCCGCCGAGCACCGCGAAGGCGGCGGCGCTCAGACCGAGCCTGGTGCGCTCCATGGACAGGCGGTGTCCGATCATCCGCATGAGCGCGCTCCCCATGAAGGGTCGAGGCCCCATCCGCCTGCGATCTTGATCAAGGCCAAATGCGACCGCCTGCTCAAAAGAAATTGTCGGTCCGGGCCATGACCGATGGCTTATTTGCCAGCACCAAAGCGCCGAACAACGCGCTTCGCCGCGTGCAGCCGGTTGCCTGCATTCGCTTGCCACGCAGGAATTCCCACGATTTCTTGATCCACAAGATATTCATCATCGATGGCCTCTAAAAAATATTCAATCCAGCGCCCTTGCACAGATGCCAAAGAGGCGACAAAGGTAATTTTTCAATCCTATGTTTTCAGCCTCGAAAATCCAATCGGACCCGTCTGAAAATTGCTCGCACGGTGCCTGCCTATTGGCAGTTCGTCGTGAGGATTGCGCGGCCATTGGCCCTGCCGCTCTTCACTGTCGAATTGCAGGGCAGCCTTGCCAACCCAGCGATCTGTTCGCAGGAGATCGAATCCACCCGAACAGATGATTTATTTCTCATCGACACCTATGACTGCAAAATACAGATGGAAATTTCAGAAGCCCTCGCTCATCGGCTCAGCCGAATCCTGAAAAATAAAAGCCTGCATAGGACTTGTCCTATAAACAGAAGCACTCCTGGAATTCATGGAAATCCACGCGCAATTCGCCCTACCATTCCTGTCGATTGTTTTTAATTCGCGTCTTTTCTGCTATTTTTTCCGCCATGTCTCCGCCCGCCCTCCCCGCCAGCGCCCACCCTGCCCCGACACCTTCCCGGCAGGCCCAGGAGCTGGACCTGCTGCGCCGCTACCAGCACGCCCTGCTCTATGGCGGCGGCGCGCTGCTGTCGCTGCTGATCGTGCTGGCCGCGGGGCTCGTGCTGTACAACGCCGCCGCCAATGCGCTCGCGAACCTGCGCACCACGCTGGCCGCGCACAGCGCGCAGATGCAGCTCGACATCGAGGAAAAGCAGGCGGCGATGCGCCGCGGCGTGGTGAATGCCGAGCTGCTCTGGAACAGCCAGACACCGCCGGCCGCCGGCACGCTGGAGGCCTTCGTGCGCGACGGGGGCCACGTGGTCCTGCAGGCCGGGGCGCACCTGACGCCGGCCATCGCCGCGGTCGACACCGCCCGCACCCACGACCTGCATGAATTCGCGCCCTACCTGGGCATGCTCGAGATGCAGGCCTACAGCGTCACCGCCGTCGCACAGCTGCGCAATTCGCCGCTAGGCGCCTACGCCTACACCCCCGACCACCGCCTGCTCACGCTGATGCCCGCGCCCGAAGGCGGTCTGCAGGGCGCGCTGGCTCGCACCGGCCTGCCAGACACCGCCGCGCTCATCGCGCGCCTGAGCTACGACATCGGCGATCTCGCCGGCAACCCGGCCCTCGCCGCGCAGTGGCGCACGCAGCGGCGCGTGGCCTGGCAGCCGCCGGCGCCTGACCTGCTCGCACCGGGGGCCTCGCCCTTCAAGCTGGTGCAGCCCGGCTTCGACGCCCAGGGCCGCCCGTTCATGGTGTTCGTGAGCAACTTGCCCTCGAACGTGCTGCAGGACCGCCTGCGCCACACGCCGCAAGACACGGCCGCCCTGCTGGTGGACGCGCAGGGCCAGGTGCTGCTCTCGGCCGACCGCACGGGCGACGCCATCGACGGCGGCGCGCTGATGGCCACCGCGCTGGCCCACAGCCTGCGCCAAGCCGGCCCCGCGCTGCCGCGCGAAACCTACCGCGCGGGCGTGTTCAGCCTCTCGACGCCGCTGGCCGGCACCGGCTGGTCGCTGGTGTACGCGTACTCGTGGCGCACGGTCTTCGCCACGCTGAAGCCGCAGCTGCTGCGCTACGGCGGCGCCACGCTGGTGGTGCTGGGCGCACTCTGGGGCCTGCTGCTGCTCTTCAGGCGCAAGCTGCTGGAGCCCGCCTACCGCCGCTCGCAGCGGGTGTTCGAGAGCGAGCAGCTCAACCGCGCGATCATCGCCACCTCGTCGTTCGGCGTCTGCCTCATCGCGCTCGACGACGAGCGCGTGCTGCTGCAGAACACCCTGATGGAACACTACGCGGCGGCCACCGCACCGCCCGAGCCGCTGCACCGCCAGATGGCCGCGCTCTACCGCGAACGCGCCCAGGGCGGCACGTTGCATGACGCCGGCATGCCGCTGGCGCTGAAGAACGGCCAGGCCTGCGAGCTGCTGCTGCAATGCACGCGCACGCGCTACCAGGGCGCGGACGCCCTGCTGTGCAGCTTTGCCGACACCACCGAGCGCAACGAACTCGACAAGAAGCGCGAAGAAGCCCGCGAGGCGGCCGAAGCGGCCAACCGCGCCAAGTCGGTGTTCATCGCCACCATGAGCCACGAGATCCGCACGCCGCTGAATGCGGTGCTGGGCAACCTCGAGCTGCTCGGCCAGGGCGCGCCGCCCGAGGTGCAGGCCCGGCGCCTGCAGTCGGTGCGCCAGGCCTCGCGCACCCTGCTCGAGATCGTCAACAACATCCTCGACCTGTCGAAGATGGAATCGGGCCACCTCAAGCTCGAAACCACGCGCGTGGCGCTGCCCGAGATCGTGCAGGCTTGCGCGCAGATGTTCGAGCCCTCGGCGCACGCCAAGGGACTGCGGCTGGACTGCGTGGTGCACCCGGGCCTGGCCGCCGGCTACGAAGGCGACCCGACGCGCATCCGCCAGATCGTCGTCAACCTGCTGAGCAACGCGATCAAGTTCACGGCCGCGGGCACGGTGACGATGGAGGTCGGGCCGCTGTCGCCGGGACAGGCCTCGCCGGTGGCGATCCGCGTGACCGACACCGGCATGGGCGTGCCGCCCGAGCAGATTCCGCAGCTGTTCGACATCTACATGCAGGCCTCGCCCTCGACCGCGCGCGAGTTCGGCGGCTCGGGGCTGGGGCTGTCGATCTGCCAGCGCCTGGCGCGCAAGATGGGCGGCACGATCGCCGTGCGCAGCCAGCCGGGCGCGGGCTCGTGCTTCACGGTGAGCTTGCCGCTGGTGGCGCTGGCGCCCGAGGTCGTCGCGCCGCCGGACACCAACGCTGCCCACGCCGCCCTGCCCTTGCGTCCCGTGCGCCTGCTGGTCGTGGACGACCATCCGGCCAACCGCGCGCTCATCAGCGACCAGCTCGACGCGCTTGGCGTCGCCGCCGACGTGGCGCCCGACGGCGAGGCCGCGCTGGCCCTGTTCGCCACGCAGCGCTACGACCTCGTGCTGACCGACCTGAACATGCCCGGCATGGACGGCTACACGCTGGCCCGGCGGCTGCGCGAGCGCATGCCGTCGATCCCGCTCGTCGCCATCACGGCGCACCTGGAACAGGAGGGCTACCAGCAATGCTCGCTGGCGGGTTTCGCGGGGGTGCTGCTCAAGCCGGTGCTGTTGCCGGCACTGGAGCAGGCGATCCTCAAGACGCTGGGCGCGGCCGCGCCGTCACGGGTGGCCAGCGCTCCGGTCGCGCCTGCGCAAGCGCCGCACGCGCCCCTGAACGCGCGCCTGCACGACGCGATGGTCTCGTCGCTGGCGTCTTCCGCGCAGCAGGTCCGCGAGGCCCTGGCGACCGGCGACCGGCGCGTCATCGGCGACGAGTTGCATGCGGTGCGCGGCGCCTTCGCCATGATCGGCGAGCCGGCCATCGCCGCGATGTGCGGCCGGCTCAGCGTCCTGGTGAAGCAGGAAGCGATGGCGGTGATCGCCCCCGATTGGACGGAACTGCAGGCAGCCGCCGAAGCGGTGCTGTCACGGCGCGCCGCCTGAGCGCGCCTCAACCCGCGTCGGGGTTGTGCGGCGCCTGCGGGCGCCCCGCCGCATACCGCAGCAGCGCCGTGTACTGCACGAAGGCCGACTCGGCCATCGGCGCGGCGTGCTGCGCGCCCTGCGTGAAGTGGCACCCGAGACTGCGGGCCAACGCGAGGTCACGCTCGCCGTCGACGCCCTTCACGAGCAGCGTCGCGTGCTGTTCGCGTGCCATGGCGATCACGCTCGCCAGGATGTGGCAGGCATGCGGGTTCTCGCGCGCCTGTGCCAATTGGCGCGCGTCGATCTGGAGCTCGCTGAACGGCACCTTGAACCAGCGGCTCAGGGTCGAGTCGCCCTGGCCGAAACGGTCGATGGCGCAGTGGAACCCGCGCAGCCGCAGGTGCGCGACCGCGCCGGCCAGCACCTCGTTGCAGCGCGCGCCGCCGTCTTCGGCGATCTCCAGCACGAGCTGGTCGGGGGCGATGCCGGCGCGTTCGGCCTGTTCGGCCACGCCCTGCGCCCAGGACACCGAGGCGGCCACCGACGCGGGCACGCGCACGCCCAGGCGCAGGCCGTGGTCCTTGTGCATGTAGCCGAGCAGTTCGAAGGCGCACTCGAGCATGCGCTGCACCAGCGCCTCGTGCAGGCCGGCCTGCGCAATGGCCGGCAGGAAGTCGGCCGCGGGCAGCCAGGTGTCGTCGGGCCGGTACCAGCCCGGCTGCAGCTCGGCGCCACGCAGCACGCCCGTGCGCGCGCAGTGCCGGGGCTGGAAGTGGGCGGTGATCTGGCGCGTGGCCAGCGCCTCGCGCAGAACCTCGGCCGTGAAGGCCGGTGCATCGGTTGTTGCCGGCGCCATGCCGCGCCGCAGCTCGGCCCGGTGGCGCCGTCCGCGTGCCATCGTCTGCGCCGCCGATGCCATCGATACCATGGTGCGCGGCTTGGCGATGGCCGAGAGCACACGCGCGCCACGGGCCCGGGCATAGTCTTCTGCGGCCTGCAGGATGCGCGGCGGCTGGGCGCTCATGAGCACCAGCGCGGCGGGGCTGCCGGCCTCGACCACCGCGTCGATCATCTGCAGGCCCGTCACCTCGGGCGTGTCGATGTCCACCACCAGCAGGTCGTGGCGCCGGTGCTGTACTGCCTCGACAAAGCCATGGCCGCTGCGCGTGAGGTCCACGCGGGGAATGCCGGCGTGGCGCATGAAGGTGGCCAGCGCGAGGCCGGTGCGTTCGACCTGGTCGATCACGAGTGCGTGTCTGATCATGGCGAGCCTTGGAGGGGGAAGAGGATGTTCTGCATCTTCCCGGGGGCGGCAAGAATCCCCCATCGGCCCAGTCCCAAACTCGCGGCCGATTCCGTAGGACTTCGGCTGAACGCTGTTGCCACGCAGCAACTGTTGCCAATCCTGAGCAAGGCCGCATCTGGCGGTACGATGCGCGGAATCGAATCGACCGACATTCCACCCCACTTCGCCTGCCGCAAAGGAGCCTCGATGGCCGGACCTTCCCCCACCTTGACGCGCGGCACCACCTCGCTGGACAAGACCCTGAAAAAGAGCGAACAGGTGGCCGCCGATGTGCAGCGCGCCTCGGACAACCTCGCCGTCGTGAGCACCGTGCTGGAACAGGAACTGCCGGACGAGGTCCAGGTCGGCGAGGTGGCGCAGGCCATCGAGCACACCAGCCAGCTCGAGGAAAAACTCGCCCAGTCGGCCGAGAAACTGGCTGAAGTGAATGCGGCGCTGAGCGAGGAAATCGAGAAGCGCCTCGAAGTGACCGCCGAGCGCGACGAGAGCCAGGCGCTGGCCGAGCAGCTCAAGGCGCGCATCCGCACCCAGGCGACGTCGGACAAGCGCTGATCGCCGTTGTTTCCGCACGGTTTGCGTGCGTCGTTCTCCCTTCTCCTACGCGGAGACCGCTTGCGCCACGCTACGCTATTGGTTCACACATCAAAACCGCGGCATGGCCCTCATCACGTTCCTCGTCGAGGACAACAAGACCATCAGGGACAACCTGGTCCCGGCCCTCGAGGACCTCGTCAACGGCCATGTCGTCGGCTATGCCGAAACCGAATCGGGCGCCCTCGCCTGGCTCGCCGCCCACCCCGATGCCTGGCAGTTGCTCATCGTCGACCTGTTCCTCAAGGAAGGCTCGGGCCTGGGCGTGCTGTCGGGCTGCCGCGAGCGCGGCCCGCACCAGCGCGTCGTGGTGCTGAGCAACTACGTCACCCCCGACATCCGCACGCGCTGCCAGGCACTGGGCGCCGACGCGGTGTTCGACAAGTCGCGCGACCTGGACGCCTTCATCGAGTACTGCAACGCCGACCGTCCCTCGGGCATGGCCGCGCTCTGAAGGCAGGCCCGCGCCACGGCGGCGCGCACCCCTGAATGAAAAAAGGGCCCGAAGGCCCTTTTTTCATGGAACGACCCAGTGAAGGGTCGTTGGCTGCAATGCGATCAGCGCACCACGGCGATCTGCGTGCGCACGCCACCCTTGTAGGTGAAGAGCGTCAGGGCGCCGTTCTTGATGTCGCCCTTTTCGTCGAAGGCGATCGGGCCGGTCACGCCCTTGTATTGCACCTTGCCGACTTCAGCCAGGTACTTTTCCGGGTCGGACGAGCCGGCCTTGGCCATGGCTTCGGCCAGCACGTTGACCGCGTCGTACACGTACGGTGCGTAGATCTGCACTTCGACGCCGTTCTTGGTCTTGAACTTGGCCTTGAAGTCTTCCAGCGGCTGCTTGAAGTCGCCGTCGACACCGCCGGCTTCGGCGCAGACCACCATGTCTTCACCGATGGCGTCGCCTGCCAGCTTCGGCAGTTCGCCGGTGCACAGGCCGTCGCCGCCCATGAACTTGACGTTCAGGCCGAGCTGCTTGACCTGCTTGAGCATCGGGCCGCCCACGGCGTCCATGCCGCCGAAGAACAGCACGTCGGGCTTGGCAGCCTTCAGCTTGGTCAGGATGGCGTTGAAGTCGGTCGACTTGTCGGTCGTGAACTCGTGGCCCACGATGGTCGCGCCGGCAGCCTTGGCAGCCTTCTCGAACTCTTCGGCAACGCCCTGGCCGTAGGCCGTGCGGTCGTCGATCACGGCAATGTTCTTGCCCTTGAGCGTTTCGACGGCGTACTTGCCGAGCGTGCCGCCCAGCTGCGTGTCGTCAGCCACCACGCGGAACGTGGTCTTGAAGCCCTGGCGGGTGTACTTGGGGTTGGTGGCCGACGGCGAGACCTGCGGAATGCCGGCGTCGCTGTACAGCTTGGAAGCGGGGATCGTGGTGCCCGAGTTCAGGTGACCGACGATGCCGTTGACCTTTTCATCGACCAGCTTCTGGGCGACGGCGGTGCCTTGCTTCGGATCGCCAGCGTCGTCTTCGGGAACCAGCACGAACTTGGCAACCTTGTCGCCGATCTTGAAGCCCTTTGCATTCAGGTCTTCGATGGCCATCTTGGCACCGAGCTCGTTGTCCTTGCCGAGGTGGGCAATGGGACCGCTGGTCGGGCCGACGTGGCCGATCTTGACGACCAGGGCATCAGCAGGAGGCGCAGCAGGGGCCGGAGCCGCAGCCGTGGGTGCCGGTGCCGCCGGAGCAGCAGCTTCTTCCTTCTTGCCGCAAGCCACGAGCGTGAGTGCAGCCAGTGCGACCGCAGTCCATTTCAATTGCATGAGAACCTCCAGAACTTGGATGAAAAGATATAAAAACCGGTCGTTCGATCCGGGCGTTCAGACCTCGCAAGTTTCGCGCCGCAGACCAGCGGCACCCTCACGCCATTCCGACCTGCGGCGCAGTTTAGCCGAGGATTTATGCGCCGGAAGTTGGCGTAGACCCTGTGTTTTCCCCTGTGTTTTCACAGAGTTCAGCGGCCATGGATTCGATGACGAGCGCGCGCAGCACGGCCTCGATTTCGCCGCGCAGACGCGGCACCATTTCGTCGAGCTGATGCTGAACGGCAGCTGACACGGCGTCGCTCAATCGCTCCTCCAGCGACAGGTCGACGCGCTGCAGCACGCGGTGCAGCAATTGCTCTTCGAGGCTGACGATTTCGGCCGGCGTGAGCGACACCGACGGCGGCAACGCCACGGCGCTCGCAGGGTCCGGCGGCGGGGGCTGCGACACCGGCGCACCCGTGGGTCGCACCGTCTCGGCGACCGGCACGGGCTCGGCCGGGATCTCGAGCACGGTCGTCAGCGTCGGGACGAACCGGGGTGGCGTGCGCAGCGTGCTGGCCATCAGGAAGCGCTCCTTGCGAAATCGTGCGGCTGGATCGTGTAGCCCCGGTCGGCGTAGTGGCGCCAGCGGGTGCGGCCGACCTGCCGGTCGTTGGCCTCGTCGCTCACGATGTCGATCATGCGTTCGAAGCGTTCGAAGCCGGCCGGCACCTCCAGGCCCAGGTTGACCAGCATCTCGCGGTGCGGCAGCGAGGCTGCGTCCGAACCTTCGGCGCACAGGATCACGGGCGAGCGCGCCACCACATGGGCCGGCGCATCGGCGCGGCAGTGCGCGACGAAGTCGACCGGCGACAGCTGCCAGAGCGCGGCATCGACCGTGTCGAGCGCGCGCGCATCGCCCACCACCACCACGCGCAGGCCGCGTGTGTTCACGGCCTTGCGAACCAGCCGGCAAGCGTAGGTGAGCTTGTCGGGCGCGTTGTAGTGAAAGCCGATGTCGGTCACTGCGCGGACCGGGCCTTTCGGGCCGGCTTGGCCGGGGTCTTGGGCGACGCGGCCTTCTTCACAGGCTTGGCAGCCTTCCCTGCCTTCGGCGCGGCGGCAGCGGCGTTGCTGCTGCCCGCCCGATTCGTCAGGTACGACACCAGCAGGCCGACGGGCCGGCCGGTCGAGCCCTTGGCCGCCCCGCTCTTCCAGGCCGTGCCTGCGATGTCCAGGTGCGCCCAGGCGTAGTCGGCCGTGAAGCGCTGCAAAAACTTGGCCGCGGTGATCGCGCCGCCGGCACGCCCGGCGATGTTGGCCACGTCGGCGAAGTTGCTCTTGAGGCCTTCGGCGTAGTCGTCGTCCAGCGGCAGGCGCCAGCAGCGGTCCTGCGAGGCCTCGCCGGCCGATTCGAGCGCGGAGGCCAGCGACTCGTCGCTGGCGAACAGGCCGCTGCGCACGCCGCCCAGAGCCACCACGCAGGCGCCTGTGAGCGTCGCGATGTCGATCACGGCGGCCGGGTCGAAGCGCTTGGCGTACGTGAGCGCGTCGCACAGGATCAGCCGGCCTTCGGCGTCGGTGTTCAGGATCTCGATGGTCTGCCCGCTCATGCTGGTGACCACGTCGCCGGGCTTGACGGCCTTGCCGTCGTTCATGTTCTCGCACGAAGGAATCAGGCCGACCACGTTGATCGCCGGCTGGATCGCGCCCAGCGCGCGGAAGGTGCCGAGCACGCTGGCCGCGCCGCACATGTCGAACTTCATCTCGTCCATCTCGGCCGCGGGCTTGAGCGAAACGCCGCCGGTGTCGAAGGTGATGCCCTTGCCCACGAGCACCACGGGGGCCTCGTCCTTGGCGCCGCCCTGGTAGCGCAGCACGATGAAGCGCAGCGGTTCGGCCGAGCCCTGGGCCACGGCGGCGAACGCGCCCATGCCGAGCTTCTCGACTTCCTTCGGGCCCAGCACTTCGCACTTGATGCGCGGCAGCTTCGCCAACCCCTTGGCGGCTTCGGCCAGCAGCGTGGGCGTGGCGTGGTTGGCGGGACGGTTGCCCCATTCCTTGGCCAGCTCGATGCCGGCGACCGTGGCGCGGGCGTCGTCGAAGGCCTTGGCGACGGCGGGGCTGGCGGCCTCGGACACGCCCAGCGTCAGGTGGCGGATGCTGCGCGGCTCGGCCTTCGACTTGGTCGTGGTGTAGACATAGCTGGCATCGGCCGCGGCCGTGACGGCGGCGGCCACCGCGGCGGCGTCGGCCGGCTGCGCGAAGACGATCACGACGCGCTTGGGGCCGTTGGCCTTGGCGGCGGCAACCGCCGCGCTCACGGCGCTGCGCACCGAGGCGGCCTTGCCGTCGCCGATGGCGGCCAGCAACACGCGCGAGGGCACCACGGTCTCGGGGCGGTACAGCGCGAGCAGCTTGCCGGCCTTGTCAGGCAGGTCGCCGGCCTTGCGGGCGCTGGCGGCGAGCACGGAAACGGGGTCTTTGGCGGTGGGGAGAGCGCTGCCGACGAGCACGATGAGGAGGTCGGATTTCTCGGCGGCGGCCTGGGCGACGGTGAGGGTCTTGAGTTGAAAGTCCATAATCCTTTTTTTCCTCGAACGATGTTATTCCATTCTTCCCTACGCAAGGAGCTGTCGCGCAGCTTCGGAGCGACCCTCGTCGTCCTGGTCACCATCGTGATGACCATGATGCTCATCCGTACGCTCGGGCTGGCGTCCAAGGGCAGCGTGAACCCGCAGGAGGTCTTCCTCGTGATGGCGTACACGGTGCTCGGCTACATGCCGACCATCCTGAGCCTGAGCCTGTTCATCGCCATCGTCGGCACGCTCTCGCGCATGTACCGCGACAGCGAAATGGTGATCTGGTTCTCCAGCGGGCGCGGCCTGGCCGATTTCGTCCAGCCGCTGTTCCGCTTCGCCTGGCCTGTGCTGCTGCTCATCGCCGCCATGGCGCTGGTGGGCTGGCCCTGGGCCAACTCGCAGACCATCGGCATGCGCCAGCAGTACGAGCAGCGCAGCGACATCGAGCGCGTCACGCCGGGTGAGTTCCGCGAGTCCTCGGGCCGGCTGCGCGTGTTCTTCATTGACAAGGACACGCCCGACGGCGCCACCGCCACCAATGTGTTCATCTGGGCCGTCGAGCGCGGCCTGCAGATCACCACCTCGGCGCGCAGCGGCCGCATCGAGGACATCGACAACCACCGCTTCCTGCTGCTGAGCAACGGCCAGCGCCTGGAGCGCCCGCTGTTCACGGAATCGGGCCTGAAGATCAGCGAGTTCAAGACCTACGGCACGCGCGCCGGCGGCAGCTCGAACGCCACCGGCGACAGCACGCCCACGCGCGCGCGCTCCACGCTCTCGCTGCTGCGCGACCGCAGCGATGCCAGCCTGGGCGAGCTGGGCTGGCGCTTCGGCATGCTGCTGGCCGCCATCAACTTCGTGCTGCTGGCGTTGACGGTGTCCAGCGTCAACCCGCGCGTGGGGCGCAGCGGCAACCTGGTGTTTGCGCTGTTCGCCTTCGTCGTCTACTACAACCTGCTGAACCTGGGCCAGAGCTGGATCAGCTCGGGCCGCTACGGCATGGGCTCCTTCATGCTGCTGCTGCACGGCGGCGTCTTCCTCTTCGCCACGGCCTGGCTCACGCTGCGCAACAACAACTGGTCGGCCCGCCGCCAGGCCCGCGCCAGCGCCGCCACGGCCGGCGCCCTGCCGGCCGTACCGCCTTCCCGGATCGACCCGACCTCGTGAAAACCATCCGCCGACTGATCTACGTCGAGGCACTGAAGGCCGTGGCCTTCGTGACGCTCGGCTTCCTGAGCCTGTTCTTCTTCTTCGACTTCGTCGACGAGCTGCAGTCCGTGGGCAAGCCCGAAAGCCTGGCCTATGGCCCGGTGCAGGCGCTGATCTACGTGCTGCTGCTGGTGCCCAGCCACCTGTACGAACTGCTGCCGATCACGGTGCTGATCGGCTGCATCTTCGTGATGGCGCGGCTGGCGCAAAGCTCCGAATACACCATCCTGCGCACCAGCGGCCTGGGCCCGTGGCGCGCGCTGCGCACGCTGCTGCTGCTGGGGCTGGGCTTCGTCGTGCTCACCTTTGCCATCGGCGACTACATCGCGCCGCTGTCTGGACGCACCGGCCAGCTGCTCAAGTCGCGCTACCAGGGCACCTATTCGCTGGTGGGCAACACCGGCGCCTGGCTGAAGGAAAAGCGCGGCGATACCTCGTATGCGGTCAATGTGCTGTCGATTTCGCGCGACGGCTCGCTGCAGAACACGCGCATCTTCGAGTTCGACGGCAACGGCTACGTGAGCAAGCAGCTCATGGCCAAGTCGGCCCGCATCCTCGACGAGAAGTGGGTGCTCTCCGAGGTCGAGCAGCAGGACTACGAAACCCGCACCGCCGACAAGGCCCGCATCACGACCACCCATGTCGAGAAGATGGACTGGCCCACCTCGCTCACCGCCGAAATGGTGTCGGTTGCGCTGCTGCGGCCCGATCGCATGAGCACCATCGACCTGTTCGACTACATCCGGCACCTGAACGCCAACGGCCAGACCGCGCAGCGCTACGAGATCGAGTTCTGGCGCAAGGTGTTCTATCCACTCTCGTGCCTGGTGATGGTGGTGCTCGCCCTGCCCTTCGCCTACCTGCACTTCCGCCAGGCCGGCATCACGACCTACGTGTTCGGCGGCGTGATGATCGGCATCAGCTTCTTCCTGCTGAACAACGTGTTCGGCTACCTGGGCAACCTGAGCAACTGGTCGCCCTGGCTCACGGCGGCCGCGCCGGGGCTGATCTATTCGGTGCTGTCTCTCACAGCCTTCAGCTGGCTGGTCCTGAGGCGATGACCACGCAGGTGCCGGGCACGGTGCTGCTCGCGCACGGCTCGCGCGACGCGCGCTGGCGCGAGCCCATCGAGGCGGTCGCCGCCCGCATGCGCGAAGACGACCCCACGGTGCGGGTCAGTTGCGCCTACATGGAACTGGCCGCGCCCGACCTGCCCACGGCCGCCGCCGCGCTGATCGCCGACGGCGCCACCGCGGTGCATGTGGTGCCGCTGTTCCTGGGCATGGGCAAGCACGCCCGCGAAGACCTGCCGCTGCAGCTCGACGCCTTGCGCCAGCGCTGGCCCGACGTGGCCTTCTCGCTGGCCCCGATCGTGGGCGAATCGCCCGAACTGGTCGCTTTGCTGGCCCGGATTGCCATCAAATCCTGAACTCCCGGTCATTTTTATAGACTTCAAAGGCATAATGAATTCCGCAATCAGACGGAATTTGATATGAATCTGCACCAGTTCAAGTTTGTTCAGGAAGCCGTGCGGCGCAACCTGAACCTCACCGAGGCGGCCAAGGCGCTCCACACCTCGCAGCCCGGCGTCTCCAAGGCGATCATCGAACTCGAGGAAGAGCTCGGCGTCGAGATCTTCGCCCGCCACGGCAAGCGCCTGAAGCGCATCACCGAACCCGGCCAGCACGTCATCGCCAGCATCGAACTCATCATGCGCGAGGTGGGCAACCTCAAGCGCATCGGCGAACAGTTCAGTGCGCAGGACAGCGGCACCCTCTCCATCGCCACCACCCACACCCAGGCGCGCTATGTGCTGCCGGTGCCCGTGGCCAACCTGCGCGAGGCCTACCCGAAGGTCAACGTGAGCCTGCACCAGGGCTCGCCCGACCAGGTGGCGCGCATGGTGATCGACGAGATCGCCGAGATCGGCATCGCCACCGAATCGCTCGACGGCTATGCCGAGCTGGTCACGCTGCCCTGCTACGAATGGCAGCACGTGCTGGTGCTGCCCAAGGACCATCCGCTGGCGGCCAAGGAACGCGTGTCGCTCGAAGACCTCGCGAGCGAGCCGATCATCACGTACCACCCGTCGTTCACCGGCCGCACGCGCATCGACCATGCGTTTGCGCAGAAGAAGCTCACGCCGCGCATCGCACTCGAGGCCATCGATTCCGACGTGATCAAGACCTACGTGCGCCTGGGCCTCGGCGTCGGCATCGTGGCCGAGATGGCCGTGCGCGACGAGTCGAACGCCGACCTCGTGGTGCGCCCGATGGGCCACGTGTTCGGCCAGAACATCGCGCGCGTTGCCTTCAAGCGCAGCGCCTACCTGCGCAACTTCGTCTTCAAGTTCGCCGAGCTGCTCTCCGACCGCCTCGACCGCAACCTGATCGCGAAGGCCCTCAGCGGCCACCAACAAGACTACGAACTCTGACCTTTCGCTTTTTCCCCCGCGACGACCGACCATGAGCACCGCCACCCCTTCGTCTTCTCCCCGCACGCCCGAGATCACCACCAAGCTGCCGGCTGTCGGCACCACCATCTTCACCGTGATGTCCACGCTCGCGGCCGAGAAGAACGCCGTGAACCTCGGCCAGGGCTTCCCCGATTTCCACTGCGATCCGAAGCTGCTCGAAGACGTGACCGCCGCCATGGCGGCCGGCCACAACCAGTACCCGCCGATGCCGGGCATTCCGTCGCTGCGCGACGCCATCGCCGCCAAGATCGAGGCGCTCTACGGCCGCAGCTACAGCGCCGCAACCGAGATCACGGTCACGGCCGGCGCCACGCAGGCGATCATCACGGCCATCCTGGCCATCGTGCGCCCCGGCGACGAAGTGATCGTTCTGGAGCCCTGCTACGACAGCTACGTGCCCAACATCGACCTGGCCGGCGGCAAGGTCGTGCGCGTGCCGCTCGTGCCCGGCACCTTCCGCCCCGACTTCGACAAGATCGCCGCCGCGCTCACGCCGAAGACGCGCGCGATCATCATCAACACGCCGCACAACCCGAGCGCCACGGTCTGGACCGAGGCCGAGATGCGCCAGCTCGAAGACCTGCTCGCGCCCACCGACGTGTTCGTGATCAGCGACGAGGTCTACGAACACATGGTGTTCGACGACGCACGCCATGAAAGCGTGGCGCGCTTCCCCGGCCTGGCGGCGCGCAGCTTCATTGTCAGCAGCTTCGGCAAGACCTACCACGTCACCGGCTGGAAGGTCGGCTTCGTGGCCGCGCCCGCGCCGCTGATGGCCGAGTTTCGCAAGGTGCACCAGTTCAACGTGTTCACGGTGAACACGCCGATGCAGCACGCGCTCGCGCAGTACATGGCGCGGCCCGAGCCCTACCTGGAGCTGCCGGCCTTCTACCAGCGCAAGCGCGACCTGTTCGCGGCCGGCCTGGCCGAGAAGACCCGCTTCAAGCTGCTGCGCAGCGAAGGTAGCTACTTCCAGTGCGTGGACATCTCGGCCGTGAGCGACCTGTCGGAGGCCGACTTCTGCCTCTGGCTCACGCGCGAGATCGGCGTGGCGGCGATTCCGCTGTCGGCCTTCTACGGCGACGGCTTCGACCAGCGCGTGGTGCGCTTCTGCTTCGCCAAGAAGGACGAGACGCTGCTCGCCGCGCTCGACCGCCTCGCGAAGCTCTGACGCCAGCGGCCACGCTCCGGGGGCAGCGATGACGATGAACCGGCCGCGCTGGATCCTGCTGGCCCTGGCCCTCTCGTTCCTCGTGGTGGGCATCGCCGACGCGTTCCTGCCGCCGCTGCGCGGCAAGGACTACACCGCGCTGGACGTGGCGCATGTGTTCCTCATCTCGGCGCTGTGCTACACGTGGTGCAGGGCCGACGGCCTCGCGCGCGGCGTGCCCGCGCCTGGTCGCTCGGCGCTGCTCGCAGGCATCTTTCCGCTGCTGGGCATTCCGGTCTATCTCTTTCGCACGCGCCCCTGGCGACGGGCCCTGCTGGCCACGCTGGGGGCCGCGGGCTTCCTGGTGTCGAGCCTGGTGCTGGCTGCGGTGGGCACCTTGTCGGTCGAGTGGATGCGCAACTGAAAGCCGCCCGAATGAACCCCACCCGCCTCATCACGCGCATCTTCACGCTCGTCGGCGCGCTCATGCTCCTCGGCGGCTGGCTGCTCTACCAGAACACCGCCAAGTTCATCGCATCGGCCGGCAAGGCGCAGGGCGAGGTGATCGCGTTGCAGTCCGCGGGAAGTTCGAGCCGCAGCAATTCGCCGACGTGGCGCCCGCTGGTGCGCTTCACCCTGCCGTCGGGCGCGATCGTCGAGTTCTCGCCGTCGAGCAGCAGCAACCCGCCGGCCTACGACAAGGGCGAAGTCGTCGGCGTGTTCTTCAACCCCGCGAACCCGCAGGACGCCCGACTCGACGGCTTCTTCGACCTGTGGGGCGGCGCCGCCATCGTCGGCGGTCTGGGCGCCATCTTCCTGGCGGTGGGCGTGGCCATGCACTTCCTGCTGGCAGGCGCACCGGTAAAGCGCCGACGCCCACGGTAGGACAGTCCTGACCGCGTCAGGGGCGGCTCTCCGGCGCTCGCGGCGCCCCGGGACGACGAGCATGGAGGCTCGTGACAACAACGTCCCAGGAGAAAAAACATGTCCCTCTCGTTCATTCTGCTGATCGTCCTGATCCTGCTGCTGATCGGCGCGCTGCCGAGCTGGGGTTACAGCCGGTCCTGGGGCTACGGACCCAGCGGCGGCCTCGGGCTCGTGGTGCTGATCCTGGTGATCCTCGTGCTCATGGGCCGCATATAGCGCCCGCGCCATCATGAAAAAAGCCCGCGTCGTCGCGGGCTTTTTTTTACGCCTGAAGCTGCGCCCAGGCCTTGTCGAGCCGCTTCACGCTCACCGGCTGCGGCGTGCGCAGCTCCTGCGCGAAGAAGCTCACGCGCAACTCCTCGAGCAGCCAGCGGAATTCGAGCATGCGCTCGTCCACCACGCCCTTGCGCTCGGCCACGAGGCGCCAGTAGCGCTGCTCCTGCGGCTTCAGCTCGGCCAGCTTGGCCGTGTCGCGCGCGGGGTCGGCGCGCAGCTTGTCCAGGCGCAGCACGATGGCCTTGAGGTAGCGCGCGAAGTGCTGCAGCTGTGTCCACGGCGCGTCGGCGATGAAGCGCTTGCCCACGAGCTTCTGCAGCTGCTGCGCTGCGTCCTGCACCGCCTCGGGCTGGACCTTCGTGTCCTTGATCTTGCGCGCCGCCGCTGCGTACTCCACGAGGATGACGCCCGCGAGCCGCGCCACTTCGTTGGCGATCAGCGTGAGCCGCCCGCGCCCTTCTTCGAGCCGCTTCTTGAAGACGAACTCGTCGGTGGGCAGCGGCTCCTGCAGGAAGGCGCGGTCGATCGCCACGTCGATGATCTGCGTGCGCAGTTCTTCCGACGTGCCCAGCGGCATGTAGGCGACCGACATCTTCTGCAGGTCGGGGATGTTCTTCTCGAGGTACTTGAGCGCGTCCTTCAGCTGCAACGCGAACAGGCGGCGCAGGCCGGCGCGGTGCTTCGCGGCCGCCACGGCGGGCTCGTCGAACACCTCGATGGTCACGGCATCGCCTTCGTCGCGCAGCGCCGGGAAGCCGACGAGCGACTGCGAACCGCGCCGCACTTCCATCAGCTCGGGCAGCTCGCCGAAGGTCCAGCTCGTGTAGCGCTGGCCGGCGGGCAGCGTGGGTGCGGCCTTCTCGGGCGCGGCGTTCTTCGCCGGGGCCTGGGCCCCGTTCGCAGGCGCGGCCTTGGGGGCCGGCGACGCCTTCACGTTGAGCCCCGCGAGCGCCTGGAACGCGCCACGCGCCTGCGCGCCCAGCTCGGCTTTCAGCGCGCCGAGGTTGCGGCCCATGCCCAGCTGGCGGCCGTGCTCGTCGACGATGCGCAGGTTCATGAACAGGTGCGGCGCCAGCATGTCGAGTTTGAAGTCGGCACGCTTCACATCGATGCTGGTCAGGTCGCGCACGCGCTTGAGCAGCACGTCGGTGAGCGAGCCGGTGCCGAAGAGTTCGGGCGCCGACAGCTCGTCCGCCAGCTTCGTGGCCGACTCGGGCAGCGGCACCAGCCGCGAGCGCGGGCGCTGCGGCAGGCTCTTGAGCAGCGCCTGGATCTTGTCCTTGAGCATGCCGGTCACCAGCCATTCGCAACGCTCTTCGTTCACCTGGTTGAGCACGAACAGCGGCACGCTGACCGTGAGGCCGTCCTTCGCGTCGCCCGGTTCGTGCAGGTAGCTCGCGGCGCAATCAACACCGCCCAGGCGCAGCGTGGGTGGGAACGACTGCGTCGTGATGCCGGCCGCCTGGTGGCGCATCAGCTCGTCGCGCGTGAGGTACAGCAGGCGCGGCTGGTCCTTCGAGGCGTGGCGGTACCAGTTCTCGAAGGTGATGCCGCTGGCCACGTCGGCCGGCAGCTGCGCGTCGTAGAAGGCGAAGATCAGTTCGTCGTCGACCAGCACGTCCTGCCGGCGCGCCTTGTGCTCCAGGCCTTCGACCTCGCGCACCAGCTTGCGGTTGGCCGTGAGGAAGGGGAACTTGCTTTCCCACTGACCGCCGACCAGCGCTTCGCGGATGAAGATCTCGCGCGCCGAGACCGGATCGACCTTGGTGAAATCGACGCGCCGCCCGCTGTACACCACGAGGCCGTACAACGTCGCGCGCTCCAGCGCCGAGACCTGCGCGCCCTTCTTTTCCCAGTGCGGGTCGAGCAGCTGCTTCTTCAGCAGGTGCCCCGCCACCTGTTCGAGCCACTGCGGCTCGATGTTGGCGATGCCGCGCCCGAACAGGCGCGTGGTCTCGACCAGTTCGGCCGCGACGATCCAGCGCCCCGGCTTCTTCTTCAGGTGCGCGCCGGGGTGCTTGTAGAACTTGATGCCGCGCGCGCCCAGGTAGGCCTCGTCGTCTTCCAGCTTCCAGCCGACGTTGCCGAGCAGGCCCGCGAGCATCGACAGGTGCAGCGGCTCGTAGCCGGCCGGCGTGGCATTGATGCGCCACTTGTGCTCGGTGACCACCGTGAGCAGCTGCGAATGGATGTCGCGCCATTCGCGCACGCGGCGGATGTTGATGAAGTTCTGGCGCAGCAGCTGCTCGTACTGGCGGTTGCTGAGCTTGTGCGTGTCCCCATGGCCGCCGCGCGCGTCAGCAATCCACTTCCACAGCCGCAGGTAGCCGCTGAATTCGCTCTTCTCGTCGTCGAACTTCGAGTGCGCCTGATCGGCCTGCTGCTGCGCGTCCATCGGGCGGTCGCGCACGTCCTGCACGCTGAGTGCGGAGGCGATGACGAGCACTTCCTCGAGCGCGCCGCGCGTGCGCGCTTCGAGAATCATGCGGCCCACGCGCGGATCGAGCGGCAGCTTCGCCAGCTCGGCGCCGGTGGCGGTGAGTTCGTTGGCATCGTCGACCGCACCCAACTCGTTGAGCAGCTGGTAGCCGTCGGCAATCGCGCGAGGCGACGGCGCTTCGAGGAACGGGAAGCGCGCCACGTCGCCCAGCCGCAGCGACTTCATGCGCAGGATCACGCCCGCGAGCGAAGAGCGCAGGATTTCCGGATCGGTGAAGCGCGGGCGGCCCGCGAAGTCCTTCTCGTCGTACAGGCGGATGCAGATGCCGTTCGCCACGCGCCCGCATCGGCCCGCGCGCTGGTTGGCCGCGGCCTGGCTGATCGGCTCGACCAGCAGCTGCTCGACCTTGCTGCGGAAGCTGTAGCGCTTGACGCGCGCCGTGCCGGTGTCGATCACGTAGCGGATGCCCGGCACGGTGAGCGAGGTCTCGGCCACATTGGTGGCCAGCACGATGCGGCGGCCGTGGTGGCTCTCGAAGATGCGGTCCTGCTCGGGGCCCGAGAGCCGGGCGAACAGCGGCAACACCTCGGCACTGCGAAGCAGCGGCTGGTGGCTGACGTGGCGGCGCAGGTGGTCGGCCGCCTCGCGGATCTCGCGTTCGCCGGGCAGGAAGATCAGGATGTCGCCGGCGTTGTGCGGATCGCGCCAGAGCTCGTCGACCGCGTCGGCAATGGCGTCGTTCAGGTCGTGCTCGCGCGACTCCTCGAACGGGCGGTAGCGCTGCTCGACCGGGAAGGTACGCCCCGACACCATGATCGTCGGCGCGGGGCCCTTGGCCGAAGCGAAGTGCTGCGCAAAGCGGTCGGCATCGATGGTGGCCGAGGTGACGATCACCTTCAGGTCGGGCCGGCGCGGAAGAATCTCGCGCAGGTAGCCCAGGAGGAAGTCGATGTTCAGCGAGCGCTCGTGGGCCTCGTCGATGATGAGCGTGTCGTAGGCCTTGAGCAGCGGATCGGTCTGCGTCTCGGCCAGCAGGATGCCGTCGGTCATCAGCTTCACCGACGCGTCACGGCTCAGGCGGTCCTGAAAGCGCACCTTGAAGCCGACCACGTCGCCCAGCGGCGTCTTCAGCTCTTCGGCGATGCGCTTGGCGACCGAGCTGGCGGCAATGCGTCGCGGCTGCGTGTGGCCGATGAGGCGGCCCTTGCCGGGTTCGGCATTGAGCTTGCCGCGCCCGAGCGCCAGCGCGATCTTCGGCAGCTGCGTGGTCTTGCCCGAGCCCGTTTCGCCGCAGACGATCACAACCTGGTGCGCCGCAATGGCGGCCATGATCTCCTCGCGCCGGCCGGAGACCGGGAGCGATTCGGGGAACTCGATGCGCAGGGGGGCGGGAGGTGTGAGGGTCGTCAAGGCAAGGCAGTCGTCGGTCGTTGCGCGCGGCGGCAGGCGGGCAAACCGCCAATTATCGCGGGGCCCCGGCGCTGTTGCATGGCATCCACAGCGAGGCCGCATGCAGCAGGTGGCGCAGAAAATTTCGTAAAGACTCTTTACTCTACCGCATGCCGCCGCTACGATCGCGGCCATGACCTCCTTCCTTGCCCCCCTTTCGATGCGCATCCGCTGCGCAAGCCGCGTCCTTGCACGCGGCGGGGTCAAGGCGACCCGCCCGGCCTGACGAAGCCCGCGCGCCGGCTTCAGCTTCCTTCGCGGAACTGAACGCCCACCGCTCGCGCTTCACTTCGGTCGAAGCGCGCCAGCCTGACCCGCACAGCGCCTGCACCACCGCCCTCCCCGCATCTCGCGTGGAGCAGCGGCCGCATTCCTGTTTCCGTGTCCCGAATCATTCGAAGAAAAAAAGAACCTCATGTCGCAACAAGACATTTCCCGTGACCTGCACACCACGCTGGCCGAGCGCACGCGCCACCTGCAGGCCATTGCCCATTCGCTGAAGGCCGAGCTGTTCGGCATCGACGAGATCATCGATCGCGTGATCGATTCGCTGCGCGCCTGGTACGTGCTGCCGCAGCTCATCAGCCGCCCGGTCGTCATCTGCCTGTGGGGCCTGACCGGCACCGGCAAGACGCAGCTCGTGCGGCGCCTGGCGCAGCACCTGGGCTTTTACGACCGCTTCATCGAAGTGCAGATGGACGGCTTCAGCCACGGCTCGGGGCACCGCACCGCCGGCTCGATCTCGGCCATGCTGGCCGAGTCGGGCATCGCCGAGGGCGCGCCCGGCATCCTCGTGCTCGACGAGTTCCAGCGCTTTCGCACCGTGGACGCCAGCGGCAAGGAAGCGCGCGTGGAGCGCTACCAGGACGTGTGGGCGCTGCTTTCGGACGGCCGCCTGCCGCCGTCGCTGTCGGTGCTCAGCGAGATCGAGTCGTCACTGGCCTGGGCCGAGTACGACCAGGACCGCCGCACCGATGACGACGACGAGGAAGACGAAGAGGACGGCGCCAAGGCCGGCAAGACCAAGCGCAAGCGCCGCCTGCAGCTCTCGCCCTGGGAAGCGCAGGAGTTCAAGCGCTGCCTGAAGCTGCGCGAGTCGCTGCTCGACATCATGACCTGGAAGCCCGACGAGATCCAGGCGCGGCTGCGCGCTTTTCGCGCCTCGCAGGACAACTGGGAAACCGACTACTCCAAGCTGCTGGTCTTCGTCTCGGGCAACCTCGACGAGATGTACGCCGAGACCGCCAAGCGGGTGGAAGACTGCGACACCGACGCCGACATCTTCCACGCGCTGACGAAGAAGCTCTCGCTCATCGACGTGAAGAAGGCGCTGGCCGAACGCTTCAAGCCCGAGCAGGTCGCGCGGCTGGGCAACAACCACGTGATCTACCCCTCGTTCAGCCGCGCCACCTACGTGCGCCTGATCCTGTCGATCTGCGACCGCTACGTGGGCGAGATCCAGGAAAGCTCGGGCGTGCGCTTCGTGCTCGACGCGAGCGTGTACGAACAGATCTACGCCAACGCCGTGTTCCCGGCGCAGGGCACGCGCCCGCTGTTCTCGTCGATCCACGCGATCCTGAGCGCGACGTTGGTCAACGCCGCGCTGTGGGCGCTCGAACAGGGCGCGCACGGCAGCGAGCCCGTGTGGCTGATGCTCGACCCCGGCGAGGTCACGCCCGGCGGCCCGCGCCTGGTCGCGCGCTTCCGGCTGGCGCGGCGCGAGTTCCCGGTGGCGCTGGAGCTGAACCGGCTCAAGCAGCGCGCCAACGCCGACTTCCGTGCGCTGCTCGCGGTGCACGAGGCCGGCCATGGCCTGGTGTACGCCCTGCTCTTCGGCCGCGCGCCGCAGGAGATCCGCATCAACGTGGCCTCGTTCGAGGGTGGCTACAACAGCTACGTGAAGCGCAAGGCCTGGTCCAAGCGCAACCTGCTGGACAGCGTGTGCGTGAGCCTGGCCGGCCGCGCGGCCGAGCGGCTGGTGTTCGGCGAATCGGGCTGCACCACGGGCGCCGAGCGCGACCTGATGCAGGCCACCGCCACGGCAGCGCGCCACGTGCGCCACCTGGGCTTCGGCACCCGCTGGAGCCGCACCGACGTGACGACCGATGCGAACGACAACCTCAACACCGACGTGGCAGCCACCAACCGCGAGATCGAGGCCATCCTGGCGCGCGAACACACCCGCGCGCTGGGCCTGCTCGAAGCGCACGCCACCGCCTTCATGGCAGTGGTCGATGCGCTGATGGCGCAGGGTTCGATCGCACCGGATGAGCTCGCCGGACTGCTCGGCCTGCCGCTGGCACCGGCCGCGCCGGCGGGTGCGGCCGAGGCGGCGGTGGAGCCGCTGGACGCCTACGCCGACCAGCTCGAGGCCTTCAAGGCCCGCGGCACGCCCGCCGCGGCCGGGGCCGGCCGGCTGCTGCGCGCCCTGGCATGACGCGCTGCACCAAAACCTTGCCAAGAATGCACAATCACGCCCCATGTCCACCGTCTTCAATTTCACCTTCGTGCCCTGGTTCCGCTCGGTCGCGCCCTACATCCACACGCACCGCGGCAAGACCTTCGTGGTCGCGCTCGCGGGTGAGGCCATCGCGGCGGGCAAGCTGCAGAACATCGCGCAGGACCTGGCCCTGATCCAGAGCATGGGCGTCAAGATCGTGCTGGTGCACGGCTTCCGACCGCAGGTCAACGAGCAACTGGCGGCCAAGGGCCACGAGGCCAAGTACTCGCACGGCATCCGCATCACCGACGCCGTGGCGCTGGACTCGGCGCAGGAGGCCGCGGGCCAGCTGCGCTACGAGATCGAGGCCGCCTTCAGCCAGGGCCTGCCCAACACGCCCATGGCCGGCTCGACGGTGCGCGTGATCTCGGGCAACTTCATCACCGCGCGCCCCGTGGGCGTGGTCGACGGGGTGGACTTCAAGCATTCGGGCCTGGTGCGCAAGGTGGACGCGGCCGGCATCCGCCGCACGCTCGACTTCGGCGCCATGGTACTGATGTCGCCCTTCGGCTTCTCGCCGACCGGCGAGGCCTTCAACCTGACGATGGAAGAAGTGGCGACCAGCGTGGCCATCTCGATCCAGGCCGACAAGCTGATCTTCCTGACCGAAGTGCCGGGCATCCGCGTGGACAGCGAACTGCCCGAGAGCGAGGACAACCCGATCGACACCGAACTGCCGCTGGCCGCCGCCGAGAAGCTGCTGGCCTCGCTGCCGCCCGCGCAGAAGCCGACCGACACCGCCTTCTACCTGCAGCACTGCGTGAAGGCCTGCAAGGGCGGCGTGGAGCGCAACCACATCCTGCCGTTCGCGCTCGACGGATCGCTGCTGCTCGAGATCTACGTGCACGACGGCGTGGGCACCATGGTGATCGACGAGAAGCTCGAGAGCCTGCGCGAAGCCACGGTGGACGACATCGGCGGCATCCTGCAGCTCATCGAACCCTTCGAACGCGACGGCACGCTGGTCAAGCGCGATCGCACCGAGATCGAGCGCGACGTGGGCCACTACACGGTCATCGAGCACGACGGCGTGATCTTCGGCTGCGCGGCGCTGTACCCGTACCCCGAGGCGAAGACCGCCGAGATGGCCGCGCTCACGGTGTCGCCGCAATCGCAGTCGCAGGGCGACGGCGAACGCATCCTCAAGCGCATCGAGCACCGCGCCAAGGCCATGGGCCTGGAGAGCATCTTCGTGCTCACCACGGTCACGATGCACTGGTTCCTCAAGCGCGGCTTCCAGCAAGTCAACCCCGACTGGCTGCCCGAGGCGCGCAAGCGCAAGTACAACTGGGACCGCAAGAGCCAGGTGCTGGTCAAGAAGATCTGAAGAAGAAACCCATCCGAAGAAAGACGCCCCGATGACGCTCGCCACCGCCCTGCTGTTCGCCATCGTGGCCTTCGCCGCCATCGCCACGCCCGGCCCCACGGTGCTGCTGGCCCTGAGCAACGGCTCGCGCCACGGCGTGCGACGGGCGCTGCCGGGCATGCTCGGCGCGGTGCTGTCCGACTTCGTGCTGGTCGGTGCCGTGGCGCTCGGCCTGGGCGCGTTGCTCGCGGCCTCGGAGTTCTGGTTCTCGATGCTGAAGTGGGTCGGCGCGGTCTACCTGGCCTGGCTCGGGCTGCGCATGCTGCGCTCCCAGGGCGGCTTCCAGCTGCCGCGCGCGGACGCCGCGGCCACCGTCACTGCGGTCGAAAGCCGGCGCATCTTCTTCAAGTCGTTCCTGGTGGCGGTGACCAACCCCAAGGGCTACATCTTCTGCTCGGCGCTGCTGCCGCAGTTCATCGACCCGACCGCCGCGCAGGCGCCGCAGTACCTGATCATTGCGCTGATCTTCGCGGGGCTGGACATGGCGGTGATGCTGGCCTACGCCTTCGTCGGCGCCCGCGCGATCCGGCTGCTCACGGTGTCGGCCACGCGCTGGATCGACCGCGCCTGCGGCGGCATGCTGCTGGCGCTGGCAGGCTCGCTCGCTTTCTACCGGCGCAGCGCGGCCACCGCCGTCTGACCCATCCCGCCCCCTCGACCGCTGTCCTCAGGCAGCGGCGCTCCTCCCCACGATGTTTTTCCGGCAAACCGCCGTCCCGCGGCCTGCCCGTGCTGTTTTTTTCAACGGAGGAAATGAAAGAATGAAGAACTACCAGACCCTGCTGGGTGCCACCCTCGTCGCCGTGTCGGCGCTCGTCGCGGGCTGTGGCGACAAGGCGGACAAGACCGCCCCGCCCGCTTCCGCCGAAGCCAAGCCGGCCGCCCCGGCCGGCAACGACCAGCAGCAGCTCGTCGAGAAGTACAACCTCTACGTCGACGTGTCGAACAACCTGCGCACCTCGTTCCAGGAAGCCCGCGAAAGCTACGTGACCGGCCAGGTGCCGCTGCTGCAGGCCAAGGCGCCGCTCACCAGCCTGCGCATCCAGAACGACATCCTGGTCGACCGCTCGGCCAAGAAGCTCGATGCCGCCGCCGCCATCGCCGCGCCGCTGCCCGAGATCGACGAATCGGCCAAGGCCTTCTCGGCCGCGCTCAAGGTGCTGTCGCCCCTGAGCCGCGAGCTGAACGACTACGCCAATTCCAAGGGCTACCTCGCCGACAACGGCGACAAGGCACGCCAGATGAGCGCCGACTACCTGGCCGCGCTCACCTCCGTCGCGCAGGCCGAAGCGGCCTTCGACAAGGGCCTGAGCGCCCGCGACCGAGCGCTCACCAAGGAAGCCTTCGAGAAGGCGCCCAAGGACACCGCCGCCTACTACCGCGCCGGCCTGATCTACCACGGCAAGCTCAACCACGCCGACGCCATGGCGCTGTTCGCCGCGCCCAACGACCCGCAGGCGCTGGCCGCCTTCGAGGCCTCGCTGGCGCTGGTGGCCGACTCGGCCGCAGGCTGGAGCAAGAAAACCAGCGAGCAGTCGACCCAGAACGGCAAGAGCTGCAGCGGCGGTATGCTGCAGATCAACGAGTTCATCGGCCAGTCGCGCTCGGTGATCAAGGACGCCAAAGACGGCGTGTTCAAGCGCAAGGAAACCGGTGCGATGGCCCGCATGGGCCGCTCGGCCATCGTCGACGCGGCCAACCGCTACAACCAGAATTTCGCCAACATGATCGGCCAGTTCAACCGCCCGCTTTGCTGAGCGGGCCAAGGGGCACGGGGCGTGCGGGCCGCCCGCCCCGTCGCCGATAATCCGGGGCATGAATCCCTTGCTTGCCAAATTGCAGCCGTACCCGTTCGAGCGGCTGAAGCAGCTGTTCGCGGGCGGCACGCCCGCTCCCGAATTCGCCCCCATCAGCCTGGGCATCGGCGAGCCCAAGCACGCCACGCCGGCCTTCATCAAGGATGCGCTGAGCGCCGGCCTCGGCGCCCTCGCCGCCTACCCGGCCACCGCCGGCGAGCTGAAACTGCGCACCGCCTTCACCCATTGGCTGCATCGCCGCTACAGCCTGACGCTCGACCCGGCCACCCAGGTGCTGCCGGTCAACGGCTCGCGCGAGGCGCTGTTCTCGCTCGCCCAGACCGTGGTCGACGCCAGCGCCCACCCGAAGCCGGTGGTGATGTCGCCCAACCCGTTCTATCAAATCTACGAGGGCGCGGCCCTGCTCTCGGGCGCCGAGCCGTACTACGTGCCCAGCGTACCCTCGCGCAACTTCGCCGTCGACTGGGACAGCGTGCCGGACGACGTCTGGGCCCGCACCCAGCTCGTGTTCGTCTGCTCGCCGGGCAATCCCACGGGCGCGGTGATGTCTCTGGACGAGTGGAAGAAGCTCTTCGCGCTGTCCGACCGCCACGGCTTCGTGATCGCCGCCGACGAGTGCTACAGCGAGATCTACTTCCGCGACGAGCCCCCGCTGAGCGGCCTGGAAGCCTCGATGAAGCTCGGCCGCCCCGATTTCAAGAACCTGATCGCGCTCACCTCGCTGTCCAAGCGCAGCAACGTGCCCGGCCTGCGCAGCGGCTTCGTGGCCGGCGACGCGGCCCTCATCAAGGGCTTTTTGCTCTACCGCACGTATCACGGCAGCGCCATGAGCGGCGCCGTGGCCGCCGCCAGCATCGCGGCCTGGGGCGACGAGTCGCACGTGGTCGACAACCGCGCCCAGTACCGCGCCAAGTTCGCTGCCGTCACGCCGCTGCTCGAACCCGTGCTCGACGTGCGCCTGCCCGACGCCAGCTTCTACCTCTGGGCCGGCGTGCCCGAAGTGTGGGCTGGCGACGACGAAGCCTTCGCCCGCGCGCTCTACGCTCAATACAATGTCACGGTTCTGCCGGGGAGCTATCTGGCGCGCGACACCGACCACAGCGCCAACCCGGGCCGCGGTCGCATCCGCATGGCGCTGGTGGCCGAAACGGCCGAGTGCGTCGAGGCCGCCCAGCGCATCGTCCGGTTCGTCAAAGACGGCCGCCGCTGACCCCCTGTCGCCCCGCTTCCCTGCCCCTTTTTCACCCGAGACTCTCTCCATGACACAGCAACTGCAACAAATCATCGACGCCGCGTGGGAAGACCGCGCCAACATCTCGATCACCGCCGCCCCCGCCGAAGTGCGCGACGCCGTCGAGCACGTGATCACCGAGCTGAACAACGGCAAGCTGCGCGTCGCCACCCGCCAGGGCGTGGGCCAGTGGACCGTGCACCAGTGGATCAAGAAGGCCGTGCTGCTGTCGTTCCGCCTGAAGGACAACGAGCAGATCCAGGCCGGCTCGCTGGGCTTCTACGACAAGGTGCCGACCAAGTTCTCGCACCTGTCGGCCGCCGAGCTGAAGGAATCGGGCGTGCGCATCGTGCCGCCGGCCGTGGCCCGCCGCGGCAGCTTCATCGCCAAGGGCGCGATCCTGATGCCTTCGTACGTGAACATCGGCGCCTACGTGGGCGAAGGCTCCATGGTCGACACCTGGGCCACCGTCGGTTCGTGCGCGCAGGTCGGTGCCAACGTGCACCTGTCGGGCGGCGTGGGCCTGGGCGGCGTGCTCGAGCCGCTGCAAGCCAACCCGACCATCATCGAAGACAACTGCTTCATCGGCGCGCGCTCCGAAGTCGTCGAAGGCGTGATCGTCGAAGAGAACTCGGTGCTGGGCATGGGCGTGTACCTGGGCCAGAGCACCCCGATCTTCAACCGCGACACCGGCGAGATCTCGTACGGCCGCGTGCCCGCCGGCAGCGTGGTCATCAGCGGCAGCCTGCCCAAGAAGACCAAGTCGGGCCAGGACTACAGCACCTACGCCGCAGTCATCGTGAAGACGGTCGACGCGCAGACGCGTTCGAAGACCAGCCTGAACGACCTGCTGCGCGACTGAAAACGCACCCACCACCGGCCGCCTGCTTCAACGCGCGCGGCCGGTTCGCTTCTTCCCTGAGAAAAAACAGCACCGAGGAGAGAGACCGATGAACATGATGGAACGGATTCTTCGTTTGATGGCCGAGCGCAAGGCCTCCGACATCTACCTCTCGGCCCACTCCCCGGTGATGATCCGCATCAACGGCAACTGCCTGCCCATCAATGCGCAGGTACTGCCGCCGACCGCGCCGCTGGCGCTGCTGTCGGAAGTGGTGCCCGAAGCCCGCATCCAGGAACTGGAAAACACGGGCGAACTCAACATGGCCGTCGCCCTCGAAGGCGCCGGCAACTACCGCATCAGCGCCATGCGCCAGCGCGGCAGCTACGCCGTGGTGGTGCGGCACATCGCCTCGGTCATCCCCAGCTTCGACGACCTGAACCTGCCCGACATCCTGAAGTCGCTCATCATGGAAAAGCGTGGGCTGATCCTGATGGTGGGCGCCACCGGCGCCGGCAAGACGACCACGCTGGCCTCGATGCTCGACTACCGCAACGAGCACGCCAGCGGCCACATCCTCACGGTCGAGGAGCCGATCGAGTTCACCTACACCAACAAGAAATCGCTGGTGAACCAGCGCGACGTGGGCAGCGACACCACCTCGCTGCAGGTGGCCCTGAAAAACGCGCTGCGCCAGGCGCCCGACGTGATCCAGATCGGCGAAATCCGCGACCGCGACACCATGACGGCCGCCATCGCCTATGCGCAGTCGGGCCACCTGTGCGTGGCCACGCTGCACGCCAACAACAGCTACCGCGCGCTGAACCGCATCCTGAGCTTCTTCCCGGTCGAGGTGCGCCCCACCCTGCTGGGCGACCTGGGCTCGGCGCTGCGCGCCGTGGTGTCGCAACGCCTGCTGCGCACGCCGGCCGGCGGGCGTGTGCCCGCGCTCGAAGTGATGCTGAACACCGCGCTGGTCGCCGACCTGATCGAAAAGGGAGACTTCTCCGGCGTCAAGGAAGCCATGGAGCAGTCGATGGCCGAAGGCTCGCAGACCTTCGAGGAAGACATCGCCCGCCTCATCACCGAGGAACGCGTGACCCGCGAAGAAGGCCTGGCCAACGCCGACTCGCCCACCAACCTGATGTGGCGCCTGCAGAACCGCGACGCGCCCAAGAAGCAGGCCGAGGATCGCGACCTGACCGACCAGCTCGACGAACCGACTTTCACCGACATCACGCTAGACGTGAAGTTCTGACCGCCCCTTAATCCCCGCTCCCTCGATGTCCCGTACGCTCCAGCTCGCCGAACAACTGATCTCGCGCCCTTCCGTCACCCCCGACGACGCGGGTTGCCAACAGATCCTGGGTGAACGCCTCGCCGCGCTGGGCTTCACGCTGGAAACCATCGAGAGCGGCCCGGCCGATTTCCGGGTCACCAACCTCTGGGCCGTGCGCCGCCCCACCAACGGCAAGGCCACGAAGACGCTGGTCTTCGCCGGCCACACCGACGTGGTGCCCACCGGCCCGCTCGACCAGTGGAGCAGCCACCCGTTCACGCCCACGCATCGCGACGGCAAGCTCTACGGCCGCGGCGCCTGTGACATGAAGACCTCGGTCGCGGCCTTCGTGACCTCCATCGAAGAATTCCTGCAGGGCGAGCCCGACCCGACCCTCACGCTGGCGCTGCTGCTGACCAGCGACGAGGAAGGCCCGGGCGTCGACGGCACCGTGATCGTCTGCAACGCGCTGGCCGCACGCGGTGAAACCATCGACTACTGCATCGTCGGCGAGCCCACCTCAGTCGCGCGTTGCGGCGACATGATCAAGAACGGCCGCCGCGGCACCATGAGCGGCAAGCTCACGGTGAACGGCGTGCAGGGCCACATCGCCTACCCGCACCTGGCGAAGAACCCGGTGCACGCGGTGGCGCCCGCGCTGGCCGAACTGGTGGCGATCAACGCCGCCGGTGGCTGGGACGCGCAGAGCAACCCCTACTTCCAGCCGACCAGCTGGCAGATCAGCAATTTCCACGCGGGCACCGGCGCGAGCAACGTCATTCCGGGCAGCGCGGTGATCGACTTCAACTTCCGCTTCTCGACAGAGTCCACGCCCGAATCGCTGCAGCAGCGCGTGAACGCCGTGCTCGACGCGCACGGCGTCGACTGCACGCTGGCCTGGACCGTCGGCGGCCTGCCCTTCCTGACCACGCCGGGCGAGCTCGTCACGGCCGTGCAGGCGGCGATCCGCGAAGAAACCGGCCTGGACACCGAGCTGTCGACCAGCGGTGGCACCAGCGACGCGCGCTTCATCGCCAAGATCTGCAAGCAGGTGGTCGAGTGCGGCCCGGTGAACGCCAGCATCCACAAGATCGACGAGCACATCGAGGTGGCCGAGATCGAGACGCTGAAGAACATCTACCTGCGCACGCTGCGCGGGCTCGACGCGGCGCTTGCGCAAGGCGCCCGATGAGCACCGTCATCGAACTCATCGAAGCCGGCGCGAAGCGGCTCGAAGAGGCCGGCGTGGCCTTCGGCCATGGCACCGCCAACGCCTTCGACGAAGCCGCCTGGCTCGTGCTGTGGCGCCTGAAGCAGCCGCTGGACGACATCGACGCCGTGGCCGACACCCCCGTGTCGCCGGCCGACGCCGCCAAGGTGGCGGCCCTCATCGACGAGCGCATCGCCACGCGCAAGCCCGCCGCCTACCTCACGAAAGAAGCCTGGCTGCAGGGCGTGCCCTTCTACGTGGACGAGCGCGCCATCGTGCCGCGCAGCTTCATTGCCGAGCTCATCGCCGATGGCAGCATCGACTACTGGCTGGGCGAACACACGCAGCGCGTGCTCGACCTGTGCACCGGCAACGGCAGCCTCGCAGTGCTCGCGGCGCTCACCTACCCGGATGTGACGGTCGATGCCGCCGACTTGTCGACCGAAGCGCTCGAAGTCGCCGCCATCAACGTCACGCGCCACGCGCTCGACGCCCGCGTCACGCTGATCGAATCGGACGGCCTGAAGAACGTGCCCGGCACGTACGACCTCGTGCTGTGCAACCCGCCCTACGTGAACAGCGCCAGCATGGCCGCGCTGCCCGCCGAATACCGCGCCGAGCCCGAGCTGGCGCTGGCCGGCGGCACCGACGGCATGGATTTCGTGCGGCAATTGTTCGCCGACGCGCCCGCCCGCATGAGCGAGCAGGCCGTGCTGGTATTGGAAATCGGCAACGAGCGCGATTATTTCGAGGCGGCGTTTCCGCAGCTCGAGGTGGTCTGGCTCGAAACCTCGGCCGGCGAAGACCAGGTGTTGCTGGTCACCCGGACGGCGCTGCTGGCCGGCGCCGGCGTGCGTTAGCGACGCCCGCCGCCCCCGCTTCACCGCCTTGCACGCAGCCTCCGGGCTGTGCCCCCTTTCATCGGGTGATGTCCGCCTTTGCCCCTTCGCGCCGGCTCGCTGAAGGCCGGACGGGATAATCCCCCCTACGGTTCCTATTTCATGATTACTCTCAAAAACGTCATTCTTCGCCGCAGCGCCAAGAAACTGCTGGACGGCGCCACCGTCAATCTCAACCCCGGCGAAAAGGTCGGCCTGGTGGGACGCAACGGCGCCGGCAAGTCGTCGCTGTTCGCGCTGTTCAACGGCACGCTGCACGAAGACGGCGGCGATTTCTACATTCCCAAGCAGTGGCGCATGGCCCAGGTCGCGCAGGACATGCCCGAGACCGAGGAGTCGGCCACCGACTTCGTGGTCGGCGGCGACACCCGCCTGACCGAGCTGCGCGCCACGCTGGCCGCCATCGAGGCCGCCTACGCCGAGAACCCCGACGACGCCGACATCGGCATGGAGCTGGCCCACGCCTACACCGACCTGGCCGATGCCGGCGAGCACGACGCCGTGCCGCGCGCGCAGGCGCTGGTGCTCGGCCTGGGCTTCAAGTCGCACGAGCTCGACGAGCCCGTCAACAGCTTCTCGGGCGGCTGGCGCATGCGCCTGCAGCTGGCCCGCGCGCTGATGTGCCCGAGCGACCTGCTGCTGCTCGACGAACCGACCAACCACCTGGACCTGGACGCACTCGTCTGGCTCGAAGCCTGGCTGCAGAAGTACGCCGGCACCATGATCGTCATCAGCCACGACCGCGAGTTTCTCGACGCCGTGACCGACGTCACGCTGCACATCGCCAACGCCCAGCTCACGCGCTACGGCGGCAACTACAGCAAGTTCGAGGACATGCGCGCGCTGCAGATGGAGCAGCAGCAGGTGGCCTTCAGCAAGCAGCAGGACAAGATCGCCCACCTGCAGAAGTTCATCGACCGCTTCAAGGCCAAGGCCAGCAAGGCCAAGCAGGCGCAAAGCCGCGTCAAGGCGCTGGAGCGCATGGAGAAAGTGGCGCCGCTCCTGGCCGAGGCCGACTTCACCTTCGAGTTCAAGGAGCCGGGCAACATCCCGAACCCGATGCTCTCGATCGACAACGCCAGCTTCGGCTACGAGGTTGAAGGCGAAGCGCCCAAGACCATCCTGCGCGGCGTGAGCCGCTCGGTGCTGGCGGGCCAGCGCATCGGCATCCTGGGCGCCAACGGCCAGGGCAAGTCGACGCTGGTGAAGACCATCGCGCGCGAAATGGGCGCGCTGGCCGGCCAGGTCACCGAAGGCAAGGGCCTGAACATCGGCTACTTCGCGCAGCAGGAACTCGACGTGCTGCGCCCGCAGGACAACCCGCTGGAGCACATGGTGCGCATGGCGCGCGAACTGGGCAGCAATGCCAAGGAAGCCACCGGCGAGCAGGCCCTGCGCGGCTTCCTGGGCAGCTTCAACTTCAGCGGCGACATGGTCAAGCAGCCCGTGGGCACCATGAGCGGCGGCGAAAAGGCCCGCCTCGTGCTCGCGATGATGGTCTGGCAGCGTCCCAACCTGCTGCTGCTGGACGAGCCCACCAACCACCTGGACCTGGCCACCCGCGAGGCCCTGGCCGTGGCGCTCAACGAGTTCGAAGGCACGCTGATGCTGGTGAGCCACGACCGTGCGCTGCTGCGCTCGGTGTGCGACGAGTTCTGGCTCGTGGGCCGCGGTGTCGTTGCCGACTTCGACGGCGACCTGGACGACTACCAGCGCTACCTGCTCGACGAATCCAAGCGCCTGCGCGAAGAGGCCAAGGTGGCCGTGCGCGAAGCGGACGCCGTGGCGGCGGCTGCTGCGGCCGCCGCTGCTGCTGCAGCGCCAGTGAAGAGCAGCAACACCCCCGAGCAGCGCAAGCAGGACGCCCAGGAGCGCCAGCAGCGCAGCGAGCAGGCCAAACCGCTGAAGAAGGAGATCGCGAAGATCGACGAGCGCATGGCCGCGGCCAGCACCGAGCGCAGCACGCTCGAAGCCCGGCTGGCCGAACCGCTGCCGCCCGCCGAGATCGCCGATGCCGGCAAGAGGCTGAAGGCGCTCAACGACGAGATCGCGCAGCTCGAAGAGCGCTGGCTGGCGCTGTCCGACCAGCTCGAAGCGCTGGCGGCATAACCCCTTGCGCCCGCACGGCCCGGCCGGCTTCCACCGGCGCGGGCCGGGTAGCATGGCACGCTCAGGGAACCCGCCAAGGAGCCACGCTGCATGCCTTCTTCGATCGAACTCGCCCGGGGCGATGAAAAACTCATCGCGGCCATCCACCGCAGCCGGCGCCTGATCGGCCGCAAGGCCCTCATGGCCGCCGCCGCCAGCGCCGTGCCGCTGCCCGGCGTCGACTGGATGGCCGACGCGGCGCTGCTGTCGCGCCTGGTGCCGCAGATCAGCGCCGAGTTCGGCCTCTCGGTCACCCAGGTCGAAAAGCTCGCGCCGCACCAGCGCGAGCGCATCCAGAAGGCCGCGACCACGCTGGGCGCCTTGCTCGTGGGGCGGCTCGTCACGCGCGAGCTGCTCATGAAGCTGGCCCGGCACGCCGGCATCCGCCTCACCGCCAAGCAGGCCACCAAGTACGTGCCCATCGCCGGGCAGGTCGTGTCGGCCGCGCTCGGCTATGCCGCGCTGCGCGCGCTGGGCGAACAGCACATCAAGGACTGCGTGCGCGTGAGCACCACGCTGGCCCTGACGCCGCCCGAGCCCGCCGAACGGCTCAAGCCGGCCTGATCCGGCCACTTCCGGCTCAGTGGCCGGCTCAGTCGCCGGCTGGCGGCGGCCCGTAGTGCGGGGCCGGCCGCAGCGCCTCTTCCTTCATGCGCTGCTCGTAGGCGGCCAGCAGCGCGACGTAGTGGCGCGACATCACGTCGCTCACCCGCCCCAGCCCGATCTTGCTGACCGTGGGCTGCGGAATGCCCGTGCGTTCCTGGATCTGCTTTTGCGTCAATCCGAGCGCCCGCAGCGCCTGCACCAATTCGCGTGGCTTCATATCGATCCTCCCTTTTTTTCCTATTTTAGAGTCCAATACGAATATTCATCTGCGCTTGAATCTCCACCCCATGGAGACTATTGCTTCACGTGCCCTGGCCGCACGCAAATTCGCCAAGATGACGCAGAAGCAGGCCGAGGCCGCTTCGGGCGTCAAGCAGTCGAGCATCTCGAAGATCGAGCGTGGCGACACCAGCCGGTCGATGAGCGTGCTCGCCCTGGCACGCGCCTACCGCGCCGACCCCAACTGGCTCGACACCGGCGACGGCCCCGCCCCGTGGGACGAGGTGCAGATACGCTTGGCACGCGACAACGCCCACGAGCCGCCCGGCCCCTACCGCGTCACCCGCATCGCGCCCGTCGGCCCGGCCTTCGCGCCGCAGACGCCCGGCACCGTGCCGCTGATCTCGTGGGAGCAGGCCGGCGAATGGCGCGGCGCCGAATCGCCGCCCCGGCCCACGCTGGCCGAACGCTGGATTCCCTGCATCGCGCACCACAGCGCCGGCACCTACGCGCTGCGCGTGCGCGGCGACAGCATGACCTCGCCGCACGGGCACCTGAAGAGCTACCCGGCCGGATCGATCGTCTTCGTCGACCCGCAGCACACCACGCCCGACGACGGCGAGCGCGTGGTCGCCAAGCTGGACGACGACATCCGTGGCGAAGTCACCTTCAAGGTCTACAAGGAAGACGCGGGCCGCCGCTGGCTGCTGCCGCTGAACCCCGCGCACGAGGCCGTGCGCGTGCCCTTCACCGTGCTGGGCACCGTCATCGGCAAGTGGGAAGACGAAGACTGAAGGCCCAAAGGGCCTCTTTTCGCGAGGTCAGGTTGCGTACAGATTCGCCGGGCACAGTGAGGTTTCTCCCGGTGGCTTGCACCTCTGATCCTCCCTCCTCCAGCAAGTCACCTTCCAGCCCGCCCTCGTGCGGGCTGTTTTTTTGCCTGCACCGCTGCGCGCCGGGCGGCGGCTTTTGATGGGGTCGATTCTTTCTGGTATATAATTCGCGGTTGCCCGAAACGATCGGGCATTTGCCTGGCCAGGCAAGCTGAATCTCATACCAGCGCGTCGAAGTCATAGCGACGAGAAAAACAACAATGACTTCCGCAAACGAATCTTTGCCGTAGCGTGGACCGCGTAAGAGTTCACGACCACATTCCGACAAAAGCCCTCCTCGCGAGGGCTTTTTCATTTCTGCGCGCCAGTGGCCCCGAGGCGTCCGCCTTCCGTCAACCCCTCTTCTTTCCTACACGGTGTAACGGAATGCGACCTACGCAGTACCACGCAGGCCCAAGAGACGATTCGTTCACTGTCAGCACAGGGAACAAAGGGAATCACATGAGTCTCAGGGACATCCGCGAACGCTACGGCGTCAGCTTCGAAAGAGGAGCCCGCGTCATCTGCGGCGGCCGGCTCGGCACCGTCGCCGGCGCGAGCAATTCGCACATCCGCATCAAGTTCGACGGGCGCCAGATCAGCAGCCCGTGCGATCCCCTGGAGGTTCAGCCCTGCAACGAAGGCGCCGTGAACCTCTCGCCGCAGACCACGCAAGACTGGCACGCCCCGGCGTAGCCCTGCCTGCGTGCCCGATGGGGCACATCTTCCTTGGCGTCCACGGTGTGGCGCAGCCGTCGCGTAGCATCGGCGCGCACCCTCACACCGCCAAGGAAACCCATGAAGACTCTGAAGAGGACACTCGCACTTGCGACGATCGGCCTGGCAGCCGTGGCCACGTCGGCGCAGGCACAGACGCAGGCGCGACCCGTCGTGCAGTTCATCGCCACGGGCGGCACCATCGCGATGAAGATCGACCCCGTCACCAAGGGCGTGGTGCCCGCGATCTCGGGCGACGACCTGATGCAGACGGTGCCCGATGCCGGCAAGTACGCGACCATCGAGGTCAACAACTTCTCGGCCATGTCGTCCAACTACATCGAGGCGAAATGGTGGACGCGCCTGACCAAGGCCGTCGACGATGCGCTCGCGCGCCCCGAGGTGGCCGGCGTGGTCATTGCGCACGGCACCGACACCATGGAAGAAACGGCCTACTGGCTGGACCTGACCGTCAAGTCCGACAAGCCGGTGATCCTCATCGGTGCGCAGCGCAATGCCTCGTCGCCCGACTTCGACGGCCCGCGCAACCTGCTCAACGCCATCCGCATCGCCACCACGCCCGAGGCGCGCGGCAAGGGCGTGATGCTGGCAATGAACAACCAGATCAACGCGGCACGCAACGTCACCAAGACGCACACCGCCAACGTCGAGACCTTCAATTCGGGCGACTTCGGCTTCCTGGGCGAGGTGTGGGACGACAAGGTCGTCTTCACCCGCTCGCCGCTGCGGCGCCAGCACATCGACATCGGCAGCGCAGAGATGCCGCGCGTGGAAATCGTCGCCATGTTCGGCGGCGCCGACGGCTCGCTCATGCGCTACGCCGTCGACCAGGGCGCCAAGGGCATCGTGGTGCAGGCGGTGGGCATGGGCAACATGAACGTCTCGATGTTCGAGGCGCTCAAGTACGCGCTGTCCAAGGGCGTGCCGGTGGTCGTCTCCACGCGCGTGCACAACGGCCGCACGCGCCCGGTCTACGGCTTCGTGGGTGGCGGCAAGACCAGCGACGAGGCCGGCGCGGTGATGGCCGGCGACCTGAGCCCGCAGAAGGCACGCCTGCTGCTCATGCTCCAGCTGCACCGCGGCGTCACTGGCAAGGCCGAGCTGCAGGCCGCGTTCGACCGCTGAGCCCCGCGCACCGCGTCAGGCCGGCGCGCCGGCCAACGCATCGATCAGGGCGCGCGAGGCGGACGACAGCCGCCGGTGCGGCGCATAAATCACCGACACCGGCCGCGAACGCCCGCACGCCGGCGCCAGCACCTCCACCGCGCGGCCCTGCACGAACAGCGGGCGCGCGATGAAGTCGTAGGTCTGGCAGATCCCGAGCCCGCTCAGCGCGAGCGCAACCACGCCCAGCACATCGTCCGACACCTGGAGGCTGCCGTGCGGCGTCCAGTCCACGTCGCGCCCGTCCTCCTGAAGAATCCACGGCGCCACGCGGCCGGTGCTGGGCATCACGAAAGGCAGGCAGGCGTGCTGCGCGAGGTCGCCGATGCGCGCCGGCACGCCTGCGCGCGCGATGTAGTCCGGCGCGGCCAGCAGGCACATCGGCGCGTCCTCGAGCTTGCGCCCGACCAGGCCGCTGTCGGGCAACGGACCCATGCGGATCGCGAGGTCGTAGCCCTCGGCCACGAGGTCGACGTTGCGGTTGGTGATGTTCAGCTCCACGCGCACCTGCGGGTGGCGGGTGCAGAAAGGCTGCAACAGCGCCGGCAGCCGGTGATGGGCGTAGGTGGTGGGCACGCTCAGGCGCACGCTGCCGGTGAGCTCGTCGCCCTGCCCCTGCATCGCGCGCTCGGCATCGTCGATGAGCGCGAAGGCCGCACGCGACTGCTCCAGGTACAGCCGCCCCTGCTCGGTGAGGCTCAGGCGCCGCGTCGTGCGGCGCAGCAGCTGCACGCCCAGCCGCGCCTCCAGGCGCGTGATCGCGCGGCTGAGCACCGAGGGCGTCGTCGCCAGCGCCACGGCACCGGCCGTCATCGAGCCCTTCTCGACCACGGTGACGAAGGTTTCCACATCCCCGAGGTGATCGAATCGGCGGCTCATCTTGTCTCCTGAAGAACAAATGTTTTCCCGATTGGCCAGTTTATCGCCGAAGAGGCAATCAATACATTCGATCTCGAGGGCCGCAGGGCCCTGCCTCTTCACCTTTTCTCCAGGAGCTACAGATGACTTCCACCACCACCGCCCCGTCGATCCGCCCCGTCCTGATGGTGCTCACCAGCCATGGCACCAAGGGCGCCACCGGCGGTGAGCCGACGGGCTTCTACCTCGGCGAACTGACCCACCCGCTGGCCGAGCTCGAGGCGGCCGGCATTGCATTCGAACTCGCGTCCATCCAGGGCGGCGAACCGCCGGTCGATGGCCTGGACCTCGGCGATGCGGTCAATGCGCGCTACTGGAACGACAGCGGCTTTCGCGAGGCCCTGCGCCACACGCAGCGCCTGGGCGATGTCGACGTCTCGAAGTACAGCGCGATCTTCTTTGCCGGCGGACACGGCGCGATGTGGGACTTTCCGACCAGCCCCGACGCGGCGCGCGTGACCCGCGAGGTCTACGAAGCGGGCGGCGTGGTGGGCGCGGTGTGCCACGGCCCCGCAGCGCTGGTCAACGTGACGCTGGGCAACGGCGCCTACCTGGTCGCGGGCAAGAACCTCAGCGCCTTCACCGACGACGAAGAACGCGCCGTCGGCCTCGCGCAGACCGTGCCCTTCCTGCTCGCCACCACGCTCGTGCAACGCGGTGCGCACCACCACCCGGCGCCCGACTGGACGGCGCAGGTCGTGGTCGACGGCCGGCTCGTCACGGGGCAGAACCCGCAGTCGGCCGCGGGTGTCGGCGCGGCGATGCGCGAGCTGCTGCTGCGCCAGAACTGAAAGGAAAGAACTTCCATGAACGCTCTCCACAAACTCGCCGCCGTCGCGGCCCTCGGCATGGCCGCGCTCGGCGCGCAGGCCGCCAACGTGCTGGTCGTGCTGTCGGATGCCGACCACCTCGACCTGAAGGACGGCAAGGTCTTCGCCACCGGCTTCTATCTGAACGAGCTGATGCAGCCTGTAAAGCTGCTGCTCGACGCCGGTCACCAGTTGACCTTCGCCACGCCGCTGGGCAACGCGCCCACCGTGGACGCGTCGTCGGTCGACAAGATGTATTTCGATGGCGACGAAGCCGCCCTCAAGCGGCACAAGGCGCTGCTCGACAAACTGAAGCTCACCTCGCGCACGGACTCGCCGGTGATCAGCCTGTCGCGCGTGGCGCAGATCGGCTACGCCCGCTTCGACGCCGTCTATGTGCCGGGCGGCCATGCGCCCATGCAGGACCTGCTGACCAGCCCCGCGCTGGGCCGGCTGCTCGCGGACTTTCATGCACGCCACAAGACCACGGCCCTCGTGTGCCACGGCCCGATCGCACTGCTCTCGACCTTGCCCGACGCACAGGGCTTCACGAACCGGCTCGCAGCGGGCGGCACGGTCGAGCAACGCCCCGACTGGATCTACGCCGGCTACCGCATGACCGTGATCAGCAACCAGGAAGAGGAGCTTGCGAAGGCGGCGCTGCAGGGCGGCACGATGAAGTTCTATCCGCAGACCGCGCTGCAGCAAGCCGGCGGTGCCTACAGCAGCAACCAGGCGCCGTTCACGCCGAACGTGGTGATGGACCGCGAACTCATCACCGGGCAGAACCCGGCGTCGGCGATCGGTGTGGGGCGCGAACTGCTCAAGCGGCTCAGGCAACAGCCGGCGTCCTGACCGCCTGCCTGGCGTCGGACCCAAGAAAAAAGCCAGCTGTCAGGTTGACAGCTGGCTTTTCATGTTTCGCATGGCTCGGTGGTAGGACGTACTGGATTCGAACCAGTGACCAACGGATTAAAAGTCCGCTGCTCTACCAACTGAGCTAACGTCCCGGAACCATTTTTCTTGCTTCTTGCCGACGTTGAATCCAGCAAAGCCTTGGATTATAGCGTGGTGTTTCTCGCAATTTCGTCAAGCACCCACCCTGCCGCACATTGACCGAAGGTGGCGGTCACGCTGACCACCGATCCGTAGCCGTGGCAGTTGAGCGAACCGTCGCCCGCGTCGATCTGGCAGGACGCATCGGGCGGTGCCACGCTCTCGCGGCTGAACACGCAGGCCAGGCCGATCTTGCGACCTTCGCGCGGCGCGCCGTGCAGTTTGCGCAGCCGCTGGCGAAGCTGGGCCAGCAACGGGTCGTGGGTGACGAGCGACAGGTCGTCGATGTCGACCTTGTGCGCCTGCCGCTTGCCACCCGCCGCACCGACCGTGATGAACGCGGTGCTGCGCGACACGGTGCGCGCCCAGGCGGCCATGGCGAGCTTGGCCTTCACCTGGTCGCAGGCGTCGATGACGGCATGGACCGGCCCGTGGGCGGCCTGCGCGGTCTCGAGCAGCGACGCCCAGTTGTCGGGCTCGACGAACTCGTCGATGGCGAGCACCTGGCAGTCGGGGTTGATCTGCGCGATGCGCTCGCGCATGGCCTCGACCTTGGCCTGCCCGACGGTCGAGTCGAGCGCGTGGATCTGGCGGTTGATGTTCGACTCCGACACGTGGTCGAGGTCGATGAGCGTCAGTCGCCCCACCCCGCTGCGCGCCAGCGCCTCCACCGCCCACGAGCCCACGCCGCCGATGCCGACGACGAGCACATGCGCGTGACGGATGCGCGCGGCACCGGCCACGCCGTACAGGCGCTCGAGGCCGCCGAAGCGGCGCGCAAAGTCAGGCGCCGCGGTGTCGGTGAGGACATCCGCGGCGGCCATGGGGAGGGACGAGGCTTCTTCAGCCGAAGGCGTCATCGAAGCACTCTCAAGCGGAATACTCCGTCGAAACGGTCATTGCGTCAACGCAGGCGCGACAGACGCTCGCGGCCCGCCTGTGCGGCTTCCGACTGCGGGTAGGCCTTGGTCAGGTCTTCCAGCGTGCGGCGTGCGGCGCGCGTGTCCTTCAGTTCGATCTGGCAGTTCGCGATCGACAGCACGGCTTCGGGCGCCTTGGCATGGTCGGGCGCGAGCGAGAGCATCGAGCGGAAATTGGCGATGGCTTCGTTGTAGTTGCGCGTGGCGTACTGCGCATTGCCGAGCCAGAACAGCGCGGACGCGTTGTAGCCGCTTTGCGGGTAGCGCTTCACGAACTCGGCGAAGGCGGTCTGGGCCTGTGCGAACTGGCCCGAGCGGAAGACGCCCAGGGCGGCTTCGAAGTCGGCCTTTTCCTTCGGATCGGCATTGAACTCGCGCCCGTCGATCGAGACCTTGGAAGGCTCGTTCTGCTTGAGCTTGTCGTCGATGGTGGTCTGGCGCGACTGCATTTCGCTCAGCGTGCGCGTGAGCTGTTCGTTCTGGCCGGTCATGCGTGCCAGTTCGCCGCGCATCTGCTCGATCTGGCTTTGCAGGTCGAGCAGGCTGCGACGCAGCTGGCCGTTTTCGTCGGCCAGACGCTGGTCGGTCTGCTGGCGCATGGCTTCGACGCGCTGGCGCAGGTCGAGGATGGCGCGGCGCGCCTCGTCGTCCTCGAACAGCGCCGCCTGCGAGCCGGCCGACGCGCAGAACAAGGCGGCGGCGAGGGCCGCGCCTCGCCACAGGGCACGTGGTTGCATCACCGGGTGTAGCGGATTTCAGCGCGGCGGTTCTGCGCCCACACTTCTTCACCCGAGCCTTGGGCCGCGGGCTTTTCCTTGCCGAAGCTCACGGCTTCGATCTGGCTGTCGTTCACGCCCAGCAGCGTGAGCGCGCGGCGCACGGCTTCGGAACGCTTCTGGCCGAGGGCCAGGTTGTACTCGCGGCCGCCGCGCTCGTCGGTGTGGCCTTCGATCGAGATGCGACGTTGCGTGGCGCCCTTGAGGAAGCGCGCGTGGCCGTCGATCACCGACTGGAACTCGGGCTTGACCGTGTAGCTGTCGTAGTCGAAGTACACGATGCGTGCCACGCCGACCGGACCTTGCGCCGTGTTGGCGTTCGGGTCGATGGTCACCGGGGCCACGGCGGTTGCGCCGCCTTGCTGGCCGCCGGCCGTGCCGCTGCGGTCGGTGACCGGCGTTTCGTTGAGCTTGGTGCCCGACGAGCAACCGGCGATGAGCGCCACGATGGCGAGCGAATAGATCGTACGTTTCAACATTTGCGAACTCCTCAAGTAAATTTATCTGGTCAATGCTTATTGCTTCTGAAACGGACCCCAGTCCGGTTCACGGATGTCTCCCGCCTGACCCGCGAGGCGGGCCTTGATCTTTCCGTCCAGCGTGGTCGTCATGAGCGCCTCGCGGCCCTGCAGGTGCGTGGCATAGACGATCAGCTTGCTGTTGGGTGCGAAGCTCGGGCTCTCGTCGGCCGTGGTGTCGGTGATCGCGGCGACATTGCCGCTGGCCAACTCCATCACGTGGAGTTTGAACGCACCGCCGACCCGCGAGATGTAGGCCAACCACCGGCCATCGCCGCTGACAGATGGAGAAATGTTGTAGGTGCCGCTGAAGGTGACCCGCGTCGGGTTGCCACCGCTGGCGCTCATCTTGTAGATCTGGGGCGCGCCGCCGCGGTCGCTCACGAAGTAGATCGTGCTGCCGTCGGCCGAGTACACGGGCTCGGTGTCGATGCTCGAGCTCTGGGTCAGGCGGCGCGGTTCGCCGCCGCTGGCCGGGATGGTGTACAGCTGCGAGCCGCCATCGCGGCTGAGCGTGACGGCCAGCGAGCCGCCGTCGGGTGCCCAAGCCGGGGCGCTGTTGGAGCCCTTGAAGTTGGCGAGCAGCCGGCGCTGGCCGCTGGCCACGTTGTGCACGTAGACCACGGGCTTGCGCGACTCGAAGGACACATACGCCAACTGCTGGCCGTTGGACGACCAGCAGGGCGAGATGATCGGCTCGGGGCTGGCGAGCGCAGCCTGCGCGTTCTCGCCGTCGGCATCGGCCACCCACAGCGAATAGCGGCTGCCACCCTTGGTGACGTAGGCGATGCGGGTCGAGAAGATGCCCTTCTCGCCGGTCAGCTTCTCGTACACGTAGTCGGCGATGCGGTGGGCCGCCAGGCGCAGGTCGCCCTGCGGCACGGTGTAGCTCTGGCCGCCGAGGTCGCGGTCTTTCACGACGTCCCACAGGCGAAAGCGCACGTCATAGCGGCCGTCGCCCAGCCGGCTGACGCTGCCCACCACGAGCGAGTCAGCGGTGCGCTGGCGCCACAGGGCGAGGTCGGGGCGCGAGGACTCGTCCAGCGCCTGGCCCGAGGCATCGACGCCGCGGAACTGGCCGCTGCGTTCGAGGTCGGCCTGGACGATGTCGGAAATCTTCTGGGGGGAGGCGTCCTGCCCCCGGAAAGGCACGAGCGCGATCGGCAACTGCGTCAGCCCCACGCCCGACACCTCGACCCGGAACTGGGCCATGGCGGGAAGCATGGGAGAGGCAGCAAGGGCCGCGATGAGGCTGCGGCGTGCAATCAACGATGAAGAAGGAGTTGGGGAAAGATCTGGCAACGGCTTGTTCATGCGGTTCGGAGAGGTTTCCGGGTAAAAAGTTTCTCCCCGGCGTTTCACGGGCCACATGTTACACACTGGGTTGAACCCGCCGTCACAAAACGTTTATCCGGCGAAATGGTCCTACAGCCCCTCAAAAAGGCGGTCGGAGCGGCCCCGTAAAATCCGCCGCCATATGCAAGCATCCCCCGGCAGCGAGAGCGCCCGCCCTCCCCTCATGCGCCGGCTGGCGCGACTCATGACCTGGTTCGGCAGTTCGCGCCAATGGTGGGCCGTGGGGCTGATCGGCGCCCTGCTGGCCGCACTCACCGAGCCGCTCATGGCCGCCCTGCTCAAGCCGCTGCTCGACCGGGGCTTCACGCGCGGCGAGATGCCGCTGTGGTTCATTCCGGCCGCCGTGCTGCTGCTGTTCGCGGTGCGCGGCATCGCCCAATTCATTTCGCAGTACGCGCTCTCGCGCATCGCCAACGAAGGCATGCAGAAGCTGCGCCGCGTGCTGTTCGAGCGACTGCTCGGCGCCGAGCTGGCGCTGTTCGCGCGGCAGTCGGCCAGCGCGCTGTCGAACACGGTGGTGTACGAGGTGCAGACCGGCGCCATGCTGCTGGTGCAGGCGCTGCTCGGGCTGTCGCGCGACGGCTTCACGCTCATCGCGCTGCTGGGCTACCTGGTCTACCTGAACTGGAAGCTCACGCTCATCGTCGCCTTCCTGGTGCCCAGCATCTCCTGGATCATGAAGGTGTTCTCCAAGCGCCTGTACAAGCTCACGCAGCAAGGCCAGCAAGCCACCGACGAGCTGGCCTACGTGGTCGAGGAAAACGTGCTGGCCCACCGCGTGGTACGCCTGCACGGCGCCGAGCAGGCGCAGGAGCGCCGCTTCGAACAACTGAGCCAGCGCCTGAACCGCCTGGCCGTGAAATCGACCATCGCCCAGGCCGCCACCACGCCGCTGACGCAGATGATGGCTTCGCTGGCGCTGTCGGTGGTGGTGATGATCGCGCTGTGGCAAAGCGGCAAGCAGGGCTTCACGGTGGGCGGCTTCGTCGCCTACATCACGGCCATGCTGATGCTGATCGCGCCGATCCGCCGCCTCGCAGAAGTGGCCGGGCCGATCACGCGCGGCCTCGCAGCGCTGGAGCGCGGCTTGATCCTCATCGACGAGGTCGCGCCCGAATCGCAGGGCGCCTTCAGCATCGCGCACGCCCAAGGCCACATCGAGCTGCGCAACGTGCAGGTCAGCTACCGCGGCGACGACGAACAACGCGCGCTCGACGGCGTGAACCTCGTCATCGAGCCAGGCCAGGTGGTGGCCTTCGTCGGCCCCTCGGGCTCGGGCAAGACCACGCTGGTCAACCTGCTGCCGCGTTTCGTGCAGCCCAGCGGCGGCCAGGTGCTGCTCGACGGCCACGACACCAGCGAGTGGCAGCTCAAGAGCCTGCGCGCCCAGTTCGCGATGGTGAGCCAGGACGTGGTGATGCTCAACGACACACTCGCCGCCAACGTGGCGCTGGGCGGCGACATCGACATCGCGCGCGTGCAGTCCTGCCTCGAGGCGGCCAACCTGAGCACGCACGTCGAAACCCTGCCGCAGGGCATCGACACTGTGCTGGGCCACAACGCCACGCAGCTGTCGGGCGGCCAGCGCCAGCGGCTGGCGATTGCCCGCGCGCTGTACAAGAACGCGCCCGTGCTGCTGCTCGACGAAGCCACATCGGCGCTGGACACCGAATCGGAACGGCTGGTGCAGGACGCCCTGCAGCGCCTGATGCAAGGCCGCACCACGCTGATCGTGGCGCACCGCCTGTCGACCATCCAGCACGCCGACCGCATCATCGTGATGGAGCAAGGCCGCATCGCCGAGCAAGGCAGCCACGAACAGCTCATGGCGCGCGACGGACTCTATGCGCGGCTGCAGACGCTGGCGGTGCGCAGCGCGGCGCCGGGGCAGGACCCGACGCTCTGACCGTCAGCGCGCGGTGCCCGCCGCGCTGCGCGCCTTCTTCGCCGCTGGTGCGGCGTTCTGCGGCGGCAGCGTGCCATCGGACACGAGCACGCCCGTCGACAGGATGAACTCCGCCGCGCTTTCGATGTCGCCCTGCAGCGCGGCACGGGCCTTGGCACCATCGCGGCGCTTCAGCGCGGCCAGCAGCGCCGCATGGTGCGACATCGCCACCTTGTCCCCCACGCGGCGCGAGCCGGCCCGCAGGTCGTAGTTGAGGATGGGGCCGATGCGCAGCCACAGCGCCTCGATCATCTGCAGCAACACCGGCATGTCGGCGGCGGCGTAGACCGCGAAGTGGAACTCCTTGTTGAAGGTGACGAGCTTCGAGCCGTCCGGGCTGGCCGCATCCATCTCGGCCGCGAACTCGTCGTGCCAGCGCGTGATGTCGCGCAGCGCCACCGCGCCCGACGCCGAGGCCGCCAGCTCCGTGGCCAGGCCTTCGAGGTTGGTGCGGATGGTGGTGATTTCCTTGAACTGCGCCGCCGTCATCCGGGGCACGCGCAAGGTGCGGCTGGGCGTGAGTTCGAGCGCCTGCTCGGCCACCAGGCGCTGCATCGCCTCGCGCACCGGCATCACGCTCACGCCCAGCGCCTCGGCCGCGCTGCGCAATGAAATCTGCTCGCCCGGCATCATCTGCCCGCTCATCACGAGGTCGCGCAACTGGTCGTAGACGTTGGCGCTGAGCGTCTGGCGCTTCAGGGGGGTGACGAGATCGGTGAGGCTCATGCGTCGAAGTATATGGCCGGGGTATTCCCTATGAATTATCTGTGATCACAGATATACGATCCCCATCATTCCGAAATCGACCTCAAGGATCTCTTCAGCATGTGGAACAACAACTCCCTCGCCGGCCGGCGCGTGCTCGTCACCGCCGGTGCCAACGGCATCGGCCTGGACATCGTGCGCAGCTTCGCCGCGGCGGGCGCCAGGGTCTTCGTCTGCGATGTGCAGGCTGCCAGCCTCGACCAGCTCGCGCGTGAACTGCCCGAGGTGGGCCGCTGCGTTGCCGACGTGTCCAACGAGGACGACGTGGCCCGCCTCTTCGAGGCCGTCGACCGCGAACTCGGTGGCCTCGACGTGCTGGTGAACAACGCCGGCGTGGCCGGCCCCACCGGCCCGGTCGAGACCGTCTCGCTCGCCGACTGGGAACGCACGATGGCCGTCAACGTCACCGGCCAGTTCCTCTGCGTGCGACTGGCCGTGCCGCGCCTGCGCAAGGGCCGCCTGCCCGCCATCATCAACCTGTCCTCGGCCGCCGGGCACCTGGGCATGCCGGGGCGCTCGCCCTACTCCGCCTCGAAGTGGGCCGTCATCGGCTTCACGAAAACGCTGGCACTCGAGCTCGGGGCCGACGGCATCCGCGTCAACGCGATCCTGCCAGGCGCGGTCGACGGTCCGCGCATCCGCGCGGTGATCGCCGCCAAGGCCGAGGCGCTGGGCAAGCCGCTCGACGAAGTGACGCGTGCCTACACCGCGCAGGCCGCACTGGGCCGCATGGTGACGGCCGCGGACATCGCCAACATGGTGCTGTTCGCCGCGAGCGACCTGGCCGCCAGCGTCACGGGCCAGGAGCTCGTGGTGGACGGCCACACGCAAGCACTGAGCTGATCCGCTCGCACGCCCTTTCTTTCCCTCTTCTTCTTTCCGGACACCTCATGGCCCAACGCCCCAAAGCCATCATCACCTGCGCTCCCACGGGCGCCATCCACACGCCCAGCATGTCGCCGCACCTTCCCGTGACGGCCGACGAGATTGCGCAAGCTTCGATCGAAGCCGCCCGCGCCGGCGCCGCGATCCTGCACTTGCATGCGCGCGACCCGAAGGACGGCCGCCCGTCGCAGGACCCGGACCTGTTCCGCCCCTTCCTCTCGAAGATCAAGGCTGCAACCGATGCGGTGATCAACATCACGACCGGCGGCAGCCCGCACATGAGCGTCGAAGAGCGCATGCGCCCGGCCACCACCTTCAAGCCCGAGCTCGCCTCGCTCAACATGGGCTCGATGAACTTCGGCCTCTTTCCGATGCTGGAGCGCTTCAAGTCCTTCGCGCATGAATGGGAGCGCGAGCACCTGGAGAACAGCCGCAACCTGATCTTCAAGAACACCTTCGCCGACATCGAGAACATCCTCAAGCTCGGCAACGCCAACGGCACGCGCTTCGAGTTCGAGTGCTACGACGTGAGCCACCTCAACAACCTGCGGCACTTCCTGGACCGCGGGCTGGTGCAGGCGCCGGTCTTCGTGCAGACGGTCTTCGGCATCCTGGGCGGCATCGGTGCCGATCCCGAGGACCTGATGCACATGCGACGCACCGCCGCGCGGCTGTTCGGCGACCGCTTCGAGTGGTCGATCCTCGGCACCGGCCGCAACCAGCTGCCGCTGGCCACCATCGGCGCGGCCATGGGCGCGCACGTGCGCGTCGGGCTAGAAGACTCGCTGTGGATCGGCCCGGGCCGGCTCGCCGCGTCAAGCGCCGAACAGGTGCTGCGCATCCGCGCCGTGCTGGAGGCCCTGAACATCGACATCGCAACACCCGCCGAAGCCCGCGAGATCCTCGGGCTCAAGGGCGCGGCACACGTCGACTTCTAGCCCCGCGCCAGAACCACTGACCCGACTCGGCCCGGCCCATGACCGGGCCGCATCTGCACGCCCGCCGGCGCCTGCCGACGACCTTCCGCCAGAACACGACAGGACAGGAGAGAGACATCCCATGCAACACCCATCCATCCCCGCCACGCCGCCGGGCCTGCGCGCCCGCCAGGCCGTCGACGAACAGGCCTCGCTCAATGCGCTGATCTTCCGCAAGCTCATGCCGCTGCTGGTGCTGGCCTATGTGATCAGCTTCATCGACCGCACCAACATCGCACTGGCCAAGAGCCACATGGCCGTGGACATCGGCATCTCGGCGGCCGCCTACGGGCTGGGCGCCGGGCTGTTCTTCCTGAGCTACGCGCTGCTCGAAGTGCCCAGCAACCTCGTGATGCACCGCGTGGGCGCGCGCTGGTGGATCGCCCGCATCATGATCACCTGGGGCCTGCTGTCGGCCGGCATGGCCTTCGTCACGGGCGAGACCTCGTTCTACGTGATGCGCATCCTGCTCGGCGCGGCGGAAGCCGGCCTGTTTCCGGGTGTGATGCTGTACCTGAACTACTGGTTCGGCCGCAAGGACCGCGCACGCGCCACGGGCTACTTCCTGCTCGGCGTGTGCATCGCGAACATCCTCAGCGGCCCGGTCGGCGGCGCGCTGCTGCAGATGGACGGCCTGTGGGGCTGGCACGGCTGGCAATGGATGTTCGTGCTCGAAGGCCTGCCCGCCGTGGCGCTGGCCTTCGTGGTCTGGCGCAAGCTGCCTGACGGCCCCTCCAGCGCCAGCTGGCTCACGCGCCCGCAGGCGCAGGCCATCGAACGCCAGCTCGCCGCCGAACGCGCCGAAGACGTGGCCAACGGCCAGGTCGGTGAGTCGTTCCGCGCCTGCCTGGTCGACCGGCAGATCTGGCTAGCGATCTTTGTCTACTTCTGCCACCAGATCAGCATCTACACGGTGATCTTCTTCCTGCCGAGCATCATCGGCACCTACGGCAAACTCTCGCCGCTGGAAATCGGCGCGCTCAACTCGCTGCCCTGGGTGGCCGCCGCCGTCGGCGCCATCGCGCTGCCGCGGCTCGCGGTCACGCCGCAGCGCGGCCGGCTACTGCTGCTGGTCGGGTTGGTCTCGATGGCGGTGGGCCTGCTGATCGCAGCCTTCGCAAGCCCGGCCATTGCGCTGGCCGGCTTCTGCCTCACGGGCTCGATGTTCTTCGTGGTGCAGTCCGTGATCTTCCTGTTCGCGTCGTCACGGCTGGCCGGCGTGGCACTGGCAGGCGGGCTGGCGCTCGTGAACACCTGCGGCCTCGTGGGCGGCTTCATCGGCCCGTCGGTGATGGGCTGGATCGAGCAGAGCACGGGCAGCACGAAGAACGGGCTGCTGCTGATCGCCGGCATGCTGGTGGCCGCTGCACTGGCCAGCATCTGGATGCGGCAAGGCCAGGAATCGAAGCGCTGACCCGTCGTTGCAACGGGCCGCGCGCTCCTGTCGTCAGAGCAGCACGATGTCGTACTGTCCCTGCCCGATCGCCGGCTCCGACTGCAGCGAGATCGGCTTGCCGATGAAGTCGCTCAACCCGGCGAGGTGCTGGCTCTCTTCGTCGAGGAACAGCTCGATGACCTGCGGTGACGAGACGATGCGGAACTCGCGCGGCGTGAACTGCCGCGCCTCGCGCAGGATCTCGCGCATCACGTCGTAGGCCACGCTGCGCGCGGTCTTCACGATGCCCTGCCCGCCGCAGGCCACGCAGGGCTCGCACAGCATGTGGGCCAGCGATTCGCGCGTGCGCTTGCGCGTCATCTCGACCAGGCCGAGCTGCGAGAAACCGCCGGCCGTGGTCTTCACGCGGTCGCGTGCGAGCTGCTTGCGGAACTCGGCCAGCACCTGCTCGCGATGGTCGTCGCGCGCCATGTCGATGAAGTCGACGATGATGATTCCGCCCAGGTTGCGCAGGCGCAGCTGCCGCGCAATGGCCTGCGCGGCCTCGAGGTTGGTCTTGAAGATGGTGTCGTCGAAATTGCGCGCACCGACAAAGCCGCCGGTGTTCACGTCGACGGTGGTCAGCGCTTCGGTCTGGTCGACCACGAGGTAACCGCCCGACTTCAGGTCGACGCGCCGGCCCAGTGCCTTCGCGATTTCCTCGTCCACCGAGTACAGGTCGAAGATCGGCCGCTCGCCCTTGTAGTGCTGCAGCTTGCCGGCCGCCTGCGGCATGAATTCAAGGCCGAACTTCAGCAGCACCTCGAACTGCTCGCGCGAGTCGATGCGGATGGTCTGCGTGTCTTCGCTCGTCATGTCGCGCAGCACGCGCTGCAGCAGGCTCAGGTCCTGGTGCAGCAGCGACATGGCCGGCATCCGGCTCGAGGCCTCGCGGATGCGGGTCCAGGTCTTGCGCAGGTAGGCGATGTCTTCGGCCAGTTCGGCGTCAGCGGCGTCTTCACCGTTGGTGCGCAGGATGAAGCCGCCCGTGTTCACCGGCACCACGCCGCCGCTCTCAGCGGCCGCGGCCGCCTCGATGAGCGCCAGCATGCGGTTGCGCAGCGACTCGCGCTGGTCGGGCGGGATCTTCTGCGACACGCCGATGTGGTTGTCCTGCGGCAGGAACACCAGCAGCCGGCCCGCGATGCTGATCTGCGTGGACAGCCGCGCGCCCTTGGTGCCGATCGGGTCCTTGATGACCTGCACCAGCAGCGACTGGCCCTCGAACACCTGCTTCTCGATGGGCACCATCGGTCCGCCGTTGCGGTGGTCGCGTTCGGGCGGCGTGGCGCTCGGGCGCGAGCCCGGCGTGAACGGCGAGACGATGTCGGCCACGTGCAGGAAGGCGGTGCGTTCCAGGCCGATGTCGATGAAGGCCGACTGCATGCCCGGCAGCACGCGCGAAACCTTGCCCAGGTAGATGTTGCCGACCAGCCCGCGCTCGAGCGTGCGCTCGACGTGCAGCTCTTGCACCGCGCCGTGCTCGACCAGCGCCACACGGGTCTCCTGCGGAGACCAGTTGATCAGGATGTCTTGCATGGATGTCTTAAGTATTGAAACCGACGCTTCGAAGCAGCTGCGCGGTCTCGAACATGGGGAGTCCCATGATGCCCGAATAGGAGCCGCTGATGTGCTCGACGAACGCAGCCGCCGCGCCTTGAATGGCATAGGCGCCGGCCTTGCCGAGCGGCTCGCCGCTGGCGGCGTAGGCCGCAACCTGCTTCTTCGTGAGCGCGGCGAAGCGCACGCGCGACACGCTGAGCGCCGCATGGCGTCGACGGCCGTTCTGCAACGCGACCGCCGTGAGCACGCGGTGCGTGGCGCCGGACAGGTGCGCGAGCATGCGCTCGGCATCGCGCGCGTCCTCGGGCTTGCCGAGGATGCTGCGGCCGAGCGCGACGGTGGTGTCGGCGCACAGCACGGGCGCGTCGGCCAGGCCAAGGCGCTTGCGGCGCGCGACGGCGGCATCGAGCTTGAGGGCAGTCACGCGCTGCACGTACGCGGTGGGCGACTCGTTCGGCAGCAAGGCCTCGAGCGCCTCGGCGTCTTCGTCGGCACCGGCCAGCAGCAGTTCGTGGCGCACGCCGAGCTGGCCGAGCAATTGGGCGCGGCGCGGGCTTTGCGACGCGAGGTAGATGAAGTCAGGCAAGTTCAGGTCTCCGAGGTGGGCCCCACCGCCGGCCCTGTGGTCATTCCCGGTGGTACGGATGGCCCGCGTTGACCGACCACGCCCGGTAGAGCTGTTCGACCAGCAGCACGCGCGCCATGGCATGCGGCAGGGTCAGGTCGGACAGGCGGATGCGTTCGTGCGCCGCGGCCTTGAAGGCCGGGTCGAGCCCGTCGGGGCCGCCGATGACCAGCGCCACGTCGTCGCCCTCGCCCTGCCAGGTCTGCAGCCGTGCAGCCAGCGCCTTGGTGGTGAGCGCAGTGCCGCGCTCGTCGAGCACGACGATGCGCATGCCGCGGGCGATGGCGCCCTCGATGCGCTCGCGCTCGGCGGCATACAGCGTCTCGAGTGTCTTGGAACCTCGCGGCTCGGTCTTGACAGCGCGCAGCTCGAGCTTGAGCTCGGGCGGGAAGCGCTTGGCGTAGTCGTCCCAGGCAGTCTGCGCCCAGTCGGGCATGCGCTGCCCGACGGCGACCACCAGCAGCTTCATGCGCGGCGGGCTGGCGCCTTCTTGGCCGGCGCCTTCTTCGCAGCGGTCTTCTTGGCGGCCGGCTTGCCGACCACCTTCACCGGCACGCGCGCGGTGCCCGTGGCGGACTTCTTCGCGGGGGCCTTCTTGGCGGCGGTCTTGCCTGCGGTCTTCGATGCGGCCTTCTTCGCCGGGGCCTTGGCGGCCTTGGCTTCCTGCTCGGCCGCGCGGATCGCGGTCTTGGCGGCGCTCGAACGGCGCAGGCTCGGCGTCTTGGCGGCGGCCGTCTTCTTCTCTTCGGCGCCCTTGACGACGGACGAGGCGGTGGCCAGCGCGGGCTTGGTGGCACCGAGCTTGGCGCGCACCGGCTTGTCGCCCCAGATCTCTTCGAGGTGGTAGTACTGGCGGATGGCGGGTTGCATGATGTGCGCCACGGCCGCGCCGCAGTCCACGATGATCCACTCGCCGTTTTCCTCGCCCTCGGTGCGCGGCTTGGCAAAGCCGGCTTCACGCACGGCGTCGCGCACGCTCGACGCGAGCGCCTTGGTCTGGCGGTTGGAGGTGCCCGACGCCACGATCACGCGCTCGAACAGCGGCGAGAGGTGCTCCGTGTCGAATACCTGGATGTCCTGCGCCTTGACGTCTTCGAGACCATCGATGATGGCTCGCTGGAGTTTTTGGATGTCTTTTTTGGCGGCGGCTTCAGTGGTCATCAGGCAGAGCGGTAGAGGTGGTGTTGGTCAATATAGCGTGCAACCGTGGGCGGAACCAGCGAGGAAATGTCCACACCCGACGCCACACGCCGCCGGATATCGGTGGCGCTGGTGTCCATGGCGGCAGGCAGTTCAAGCGCCTCGAAACGCGCGCCAGCCGGGAGGCCGGGCAGCTGTTTCGGATCAAAACGAGTGACGTCACCCGTCGATAGTGCGCGATACGCTACAGAAACGATAGCAATGCCGAGTATATCCTGCCAGCCGTGCCAGGTCGGCAAGGCCGCCGCCTGGTCCGCGCCCATCACCAGCACGAGCTGTGCGCCGGGCTGCTCTTTCTGCAATTCATGCAGCGTGTCGAGCGTGTAGGTCGGGCCGTCGCGCAACACCTCGCGGCTGTCGATGACGACCTTGCCTTGCAGGTTGCCGAAGGCCAGCCGCGCCATCGCCAGGCGATCTTCCTTCGGCGTGAGCGTGCGGCTCTTGTGCCAGGCCTGCCCCGTGGGAATGACGTGCAACTCCGTCAGATCGAGTTGTGCCAATGCAGCTTCAGCCAGGGCGACGTGCGCGTTGTGCGGCGGGTCGAAGGCCCCGCCGAAGACGCCGATGCGCAAAGCGGAACCGGTGGGGCTCACACCCAGTCCCGGCGCACGATGAAGTCGCTGTACAGCGCGGCTTCGGGGCTGCCCGCTTCGGGCTGTTGCCGGTAGGCCCAGCTCGCGAGCGGCGGCATCGACAGCAGGATCGATTCGGTGCGTCCGCCCGACTGCAGGCCGAAGTGCGTGCCGCGGTCCCACACGAGGTTGAACTCGACATAGCGCCCGCGCCGGTACAGCTGGAACTCGCGTTCGCGCTCGCCGTACGGCATGCTGCGGCGGCGCTCGACGATCGGCAGGTAGGCCTGCAGGAAGGCATCGCCGACCGAGCGGATCAGCGCAAAGCCGTTCTCGATGCCGCCCTCGGCGAAGTCGTCGAAGAAGATGCCGCCGATGCCGCGCTGCTCGTTGCGGTGCTTCAAAAAGAAATACTCGTCGCACCAGGTCTTGAAGCGCGGGTACTTGTCGGCGCCGAAGGGTGCGAGCGCGTCGCGGCACACAGTGTGGAAGTGCACCGCATCTTCTTCGAAGCCGTAGCACGGCGTGAGGTCCATGCCGCCGCCGAACCAGCACACGGGCTCGCCGCCGCCCGCGGGCTGCGCGGCCAGCATGCGCACGTTCATGTGCACGATCGGCACGTAGGGGTTGCGCGGGTGGAACACCAGCGACACGCCCATGGCCTCGAACGGTGCGCCCGAGAGCTCGGGGCGGTTCTGCGTGGCCGAGGGCGGCAGCTTGGCGCCGCGCACCTGCGAGAAGCCGACGCCAGCGCGTTCGAACAGCGCACCGCCTTCGAGGATGCAGGTCAGGCCGCTGCCCTGCAGCGGCTCGCCGGGCTCTTTCTGCCAGGCGTCGCGCACCGCGCTGCCGCCGTCCGCCGCCTCGACCGCGGAGATGATCGATTGCTGCAGTCCGCGCAGGTAGTCGCCGACCGCCTTCGGCTGGGTGGCTGGCATCAGGCGTGGGGCGTGTTGCGCGCGTTGACGGCGCGGTAGCCGATGTCCTTGCGGTACTGCGCGCCGTCGAACTGCACGCGCGCCGCGACCTCGTAGGCGCGCTGCTGCGCCTGCTTGACGCTGTCGGCCAGCACGGTCACGCAGAGCACGCGGCCGCCGCTGGTCTTGAGCTCACCGTTCTCCAGCGTGGTGCCCGCGTGGAACACCACGGCATCGGGTGCCTCGGCTGGGATGCCGCTGATGCGGTCGCCCTTGCGCGGCGACAGCGGGTAGCCGTGCGCGGCCATCACCACGCCCAGTGCCACGCGGCGGTCCCATTGCAGCTCGACCTGGTCGAGCGTGCCGTCGGTGGCGTGCCAGAACACCTCGAACAGGTCGGACTTGAGGCGCATCATGATCGGCTGCGTCTCGGGGTCGCCCATGCGGCAGTTGAATTCGAGCGTCTTGGGCTGGCCGGCCGCGTCGATCATCAGGCCGGCATAGAGGAAGCCGGTGAACGGAATGCCGTCCTTTTCCATGCCGCGGATGGTCGGCAGGATGATCTCGCGCATGGCGCGCGCATGCACCTCGGCCGTGACCACGGGCGCGGGCGAGTACGCGCCCATGCCGCCGGTGTTCGGGCCTTCGTCGCCATCGAGCAGGCGCTTGTGGTCCTGGCTGGTGGCGAGCGCGGCAACGTTCTTGCCGTCGCACATCACGATGAAGCTGGCTTCTTCGCCTTGCAAAAATTCTTCGATGACGACGCGTGCGCCGCCTTCGTTGTGCGACACGCCGAACTTGTTGTCGACCAGCATGAAGTCGACGGCTTCGTGGGCTTCCTGCGCCGTCATGGCAACCACCACGCCCTTGCCGGCGGCCAGGCCGTCGGCCTTGACGACGATCGGTGCGCCCTTGGCGTCGATGTACGCATGGGCCGCGGCGGCGTCGGTGAAGGCCTCGTATTCGGCCGTCGGGATCTTGTGGCGCTTCATGAAGGCCTTCGAGAAGGCCTTGGAGCTTTCGAGCTGCGCAGCCGCCTGCGTCGGGCCGAAGATGCGCAGGCCGTGCGCGCGGAACTCGTCCACCACGCCGGCCGCCAGCGGCCCCTCGGGGCCGACCACGGTCAGCGCGATTTTCTCGGCCATCGCCCACTCGCGCAGCGCGGCGGGCTCGGTGATGTCGATGCAGTCGTAGCGTTCGTCGCTCACGGTGCCGCCGTTGCCGGGCGCCACGTAGACGCGGCTGACCCGGTTGCCCTGCGCCAGCCGCCACGCCAGTGCGTGCTCGCGGCCCCCTCCTCCAATCACCAGTACCTTCATTCGCGGGCTTTCGTTTGTCGCTGTGGATCCATCATTCATTCGCTCAGTCGGACAGTGCGGCGTTGTGATACACGTCCTGCACATCGTCCAGGTCCTCGAGCACGTCGAGGAGCTTCTGCATCCTGGCGGCGTCTTCGCCGGTCACGTCCACGGTGTTCTCGGCGCGCATCGTGATTTCGGCGGCGTCGGGCTTCAGGCCCGCGGCTTCGAGCGCGTTTTTCACGGCCTCGAAGTCGCCGATGGCGGTGAGCACCTCGATGGCGCCGTCGTCGTCGGTGATCACGTCCTCGGCGCCGGCTTCGAGGGCCACTTCCATGACCTTGTCCTCGCTGGTGCCGGGCGCAAAGATGATCTGGCCGCAGTGCTTGAATTGGAAGGCCACCGAGCCTTCGGTGCCCATGTTGCCGCCGTGCTTGGAGAAGGCGTGGCGCACTTCGGCCACGGTGCGCACGCGGTTGTCGGTCATGGTGTCGACGATGATCGCCGCGCCGCCGATGCCGTACCCTTCGTAACGAATTTCTTCGTAATTGACGCCTTCGAGGTTGCCCGTGGCCTTGTCGATGTTGCGCTTGACGGTGTCGATGGGCAGGTTGACCGCCTTGGCCTTTTCGACCGCCAGCCGCAGCCGGGGGTTGGCGCTGAGGTCTGCGCCGCCGGCGCGTGCCGCCACCGTGATTTCACGGATGGCGCGGGTCCAGAGCTTGCCCCGTTTCTCGTCCTGGCGGCCCTTGCGGTGCTGAATATTTGCCCACTTGCTATGTCCGGCCATGGCTTTCTCTCTCGCTGTCGTGTGTTTTCAAAGCAAGTGTGGAGTTTACTGTCCGGCGCACACAACGCTCCCCCGGCGCCCGGGATTTCGGCCCGGACCTTTTGGTGATAATTGTTCGATGACGCCATCGCCCATTGCCGGTACGGGAAATCCCGACGCCCTGCCGCCGCACGCCCCGCTGCCGCTGTACTACAACACCGAAGCGGAGCACCAGGCGTTCCTGCGGCGCATCTTCGACAGCACGGCCGCGGACTACGACCGCATCGAAGCCGTGCTGGCCTTCGGCACCGGTCCCTCGTACCGCCGTGACGCACTGAAGCAGGCCGGCCTCACGGCGGGCGCCCAGGTGCTCGACGTGGGCATCGGCACCGGGCTCGTCGCCCGCGAAGCCCTGAAGCTCATCGGCTCCACCGGCAAGCTCACCGGCGTCGACCCCAGCGTGGGCATGATGGGCCAGGTCCGGCTGCCCGGCGTCGAACTCATTCAAGGCGTCGCCGAGGCCCTGCCCCGCCCCGACGCCAGCTGCGATTTCGTGAGCATGGGCTACGCCATGCGCCACATCAGCGACGTGGCCGCCGCCTTTTCCGAATTCCATCGCGTGTTGCGCCCGGGCGGGCGCGTGGTGGTGCTCGAGATCACCAAGCCCGAAGGCCGCATCGCCACCGCGCTGCTCAAGGGCTACATGCGCGCCGTGGTGCCGCTGATCGCCCGCGTGGTCGGCCGCCGCAGCGACACCTCGGAGCTGTGGCGCTATTACTGGGACACGATCGAGGCCTGCATCCCGCCCGAGCGCGTCATGCAGGCCCTGGGCGCCGCCGGCTTCAGCGACGTGCGCCGGCATGCGAGCCTCGGGGTCTTCTCGGCCTACACCGGCCGCAAACCCGAATCCACCGCCGACGAGGTTCGCTGAACGTGCGCCCCCAGGACGACCGCCTTCATTCCCCCCTGCGCGTGGAGCGCCTCTCGCTGCCGGACAGCCTTGCGCTGGCCACGCACAGCCATGCGCCCTTCGCCGCGCTCGGTTACGGCACGCCGCACGGTGTCGCCTGGATGCCCACGGTCAACGCGCGCGTGCTGTCGCCGCAAGGCGCGATGGCCGATGTGTGGCACGCAGGTGACGGCACCCAGGTCCGGTCGGGCACCACCGGCATCGCGCGCTGGCGCACCGACGGGCACTGGCTGCTCGGCGCCATCGACCTCGATGAAGCCGTCGAAGGCCAGGGACTGACCGAGCTCGCGCAGCGCGCCTACCGCGACCTGTTCCGTACGCTCGAGCAGGCCGGCACGCCGCACCTGCAGCGCATCTGGAACTACCTGCCGCGCATCAACGCCGACGGCGGCGGTCTCGAGCGGTATCGTCAGTTCAACCTCGGCCGCCAAGAGGCCTTCTTCGAAGCCGGCCGCGCCGCATTCGAGGGCGCGCCCGCCGCCTGCGCGCTGGGCATTCGCCAGGGCGCACTGTCGATCCGTTTTCTCGCGGGACGCGCCGCGCCGCTGCCGGTCGAGAACCCGCGACAGGTGTCGGCCTATCGCTATCCCGAAACCTACGGCCCGCGCTCGCCGACCTTCTCGCGCGCCGCGCTGGCGGACATCGGCGATGGCCAGGTCGCACTCTTCATCTCGGGCACGGCGAGCATCGTCGGCCACGAAACGGTGCACCACGGCGACGTGCGTGAGCAGGCCCGCGAAACGCTGCGCAATCTTGAGGCCGTGATCGCCTCCGCCCATGCGCAGACCACGGCGCGCTTCTCGCTCGATGCGCTCGACTGCGTGGTGTACGTTCGGCATCCGTCGGACACCGACGCCGTGCGCGAAGAGATCGAAGCCGCGCTCGGCGCCCAGTCGCCGATGGCCCGCCATGCGGTGTACCTGGAAGCCGACATCTGCCGCAGCGATCTGCTGGTCGAGATCGAGGCCCACACGGTCGCCGCCGGCCGGCTGCAGGCCGCCTGAGCGGCCCGCCGTTCGCCTGCTCGACCGACACCACCCATGAACGTGCTGCGTTTTCTCACGTCGATCCCGCTCGCGCTGATGCTCTATGCGCTGCTGCTGTTCCTCGGCCTGATTTCGCTGGTCTGGAACTTCGTCGCCATGCTGCTGTACCCGGTGATGCCGGCCGTACCCGCGCGCGCGCTGGGCCGCATGACCATCGCCTTTGCCTACCGGATGTTCTGGTGGCTCGCCTCGGTCACCGGCATGATGCGCATCGACGCCTCGTGCCTGGACCCGATGCGCAACGAACCCGGCGTGATCTTCGTGGCCAACCACCCGACCATGCTCGATGCGCTGCTGCTGGTGGCGCGGCTGCCGCGCAGCGCCTGCATCATGAAGGCCGAGCTGATGGGCAACATCTTCCTCGGTGCCGGGGCCCGGCTGGCGCGCTACATCAGCAACAAGTCGGCCCGCACGATGGTGCGCCTGGCGGTCAACGACCTGCGCCAGGGCGGCCAGCTCGTGATCTTTCCCGAAGGCACGCGCACGGTGACGCCGCCGCTGAACCCTTTCCGCCCCGGCACCACGCTGATCGCCAAGCTGGCGCAGGCGCCGATCCAGACCGTGTTCATCGATACCGACTCGCCCTACCTCGGCAAGGGCTGGCCGCTGTGGCGCGTGCCGCCGCTGCCCATCGTCTTCACGCTGCGGCTGGGCAAGCGCTTTGCGCCGACGCAGGACAGCGATGCATTGCAGGTCGAGCTGGAACACTATTTCCGTCAACACATGGAGCAGCGCGCCACCGACGCGTCCCCCGAATGCCAGCAGACGCCTCGCGCACCCACCTTGTCCTGATCCCCAGCTACAACACGGGCGAGCGCCTGTTCTCGACGGTCGCCGCCGCGCGGGCCCAATGGAACCCGGTGTGGGTGGTGATCGATGGCAGCGACGACGGCACGGGCGAGCGGCTGCAGCAGATGGCAGCGGGCGATCCGGGGCTGCGCGTGTGGGTGCTGCCGCAGAACCAGGGCAAGGGCTCGGCGGTGCTGCACGGCTTGCGGGCCGCGAAGGACGCCGGCTTCACGCATGCGCTCACGATGGATTCCGACGGGCAGCATCCGGCGGACCTGATCCCCTCTTTCATGAACGCCTCGCTGGCACGGCCCGAGACGATGGTGCTGGGTCGACCCGTGTTCGACGCCAGCGCGCCGCTGCTGCGGGTGCGCGGGCGGCGGGTGTCCAATGGCTGGACGCAGCTCGAGACGCTGTTCGCGGGCGTGGGCGATTCGCTCTACGGCTTTCGCGTGTACCCGGTGGTTGACCTGATCGCAGTGATGGCGCGACAACCATGGATGCGGCGCTTCGACTTCGATACCGAGGCGGTCGTGCGGCTGGCCTGGCGCGGGGTCAAGCCGGTGAACATCGATGCGCCTGTGAAGTACCTGACGGCGGAGGAAGGTGGGGTGTCGCACTTTCGCTATGGGCGGGACAACGTGCTGCTGACCTGGATGCACACGCGGTTGATGGTGGAGTTTGTTTTGCGGTTGCCTGGGTTGCTCGTTCGCAAATTGCGGGGGGCGCCGCCGTTTCAGGCCTAGCCTCTTTTTGAGGGGTGCCCGGCAGGCGGTACGGCGCGGTCGGCCCCACTGTGCCGGCCGCTTCGCGGCTCCCCTGCGGTGCTCGCGTTTCGCGGGGTCTCGCAGAACTCGCTTCGCTCAAACAGCTGCGAGCCCTGATCCGCGAAACGCTGCGCTCCTCGGCGGCACAGAGGGGCCGCCCACACCGCACCGCCTGCCGGGCACCTGCTGTGGTGTGAGAGCTCTTCCTCCCTTCCTACTCGACGATGGCCGCGCCGCCCAATGCCTTGTAGAGCGTCATCGTCGCGTTGAGTTGGTTCAGACGGTTCTGCGCCAGCGACACTTCCGCGGCGCGCCGCTTGTCCTTGGCGTCGAGCACCGGCTGCAACGCGGTGGCGCCGGCGCGGTAACGCACTTCCGACAGGGCTTCCGCGCGTTGCGCCTGTTGCAGCGCCAGGGCCAGCTTCACGCTTTCGTCCTGCAGCTGGGTTCGCGACGACAGCGTGTTTTCCACCTCGGACAGCGCGGTGTACAGCGACTGGCGGAACCCGACGACCGCTTCTTCGTACTGCGTCTGCGACACGGCGACGGTCAGCCGCGCGGTGTTCCATTGCAGGAACGGCAACACCAGACCAGCGCCCAGCGTGGCGACCGGGTTCTTCAGCACCTCGCCCAGTGCATTGCTCCCCGCGCCCAGCGAACCCGTGAGGCTCAGCACCGGATAGAAGCTGGTGCGCGTGGCATCGACGTTCGCCAGCGAGGACCGCAGGCGCTGCTCCGCGGCGCGCAGGTCGGGCCGGCGGGCCAGCAGGCTGGCGGGCAGTCCGGCATCGATCACGGGCAAGGCGGTGTCTGGCAGCTGCGAGGGCTCGTCTCTCGGGGCGTCGGGCGGCATGTCGAACAGGATCGCCAGTGCGTTGCGCGCTTCGACGCGCTGTTGCAGCAGCTGCGTGTGCGCCGCCTCCTGGCTCGCGAGGTTCTGGCCGGCCTGCGCGACGTCGAGCCCCGACACGGCGCCTGCCGCATATTTGGCGCGCACCAGCGCCTGGATGCGCCGTGCATCGGCCATGCCGGCTTCGCTCAGCGCGATGCGGTGGTTCAGGTAGCCGGTCTGCCAATACAGCCCGGCCGTGGTGCCCACCAGCGCCAGCGCCGTGGCTTCGCGGTCGGACTGGGTGGCCTGCAGCTCCCAGTCGGCGACGCTGCGCTGCGCCGACAGGCGGCCCCACAGGTCGACTTCGTAGCTCAGGCTCAGTGAAGAGTTCGCGCTCGATGCGGCCACGCCGCCGCGCTTCAGGTCGAAGCTGCGTTGGGTGCCCAGTTGCCCCGTCACGCCCGGCGTGAGGTTGGTGTTCGCCAGGCCGGCCTGCAGCTGCGCCCGCTGCACGCGGATGCCGGCGGCGGCCAGGTTGTTGTTGGTGCGCAGGGCGCTGTCGATCAGGGTGTCGAGCCGCGCGTCGTGGAAGGCGGTCCACCAGCGGGCCTGCGGCACGGCCGCTGCGTTTGGCGGCAGGGGCTGTTGCTGCTGCCACGCTTGCGGCACGCCGAGCGGCCGCTGTTCGCGCCGCTCCGGCGCAAACAGCGTACAGCCGCCGAGCGCCAGCGCGATGGCGAGGCCCGCCAGGGTCGGTCGCGCGCTACTCACGCGCCAGTGCCTCGATGGGGTCGAGCCGCGCGGCGTTGCGCGCCGGCAGGTACCCGAACAGCACGCCGATGAGCGACGCGCACAAGAAGGCCGACACCACGGCCCCGAGCGAAAAGATCATTTGCCATTGCTTCACGAACAGCGAGAACACAAAGCTGATGCCATACGACAGCAGCACGCCGATGAAACCGCCGACCAGGCACACCAGAACGGCCTCGGTCAGGAACTGCTGCAGCACGTCGCTCTGGCGTGCGCCCACGGCCATGCGTATGCCGATCTCGCGGGTGCGCTCCGTCACCGACACCAGCATGATGTTCATCACGCCGATGCCGCCCACCACGAGCGAGATCACCGCGATCAGCGACAGCAGCAGCGTGAGCGACTGGCTCGTGCGCTCGGCCGTCTTCACGATGCTGTCCATGTTGAAGGTGAAGAAGTCCTTGCCGCCGTGGCGCAGCGTGAGCAGCCGCACGATGCTCTCTTCGGCCGCCTTGGTCGGCTGGTCGTCGCGGATGCGCACGGTGATGCTGTCAAAGTGCTGCTGGCCGAAGAGGCGGCTCGCGCCGGTGCTGTAGGGCAGCCAGATGTTGAGCGACTTGTTCTCGCCAAACATGCTCTTCTTTTCCTGCGCCACGCCGATCACGGTGCACGGCAGGCTGCCCACCAGGATGATCTTGCCGACGGGGTCGGTGCCGTCGGGAAAGAGCTTGCGCCGCGTGTTCTGGTCGATCACCACCACCTGCGACTGGTGCCGCACGTCGTTGGCGTCGAAGTCCGTGCCGCTGGCCATCTGGATGTCGCGCACGCTGAAGAAGTTGTCGCTGACGCCGTTCACGTTGCCGTTCACGTCGGCGCTGCGGTAGCGCAGGCGCAGGCTGCGCATGGTGGTCGGCGTGACGCTGTGCACGTAGGGCTGCGCGGCGATGGCCTGCAGGTCGGCCGGCAGCAGCGTGCGGATGCTCGCGGCCTTGTCGTCGCCGAAGTCGTGGCCCGGGTAGATGTCGAGCGTGTTGGTGCCGATGGCCTTGATGTCGGCCAGCACGAAGCGCTTGGCGCCCTCCCCGATCGCCACGATCGACACCACCGAGGTGATGCCGATGATGATGCCCAGCATGGTCAGTGCCGTGCGCATGCGGTGCGCCATCATCGAGCGCCAGGCCATGCGGAAGGCTTCGGAAAAACGCGCCCAGCCGGTGCTGAAGCGCGCGATGCCGAGCGTCGGGCGGGTCATGGCGGGCGGCGCCGGGGTGTCATCGCCCACCGTCTGCGCGGGCGCGGCCACCGTCGGCACGTTCGGCCGGTCGCCGACGATCACGCCATCGGCAATCTCGATGATGCGCTCGGTGCAGCGTGCCACCTGCATGTCGTGCGTCACGATGATGATCGTGTGCCCCTGCGCATGCAGCTCGCGCAAGATGCCCATGACCTCCTGGCCGCTCTTGCTGTCGAGCGCGCCGGTGGGCTCGTCGGCCAGGATGACCTGCCCGCCGTTCATGAGCGCGCGCGCGATGCTCACGCGCTGCTGCTGGCCGCCCGAGAGCTGGCTCGGCCGGTGCTCGGTGCGGTCTTCGAGGCCCAGGCGCGCGAGCAGCTGCCGCGCCCGCGCGTCGCGCGCCGCGCCCTCGGTGCCGGCATACACGGCGGGCACCTCGACGTTGCCGGTGGCCGTCAGGTGCTGCATGAGGTGGTAGCGCTGGAAGATGAAGCCGAAGTGCTCGCGCCGCAGCGCGGCGAGCGCGTCGCTGTCGAGCGTGCCGACGTCCTGGCCCGACACGGTGTAGGTGCCGGTGGTCGGCCGGTCGAGGCAGCCGAGGATGTTCATCAGCGTCGACTTGCCCGAGCCCGAGGCGCCGACGATGGCCAGCATTTCGCCGTGGCCGATGTCCAGGTTGACATCTTTCAGCACCTGGACCTCCTGCTCGCCCGAGGGAAAACTGCGGCCGATGCCGCGCAGGGTCAGCAGCGGCTGCGTCACTGGCGCGGCCTCCGGTTGCCGCTGTCATTGCCGTCGGTCTTCTCCAGCGCCGAGGCGTCGCCGGTGATGACGTTGTCGCCCTCCTTCAGGCCTTCGAGCACCTGCGCCTGGAAGTTGTTGCTGATGCCCACGCGCACCTGCCGCTTTTCCACACGCTGGTCGGGCAGGAGCATGCGCACTTCGTGGCGGCCGTCCTTGTCGCGCGTGCCGAGCGCGGTGAGCGGCACGGTCAGCGCCTGCTTGGCCTCGCCCAGCAGGATGGCGACCTGCGCCGTCATGTCGACGCGCAGGGTGCGGTCGGGGTTGGGCACGTCGAACAGCGCGTTGAAGAACACGGCGTTGTTGATCTTCTCGGGCGAAGGCTGCACCGCGCGCAGCGTGCCGTGGTAGCGCGTGTCGGGGTCGCCCAGGATGGTGAAGTACACGGGCTGGCCGGCCTTCACGCGCACCACGTCGGCCTCGGACACCTGGGCCTTCACGGTCATGGTCGACAGGTCGGCCAGCTTCATCAGCGTGGGCACCTGGAACGAGGCCACCACGGTCTGGCCTTCCAGCGTGCTGATCGACACCACGTCGCCGTCGATGGGCGCCATGATGCGGGTGTACGACAGGTTGGTCTGCGCCGAGGCCAGGGCCAGCTTCTGCTGGCGGATCTGCGCGTCGAGCGAGACGGCGTCGGCGCGCAATGCGCGCAGCTCGGTGTCGGCGCTTTCCAGGTCCTGGCGCGCGGCGGCGTCCTGCGCCAGCATCTCGCGCTGGCGCGCCCAGGTGAGTTCGGCCTGCTTCACGCGCACTTCCTTGGCGAGCTTCTGGGCCTGCAGGTTCTCGAGCTTGGCCTGTTCCTGCGCGAAGGTGTTCTGCGAGATGACGGGATCGATCTCGGCCAGCCAGTCGCCCTTCTTCACCGTCTGGCCGAGCACCACCTTCAGCGACTTGAGCTGGCCCGACACCTGCGCGCCCACCTCGACCTGCTTGAGGGCCTGCAGCACGCCGGTGGCGAGCACCGCGTTCTCCAGGTCGCTGCGCTGCACGGTGGCGGTGAGGTAGTCGCTTTTCTTCGGCGGGCTCAGCCAGAAGAAGGCCGCGATGGCCAGCACGACGAGCAAGGCCAGGCCGACAAGGAGCTTGCGCGATCGTCGCGAAGGAGTGGTGGGCATGCAGTGAAGAAGTGGGGATGGAACGGGCGGCGAGGCCCGGGAAAGGATGCGGTTCATCCTAGCCCCGGTTGCTGAAGGCCTGCTAAAGCATGCGTTTTGGTGGGCTTTTTGCACGGGCCTGCGCAGCGACCCATGAAAACGGCGTGGCCCGCTGCCCTCGAAGGACAGCGGGCCACGCCGCAATCACTACTGAAAAGAACTCAGCGCGCGGTGCGCCGGCGCAAGAGCAAGGTGAGAAGCAACAGCGCCAGCACCGTGAACGCGATGAACGACCAGTTCGCCAGCGTCAGGCCGAACAGCGACCAGTCGATCTTGGAGCAGTCGCCGCCGCCGCGGAAGATCATCGGCAGCGCACGCTTGAGCGGGAAGGTCTCGATCATCCCGTACAGGTCGCGCCCGCACGAGACGACTTCGGGCGGATACCACTGCAGCCAGCTCTGCTGCGCCGCCGTGTAGGCACCGCCCACCGCCGCCGCCAGCGCCAGCACCCCGCCCGTCACCTGCAGGCCGCGGCTGTTGAACAGCGCCGCCAGGCCGGTGAACAGCGCCACCAGCATCAGCGCATAGCGCTGCACGATGCACATCGGGCAGGGTTCGAGCCCGACCACGTGCTGCAGATACAGCCCGAAGGCCAGCATGAGGACACAGGCCAGGCAGATCAGCCCGAGCGCGCGGCGCGGCGCGCCGAAGTACCAATGGATCAAGGAGATACCCAATCTTCTTCTACGAACACCCTGGCCTTGCGGGGGTTGGCGACGACGGTGTCGCCTTCCTTCAAGCCCAGGTCGCGGAACTGTTGCGCAGGGAGTTGCGCTTCGATGATGGTTCCGGAGCCCGGATTATCTGGATTCGTTTCAGTGGGCTCAAGTTCCAGCCGCGCGATCGGTCCGACCACGATCGCACGCGACAGCGTGGCGACGATGCCCGTGGCACCCGACACGTAGCGTGTCACATCCAGGTCATGCGGACGCACATAGGCCAGCGCCTTGGCGTCGCGCGCGCTGCTGTGCTCGGGCGAGTCGATGCGCATGCCGTCCAGCTGCACGGCGCCGTTGTCGGCCCGGCCGTGGAACAGGTTCACATCGCCCAGGAAGCCGTACACGAAGGGGCTCGCGGGCTTGTCCCACACATCTTGCGGCGAACCGACCTGCTCGATGCGGCCCTTGTTGATGACCACCACGCGGTCGGCCACCTCGAGTGCTTCTTCCTGGTCGTGCGTGACGAAGATCGAGGTGACGTGCAGCTCGTCGTGCAGCCGGCGCAACCAGCGGCGCAGTTCCTTGCGCACCTTGGCGTCGAGCGCGCCGAAGGGTTCGTCGAGCAGCAGCACCTTGGGCTCCACCGCCAGCGCGCGGGCCAGCGCGATGCGCTGGCGCTGGCCGCCGGACAGCTGCGACGGGTAGCGGTCGGCCAGCCAGTCGAGCTGCACCAGCTTGAGCAGGTCGGTCACCTTGGCCTTGATCTGCGCGTCGCTCGGGCGCTCCTTGCGCGGCTTCACGCGCAGGCCGAAGGCCACGTTCTCGAACACGGTCATGTGGCGGAACAGCGCGTAGTGCTGGAACACGAAGCCGACCTGGCGCTCGCGCACGTGCACGTCGGTCGTGTCTTCGCCCGAGAAATGGATGCTGCCGGTGTCGGCCGTTTCCAGGCCCGCGATGATGCGCAGCAGCGTGGTCTTGCCGCAGCCCGAAGGGCCGAGCAGCGCGACCAGTTCGCCCGACTCGACGTCGAGGTTCACGTTGTTCAGCGCGCGGAAGTCGCCGAACTGCTTGCTGATGTTGCGGATTTCGATGCTCATGGTCTTGTTCTCTCGTCTTCTCAGGCCGCCGAAGGCTCGGGGGGACGCTCGGGCGGCAGCTCGGCGATGGCTTTCATTTCGCGCTCATGGCGCCACTCGATGACCGACTTGATCACCAGGGTGACCAGCGCCAGGATCGCCAGCAGCGAGGCCACCGCGAAGGCGGCCACCGACTGGTATTCGTTGTAGAGCACCTCGACGTGCAGCGGCATCGTGTTGGTCTGGCCCCGGATGTGGCCCGACACCACCGACACCGCGCCGAACTCGCCCATGGCGCGCGCATTGCACAGGATCACGCCGTACAGCAGGCCCCACTTGATGTTGGGCAAGGTCACGCGCCGGAAGGTCTGCCAGCCGGTCGCGCCGAGCACGATGGCGGCCTGTTCCTCGTCGGTGCCCTGCGCCTGCATCAGCGGAATGAGTTCGCGCGCAATGAAGGGAAAGGTCACGAACACGGTGGCCAGCACGATGCCGGGCACGGCGAAGATGATCTTGATGTCGTGCTCTGCCAGCCACGGACCGAACCAGCCCTGCGCGCCGAACACCAGCACGTAGATCAGGCCCGCCACCACCGGCGACACCGCGAACGGCAGGTCGATCAGCGTGGTGAGAAAGGCCTTGCCGCGGAACTCGAACTTGGCGATGGCCCAGGCCGCGGCCACGCCGAACACGAGGTTCATCGGCACCGCGATGGCGGCGGTGATCAGCGTGAGGCGGATGGCGCTCCACGCATCGGGTTCCTTCAGCGCCTCGAGGTAGGCATTGAGGCCCTTGCGCAGCGCCTCGACCGCCACGGCCGCCAGCGGCAGCACGAGGAACAGGAACATGAACGCCAGGGCGATGCCGATCAGCGTCCAGCGGACCCAGGCCGACTCGGTGGTGCCGGCCTGCGCGCGGCGGATGATTTTCGAAGGTGCGCTCATGTCATGCCCCCGCGCGCTTGCGCTGCCAGGCTTGCAGGCCGTTGATGACCAGCAGCAGGATGAACGACAGTACGAGCATCACCAGCGCGACCGCGGTGGCGCCCGTGTAGTCGTACTGCTCCAGCTTGCCGATGATGATGAGCGGCGTGATCTCGGAAATCATCGGCATGTTGCCGGCGATGAAGATCACGGAGCCGTACTCGCCGATGGCGCGTGCGAAGGCCATCGCAAAGCCCGTCAGCAACGCGGGCGCGATCGACGGAAAGATCACCTTGGTGAAGGTCTGCAGGCGCGTGGCGCCCAGCGAGGTGGCGGCTTCTTCGAGTTCCTTCTCGGCGTCTTCAAGCACCGGCTGCACCGTGCGCACCACGAAGGGCAGTCCGATGAAGATCAGCGCGATCACGATGCCCGCCGGCGTGAACGCCAGCTTGATGCCGTGCGACTCCAGCAGTTGCCCGATCCAGCCGTTGCCCGCGAGCAGCGCCGTCAGCGAGATGCCGGCCACGGCCGTGGGCAGCGCGAACGGCAGGTCGACCAGCGCATCGACGATGCGCTTGCCCGGGAACTTGTAGCGCACCAGCACCCAGGCCACGAGCAGGCCGAACACCGCATTCACCATCGCGGCGATCAGCGAAGCGCCGAAGGTCAGGCGGTAGGAGGCCATCACGCGCGGCGCGGTCACCGACACCCAGAAGTGCTCCCAGGTCATCGTGAAGGTCTTGAAGACCAGCGCCGACAGCGGGATCAGCACGATCAGGCACAGGTAGAAGACCGTGAAGCCGAGCGTGATGTGGAAACCGGGCAGCACGCGCTTGGCGCCCCCTGCGCGGTTGGCACGTGAAAAAGGCGCTCCCGCTGCCGGGAGCGCCGAAGAAGCAGCGCCGCTCATTTACTTCGCGCCGGGCGTGTACAGCTTGTCGAACTGGCCGCCGTCATTGAAGTGCACCTTCTGCGCTTCGCTCAGGCTGCCGAACAGTTCCTGCACCGTGAACAGCTGCAGCGGCTTGAAGGTCGAGGCGTACTTCTTGAGCACGGCCTGCGAACGCGGGCGCAGCGCATGCTTGGCGGCGATTTCCTGCGCTTCTTCGGAGTACAGCCAGTCGAGGTAGGCCTTGGCCAGCTCGCCCGTGCCCTTCTTCTTGACGGTGCGCTCGACGATGGCGACCGGGTTCTCGGCCACGATGGAGATCGACGGGTAGACCGAGTCGACCTTGCCGGTGCCGAATTCACGGTCGATCGAGACCACTTCCGATTCGAAGGTGATCAGCGCATCGCCGATGTTGCGTTGCAGGAAGGCGGTGGTCGCGTCGCGGCCGCCGCGCGCCAGCACCGGCACGTTCTTGAACAGCTTGCCGACGAACTCGGCAGCCTGGGCGTCGGTGCCGCCCTTCTTCTTGATGTAGCCCCAGGCGGCCAGGTAGGCGTAGCGGCCGTTGCCGCCGGTCTTGGGGTTGACGATCACGACCTGCACGCCGGGCTTGACCAGGTCGTCCCAGTCCTTGATGCCCTTGGGGTTACCGTTGCGCACCAGCAGCAGCATGGTCGAGGTGGTGGGCGATGCGTTCTCGGGGAACTTCTTGTTCCAGTCCTTGGCGACCACGCCAGCGTTGGCCAGGAAGTCGATGTCGGTGGAGGTGTTCATGGTGACCACATCGGCGTCGAGGCCGTCGGCCACGGCGCGCGCCTGGGCGCTGGAGCCGCCGTGCGACTGGTCGATCTTGACGTCCTTGCCCGTGGTCTTCTTGTAGTTCGCCACGAAGGCCGCGTTGTAGTCCTTGTAGAACTCGCGCGCCACGTCGTACGACGCGTTCAGCAGGCCCGTGCCTTGGGCAAAGGCCGTGTTCCCGGCGAGTGCGGAGGACGCCAGCGCGAGCACGGCGACGAAGGTCTTGATTCTGGAAGTCATGTGGTTGCCAGGTTGTCTGAAAATTCACGACCGGCCGACCAGGCGGCGGGTTCGTCGGTCAACGATTGCAGCAGGGCCAGGCCGAGCGGCCAGTCTCCGTGCCCCGAATCGATGTTGATGTGCCCCGCATTCTGCATGCGCACGAACTCGCTGCCCCAGGCGCGCGAGTAGGCGCCGGCCAGGCGGATGGGGCAATAAGGATCGTTGCTGCTCGCCACCACGATGCTGCGGTACGGCAGCGCCGCGTAGGGCACGGGTGCGAAGTCGGACAGCACCGCGCGGCGCTCGGGGTCGGCCGGTGCCACCAGCAACGCGCCCTGGATGCGGGCGGCGGCCTCGGGTGGCAGGTGCGCCGTGGCGATGCAGCCCAGGCTGTGCGCCGCGATGACCACGGGGCCTTCGCTTTCGAGCACCAGCTTGGCCAGTGCGGGCACCCAGGCGTCGCGCTTGGGCGAGGCCCAGTCGTCCTGCGCCACCCGCGCCGCGCCCGGAATGCGTTCTTCCCACAGGCTCTGCCAATGGCCGGGCCCGGAGTCGCGCCAACCGGGCACGATGACGACACGAGTCTGCATGACGGCGCGGTCCTGCGGCTTCTTACTTGTTGGGCTGCGGCGTGATCCGCAGGTAAGGCTTGACGGCCTTGAAGCCCTTGGGGAAGCGCTCGGCCAGCTCGGCCGGGTCCTGGATGCTCGGCACGATGACGACGTCATCGCCGTCCTTCCAGTTCACGGGCGTGGCGACCTTGTGGCTGTCGGTGAGCTGCAGCGAGTCGATCACGCGAATGATCTCGTCGAAGTTGCGGCCGGTCGACGCCGGGTAGGTGATGGTGGTGCGGATGACCTTCTTGGGGTCGATGATGTAGACGCTGCGCACCGTGGCCGTGGTCGAGGCGTTCGGGTGGATCAGGTCGTACAGGTCAGCCACCTTGCGGTCGGCGTCCGCAATGATCGGGAAGTTGACGTTGGTGTTCTGCGTCTCGTTGATGTCGCCGATCCACTCCTTGTGCTTGGTGGCCGGGTCGACGCTCAGCGCGATGGGCTTCACGCCGCGCTTGGCGAACTCGCCCGACAGCGCCGCCGTCTTGCCGAGTTCGGTGGTGCACACGGGCGTGAAATCGGCCGGGTGCGAGAAGAACACGATCCACGAATCGCCGGCCCACTGATAGAAGTCGATCGGGCCTTCGCTGGAGTCCTGGGTGAAATTGGGGGCGGTGTCGCCGAGTCGCAGGGTTGCCATGGTCGCTCCAAGGAGGGGGTGAAGCCCTGGATTGTGCGAACCGCTGCTTCAATGGCAAACGAATATCTGTTTGTTTGGATATGACGTTTTTCGCATATAGAACCTGCAAAGGCCCACTATGACGCTATCTTTTAGATAGCAATCTGCCTCAAAACATCCGCATCTGCTCGCTTTGCAGGTGTTCCGACAGGAAGTCGATCAGCCGCCGCACCGCCGGCACCAGCGCCCGCCGCGCCGGAAACACCATGTGCGCCACCACCGGCGACGGCCCCCAGCCCGGCAGCACCCGCGCCAGCCGGCCCGTCTCGACGTCGGCGCTGCACATGTAGTCGGGCAGCATCGTCGCGCCGACCCCGCCCAGCGCGCCGAATTGCAGCGTGGCGAGGTCGTCGGCCACGTAGCGCGGCGTGTGCACGTGCAGGTGGCTGCGGCCTTCCGGGCCTTCGAGCCGCCATTCGGCGCGCCCTTCCCCGTTGACCGACATGGCCGCCGTCGGCAGCTTCGCGAGGTCGGCGGGCGTGTCGATCGGCCCGTGTTGCGCCATCAACGCCGGGCTGGCGACCAGCACGCCTCGGCTGTGGCCGAAGGTCTTGGCCACGAGCACCGTGCTGTCCTCGATGGTGGGGCGCACGCGCAGCGCGATGTCGATGCCCTCCTCGATCAGGTCCACCGGCCGGTTGATGACGCGGATGTCGACGCGCACCGCGGGGTAGCGTTCCATGAACAGCGGGATCAGTTGCGCCAGTCCGCTGTGCGCGATGGTGACCGGGCAGGTCAGCCGCACCAGCCCGCTCGGCTCGGTCTGCACCTGCGCCACCGCCTCGGCCGCCGCCTGGGCCGCGTCGCGCATGGCCGAGGCGTGCCGCAGGTAGATCTCGCCGGCCGGCGTGAGCGACAGGCGCCGCGTGCTGCGCTGCATCAGCTGCACGCCCAGGCGCTCCTCGAGCTCGGCCACGCGGCGCGACAGGCGCGATTTGGGAATGCCCAGCGCCCGGCTGGCGGCGGCAAAGCCGCCCCGTTCGGCCACCTCGGCGAAGAACACCATGTCGTTGAGGTCTTGCATGGCTTCATTGTCCTGCAAACAGAACGATCTGATCAAATTTTGGCTACTTGTCAGTCACTCACATCAAAAATAGAATTCTCCCAACGCCGGCCACTTCTCAGCGCCGACACCTTGCACAGAAAGTGATTGACTGACATGAAGCTGCTCCACATCGACTCCAGCATCCTGGCCGCCGGCTCCACCTCGCGCCAGCTGACCGCCGAAACCGTCGCCGCCTGGCGCGCCGCCCACCCCGACACCCAGGTCGAATACCTCGACCTCGCCGTGGACGCGCCCTCGCACTTCAGCGCCGACGCCCTGGGCATCAAGACCGGCGTGCAGGCCCAGCCGACCGAAGCGCAACTGCGCGAGAACGCCCTGTCGGAAAAGCTGGTGAGCCAGTTCCTGGCCGCCGACGTCGTCGTGCTCGGCGCCCCGCTGTACAACTTCACCATCCCGACCCAGCTCAAGGCCTGGATCGACCGCCTCGCGCAAGCCGGCCGCACCTTCAAGTACACCGAGAAGGGCCCCGTCGGCTTGGCCGGCGGCAAGACCATCATCGTGGCGTCGAGCCGCGGCGGCATCTACTCGACCTCCGAAGGCGGCCAGGCGGCCGAGCACCAGGAGAGCTACCTGAAGGTGATCTTCGGCTTCTTCGGCATCACCGACGTGCGTTTCGTGCGCGCCGAAGGCATCGCGATGGGTGACGCGCCCAAGGCCGCCGCGCTGGCCGCCGCCCGCGCCGACATCCTCGTGACCACGACCGAAGCGGCGAACCAGAAGACCGTCGCGCAAGCCGCCTGAGTCTTTCGCCGCCGGAACGAAAAAACCGCCCCAAGGGGCGGTTTTTTCATGGGCAATGGCCTTGCCTTCAGGCTGCCGAGTGCGCCTTGACCCACGCCACGTACTTGTCCATCCAGCCCTGCAGGAATTTCTGCGTGCCTTCGTTGCCGATGTGGCCCTTGTCGTCGAACAGGCCTTCCTTGGCCTGCAGGAACACCTCGGGGCCGCCCATCGTGGGCGCGTCGAGATACGCCAGGATGTTGCGCAGGTGCTGCTGCGCCAGCGCGGTGCCGATGGCGCCCACCGAGATGCCGAGCACGCCGGTCGGCTTGCCGGCCCACACGCTCTGGCCGTAGGGGCGCGAGGCGTGGTCGATGGCGTTCTTCAGCACGCCGGGGATCGAGCGGTTGTATTCGGGCGTGACGAACAGCACGCCCTGCGCGGCGGCCACTTCGCTCTTGAGGCGCTTCACCTGCGCGGCCTGGTTGCCGTCGTCGTCCTGGTTGTACAGCGGCAGGTCGTCAATGCGCAGGGTCTCGAACGTGAAGTCCGACGGCGCGAGGTGCGCCAGCGCCAGCGCCAGCTTGTGGTTGAACGAATCCTTGCGCAGGCTGCCGACGATGACGGCGATCCGGGTCTGTGCCATGAGGTGGAACTCCTTGAAGTGGAAAAGGCTGTCGGAATGACCGGGACGATTATGCGAAGCGCTCAAGACCTTTTCCAGAAAAGTTCATGACCACCGGCGCACCCGCCTGCGCGCGGCGCACGACGCCGTGGGCCAGCCGGTCCAGCCCGGTGCACAGCAGCCAGTAGATCGCGCCCACCAGCACGAAGATCTCCGCCGGATAGACCATGGTGCGCGCATTCACCTGCGAGGCCACGAACGACAGCTCGCCCACACCCACCACGTAGGCCAGCGAGCTGTCCTTCACCAGCGTGACCCACTGGTTGACGAACGACGGCAGCATCATCCGCAGCGCCTGCGGCAGCACGACGTGGCGCAGCGTGCCCCAGCGCGTGAGCCCGAGCGACAGCCCCGCCGCCCACTGCCCCGCCCCGATGCCGCGGATGCCCGCATGCACCGCGTGCGCCAGGTAGGCGCCGCCCACCAGCGACAGCGCGCACATCACCGACAGCACGCCCGGCACGCTCACGCCCAGCGCGAACGGCAGCAGGAAGTAGGTCCAGAAGATCAGCATCAGCACCGGGATCGCGCGCAGGAACGCCAAGCCCAGCGTCAGCACGCGCTTGAGCGGGCCCCGAGCCATGGCCAGCCCGATGCCCCACGCCAGCCCCAGCAGCGCCGACGCGATGCCCGAGCCGGCACTGAGCAGCACCGTGAGCGCCGCGCCACCCAGCTCGCCCTGCGGAAAGGCGCCCCACAGCAAGTACGGCAGGCTGTCCCACAGCATGTGCAATGCATCGCTCATGCAGCGGCCCTCCCCGGCACCGCCGATTGCCGACGCGCAGCCCACGCCGCCAGCAGCTCGATCGCGCCGATGGTCACGACGTAGAGCAGCGTCGCCACGGCGAAGGCCTGGAAGGTCTTGAAGGTCTCGGCCTCGACCTGGCGCGAGGCGTACGACAGCTCGACCAGCCCCACGGCCATCGCGAGCGAGGTGTTCTTGACGATGTTCATGTACTGCCCCAGCAGCGGCGGCAACGCGATGCGCAGCGCCTGCGGCAGCACCACCTGTGCCAGCACCTGCGCGCGCGTGAAGCCCAGCGCCTGCGCCGCCAGCGTCTGCCCCACGGGCACGCCGCGAATGCCCGAGCGGATGTCCTCGCCCACGTAGGCGGCCGCATACAGCGTGAGCCCGAGCAGCGCCGACAGAAGTTCGAAGGAAACGAAACGCCCCGCCAGCAGCCCTTCGCGCAGCGCCTCGGGCAGCAGGCTGGGCGCGCCGAAGTACCAGAAGAAGAGCTGCACCAGCAGCGGCGTGTTGCGAAACAGCGAGACGTACGCGCCGCTCGCGCGCAGCCACGCGGGCCGGCTCGACGAGCGCCCCGCCGCCACGACGACGCCCAGCAGCGTGGCGCCCGCCGCCACCAGCAGCGAGGCGCCCACGGTCACGAGCCAGCCGTCGAGCAGCCAGCCCAGGTAATGGGGCGCGAGCAGGTGCTCGCGCAGGAAATCGCTCAAGGCCGCATCGATCCGGTCGTTGCGTGCCCCATCAGTTGGCGGCCACGCGCTGGTCGCCGATCTTCAGCAGGCGCGGCAGCGGCGCCTTGCTGTTCGGGCCGAACCAGGTGTCGTAGATCGCCACGGCGCGGCCGTTCTTCTCGCTGTCGACCAGCCAGGCGTTGAGCGTCTCGAGCAGGCGCGTCTCGCCCTTGGCCACGGCCGCGCCGAGGTACTCCTTCGACACCGTGATCGCCGGGATCTCGTACTTCTCCTTGTCGGGAATCGCGTTCCACTGCGCCGTGAGCTTCACGCCGTCGTTGGTGATGGCCTGCACGTTGCCGTTGCGCAGCGCGGCCAGCGCAAAGGGCGAATCGTCGTAGAGCACGACCTTGGCGTCGGGGTAGTTCTTGCGCAGGTTCGACTCCATCGTCGTGCCCTTCTCGGTGCCGATGCGGATGTCCTTGATCTGCGCGGCCTCCTTCAGCACGCCCTTCTTCGCGAGGAACTGCTGGCCGACCAGGAAGTACGGCGTGGTGAAGTCCACCGCCTTGGCGCGCTCGTCGGTGATGGTGAAGCTGGCGAACACCACGTCGGCCTTGCCCGAGGTGAGCAGCGGGATGCGGTTGGCCGGGTTGGTCGGCACCAGCTCGATCTTCACGCCCAGGCTCTTTGCGAACTCGGTGGCCAGGTCGATGTCGTGGCCCACCTGCTTCTTGCTGGCCGGGTCGATGTAGCCGAAGGGCGGGTTGCCGTCGAACGCGGCCACGCGCAGCACGCCGGCCTTGCGGATGTCGTCGAGCTTGTCGGCCCAGGCGATGTTGCCCAGGGTGGTGAGAGCGCCGATTGCCAGGGCCAGGCTGGAAACGGTGAAAGAGTGGGTGTTGCGGGTCATGCCTGCGCTTCGCTGGAAGTGGAAAAAGAGAGCGCGACTCTAGGCAGCGCCGCGTGCGGCGCCAACGAAGCAATTTCCGCTTGCATATGCAGCGATGAGTTGCGCATGAACAAATGACAAAAGCTTCGTGGCGCGAGACAGCGTCGGTCCCTAGAGTGGCCAGCCTCTGCCTTTCGACTGACTGCTTTTTTCTTCTTCGGCCGCGCGACGCGGCCCCGCTCTTCCCATGCACTTCCCACGCTCTTCCTCGCCCGCCGTCTCCCGGCGCCTTCTGCTTCGCGCCGGTGTCGGCGCCGCCGCCGTGGCCGCCTCGGCCCCGCTGTTTGCCCAGACGCGCGCACGCACGCTGCGCATCGGCTACCAGAAGTTCAACACGCTCAACATCCTCAAGGGCACGGGCCAGCTCGAGAAGGCGCTCGCACCGGCCGGCGTGAGCGTCGAGTGGCGCGAGTTCCTCGGCGGCAGCCAGCTGTCGGAAGCGCTGGCGGCCGGCGCCATCGACTTCGGCCATGCCTCCGACGGCATCGGCGTGTTCCAGCAGGCCAGCGGCAAGGGCCTGGCCTACCTCGCGGCCGAAAGCCCCTACCCCGGCGGCGTCGGCTTCCTGGTGCCGCGCGACTCGCCGATCCGCAGCGTGCGCGACCTCAAGGGCAAGAAGGTCGTCACCGGCCGCGGCTACAACACGCAGTACGTGCTGATCCGCGCACTCGAAGCGGCCGGCCTGCGCTACGAAGACATCGAGCCGGTCTACATCGTCACGGCCTCCGACACCGTGGCGGCCTACCAGTCGGGCAGCGTCGCGGCCATCGGCCTGTGGGACCCGTTCCTGGCCGGCGCGCAGGTGGCGACCGAGTCGCGCCTGCTGTTCGACGGCACCGGCCTGAGCGGCAACCGCACCTACCACTTCGCGCAACCCGCCTTCGCGCGCGCCAACGCCGACACGCTGCGCACCGTGTTCGCCGAACTGCGCAAGGCCAACGACTGGGCCCAGGCTCACCCCGGCGACGTGGTGGCCACGCTCGCGCCGCAGCTGAAGGTCGAGCCCAAGGTGCTGGCGCTGGCGACCGAACGGCGGCACTATGGCGTGGTGGCGCTCACGCCCGCCATCGCCCGCGAACAGCAGGGCCTGGCCGACGTGTTCGCGCAGCTGAAGCTCATTCCCCAGCCCATCGCGGTGAAGGATGCGTTTCTCGACCTGAACCTTGTGTGACGACGAAACCTCTCGCCCCGTGACCCGTTCTCCTACTCATTACGACGCGATCGTCATCGGCCTGGGCGCCCTCGGCGCGGCCACCCTCTACCAGCTCTCGCAACGCGGCGCGCGCGTGCTCGGCATCGACCAGTTCGCGCCGCCGCACGACCGCGGCTCCTCGCACGGCGATTCGCGCATCACGCGGCTGGCCGTCGGCGAAGGCGACGAGTACGTGCCGCTGGTGCACCGCTCGCACGCCATCTGGCGCGCGCTCGAGGCGCGCACCGGCCGCCCGCTGATGACCACCACCGGCGGCCTCATCCTCGCGCCGCGCGACCGCGTGGCCGCGCACCACGGCAAGTCCGACTTCGTGCGCCGCACCATCGCCTGCGCCGAGCGCTTCGACATCGCGCACGAGGTGCTCGACGCGGCCGGCATCCGCGCGCGCTACCCACAGTTCCACCTGCAGGGCGACGAGATCGGGTACCTCGAACGCGACGCCGGCTTCGTGCGCCCCGAAGACGCCATCGCCGCCCAGCTCGCCGTGGCCCGCGCCGACGGCGCACAGACCCGCACCGGCGAGCGCGTGCTGGGCGTCGAGCCCGTGGGCAACGGCGACACCGTGCGCGTGCGCACCGAAACCGCGAGCTTCACCGCCGACCAGGTGGTGGTCGCGGCCGGCGCCTGGCTGCCCGAATTCCTCGGCCGGCAGGCGCGCACCGACTGGCAGGCCCACTTCTCGGTGCACCGCCAGGTGATGCACTGGTTCGACACCGGCCCCGCCGCCGCAGCCGACTTCGCACCCGGGCGCTTCCCGATCTTCATCTGGATGTTCGGCGACGCGCAGGAAGACTACATGTACGGCTTTCCGGCCTCCGACGCGTCGCAACCCGCGCTGAAGGTCGCCACCGAGCAGTACGTCGACGCCACCACGCCCGACGCGCTCGACCGCGAGGTGAGCGCCGAAGAAAGCGCCGCCATGTACCGCGACCGCGTCGCCGGGCGCTTTCCGCAGATCGCGGGGCACGCACTCAAGGCCCGCGCCTGCATGTACACCGTCACGCCCGACCGCCGCTTCGTGATCGACGCGCTCGACGGCCTGCCGAATGTGCTGATCGTCTCGGCCTGCTCGGGCCACGGCTTCAAGCACTCGGCCGGGCTGGGCGACGCCATCGCCGACCGCGTGCTCGGCCGCGAGAGCGCGCACAACCTTGACCTGCGGCCCTTTGGCCGCGAGCGGCTGGCGACCTCGCAACACCCCTGAGGCGCCCGCGCGCGATCCGGGGCATCATCGCTTCCGATCTTCAGTTTCTTCGGAGGCAGCGCGCGATGCGATTCCTGATGGTGGGTGCGGGAGCACTCGGTGGTTACTTCGGCGCACGCCTGCTCGCGGCAGGCCGCGATGTGACCTTTCTACTGCGTCCCGGCCGCGCAGCCCAGCTGGCCACGACCGGGCTCGTGGTGCGCAGCCCCTTCGGCGACCTCGACCTGCCCACGCCGAAGCATGTGCTGGCCGAGCAGATCGGCGGCCCGTACGACGTGGTCGTGGTCGGCTGCAAGGCCTACGACCTCGACGCCACCATGGACTCGTTCGCGCCCGCCGTCGGGCCCGACACCGTCATCCTCCCGCTGCTCAACGGCCTGGGCCACATCGACCGGCTGGTCGCGCGCTTCGGCGAGGCGCGCGTGCTCGGCGGCCTGTGCATGATCTCCGCCACGCTCGACGACGAGGGCCGCGTGCAGCACCTGAACGACATGCACAGCCTGAGCTACGGCGAACGGGCCGGTGGCCGCTCGCCGCGCATCGACGCCATCGCGGCCCAGTTCGCCGGCGCGAACTTCACCGCCACCGCGAGCGAGACCATCGCGCAGGACATGTGGGAGAAGTGGGTCTTCATCGCCTCGGCCGCGGGCCTCACGAGCCTCATGCACGCCTCCATCGGCGACATCGTGGCGGCCGGCGGTGAGGACGTGGCCCTTGCGATCTTCGACGAGTGCTGCGCCATCGCCGCCCACAACGGCTTTGCCCCGCGGCCCGGCGCCATCACGCGCGGCCGCGCGGTGGTCACGACCGCCGGCTCGCCCATGACCGCCTCCATGTACAAGGACATGGCCCGCGGCGCGCGCGTCGAGGCCGACCACATCCTGGGCGACCTGCTGGCCCGCGCGCCACGCGCCGCATCGGCCACGCCTTCGGTGCTGCGCACGGCCTACGTGCACCTGAAGGCCTACGAGTTCCGGCGCGCCCACGAGGCCGATTGAACGGCGGCAACACCATGGCCGACACGCTCGCCTTCCTCCATACCGCGCAGGTGCATGTGCAGACCTTCGGCAGCCTGGCCCGCGAGATCGCGCCCGAGCTGCGCGTGCAGCACCTGGTGATGGAAGAGCTGCTCGCCGATGCGCGCACCCTGGGCGTCGACCACGCCGGCCTGGTGGCGCGCGTCCACGAAGCCATGCGCGACGCCGCCTCGGACGGCGCCTCGGTGGTCGTGTGCACCTGCTCGACCATCGGCGGCATCGCCGAGAAAACCGCCACCGGCGGCGCCTTCGCCGCCCTGCGCATCGACCGCGCCATGGCCGACCGCGCCGTGCGCAACGGCCCGCGCGTGCTGATCGTCGGCGCCGTCGAGAGCACCATCGACCCGACCCTGTCGCTCGTGCTTTCAGCCGCGCGGCAAGCCGGCGTCGGCATCCGCGCCAGCACGCTGCTGGTCGAGGATGCCTGGGTGCATTTCCAGTCCGGCGATATCGCGCGCTACGTGGCCACGCTGGCCGAATCGATCCGCGCCGCGGCCGACGGCACCGACGTGATCGTGCTGGCGCAGGCATCGATGGCGCCGGTGACGGGGTTGCTGGCGGACCTTGAAGTCGATGTGCTCAGCAGCCCGCAGTTGGGGGTGACGCATGCGGTGGCCACGCTGCGGGCCCGGCATGCGGCATTGAACTCCTGAAAGTATCTATTCAAATAGGAATTCATTTCTCCTTGATTCCTCAATGGCGAGTGGGATAATTTATCTATTCACATAGATATGCAATGCCACCGTCCACTCCGCCGTCCCTGAGCGCCGCGGCCCTCGCCTTCATCCGTTCGCAAGGCGCCGCCACGAGCGCCGAGCTGCAGGCGCGGCTGGGCATCAGCCAGGCGACCGCCTCGCGCACGCTGGCACCGCTCGTTCGCAGCGCGCAGATCCTGAAGGTGGGCGCTGCGCGCTCGCAGATGTACGTGGCACCCCGGCACGTCGAGCGTGTGGGCAGCGAGGTGCCGGTCGTCGAGATCGATGCCGCCGGCCAGGCCTCGCCGTTCGGACGCATCGTGCCGCTGCAGGGCGGGCGTTGCTGGATGGACGAGCAGCAAGGCCGCAGCGCGCTGCATGACGGCCTGCCATGGTTCCTGGCCGACATGCGCCCCCAGGGCTTCATCGGCCGCGCCTTCGCGCAGGGGCATCCCGAACTCGGGCTACCGCCCAACCCCGAGCACTGGAACGACGACGACGTGCTGCTGGCGCTCGCGCTGTGCGGCGAAGACCTGCCCGGCAACCTCGTGGTGGGCGCCGAATCCTTCCAGCGCTTTCATGCGTTGGGCGCGCGCGCCGCTCGCTCAGTCTCCGTGAGCGACTACCCCGCCATGGCGGAGCGCGCGATGCAGGGCACCCTGCCCGGCTCTTCGGCCGGCGGCGAACAGCCGAAGTTCTGCACGGTGCGCGATGGCCGGCAGGTCATCGTCAAGTTCTCGCTCGCAGGCACGTCGGCCCTGGACCGGCGCTCGCGCGACCTCCTCGCCAGCGAGCACCTGGCGCTGAGCACCCTGGCGCAAGCGGGCGTCGCGGCGGCCACCACGCGCATCTTCATCGAAGGCGGGCGCGTGTTCCTGGAGGTCGAACGCTTCGACCGCTCGGCCCAGGGCCGCATCGGCATGGTGTCGCTGATGGCGTATGACGCGCAGCACATCGGCAAGATCGACAACTGGGCCGCCACGGCCAACCGGATGGCCTCGCGCGGCCTGCTGCGTGCCGACGATGCGCAGCGCCTGCGCTTTCTCGAAGCCTTCGGCCGCCTCATCGGTAACACCGACCGACACTACGGCAACATCTCGCTGCTCATCGAAGGGAACGCGTGGCGTCTGGCGCCCGCCTACGACGTGCTGCCCACGCTGTATGCGCCGACCAACGGCGAACTGCCAGCGCGCGACCTGGCGGCCACCGGACTGGCGCCGACCGTGGACACCCTGCAGGAATGGCCGCACGCCCGGCAACTGGCCGGTGTGTACTGGGACACCGTGGCCGCCGACGACCGCCTCTCGGCGGCCTTCCGCACGCTCGCGCGGCAGAACCGGCGGCTCATCGCCGACCTGCCGGGCGCCTAGCCTCAATCCGCCTTCTGGATCGTCTCCCCCTTCAACGCCCCCATGTCGCGGATGTTGAAGCGGTGCTGCTTCCACCCCGCCATGGTGCGTCGGAAGTTGGCCAGGGAGATGCCGTAGTACAGCACCTTGAACATGCGCAGCGCGCCCCACATCGGCGTGCCCTTGTAGATGTCGCCGGCCAGCAGCGACATCAGCGCCTCCTTCACCCGGAACGGATTGCCGGGGTACATGAACATGTCGCGGATGGTCGGGTTGGTCACGCGGTAGATGAACCACGAGTACTCGCGCGGGCCCTTGCGCATCATGGCCTCGAAGCCTTCGCGGGCGCGGGCCAGTTCGGCGGGCTGGTCGAGCGCGGTGGCCACCAGCTCGGCGCCGTCGAAGGCGCTGTGCATCGCCAGGTACACGCCCGAGGAGAACATCGGGTCGATGAAGGTGAAGGCGTCGCCCAGCAGCAGGTAGTTGTCGCCGGTGGCGTGCGTGCTCGAGTACGAGAAGTTGCCCGTGGCGTGCACGGCGTCGTCGACCAGGGTGGCGTTCTTCAAGCGGTCGGCCAGCACGGGGCACAGCGCGATGGTGTCGTAGAAGAATTCCTTCAGCGATTTTTCGCGCGTCTTCAGGTAGTAGGGCCAGCACACCGCGCCCACGCTGGTCGTACCGTCGGCCAGCGGAATGAACCAGAACCAGCCGTGCGGAAACCAGCAGATGCTGATGTTGCCTTCCTTCTTGCCTTCGAGCCGCTCGGCGTTCGTGAAGTGGCCGAACAGCGCGGTGCTGTTGTGGTCGGGGTTCTTCTGCTTGCAGCGGAATTTGTTGGCCAGCAGCGTGTCGCGGCCCGTGGCGTCGATCACGAAGCGCGCGCGCCAGCTGCGCTTGGCGCCATCGTCCATCACGGCCTGCACGGTGGCGCCGTCGGCGTCGAAGGCCACGTCGCGCACCTTGCAGCCTTCGAAGGTCTGGGCACCGCGCGTGGCGGCGTTGCGGAACAAGAGCTCGTCGAGCTCGGAGCGGCGCACCTGCCAGGCGGAGTCGAGCGACTTGTCCCAGCCTTCGGCGAACTCCACGTAGCTGCGGTGTTCATGCTCGGGCGAGACGAACTCGATGCCGAACTTCGGCATGCCGATCTTCTCGACTTGGTCGCGCACGCCGAGCTTGTCGAACAGCTCGACGTTCGCGGGCAGCAGCGATTCGCCGATGTGAAAACGCGGGTGGTGCTCTTTCTCGACCAGCACCACCTTGCGGCCCTGCTGCGCCAGCAGCGCCGCGACGGTCGAACCCGCGGGGCCGCCGCCGATCACGAACACATCGCAGGAATCGCTGACAGAAGAAGGGGCACCGGAAGAAGAAACCTGAGGCTGGGACATGCGAAGACAAGCAGCGTGATGGACAGCGACAGAGCATAGCGCGCCCGCATCGCACGACGCAAAACGGGCTGGCGGCGCGGGGCCGGAGGCGGCACACTGGCGGCCCGTTCAGCCCCCTACCCCTTGCGCGCCATGACTCTGCATCGCCTTGCCCTGCTCGCCGCCCTCTGTGTGTCTGCCGCATGGAGCCATGCCGCGGGATTCAGCTTCATCGAGGTGCCGGCCGACAAGGACGGGCCGGCCTTGCGCGGCGCGGTGTGGACGCCTTGCGAGGCCGCGCCCGGCGAGATCGCGTTCGGCCTGATCGCCATTTCGGCCGCCAAGGACTGCCCCGTCGCCGGCACGGGCCTGCCGCTGGTGCTGATGTCGCACGGCTCGGGCGGCTCGTTCCTCGGGCACCACGACACGGCGGCGGCGCTGGCCGACGCGGGTTTCGTGGTCGCCGCCATCAACCATCCGAACGACAACTTCCAGGACATGGAACGCCGGGGCCATCTCTCGACATTTACCGCGCGGCCCGTCGACATGCGGCGGCTGGCGGATCACATGCTCAAGACGTGGCCCGGCCACACGAAGCTCGCCGCCGATCAGGTCGGCTTCTTCGGTTTCTCCCGCGGCGGCTACACCGGCCTCGTGGCAACGGGCGCGGTGCCCGACTTCAAGCTGGGCCTGCGCTTTTGCACGCCGGCGTCGAAGATTCCGTTCTGCGGCCAGATCCAGCGCCAGGAACTGCCCGCGCCGCCGGTGCGCGATGCGCGCATCAAGGCGGCGGTGATCGTCGACCCGTTGAGTTTCTTCGATGCCGAGGGGCTGAAGCAGGTCACGGTGCCCGTCCAGCTCTGGGCCTCCGCGCGTGGCGGCGACGGGGTGGCGCTGGATGACGTCGAAGCGATTCGCCGCAACCTGCCTTCCGCGCCGGACTGGTACGTGCCCGCGAACACCGCGCACTTCGCCTTCCTGGCGCCCTGCGCGCCGGCCATGGCCAAGGCCTTGCCGGAGATCTGCAGCGATGCGGGCGGCTTCGACCGCGTCGCCTTCCACGCCGACTTCAATGCCAAGGTGCTCGCCTTCTTCAGGCAGCACCTGGCATCGAAGCCCTGAGCCGGCTCAGCGCGTGCGCCGCTGGCCGGCGAGCCGCCGCACCACCGTCACCAGCCGGTCGACCTCGTCGAAGGTGTTGTAGAACGCCAGCGACGGCCGCACCGTGGTCTCGACGCCGAAGCGCCGCAGGATCGGCTGCGCGCAGTGGTGCCCCGTGCGCACCGCGATGCCTTCATCGTTGAGCGCGTGGCCCACCTCCTCGGTGGTGTAGCCGTCGAGCACGAAGGACATCACGCTCGCCTTGTCGGCCGCCGTGCCGATCAGCCGCACGCCGGGAATCGCGCTCAGTTGCGCCATGCCGTACACCAGCAGGTCGTGCTCGTAACGCGCGATGTTCTCGATGCCGACCTTGTTCACGTAGTCGATGGCCGCGCCCAGGCCCACGGCATCGGCGATGTTGCCGGTGCCGGCCTCGAACTTGTTCGGGATCGGCTGGAACACGGTCTTCTCGAAGGTCACGTCGGCAATCATGTTGCCGCCGCCCTGCCACGGGGGCATGTCTTCGAGCACCTCGCGCTTGCCCCACACCACGCCGATGCCGGTCGGGCCGAACACCTTGTGGCCGGAGAACACGAAGAAGTCGGCACCGAGGCCCTGCACGTCCACGCGCATGTGCGAGACCGACTGAGCGCCATCGACCAGCGCCTTGGCGCCCGCGCGGTGCGCCAGCTCGACGATCTCCTTCACCGGCACCACGGTGCCCAGTGCGTTCGAGACCTGCGTGACGGCGACGATCTTCGTGCGGTCGTTGAGCAGCTTGCGGTATTCGTCGAGCAGCACCTGGCCCGAGTCGTCCACCGGAATCACACGCAGCTTCGCGCCCTTGGCGGCGGCGAGCTGCTGCCACGGCACGATGTTGGCGTGGTGCTCCAGGTTCGACACAATGATCTCGTCGCCCTCACCCACGTGCTGGCCGCCCCAACTCTTGGCCACGAGGTTGATGGCCTCGGTGGTGCCGCGCACGAAGATCACTTCGTCGACTTCGGGTGCGTTGATGAACTTGCGAACACGCTCCCGCGCGCCTTCGTAGGCATCGGTGGCACGCGCGGCGAGTTCATGCGCCGCACGATGGATGTTCGAGTTCTCGTGTTCGTAGAAGTACGCGATGCGGTCGATGACCGACTGCGGCTTGTGCGTGGTCGCCGCGTTGTCGAACCACACGAGCTGCTTGCCGTTCACGCGCTCCTGCAGGATCGGGAAGTCGCGGCGCACGGCATGCACGTCGAATGGCGGATGCTGGCCGCTGCCGGCCAGCGGCACTGCATCGGGGCCGCGCGGATCGGGCTTGGCTGGCGTGACGAAGCCACTGGGCAGGCGCACGGCATCGACGAAGTAGAACTGCGGCTTCTCACTCCCCTGCACCGGGGATTGGCCCCCTCGCCCCTCTGGGGAGAGGGGCTGCGGCGATGGAACGCCAGCAAATGATTGAACGCCCCTGCCCTCACCCCAGCCCTCTCCCGCACGCGGGAGAGGGGGCAAGACCTGCCCGGGGGGTGAAATGGCGGAGGCCGCTCCGGCCAACGGATGGCCATGGCTCTCGCTCAGGAAGTAGAACGGCGAGGCCGCGGCCTGCGGCGCCACGGGGGCTCCGACTTGCTGCGGCACGCCCTGCACCACACCGCCCGAACGCGGCTCGAAAGCCGGCGCCACCGACAGCACGTTGTCCGGCACGCCGTTGCCCGCCACCGCATGCGGCAGCAGCGCCGGCGCGCGGTTCGCGAGCGACGGCAGCTGCGTGGGCGATGCGGGCAGCACATTGGCGCCCGGAATCTGCCCCTGCGGGATCGGCGTGCCCGGCACGCTCGGCCCGAAGCCGGCGGGGCTCACCAGCGGCGAGCCCGGCGGCGCGATGTTGGCAGGAAACTGCGCGCCCGGCGGCGCGGAGAACATGGCGCTGGCCATGCGCGCGAGAACGGCCGGATCGAACGGCGCCTCGCCCGGGAACGTGGGTGTGCTGCTCACCGCGGCTTACTTGTAGGTGTCGGGATAGTCGTGGTACTTGCCGATCTCGACGTCGTCGAGCACGGCCAGCGCGTCGGTGGTCAGCACCGCGAGCGAGCAGTACAGCGAGATCAGGTACGACGCGATCGCGTGGTTGTTGATGCCCATGAAGCGCACCGACAGGCCCGGGCTCTGCTCGCCCGACAGGCCCGGCTGGAACAGCCCCACCACGCCCTGGCGCTTGTCCCCCACGCGCAGCAGCAGGATCTTGCTCTTTCCGTCGGCCACCGGCACCTTGTTCGACGGAATCAGCGGAATGCCGCGCCAGGTGATGAACTGCGAACCGAACAGGCTCACCGTGGGCGGCGGCGTGCCGCGGCGCGTGGCTTCACGCCCGAACGCGGCAATGGCCAGCGGGTGCGTGAGGAAGAACGCGGGCTCCTTCCACACCTTGGTCAGCAGCTCGTCCAGGTCGTCGGGCGTGGGCGCGCCGGTCAGCGGGAAGATGCGCTGCTCTTCGCTCACCTGCGCCAGCAGGCCGTAGTCGGGGTTGTTGATGAGCTCGCTCTCCTGGTTCTCCTTAATCGTCTCGATCGTCAGGCGCAGCTGCTCCTTGATCTGGTCGTGCGGGCTGCTGTACAGGTCGGAGATGCGGGTGTGCACGTCGAGCACGGTGCTCACGGCATTCAGGTAGTGCTCGCGCGGGTTCTCTTCGTAGTCGACGAAGGTGCGCGGCAGCTGGTTCTCTTCTTCGCGCGAGGTGCAGGTGACCTTGATCGACTCGGGGTTCTTGACCTTGTTGACGCGGTAGATGCCCGCTTCCACCGGCACCCACTGCAGCAGGTGCGTCAGCCAGCGCGGGCTGATGGTCTCGAGTTGGGGAACGGTCTTGGTGGCGTTGGCTAGCTGGCGGGCGGCGTTGTCGCCAAGGGCGGTGGTACCACCGACTGTTGCACTCATGGATCAAGGCTCCGTGGGTTGAGGAAAAAGTGATCGCCAGTGTCTGGCGACCACGGGTTTCCCCTCAACAGGCTATAGCCGCCAAGTTGATCCGCCGTGCAAGGCGCGACTGCTCCAGTTGCTCGCAACGCGCGAGCAGGTTGACGATGTTGATGCCCAGCGCGGTGGCCAGCTTCTGCGCCGTGACGATCGACGGGATCACGCGCCCGCGCTCGATCTCGCCCACGTACGAGCGGTTCAGATCGGAACGCTCGGCCAGCTCTTCCTGCGACCAGCCCTGCCCTTCGCGCAGCTGGCGCACGGTGACGCCGAAGTCTTCGACAAAGGCCTTCATACGCTGCCCGCCTTCGGTGCGCTGTTGTTCTGCAGGCTGGCCTGCGTGACGCTGGCACCGGGCTTCACGTCGTCGGTGATCCACACGTTGCCGCCGATGACCGCGCCCTTGCCGAGCGTCACGCGGCCCAGGATGGTGGCGCCGGCATAGATGACCACGTCGTCCTCCACCACCGGGTGGCGCGGCAGGCCCTTCTGCAGGTTGCCTTCAGCGTCGGTGGGGAAGCGCTTGGCGCCGAGCGTGACGGCCTGGTACAGCCGCACACGCTTGCCGATGACGGCCGTCTCGCCGATCACGACGCCGGTGCCGTGGTCCATGAAGAAGCCCGCATCGATCGTCGCGCCCGGGTGGATGTCGATGCCGGTCTGCGCATGCGCCAGCTCGGCGACGATGCGCGCGAGCAGCGGCAGGCCGAGCTCGTAGAGCCGGTGCGCGAGGCGGTGATGGATCATCGCGAGCACGCCCGGATAGCACAGCAGCACCTCGTCGACGCTGCGCGCCGCGGGGTCGCCCTGGTAGGCCGCGAGCACGTCGCTGTCGAGCAGCCGGCGCAGGCCCGGCAGCGCGTTCGCGAACTGGCGCACCGCTTCGGTGGCTGCAGCGTCGATCTCGCTTGCGGGGCGCGGCGCCAGCCGTGCGTTGAAGTTCAGTTCGAGCCGCGCCTGCACCAGCAGCGCCTGCAAGGCGGCGTCGAGCGTGTGGCCCACGTAGAAATCCTCGCTCTCGTGGCGCAGGTCCGGCGGGCCCAGCCGCATCGGAAAGAGCGCGCCCTTGAGCGATTCGACGATCTGCGCCAGCGCATCGCGCGACGGAAACTCGCGCGCACCGGGCTCGCGCGAACGGCGCTGCGAATCGCGCCACTCGTCGCGCACCTCGTGCAGCGCGCGCACGATGTCACTCACTTCGAATTGAGCCATGTGTGTTTTCCTCCCGTGTGTTTCTATCGGTGTGGGTTCAGTCCTGCACCCAAGGCAGGCCATGGAAGCGCCAGCCGTCGGACCCGCCCCGGTGCTGCCGCGCATCGATCTCTCCCTCGAAGCCTTCGAGCACGTTGAACACCTGCGTGAAGCCGGCCTTGGCAGCAGCCTCGGCCGCCAGTGCGGAGCGCTTGCCGCTGCGGCACAGCAGCAGCACCACGGCCTCCTTGCCGCCGTCCTTCGCCACCTTGGCTTCGAGCTCGCGCACGAAGCGCGGGTTGCGGGTGAGCGCGGTGCCCGTGGCCCAGGCCACGTGCAGGCTGTCGGGCACGTGGCCGACGAACTTGCGTTCTTCGCCGGAGCGCACGTCCACGAGCAGGGCCTGGCCGCCCTGCACCAGCTGCCAGGCCACCGGGGGCGTCACGCCGCCGGCGTAGGGCCAGTTCTTTTCGATGGCTTGCGCGCGCGCCTGTTCGAGGGCGGGCGGCAAGGCGATGACATCTTCAACTTCCACGGACATGCGGTTCGGCTCCTGTTGTACGTTGGTCATTCCATCTTCCTTGATGGCGATAACCACCACTGTAGGAGTGCGAAGGCCAAGGTCAAACGACTCAAAAGTCGATTCTTAACAACCTTGTGATCTATGGGGTGCTGCTTCAGGGCGCGCTCCCGCCGACGGGGTACCTTGCTCCGCGAATGTCCCCCGCCCTTCGGGCTCCTCCTTGATTTCGCTGCGCAAGGCACCCCAGCGACGTGAGCGGGTTCACAGCAGTCGTTGATCGGCTGCAAACGCAGAGCGTGCCCTCGTGCTCAGGGCACTGGGTGCTTCCCGCAGCGAAATCAAGGAGGAGGGCGAAGCCCGGGGGACATTCGCGGAGGGAAGTACCCGGTGGCCTGGGCACACGCCCCGAACCAGCGACCTCAAACGAAAAACCCCGGCACCAAAGACAGCACCGGGGAATCGCAAAGCCCGAGGGTCCGTCAGAGCTTGGCGATCGAAACTTCGGTCGACTTCACGAGTGCGACCACGTCGGAACCCACCTTCAGCTGCAGCTCGTCGACCGAGCGCGTGGTGATGACGGAGGTGACGATGCCCCAGGCGGTTTCGACATCGACTTCGGAGACGACGTCGCCGCGGATGATTTCGCGGACCTTGCCTTTGAACTGGTTGCGGACGTTGATGGCTTGGATGGACATGGTGATTTCTCTTTCAGGGTTGACAGGGGTTGTGAGTGAAAACGGCCGGCGGTCAGACGATCTCGGCCACGTCGTCGAACGCCAGCCGGGGCCCGCGTTCGAAAGTGCCGGCGTGGTCGGCCACGCCGAGGTTGACGAGGAAGTTCGCGCGATAGCGGCCGTCGGGGAAGAAGGCCTTGTCGACCAGGTCGGCGTTGAAGCCCGACTGCGGCCCCGCGTCGAGCCCGAGCGCGCGCGCCGCCAGGATCAGGTAGGCGCCCTGCAGGCTGCTGTTGCGAAAGGCCGTGGCCTGCGCGGCGTCGGCGCTCTTCTCGAAGAAGGGCTTGGCGTCGTAGGCCGGGAACTGCGTGGGCAGGTGCTCGTAGAAGCGCGTGTCGTGCGCCACGATCACCGTCACGCCAGCCTGCAGCGTCTGCGCGGTGTTGCCCGACGACACGGCCGGCTTCAGTTTGGCCTTGGCCTCTTCGCTGCGCACGAACACGTAGCGCGCAGGCTGGGCGTTGTAGGCGGTCGGGCCCCACTTCACGAGGTCGTAGAGCTGGTGGATCAGCGCGTCGGTCACGGGCACCGGCTTGAAGGCGTGCACGGTGCGCGCCTTGCGGAACAGCTGGTCCAGCGCGGCGTCGGGAATGGCTTGCAGTGTGGTCATGGCTTGGAACGGTGTCTCAGTTCGATGCGGCGGCCAGCGCCTGGTCGAGGTCGGCGATCAGGTCGTCGATGTGCTCGATGCCCACCGACAGGCGCACGGTGTCTTCCGTGACACCAGCGCGGGCCAGTTCTTCGGGCGACAGCTGGCGGTGCGTGGTCGACGCGGGGTGCGTGGCCAGCGAGCGCACGTCGCCGATGTTCACCAGGCGCGTGAAGAGCTTCAGCGCATCGAGGAACTTCGCCCCGCCCTCGCGGCCGGCGCCGATGCCGAAGGTCAGCACGCCGCTGGACTTGCCGCCGAAGTACTTCTTCGCCAACGGGTAGTCGGCATGGTCTTCGAGCGCCGCGTAGTTCACCCAGTTGACGGCCTTGCTCTGCTTCAGGTGCTGCGCCACCGCCAGCGCATTGCTGCTGATGCGGTCCATGCGCAACGCCAGCGTCTCGATGCCCTGCAGGATCAGGAAGGCGTTGAACGGCGAGATGGCCGCACCCGTGTTGCGCAGCGGCACCACGCGCGCACGGCCGATGTAGGCGGCCGGGCCCAGCGCCTCGGTGTAGACCACGCCGTGGTAGCTCACGTCGGGTTCGTTCAGGCGCTTGAAGCGCTCCTTGTGCTCGGCCCACGGGAACTTGCCCGAGTCGACGATGGCGCCACCGATGCTGGTGCCGTGGCCGCCCAGGTACTTGGTGAGCGAGTGCACCACGATGTCGGCGCCGTGCTCGATGGGCCGGCTCAGGTACGGCGAGGGCACGGTGTTGTCGACGATGAGCGGCACGCCGTGGCGGTGCGCGATTTCGGCGATGGCCGCGATGTCGGTCACGTTGCCCGCCGGATTGCCCAGCGATTCGACGAACACCGCCTTGGTGCGCTCGTCGAACAGCTTCTCGAAGCTGCTCGGGTCGCGGTGGTCCGCGAAGCGCGTTGTGATGCCGAACTGCGGCAGCGTGTGGGCGAACAGGTTGTAGGTGCCACCGTACAGCGCCGTGCTGCTGATGATGTTGTCACCGGCTTCGGCGATGGTCTGGATCGCGTAGGTCACGGCCGCCTGGCCCGAGGCCAGCGCCAGCGCCGCGATGCCGCCTTCGAGCGCTGCCACGCGCTGCTCCAGTACGTCCTGCGTCGGGTTGTTGATGCGCGTGTAGATGTTGCCCGGCACCTTCAGGTCGAACAGGTCCGCGCCGTGCTGCGCGCTGTCGAAGGCGTAGGCCACGGTCTGGTAGATCGGCGGCGCGACCGCGCGGGTGGTCGGTTCGGGCGAGTAGCCGGCGTGGACCGACAGGGTTTCGAATTTCCAGTTCTGCGACATGCGACTGCCTTTCAAAGGGGGAATGGATGAAACGACTCAGATCGCCCAGCGCAAGGCATGAGCTTGAGGCGTGAGCCAGCTGGCATCGGTGCTTTCCACATCGGTCTCTTCGGACTTCTGCAGCACCCGGTCGAGGATTCGTTTTTCGATCGCGGCAAAGGCCGGGTCGCCCTGCGAGCGCGGACGCGCCAGCGCGATGTTCTCGTCGAGCGCGATGCGGCCGTCCTCGATGAGGATCACGCGGTCGGCCAGCGCCACGGCTTCCTGCACGTCGTGCGTCACCAGCAGCGCGGTGAAGCGGTGGCGCTGCCACAGGTTCTCGATGAGGCGGTGCATCTCGATGCGCGTGAGCGCGTCGAGCGCGCCCAGCGGCTCGTCGAGCAGCAGCAGGCGCGGGTGGTGCACCAGCGCGCGCGCCAGGGCCACGCGCTGGCGCTGACCACCCGACAGGCGCGCCGGCCATTCGTTCTCGCGGTCGGCCAGGCCGACCTGCGCCAGCACTTCCTTGCCGCGCGCCTTAGCATCGTTGGGCAGGCCCAGCGTCACGTTGTCGAGCACGCGGCGCCAGGGCAACAGGCGCGCCTCCTGGAACATGATGCGCGTGTCGTCGTGCAGGCCGCTCACGGCCTTGCCGTCGGTGTAGAGGCCACCGGACGTGGCTTCTTCGAGGCCCGCGATGAGCCGCAGCAGCGTGCTCTTGCCGCAGCCGCTGCGCCCCACGATGGCGATGAACTGGCCCGGCTCGATGGTCAGTTGCGTGTTGCGCAGCACCTCGCGCGCGCCATAGCGCTTGTGCAGGCCGCGCGCTTCGAGGCGCACGCCGCCGGCAATGGCTTGGGGTTGGATGTCTTTGAGAACGGCACTCATGAGTTCAGGCCCCGGGGTTGAACAGCGCCACCTTCAGCGCATCGATTTTTCTGGGCAGCAGCTTCTCGGCGAAGAAGGCATCGGCGATGCGCTGCTGTTCGGCCAGCCCGCCGGCCACCACCGGCCGCACCGCGTAGCTGCGGCGGCTGTTGGCCTGCTCGATGGTCGGGGCGTCGAGCCCCCACACGGGTGCGAGCAGGGCCGCGGCCTCCTTCGGGTGCTGCTTGACCCACTTGCCGGTCTTCTCCAGCTCGGCGTAGACCACGCGCAGCACGTCGGGGCGCGCCTTCGCGAACTTGGTGCTCGCCAGGTAATAGCGCTGGTACGACGCGATGCCCGCGCCATCGGCCAGGATGCGCACCTTCGACTGGCGCTGGGCAGCGGCCAGGAACGGGTCCCACACCACCCAGGCGTCGATGGCGCCCTTCTCGAAGGCGGCGCGGCCGTCGGCCGGCGTGAGGTAGGCGGGCTCGATGTCCTTGAACGACAGGCCGGCCTTCTCGAGCGCGGCGATCAGCAGGTAATGCGCGCCGGCCGCTTTCGCGAAACCGACCTTCTTTCCCTTGAGATCGGCCACGGTCTTGAGCGGCGACTCGTCGCGCACGACGATGGCCTGCGCGGCTGGCGATGGTGCTTCCTGCGCCAGAAAGGTCAGGTCGGCGCCGGCCGCTTGTGCGAACACAGGCACGGTGTCGGCCACGTCGGCGCTGATGTCCAGGTTGTCGAGGTTCAGCGCCTCGAGCAGCGGCAGGCCGCTGGTGAACTCGTGCCAGCTCAGCGAAACGTTGAGCGGCGCGAGCTGCTTCTCGAGCGTGCCCTGCACCTTCAAGAGCGCGATCAGCGTGGACGACTTCTGGTAGCCGAAGCGCACCGTGGCGGGCCGTTGTTGCTGTGCCAGCACGGCACCTGCGCTGAGCGCACCCAGCGTCGCAATGGCGGTACGGCGATTGATGAGGTGGTTCATATGCCCTGCCCTCACTTCGCCGGCTTCTTCTGGTAGCCGGGGTGCCAGCGCAGCCACCATTGCTCCAGGCCGCGCGCAAACAGGTCGGCCAGCTTGCCGAGCAGCGCGTACAGCAGGATGCCCACGAGCACGATGTCGGTCTGCAGGAACTCGCGGGCGTTCATCGTGAGGTAGCCGATGCCGGCCTGCGCCGAGATGGTCTCGGCCACGATGAGGATCACCCACATCAGGCCCAGCGAGAAACGCAGGCCCACGAGGATCGACGACAGCGCGCCCGGCAGGATCACCTCGCGGTACAGCTGCCAGCGCGACAGGCCGTAGGTGCGGCCCATCTCGATGAGCTGCGGATCGACGTTGCGGATGCCGTGGAAGGTGTTCAGGTAGATCGGGAAGAACACCGACACCGAGATCAAAAACAGCTTGGCCGATTCGTCGATGCCGAACCACAGGATCACCAGCGGAATGAGCGCCAGCGCCGGGATGTTGCGCACCATCTGGATGGTGGAGTCGAGCAGCGTCTCGAAGAACTTCACCGAGCCCGTGAGCAGGCCCAGCGCCAGCCCCGCGCCGCCGCCGATGGCCAGCCCCGCGAGCGCGCGGCCCGCGCTGACCTTCACGTGCGTCCAGAGCTCACCGGACACGGTGAGCGTCCATGCGGCCTTGACCACATCGAGCGGCGCCGGCAGCACGCGCGTCGAAAGCCAGCCCAGCGACGAGGCGATCTGCCAGACGATGATCAGCCCCACCGGCACCAGCCACGGAATGAGCCGCTTCGCCACGTTGAGGGCGAAGCCTCGCAGCGCGCTGCTTGCGTCCCCTGCGGCGTTCGATGCCGGCGCCACCGCCGGCAATTCCTGTACTTGTTCGGTCATGCGTGTCCTCAGCTTTGGGAGACGAGGCGCGAGGGCGCGTCGAGGTTGGCGACGACCTCGCCGAAGGGGCCGCTCAGCGAGCCGCCCGCGAGTTGCGTCTTCGCCTTGCGCGAGAGCAGCGGGAACACCAGCTCGGCGAAGCGGTAGGCCTCTTCGAGGTGCGGGTAGCCCGAGAAGATGAACTTGTCGATGCCCAGCGCCGCGTACTCCTCGATGCGCGCCGCCACGGTCTTGGCGTCGCCGACCAGCGCCGTGCCCGCGCCACCGCGCACCAGGCCCACGCCGGCCCAGAGGTTGGGCGCGATCTCCAGGTCGGCGCGCCCGCGCTTGGCGCCGCCGGCGTGCAACGCGGCCATGCGGCGCTGGCCTTCGGAGTCCATGCGCGCAAAGGCGGCCTGGGCGCGTGCGACGGTCTCGTCGTCGACACGGCTGATGAGTTCTTCGGCGGCTTTCCAGGCCGCGTCTTCGGTCTCGCGCACGATCACATGCAGGCGGATGCCGAACTGCACGCTGCGGCCCTGGCGTTCGGCGCGGGCGCGCACGTCGGCGATCTTTTTCGACACCTCCGCGGGCGGCTCGCCCCAGGTCAGGTAGGCATCGACCTGCTCGGCCGCGAGGTCATGCGCCGCCGCAGAAGAGCCGCCGAACCACACGGGCGGGTACGGCTTCTGTACCGGAGGGAACAGCAGCCGCGCCCCCTTCACGCTCAGGTGCTTGCCTTCGTAGTCGTAGGTGCCGGTCGTCTCGTGGCTGCGCGCGATGATCTCGCGCCAGATGCGGATGAACTCGGCCGATTGCTCGTAGCGCGCCGCATGGTCGAGGTACACGCCGTCGCCTTCCAGCTCGGCCTGGTCGCCGCCGGTGACGAGGTTCACGAGCAGGCGCCCGCCCGAGAGCCGGTCGAAGGTCGCGGCCATGCGCGCGGCCAGGCTGGGCTGGTGCAGGCCCGGGCGCACCGCCACCAGAAACTTGAGCTTCTTCGTCGCGCCGATGAGGCTGGACGCGATCACCCACGGGTCTTCGCAGGAGCGGCCGGTGGGAATCAGCACGCCTTCGTAGCCGAGGTGGTCGGCCGCACCGGCGATCTGCTGCAGGTACGGCAGGTCGACGGCGCGCGCGCCTTCGCTCGTGCCGAGGTAACGGCTGTCGCCGTGCGTGGGGAGGAACCAGAAGATCTGCATCGGAAACTCTCGATCGTTCGTTGGCTTGCCCGTTCAGACGGCAAGCAGGAAAGGAAGGCGGCGCGCCGCGGACACGACGCCCCACGCACGCGCCGTGATGGCCAGCACGTGGCCGGCGCGTTCGTGCAGCGCAGTCGACAACACGGTGGTCATCACGCGATCCCCGCGCCGGCGGCTTCGAGCACGTTGATCTTTTTGGGGATCAGCTTGAGCGCGAAGAAGGTGTCGGCGATCTGCTGCTGCTCGGCCAGGATGGCCTTGGTGATCGGGCCGGTGCCGTAGGCGGTGCGACCTTGCGACAGGTCGGCCACCGCCTTGGGCAGGCCCCAGATCGCAGACAACTCGGTCGCCAGTTCGTTGCGGTGGGCGGCGCCCCACTGGTCGATCTTGTTGACCTCTTCGATCGCAATGGCCAACACGTCGGCGTTCTTCGCCACGTAGTCGAGCGACGAGAAGTAGTAGGCGCGGTTGCCGACCACGCCCACGGCGTCGGCCAGGATGCGCGCGTCGAGCGACTGCTGCGCGGCGGCCAGGAACGGGTCCCAGATCACCCAGGCGTCGACCGAGCCTTTTTCGAAGGCGGCGCGCGCATCGGCCGGCGGCAGGTAGACCAGGTTCAGGTCGCTGTACGCCAGGCCGTGCTTCTCGAACAGCTTGACGATGAAGTAGTGGACGTTCGAGCCCTTGTTGAGCGCGATCTTCTTGCCCTTGAGGTCGGCCACGGTCTGGATGGCCGAGCCCTTGGGCACCAGCACCGCCTCGGTCTTCGGGCGCGGCACCGTGGCGCCCACGTAGGCCAGCGGCGCGCCAGCGGCCTGCGCGAAGATGGGCGGCGCTTCGCCCACGTCGCCGAAGTCGATCGAGCCGACGTTCAGCGCCTCGAGCTGCACCGGGCCGGCCGTGAACTCGGTCCACTTCACGGTGGCGCCCAGCGGTGCGAGCCGCTTCTCGAGCGTGCCGCGGGCCTTGAGCACGCTCAGGTAGCCCTTCTGATGGCCGATGCGCAACTGGCGCGCGGGGGCCTGCGCCAGGGCGGCGAACGACGACGGCAGCGCGAGGGCGGCGGCTGCGCCCTGCAGCAGGCGGCGTCGGGGAATGGCAATGCGGGTCATGGAATGGGGTCCTTCGAAACTGTTCAGGGCTGGGCCGTGACGACCGCGTCGCTGACCTTGATGGGCTTGGGAATGAGCTTCAGCGCGAAGAAGGTGTCGGCGATTTGCTGCTGGTCGGCCGCGACGGCGGCGGTGATCGGCTTCACGTTGAACTCGTAGCGGCGCAGCGCCAGCTCGACCACGTCCACGGGCAGGCCCTGCAGCGGCGCGATCAGCTCGGCGGCCTGGCGCAGGTTCTTCTTGAGCCAGATGCCCTGCTCCACCGAATCGGCGAACAGCGCGTCGATCACCTGCGGGTGCTTCTTCACGAAGCCGCGCTCGCCCAGGTAGTACTGGTAGTTGTTGACCACGTCCGGCGCGCCATCGGCCAGCACGCGGGCGCCGGTGGCTTTCTCGGCGGCGGCCTGGAACGGGTCCCAGATCACCCAGGCGTCGACGTTCTTGCTCTCGAACGCGGCGCGGCCGTCGGCGGGTGCGAGGTACACGGGCTGGATGTCGGACAGCTTCAGGCCGTTCTTCTCGAGCTGCTTCACGAGCAGGTAGTGCACGTTGCTGCCCTTGTTGAGCGCGACCTTCTTGCCCTTGAGATCGGCCACGGAGCGGATGGGCGAATCCTTGGTGACCAGGATGGCTTCGGCGCGCGGTGCGGCCGGGTCGTAGCCGAAGTAGACGAACTTCGCCCCCGCGGCCTGCGCGAAGATGGGCGGCGCCTCGCCGACATAGCCCACGTCGACCGCGCCGACGTTCAGCCCTTCGAGCAGCTGCGGGCCGGCCGGAAACTCGACCCACTTCACGCCGAAGCCCAGCGGCGAGAGCTTCTTCTCGAGCGTGCCCTGCGCCTTCTGCAGCACGAAGAGGCTGGCCGACTTCTGGTAGCCGATGCGCAGCTCGCCCCTGGCCTTCGTCTGCGTCTGGGCATGCGCCGAGGCGGCGGAGATGAAACTCACGATGAGCGCGATGGCGGTGACGACGATGGCGCTGATGGCCAGGTCGCGCAGCGCCTGCCAGAAGGAGCGCGGCGCGACTTCGAACACGGAGTCTTCGGGAGCGACGGGGTTCATGCGAAATTCCTTGGTGCAAAAACGTGAGGCAAAGCGATCCCCCGGCCGCACACAGGCGGCTTCGAAAAACGGGGAACGGAAAGAGGTCTGGCCGGGGCCGGGTTCAGCGAGGAACCCGGTCGTCAAACGCTACATCGCACACGGGAGAAAGGAACCGGCTCGAAGCCGTGCGTGGCCGGCAGCTTCAGGCCTTCGGTCGCGAGCACCTCGACGGCCTCGTTCAGTCGCTCCGCCAGGTCGTGGTGCACCTGGTAGGCGTTCTCGGGCGTCAGCGCGATCTGCGAATCGCTCGCGTAGACGCCCGGCAGGATGTGGCGCGCCGACAGCGACTGCAGCACGGGCCGCAGTGCGTAGTCGAGCGCAAGCATGTGGTGCGGGCTGCCGCCGGTGGCCAGCGGCAGCACCGTCTTGCCCTTGAGCGCGTTCTGCGAGAGCAGGTCGAGAAAGACCTTCAGCACGCCGCTGTAGGCCGCCTTGTAGACCGGCGTGGCCACCACGATCACGCGGGCCGCCGCCACCTGGGCAATGGCTCGCTCGATGGCCGGGTGCGCCCACTCGGCCAGCAGCAGCGCCTGCGCCGGCAGGTCGCGGATCGCGAGCCGCTCGATGCGCGCATGGCGTTGGGCCAGCCGCTCGCCCACCGCGTCGAGCAAGGCGGTGGAGCGGGAGGGGGCCGAGGGGCTGCCGGCAATCAGGAGAACGGACACGAGAAACTTTCGTTGGGCTTCAGGAGAAATTCAGGGCGAAGCGATCCCCGGCGCCCTCCCACGGGGTGCCACCAGCGATCGGTTCCAGAGGAGCTGCGCTTACTTCTGCTTGGGTGCGTAGATCTGGTCGAAGGAGCCGCCGTCGGCGAAGTGCTCCTTGTCGGCCTTCGCCCAGCCGCCGAAGGCCTGGTCGATGGTCACCAGCGTGAGCTTGGGGAACTGCTTGTCGTACTTGGCCTTGGCCTTGTCCGAGGTCGGGCGGTAGAAGTTGCGGCCCGCGATGTCCTGGCCTTCATCGGAGTACAGGTATTTCAGGTACTCCTCGGCCACGGCGCGCGTGCCCTTCTTGTCGACCACCTTGTCGACCACCGCCACGCTGGGCTCGGCCAGGATGGAGATGGACGGCACGACGATCTCGAACTTCTCGGGGCCGAATTCCTTCAGCGCCAGGAAAGCTTCGTTTTCCCAGGCCAGCAGCACATCGCCCACGCCGCGCTGCACGAAGGTGATGGTCGAGCCGCGCGCGCCGGTGTCGAGCACGGGCACGTTCTTGTACAGGTTGCCGACGAATTCCTTGGCCTTCGCTTCACCGCCGTACTTGCGCTTGGCGAATTCCCAGGCGGCCAGGTAGTTCCAGCGGGCGCCGCCCGAGGTCTTGGGGTTGGGGGTGATCACCTGCACGCCGGGCTTGACCAGGTCGTCCCAGTCCTTCAGGCCCTTGGGGTTGCCCTTCTTCACCAGGAACACGATGGTCGAGGTGTAGGGGGCGGAGTTGTGCGGCAAGCGCTTTTGCCAGTCGGCCTTGACGAGGCCGCCGTGCGTGGCCAGCGCGTCGATGTCGCCGCCCAGCGCCAGCGTGGCCACGTCGGAATCGATGCCGTCGATGATCGAGCGCGCCTGCTTGCCCGAACCGCCGTGCGACTGCTTGACGCTCACGTCCTGGCCGGTCTTGGCCTTCCAGTACTTGGCGAAGGCCTGGTTGTAGTCCACGTACAGCTCGCGGGTCGGGTCGTACGACACGTTCAGCAGCGTCACGGGGCCCTTGGCACCCGCCGCACCCTGCGAAAACGACGGCAATGCCGACAGGGCCAAGGCACCGGCCACGCCGGCACCCAGGGAAAGCTTGATAAAGTCGCGGCGAAGGCTCATGGTGTCTTGCTCTTAAAAAGGCATATCAATGAAGCCACGTATTCTGAATACGACATATAGGAACTGGAACGACCAAGTTTTCAGTTCTTAATAGCCAAATCAACTAAGCAACCGCTTTCCCCCACAAGAGGCAATCAAATGGCACGCATGGTTCAGTGCATCAAGCTCGGCAAAGAGGCCGAAGGACTCGACTTTCCGCCGTACCCCGGCGACCTGGGCAAGCGCCTGTGGGAAAACGTCAGCAAGGAAGCCTGGGCCGCCTGGCTCAAGCAGCAGACCATGCTGGTCAATGAAAACCGGCTGAACCTGGCCGACCTGCGCGCCCGCCAGTACCTGGCCCGCCAGATGGAAAAGCACTTCTTCGGCGAAGGCGCCGACGTGGCGCAAGGCTACGTTCCCCCTCCTGCGGCCTGAGTCCGGCGTGGCCGCCGACGGCACCCCGCTCGGCGCGCGCTCCGGCGACGACACCTCCCCCCTCGACAACGACACACCGGCGCTTTCGCGCCGTGTGTTTTTGGACGGCCGCGGCCTGCCCGCCGCCTGGTCCGGGCGCCCGCAATGGCGGATTCTCGAAACCGGCTTCGGGCCGGGCCTTCATTTCCTGACAACCTGGCAGGCCTGGCGCGCCGACCCGCACCGGCCGCGCCTGCTGCATTACGTCGTGGTCGACGCCCATCCGGCACCGGTCGGCGATCTGCTGCGCGCGGCTGCGGCCGACCCGGCGCTGGCACCGCTCGCTGCGGAGCTGGCCGACCAATGGACCGGGCTGCTGCCCGGCTTCCACCGGCTGGCCTTCGACGACGGCCGCGTGCTGCTCACGCTGTGCGTGGGCGAACTGCAGCCGATGCTTCGCGCGCAACGCTTCGAGGCCGACAGCCTCTTCCTCGACGGTTTCGACCCGGCGATGGCCTCGCCCGACACGCTCAAGGCGGTGTCGCGCTTCGCCCGCCAGGGCACCGGCCTCGCGGCCCGCACCGACGACGACGGGATGCGCCATGCGCTGGCGCAGAACGGCTTCCAGCTCGACCCGGGCCCCGGCAACCTGCGCGGCGTGTTCGCGCCCGCCTGGACGGTGCGGCGTCGCCAGCCAGTGCGTGAAGGTGTCGACGCGCCCGGCCATTGCGCGGTGATCGGCGCCGGGCTCGCGGGTGCGGCGGTCGCGGCCAGCCTCGCGCGGCGCGGCTGGCGGGTCACGGTGCTCGACGCGGCCGACGCGCCAGCCTCGGGCGCGTCGGGCCTGCCGGTCGGGTTGCTCGCGCCGCATGTGTCGTCCGACGACGCCTTGCTGTCGCGGCTCACACGCGCTGGCATCCGTGCCACCTGGAGCGAACTGACGCAGCGGCTCGACCCCGACCGCGACTGGGGCGCTCACGGCTCGCTTGAACGCCGGCCCGACGGCGACGTGCGCGTGCCGCCCGGCTGGAGCGCTCAGGGCCCGAACGAATCGTGGCCCGCACAGCCCGACCAGCTCGCAGCAGCCGGCCTGCCGCCCGACACGCCGGCGCTCTGGCATGCGCGCGCGGCCTGGGTGCGGCCGCACCGCCTGATCGCCGCGTGGCTGGGCCAACCGGGCGTCACATTCCGCGGCAACTGCCACGTGGCGCGCCTCGCACGCACGGACGGCGGCTGGCAGCTGCTCGACGACACCGGCGCCCTGCTCACCGAGGCCGACCGCGTGGTCGTGGCCGCAGGCTTCGCATCGCACCGCTTCGCGCCCGACCTGCCACTGCAACCCGTGCGCGGCCAAGTCACCTGGGGCCGCGCGGACCCCGCCGCCCTGCCCGTCACCCCCATCAACGGCGACGGCCACCTGATCGCCGGCGTGCCCGACGGCCAGGCGCCGCAGCCGCTGTGGCTGATCGGCGCCACCTTCGACCGCGACAGCACCGACCTCGCCCCCACCGACGCAGACCGCCTCGCCAACCGCGAACGGCTCGCGCGCCTGCACCCCGGCGCCGCCGCCGCGCTGGCGCCCGCCTTCGAACGCGAAGACGTGCACGCCTGGGTCGGCGTGCGCTGCGCCTCGGGCGACCGCCGGCCGCTGGTCGGCCCGCTGGCCCCGGGGGCCGACAACGGCCTCTGGGCCTGCACCGCGCTGGGCTCGCGCGGCCTGAGTTTTGCCACGCTGTGCGCCGAGCTGCTGGCGGCGCAGTGGCATGGCGAACCGCTGCCCTTGCCCGCGACGCTCGCCAAGGCGCTGGGCACGCAGCGGCTCTGGCCCGGATCGGACTGAATCGGCCCGTACGGGCTTCCCGGCTCCCCCGGCGTCACGCGCGCACCGCACAATGCGCGCCATGGCCATCCAGTACGACATCACCCACACCACCGTCTACCGCTACAACAAGCCGGTGACCTTCGGCTTGCATCGCGTGATGTTCCGTCCACGCGACAGCCACGACCTGCGGGTGCTCGCCACCGACCTGCAGGTGAGCCCGCAGGCCCTCACGCGGCTCATTCAAGACCCGTACTCGAACTCCGTCGCGCTGGTGCAACCGCTGGGCGAGGCGACCGAGCTGCGCATCGTCTGCTCCTTCACCATCGAGCACGTGCCGCCGTCGCAGCGCGACCTGCTCACGCTCGATCCGTCGGCCGAGTTCCTGCCCTTTGCCTATTCGGTGCAGGAGCGCCTGGACCTGGAGCACTACCTGCGCCCGCACCACAACGACGACGCCAACGGCACGCTGATCCGCTGGGCGCACCAGTTCCTGCACACCGACCAGCCCAACAGCACGCGCGACGTGCTCACGCGCATGAACGCGCACATCGGCCAGAGCTTCGAATACAAGGCGCGCGACGAGGAAGGCACGCAGACGCCGCTGGAGACGCTGGCGCTGGGCAGCGGCAGCTGCCGCGACTACGCGCTGCTGATGATGGAAGCCACGCGCCGTCTCGGCATCGCGACGCGCTTCGTCTCGGGCTACCTCTACGACGCGTCGCTGGACAACGACGCCACCGGGCAGGCGCCCGGCGAATCGGTCACCGGCGCCGGCAGCACGCACGCGTGGCTGCAGGCCTACCTGCCGGGCGCGGGCTGGCTGGCCTTCGACCCGACCAACAACCTCATGGGCAGCGGCCAGCTGATCCGCGTGGGCGTGGCGCGCGACCCCGCGCTGGCGGCGCCCATCTCGGGGAGCTGGTACGGCGACGCCGAGGCCTATGAAGGCCTCGAGGCCACGGTGGTGGTGAAGCGCCGCAAGGGCGGCTGAGCGCCCCGCTCGCTTTCCGTTCGACTTTCTTACTTCGGCTGCGCCGCGCGGTAGGCCTTCACCGCCGGCACGGCCGTGGCCGCGCTGTCGGCAAAGAAACCGTCGATGCCCGCATCCAGGAACGCCTTGATCTCGCCGGCGGTGTCGCCGTACACGATCGGGTCGGTCTTGGGCGCCTTCTTCAGGCTGTCGGGCAGGAAGTTGTTCTCGGGCCGCACCGTGAAGATGTGGACCAGCAGCTTCTTGTCGTGCGCGTCCTTCACGAGCGTGGTGGGCGCGCCGAGCTTGCCGTCGACCACCGGGATCACGCGCACCTTGGCCGGGCCGATGCCGTTCGCGTAGGTCGCGATCTCGGCCAGGCCCTCGGGCTTCACGAGGTCGGCGTAGGTGCGCTTGTCGTTCAGCGCCACGAGGTCATACGGCGCGCCCTGCCCGTCGATGAGCTGGACGATCCTCACCGTGCTCTTCAGGCGGATGTCCTTCAGGTTGCCGGTTTCGAAGGACTGCACGAACACCGGCGCGTCGGCCTTGTCGAGGTCGTGCTTGTGCAGCGTGTCGAGCAGCTTCTTCTCGAGCGGCAGGCCGATCGAGCGGAAGTACGTCGGGTGCTTGGTCTCGGGGTAGATGCCGATCACGCGGCCCTTGATGACCGACTGCGCCTTGGCGAGCTGGATCACTTCGTCGAGCGTGGGCACCTGGAACTGGTCGTTGAACGACACGTTCGCCGGACGCAGCGCCGGAATGCGTTCGCGCGCCTTCAGCTCCTTGAGCTCGGCCAGCGTGAAGTCTTCGGTGAACCAGCCGGTGATCGATCGGCCGTCGATGACCTTGGTGGCCTTGCGGTCGGCGAACTTGGGCACTTCGGCCACGTTCGTCGTGGCTTCGAGCACCTTGCCTGCGGCATCGACGATGGCGATGGCGTTCTCGTGGCGCGCGACCAGCTCGCCGTCCTTGGTGGGCACGAGGTCGGGCTCGATGAAATCGGCACCATCGTCGATGGCCTGTTGGTACGAGGCCAGCGTGTGCTCGGGCCGCAGCGCGGGCGCGCCGCGGTGGCCGATGACGAGCACGGGGGCGGCTTCGGCCGGTGCTGGCGCCGGGGCGGGCGCAGGTGCTGGCGCCGGGGGCGAGACCGGCGCAATGGGCCACATCGGCACGCCACCACCGCCGTTGCCGCCACCGCAGGCGGCCATGAATGCGCAGGCACAGGCCGCGAGGGCCGTGCGCGAGAAATTGAACAACTGCATTGAAATCCTCCCCTTTTGTATCCATCGAAATGGATGCGCCATCTTTCCGCCGTCAACGTGACGGGCGGCAGGCGCGGCGGATCATCAAGGGGAGATATGTCTGTCGCGTGACATGCGGGCAGACACGCTGTCACGCGACGTCACACGAGCGCACGCTCAACCGCGCGCAGCCAGCTTCGCTTCGAGCTCGGCGATGCGCGCCCTCGCCTCGTCGCCTTCAGGAATCGGCCGGCCGCTGTCGCGCCACTGCACCGCGCTCTTGAAGCCTTCGGCCTCGGCCTGGCGGCGGAACCATATGCCCTCAGGGTTGTGGCGCGTGATGCCGTCGAACACGGTGGCGAACATCTGGGTCTGCTCCAGCCCCATCGAGTGCCAGACCTGGTTGACGACCATCTTGTGCATCATGAGGTGCGAACTGGGCACGCCCGCGATGCGCTGCGCGAGCGCCAGCGTGGCCTCGTCGAGCTGCGCCGCGGGCACCGCGAAGTTGGCCAGGCCCCAGTCGGCCGCCTGCGTGCCAGTGATGGTGTCGCCGGTGAACATGAGCTGCTTGGCGCGCAATGCGCCGAGGCGGTAGGTCCACATCGCGGTGGTCGGGCAGCCCCACACGCGCGTAGGCATGTAGCCGATGCGCGCGTCGTCGGCCATGGTGAGCAGGTCGCAGCACAGCGCGATGTCGCTGCCGCCCGCCACCGCGTAGCCGTGCACCTTGGCGATGGTCGGCTTGCGGCAGCGCCACAGCGACATGAAGTCCTCGGTGTTGCGCTTCATGGCGGCGTAGTCGAGCATCGGGTCCCACGGCGTTTTCTCCTGCCGGCAGGGATGGTCGCCCTGGCCTTCGCGGCCGTGGCCTTCGGCGTAGTCGCCCAGGTCGTAGCCGGCGCAGAAGGCGCGGCCCGCGCCCTCGACCACGATCACATGCACCTCGTCGTCGGCCTCGGCCCATTCGACCGCGCGGCGGATGTCGGTCGGCGTGCTGTCGCCGATGGCATTGAGCTTCTCGGGGCGGTTGAGCACCAAGCGCGCGATGCGCGGGTGCTGCGGGTCCTTGTCGATCAGGACGGTCTCGAAAGCGGGCATGGTCGGTGGTCTCCTTCTGTTCTTGGGGGGGTGATGCCGCTTCGCTTGTAGCATCGCCCGCCGCCCGCTGGCAAACCCGTCGACCACCCGGTTCAACGTCCCGTTGCGCCTCCAAGCCGGAACAGGAACACCGCGCCCTTGCCCGGCTGCGGCACGAGCCGGATGTCGCTGCCGTGCAGCTGCAGGATGCGCTGCACGATCATCAGCCCCAGCCCGCCGCCGCGCGCACCGCCGTCGGCAAAGGCCGGCCGCGTGAACAGCCCCTTCTGCAGCTCGCCCGGAATGCCGGGGCCGGTGTCGCTCACCTGCACCGCCACGCCGGCGTCGGACGGGCGCAGGCGCACCTCGATCTCGCCGCCGGCCGGCGTGTGGCGGATGGCGTTGTCCAGCAGGTTGGTCAGCACGCGCTCGATCATGCCGAGGTCGGCCGACACCACGGGCAGGTTCGGCGCGATGTCGGGCTTGAGCTGCTGGCGCCGCGCCTCGGCCGCGAGCTCGAACTTCTGGAACACGTCCTGCACGAGGTCGGCGAGCGCGAAGTTCTCTTTCTCGGGCTTGACCACGCCGTACTCGAGCCGCGCCAGCTCGAACACCTCCTGCGCGAGCCGGCCCACCTTGCGGCTCTGCCCGAGCGCGATCTCCAGGTAGCGGCGGCGCTCTTCCTCGCTGAGCGTGCCGGCCTTGAGCAGCAGCGTCTCGAGGTAGCCGTGCAGCGAGGTGAGCGGCGTGCGCAGGTCGTGCGAGATGTTGGCGAAGAGTTCGCGGCGCTGGCGGTCCTGCAGGCTGAGTTCGCGCCACTGCTCGGCGATGCGGCGCGTCATCTGCGCAAAGGCCTGCTGCAGCTGCGCGATCTCGTCGTCGGCGTGGCGCGGCGGCGCGGGCATGGGCGCCTCGCGCTCCAGCGCCGCGATGCCCTCGGCCTCGAAGCGGCGCACCGCCGCCGTCAGCTCGCGCAGCGGCCGGGTGATGAGGCGGAACGCCACCAGTCCGGCGATGAGCCCCAGCAGCGCCACCAAGGCCATCGACCACAGCGTGGTGCGCAGCACGGTGTCGGCCGAGAGGTTGGCGGCCAGCGCGTCGTGGTCTTCGCCTTGCAGCACCACGTACACATAGCCGGCGTCGCGCCCGCCCATGCGCAGCGGCGCGGCGCTGAAGACCTTGGCGCCGTCGGGGCTGCGCGGATCGTCGCCCGCGATGGGCAGGCGCTCGCCGGCCAGCAGCCGGCGGATGGGGCCGAGCGCCACCTTGTCGCGCTTGAGGTGCCCGGGCGGCGCGGCCTGGGCCTCGATGTGGCCGTCGGGCCCCAGCACGTAGACCTCGACGCTGGGATTGACGGTCATGAGCTTGTCGAACAGGTCTTTCACCGCCACCGGGTCGAGGCCGCCGGGCTTCATGAGTTCGGTGTTCTGCGCGATGTGGGCCGCGAGCCCCAGCGACAGGCGCTGCGTCACCTCTTGCGCGTGCTGCACCCCGGCGCGCATCTGCAGCCACGCCGAGGCCCCGCAGCAGGCCAGCAGCAGCACCGCGAACGCGATCGACAGCCGCCGCGACAACGTAGCCCACGCCATCATGGCGCGTCACCTTTCGGCGCGGCATCGTCTGCGGCGAGCTTGTAGCCACGCCCCCACACCGTGAGGATGCGCCGCGGCGCGGCCGGGTCGGCCTCGACCTTGGTGCGCAGCCGGTTGATGTGCGTGTTGACCGTGTGCTCGTAGCCGTCGTGCTGGTAGCCCCAGACCTGGTTGAGCAGGTCGAGCCGCGAGAACACCTTGCCGGGATGGCGCGCAAAGAAATACAGCAGGTCGAACTCGCGCGGCGTGAGCTCGATCGGCTTGCCGTCGACGCGCACCTCGCGCGCCAGCGGCTCGATGTCGAGGTTGCCCAACGTGAGGCTGCCCGACTCCAGCCGCGCGTTGCGCGCCAGCGCGTCGGTGCGCCGCAGCAGCGCCTTCACGCGCGCCACCAGCTCCAGCACCGAGAAGGGCTTGGCCAGGTAGTCGTCGGCGCCCAGTTCGAGGCCGAGGATGCGGTGCACTTCGCTGGACCGTGCGCTCACGATGATGATGGGCGTGTAGCGCGCCATGGCGCGTGCGCGGCGGCAGATCTCGAGGCCGTCGATGCCGGGCAGCATGAGGTCGAGCACCAGCGCGTCCCACTGGCCGCGCTCCAGCGCGCGCAGGCCGGCGTTGCCGTCGGCGGCGTGCTCGACCGCGTAGCCCTCGTCGCGCAGGTGCATGCGCAGCAGCTCGGCAATGTGGGCGTCGTCCTCGACGATCAGCACGCGTTTGGCGGTGTCCATGGCCGCGATTGTCCCGCGAGACGCCCCCCGGAGTTATCACGAATCTTTGAACTTTGCGTGATGAATCGGCGAGGGGGTGCGCCCAACAATCCGGCCCATGCAGACACGCGCCGCCCCCGACCACCGACCGATCCACCCGCTGTGGATGCGCGTCACGCACTGGCTCAACGCGCTGGCCGTGCTGGTGCTGGTGACCAGCGGCTGGCGCATCTACAACGCGGCGCCCTTCTTTGACTTTCGCTTCCCGGCCTCGATCACGCTGGGCGGCTGGCTCGGCGGCGCGCTGCAGTGGCACTTCGCGGCGATGTGGCTGCTGGTGTTCAACGGGCTCGTCTACCTGGTGCTGAACCTTGCCAGCGGGCGCTTCGCGCGCAAGTTCTTCCCGCTCTCGCCGGCCGGCCTCTGGCGCGATGCGCGGGCCGCGCTCGGCGGCAGGCTCTCGCATGCCGACCCGCGCCACTACAACCATGTGCAAAAGCTCGCCTACCTGTTCGTGATCGTCGACCTGGTCGCGATCGTGCTGTCGGGGCTGGTGCTGTGGAAGTCGGTGCAGTTCCCACTGCTGCGCGAGCTGCTGGGCGGCTACGAAGCCGCGCGCCGCGTCCACTTCGTGGCGATGGCCGCCCTGGTGGCTTTCGTTGCCGTGCACCTCGTGATGGTGGCGCTCGTGCCCCGCACCCTGCTCACCATGCTGCGCGGTCGCGCGCCCCACACCCCATGAGCTTCCTTTTCAAACGCCCTCCCCTGGTTGGTGTCGACGGCGACGCCGTGGTGCGCGAAGCCCGCGCCCTCATCGAGCGCCGGCTCGACGCCCCCTCGCGCCGCCTGTTCCTGCGCCGTTCGCTGACGCTGGGCGGCCTGTCGATGCTCACCGGCTGCAGCATCAGCGACGACAGCCACGTGGAAGCGGCGCTCTCGAAGGTCTCGCGCTTCAACGACGAGGTGCAGGGCTGGCTCTTCAGCCCGACGCGGCTGGCGCCGACCTACACCGAAGCCGAGATCACGCGCCCCTTTCCGTTCAACGCCTACTACGGCGAGGACGAGGTCCGCGAGGTCGACGAAGCCACCTACCGCCTCGAAGTGAGCGGCATGGTCGCCGACAAGCGCCGCTGGATGCTCGCCGAGCTGCGCGCCCTGCCGCAGCAGGACCAGATCACGCGCCACATCTGCGTGGAAGGCTGGAGCGCCATCGGCAAATGGGGCGGCGTGCGCTTCGCCGATTTCCTGCGCCACGTCGGCGCGGACCTGAGCGCGAAGTACGTCGGCTTCCAGTGCGCGGACGACTACCACACCAGCATCGACATGCCGACCGCGCTGCACCCGCAGACGCTGCTGACGCTGAGCTACGACGGCCAGCCGCTGCCGCCGAAGTACGGCTTCCCGATGAAGCTGCGCATGCCGACCAAGCTTGGCTACAAGAACCCCAAGCACATCCAGGCGATGTACGTGACCAACACCTATCCCGGTGGCTACTGGGAAGACCAGGGCTACAACTGGTTCGGAGGGAGCTGAGGGGCTGCCACAGCCGCTCGACTGCCGAAGAAAGCGCGAGGCCGAATTCCGACACGGAACCAGGCCGATCTCGACAACAAGACCCAACCTCAACTCAGGAAGACCGACATGAACAAGCTCACCGCCACCCTCCTCGCCACCTGCATGGCCTTCGCCGGCGCCTCGGCCTTGGCCGCGGACGACATGGCCAAAGATGGCATGAAGAAGGACAGCATGGCCAAGGACGGGATGAAGAAAGACGCCATGGGCAAGGACGCCATGAAGAAGGACGGCATGGCCAAAGATGGCATGAAGAAAGATGCCATGGCCAAGGACGAAATGAAAAAGGACGCGATGGGCAAGGACGAGATGAAGAAGTAAGCCGCCTTTTTCCCCGGCCCCGCCGCCATTGACGGCCGGCGGGATCGGGATCACTGTTCTCTCATCTGCGCTCCCCACGAAAGACCGCCATGAAATCCTTCGCCATCGCCGCCGGCGCGCTCGCTGTTGCCGCCTTCGCCTGGCACGCAGCCCCGTCCTTTGCCGAGACCGCGCGCCGCGTGCCCGCGCCCACGGTCGACCTCACCGCACCCGCAGGCGCCACCACCGCCACCGCCGTGTTCGCAGGCGGCTGCTTCTGGGGCGTGCAGGGCGTGTTCCAGCGCGTCGAAGGCGTGAGCAATGCGCTCTCTGGCTACGCGGGCGGCGAGGCCCGCACCGCGCGCTACAACGAGGTCGGCTCCGGCCGCACCGGCCATGCCGAAGCCGTGCGCATCAGCTACGACCCACGCAAGGTCAGCTACGGCAAGCTGCTGCAGATCTACTTCTCGGTGGCGCACGACCCCACCCAACTCAACCGCCAGGGCCCCGACACCGGCCCGCAGTACCGCTCCACCGTGTTCGCCGAAAACGCCGAACAGGCCCGCATCGCCAACGCCTACATCGCCCAGCTGAACCAGGCCAAGACCTTCGGCAACAAGCCGCTGGCGACCACCGTCGAGGTGTCCAAGCCCTTCTATGCGGCGGAGGACTACCACCAGGACTACCTCACGCTGCACCCGAACCAGCCCTACATCGCGATCAACGACCTGCCGAAGATCGACGACCTGAAGAAGCTGTTCCCCGAGAGCTACAAGGCCACGCCGTCGCTGGTGCGGGCGGCCAAGGTCAGCTAGGGCTTCGCGTCCAGCGCTGTGGCCTCCGCCTCACGGCCCATCTTCCTGAGCAGTTTGGCATAGGCGTCCCGGACGACACGTGCCCGCCACTTCTCGCCGTAGGCCGACACGGCCGCCAGCGACTGGCGGTAGTAGGTTTCCGCCTGCGCGTCCTGGCCCTTCTCCGCCAGCCGGTAGGCCGCGTTGTAGAGCACGACGCCACGCGCGGCCTTGACGGCGTGGGTCTGCTCGATGCCGTCCAGCACATCGAGCGCACGCTGGCTCAGTTGCTGAGCCTGTGCATCGTCCGGCAAGGAACCGTAGGCCACGCTGAGGTTGTCGAGATCGATGGCGTACAGGATACGCGGCATGGAGGCATCGCCTTCAGAGATGGCGACCGCTTCCGTCAGCAGAGGGATGGCCTCGGCGTTGCGCCCCTGCGCCCGCAGGAAGTTGCCGCCATGCACACGCGCGTTGCGATTCAGCGTGGCATTGGCGGGGTGGTAGGTGCGTGCGGCCTGCAGCGCCTTCTTGTAGAAGCCGTCGGCTGCGTCGAAGCTGCGATCCGCCGACGCTAGGTCGCCCAGTGCAACGTACGCCGTGGGCAAGCGCGGGTCCGCGGGGTTGCTGCGCTCCAGGGCCGGCACGCCGGAGAGGAGGCGCGGAATGGCCTGATTCGACAACCCGGCGTTGTGATGCCACAACCCCGAGTCGACCTGGCTTCCCGAGCTGGCGCAGCCAGCCAGGGCCTGTACCAGCGCCAGCGTCCCGATGACGCACCAGCGTTTCACAGCAGCCTGGCTTGCTTCGCCTGCTCCGTCAGCTCCGCCCGGAAGTTCGGGTGCGCAATGGCGATCAGCTCCTGCGCCCGTTGCTTTGCCGACTTGCCGCGCAGCTGCGCCACGCCATGTTCGGTGACGACGTAGTTGATGTCGTTCTTGCTCGTGCTCACGTGCGTGCCGGGCGACAGCGAGGGCACGATGCGCGAGATGGTGTCGTCCTTGGCCGTCGAAGGCAGCACGATGAAGGCCTTTCCGCCGCGCGAGCGGTTGGCCGCGCGCACGAAGTCCGACTGCCCGCCCGTGCCCGAGTACGGCGCGTGGCCCAGGCTCTCGGAGCCGCACTGGCCCAGCAGGTCGATCTGCATGGTGGCGTTGATGGCGATGAGGTTGTCGTTCAGCCCCGCCAGCGCCGGGTCGTTGGTGAAGTTCACCGGGTGCATCTCCAGCCCCGGGTTGCGGTCCATGAAGCGGTACAGCTTGTTCGATCCCAGCGCGAAGGTCGCGACCGACTTGCCCGGCAGGTAGTTCTTGCGGCGGTTGGTGACCGCGCCGCTTTCCACCAGCGTGAGGATGCCGTCGCCGATCATCTCGGTGTGGATGCCCAGGTCGCGCTTGCCCGTGAGCTGCATCACCACCGCGTCGGGAATGCCGCCGTAGCCGATCTGCAAGGTGGCGCCGTCGTCGATCAGGTCGGCCACGTGCTTGCCGATGGCTTCCTGCACGGGGCCGATCTTGGGCAGGCCGACTTCCATCACGGGCTCGCTGCTTTCCACCAGCGCCGCCACCTGCGAGACATGCACGTGGCAGTTGCCGTGCGCGTGGGGCACGTTGGGGTTCACCTCGAGCACGACCGCGCGGGCCTTCGCCACGGCGGCCATCGTGTAGTCGGGGCCCAGGCTCAGCGCGAAGTAGCCGTGCGCGTCCATCGGCGAGGCCATGCTGAACACCACATCGGCCGCGATCTGCCCGCGCTCGATCTGCGCCGGGATCTCGGAGAAGTAGTTGGGAATGAAGTCGATCCAGCCTGCCTGCCCGCCCGCGCGCGTGGCACCGCCGAAGAACAGCGCGACGTGGCGCACGTGCTCGACCGTCTCGGGGTCGATGTAGGCGTACTTGCGCATCGCCAGGATCTGCGCCACCTTCACGTCGCGGAAGTCGCGGCGCTGCTCGGACAGCGCCGTGAGCAGCGAGGGCGGCTCGCCGACGCCCGTGGGCACGATGATCATGTCGCCGTTGCGCACCTGGCGCACGGCATCGGCGGCGGAAACGCGCTTTTGCGCGTACAGGGTCTGGGCAGTCATGCCTGCCACTATGCCTTCTTTTCGCCAGCGCCGAACTCGCGGTGCACCCAGTCGCGCAACACCGCCGTCGCGGGCCGGGTGGCGGCGCGCGGGCTGTAGACCAGGTCGTAGCGGTAGCTTTCCACCGACAGTTCGAAGGGCTGCACCAGCAGGCCCGACGCCAGCTCGTCGGCCACGAGCGCCAGGCTCAGCAGGCCGACGCCCTGCCCCGCGACCGTGGCCTGCACCGCGTGGATCTCTTCGGTGAACGACAGGCCGGCCTGCGCATCGACGTCGGTGCGGCCCGCGCGCGCGAGCCAGGTGCGCCACACGGGCGCCAGCGTTTCGTCGCGCCCCGCGCGGCCCCATTCGAAATGGATCAGCGAGACGGCCTTCAGGTCCTGCCGCGCTGCGACCGCCAGCGCGGGGCTGCAGACCGGCGCGTAGTGGTCCTGGAACAGCGGCTCGACGACCAGGTCGGCGTAGCGGCCGTTGCCGTAGCGGATCGCCGCGTCGGCCTCGGTGTCGAGGTCGACGACCTGGTTGGTGGCGTCCAGCCGCAGCGTCCATTCGGGGTGCAGGTCGCGGAAGGTGCCCGCGCGCGGCGCCAGCCGGCGGGCCATGAACCCGACCGTGGACGACAGCGTGGCAATGCGCGTGCCCTTCAGGCGGCGCACGCCGTCGACGGCGCGCTCGAAGCTGTCGAAGCCGTCGCGCAGCGCGGGAAACAGCTGGTGCCCGGCAGCCGTCAGGTGCACCTGCCGCGTGCCGCGTTCGAACAGCCGCACCTCGAGCGTTTCCTCGAGCTGCTTGATCTGGTGGCTGACGGCGGTGGGCGTGACGTGCAGTTCGTCGGCGGCCGCCTTGAAGCTCAGCCGGCGGGCCGCGGCCTCGAACACGCGCAATGCGCCCAGGGGAGGAAGTCTTCGCATGCAGACAGATTAGCTCAACTCATCCATTGGCTGAAAAATCAGCCTTTGTCGGGCGCCCTCTTCATCCCTAAATTTCAGGGGTCGCGGGAAGAAACCACTTCCACGGCTGATCTGAAATTCACCATAGAAGGCACCTGTCATGCAACTCCAACCCAAGCAAATCCACACGCAACCCGACCCCTACGCGCCCTTCCTGCTGTCGCAGGCCATCCAGCTCGGCAACCTGGTCTTCGTGTCCGGCCAGGCCGCGATCGGCGACGACGGCGAGATCGTCGGCAAGGGCGACTTCGACCGCCAGGCCGAGCAGGCCTTCAAGAACCTCGACCGCGTGCTGCGGGCCGCAGGCACAACCCTGGGCAACGTGGTCAAGGTGACGATCTTCCTGACCTCGATGAGCCACTTTCCGAAGATCGTCGAGTTGCGCCGCCAATGGTTCTCGGCGCCCTACCCGGCCGACACCATCGTGGAGGTCTCGGGCCTGTACTCGCCCGACGCGATGATCGAGATCGAGGCCATCGCCGTCGCGCCCGGAGACGCCCGATGAGCACGCCGCTGCTCGCGCCGGCGACGCTGCACGGCCTGCGGCTGCCCAACCGGCTCGCCGTGGCGCCGATGACGCGCGTCAGCGCCTCGCCCGAGGGCCACGCCAACGGCACCATGGCCCGCTACTACGAGCGATTTGCGCGGGGCGGTTTCGGGCTCGTCATCACCGAAGGCATCTACACCGACACGGCGTACGCGCAAGGCTATGCCCGCCAGCCCGGCTTGATCGATGGCGAACAGGCCCGCGCGTGGCGCCCGGTGGTGAAGGCGATCCAGGGCGCGGGCGGGCGCGCCATCGCGCAGCTCATGCATGCGGGCGCGCTGTCGCAGTTCAACCGCTTTCGCGCCCACACGGCGGGGCCGTCGGCCGTTCGCCCGCTGGGCACGCAGATGACGGCCTACCGCGGCGAAGGCGAATACCCGGAACCCCGCGCGATGACCGATGCCGACATCGCCGAAGCGATTCGCGGCTTCGCCCGGGCCGCGCTGCTGGCGATGGAAGTGGCGGGCTTCGACGGCGTGGAGATCCACGGCGCGAACGGCTACCTGCTCGACCAGTTCCTGACCGGCCACACCAACACGCGCACCGACCGCTGGGGCGGCGCCCTCGCGCAGCGCGTGCAGCTGACGGCCGAGGTGGTGCGTGCCGTGCGGCAGATGCTGGGCGCCTCGGCGCCGGTCGGCGTGCGCATCTCACAAGGCAAGGTCAACGACTTCGGCCACAAGTGGCCGGAAGCCGAGGCCGGCGCGGCGACGGTGTTCGGGGCTTTGGCGCACAGCGGCATCGACTACCTGCACGTCACCGAGTTCGAAGCCTGGCGACCGGCCTTCGGCGATGCGGGGCCGAGCCTGCTGCAGCTCGCGCGCCGCCACGCGCCCGGCCTTGCGATCGTCGCCAACGGCAGCCTGCACGATCCGGGGCGCGCCGAGGCAGCGCTCGCAGATGGTGCCGACTTCGTGGCGCTGGGACGCGGCGCGCTGTCGAACCCCGACTGGCCGAAACGGTTGAAGGAAGGCCGCGCGCTCGCCGCCTTCGACCCGGCATTGCTGTCGCCCGTCGGGGACATCAAGCCGGCGGAGCAGCACAGCTAGATGATGTTTTTCTCACGCAGCGGCCGGTTCTCCAGGATGCGCGCGAACGACAGCGGCGACAGGTCGAGGCTGCGGTAGCCGCCGAAGCGGATCAGCTCCGCGATGCCGCGCCCCGCCGCCGGGCATTGCTGCAGCCCGTGGCCCGAGAAGCCGTTCGCGAAGTACAGGTTGTCGCAGTCCGGGTGCAGGCCGAGGATTGCGTTGTGGTCGAACACGTTCATCTCGTAGTAGCCGGCCCAGGCGCCCGTCATGCGGACGGCCTCGAAGGCCGGGATGCGTTCGGCCAGCGCCGGCCAGATGAAGTTCTCGAAGGCCTCGTGGTCGACTTCGAGCGGCGCGTCGTCGGGGTCCCGGTCTTCGGGCGGCGCAAAGCCGCAGATGAACTGGCGGCCTTCGGGGCGCAGCCAGATGCCCGAGGTGTCGATGACCAGCGGGCAACCCGGCAAGGTGCTCGGGCATGAAAAGCTGAACACGCTGCGGCGTCGCCCGTGCACCGGCAGCGCGATGCCGGCCCACTGCGCGACCGGCGCCGCCCACGCACCCGCCGCGTTGACGACGATGTCCGCCTGCAGCGTGTCGCCGCCGTCGATCTGCACGCCGGTGACGCGGCGGCCCTCGCGCCGCAAGCCCGTCGCCTGCGCCTGCACATAGCGCACGCCTTGCGACACCGCCTTCTTGCGAAAGGCCTGCAGCAGGCTGTAGCCGTCGTACCAGCCCTCGCCCGAGAGGCCGAGCGATGCGAGCGCGATGCCCTCGGTCGAGAGCCACGGGAAGCGCGCCTTCAATTCCTCGGGCGTCAACAGCGCCACGTCCACCGCATGCGCCTTCTGCGTCGCGTGGTTCTCGCGCAGCACGTCGACGCCTGCCGGCGAGGCCAGGTACAGGTAGCCGGGTTCCGTCAGTCCGATGTCCGGCGCGTCGTCGCCCACGCGCAGGGTCTTGCCCAGCGTGCGGAAAAACTCGATGCCGTAGAGCGACATCTCGATGTTGATGGCGGTGGAAAACTGCTGCCGGATCGAGCTGGCCGACAGCGCCGACGAGGCCTGCCGGTACGAGAAGTCGCGCTCCACCACCGTGATGTCGAAGGCCTCGCCCGTCGGGTCGGCGCCCAGGAAGTACGCGATGGCCGAGCCGATGGCCCCGCCGCCGATGATCGCCACACGCCGCATGTAATGCCTTTCCGTGTCTTCGATGTGCGGGCCCGGTTCGTTGCCCGGGCCGCGCACGCTCCCGCCAGAATAGCGCGATGAGAAAAGACATTCCCAACCTCGGCGCGCTGCAGGCCTTCGAGGCCTCGGCGCGCCTGGGGAGCTTCACCCGCGCGGCGACCGAGCTGGCGCTCACGCAAAGCGCCGTCGGGCGCCAGGTGGCGATGCTGGAGCAGCGCCTGGGCGTGCCGCTGTTCTCGCGCGTGCGCAAGCGGCTGACGCTCACCGACGTGGGCCGCGAGTACGCCGCGCGCATCCGCCGCCACCTCGACCAGATCCGCCGCGACACGCTGGAGATCAGCGCCGGCCACGAGATGGGCTTCGTGCTCGAGCTGGCCGTGGTGCCGACCTTCGCCACGCAATGGCTCATCCCGCGGCTGCCCGACTTCAGCCGGCTGCACCCGAACATCACGGTGAACCTGTCGGCGCGCTCGCAGCCCTTCTCGTTCCAGGAAAACGCCTACGACGCGGCGATCTACTTCGGCGACCAGTTCTGGCCGAACACGCGCGGCGGGCTGATCTTTTCCGAAGGCGAGATGGTGCCCATCTGCAGCCCCGCGTTCCGTGACGCGCACGCCCGGTGGGACGAAGCCGGCTTCGAGCGCTGCCGCCACGTGCACCTGAGCACGCGCGCCCATGCCTGGCGCGACTGGTACGCGCAGCAGGAATGGGAATACACGGTGCATGCCTCGCGCGGGCCGCGCTACGAGCTGTTCACCATGGTGGTGGCCGCCGCGGCGGCGGGCATGGGCGTGGGGCTGGCGCCGCGCATCCTGGTCGAGCAGGAACTGCGCACCGGCGAACTCGTGATCCCGGTGGACCGGCACCTGGACGTGCACCAGGGCTACTACTTCGCGTACCCCGAAGGCCGGCCGGCCTCCGGGGCGCTGGAGCAGTTCAAGCAGTGGGTGCTGGGGCTGACACCCGACTGAACCCGGTCAGACGGGGTTCGGGTTGCGCTCCTTGAAGCCCTGCTGGTGCCAGTACGGGTAGGTGCGCGTGGTCGCGCTGGCCGCGTCGAGCTCGGCCACCTGCGCCGGCGTGAGGTTCCAGCCCACCGCGCCGAGGTTCTGGCGCAGCTGCGCCTCGTCGCGCGCGCCGACCACCACGCTGGACACCGTCGGGCGTTGCAGCAGCCAGTTGAGGGCAACCTGCGGCACCGTCTTGCCGACCTCGGCGCCAACTTTTTCGAGTGCCTCGACCACGCGATACAGCAGCTCGTCGGGCACCGGCGGGCCCATGTCGGCCGTCACGTGCAGGCGGCTGTTGGCCGGCAACGGCTGGCCGCGGCGGATCTTGCCCGTGAGCCGGCCCCAGCCCAGCGGGCTCCAGACCACCGCGCCCACGCCCTGGTCTTGCGCCAGCGGCATCAGCTCCCACTCGTACTCGCGCCCGACCAGCGAGTAGTAGGCTTGGTGCGCCACGTAGCGCGCATAGCCGCGCTGCTCCGACACCGCCAAAGACTTCATCAGGTGCCAGCCCGAGAAGTTCGACGCGCCCACATAGCGCAGCTTGCCCGCGCGCACGAGGTCGTCGAGCGTGGACAGGGTTTCTTCGACCGGCGTGCTGGCGTCGAAGCCGTGCAGCTGGAACAGGTCGATGTAGTCGGTGCCCAGCCGTTTCAGCGACGCATCGACCGCCTGCACGAGGTGGTGACGCGACGAGCCCACGTCGTTCGGGCCCTCGCCGCTGCGGAAGGTGGCCTTGGTCGAGATCAGCAGCCGGTCGCGCGGCCGGCCCTTGATCGCCTCGCCCAGCACCGATTCGGCGGCGCCGCCCGAGTAGATGTCGGCGCTGTCGAACATGTTCACGCCAGCGTCCATGCAGATGTCGATCAGCGTGCGCGCCTCGGCCACGTCGGTGCTGCCCCACGCGCTGAAAAACTCGCCCTTGCCGCCGAAGGTGCCGGTGCCGAAGCTCAACACGGGGACCTTGAGGCCTGATTTGCCCAGATGACGGTATTCCAAAGTTCTACTCCTTCAATCAACGAACTGACGAACAAGATGAATGACGCGGCCATTGTTGGCCGCCGTGGAGAACCCCGTCGCGCGTCGGGCTTTGCAGCGCTTCGGCTCGGTACGATCGAACGATGCAGATCTCGATCGAAAACCCGAACCAGCCCGACGTCATCCAGCTCATCGACGACCTCGACGCGTACCAGAAGCCGCTGTACCCGCCCGAGAGCCACTACGGCATCGACATCGCCGCGCTGTCGGCTGCGCATGTGCTGTTCGCCGTCGCGCGCGACGCGGCCGGCACGGCCATCGGCTGCGGCGCCGTCGTCATGAACCCCGGCTACGGCGAACTCAAGCGCATGTACGTGCGCCCGCAGAACCGCGGGCAAGGCGTCGCGGCGAAGGTGCTGGGCTTTCTCGAAGCCGAAGCGGCGGCGCGCGGATGCGCGATGTTCCGGCTGGAGACGGGCGTGAGCCAGCCCGAGGCGCTCGCGTTCTATGCGCGCGCGGGGTATGCGCGGCGCGAGCGCTTCGGCGACTACCCGGACGATCCGTTGAGTGTGTTCATGCAGAAGACGGTCGAGACAACCGCACCCCATCGCCCCTAAGATCGCCCCGGCTTCCGCCACCACGGTTCTCACCAATAAGGACACCACATGCAGACAAGAGGGATTCTTCGCCGGCTCATGTTCACAGCAGGCTGCGCCCTGCTGCTGGGGTTGTCAGGTTGCGGCGGCGGAGGGGGTGGTGGAGGCGGCGGAGGCGGTGCGGCGATGCTGCCGCTGCCACCGGTCGGAGGCACGCCGACGCCACCGCCCGCGGACACCGGGCGCGGGCGGGTGGTCAGCAGCTCGATGAAGTCGACCGCCACGGACGCGACCTACCCGATCCAGGTCTACCTGCCGGCCGGCTACGACGGCGCCACGGCGAGCTACCCCACGGTCTACATCACCGACGGCGACGCGGTCTACAACCAGAGCGTGACGCGCTTCCAGAACTTCACCGACATCCTCGAGAAGGCCGGCAAGAAAGCCATCGTGGTCGGCATCGGCGGCACCTCGCGTCGCAACACCGACTACCTGATGCCGGGCGCCAAGGCGTACCACAACTTCCTCACCGGCCAGCTGGTGCCGCATGTCGAATCGAACTACCGGGCCAACCCGGCCAGGCGCATGCTCTCGGGCCTGTCGAACGGCGGCGTCTTCACGGTCATCGCCTTCTTCACCGAAGGCGCGGCGGGCACGTTCACCTTCCAGCATTTCTTCGCGTCCGATCCGCCCGCCGCCGGCGCGCGCGGCCAGCTCGATCCGCTCGAAAGCCAGATGTACGCCAACAGCAGCACCCGCGACATTCCCGTGACCCTGCTGCTGGGCTATGCCATCAGCAACGTCGGCGGCCCGGAGATCACCGCGCTGCGCGACCAGATCGCCGCGCGCAACTACAAAGGTCTGCAGCTGAGCTTGAAGGGCTACGAAGGCGGCCACACGCAGATGGACTTGCCGTCGTTCCAGGACATCGTCGCGCGGTTCATCGATTGAGGCGCAGCGTGCGGGCTCAGGGTTTTTCCTGATCCTGCACCTGTCGAATCGCAGCGGGCTCATCCGACGTCATCACAGAGGGTCGTCCTCTGTACTTCATCAGGAGAAAGCAACCATGGCCACCAACACCGTTCGCCTGCACCGCGTGCTGCGCACCACCCCCGACAAGCTCTACCGTGCCTTCGTGGAGCCCGGCGCCTTCGAGCGCTGGCTGCCGCCCTTCGGCTTCACCGGCAAGGTCCACACCATGGAGCCAGTGGTGGGCGGCGCGTGGCGCATGTCCTTCACCAACTTCGGCACCGGCCACGGCCATTCGTTCGGCGGCAAGTACCTGGAACTCGTGCCCGGCCAGCGCATTGCCTACGACGCGAGCTTCGACGATCCCCACCTGCCGGGCACGATGAAGACCACGGTGGTCCTGACCGCGGTCTCGTGCGGCACGGACATGTCCGTCGTGCAGGAAGGCATTCCCGACGTGATTCCCGTCGAGATGTGCTACCTGGGCTGGCAGGAGTCGCTGGTCGCGCTGGCGCAACTGGTCGAGCCGAACATTCCGGGTTGAGGATCGGCTTCAGGCACGCCGTGCTTCGCAGCCGGCGAAGCCCTTGAGCCCCGCCAGTTCATCGAGGATGGGGCACTCCGGACGCTCGTCACCTTCGCAGCAGTGGGCCAGGCGCTCCAGCAGGCGCTTCATGTGCGCGAGCTCTTCGATGCGCTGGGCCAGGTCGTCGGCGCGTTCGAGTGCGACACGCTTCACGTCGAAGCTTGCGCGGCGTCCGTCCTGCCACAGGGCGTGCAGCTCGACGACTTCCTGCGTGTCGAAACCCAGCGTGTGTGCGCGCCGCACGAAGCGCAGCGTCGACACGGCGCGCTCGTCGTAGCGGCCGGCGTGCGCCGTGTCGTCGAGCAGCCCGAGCGATTCGCAATCGCTCAGCAGCCGCGCAGACGCACCGGAGCGCGCAACGACATCGGCTAGAGACAAGCGCGCCGCAGCAGCCGGCGCCGTGGGATGTTCCATGGGGTTCTCCTTCGAGCCAAAAGCGCGAAGTCTCAACCTTCACACCATGAGAGAGTCAAACGCAAACGGCGCATGACCTTGGCACGCCAGGGGTCAGGTGCTCGACGCGCTTGACCTTCACACGATGCCAAGCTTGACACTGCGAGCCACTCTTTTGAAAGGACTCACCCCATGCAAGCGTTTGAAATCCAGTCGATGACCTGCGGCAGTTGCGCCGGCCGCATCACCCGGGCCGTCAAGGACCTGGACCCGCAGGCCAGGCTCGAAGTGGATGTGAAGCAAAGAACGGTGCGCATCGACACCACCGAAGACCGCCCCTCGCTGGTGGCGGTGTTGACGGAAGCCGGCTACCCGCCGAGTCCTTCCGCCAACTGAGCATGTGGCGCGAACCGGGTTGCCCGGTTCGCCGCAAAGCCTTACTTGAAGATCCGCACGATCGCGTCGTCGAACGCGAGCACGTCCGTGCCCACGTGCGTGGAATTGAACTCCGTGTCGATGAGCTGCAGCCCCACGTAGCCCCGCTCGGACATCCGCTTGTACATCGCCTTCACCGGCACTTCGTTGCAACCGCTGGCGCAGTGCGCCAAGATCAGCGTGACAGGCAGCGGCCGGCCCGCGAGCGCGTCGAACATCTTCTTTTCGAGCGCGTTGTTCTCAGCCTCCTGCTGCCAGAAGGCCGCCTCGATGGAAATGAAGTACGAGAACACGAGGTTGTCGGGCGCCTCCAGGAACAGCGCCGTGGCCGCGAGGTTGCCGCTGGTCGACAGGCCCGTGAGCATGCGTTTTTTCGGGTCCGCGCGGTACTTCGATTCGATGAACGGCACCAGGTCCTTCGTGAGGAAGGTGTGGTACGCGTTGGCGCCCGGAAAGTTGTAGTCCTCCTGCCGGCGCGCGGTGTAGCCGATGCCCACGAGGATGGCCTTGGTGCCGCGCTTGAGCAGCACGTTCTTGAGGTTCGTGAAGCGCGTGTCGGGTAGGCCGTTGGTCGCGTCGCCGTCGAAGGCGTAGATGATCGGCACGGCATCGCTGCTGCTGTCGTAGGCGGCCGGAATGAACACCTCGATCGGGTAGCGCACGCCATTGACGCTCGACGTCACGGTGTCCGACACCACCCGGCCATTGGCCGAAGGCGCCGGCTGCACCGGCGCCGTGCCCGTCGGCGGCAGGATCAGCGGCACACCGCCCCCGCCACCTCCTCCGCCCCCACCGCCGCCGCAGGCGGACAGGGCCGCAACCAGCACAAAGCCGCCCATCACCGCGCACGCGCGGCGAAGCCATTCCTGTCTCATTGTTTGGTTCCTCGTTCCCCGGTGCCAATCGCACCGCTCGGGATACTCGGGGTTGGGCACGAGGGCGTCAACGCCGTGATGCGCGTTCAGCCTCGGCGATTAATTCCTTTGTCTACGTGGCCGACAAATTAAAAAACTCAGAGGCGCATCCCGAGCCAGATGACGGACTCGGTCGACAGCGCGACCACGGGACTCAGGACCCGCGTCCAGAGGTGATTGGCCTGCACGTGCGATGCGGACTGGTCGTGGTGCAGCTGTTCTTCTTCCACGATCTGCGAGATGGTGCGCACGGCCGCCTCGTCCTTCCCCGCGAGTTCGCGCAACTGGGCCTTCAGATGCCCAAGCACTACGCGCTCGACAGCGACGGTGGTGGCCGAAATCGCATGACGACCGAGCAACCCGGTGATCAGGCCGAGCACCCAGCCACCCATGCCGCACAACCAGTAGCTGCGGCAGCGACGAACGCCCCGGCGCTTCAGTTCGGCCGCGAACAACGCCCGGTGCCCTTCTTCGTGGGACTTGAACTCCCGCAGTTCAGGCACCAGCGAAGGCGCGGTCCATCGCGCCATGAAGATTTGCGCCCTGTAGATGTTCACCGCCCCCTGCTCTCCGGCGTGGTCGACCTTCAGGATTCGCCCGCCCAGCGCAGAACCTTGGTCACTCGCTTCCTCTGTCTTCATTGCATGGCTCCCTTTTCTGTCCGCATTTTGACGAACAGCGCGAGCGCGCTCTTTGGGACGCCCCGTGACGAAGGACATTCAACTGTCCGTTAGTACGCAGCAGCGACAGTCAACGCGCCACGCATCGCATGAACCGTCTTGTCGACGGCCTCGATGCGGCGGCTCAACTCGTCATTGACCAGGCGCAGCAACGCGCTGAGTTCACTGCGAGTCGGGTTGAGCTGCTCCGTGTCGCTCACTTCAAGCGGCACGATGAGTTTTTCGAGACACGCGTAGGCGCAGAGCACTTCGCGCAGGCTGTCGGTGTCGTCGCACGCCTGAAGAGCGAAAGCTTCGGCAACGCCGAAGTCAGGGGATGCGGGAGATGGCGTGAGTGAGCAGGCAGAACCAGCCATGAATGGCCTCCGTTGAAAACGCAGAGGTGATTCGGGACGCCAATCCCGTGCACGCCTTTTTTTGACGTGCGGCCGGGAGTGTATCGCCTGGGGAAACGCCGAACCTGCGCCCACCCGACCCCGACCGATTCGACTCGGGGTAAACCCTCAAAACACCCTCTCTTCTGGCCCAGTATTTGCATTCACGCTCGGAAATGACAGAAAATTTTCATAACTGACATATATTTGTAAACCGATTTACATCACTCGCACCCTTCCCGGTGCATCGCCCGCCCCATGAGCACCAACGTCGACACCCCAGGCACCACCGTGGCCCAGCGCATTGCGCAGGCGCTGCCGCGGCTGACGCGTTCGCACCGGCAGGTGGCCGACTTCGTGCTCGGGCATCCGCTGCAGGTCGCGACGCTGCCCATCGACGAGCTCGCCGCCGCGGCCGGCGTGTCGGTGGCCACGGCCAACCGCTTTGCGCGCGCGCTGGACTTCGACGGCTACGCCGCCTTTCGCGCCGAGCTCGTGCGCGGCTTCGAGCCGCTGGTGGCGCCGGTCGAGCGGCTGCGCGGCAACCTGGAACACCCGACCACGGTGGCCGAGGTGTTCGCCACGGCGCTCGACGAGAGCCGCCGCAACATCGAAGCCACGCGCCAGTCGCTGGACTACGCCGCCTGCGAGGCCGCGGTGCAGCGCATCCTGAAGGCCCGCTCGATCTACATCGGCGGCTTCGGCGCCAGCGCCTGGCTCGCGGGGCTGCTGCAGCACGGGCTCGACGGTTCCTGCAGCGACGTGCGCATGCTCTCCAGCGTGAGCGGCGTGACGCATTCGGCGCGCACGCTGATGCATGCGGGGCCGCAGGACCTGTTCATCGGCCTGACCTTTCCGCGCTACCTCACCGACACGGTGGCGCTGGCGCAGATCGCGCGCGGCCAGGGCTGCGCGGTGCTCGCGCTGACCGACCGCCCCAGCTCGCCCATCGCGCCGCTGGCCGACGTGGTGCTGTACGGCCAGACCGAAACCAGCTACCGCCCCAACTGCGAGACCAGCGTGCTCGCGCTGATCGAGGCACTGACCAGCGCCGTCGCCCTGCGCGCGCCCGGCGCGGCGCAGTCGGCCGGCCGCATCCTGCAGGCGGTGCGCCCGTGGCTGCACGGCGGGCTGGGCCAGGGCCATGCGCGCGGCGAAGTCTCCATGCCCTCCCTCCCCGCCGCCGTCGCTTCCGACGCCGGCAAGAAAAAGAAGAAAGCTTCCCGATGAAGAACGTCACGCCCGTCATCGCCATCCACGGCGGCGCCGGCACCATCAGCGCCTCGACGACCAACCCCGAGCAGGCGCAGGCCTACCACGACGCGTTGCAGGCCATCGTGCGCGCCGCGCAGGCCGCGCTGCTCAAAGGCATGCCCGCGCTCGACGCCACCTGCCTGGCGGTCGAGATGCTCGAAGACTGCCCGCTCTTCAACGCCGGCTACGGCGCGGTGTTCACGCACGAAGAAACGCACGAACTCGACGCCGCCGTGATGGACGGCGCCACGCTCGCGGCCGGCGCCATCGCCGGCGTGAGCCATGTGCGCCGCCCGGTGCGCGCCGCGCGCGCCGTGCTCGAGGACGGCGCCCACGTGCTGCTGGCCGGCGCGGGCGCCGAGGCCTTCGCGCGCGACCGCGGCCTGGAGATGGTCGAGCCCTTCTTCTTCTCGACCGACGCGCGCCGCCAGCAGCTGTACCGCGTGCGCGACACGGGCCGCGTGGTCACCGACCACGAAGGCGCCGCCATGACCAAGCCGCCGCTGGACGAAGACAAGAAGTTCGGCACCGTCGGCGCCGTGGCGCTCGACATCCACGGCCACCTGGCCGCCGCCACCTCGACCGGCGGCATGACCAACAAGCGCGTGGGCCGCGTCGGCGATACGCCGCTCATCGGCTCCGGCACCTACGCCGACGACCGCACGGCCGCCATCTCGTGCACCGGCAGCGGCGAAATGTTCATCCGCGTCGCGGCCGCCTACGACATCTGCGCGCGCATGGCCTACGGCGGCGCCACGCTCGAAGCGGCCACGCATGCCGTGGTGCACGAGTCGCTGCCCACCATCGGCGGCACCGGCGGCCTGATCGCCGTCGACCGCCACGGCAACCTGAGCCTGGCCTTCAACACCGAAGGCATGTACCGCGGCCACGCGCGCGGCGATGAAGCCCCGGTCACCGCCATCTTCGCCTGACGCCCGCTCCTTTTTTCCTCGCATCCGCCATGTCCTCCCCTGCCCTGAACCTGCCCGACGGCCGCGTCCTCGCCGTCGACGACCTCACCGTGCGCTTCTCGACCTCCGAGCGCACGGTCGACGCCGTCAAGAAGCTGTCCTTCCACGTCGACCACGGCGAAACGCTCGCGGTGGTGGGTGAATCGGGGTCGGGCAAGTCGGTCACCTCGCTCGCGCTGATGCGGCTGGTGGAGCACGGCGGTGGCCGCATCCTCGGCGGCAGCATGGCCTTCCGGCGCCGCAACGGCGAAGTGCTCGACCTGGCGCAGGCGCGCGACAGCACGATGCGCGGCATCCGCGGCGCCGACATCGCGATGATCTTCCAGGAGCCGATGACCTCGCTGAACCCGGTGTTCACCGCCGGCGACCAGATCGCCGAGGCCATCCGCATCCACCAGGGCAAGAGCAATGCGGCGGCGCGCGCCGAGGCGCTGCGCATGCTCGAACTCGTGCGCATCCCCGAAGCGCGCAACGTGCTCGACCGCTTTCCGCACCAGCTCTCGGGCGGCATGCGCCAGCGCGTGATGATCGCGATGGCGCTGTCGTGCAAGCCGCAGCTGCTGATTGCCGACGAGCCCACCACTGCACTCGACGTGACGATCCAGGCGCAGATTCTTCAGCTCATCCGCGAGCTGCAGAAAGAGATGCGCATGGGCGTGCTCTTCATCACGCACGACATGGGCGTGGTGGCCGAAATTGCCGACCGCGTGCTCGTGATGTACCGCGGCGACAAGGTGGAAGCCGGCAGCTCCGACACCGTGTTCGCCTCGCCGCAGCACCCCTACACCCGGGCGCTGCTGTCGGCCGTGCCCAAGCTCGGCGCGATGCAGGGCACCGACCTGCCGGCCAAGTTCGAACTGCTGCGCACCGAAGACAGCACCGAGACCGTGCCCTGCACCGACACCACGCCGCAGACCACCGTGCGCGAAGACGCCGGCCCGATCCTGCGCGTGCGCGACCTCGTGACGCGCTTCGACGTGCGCAGCGGCATCTTCGGCCGCGTGAAGCGCCGCGTGCATGCGGTGGAAAAGATCAGCTTCGACCTCTACCCCGGCGAAACGCTGGCGCTGGTCGGCGAATCAGGCTGCGGCAAGTCGACCACGGGCCGCTCGCTGCTGCGCCTGGTCGAGAGCCAGAGCGGCGCGATCGAGTTCGGCGGCAAGAACATCCGCGAGCTGCCCACGCGCGAGCTGCAGGCGCTTCGCCGCAACATCCAGTTCATCTTCCAGGACCCCTTCGCCTCGCTCGATCCGCGCGTGACGGTGGGCTTCTCGATCATGGAGCCGCTGCTCATCCACGGCATCGCCAAGGGCGCCGAGGCGCAACAGCGCGTCGACTGGCTGCTGCAGAAGGTCGGCCTGCCGCCCGAGGTGGCGCAGCGCTATCCGCACGAGTTCTCGGGCGGCCAGCGCCAGCGCATCGCGATCGCGCGTGCGCTCGCGCTGAACCCGAAGGTGGTGGTGGCCGACGAATCGGTGTCGGCACTCGACGTGTCCATCCAGGCGCAGATCGTCAACCTCATGCTCGACCTGCAGCGCGAGCTGGGCGTGGCGTTCCTGTTCATCTCGCACGACATGGCCGTGGTCGAGCGCATCAGCCACCGCGTGGCCGTGATGTACCTGGGCCAGATCGTCGAGATCGGACCGCGTCGCGCCGTGTTCGAAGCGCCGCAGCACCCCTACACGCGCAAGCTGATGGCCGCCGTGCCGGTGGCCGACCCGTCGCGCCGCCACAAGCCGCGCGCACTGCTCGAAGGCGAGATTCCCAGCCCGATCCGCGCCGTGGGCGACGAGCCCGACGTGCCGCCGCTGGTGCAGGTTGCGCCCGGCCACTTCGTGGCACGGCACGCCATTGGCGGCGCCTTCTGATTCCGAACCGTTTTTTCACCCGCAGGCCCCCTGCATTTTTTCCACGAACCGACTGGAGTTCTTCCATGAAGCAATCTTCTTCCTCCCTGCGCTGGGCATCCGCACTGCTGGGCCTGGCCGCGCTCGCCGCCTCGGGCTCGGCACTGGCTGCCAAAGACGTGGTGCTGGCCATCGGCTACCAGCCGGAAACGCTGGACCCGTACAACACCAACACGACCATCACCACGGCCGTGACCAAGACCTTCTATGAAGGCCTGTTCCAGTTCGACAAGGACCTGAAGGTGCAGAACGTGCTCGCCGAGAGCTACGACGTGTCCAAGGACGGCCTGGTCTACACCATCAAGCTGCGCAGCGGCGTCAAGTTCCACGACGGCACCGACTTCAACGCCGAAGCCGTGAAGGTCACGCTCGACCGCGTGCTGAACCAGGACAACAAGCTGCTGCGCTACAACCAGTTCAACCGCGTGGGCAAGGTCGAGGCCGTGAACCCGACCACCGTGCGCATCACGCTGAAGGAGCCCTTCGGCCCCTTCATCAACTCGCTGGCCCACGCCTCGGCCGCCATGATCTCGCCCACCGCGCTGAAGAAGTGGGGCAACAAGGACATCGCCTTCCACCCCGTGGGTACCGGCCCCTTCGAGTTCGTCGAGTGGAAGCAGACCGACGCCGTGAAGGCCAAGAAGTTCGACGGCTACTGGAAGAAGGGCTTCCCGAAGGTCGACAACCTGCAATGGAAGCCGGTGCTCGAGAACAACACGCGCGCCGCAATGCTGCAGACTGGCGAAGCCGACTTTGCCTTCCCCATTCCCTACGAGCAGGCCGAGCTGCTGAAGAAGAGCGACAAGCTCGAAGTGGTGGCATCGCCCTCGATCATCACGCGCTTCCTGGCCTTCAACATGCTGCAGAAGCCGTATGACAACCCGAAGGTGCGCGAAGCCATCGGCTACGCCATCAACAAGGAAGCGCTGTCGAAGGTCGCCTTCGGCGGCTACGCTTTCCCCGCGCAGGGCGTGATGCCCCAGGGCGTGAAGTTCGCCGAGAAGATGGCGCCCATTCCCTACGACGTGAAGAAGGCCAAGGCCCTGCTGGCCGAGGCCGGCTACCCCAACGGCTTCGAGTCGGTGCTGTGGAGCGCCTACAACAACACGACCAGCCAGAAGACGATCCAGTTCGTGCAGCAGCAGCTCGCACAGGTGGGCATCAAGCTGCAGGTGCAGGCGCTCGAAGTGGGTCAGCGCACCGAGCAGGTCGATGCCTGGCCCGATCCGAAGACGGCCAAGGTCCGCATGTACTACACGGGCTGGTCGTCGTCGACCGGTGAAGCCGACTGGGGCCTGCGCCCGCTGTTCGCTTCCGAGTCGTGGGCGCCCAAGCTCAACAACATGTCGTTCTACAAGAGCGACGTGGTCGACGCCGCGATCGCCAAGGCGCTCGTGACGGTGGACGACAAGGAAAAGGCCGCGCTGTACAAGACCGCACAGGAAGAGATCCGCAAGGACCTGCCGCGCGTGCCGCTGGTCACCGAGCAGAACCTGTCGGCGCACGCCAAGCGCCTGTCGGGTGTGTTCGTGATGCCCGATGCGAACATCAACATCGACGCGATGTCCGTGTCGAACTGATCGCGCCTCCTTCGTTTTCCTGACTGACTGTCCGGCGGGCGGTGGCACCGCGCCATCGCCCGCTCGCGACAACCGTATCCCATGCTGAACTACTTCCTCAAACGACTGTTGGGCCTGATCCCCACGCTGCTCATCGTGGCAGTGCTGGTGTTCCTGTTCGTCCACATGCTCCCCGGCGACCCGGCGCGCCTTGCCGCCGGCCAGGATGCCGACGAGCAGACCGTGGCCATGGTGCGCTCGGAGCTCGGGCTGGACAAGCCGCTGCCCCAGCAGTTCGTGAGCTTCTTCACCCACATGGTGCAAGGCGACTTCGGCACCTCGATCCGCACGCGGCGGCCGGTGTCGACGGAGATTGCCGAGCGCTTTTTCCCGACGGTGATGCTGACCATCACCAGCATGGTGTGGGCGGTGATCTTCGGCATGGGGATCGGCATCGTGTCGGCGGTGTACCGCAACAAATGGCCCGACCGCATCGGCATGACGCTGGCGGTGTCGGGCATCTCATTCCCCGCATTTGCATTGGGCATGCTGCTGATGCAGATCTTCTCGGTGCAGCTGGGCTGGCTGCCCACGGTGGGCGCCGCGACCTGGCAGCACTACATCCTGCCCTCGATCACGCTGGGCGCGGCCGTCGCGGCCGTGATGGCGCGCTTCACGCGCGCTTCCTTCGTCGAAGTGATCCAGGAAGACTTCGTGCGCACCGCGCGCGCCAAGGGCGTGCACGAAACCAGCGTGGTGTTCAAGCACACGCTGCGCAACGCGCTGATCCCGGTGGTCACGATGATGGGCCTGCAGTTCGGCTTCCTGCTGGGCGGCTCCATTCTTGTGGAGGCGGTGTTCAACTGGCCCGGCCTGGGCCGCCTGCTGGTCGATGCCGTGCAGATGCGCGACTACCCCGTGATCCAGACGCTGGTGCTGCTGTTCTCGCTCGAATTCATCCTGATCAACCTCGTGGTCGATGTGCTGTACGGCTACATCAACCCGACCATCCGCTACAAGTGAGCACGCAGCCATGACGCAAGCTACCGGCGTGTCTGCCGAATCCATCGTTCCACTGTCCCCCGTTGCCGTTGCGCTGACCGCTGGCAAGGTCCGCACGCCCTGGGGCGAATGCTGGCGCCGCTTCAAGAAACAGCCCGTGGGCATCGTGGCGGCCATCTTCGTGCTGCTGCTGGTGGTGATCGCGGTGTTCGCACCGTGGATCGTGCCCTTCGATCCCGAGAACTTCTTCGACTACGACATGCTGAACAGCGGGCCTTCGGCCACGCACTGGTTCGGCGTCGATCCGCTGGGCCGCGACATCTTCAGCCGCATCCTGGCGGGCACGCGCATCTCGCTGGCGGCCGGCTTCCTGTCGGTGCTGGTGGGCGGCATCATCGGCACGGCCTTCGGCCTGCTGGCCGGCTACTACGAAGGCTGGTGGGACCGCATCGTGATGCGCATCTCGGACGTGCTCTTCGCCTTCCCCGGCATTCTGCTGGCGCTGGGCGTGGTGGCCATCCTGGGCAGCAGCATGACCAACGTGGTGGTGGCGGTGTCGGTGTTCAGCGTGCCGGCCTTTGCGCGCCTGGTGCGCGGCAACACGCTGGTGCTCAAGCAGCAGACCTACATCGAGGCCGAGCGCAGCATCGGCGCGTCCGACTGGACCATCATCGTGCGGCACATCCTGCCGGGCACGATCTCGTCGATCGTCGTGTACTTCTCGATGCGCGTGGGCACCTCGATCATCACGGCGGCCAGCCTCTCGTTCCTGGGCATGGGCGCGCAGCCGCCGACGCCCGAGTGGGGCGCGATGCTCAACGAAGCCCGCGCCGACATGGTGACCTCGCCGCACGTGGCGCTGTTCCCCAGCCTGGCCATCTTCTTCACCGTGCTGGCCTTCAACCTGCTGGGCGATGCGCTGCGCGACGCGCTCGATCCGAAGATCGACCGCCAGTAAGCCCGTTCTTCTTTTCTCTCTCTTCATGGCCTCGACGACCTCCCTGCCCTTCATCGGCACCCTGCCTGCGGGCACGCGCGACGCCATCACTGACGTCGCGGGCGTCACGGTCGGCCACCGCACGCTGGCCGACGGCCCGGTGCAGACCGGCGTGACCGTGATCCGCCCGCATGCGGGCGACCCGTTCCGCGACAAGGTGCCGGCCGCGGCCGTGGTGCTCAATGGCTTCGGCAAGAGCGTGGGGCTGGTGCAGCTGACCGAGCTCGGCGTGCTGGAAACGCCGATCGCGCTGACCAACACCTTCTCGGTCGGCACCGTGGCGACGGCGCAGATCCGCCACTGCGCGGCGGCCAACCCCGAGACCGGCCGCGCGCTGCCCACGGTGAACCCGCTGGTCTTCGAGTGCAACGACGGTTTTCTCAACGACATCCAGCGGCTGGCCGTGACCGAGGCCGACTACCTGCAGGCGCTCGACGCCGCCGGGGTCGATTTCGAACAGGGCTCGGTCGGCGCCGGACGCGGCATGTCGAGCTTCCAGCTCAAGGGCGGCATCGGCAGCGCGTCGCGCCGCGTGGCGATGGCCGACGGCACGACCCACACGGTGGGCACGCTGGTGCTCGCGAACTACGGGCGCCAGCCGCAGCTGGTGCTGGCTGGGCACGCGGTGGGCGAACGGCTCGCGGCATTGCAGGCATCGAAGGAAGCGGCGGAGCCCGAGAAGGGCTCGATCATCATCGTCGTTGCCACCGATGCGCCGCTCGATGCGCGCCAGCTGCGCCGCCTGGCACTGCGCGCGGGCGCGGGACTGGCCCGCACCGGCTCGGTCTATGGCCACGGCAGCGGCGACCTGGTGCTGGCCTTCTCGACGGCCTACACGATCCCCGACCGCGCCGACCGCCCCATGCCGGCCGTGGCGATGCTGCACGACACGCGGCTCGACGGGCTGTTCCAGGCCGCGGCCGACAGCACCGAGCAGGCCATACTTCATGCGCTGTGGCGCGCCACGCCGGTCACGGGCCGCGACGGCAACCACCGCGCCGCGCTCGGCGAACTGCTGCCGGCGTCTTCCCTTTCACCTCTCGCCTGAAACACACGTCCATGAAAGTCCTGATCTCCACCGACATCGAAGGCGTGGCTGGCGTCTACCACCACGAGCAGGCGCGCCAGGGCAACCCCGAGTACGAACGCGCCCGCGTGCTGATGGCGCAGGAGGCCAATGCCGCGATTGCCGGCGCCTTCGACGCCGGTGCCACCGAGGTGCTGGTGAACGACTCGCACGGCGGCTTTCGCAACATGCCGCCCGACGTGCTCGACGCACGCGCCCGCGTGGTGCAGGGCAAGCCGCGCTACCTGAGCATGGTGGCCGGCGTGGAAGAAGGCGTGGACGCGCTGTGCATGGTGGGCTACCACTCGCGCGCACAGGGCCGCGGCATCCTCGCGCACACGATCAACGGCTTTGCCTTCGCGGGCATCCGGCTGGGCGACCAGGAACTCGGCGAAGCCGGAATCTACGGCGCGCTGGCCGGCGAATACGGCGTGCCCGTGGTGATGGCCAGCGGCGACGACGTGTTCATCTCCGAGAACCGGGCATTCTTCCCGCATGCCAGCTTCGTGCAGACCAAGAAGGCGACCGGCTTCAACAGCGGCGTGTCGCTGTCGCCGGAGCAGTCGCGCCAGGCGATCCGCGCCGGCGTGATCGAAGGGCTGGCCGCGCGCGCCCATGCACGCCCGCTGGTCTTCCAGGGGCCGCAGGTGGTCACGCTGCGCACCCAGTCGCCGATGATGGCCGACCTGTTCTGCCAGTGGCCGAGCTTCGAGCGCGTCGATGGCGTCACGCTGCGCTTCACCGCTGAAACAGTGGAGTCGGCGGTGCGCATGCTGAACTGTTGTTCGGCGATGTCGTCGATGCTGCGCTGAAGCTGCGGTCTCTTCTCAAGGCAGTGCGAGGCTGAAGCGCACGTGACCGTCCTGCCCGGCGCTGTCGAGCCGGGCCTGGCCCCTATGCAGCTCGGCGATCTGGTGCACCAGGTACAGACCGAGGCCAGCGCCCGGTGAGCGCGCCGCCTGCCGGCCACGAAAGTACTTCTCGAACAGCCGCGGCACCTCGTCGTGCGGAATCGCGTCGCCGGGGTTGCTCACGCGGATGTCCAGGCCGCCCGCTTCCGCCGGCACCACATCGAGCACGATGGCCCGGCCCGCCAGCGTGTGGCGATCGGCGTTGGCCAGCAGGTTGCGCAACGCCACGCGCAGCAACCCCGGGTCGCACACCAGCTGCGGCGGCAACTGCCCGTCGTGCCACACAACGCGGCCGTCGGGCCAGTCCGCCACCAGGTCCTCGAACAGTTCCAGCAGTTCATCGCGCTCGCAAGGGCGCGGTTGGAACGGCGTCTGGCCGGCTTCCATGCGATCGGAGGTCAAGTACTCGTCGACCAGCGCGGTCATGCGCTGCGCGGCGGCGCGCAGGTTCAGGCAGCGTGCCAGCGTCTTCTCGCGCGCTGCGTCGAGGTTCTTCGCGATCTGCTGCGCGGTGGTGTGGATGATCGCCAGCGGCGTGCGGAACTCGTGCGACACCATCGCGACGAAGTCCACCTGCGACTGCTTGGCGCGGCGCTCGGTCTCCAGCGCGGCGCGCAGGTCGACCTCGAGGCGCTGGCGCTGCTCGATCTCGCCACGCAGGTCGGCCGTGCGCTTGCGCACCTCGTCTTCCAGCCGGTCGTTCTGGCGGCCGACCACGTGCACCAGGCGCGCCTGCGCGGCTTCCTTTTCGCGGCGCAGCTGGTCGTAGCGGCGGTTCAGCCGCATGCTCATGAGCAGCAGGTGCAGCAGCGTGCCCACGGCGGTCGCGTTGTCGGTCCAGGCGCCGGCCGGCAGCCAGCCCTGGTTGCGCAGGAAGCTCACCATCACGCCCACGTAGTAGATGCCGAAGATGACGAGAAAAGCCCGCGCCTGGCCCTGGTCGCGCGGCAGCAGCCACAGCGCGGCGCCGATCAGGTAGACGATGCACAGCATCGCCGTCCCCTGCACCGCCTGCATGGCCAGGCCGTTGGCGCCGGCCAGCACCAGCGCCACCGCGATGGCACTCACGAGGCCCACCACGCGCACCGCCACGCGGGTGAAGCGCGGCCACTGCACGTCGGTGCCCAGCTGCATGCCGGCGAAGCGGATGCCGATAGCCACGCCGGCGCAGATCGACAGGCTCAGCAGCAGGTCGGACAGCCGCGCGGGCATGGCCAGCAGCTGCTGCGGCAGCCCGGCCGTCAGGAACTCGACCAGCAGCGCGTTCGCCACGTAGACCAGGTACCACGCGCTCAGCCGCTCGCGCGTCATCTGCCAGAACAGCGTGTGAAAGGCGAGCAGCATCAGGCCGAATCCGAAGCCCAGGCCGTAGAAGAGGTACTCGCGCCGCGCGGTGCCCGCGTAGACCTCGGGTGCGGCAAAGCCGATGGTGGTCGACATGGCATTGCGCGACTGCAGGCGCAGCAGCAGCGGCGTGGGTTCGGTGCCTTCCAGCGTGAGCGGCAATTGCACGTTGCGCGCGTCCACCGGCCAGTGCTCGCGGCCGATGTCTTCGCCGGACTGCACGGCCAGCTGCCAGCGGCCGGTGTCGTCCCGGCGATACAGCCGCACGTCGTCGAGCAGTGCGTTCCTGAACTGCGCCAGCCAGCGCTGCTGCGGCGCGTCGACCGGGCGCTGCACCTCGAGCCTGATCCACACGGCGTCGCGCGTGAAGCCCGCGTTCACGGCGCCGGGCAAGGCCTTCCAGCCCGGGGCGGCGGCGGCTTCGTCTGCGCTGAGGCGGCCTTCGGGGTCGCGCAGCATCGACAGCTGGCCGTGGCTGTCGACGCTCGCCAACGGATTCAGCCGCAGCACGCCGGCGGCGGCCGCGGTGGAAAAGAGAAGGCCCAGCACGGCAAGACAACCGCACCGCCACAGGCACCGAGCAAGGCGTTTCATGGGCGCGGATTATCGAGGCCGCACCTAGAATCTGCGCGCCCTTCGCCCCGCTTAGAAACGCTCAGATTCCCTCGGTCACCAGCCCGTACCCTGTTCCCATGCGTGATGTGATCCTGCTGGAAGATGAAGCCGTGCTGCGCGAAGAGTTGAGCGAGTTCCTGACCGGCAGCGGCTACCGGGTCGATGCCGAGGCGTCGCTCGAAGGCTTCCACCGCACCTACGACCCGGCCCGCCACGGCATCGCGCTGGTCGACCTCGGCCTGCCCGACGGCGACGGCCTGTCGCTGATCCGCGAGTTGCGCGAACGCGGCGAGCGCCTGGGCATCGTCGTGCTGACGGCGCGCGGCGGCGCCCGCGACCGCGTGACGGGGCTGGACATCGGCGCCGACTACTACCTGTCCAAGACCACCGACCTCGATGAACTGGCCGCCACGCTGGCGGCACTGTCGCGGCGCCTGGGCGATTCGCCCGCCGCGCTGCCGGCCGACGCCTGGGTGCTGGAACTGGGCCCGCGCCGGCTGTCGCCGCCGGGCTTCGCGCCCATTGCGCTGTCGGAACAGGACCTCACGGTGCTGCACGAGCTGATGCGCAGCGCCGGCGAGATCGCCAGCCGCCAGCAGATCGTGCAGGCCCTGGGCGAGCACTACCTGAGCTACGACCAGCGCCGCCTCGACACCCAGATCCGCCGCCTGCGGCGCAAGGTCAGCGAGGCCACGGGGCTGGTGCTGCCGATCAACACGGCGCGCAACGCCGGCTACCGCTTCCACGCCAAGACGCTCATCCGGCGCTAGCCCGGCGCTGTCCGGGCGCCGCTGCGGCGCTCAGAAACGCTCAGTTTCATTTCGATACCCGCCGCTAATCTGCGGCACAGGCAGCGACTTGAGGCACGGATGAAGGCATGAGCGATCTAGCCAGGACAACTTCTTATGTGGTCCCCTACGTGGTCCACGTCAAAGGCCAGAACTTCACCTTGAAGGACGTCATGGTGGCCGCGGACATCTATCGGCTGCGGATCGAGGAGCAGATCGGCGATCCGCTGCGGGTGGTGAAGTGCTTCCAGGCCTGGTCGAAGGAGCGCCACCACGGCATCGAGCACCTGAACCGGACCGAAGCCCGGCTGGCCCGGGAATGGCTCAATGCGCAGCACCAGGCCGACAAGGCCGCCCGGCAGCTGCTGAGCTCGCCGCAGACCCTCGGCTTCGACTTCAAGCTGCGGTAGGCGCCCTGCGCGGGTGCCCCCGGGTTCCTAGAATCCAGCGTCCGGCGACCCCGCGCCGGCCGTCGCGCCTTATCCGGAATAAGCAACCAACCGCCTCGCAACCCGCATGGATGCTGGTGAATAAGCTTATCCGCATAAGACGCGAACCAAAAAATAGTTTGTTTCCATAAGGCGGGCTTTCAGAATCCGGGACTTCTTGCTGGGGCGCTGGACGCACCGCACTTCAAGACACACACGCACGATGTACCAATACACAGAATTCGACCGCCAGTTCGTTCACCAACGCGCTGCCCAGTTCCGAGACCAGCTCGAACGCTGGCAAAAGGGCCGCCTGCACGAGGACGAGTTCCGCCCCCTGCGCCTGCAAAACGGCTGGTACGTGCAGCGCTACGCGCCGATGCTGCGCGTGGCCGTGCCGTATGGCGAGCTGTCGAGCAAGCAGCTGCGCGTGCTGGCCCGCATCGCCCGCGAATACGACGAGCCCGAAGCCGAGGTCTACCGCAAGGCCATCGAGACCCAGGGCCTGCTCGGCAGCCACAAGCTGCCCACCCACTACGCCCACTTCACGACGCGCCAGAACGTCCAGTACAACTGGATTCCGCTGGCCAAGTCGGCCGACGTGATGGACCTGCTGGCTTCGGTCGACATGCACGGCATCCAGACCAGCGGCAACTGCATCCGCAACATCACGAGCGACGAGCGCGCCGGCATTGCCGTCGACGAGATCGCCGACCCGCGTCCGTTCGCGGAAATCATGCGCCAGTGGAGCACGCTGCACCCCGAGTTCGCCTTCCTGCCGCGCAAGTTCAAGATCGCCATCACCGGCGCCACCGAAGACCGCGCCGCCACCGGCTGGCACGACGTGGGCCTGCACGTGGTGAAGAACGAAGCGGGCGACATCGGTTTCCGCGTGCAGGTGGGCGGCGGCATGGGCCGCACCCCCATCATCGGCACCGTGCTGCGCGAGTTCCTGCCCTGGCAGCAGATCATGAATTACCTCGAAGCGGTGATCCGGGTCTACAACCGCTATGGCCGCCGCGACAACATCTACAAGGCGCGCATCAAGATCCTGGTGAAGGCCGAGGGCCAGCGCTACATCGACGACGTCGAGGCCGAGTACAAGCAGATCCTCGAGCACGACGGCGCACCGCACACCATCACGCAGGAAGAGTACGACCGCGTGGCCGCCTCCTTCGTGCCGCCGACGCTGGCCACCCGCGTGCTGCAAAGCGCCGAGAAGACCGATGCCGAACTGCGCGCCCACGCCGCCGACGACGTCATGTTCGCGCGCTGGCTGGCCCGCAACGTCGACGCCCACAAGAACCCCGCGCTGCGCGCCGTCACGCTGTCGTTCAAGCGCCTGAAGCAGGCGCCCGGCGACGCCTCGGGCGACCAGCTCGACACCATCGCCGAGCTGGCCGACCGCTTCTCGGCCGGTGAAGCCCGCGTGACGCACGACCAGAACGTGGTGCTGCCCTGGGTGCACGCCGAAGACCTGCACGCGCTGTGGCTCGCCGCCCGCGCCGCCGGCTTCGCCAGCGCCAACGTGCAACTGCTGACCGACATGATCGCCTGCCCCGGCGGCGACTTCTGCGCGCTGGCCAACGCCCGCTCCATTCCCATCGCCGAAGCCATCACCGAGCGCTACCAGGACCTCGACGAGCTCGACGACCTGGGCGAGATCGACCTGCACATCAGCGGCTGCATCAACTCGTGCGGCCACCACCACAGCGGCCACATCGGCATCCTGGGCGTCGACAAGGACGGCAAGGAGTGGTACCAGGTCACCCTCGGCGGCTCCGACGGCTCCGCGCTCAGCGGCGCGCCGCAAGCCGGCAAGGTGGTCGGCCCCTCGTTCTCGGCGGCCGAAGTGCCGGGCGTGATCGAGGCCGTGCTCACCACGTACCGCGACACCCGCGCCAACGGCGAGACCTTCATCGACACCCTGCGCCGCGTGGGCCACGACCCGTTCAAGGCCGCGGCCAACGGTGCGCGATTCAAGGTGGAGGAAGCAGCATGAAAAAGACCCTGAACATCCTTTCGGCCGAAGAACACATCGACGACGGCGACCCGAAGGTCCTGCAACTGGCCAACGACGCCGACCCGCTCGCCATCGAGGTGTGCCTGGCCGACATCGAACGCATCGACCTGAACTTTCCGAAGTTCACCGACGGCCGCGCCTACAGCCAGGCCTTCCTGCTGCGCCGCCGCCTCGGCTTCACGGGCGACATCCGCGCCACGGGCGACGTGCTGATCGACCAGCTGGTGCAGATGGAACGCACCGGTTTCTCCAGCGCCGTGCTCAAGGAAGGCGTGGACGCCTCCGACGCACAGCGCCAGTTCGACCGCTTCGCCACGTTCTACCAGGGCGACGCAGTGAAGACCGCGCCGCACTTCGTGGCCGGCGCCTGAGCAGACAAGAGAGCCCCATGAGCATCGCCACCGACATCGACTTCGCACGCATCAACACCGAACTCGGCCGCAACGCCGAGGGCCTGGTGGACTGGGCCGTCGGCCTGGGTCAGCCCGCGATCATCACCACCAACTTCCGCCCCTTCGAGGCCGTGATCCTGCACATGGTCACGCGCGCCAAGCGGGACGTGCCGGTGGTCTGGATGGACAACGGCTACAACACCGAGGCCACCTACCGTTTTGCCGACGAGGTGACGAAGCTCCTGGGCCTGGACCTGCACATCTACCTGCCGCGCCGCTCGCGCGCGCACCGCGAAGCGGTCGAAGGTGCCACGCCGGCGCTGGACGATCCGCGCCACGCCGCCTTCACTGAAGAAGTGAAGCTGGAGCCCTTTGCCCGCGCCCTGCGCGAGACCGCGCCCAAGGTCTGGTTCACCGCGCTGCGGGCCACCGACACGGCCGTGCGCGCGCAGATGGACCCGGTCAGCGTGAACCCGGACGGCCTGATCAAGGTCGCGCCGCTGCTGCACTGGTCGTCCAAAGAGCTTTACGAATACTGCGAAGCCAACGGCCTGCCCAACAACTTCGACTACGTGGACCCGACCAAGGGCGAGGACAACCGCGAATGCGGCTTGCACCTGTCGCACTGAACGATCGCTCTCCGCCTCCAGGACCCATCCCGATGAACGCCCGTACCGAAGCCGACCTGCTGCAGCCGCCCATGCATTCACCCGCGAACCTGTCCAACACGCACCTCGACGCGCTGGAAGAAGAAACCATTTTCATCCTGCGCGAAGTGGCTGCCGCCTTCGAGCGCCCCACCCTGCTGTTCTCGGGCGGCAAGGACTCGCTGGTGCTGCTCAAGTGCGCTGAAAAAGCCTTCGGCGTCGGCCGCATTCCCTACCCGCTGCTGATGATCGACACCGGCCACAACTTCCCCGAAGTGACGGCCTACCGCGACCAGCGTGCACAGGAACTGGGCGCCGAACTCATCGTGCGCAGCGTCGAAGACTCGATGAAGCGCGGCACCGTGCGCCTGGCCCATCCGGGTGAATCGCGCAACGCGCACCAGTCCGTGACGCTGCTCGAAGCGATCGAAGAATTCCGCTTCGACGCGCTGATCGGCGGCGCCCGCCGCGACGAGGAAAAGGCCCGCGCCAAGGAGCGCATCTTTTCGCACCGCGACAGCTTCGGCCAGTGGCAGCCCAAGGACCAACGCCCCGAACTGTGGACGCTGTTCAACACGCGCCTGGCCCCGGGCGAACACTTCCGCGTGTTCCCGATCTCCAACTGGACCGAGCTCGACGTGTGGCAATACATCGAGCGCGAGAACGTCGGCCTGCCGTCGATCTACTACACGCACAAGCGCGAAGTGGTCGAGCGCCGCGGCCTGCTGGTGCCCGTGACCGAACTCACGCCGCCGCGCGACGGCGAGACCGTGCAGGTGCGCGACGTGCGCTTTCGCACCGTGGGCGACATCACGACCACCTGCCCGGTCGAAAGCCTGGCCGCAGGCGCGGGCGACGTGGTGCTGGAGACGCTGTCGGTCGACGTCAGCGAGCGCGGCGCCACGCGCATGGACGACATGACGTCCGAAGCTTCGATGGAAAAACGCAAGAAAGACGGTTACTTCTGATGAGCGCAACGATTGCAACCCCCGCCACGTCCGACGTCCACGGCGACACCGGCACCGCCCTGCGCTTCATCACCTGCGGCTCGGTCGATGACGGCAAGAGCACGCTCATCGGTCGCCTGCTGGTCGACAGCAAGACCGTGCTGCAGGACCAGCTGGCCGGCGTGCAGCGCGGCGGCGAGACCGACCTGGCCCTGCTGACCGACGGCCTCTCGGCCGAGCGCGAGCAAGGCATCACGATCGACGTGGCGTACCGCTACTTCTCGACCGCCAAGCGCAAGTTCATCATCGGCGACGCGCCGGGCCACGAGCAGTACACGCGCAACATGGTCACGGCCGTCTCGGCCGCCGACGCGGCCGTGGTGCTGGTCGATGCCACCAAGCTGGCCTGGGCCGCCGAGGTCGAAGACGGCACCGTGGTCAAGCGCGAGCTGCTGCCGCAGACGCGCCGCCACACGCTGCTGGCCCACCTGCTGCGCGTGCAGTCGATCGTGTTCGCGGTCAACAAGCTCGACGCCATCGACGACGCCGCCCTCGCCTTCGAGCGCATCTCGACCGCGCTGAACGCCTTTGCCGAAGCGGCCGGCGTGAAGGTCGCGGCCATCGTGCCGATCTCGGCCCTCAAGGGCTGGAACGTGGCCACGCGCCATGCCGACTGGGTCGGCTACGAAGGCCCGAGCCTGCTCGAGCTGCTCGAAGACCTGCCCGTGACCGCGCAGGACGAAGCCGTGCCCTTCGCCTTCCCGGTGCAGTGGGTCGAGAAGTTCTCGGCCTCGGCCGACACCTCGCAGGGCCGCCGCGTGTTCTGGGGCCGCGTCGCCTCGGGCCATGTGGAACCCGGCCAGCGCGTCACGGTGCTGCCCAGCAACCAGACCGCCACCGTGGCGCAGGTGCTGAGCCACACGCGCCAGCCGAAGACCGTGCATGCGGGCCACAGCGCCGGCATCGTGCTCGACCGCGAACTCGACGTGTCGCGCGGCGACTGGCTGCTGGCACCCGAGGCCTTCGAGCCCGTGCGCGAGATCACCGCCACCGTGGCCTGGCTCGATGACGAGCCGCTGGTTGCGGGCCGCGTGTACTGGGCGCTGCAGGGCCACCGTTGGGTCAAGGCCAAGGTGGCGCGCATCGTCGATCGCGTGAACATCACCACCCTCGAATCCGAGCCGGCGACCCAGCTGGAAGCCAATTCCATCGGCGACGTGGTGCTCGCGCTGCAGCAGCCGCTGGCCGTGCTGCCCTTCGCCCAATCGCGTGCGCTGGGGTCGCTGGTGCTGGTCGATACGGCCTCTCATCGCACCTCCGCCGCCGTGCTCGTGCAGACGCCCGCCGCAAAGGCCTAAAATCTAGGGTTTTCCAGCCCCTTCTCCTGACGCTAAAAGACAAATGACCCACGTCGTCTCCGAAGCCTGCATCCGTTGCAAATACACCGACTGCGTGGACGTTTGCCCCGTCGACTGTTTCCGCGAAGGTCCCAACATGCTGGTGATCGACCCGGATGAATGCATCGACTGCGCCGTCTGCATCCCCGAATGCCCGGTCAATGCGATCTACGCCGAGGAAGACCTGCCGGCCGACCAGATCGCCTTCATCAAGCTGAACGCTGAGTTGGCCCTGGCCGACGGCTGGAAGAGCATCACCAAGCGCAAGCCCGCCCTGCCCGAAGCCGAGGAGTGGAAGGACAAGACGGGCAAGATCTCGGAGCTGGTGCGCTGAGCCAGGCGCCCGCACCGATCGAGACCGACGCGCTGATCATCGGCGCCGGTCCGGTCGGCCTGTTCCAGGCCTTCCAGCTGGGCCTGCTCGAGATTTCCTGCCACATCGTCGATGCGCTGCCCGCTGCGGGCGGCCAGTGCGTGGCGCTGTACGGCCACAAGCCGATCTACGACATTCCCGGCACCCCGGTCACCAGCGGGCGCGATCTGGCGCAGTCGCTGTTGCAGCAGGTGGCGCCGTTCAAGCCTCAATTCCACTTCGGCGAGCAGGTTTCTACCCTGGCCCGCCAGGTCGACGACCGCCTGCTGCTGACCACCTCGGCCGGCACCGCCTTCCTCGCGAAGACCGTGTTCATCGCGGCCGGCGTCGGCGCCTTCGTGCCCAAGCGCATCGCCGTCGACGGCATCGGGCAGTTCGAAGGCTCGACGCTGTTCTATCACCCCGATTCGCTCGGCCGCTTCGCTGGCCAGACGGTCGTGGTCAACGGAGGCGACGACATCGCCCTCGAAACGGCCATCGCCCTCACGGCCTTGGCCAGGCAGGTGACGCTGATCCACCGCCGCGACGGCTTCCAGGCCGACGAAGCGAACGTGGCCGCCATGCGCGCCCTCGTGGCCGACGGCAAGCTGGCCTTCCGGGTCGGTCAGCCGAGCGCCTTCGATGGCCGGCAGCTGCAGATCACCACGCCCGACGCCACCACGGTCGACCTGCCGCTGGACGCGCTGGTCGCCTGCCTGGGCATTTCGCCGCGCCTGGGCCCCATCGCCGACTGGGGCCTCGAGCTGGAACGCAAGCAGGTGCCGGTCGACACCGAGAAGTACGAAACTCGCGAGCCCGGCGTGTTCGCGGTGGGCGACATCAACACCTACCCGGGCAAGAAGAAGCTCATCGTCTGCGGCTTCCACGAGGCCACGCTGGCGGCCTGGGGCGCTGCCGCGCGGGTGTTCCCCGGCAAGGCGATCCCGCTGCAGTACACGACCACCAGCACGCGCCTGCACGAGCTGCTGGGCGTGGCGGGCACTACCCCGCGCTGAGCAGCAGCGGCCGGCAGGCCTCGATGAAGCTGCCCACGGCGGCGACGTAGCGGTCGATATCCTGCGCCGACAACGGCAGCGAGAGCACGACGAATCCGCGCGGCGAGGTGTAGATCCCCTCACTCAGCAGGTGGAAGAACAGCAGCTGCCGCAAGCGCCCATCCACCGCCGCCAGGTCGGCCACGCGCCGCACCTCGCCCCGCAGGAAATGCGCATTCATGAGCGAGCCCACGCCGGTGAACTGCATCGCGACGCCTTCGCGTTCGCACAGCGCGTTGAGCCGTGACCGCATCGCCTCGCCGCGCTCGGCCAATGCGCCCGCCGCTTCCGGCGTGAATAGCTGCGTGAGGCCCGCGTAGCCGGCCGCCATCGTCATCACGTTGTTGTTGAAGGTGCCTGAGTGCGCGAGCGCCCCGGTGCGTGGGTCGAACTGCGCCATCACGTCAGAGCGCCCGCCGAAGGCGCCGAAAGACATGCCGCCACCGATGTACTTGCCCAGCGTTGTCAGGTCGGATCGAATGCCCAGCCCGTTCGCCAGCCCGTGCGGCCCCAGCCGCGACGTCATCACCTCGTCGAAGATCAACAACGCCCCGACCCGCGTGGCCCCGTCGCGCAGTGCCTGCAGGAACTCGCACCCGCCCGGAATGCAGCCGCTCGCGCCCTGCATCGGCTCGACCAGGATGGCGGCGATGTCCGCGCCGTGCGCGTCGATCTGCGCGCGCGCCGTGTCCGCGTCGTTGTAGGGCAGCACGAGGAAGTCGAAGGGCACGGTCGTCGGCGACGGCTGGTCGCCGAAGCCGAGCACGCCGCCGTGGTAGCCGCCCGAGAACACGACGATCTTGCGCCGCCCCGTGAAGCGCAGCGCGGCCGTGAGCGCCATCAGGTTCGCCTCGGTGCCCGAGTTGGTGAAGCGCAGCTGCTCGACCTGCGGAAAACGCTCGCAGATCGTCTGCGCGAGCCGGCCTTCGAGCAGGTTGTGCCCCGTGAGGTTGATGCCGCCCTGCATCGCCTCGATGACCGCCTCGCGGATCTCGGGCGCCGAGTGGCCGTAGACGCCGGCCGTGTACTCGGCGATGAAGTCGGTGTAGCGATGGCCGTCCGCATCCCAGAGCGTTGCGCCTTCGCCCTTGGCGATGGTGAGCGGGAACGGCGCATAGAACAGCACCGAGCGGCTGTTGGCACCGGGCATGTAGCGCGTCTGCGCCTCGAAACGGCGCAGGCTTTCGGGGTTGCCGTCGGTGAAGCGTTGATGGGCCTGGGCCAGGGCCTGGTCGATGGCGGTCGTCATGGTTGACATCCTTTGGGAGTGGAACGTGCCGGGAGCGCCCGGCCCGTTTAATTGATCAATGCTCAATTAATAATATTTATACAATCAATTCACCCGCTGCACAATGGCCGCATCCATGAAGAAAAAAGCCCCCGAGCCTCGCCCCCGGACGGCCGGCCGCCCTGCCGGCGGTGCGGCGCTGTCGAAGCAGCGCATCGCCGAAGCCGCGCTGGCGCACATCGACGCCTTCGGCCTCGGCGCCTTCAGCATGCGCGAGATCGCGGCGCAGCTCGGCGTGTACCCGGCCACCGTGCACTGGCATGTCAGCACGCGCGAGGCCCTGCTCGCCGAAGTCGCCGCCACGGTCATGGCCCAGGTCACGCCGCCCAAGGGCACGCTCGCCTGGCAGGACTGGATCGCCGAACTGTTCCACCGCTGCCGCGCGGCGGTGCGGCAGCACCCGAACGTGGCGCAACTGCTCGGGGCGCAGCTGGTGTCCAACGGCAGCCTGCCGACCGAACTGGTCGAAGGCGTGTTGGCGGCGCTGACCGAGGCCGGCTTCGACGGCGAGCCGCTGCGCGAGGCCTACAACTGCGTGATCGCCGCGATGCTGGGCTTCCTGACGATGGAGTTCTCGCCCCTGCCTGCCGACAACACGCAGGCCTGGGCCGAAGAGCTGCGCGAGCGCGTCCACACGATCCGCCCGCTCGACCATCCCGTGCTCACGCGCCACCTGCCGCAGCTGGCGAATCAGGCCTTCATCCTGCGCTGGGACAACGGCACCACCGTGCCGCTCGACAGCAGTTTCGAGCGGCACATCCAGATCACGATCGACGGGTTGGAAGCGTTCGCGCGCAGGCTCAAGCCGGCGCAGTGAGCGCGATGCGCAGCAGCGCGTCTTTCAGCCACAGCACGCCCGCATCCGAATTCGAGCGGCGGTTCCAGCAGACGACCGAGCGGTAGCCCGGCAGCTCGAAGGGCAGCGGGTGCACCGCGAGGCGATCGCGAAAGCGCTCGGCCACGCGCAGCGGCAGCACGGCCACATGGTCGGTCTGCGCCAGCAGGTCGACGATCTGGCCGAAGCTGGTCATCGCCACGCGCATGCTGCGCGTGCGCCCTTGCCGCGCCAGCACCTGGTCGATGAGGTCGTCCAGCGCCGAGCTGCCGTAGCCCAGGAACACGTGCGGCGCTTCGCAGAAGGCATCGAGCGTGGCCGACTCGCCCAGCGTCGGATGGCCGCGCCGTACCGCGACCACGTAGCGGTCTTCGTACAGCAGCGCCGATTCGCAATCGCTCGGCGGCTGCAGGCGCGGCAGCACGGCCACGTCGAAGTCGCCCTTGCGCAGGCGCTCGGTGAGCGTGAGGAAAGAGCTGGTCTCCCAGTGCAGGCGGATGCGCGAGCCGCAGGCCACGAGTTCGTTGGCGAGCGTTGGGAGCAGCAGGTGGCTGGCGTAGTCGCTGCCCGAGATGCGGAAGATGCGCTGCGACACCGCCGGCTCGAAACCCTCGCCGGGCTCCAGCATCGCCGACAGGTCAGCCAGCACGCGCTCGACCTGGCCGGCCAGCGCATGGGCGCGCGCGGTGGGCTCCACGCCGTGGGCCGTGCGCGTGAACAGCGGATCGCCGAAGGTGTCGCGCAGCCGATTGAGCGAAGCGCTCACCGCCGGCTGGCTCAGGAAGAGCCGGGTCGCCGCGCGCGACACGCTGCGCTCGCGCATCAGGGCATCGAAGGTCCGCAGCATGCCGAAGTCGAGGCTGCGGATATCACGTTGGGCCATATCTCATATTCAAAGCTTCGAATTGCCCGCGGGGCAGGCTGTCCGTATCGTCCAGCGCACAAGTACAACACGACTGGAGACACGATGAATCGGTTCAGACCCTCGCCGCCCGAGGCAGAAAAGACGTGCACTGCGCGTCGGCATGCACTCGGTGTGCTCGGTGCCGGCATCGCGGCCCTCGCCGCCGGCCCCGCCTTCGCACAGCCCGCGCCCTTTCCGAGCCGCGTGGTGCGCATCGTGCCCTTCGGCTCGCCCGGCGGACCGATGGACGCCATCGCCCGCGTCTATGCCGAGAAGCTCAAGGCGCGCTGGAACCAGCCGGTGATCGTCGAGGCCCGTCCCGGCGCCAGCGGCACCATCGCGGCCGACGCCGTCGCCAAGGCCGCGCCCGACGGCTACACCGTGCTGCTCACGCTGCCGCTCACGCACATCAACAACGTGGTGCTGCAGCCCAAGCTGCCCTACGACCCGGTGAAAGACTTCGAGCCGCTGTCGCAGCTGGCCACAGGCGGCCCGATGCTGGTCGCCCGCGCCTCGGCGCCCTTCTCCACCGTGCGCGAGTTCGTGGCCTACGCCAAGGCGCACCCCGGCGTTTCGTACGGCACCTGGGGCAACGGCTCCAACGCGCACCTGTTCGGCGAACTGCTGGCACGCCAGAACGGCATCGACCTGGTGCATGTGCCTTACAAGGCCGAAGCCGCCGCGCACAACGACATGTTCGGCGAGGCACTGGGCGTGGCTTGGGCCAACCCCGCGACCGCACGCGGCCTCGCACAAGCCGGGCGCATCAAGGTGCTGGGCATCACCGGCCGCCAGCGCGTGCGCTCGATGCCCAACGTGCCGACCTTCACCGAACAGGGCTTTGCAGGCTTCGACCTCGACAGCTGGATCGGCGTGTATGCGCCCGCGCGCACGCCGCAGCCCGTGCTCGACGAATGGTCGCTCGCGCTGCGCGAGATCACGAAGCTGCCCGACATCCAGGAGCGGCTGGCCGGCTACGGCTTCGAGCCGCTGGGCAGCACGCCCGCCGAATTCCGTGCCGGCTACAAGGCCGACTTTCCCCGCGTGGCGGACCTGATCAAGGCCGCAGGAGTCACCCCCGAATGAGCGCCGTTGTCCCGCCCTCCGCCACGTCCGAGTGGCAACCCATCGCCTTCGACACCGGCACCGCCTACGGCCGCAAGTCGCCGAGCCACAAGCCCGAGCTGACCGAGGTCGGCGCCGGCACGCCCATGGGCGAGCTGCTGCGCCGCTACTGGCACCCCATCGGCCTGGCCGCCGACGCCACCGACACGCCGCGCCAGGTGCGCGTGCTGGGCGAAGACCTCATCCTGTTCCGCGACAAGAAAGGCCGCGCGGGCCTCGTGCACTGGCGCTGCGCGCACCGCGGAGCGTCGCTCTACTACGGGCGCGTGGAAGAAGAAGGCATCCGCTGCTGCTACCACGGCTGGATGTTCGACGTGCAGGGCCACTGCGTCGACCAGCCCTGCGAACCCGATGGCGGTGCGCGCAGCCGCGGCCGCGTGCGCCAGCCCTGGTACCCGGTGCAGGAGCAGTACGGCCTGGTCTGGGCCTACCTCGGCCCGGCCGAGAAGAAGCCCGTGCTGCCACGCTACGACTGCCTCGAAACCATGGACGACGGCGAGACCCTGGAAGCCGACGGCAACAGCATCGGCGGCGGCGGGCCGCAGGTCATTCCCTGCAACTGGCTGCAGCACTACGAAAACGTGGCCGACCCGTTTCACGTGCCCGTGCTGCACGGCAGCTTCAGCGGCACGCAGTTCGTGGCGCTCATGGGTCAGATGCCCGACGTGAGCTTCGAGAGCACCGAGACCGGCGTGACGATCACCTCGATCCGCACGCTCGAAGACGGCAGCACCTTCCGCCGCGTGGCCGGCCCCGTGCTGCCGACGCTGCGCGTGGTGCCCAACCCGCGCGTGGCGGCCTACGGGCGCGTCGAGTCGATCGGCTGGGTGCTGCCGATCGACGACCACAGTTTTCGCATCTACACCGTGGGCCGCGTGAAAACCCCGGGCGATCTCGCCCGCGTGCGCTCGCGCCTGAACGGCAAGCTGTGGGAGGAGCTGAGCGAGGCCGAGCACCGCGCCTTCCCCGGCGACTACGAGGCGCAGGTGAGCCAGGGCGCCATCACGGCGCATTCGGAAGAGCACCTGGCCTCGTCCGACCGCGGCATCGTGATGCTGCGCCGGCTGCTGCAACACCAGCTCGACGCGCTGCGCGAAGGCCGCGACCCGGCCGGCGTGAGCTTCGACCCCGCGGCGCCGCCCGTGCAGTTCGAGGCCGGCAACTTCCTCGTGCCCAAGGAATGAATGGCGTGTCGAGCGGCGCAGGTATCGCGGTGCGGGTGGCGCGCAAGACGGTCGAGGCCGAAGGCGTCGCCGGCTTCAGGCTGGTACCCGTCGACGGCGAGCGCTTGCCGGCGTTCACGCCGGGCGCGCACATCGACGTCGCACTGCCCGGCGGGCTCGTGCGCCAGTATTCGCTGTGCAACGCATCGGCCCCTGACGGCGAGGGGCACTACGAGATCGGCGTGCTGCGCGACGCCGCCTCGCGCGGCGGCTCGCGGGCGATGCACGACGCCATCCATGAAGGCTCGGTGTTGCAGATCGGCCCGCCACGCAACCTCTTTGCGCTCGACGAAAGCGCAACGCACAGCCTGCTGCTGGCCGGCGGCATCGGCGTGACGCCGCTGCTGTCGATGGCGCAGCGGCTGGCCGCGCTGGGGGCCGACTTCGCGCTGCACTGCTGCAGCCGCTCGGCGGCGCGCGCGCCCTACCGGCGGCGGCTCGAAGACAGCACGTTCACAGACAAGGTGTTCTTTCACCACGACGACGGCCAGCCCGCGCAGCACATCGACCTCGCGGCGACCCTCGGCCGTCCGGCGCCGGGCCGACACGTCTATGTCTGCGGCCCCTCGGGCTTCCTCGAGGCCGTGCGCACGACCGCACGCGCCCTGCATTGGACGGACGCGCAGGTGCACTTCGAGTCGTTCTCGGCCGCCGCACCGCGGGCCGATGGACAAGGCAGCTTCGAGGTCGAATTGCACCGCTCGCGCCGCGTCGTCCATATCCCCGCGACGATGACCGTGCTGGACGCGCTCGCCGCCGAGGGCATCGAGATTCCGGTCTCGTGCGCGCAGGGCGTCTGCGGCACCTGCCTCACGCGTGTGCTCGCGGGCGAGGTCGCTCACCACGACCTCTACCTGACACCCGCCGAGCAGGCGGCCAACGACTGCTTCCTGCCTTGCTGCTCGCGGGCCCGCTCACCGAGGCTGGTGCTCGACCTCTAGCAGCTCGTAGAGCACCATCCGCGTCTGCCGCCCGCGCAGTTCGATCTCCTCCTCGATGCGCCGCGTGGCCAGGCGCCCTCCGAGCCCTTCGAAGGTCGCCTCGGACATCAGCGTGCGCGTGCCCAACTGCTTGTTGGTGCCCTCGATGCGGCTGGCCGCGTTGATCACGTCGCCCAGCGCCGTGTACGACAGCCGGTCGCTCGAGCCGAGCACCCCGGCGATCACGACGCCGGTGTGCATGCCGATGCGCGTGCGTAAGGGCTGCAGGCCCTCGGCCTGCCAGCGGCGGTTGAGTTCGGTCATCTCGGCGTGCAGTTCGAGCGAGGCCGCGCAAGCGCGGTACTCCGCGTCGGGCAGGTCGGTGGGCGCGCCCCACAGCACCATGATGCCGTCGCCCATGAACTTGTCGATCACGCCACCGTGGCGCGCGAACACGCGGGTGGCGAGGTTGAAGTAGTCGGTCAGCTGCCGCATCAGCACGTCGGCCGGCATCGATTCCGCGATGGCCGTGAACCCTTCCACGTCGGTGAACATCGCGGTGATGCGACGCGGCGACCCGTTGGGTTCGAGGGCATGCCCTTCGGCGATGAGCTGGCGGATCACGTCCACCGGCACGAACTTGCGAAAGGCCTGCAGGCTGCGCGCGGATTCGTCCAGTGCCTGGTTCAGGTGCTGGATCTCGAGCACGCGGCTCGACTCGCGCGGCAGGTCGTCGAGCTCCAGCCGCCCGATGCGCCGCGCCGTGCGCGAGAGACTTTCGATGGGCGCGGTCACCAGCTTCGACAGGCGCAGCGAAATGAAGAGCGCGATCGCCAGGAACGCCAACACCAGCAGCAGCGACCACAGCACGTTGCGATGCAGCGCACCCAGCAGCGCCTCTTCGGGCTCCCAGCTGACCAGATGCCAGTCGGTGGCCGGAATGCGCGAGGTCTGCACCTGGTAGTGGATGCCCTCGTGCACGAGGGCAAAGGCCATGTCCTCGGTCCAGCCGCGGCTGCCGTTGGCCAGCATGTGGGTGTGCAGCGCACCGAGCACGCCCTCGTCCGGGTCTTCGAGCACGCGCACGGAATGCGGGTGGTCGCTGCGCGCGATCACGTGGTGGTCGGCACTCAACAGCGCGCTGTGGCCGTGGCCCGTGCCACCGAACAGGCGCACGAGGTTGGAGAGATGCCCCAGCGACACGCTGGCGACCGCCACGAACGTCTGCGTGACGCCCTCCTCGTCCTGCCGTCGGCTCGGCCGCGCGTGGCTCACGCCGAGCTCCTTCATCGAGGGCAGCACGAAGGGCGCGGTCCACACGGCGCGCTGCGCCTTCTCGGCCTGCGTGAACCAGTCCTGGTGCACCGGGTCGTCCTCGCTGCGAAAGGCCTCGATGCGCGTCGTTTCATAGCGCCGCCGCGGGTCTTCGTCGCCGTCGCTGTCGGGCGGCGACTTGTACTCCCAGGTCTCGGTGGTGAAGTCTTTCTCGCGCAGCACCTGCCGCACCACCGGCGCGGGGTGGCGCATGGCCATCAAGAAATGGCCGTCGTCGCTGCCCACGCCGATGCTGTCGATTTCGGGTGTCTGTTCCAGCGCGGCCCAGAGCAGCTCGGCGGTCTGCTCGCCGTCGTGGCCCGCCGGGTGCAGGTCGGGCGTGTGGGCGATGGCGCGCACCAGGCCCTCGGTCTTGGCCAGGAAGGCGAGGATGTTGTCCTCGACCCGGTCGTGGTTGACCTTGTGCGCCGACTCGCCCACCTTCGACACCAGCTTCTCCGCCCCCCAGTAGCCGAAGGCCACGAGCAGCAGCGACTGCAGCAGTGCGACCGCGCAAATGATCGTGCCGACGTCGACGCGAAAGCGCCGCAGGCGCGCGTTGGGTGCGGGCGGCGATGCCGGCGGTTCCAGGTGCTTGCGGTCTTCTGTCATGTGCGGGGAGCGCTCCAGGGCATTCGAAGGCGCCCTCGTGGCGGCGATTCTCACCCGGGCCGCAGCCCGCTTGACGCTACGCCGCAGTTTTCGAGAAGTCAGGGGCCCGCTTCTCAGCGAACGCCGTGAAGGCTTCGCGCGCTTCGGGACTCTGGAGGCGCTCCACGAACTGCGCGCCTTCGAGGTCCATCTGGGCTGCAACGGCCGCGCCCTGCTTCATCAGGCCCTTCGTCAGCTTCAACGAGCCCGCGGCACGGCTGGCGAGCAGCTCGGCAACCTTCTGCGCCTCGCCGTGCAGGTCCGACACAGGCACGACCCGGTTCGCGATGCCCCAGGCCAAGGCCTGCGCAGCGGACACCGGCAGGCCCAGCGCAAACATCTCGTAGGCACGAACGTGGCCGATGCGGGCCGGCAGCAGCAGGCTCGACGCCGCTTCGGGAACCAGCGCCAGGTTGACGAACGGCGTGGACAGCAGCGCATCCTCAGCCAGCACGACGAAGTCGCAGTGCAACAGCAAGGTGGTCCCCACGCCGACTGCGCGTCCGTTGACCGCCGCAATCACCGGGCGCGTTGAACTCGCCAACGCACGCAGGAAGCGGGCGACATGGCGCTTTTCGTTGCCGGCCTTCCCGGCAGCCACGGCAGCAAATTCGCCCAGGTCGTTGCCCGAGGTGAACATGCCACCTTCGCCTCGCATCACGATGGCCCGGACGGACGGGTCGCTCTCGGCGCCCGCGATGGCATCGGCCAGGCGGCCATACATCGCATTGGTCAGTGCGTTCATCTTCTCCGGCCTGGCCAGCGTGAGGGTCAGGACACCCTGGGTGGATTCGACGGTCACGTATTCGGTCATAGGTTCTCCTGGTTGCCCTCTCGCACCGTGCGAGAGGGATGGCATTTACTTCGCATGCGAAGTATATGCTTCGCGTGCGAAATAAATACGGATAAGATGTAACCTGCAGCGCCTTCGCCCAGGCCACAGGAATCCGATGAAAGCTCAAAAAAAATACAGGCTGGTGTTTCTTCTGAACGTCGCCCAGCGGGCGGTGCAGCGCTGGAAAGAAACCCGCGGCGACGCCCTGCCCGCGCTGTCGGCAGCCCAGGCCGGCACGATGTTTTTCCTGTCGACCAACGATGGCGCCCTGACGGGAGAAGTCGCGCAGGCACTGAACATCGGTGCACCGGCCATGTCCGGCCTTGCCGCCCGGCTCGAAAAAGCCGGCTACCTGACCCGCGCGCAAGACCCGAACGACGGGCGCGCATTCCGCCTGTACCAGACCGAGGAAGGACGGCTTGCCGGACAGCGTGCAAAGGCCGGGCTCGGCGCGTTGAACGCACGGCTGACCCAGGGTTTCAGCGACGAAGAGATGGCAATCGTCGGCCGGTGGCTCGAATCGGTGGTCGAGAATTTTTCCGCCGAGGGCGCGGGAAAGCACGAGGAATAGGCCCTCGGCCCCGGCACGCCATCGGTGCGGCGGGTGCAAGGCCCGCTGTGGCCGGATTCTTCCGTGCGCAGGAACTTTTCGGTGCGTCTGCGACACACGCGCCTAAAATGACATTTCGCTAGGGGTGCTGCGCCGGTTTCGACCGGTGTGGCTGAGAAAGTCCCTTTGAACCTGACTGAGGTAATCCTCGCGCAGGGAAGCTGGTCCGGTGGCCTGTCGCGTTGTCTCGCGCGACGGCCACGCCACTGGAGCCTCGCCCACCTGCCAAACCTTTTGCACTGGAGCAAACGGATGGCACACAACGACAACGACAGTTCCGCTTCGTCCGGCAACGAAGCGCTCACGCCCCTGCCCGCCGCCCGGCGCGTCTTCGGCTGGCACGACCACGCCTCGCTGTGGTTCAGCCTCGGCGTCGGGCTGCTGGTGATGCAGATCGGCGCCTACCTGGTGCCGGCCGTGGGCACGCGCGACGCGGCGCTGGCGATCGTGCTGGGCTCGCTGCTCGGCGCCGGGCTGCTGGCCTGGACGGCGCGGCTGGGCTGCGAAACCGGGCTGGCCAGCGCCGGCCTGATGCACGCCACCTACGGCAGCGCCTTCGCGCGGCTGCCGGTGCTGCTCAACATCGTGCAGCTGGTGGGCTGGACCACCTTCGAACTCGTGATCATGCGCGAGGGCACGCAGGCCATCGGGCAGCAGGCCTTCGGCGCCGCGCTGGGCACGGCCTGGGGCGGCGTGCTGACCACGCTGCTGTGGGGCGCGGTGCTGCTGGCGCTGCTGGCCGGCTCGATGGTGAAGCTGGTGCGCCGCTTCGTGAGCCGCTTCGGCCTGCCGCTGGTGGTGCTGTCGCTGCTGTGGCTCAGCTGGCAGTTCGCGACGCAGTTGCACGCCAAGGGCCTGGACGCCTTCTGGGCACGGCCGGGCAACGGCAGCATGGGCATGTTCAGCGCGCTCGACCTCGTGATCGCGATGCCGGTGTCGTGGCTGCCGCTGGTGGCCGACTACGCGCGCCACGGCAAGCGCAGCGCGGCAGGCGGCCTGGGCAGCGCGTTCAGCGGCACCTGGATCGGCTACGCGCTCGCCAACATCTGGTGCTATGCGCTGGGCGTGATGGTGGTGAGCGTGGCGGAGCCGGGCACCAGCCTGGTCATGGCGCTGCTGCTGGCGCAGGGCGGGCTGGTGGCGCTGGGGCTGATCCTCATCGACGAGCTCGACAACGCCTATGGCGACGTGTACTCGGGCTCGGTGTCCACGCACAGCCTGCTGCCGCGCTGGAGCGTGAAGCGCTGGGGCCTGCTGCTGGCGGTGCTGTGCATCGGGCTGGCGCTGGTGCTGCCGATGCACACGCTCGAACCCTTCCTGCTGCTGCTGAGCTCGGTGTTCGTGCCACTGTACGGCGTGATCCTGGGACGGCTGGGCAGCGGAAGTGCCGTGTCGGCGAACAGCACGCGCACCATCGACTGGAGCGCGGCGCTGATCTGGCTCGCGGGCATCGCGGCCTACCACGCGCTCGCCAAGTGGGCGCCGCAGTTCGGCTCGGCGCTGCCGACGCTGGCGGCGACTTTTGTGCTGGCCTGGCTCAGCCGGCCGACAGCGGCAAGCGGTGGGTCGGCACTGGCGCAAAGCCGTGGTTGAGCGGACCGTGGCCCGCACCGACCTGCACATTCGCACCGGCGCTCATCGCGCCGAGGATGTACGCGCGTGCGCGCTCGACCGCCTCGGGCAGCGCCAAACCCAATGCCAGGTGCGCGGCGATGGCCGACGAGAGCGTGCAGCCGGTGCCGTGCAGGTTGCGGCTGGCGATGCGTTGCGACGCGAGCCGCTTGCGCGCGCCGCCGCGCTCCAGCAGCACATCGACCACCTCGTCACCCGGCAGGTGGCCGCCCTTGAGCAGCACGGCCTTCGCGCCGAGCGCGAGCAGTTCGTCGGCCGCACCGTCGAGCGCGTCGATGCCGCCGATGGCGTGGCCGACCAGCAAGGCGGCTTCGTCGAGGTTGGGCGTGACCACCACGGCGCGCGGGAACAGCTCGCGCACCAGCACCTGCACGGTCTCGGCCGCGATCAGGCGGTCGCCGCTGGTGGCGATCATCACGGGGTCGAGCACCACGTTCTTCAGCTGGTAGCGGTCGATGGCCCAGGCCACGACCTCGACCACCTCGGGCGCGTGCAGCATGCCGAGCTTGACGGCGTCGACGCCGATGTCTTCCACCACGGCCTGGATCTGCGCCTTCAGGAAGTCGGGCGGCACGCCGTGGATGCCCGAGACGCCCACCGTGTTCTGCGCGGTGAGCGCGGTGATGGCCGTCATGCCGTAGCAGCCGAGGGCCGCGAAGGTCTTGAGGTCGGCCTGGATGCCGGCGCCGCCGCCGCTGTCCGAGCCGGCGATGGAGAGCACGCGTGCGTAGCGCTGGGTGGGTGCTTGGGTCATGTCGAAAATTATCGGCGAGCCGACGGAGGCGCCGCATGAGCGCACCGCATCCCCTGCCTTTCGGCTCGGCGGCGATCCTCGGCGCGGGCCTGATGGGCCGGCTGCTCGCGGTCGAGCTGGCACGCGCCGGCTGTCGCATCGACCTGTACGAAGCCGGCAGCCCCGAGGCCGAAGGCGCGGCCGCGCGCGTGGCTGCGGCCATGCTCGCGCCGCTGGCCGAATCGGCCGTCGCGCCGGTGTCGGTCGTGCGCATGGGCCAGCACGCGCTGTCGCGTTGGCCCGAGCTGCTGGCGCCGCTGGCGCAGCCCGTGTTCTTCCAGCGCGAAGGCACGCTGGTGCTGTGGCACCGGCAGGACGCCGCCGAGGCCACGCGGCTCGCGGGCGTACTGGCGCGCACCGGCGCGCAGGTGCCCGAGCTGGCGCCGATGCAGGCGCTCGACACCCCCGCCGCCATCGCCGCGCTGGAGCCCTCGCTGGGCACGCGCTTCGCCCGCGGCCTGTACCTGCCGGGCGAAGGCCAGCTCGACAACCGTGCGCTGCTGGCGTCGCTGCGCGCCACGCTCGAAGCCGATGCGCGCGTGACGCTGCACTGGCAGTCGCCGCGTGCGCCCTCCGACTTTTCGCCCGGCACGGCGGGCCAGCCCGACTGGGTGATCGACTGCCGCGGCCTGGGCGCCAAGCCGCAATGGAACGCGCTGCGCGGTGTGCGCGGCGAGGTGATCCGCGTGCATGCGCCCGAGGTCACGCTGCAGCGGCCCACGCGCCTCGTGCACCCACGCTATCCGCTGTACATCGCGCCCAAGCCGGACCACCTGTTCGTGATCGGCGCGACCGAGATCGAGTCGGACGACCTGTCGCCCGCCAGCGTGCGCTCCACGCTCGAGCTGCTGAGCGCGGCCTATGCGGTGCACAGCGGTTTTGCCGAAGCGCGCATCGTCGAGATCGCGACGCAATGCCGGCCCACGCTGCCCGACAACCTTCCCGCCATTCGCCAGCCGCAGCCGCGCGTGCTGCAGATCAACGGCCTGTACCGCCACGGCTTCATGATCGCGCCCGCGCTGCTCGACGCGGCGATGGAACTGCTGGCGCACGGCCGCGCCACGCTCGCGCGCGGCTTCGGCATGGACGTGCCCGACGCATGACAACAACGATGAACATCCTGATCAACGACAAGCCCTGCACGCTGCCCGAGGACGCGCTGCTCGCCGACGCGCTGGCCGTGCTGCAGGCCGTGCCGCCTTTCGCGGTGGCGGTGAACCGCGAGTTCGTGCCGCGCTCGGCCTATGCCACGCACCCGCTGCATGCAGACGACCGCGTCGAGGTGATCCGCCCGGTGACCGGCGGCTGAACGAACGCACCAGAGACAAGACGATGGAGACAACAACCATGACCAACCCCGATCCCCTGGTCCTCTACGGCCAGACCTTCCACAGCCGCCTGCTGCTGGGCACCGCGCGCTACCCGTCGCCCGACGTGCTCGAAGCCGCTGTGCAGCGCGCCCAACCCGCGATGCTGACCGCCTCGCTGCGCCGCCAGACCGCCAGCCAGGGCTCCGGCAACAGCGACCTCGGCAACGGCTTCTGGGAGCTGCTGCGCAAGCTGGCCGTGCCGGTGCTGCCCAACACCGCCGGCTGCCACAGCGTGCAGGAAGTGATCGCCACCGCGCAGATGGCGCGCGAGCTGTTCGACACGCCGTGGATCAAGCTCGAGCTCATCGGCGACGACTACACGCTGCAGCCGGACACGCTGAACCTCGTCGATGCGGCGTCGCAGCTGATCCGCGACGGCTTCCATGTGCTGCCGTACTGCACCGAAGACCTGGTGCTGTGCCAGCGCCTCGTCGATGTCGGCTGCCAGGCCGTGATGCCGTGGGCCGCGCCCATCGGCACCGGACGCGGGCCGGTCAACCCGTATGCGCTGCGCCTGCTGCGCGAGCGGTTGCAGGTGCCGATGCTGGTCGACGCGGGCCTCGGCCTGCCCTCGCATGCGTGCCAGGTGATGGAGTGGGGCTACGACGGCGTGCTGCTCAACACCGCCGTCGCGCTCGCACAGGAGCCGGTCGCCATGGCCGGCGCGTTCGCCGATGCGGTGCAGGCCGGCCGCGCCGCCTACCGCGCCGGCGCGATGGCCGCGCAGGACGCCGCGCAGCCCAGCACGCCCGTGCTCGGCACCCCCTTCTGGCACCACGCACCATGAACGCCATCGACACCTCCAACGCCCGCGCCGTGGCACAAGCCATCGTTGCGGTCCACGGCTTGCGCTTCGGCGCCGCCACGGCCACGTCAGTGAGCGCGCCGCGCTTTACCTCCGACGACGCCATCTACCGCGGCGCGAAGCAGGCCTGCACCGCGCTCGGCTTCATCGAGATCGACGCCGAATGCCTCGCCCATGCGTGGCGTGCGCAGACCGAACGGCTCAGCCAGTTCGACGCATCGGCATGGCCCGATGCGCCGGTCGATTTCGGCATGGGCCCGTTTCCGCCCACCGCGCGCGCCGACGCCTTTCCGCCCTGCCCCGAACGGCTCGGCCTTTACGCCGTGCTGCCCGATGCGGCATGGGTCGGCCGCATGGCGCGCGCCGGCGTGCCGACGGTGCAGCTGCGCTTCAAGTCGGACGACGCCGAGGCCGTCGCGCGCGAAGTGCAGGCCGCCGTCGACGCGGTGCGCGGCACCGGTGCGCTGCTGTTCATCAACGACCACTGGCAGGTCGCCATCGCGGCGGGCGCCTACGGCATCCACCTCGGGCAGGAAGACCTCGACGCGCTGTCGCCCGATGAGCTTCAACAACTGCGCGCTTCCGGCCTGCGGCTCGGCGTGAGCACCCATGGCTACGCCGAGATGGTGCGCGCCGATGCGGTGAGCCCGAGCTACATCGCGATGGGCGCCATCTACCCGACCACGCTCAAGAAGATGGCGACCGCGCCGCAGGGCGTGGCGCGGCTCGCGGCTTACGCGCGCCTGCTGCGCGGCTACCCGCAGGTGGGCATCGGCGGCGTCGATGCCGTGCGGCTGCCCGAGGTGCTCGCCACCGGCGTCGGCTCGGTCGCCGTGGTGCGCGCGCTGGTGGCCGCCGACGATCCCGAGGCCACGGCCGCGCAATGGATGACGGCGATGCACGCCGCCCCCGGTTCCCCTGAACGCACAGAATGAACGCTCGACTTTTCTCGCACTCCCCGCTTTCGCGCGCGCTTGCCGCAGCCCTTCTCACTTTCGGTGCCTGCGGCGCGCATGCGCAATCGACATCGCAAGCACTGCCCGAAGTCACCGTGAACGACGGCGCCGCCGCGCCGCAGGCCGACATCAGCGGCTTCGGCGATGTGCCGCTGCGCGAGCTGCCGCTGTCGGCCACCGTGATCGACAGCCAGCAACTGCGCAGCAGCGGCGCACGCCGCCTCGCCGACCTGACGCAGTTCGACGCCTCGGTCACCGACGCCTACAACTCCGCCGGCTACTGGGACTACCTCACGGTGCGCGGCTTCGTGCTCGACAACCGCTTCAACTACCGGCGCGAAGGCCTGCCGATCAGCGCCGAGACGGCGATCCCGCTGGACAACAAGGAGCGCATCGAGATCCTGCGCGGCACCAGCGGCATCCAGGCCGGCACCAGCGCGCCGGGCGGGCTCGTCAACTACGTGGTCAAGCGCCCGACCGAGCAGGATCTGCGCACCATCCGCCTCGAAACCACCAGCCGCGGCAGCGTGCTGAGCGCGCTCGACTTGGGCGGGCGCTTCGGCGAGAACCGTCAGTTCGGCTACCGGCTCAACGTGGCCGGCGAAAAGCTCAAGCCGCTGACCCACAACCTCGACGGCAACCGCAACCTGTTCTCGCTCGCGGCCGACTGGCGCATCACGCGCGACTCGGTGCTCGAATTCGAGATCGAGCAAAGCCGCAAGACACAGCCGAGCCAGAACGGCTACAGCCTGCTGGGCAGCGTGCTGCCCGCGCCGGTCGATCCACGCATCAACCTCAACAACCAGCCGTGGTCGCAGCCCTCGGTGTTCAAGGCGCTGACCGGCACCGTGCGCTTCAGCCAGGCGCTGAATGCCGACTGGCGCTGGAGCGCGCAGATCGGCCAGCAGCGCCTGAAGACCGACGACCGGCTGGCCTACGCCTTCGGTTGCGGCGCCGAAGACAACTACGACCGCTACTGCTCCGACGGCACCTTCGACGTGTACGACTTCCGCAGCGAGAACGAGCGCCGCACGCAGACCGCGGGCAGCCTGAACCTCAAGGGCAACGTGATGACGGGCAGCGTGCGCCACGAGCTGGGCTTCGGCCTGCTGCAAAGCCGCGTGCGCAACCGCTTCCAGGACCAGGCCTACAACTACGTCGGCACCGGCAACATCTGGGCCACCGCGATGACGCCGGCCGACCCGCGCCTGACCGACGCCAACACCAACCGCAACGAGCGCTCGACCGAGCTGTCGGTGCAGGACGCGATCCGCTGGAACGACCGCTTCACGACCTGGATCGGCGCGCGGCACACGCGGCTGTCGCGCGACAGCATCCGCACCGACGGCTCGCGCCCCACCGGCTACAGCGACAGCATCACCACGCCGTGGATCGCGGCCAGCTACACGATCCAGCCCGGGCTGCTCGCCTATGCGAGCTGGGGCAAGGGCGTCGAGTCTCAGATCGTGCCCAACAAGAGCTCGCAGTACGCGAACGCGGGCGAGGCGTTGCCTGCGCTGCAATCGCGCCAGTGGGAACTGGGCCTGAAGGGCGGCGACGCGGCGTTCAACTGGCAGGTCGCGTGGTTCGACATCTCGCGCCCGATGACCAACCTCGACCTGTGCGGCGCGTCCTGCACGGTGCGCAACGACGGCCGCGCGGTGCACCGCGGCCTCGAGGCCGGCGCGCAATGGGCCGGCGGCCCCTGGCGCGTGGGCGGCAGCGTGGCACTCATCGACGCCAAGCGGCGCGGCAGCACGGCCGCGCCCGAGCTCAACGGACAGGCGCCCACCAACGTACCCAAGCAGGTGCTGCGCGCGCAGGCCGCCTACCGCTTCGCGTCGGTGCCGGGCCTCGAACTCGCGGGACAGCTGTCGTACGAAGGTCGCCGTAACGTGTTGCCCGACGGCTCGATCCGTCTGCCGTCGTGGACGCGCCTGGATGCGGTGCTGCGCTACGACACCAAGCTGGCCGGCATGGCCACGAGCTGGACGCTGGCCGTCGACAACCTGTTCGATCGCCGCTACTGGAAGGAATCGCCCTACCAGTTCAGCCACGTCTACCTGTTCCCAGGTGCGCCGCGCACGCTGCGCCTGGGCGTAAGCATCGCGATGTGACGACATGAGCGGGGCGCTTCGTCTTCGTCATCGCGGCGTCGTCACCACGAATTCGTTGCGCCGGCGCCGCGTTGTTTTGGAAGCCCCAAAAATCACGCTATAATCTAAGGCTTGTT
>NZ_JBWKOY010000001.1:447468-1359316 GCF_059416345.1 Variovorax sp. GW821-FHT09D07
TTCCTCGATAGCTCAGTTGGTAGAGCGCCGGACTGTTAATCCGTAGGTCCCTGGTTCGAGCCCAGGTCGAGGAGCCACAATAAAGCCGCAAGGCCTCTGGAAGGCCCGCTACTCACAAGGTAGCGGGCCTTTTCATTTGTGAGACGACCGTCGAACGAAGACGTGTGCCAAGCGATGGAAAAAAATCGCCTCACGCACTTCGATTGGCAAAAATTGAGGGTCGCCGTTCAGAACGGCGATTCCATTGAATATAATTGAAGGCTTGTTCCTCGATAGCTCAGTTGGTAGAGCGCCGGACTGTTAATCCGTAGGTCCCTGGTTCGAGCCCAGGTCGAGGAGCCACCATTTGCTGAAGGCCCGTTACTCACAAGGTAACGGGCCTTTTCGCTTTGCGGCCCTTTTTGCTTTGGCGCCACACATCGGCCGCCGCCTGTCCGCTCGCGGGCCTGTCCGACACGCGGGCCCCGCCCTGCGTGCAAAACTCCCTCTTTGTTAACGGCTTCTACTGCCCTGCCCCGGGCAAACCCGTGCACGCGACGCGCCGCTCAGGCGTTGTTTGAGTTCAGTCATTCACAAATAACAACCATCAAGGGCATCACGATGAAACTCACAAGAATTCTTCTGGCCGCCGCCGTGGCCGCCGCCACCTTGCCCGCCGTGGCGCAGGTGTCCGTCAACATCAACGTGCCCGGCCTGATCCAGGTCGCGCCGCCCGCGCCGCGCTACGAGCCCGCGCCCCGCCCGCGCAGCGGCCAGGTCTGGGTGCCCGGCCATTGGCAGTGGAACGACCGCGCCTACGCATGGCGCCCCGGCTACTACGTGGCGGCCCGCCCCGACTACGCCTACGCCCCGGGCGGCTGGGTGCGCGCCGACGGCGGCTGGCGCTGGCGCGAAGGCGACTGGCGCCGTGCCGAGCGCCGTGAGGAACGCCGCGAAGACCGCCACCACCGCCGCCATGACCACGACCGCTACGACCATGACGACGACCACCGCGGCGGTGGCCACTGCCCGCCCGGCCAGGCGAAGAAGGGACGCTGCTGATAGCTGCAGCAGCTTGCGCGCCTGCTGACGCGCAAGTCGTCAGTTCACCGTCACCCTGAACCGCACGCTGCCCGTGCCGCCGGGCGCGAGTTGCCCGGTGAACTTCCAGTCCAATGGCCCCGTTCCGCCCGGCGCTTGTGCGGCCGCGCATGCCACGGCCGGCGCAGGCAAGGCATTGGCCGGCGTGCGCTTCGTGCATGCGGTCAGCGTCGCCGGCGTCGCGCCTTCCTGCGAGGCGACGAAGCTGGTGTAGACCGGCGTGACGTCGCTCACCGTCAGGCCACTGATCGGCGTCGCGCCGTTGTTGGTGTAGGTGATGCGGTACTCGAGCGTCTCGCCCGACTTGGCTTCGTTGTTGAGCCCGAAGTCGCCGTTCTTCGTCAGGTTGCGCACTTCCTTCTTGAGCTCCAGCGCCGTGCTCGACACGGTCGTGGTGTCGAGCACGAGGTAGCTCGCGCTCAACGCGGGTGATGCGTTCGTGAACACGAAGCTCGCCTGCACCGAGCGCTTGTCGTTGTAGCCAGCAAGCGCGCCGGCCGGAATGAACTCCTGCACCACCACGCACAGGTTCTGCCCCGTCGTCACAGGCCGGGGCACCGCCGGCGGATAGAGCACAGTGGCGCCGGCCTGCAAGGCGCCGGTGCAGCCCGGGTCGTCGAAGATCCTGGCGCTCCAGCCGTCGATCGGCGGCGTGGCCTCCGCACCGGCCACGCCGAAGCTCACCGTTCCGCCGGTCTGCGCCACGAAAGTGTGCGCGTGGCTCACGCTGCTGCCGGGCGAGCCGGTGCGGGCGCTGTCGGCGCCGAAGCGGTTGAGGGCCACGTCGCCAAAGTTCAGCTCGCCGGCCCGGGCCTCGTTCCATGCAAAGGCGATGTGGTCCGGCGCCCCTGCGGCGGTGCGCGTGTAGGTGTAGGTCCGCCCGCCCACGGCCACGCCCGTACCGGAAGGCAGCGGCGTGGCGCCGACCGACGCCCCGGTGGACAGATGGCCCGCCGGTGTCACCTCTTCGACGCACAGCGGATCGCCATCGGACGGCGACGAAGGCTGCGACGGCACCTCCAGGCGGTAGTGGCCCGAGCCGTCGGTCACGGCCGTGGACCACACCCCCGCCGCACAGTTGGTGAGCCGCATCTGCACGCCCACGAGCCCCGCTTCGCCGCCATTGGCCACGCCGTCGTTCGGCACGCCCGCGCCGCTGCCGTTGTCGCTGAAGACGCGGCCGGTGATGGCGTAGGCGTCGCTGTTGACGAAGGTGCATACGATGTCCGCGCCGCCCACCATCCATTCGGCGGGAATCGTCAGCACGTTGCCGGCCAGCACCACCGGCGGTAGCGACGCCGCTGCAGCCGCTGCCGCCCGCCTCGAAGCGGACACCCCGGGGATGGGCGACGGCGCAATGGCGTCCTTCACGTCGTAGCAGCTGGCGCTCACCGGGTTCACGGGCCAGCCGGCGGGCGACGTCTCGGTGATGGTGACCGGGACGCCGACCCTGCCGGTGATGGTCTGCGCGCCAAACTCCTCCCCCGGCACGGTGAGCGTGATGGTGTCGCTGCTCACGCTGAGGCCCGACAGCGCAAAGCGAAAGCGGTGGGTGCCCGAACCGACGTACGCAGCCTTGAGGATGCGGACCTTCGGGTCACCCAGCCGGACCCCGACGGACGGCGTGGTGGCATCGCAGGGTTCTTTCACCAACGGGGTGCACAGCGCATCGCCGCCACCGCTCAGGTTCACCGTGTTCGTGCCGGACTGCGCGCCCACGGCCGTCTTGTCGACCTCGACGGGAATGCGGATGTCGAAGGTGCCCGGCGCCACACCGGCAGCCACGCTGCAATTGGAAATCAGCGAGCCTGCCGCAGGGCAGCCGCTCAGGACGCCGGTGGTGGTCCTGGCGATCAGCACGGGCGGCCCGGCCAGCGTGATGCCGGTGGGCAGCATGTCTTCCACGAACAGCGGCACCGTGGTCGGTTCATGCTCCACCTTCACGGCGACCGTGTAGAACTGGCCCGCCGCGCCGACGATCAACGGATTCGCACTCACGGTCTTCGTCGAGGTGATGGCCAGCGGAAAGGCCACGGGCGTATTCGTCGTGCTCAGGCACACGCCCATTTCGGCGCAATACGGGTCCCCGCCCTTGGAGGCCTTCGCGACATTGACGATGTACGACACCGGGGCCCCCACGGTCACGGCAGACGGCAGCGGCGTCACGGGAATGACGAACGAATGGGAGGTCATCAGGCCGGGGGGCACCGTGCAGGTCACGTTCTGCTGGACGGCCGTGCAGCCCGCGGGCAGCGTGCCGATGCGCAGGGACGATGAAATGGCGTCGGTGATCTCGGCCGGCGCCGTGGTCGGGCTGCCGTTGCTGCTGAGCTTCAGGGTGTAGCTGGCCGGCACGCCCACGAAGAATTTGGCGACGCTGACCGTCTTCTGGAGCTTCAGTTGCATCATGTCGACCGATGTGGGCGGCGTGGTCGAGTCGCAGGCCTCGTTGACCGCCGTCGTGCATGCCAGGTCTCCCCCGCCGCTCAGGTTCGCCATGTTGGTGCCCTTGTTCAGGCCCGCGGCCGGTGTGCTGACGCTGACGGGAATCCTGATTTCGAAGGTGCCCGGTGCAACACCGGCCGCCACGTTGCAGAAGACGCCGCCGCCGATCGTCGGGCACCCGACCAGCGTGCCGGTGGTCGTTCCCGGAATCAGCGTCGGCCCGCCACGCAGGTTCATGCCCGCGGGCAAGAAGTCCGTCAGCCCAATGGGCGCCGTGGTCGTCCCGTTGGCCACGGTGATGAACAGGGAGTAGAACTGGTCGGGTGCCCCCACCACCAGCGGGCTGGCGCTGACCGTCTTGGTCGAGGTGATGACGGGCAGAGGCGGAAGGGCCACCGGCGTGGTCACCGTGCTCGTGCACGCCCCCGTGCCGTTGCAAGTGGCGTCTCCCCCCCCCGATGCCGTGGCCGTGTTGGTCACGCCGGGCACGGCCGAAGGCAGGGGCGTCACCGGAATGACGAAGGACGCGGACGATGTGAACCCTGGGGGCACCAGGCAACTGACGTTCTGGCCCACTCGGCTGCACCCCGGGGGAAGGTCGCCGATGGTCAGCGAAGGCGGCACTCTGTCGGTCACCACCGTATCGGCAGTGGTCGCGGCGCCAGTCGTGTTCGTCAGCGTGAGTGTGTAGCTGGCAGGCTGGGCCACGATCCATGGGGCCGCGCTGGCTTCCTTCTTGAGCGCCAACTGGGGGGCTGGGGGGTCTGGCACGAAGAAGCACAGCACGTTGTACGACCCATTCGGCTGACCGTAGCTTGGCTCGAGCGAGAGCGTGACGGAAGACGCGGATGTTCTCGAAACAACGGCCCATGCAGAGCCCCCAGAACTGGGTGTTGCCCCCTCAAGATTGCCGTCTGCATCGATTTTTACCGGCGTAAGGCCACCTATCTGTGCGGCCACTTGCTCGGCGGCAGGCGTCTTGACCTCCGCCGCAGTGAACGGATAGTGATTTCCGTTGACGGACACCACCATCTTCTCGCACCCATCTGCTGGGTTGCAGTTGAGCACGTAAGTTCGAACGCTCAGGTTCTTCACCGGCACAGAAAAATTGAACGTGCATGCCTGCCGCACGTTGGGCCTTCCCAGCCAGAGATAAGTACCCCATGCGAACTTGTCCTCCACCCCGCATTCGCCCTCCGTGGTGACAGCGACGCCCCCGTAGGTCCCGCTCTTCCATAGACATAGATCTGCAGCCGTGGCCTGCGTGCCGATCAGGAGCGAGGTCAGTGCCAGAAAGACGACGCCGCGCAAGGCATGAAAGAAGTGCGCCACGCTTCTCGCAAGTGACATCGCACGCGTCCGCACGGGTAGGCAGCGAAGCGCCGTCGCGCAGTGCATCGAATCAGTTTTTTGCATTTTCATTGGCCATTCATCCGCGACTTCATCGATCGGTCCGGTCGTCTTTCACGGGGGCAACTGCGCTCGCCGACGCGGCACCCAGCGCCGTCTCGTCGAACTTGAAACGCAGCCGGATGTACGCGCCCTTGCTCGTGTAGTCGTTGGCCGCCAGGTCGCGGTCTTTCAGGCCCACGAAGTTGTAGCCCGCCGACACCCACAGGTCCTTCATGACCTGGTAGCCGACTTCGATGCCCAAGGTCTTCTGCAGGCCGCCGCCCTTGCCGCGCAGCAGGCCGGCCTGCACGCCGAGGTCCCAGCTGTCGTTGAGGTCTTGCGTGTAGCGCGCCTGCAGCAGGTGCGCCCAGTAAGTGCTGCGCAGCAGGCCGTCGTCGGCGCGCGACCACTTGGCGGCGTAGCGCCCGTTGATGACGGTGCCTGGGCGCGGGTTGTAGTTGAGGTGGGCCGAGACGATGTCGGCGCTGGTGCGCCCGGGCAGCGCTGCGCTGCCGTTGCCCGCGCCGAAGACGCTCGCGCCGTCGAGTGCGCCGGTCGAACTGCCGGTGCCGGTGACGCGCTCGGAACGGCGCTCGTAGCGCATGAGCGCGTTCCAGCTGTCGGTGTCCACCGGGCGGTAGGCCAGGCCGATCTGGTGGCGCGCCAGGTGGTGCGCGTTGCCGGCGTTGGCGCCCTGCCCTTCGCTGGCGCTCATCACGCTGCGCGCCAGCAGGCTCCATGACGCATCGATCTTGAAGCCGAAGCCCGCGCTGAACAGGCGCGTGTCGGCGTCGTCGCCGTGGCGGCCTTCGAGGATGCCGCTGGCCTTGATGCGCGCGTCGGTGTATTCCACGCCGCCGGTGATGGCGGTGGAGTCGCCCGTCAGGCCGCTGGCGTGGCCGGTGCCGTTGTTGCCGCTGTTGCGCAGCCCGCCGATCTGGCGCGTGTGCTCGACGCCGCCGGTCAGGCGCCAGTGGTCGTCGACCCGGAAGGTGTTGCGCACGCCCGTGGCGGCCTGCGCGGCGCGCCCGTCGAGGCTGTCGGCCAGGCGGTACTCGCTGTACACGCGCCCGCCGTCCATGTAAGCGCTCTCGATGCCCAGGATGCCCACGTTGTTCGACTGCCCCGCGTTCAGCTCGTACGGCCCGTAGAGGCTGGAGACGAGTTCGTAGCGGCCGTACAGGCGCGTCTTGTCGGTGACGGCGTAGTTGCCGCCCACGGCGAGCACATGGCGGTCGGACTTGCGGAGGTCCTGCTCGCCTTCGACGAACACGTGGGCCTGCGGCAGGCCCGGCACCTGCGCCGACAGGCGGGCGCGCACGGTGGTCAGGTCGTCGTCGTTGGCGTTGGCCTGGGTGCCGGCGTTGGCCGCCGCGCCGAGCGCGGTGACGTTGTTGGCGGCCACGCCGCTGCCGAGGTTGCCGCTGTAGGTGGAGACCTGGCCGTAGTCGAAGCCCGAGCCGCTGCCCAGGCCGGTGCCGTTGTGGCCGTGGCGCAGGCCGAACTCGCCCACCAGTTGCTCGCCGAACTTTCGCTGCGCGCTGGCGGTGATGCCGCGGCGGGCGCCTTCGCGCAGGGCGTCCTGGCCGTAGAGCAGTTCGCCGCGCAGCGCAGTGGCGGCGTCGAGCCGGTACTCGGCGCGCGCCGAGGCTTCGGTGCGCCCGGCCGAGAAGCTCGCGCCGGGGTTGTCGAAGCCGGTGCTGGTCTTGCTGGCGAGCGCGGCCACGGCCAGGTCTTCGCCCTGGTGGCGCAACTCGACGCGGGCGCCGCTGCCCTTGCCGTTGCGGTCGGAGTCGGTCTGCACCCATTCGCCGGCGACGGTGGTGTGCTCACCCAGGCGCGCCATGGCGGTGACGGCGCCGAGCTTGCGGCGGTTCTCGGGGTTCTCGTCGATGGCCGCGACCACGCCGACCTGCAGGTTCTTGGCCACCTTGAGCTGCACGTCGGCGCCGGCCACGGTGAACTTGGGGCCACCCGCATCGACCTCGTAGGTCACGCGGATCGACTGCGGGTTGAGGTTCGCATCGACCGACGCGATGGCGCGCGTGAACAGCAGGCGGCGCGTGAGCGGCTCGACGGTGTAGTCGACGAAGCGCGTCACGGTCGAACGCTGCAGCACGAGGTCGGGCTGGTTGCGGTCGCGCACGACGATCTCGACCTGCTCGCTGTTCTCGACGAACTCGCCGCCCCTGGCGCCCAGGTAGTACGGGCCCGAGGTGCCGACGGCGCGAAACTCTTCCACCTGCTGGGTCTGCGCGGTGCGCGAGGCGTAGGTGGTGGTGCGCACCTCGCCGTCGTCGTAGACGTGCTTGAGGCCGGTGAGCGAGCGGCTGACCTGGCTCAGGCTGCGCACCTCGGTGCTGCTGGCGGTGCTGAAGTCGCCGTACAGCAGGTAGGAGCGGTTCTTGTCGATGCGCACGTAGAGCTTCTGCGTGCTCTGGGCGTCGAAGCCCTTGGCGGACGAGTCGCCGTACACGGGGTAGAACTCGTCGGGGCGGATGTCGCGGAACAGGCGGTCCTTGCGCGTCTTGTCGGAATCGTAGGCGGCGGTGAGCAGGTAGTCGCCCTTGACGGCGCCCTTGAAGAAGAAGGCCGTGCGCGCGGCGGCACGGCGCTTGTCGTTGCCCTCGTCGGCCAGGCCGGACAGCTCGGCCTCGAAGGCCGCGCCCGCGGGCATCGCGCCCAGCGGCACTGGGCCGCGCTTGGTGAAGTCGAGCACGCCTTCGACGATGCCGACGCCGATCATGGGGCGCAGCTCGGGCAGCAGCGCCAGCCGCGCCTCGGCCGTGAAGCTCGCGGCCGTCACGCGCAGGCGGGCGTCACCGGGTTCGCCGGGCGGCAGCAGGCGGAAGTCGGCCACGCCACCGTCCATGAAGACCTGGGTGCCGGGCTCGGCGGGGTTCAGGTCTTCGTCAAGCCAGCGGCCGCGGTCGGTCTCGAGCGTGAGCTGCGTGCGCGCGGTCACGGGCACGCCGGCCGCGTCGGTCAGGCGCACCTTCACGACGACGGGCGTGCGCAGGTCGGCCTGCGCCGAGGCGGGCACGTCGATGTGGATGGCGCCGAGCTTGTCGGGCGCGGTGACGCTGATCTGCTGCGCGGCGCCACGCACGTTGCCGAACGGATCGACGGCTTCGAGCACGAGGCGGTTGACACCGGGCCGCAGCACGATGCCGATGTATTCCCAGGCGCCGATCCGGCGGCTGGCCTGCTCGGTCTTCTTGCCAACACGGCGCTCCTCGACGCCCTGGCCGTTGACGCTCAGGCGCAGCGCCAGGCCAGCGTCGCCCTTGACACGCACGTTGAGCGAGGTCGAGGGCAAGGTGTCGCCGTCGCGCAGATCGATGAAGCCGAGGGCGTTGCTTTCGATGCGGGGCAGCAAGGCCTCGAGGTCGATGGGGCTGGGGACGGCTTGCGGCGGCGCCATCGCGGCCGTCGGCTGCGCCATGCCGCGGGACACGCGCATGCCGGAGAAGAGGCTGCCCACGGGGGATGCGCCATCCGCCGCGGCGCCACCGGTCGCCGCGCCGAGCGTGCTGCCCTGGCTGCCCGACGCGCCGCCGATGAAACTGCTGGGCGACGCCGGTGCAGTGGGCATTGCGATCAGCGGCGCCGAGCTGGCCTGCGTGGTGCTGGTGCCGGTGCTGCCGCCCGCGCGCACCTCGCCGCTGGCAGGCAGCGCGCGCCGGTCGCCGACGGGGACGATCCGGCCTTCGGGGTCCAGGCGCATGCGCACCTGGGCTTCGGCCTCGGTGTCGGGCACGGCCGCGATGGCCTCACGCCGCGCGATGACCTCGCTCATCACCGCCGGTGCGTCGCAGTTGGTGACGACGAAGTTGGCCTTGTGGAATTCGCCCTTCTTGAGATCGACGAAGCGGCTGTCGGCGCGCCCGGCATTGCGGTTGTCGAGCGTTTCGAGCCGCGCGCCGGCGGGCAGCGTGGTGGCATCGAGCCGCAGCACGTGGGTGACGGGCTTGAGGCCGTACAGGCTCCACTTGCCTTCGACGTCGGTGATGACGTGCGTGCCGTCTTCCATGTACAGGCGCACGCCGGGCACGCCGATTTCATCGACGCCCTGCTGGCGGCCGTCGCGCCGGCAGTCCATGTAGACCTTGCCGAAGAGGAAGGCATCGTCGGAGAACACGCCGCCGGTGACGCGCACGGTCCATTGGGCGAGGTTCGACTGCATGGGGCCGGAGCTGGCGCGGGCCCGGTTGACGGCATCGCCGTTCGTCGGTGCGCCGACACCCACGCGCACGCGGTAGCGCACCGCGGCGGACTGGTCGATGCCAAGCGCGAGGCCGGGCTGGTTGAAGACCAGCCGTGGACCGGCCCCGCCCACGGGATCGGCCGTGGCCGCACCGTTGAGCCGCGCACTGCCGGCCACGTAGGCGAAGCCCGGCGGCAACTGGTCGGAGAGGCTGAGGCCGGTGACGGGAAAGCCGGTCTTGTTGGTGACGACCAGCGCGTAGTCGAGAAAGTCGCCGAACTCGACCTGGCGCTTGCTGCCTTCCTTGCGCAGCACGAGGCCGAGCACGTTGCCCGGATCGAGCGGGATGTGGTTGTGCAGCACGTCGCAGGCCGCGCCCGAGGGCTCGAAGCCGGCCTTGAGCGAGAAGTGGTGCGTGGTGGGCTCCGCGCCCTGCGGCGACGCGGCGTTCGGGACGATGGCGCCGCAGCGCTCGAAGGTCCCGGGCGTGGCGGGGATGAGCTGCGAAGGCGCCGCGTAAGCACTGCCCGCGGGCGGCGCCACGCCCAGCGCATAGGTGCAGCTGCCGGTGACCGGCGGAGACAGGAAATAGAACTGGTAGCCGCCGTCGGCGCCGGTGGTCATCGACAGGCTGCCGTCGGCGTTGGCGCGGTAGACGCCGCTGTCGCCGCCGAACACCTCGGCCAGGGCCATCGGCCGGGCGGCGCCGTCGCTGCACGACTGGCGGGTGAAGGTGACGACGGCACCGGCCACCGGTTGGCGGGTGACGGCGTTGTAGACCACGCCCTGCGGGTCGGCCAGCATGGAGGACGCGCTGCTGGCGCTCGCGGTGACGAGCGCAGCCGACGACGCAGGGGCGGTGTTCTGCTCGAACGCGGCGGCCCAGGCCTTGTTGGTGAACGGCACGCGGGTGCCGTTGCTGGAAGGCTTGCGGGTGACGCGCACGGTGAATTCGATGTCTTCGCTCTGGCCGGGTGCCAGGGCGCGGCTGCCGTCGGTGAGGCCAAGTGCGGCCTGCATCGGCAGCTTGAAGGGATCGGCGCTGGCGGCAGCCTCGCGGTCGCAGGCGGCGCGGCCGGTGAAGCCGGATGCGATCTGCAGCACGCCGTGGCGCACCTTGGGCGCGCCGACGAGTTCCCAGGCAGCGACGAGGCCGTCGGGCTTGTCCATGTCGAAGGTGCAATCGAGGTTGTCGATCACGCGCACGTTCGGGGCCGGGGCTGCACCGGTGTTGCCGACCTTGAAGCGGTAGTCGAGTTCGTAGACGCCCTCTGCCACGCGGCGCGGCTGCGAGACGCTCTTCACGAGCGAGAGCACGGGCTGCTGCAGCTGCACCGGCGTGGGCGAGGTGTCGTTGCCGGGGTTGCCGTCGCCGTCGGCATCGGGGTTGCTGCCGTTGACGGAGTCGTCGAAGACGGTGGGCGGGCCACCGGCGGCGAGCGCGGCCTGTGCGCGCACGGTGTTGAGCAGCGTGCCCGCGCGACCCGACACGTGAAAGCGCACGTCGAAACGCACCGTGAACTGGCCGCCCACGGGCAGCACCGCACCGGGTGCGAGCAGGTCCTGCGCGGAGGCCGTGCCGTTGAACGCGGCGTTGACAGCCGCGACCGTGCCCGCCACGCCGTTGCCCGGACCGCCAACGATGGCCAGGGTTCCGGGCACCACGGCGTACTGGCGCGCGCCCGGCACCGCAGCGGTCGTGCGGGTGCCGAACTGCGTGGCGCCCTGCCCTTCGAGCACGTCGGCGAGCTGCACGCCGTGCAGCGCGGTCGTGCCGTAGTTGCGCACGTGGACGTCGAAGGTGACGGTGGCCGTGCCGTCGGGTTGGCCGTCCGCGCCGCGGTGCATGCGCGGCGTGGAGGCCGCCTTGGCGACGCCGATGCGGCCCTGGCCTTGCGGCGGCGCCATCGCGATCACCACCGTGTTCGACGGCGACGCGGCAGGTGCGACGCCGTCGTTGTATTGGCTGTGCGCGGTGTTGCGGATATCGCCGGTGTGATCGGCCTTGACCTGCACCGCGAACTGCATGGCGATGGAAGCGTTGCGCGCGAGCGCAGTGGGCACGCCGATGGCCACTTCGATCGCCACGCCGTCTTCGGCGGTGCGGTAGCTGAAGTCGGCGTCGCCGGGCATGCGGAACAGGCGCACCGCGCCGGCCGCCGTGCTCTGCAGGCTGCCAGCGAGGTAGCGGGTGCCCGTGGGCACGAGGTCGCGCAGCAGTAGCAGGCTGCGCGGACTGCCGTTGACCAGCACCTGCGTGCCGGTGGGCGCGGCCGCGCCGCCGGGCTGCGCGTCGCGCGCGCCGGTGTTGGTGCCCGAGATGCTGAAGTCGATGCGCGTGCTGCCGGGCACGACGGCCCCCGCATGGCTGGCCGACTTGACGAGCGCGAGCACGGCGACGCTGCCCACATCGACCGTGTCGCGATTGCTCGCGCTCGCGCCCTGCAGGGCGGTGGTCGCGCTCAGCACCACGCAGGCGCTGCCGCTGGCCGCGGCGGGAATGGTGCCCTGCACCAGCAGTTCGGCCGTCTGGCCCGGCTCCAGCACGAGCGTGCCGGCCGCACCGGGCAGCAGCACCAGATCGGAGGCGTCGACGACGCCGTTGTGGTTGCCGTCGCGCGCCACGCGCAACGCCGACAGGTCGAGCCCGTCGGCCGGGCACCCCACGCCGTCGTTGACGAGGCCCAGGGTGTAGCGCGAAGCCACGTTGCCGGTGTTGGTGAGCAGGTGGCTCAGCGTGACGACGGTGCCGGGCGGACGGTTCACGCGCTGGTCCTGCGTGAGCGACAGCGCCTCCACGGGCAGCACGCTGGCGGTCACGGCATTGGAGACAGCGGTCTCGCTGTGCCCGAGGCCGGCAGGGACGTAGGTGCCCGTCGCGATGCTGCGGATCACGACGCCGCCGGGCGCGGGCGCCGCCTGCGCGATCGGTGCGAAGAACATGGCGAGTGCCACTGCGGTGGCGAGTGCGAGACCGAAGGCCGCCATCGCGCTGCGCGCGAGCGCCCCGCAGCCCCACCACCGAGGCACGCCGGCACGCGAAGAAGAAAGAAGAAGTGGCACGCGGTGAACCTTCCCTGGCACCTCCCGCTGCGGGAGACACGTCAAACAGTCGAAGAACTCTTTCCTCTGCCGCCTCGAAGGCCGGCAAGGCACGGCTTGCATGCAGCGATGTGCGCGAAAGCGGCAGGGGAAACAGGCGAGGCGCCGGAGATGAACCCGGGCCTCGCGGGAAACAGCCGACGGCCCTGGCGGGACCGTCGGCGGCGCCGATGTCAGATCAGGGGTTGATCTGCACGGCGAAGGTCAGCGTGACCTTTCCACCTGGGGCCACGGTGTTGGCCGCGCTGCCGCAGCTCACCGCGGTGGCGGTCGATGCGAAGGCCGGCGCCGTACCGCCAATGCCCGGGGCTTCGCACTGCAATGCAGGCTGCTTCGCGCTCAGGACGGTGTACGCCGGCAGTGCGTCGTTGATGGCGATGTTGGTCACCGGCACGATGCCTTCGTTGGTGGCAACAACCTGGTAGACGATGCACTGGCCGGGCTTCAGCTGCAGCGACGTTGCCGCGAACGCGGTGTCCGCCACGCCGTCACAGGTCGCGTCGGCCGCCTGCGTCTTGAGGACGCGGATCTGGCCGGTGATCACGGCCGTGATGTCAGTGGCCGAAGGGGTACCGCAGTTGGGGGCCGGGTCGGTGAAGGTGGCCGTCACCGTCGTGGTGTTGCTGACACCCGCGCTCACGCCGCCCGGCGCGAACACGCGCACCAGCAGCTTCTGCGCCGCACCGGCCGGCAGGCTTGCCAGCGGACCGTTCACCGGCGTGTCGCCAGCGTCGATCTGGCCGTCGCCGTTGACGTCGAGGTAGACCGTGGTGGTCCAGCCTTGCGCCGCATCCGCCGCGGGCACCGTGGCGGTCAGCGTGTACGCGCCGCAGCTCTGGGCACCGATGTTGGTCAGCGTGTGGGCATACACCACGGTGCCGCCGGGTGCGACCTGGCCGTTGTTGTTCGGCGTGAGCGAGGCGCCCAGCTGCAGGGCCGTCGAGGTCACCGTCACGGCGTCGGTCTTGACGTCGGAAGCGATGCCGCCGGTCGAGGCCACCGCGGTGGATTGCACCTTGAAGTAGATCTTCACTGCAGTGACTGCGGCTTGCGAGGAAGGCGGCGTGACGCACGCTTCGACCGCCTGCTGTCCCCCGGCGATGACCGCGAGGTTCGAGATGGCCGGCGATGCACAGGTGCCGCCAAACGCCACGAACTTGACCGTCCAGCCTGCCGGCAGCGCGCCCGGAAAACCGGTCGTCTGGCTGGCGGCAAGGTTGTAGGTCGCGTCGACCACGTCATGGTTCTTCACCCACAGCGTGAAGACCGTGCCGGTGCCGGCACCCGTGTCGTGGACCTGCGTCGGCAACGGGCTGGGGCCCGCGCCGAGGTCACCGTTGGCGACGCTGCCGCTGCCTGTACCGATCTTCGTGTTGGTCAAGTCAACCAGGGTCTCGATCACGCGCTCGAGGCGGTCTTCGGTCGCATCGATCTTCGTGTTGTCGCCCACGGAACGACCGAGCACGGTGGCCACGTAGGCGCCGCCCACGGTGGCCGGCGGCAGTTGCACCTGCGTCACGATGTTGAAGCTCGCGCCAGCCGGGATCGGGCCGGTGTCGGGCACGCCGTCACCGTTCGTGTCCAGCAGCGGTGCGCCGGTGTCTGCCGCGAAGAACTGGAAGCTAGTGCCGCCCGGGAAGGTGTTGGCGGAGATCGACAGGTTCACTGCGTCGGTCGCGCCGCCCGTGTTGAACACGGTTTGCGGGAACCGGACGCTGCCGCCTGCGACGGCCAACTGCCTCGTGGTCAGATCTTGCCCGGCGGGGTTCGGTGTGCCGGGTGTCGCGTCGAGGGCCGTTGCAGCCGTGGACGGGTTGGAACCCACCACGATGCCGAAACGCGCCAGGACGGTGTACGCCGACGGGTTGGAGGTGGAACCGACCGTGCCGATCAACGCTGCGGTCACGCCAGCCGGCGCGTTCGCGGGGTTGTAGCGGGCCACGTTGGTGGTGGTGGACGTACCGACCGCCGCGGTGCTGTTCACGAGCACCACGAAGCTCAGCGTCTGCGTCACGTTCGGATTCAGCGAAGCCACCACCGCATTCAGCGTGTTGCCAGTCGCCTGGAAGTCGATGCCCGACGGATCGCCGCCTGCACCGTCACCCAGCGCCGTACCCGACGCACCGCTCCACACTGCCGAGCCCGTGACGTAGGTCAACCCTGCCGGCAACACATCGGACAGCGCGAACTTGCCCGGTGCGCCACCCGTGTTGTTGAACGTGAGGGTGTAGACCGAGTACTGGCAGTTCGCGTTCGACGCGAGACCGGCTGTCCAGCTCGTGGCCGTGCAGGCGGCGGAAGAGCGCGGCCCGCTGGTCGGTGCGGTCGGCCAGACGCCGTTGCCCGGTGCCGCGACCGAAGGAGCGCCGATGACCTTGGTGAGGTTGAACACCGCATCGGTGGCCAGCTTGACCTCGTCCTTGTCGGCCGCCGAGGTGTTCGGCGCGGTGTACAGCGCCGGGGTGCCCGGGGTGGCGGTGATCGTTGCCGCATCGAAGTTGCCGGTGCCGGTGGCCGAGCCCGGGATCGTGTAGGCCACGACGAAGCGGAATGCGCCGTTGTTGCCGGGCACGCTCTGCGCCGGGGTCACCGTGCAGACGTCCGTGCCGACCGCCGAGCAGAGCGCCGTCGTGCTGTCGGGCAGCCCGTTGCCGTCGGCGTCGGCGAAGACCTCGACACGCGAGAACTTGCCCGCATCGGCCTTGACCGTGAGGCCGAAGGTGTCGACGCCATTGCCGGTGTTGGTCAGCACGTGAGGCGCATAGACCGTCGCGCCGGCCGCGCCGGACTTGGTGTTGACGATGGTCGTCGTCACCTGGTTGACGCTGTCGAGCGTGAACGAGCCCACCTGGAGAACAGTGGTCTGCACCAGGTTGGAGGTGGCGACCTGGGTCGTCCCGGCGGCGTCCGAATAGCTGGCGGACGCCTGGTTGCCGATGACGGTGTTGGCGGGCGGCGACGCGGCAAATGCAGCCGGGCTTCCGAAAAGGAAGCCCAGCGTCAAAGCTGCGGCGCCTGCCCAGGGCGCGCACGGCTTGCAGCCGCTGACGCGTTGGGTTGGCTGGGTGGGAATCACGTAGTTTTCTCCTCTGTTGTCGATGAACGGGAACACGAAAGAACCTGGCCGGTACGTTTCGACGAACGAACGCGTACCTGCCGACTGGCACTCGGAAACAAGAGATCGATGGAAAAGGCGGGCGCCCTCGCCTCGCGCAGCGCGCGAGGGGCGGCGCGGCCTTTACTTGCCGCGCGGGGGCGGCGTGGCGGGCGTGGGAGGCGCTGCCGTTGGCGGCGCGACGGTTTCGACCTTGGCGCGCGCGCTCACGGCGAGGCTGCCGTTGGCGGGCAACTGACCCAGGCTCCAGCGCAGCATGCGGTACTCGCTGTAGGGAACGGGTTCGGTCTTGCCGCTGGCCAGCTTGCGAACGAGCGGCTCGGGCTCGAAGACGGCGGTCTTGGTGGCGGCTTTCACGAGGCTGGCGCCTGGCTTGGCGCTGCGCGGCAGGTATTCCAGCCCCTCAGGAATCGGCAGATCGGCCACGAGGCCCTTGACGGGCTTGCCCGTGTTGTTGGTGTAGGTGGCCTTGTATTCGATGACGTCGCCCGGCTTGATGGTGGCCGCGTCCTGGAACTGTTCATTGCCGTCGGGCCCCTTGACCACCTTCGACTGGGCGAGGACGACGGTCACGGCCTGGGCCGCGGCAGGTGCGCGCGACGCCTCCAGCGAAGCAGTGGGTTGCGCGAACGCGACGGTCGCGGCGCCTGCGGCAAGCAGGACCAGGCCTGCGCGGATCAGCGGGTGGACCGCCCCTGCGCGGCCTCGCGACGACGACAAGAACAAGTCCCATGTGGATGCTGTCATTCAAACCCCAATTAACAATATTTGAAATTCACGCGCAAAATTTGCAATCAACTTCTTATTGCAAGCAAATGACCAACATTGCTTGCAATTGAAGGCAATCGGCCACTTAGATTTTTGCGTACTGAATTCTTATGTCTCGGGGCTTTTATGGCAATCAAACAAAAGAACAGAGGATGCGCAAATGAGACATATTGAACAAACAAAATGCATCCACCATTTCTTTCGACCTGAAGCCCCCTCAATTGAAGCTTTCAAGCTTCTGGGAGAGTCAAAACAATTGAGATCGAATGACAACAATAGCACCCCCAGGCGCAACCCCTATTCATGGAATAATATCTTCAATGAATTCAAACTCATAGAATTAATTTGAAACCACTCATTCGATGCGGCACAAGAAATTATTCATCGATGAATTTCGGAGAAATCCCGGCGACCAAGAAAATATCTAACTCGCAAAAAATCTCGTAAAAATGAGTGCTTGCCAACCCATTTTCCATCACTCATTCACGTCATCTCGAATCACAGATTCTTGATTTCAATTCAGGCGTTTTACTGATTGAACCCAGAGATTCCACGGCAATTCCTCGCTGCACCCGTAGGGCCATAATTGGCCAATCTGGCCAGAATCCCCTACACTCGCGCCCCATGGCTCTCCTCTCGCCCCGTCGATACCCTGCGCGCGCAGCCCTGCCCATGGCAGCGGCCGGTCGTCGTGTGGGCGCCCTCGTCGCGGCGGCCACGTCGGTCCTCCGACGCACGTCCGCACATTCCTGAGCCCGGCGGTCCGCTACCTTCTTCTTGATGCGCACACCTTGACCGCCGGGCACCACACCGCGCGGTAGCGACCCTGTCTGTTGGAAAGGCGGGTTGCGTTCATCTGGAGTGCTTCATGCTTTCAACCGTTCACGGGGAGCGCACGCTCACCGAACTCGATTACGTCCGTCTCAGCAAATTCGCGGACACGCCGCTTCCCCCGGCCCTGGTCGATCTGCTCGACACGGCCGACATCCTTCCGTCACGGGAAATGCCCTCGGACATCGTGACGATGTACACCCAGGTGGAAATCGAAGACCTGCCCGCCGGACAGCGGCAGAAGATCGTGATCTGCTATCCCGCCGATGCGAACCCGACCACGGGCTTCATCTCGGTGTTCTCGCCCGTCGGCATCGGCCTGCTGGGCCAGAAGACCGGCGCGGTCGCGCGCTGGAAGACGCCCGGCGGCGGCGAACACAGCGCGCGCGTGATCGCCGTGCTGTTCCAGCCGGAAGCCAGCGGCGACTACACGACCTGAAAGTGCGCCGGTTCAGGCCGGAGGCCGGCGCCCCGCCGGCCGGTCAGTGCTGCAGCACGCCGGCGACGCCGGGACCCCTGCTCTTCGCACTGTCGATGGTCGCGCTGACGGAACTCGTGTTGACCGCCAGCGCCACCAGCACCGCCCCCACGAACGACGGATCGGCGCTGCCGCTGTAGCCCGACGCCCCGGCAATGGCCAGGGCCTGCGCCACCTGCTGCGTCGTCAGTTCGACGGCGGCTTCTCCCACGATATTCCTCTTCTTTGTGGCCATCTGAAAACTCCTGCGAATGGAGTTCGGACTGTAACCAAGCCCCGACAAGCGCCACAAATGTTCCTGATCGTGTGACTTTCGACACTGGCCCGCGCATCGGGCGGCCCGTATCGTCGCGCGGGCGCGGCGCCCGCCGGTGGGGCGGACGCCACATTGTTTTCATTTGATGGACAGGGACATGCCTTTTTCCAAACTCTCTCTCGCCAGCGCACTCGCAGGCCTGCTCGCGCTTTCCGGTTGCCAGACCATGGACATGCAGATGGGCGCTCCGGCGGCCAAGACCACGGCCACGGGCAGCGCCGCCGGCGGTGCCACCTCGGGCGAGAGCAGCCAGCTCGAGCGCTGCGAATCGCCGCTCGGGACCGTCTCGCTGATCGAGAACGTCAATGCCGGCTGGTACACGATCCTCACCGGTGAATACCGTCTGCCGCCCACGGCCAACCTGCTGCGCCTGCTGGTGCAGCAGTCGAACTGCTTCGTGGTGGTGGAGCGCGGCGCGGCCGGCATGAACGCCATGACGCGCGAGCGCGCGCTGATGCAATCGGGCGAGATGCGCGGCGGCAGCAACTTCGGCCGCGGCCAGATGGTGGCCTCCGACTACGGCCTGTCGCCCGAGATCGTGTTCAGCAACAACGACGCTGGCGGCATCGGCGGCGCGCTCGGCGGCCTCGTGGGCGGCGGCCGTGGCCGCGCCATCGCGGCTGTCGGCGCCAGCCTGCAGACCAAGGAAGCCAGCGCGCTGCTGACGCTCATCGACAACCGCTCGGGCGTGCAGGTGGCTGCGGCCGAAGGCAGCGCCTCCAAGACCGACTTCGCGGGCTTCGGCGGACTCGGTGGCCGCAGCGGCGCCGGCGGCATCGGTGGCTACACCAACACCGCACAGGGCAAGGTGATCGCGGCGGCCTTCATGGACGCGTTCAACCAGATGGTCCGTTCGCTGCGCAACTACAAGGCGCAGACGGTGCGCGGCCAGGGCCTGGGCGGCGGTGGCCGGCTCGGCGTGGACGGCGGCGCCGCCCCGTCGCAGACCTCGGCGCCGGGCGCCGCCCGCCCGCGCCGCAAGTAAGCGCGACCGTTCATCGTCTTCGAAGTGACCCGGTCCGGATATCGACCGGGTTCACAATTCACCCTCTGGAGGTGAAACACGATGGATGGTTTGGAAGAGTCGGCGGAAGCAGCCAAGGGCAAGCTCGTTTATCCCTTTGCACAGCTTCCGCCACGCGGCAAGTCGATCGAGGTCGCCGACGGGGTCTATTGGATCCGCATGCCGCTGCCCTATTCGCTCGACCACATCAACCTGTGGGCGCTGGACGACGGCGACGGCTGGGCCGTGGTGGACACCGGCGTGCGCACCGAGGAAACCGTGGCGGTCTGGCGCGAGCTGTTTGCCAATTCGCCGGACACGCGCGGCCTCACCCGCGTCTTCGTGACGCACATGCACCCCGACCACGTCGGCATGGCCGGCTGGCTCACGCGCAAGTTCGGTGTGCGGCTGTGGATGACCCGCTCCGAATACCTCATGTGCCGCGTGATGGTGTCCGACACCGGCCGCGAAGCGCCAGACGACGCCATCGCCTTCTACCGCCGCGCCGGCTGGGGCGAGGCGGCCATCGAGACCTACCGCACGCGCTTCGGCAACTTCGGCAAGCACATCCACCCGCTGCCCGACAGCTTCCGGCGCCTGCGCGATGGCGAGGTGTTGCGCATCGGCGCGCACGACTGGCGCGTCGTCACCGGCAACGGCCACTCGCCCGAGCATGCGTGCCTGTACTGCCCCGACCTCAAGGTGCTGATCTCGGGCGACCAGATCCTGCCGCGCATCTCGTCGAACGTGTCGGTCTCGCCCGTCGAACCCGATGCCGACCCGATGGCCGACTGGCTCGCGTCGCTCGCAAAGCTCAAGCGCGAAGTGCCCGACGACGTGCTGGTGCTGCCGTCGCACAACGAGTGCTTCCGCGGCCTGCATGCGCGCATCGACCGGCTACAGCACGGACAGGAGCGCTCGCTCGACCGCTTGCGCAACGCACTGAAGACGCCGAAGCGCGCAGTCGATGTGTTCACGAGCCTGTTCGCGCGCAGCATCGCCGAATCCGACGTGCCGCTGCTGGGCATGGCCACCGGTGAAAGCCTGGCCTGCCTCAACTACCTGCGCCACCGCGGCGAGATCGCGTGCGACATCGCCGACGACGGGGTGGCCTGGTACCGACTGACGTCCGCCGCCTGAGCGCCGGTCAGACCTCGAGCACGACCTTGCCGATGTGCCCGGCGCGCTCGAGGTAGCGATGGGCCTGCACCACGTCGTCGAGCGCGAAGCTCCTGTCAATGCGCACGTGCAGCGTGCCATCGGCAAGGCCCGCATCGATGAACGCCAGCGCACGGCCCAATGCGCCCTCGTCACGCGGCAACCCCATCGTCGCCGCACCCGTGTGCTCCAACACCTTGTAGACGTGGAAGCGCCAGCTCTTGCGGAACTGCGCAATCACCGGAAACCTGAATTCGGCGCCGCCCGACAAGCCATACAGCACATACCAGCCGCCATGCGCGACCACGTCGCCGAGCCGCTCGACCTGCGGGCCGCCCACGCCGTCGTGCACCAGGTCAACGCCGCGGCCCTCGGTGAGCGTCAGCACGCGCTCGACCACGTCTTCTTCGTCCGTCACGACCACATGCGTCGCGCCCGCTTCCCTCAGCGCGTCGCGCTTGGCAGCCGTGCGCGTGACCGCGATGGCGACGATGCCCGCCACGCGCGCCATCTGCAGCGCCGCGATGCCGGTGCCCGATGACGCCCCGGTGACGAGCATCACCTGGCCTCGCTGCAGCCGTGCGATCTCGAACATCGGGAAGTAGCCCGTGAGGTAGGCCATGTAGGCGCCCGCAGCCTGCGCGGCCGACAGGTTGGCGGGATACCCCACCACGTGCGCGGCCGGAAAGAGGATGCGGTCGCCGTAGGTCGGATACAGCCCCTGGCTCGCCCCCGGCAGCACCGCGACCCGGTCGCCCACGCGCAGCCCTTCGACGCCCTCGCCCACGGCCTCGATGACGCCGGCGGCTTCGTTGCCCAGCCCCGCCGGCAACGTCGCGTCTTCGATGTACAGGTTCTCGCGCCACAGCGCGTCGGCCCGGTTCAGGCCGATGGCCTGCACCGCGATGCGCACCTCGCCAATGCCCGGCGCGGGCACCGCGACCTCTTCGAGCCTCAGAACCTCGGCACCGCCGAATGCGTGGAAGCGAACCATCCTGCTCATGACAACTCTCCGTCTTTCTTGAATGACCGAAGGCTTCAATCTAGAGGCCGCAGCGTCATCAAGGAAATCGATTCGCGGGATAGTCGCTATGCGCACCATCGATAACGCCAGGATCCCGATGAAACCCATCGAACTCAACCGCATCGACCTGAACCTGCTCACCGTGCTGGCCGCGCTCATGCGCGAGCGCCATGTCAGTCGCGCTGCCGAGCGGCTGAACCTCGGCCAGCCCGCGGTGAGCCATGCGCTCGCGCGACTGCGCGATCTCACGGGCGATCCGCTGCTGGTGCGCCAGGGCCGCGTGATGGAACCCACCGCACGGGCGCTCGCCCTGATGCAGGGCCTGGGCCCCGCGCTCGCGCAGATCGAGGCCACGTTCCGTGCGCAGGCCGACTTCGAACCGGCGCGCGCCGCGCCGGTGTTCCGCATCGGCCTGACCGATGACCTGCAGATCGCGATGCTGCCCCGCCTGCTGCACGCCCTGAGCACCGAAGTGCCCGGCGCCAAGCTGGTGACGCTCACCGTCTGTTACCGCAACGCCATGCGCTACCTCGACCAGGGCCGGGTCAGCGCGGTGATGTCCTTCCTGAAAGACCTGCCCGCCGATGCGAAGGTGCGCAAGGTCCGCACCGCGCGCTTTGCCGTGCTCCGCGCCGACACCGCGCCCGGCAAGCTGTCGCTCGACGACTACTGCCGCCGGCGCCACCTGCTCGTGACCTATGCCGGCGACCTGTGCGGCACCGTCGACGAAACGCTGGGCGAACTCGGGCGCCAGCGCGACGTGCTCTTCTCTGTGCCGCAGTTCGGCAGCCTTCCCGCCGTGCTCGCCGGCACCGACCTGCTGGCCACGGTGCCCGAGCACGTGGCGCTGGCCCTGTCGGCGCAAAGCGGCCTGCGCTGCGAGCCCCTGCCCTTCGACAGCCCGAGCTACCAGTTGCGGATGGCCTGGCGCGCGGTGACCGACAAGGACCCGGCGCAGGCGTGGCTGCGCAAGGCCATGCTGCGGGCTGCCAACGATTAGGATGCAGATCCACTTCCCTGGAGGACCCCGCATGCCGAGCACCGAGACCCACTTCGAACTGACCGCCAACGACGGCCATCCGGTGGAGGCCCACCGCTGGCAGGGCACCGCGCCACGCGCCATCGTGCAACTGGCGCATGGCATGGGCGAGCATTCGCTGCGCTACCGGCCGCTGGCCGATGCGCTCACGCAGGCCGGCTACGTCGTCTACGCGAACGAGCACCGCGGCCACGGCCCCGGCGCCGCCGCGCGCGACGAGCTCGGCGAGTTCGGCCCGCGCGGATTCGCCGGCCTCGTGGAGGACATGGCGCTGCTCAGCCGCCACGCACGCGCCGAGCACCCCGGGCTGCCGCTGATCCTCGTCGGCCACAGCATGGGCTCGTTCGCCACGCAGTACTACCTGGTGCGGCACAGCGAGCTGCTGTCGGGCGCGGTGCTGTCGGGCACCACGGCGCTCGACCTGCTGGGCGGCGCGCTGCAAAGCGGCTTCCGTCTCGAAGACATGAACGCCGCGCTGCCCGACGTGCGCACGCCCTTCGACTGGCTCAGCCGCGACCCGGCCCAGGTCGATGCCTACATCGCCGACCCGCTGTGCGGCTTCACCGTGTCGGCCGAAGGCATGGGCTCCATGTTCGCCAGCCTCGACGAACTCACGCCCGCCGCGATGCAGACGCGCATCCGGCCCGAGCTGCCGCTGTACCTGTTCACCGGCGACCAGGACCCCGTCAGCAACAAGGCCGAGTGGTTCTACCCGCTGGTGCAGCGCTACCGCGACGCCGGCCTGCGCGACGTGTCGTGCCATGTGTTCGGCGGCGCCCGCCACGAGACGCTCAACGAAACCAACCGCGACGAAGTCGTGGCCGTGCTGCTGGCCTGGCTCGCGCGCATCGTGCGATGAAACTCATCGCCTTCGACGAGAGCCTGGACCAGCGCCACATCCTGCCCTACGACCCGGCGTACGCCGAGGTGTTCGCGCAGGTGCAGCGTGACGTGCAAGCGCAGCTCGAGGGCGTGGAACTCGTGCACATCGGGAGCACGGCCATCGTCGGGCTGCGAGGAAAGCCGATGGTCGACATCGCGGCGATCACGCTTCATGACAACCTGCGCACGGCCCAGTCGGAATTCGAGGCCCTCGGGTTTCACCGCCGCCCCGTGTGGGTCGACACGGACGAGAAGCCCTACGTCTGCGCGTCCGTGCTGCACGGCGGGCGCAGGTTCAACCTCAACCTGCACATCTGCCATCGCGGCGACCCGGTGCACGTGGACTCGCTGGCGTTCATGGAAGTGCTCGACCGGCGCCCGGACCTGCGCAGGAAGTACGAAGAAGCCAAGGACCGCGCCCATGCCATCGACCCGGCCAACCCGCAGGTCTACAACCGGGAAAAGGAAGCGGTGATCCGCGAGATACAGGCCCAGGTCGGGCGGGCCTAGCCTAGAGGCTCGCCAGTATTCCGGTCGACGTGGCCTCGGCCGCCAGCTTCCCGTCCGGGTTGTAGAGCGCCGCTTCGAGGAATGCCACGCGCTTGCCGCGCCGGATCACGCGCCCCTCGACCCGGCCTTCGCCGGGGCCGACCTTCTCGTAGAAGCTCACCTTGATCTCCAGGCTGAAGACCGTCTGCGCCTGCTCGGTGTCATGCATGACGGCATGGGCCATGGCGGCGTCGAGCCAGGCCGTGATGAAGCCGCCCTGGGCGATCGTGCCGTTCGTGTGGCAGTACTCGCGCCGCACGGTGAAGGCGGCCTTCAGCGTCTTGTGCTCGGCGTCCCAGCCGGTCACGTGGAAGTTGCCCATCGATTCGGACAGCGCCTGGCCCGAACGGATGCGGGCTTCGAGTTCGTCGTTCATTGGTTTCGTTCGCAGCAGGTGAAGCAAGGGGCATTCTCAGCCGAAAGCGTGGGGCCATCGGTCATCTCAGAGATAGCGCACCTCCGCCGGCGCCTCGAACCAGTTGTTGTGGCGACCGTCCATGTAGCGCACCGGCGCGGTGGACAGCTCTTCGAGCGTCGCGTCGTCCAGGCAGGAGACGTTCACGCTGACGTACGCACCGCCGATCTCCGGCACGTTGCCGCGCCCGAAGGACTTGACGCCGCAATGGCGGCAGAACAGGTGCTCGGCGCTGAACGAGCCGAACTGGTAGCTCGACAGGTCTTCTTCGCCCGACAGCAGCGTGAAGTCGGCCGGCTTGACGATGGCGCCCCAGCCGCGCGACTTCATGCAGATCGAGCAGTTGCACTTGCCGGTGCCCGCGGCGAGGTCGATGAGCGCCTGGAAGCGCACCTTGCCGCAGTGGCAGCTGCCGTGATAGGTCTTCTTCATGGTCGGTGTCCGTGGAAACGAGTGGAGGAAACCGAAGGCTACGACCCATTGCGGACAGATTCTGTCCTCGATCGCAGGCATGATGCGGCCCATGCTGTCCGCTTCCGCCCGCCTCCTTCGCCTGCTCGCGCTGTTCCAGGCCCAGCGCGCCTGGACCGGTGCCGCCCTGGCCGAGCGCCTGGAGATCACCGAACGCACGCTGCGCCGCGACGTCGACCGGCTGCGCAGCCTCGGCTACACGGTCGACTCCACCTCGGGCGTGGCCGGCGGCTACCGGCTGGGTGCGGGCAGCGCCCTGCCCCCGCTGCTGCTGGAAGACGAAGAAGCCATTGCGGTGGCGCTGGCCCTCGGCCACGCCGGCACGGGCGAAGGCGACATCGGCAACGCCTCGATGCGCGCCCTCGCCAAGCTCGACCAGCTGATGCCGCCGCGCCTGCAGCGCCGGCTGGGCAGCGTGCGCGCCTCGGTGGTGCCGGTGATGCGCAGCAAGTCGGGCGTGCGCGTGAAGGCGGTGTCGATGTTCGCCGAGGCCTGCACCGAGCGACGCGAACTGCGCTTCGGCTACCAGGACCACCACCAGACGGCCACGGCGCGCACGGTGGAGCCGCATCGCGTGGTGCAGACCGGCCAGCGCTGGTACCTGCTGGCCTGGGACACGGCGCGCCAGGACTGGCGCACCTTCCGCCTCGACCGCATCGTCGACGCCGAACCGACGGGCGCGCGCTTCACCGCGCGCCGCCTGCCGCTGGGCGACGTCGAGGCCTACATGGAACATGCGCTCAAGGTCTCGCCCTACCTGCACCACGCGCGCGTGATCGTGCATGCCCCGCTCGCGGCGCTGGAACCGCACCTGGGCTGGGTGGGCGGCGTGCCCGAGGCCCTCGACGCGGGCCGCACGCGCGTCGTCACCGGCGCCAGCTCGCTCGATGCGCTGGCCGTGTGGCTGGGCTGCCTGGGCCACGACATCGAAATCGAGTCGCCTCCCGAACTGGTGCAGCACGTGGCGCGCGTCGCGACACGGCTGGACACCATCGCGCGCCGGCAGGGTACCTCCATCCCCCGTCTATAGGATGGGCTCGCCCGATACCGGCCGATAGGCTTGCGGCACCTGCAACCTCCGAACGGAAACGGATCTGCCCATGCGCCTCGGCCCCGGTCTCGCCTGCGGAAGCCCGCCATGCCCCTGACCGCCACCCAGGTCGCCGTGGTCGAGGACGACAGCGGCATGCGCGAGCGGATCGCCCGCGTGATCGGCGCCGACCCCGCGCTGGCGCTGGCCTTCAGCGCCTCGAACGCGGTCGACATCCTGAACTGGCTCACGGACAACCCGGTCGATGTGCTGCTGGTCGACCTCGGCCTGCCCGACCACCCCGGCCTGCAGGTGATCCGCCAGTGCCGCCGCATGCAGCCGGCCTGTGCAGTGATGGTGCTGACGATCTTCGGCGACGAGACCCACATGGTGCAGGCCTTCGAGGCCGGCGCGCGCGGCTACCTGCTCAAGGACGGCACCGAGGCCGACCTGGCGGCGCACCTGCGCCACCTGGGCACCGGTGGCTCCCCGCTGCCGCCGGGCATCGCGCGGCAGCTGCTGCGGCGCTGGCAGGCCTCCGACGGCGCGCCCGGGCACCTCTCGTCGCGCGAGGCCGAAGTGCTCGACCGGGTGTCTCGTGGTTTCACCTATGCCGAAATCGGCGCGCAGATGGGAGTCTCCGCATCGACGGTTCAAACCCATATCAGAAACATCTACGGCAAGCTGGATGCGCCCCCACCCTCGGAAGCCGTGTTGGCGACCCGTCCTCCAGGCCGGCTTTCCTAGCCGCGTGAGCCGCCCCTTCTTTTCCCGCATGCAAGCCGTGCTGCAACTGCTGCTGTGGCTGGTGCTCGCAGCCCCTTTCGCCCATGCCGCCACCCCGCCGGGCACCACCGACGTGGACTGGGCCGAAGCCAGTCTCGAACCCGACGGCCTGCCGATGCAGGTGCGGCAGGTGGCACTGCCCTTTCGCTGGGACCACGAGTTTCCGGGGCGCGGCGGCAAGGCCAGCTACCGCATCGTGCTGCCCCCGGACGCCGCCCGCGCGGACGACGCCCAGGCCCTGCTGATGTCGGGCCTGGGCAACCAGGCCGCCGTATGGTTCAACGGCGCGCTGGTCGCCAACTACGGCGTGCTCGGCGACCCGGCCTACGACGCCGGCAAGGGCAACCTGCTGATCCCGCTGGCCGCCGCCCTGCGGCGCGGCGACGGCCAGCCGCAGGAGCTGCTCATCCAGGCCACGATGCAGCGCCAGCGCGGCGGCGGGCTGGCCAGCGTGCTCTACGGCCCCGAGGCCTCCCTGGCCCCGTTGCACCGCTCGCAGCAGAACTGGCGCAACACCTCGGCCATCGTCTACGCCGTGAGCCTGCTGCTGATGGGCGGCCTGGCCGCCGGGCTGTGGCTGCGCCAGCGCGATGCGCTCTACGGCTGCTTCGCGCTGGCCGCGCTCTCGGGCGTGGCGCGCAACCTCGACCGCGTGCTGACCGAAGGGCCCGTGCCCTGGCCGCTGTGGGGCGCCGTGGTGGCGGTCTGCTATGCCTGCCACATCGGGCTGATCGCGCGCTTCGTGCTGCTGGTGCTCGACCGCAACCCGCCGTGGCTGGTGCGCTCCATCTACGGGGCACTGGCGCTGTCGGTGGTGCTGGCCTGCGCCTCCTTCGCCTTCGCGCTGCCGGCGCTGTGGACCACCGGGCTGGCGATCCTGCAGGTCACGAGCACCATCTGCCTGCCCTACGTGGTGCACGGCGCGCTGGTGGCGCGGCGGCGCATCGCGGGCGTGCTGATGGCGGCGGGCACGCTGGCCATCCTGGCCGGCGCGCACGACCTGCTGCTGGTGCGCATGGGCCTGTTCGGCGGCGCCTACTACACGCTCACCTCGCACGCGATCTTCTTCTTCGTGATGATCCTGGCCGGCCTCGTGGTGGAGCGCTACAGCCGCACCGTGGCCGACTACCGCTCGCTCAACGCCAACCTCGCCGCGCGCGTGGCCGAGCGCGAGGAGCAGCTGCGCGGCGCCTTCGAAACCGTGCGCAAGCAGCAGGAAGAACAGGCCGTGCTGCTGGAGCGCCAGCGCATCATGCGGGAGATCCACGACGGCGTCGGCTCGCAGCTCGTGGGCCTGCTCAACGTGGTGAACCAGCCCGCGCCCGATCGCGACGTGGTCGAGGAGCACGTGAAGCTGGCGCTCGACGAGATGCGCATGGCCGTCGATTCGCTGCAGCCCATGCACGACGACCTGACCACCGTGCTGGCCACGCTGCGCTACCGCCTGCAGCCCCGGCTGGACGCGGCCGGCATCGAGCTGGTGTGGGACGTGGCGCTCATCCCCACGCTCGCGCCCTTTGCCGCACAGGCCGCGCTGCAGCTGCAGCGCATCCTGCTCGAGGCCTTCACCAACGTGCTGAAGCACGCCGGCGCCACGCGCATCGTGATGCACGTCGGCTGGCACGGCGAGCAGACGCCGCCGCTGGTGCGCATCGTGCTCACCGACAACGGCCGCGGGCTGCCGGCGAACGAACGCCCCGGTGGCCACGGCCTCGCGAACATGCGTTCGCGGGCGCAGGCCATCGGGGCGCGGCTGCAGATCGAGCGGGCCGACGCGCAGGCCGGCGGCACGCGCGTCTCGCTCGACTGGCCCTGCGCGCTGCCCTGAGCGCGCTCTGCTCGGTCAACCCAGGCGCACCGGCACGAAGATCTTGTCCTCGCCGCGCTGGATCAACAGCGCCACCGACTTGTCGGCCTTGGCCACCGCCTGGCGCACCTGCTCCAGGCTCTTGGCCGGCGTGCCGTTGATCGCCAGCAGCACGTCGCCGGCCTGCACCCCGGCCATCGCCGACGGGCCCGCCACGTCCTCGATCAGCAGGCCGCCGTCGACCGAGGCCGCGCGCTGTTCCTGCGGCTGCAGCGGGCGCAGCGCCAGGCCGAGCTTGCCCTGCCCCGCCGTGTTGTCGGCCTTGGCGACCTGCGCCGGCTTGTCGCTCGCGTCGCCCAGCTTGGCCTGCAGCTCCTGGCGCTCGCCCTGGCGCCACACCTCGAGCGTGACCTTCTTGCCCGGCGCCTGCTGCCCGATGACCGCCGGCAGGTCGCCCGAGGACACGATGGCCTGGCCGTCGACCTTGCGGATCACGTCGCCCGCCTTCAGGCCGGCATGGTCGCCGGGGCCGCCCTTCTCGATGTTCGAGACCAGCGCGCCCTCGGGCTTGTCGAGCTTGAACGAATCGGCGAAGGCCTGGTTCACCTCCTGCACCGCCACGCCCAGGCGCGCATGCGTGGCCTTGCCGGTGGCGACGATCTGGTCCTTCACCTGCACGGCCACGTCGATCGGAATGGCGAACGACACGCCCTGGTAGCCGCCGCTGCGGCTGTAGATCTGCGAGTTGATGCCGACCACCTCGCCGCGCGCATTGAGCAGCGGCCCGCCCGAGTTGCCGGGGTTCACGGCCACGTCGGTCTGGATGAAGGGCACGTAGCTGTCGTCGGGCAGCGAACGGCCCTTGGCACTCACCACGCCGGCCGTCACGGTGTTCTCGAAGCCGAAGGGCGAGCCGATGGCCAGCACCCATTCGCCGACCTTCAGGTCCTTGGTGTTTCCCAGCGCGAGCACCGGCAGGTTCTTCGCGTCGATCTTGAGCACCGCGATGTCGGTCTTGGCATCGGCGCCGAGCACCTTGGCGCGGTACTCGCGGCGGTCGGTCAGCTTGACGGTGACTTCCTTCGCGTCCTTCACGACGTGGGCGTTGGTCATGATGATGCCGCTCGGGTCCACGATGAAGCCCGAGCCCTGCGAGCGCACCGGCACGGCGCGCTGCGGTTGTTGGCCGCGCGGTCCCATTTGCCCCTGGAAGTGGCGGAAGAACTGGAACATCGGATCGTCCGGGTCGATGCCCTGCAGCTGCGCCATGGTGTCGTCGTCCGGGGCCTTCTCGGTGCCGGTCACGCTGATGTTGACCACGGCCGGGCCGTCACGCGAGGTGATGGTCGAGAAGTCGGGCAAGGTGACCATGGCGGCCGGTGCGGCCACGGCGGCGGTGGTGGCCGGCGCACCCACAGCGCGGGCGCTGGTGTAGGCCCCGGCGCCGACGGCACCGATCACGCCGGCGCTGGCCAGCGCGATCACGAGGGCACGGGGGGAAATCAGGGCGGGGTTCATTCTTCGATTCCTTTCAATCCTGCGCCGGGGCGCAAACACGATGAAAGGAATGTCGCGGCCTTGACTTAGGCGTCGCTTAAGCGGAGTTCACTCTTTGGCGGGAGCGAACGTCACCCGCACGCACAGCCCGCCGAGGCTTTGGGACTCTTCAAGCGCCACCGTGGCGCCGTGCAGGTCGGCGATCGACTTCACGATGGCCAGCCCCAGCCCGCTGCCCGGCGCCTGCGGCTCGCCCGAGCGATAGAAGCGATCGAGCACGCGCGCGCGCTCGGCCTCGGGCAGGCCGGGGCCGCTGTCGTCCACGCGCAGCTCCACCGCATCGGCGCGCTTCACGAGGCCGACGTCGACCCGTCCGCCTTCGGGCGTGTACTTCACGGCGTTGTCGATCAGGTTGCGCAGCAGCATGCGCAGCGCCTCGGGCTGGCCGCTCACGGTCGCGCCCGCGTCGGACTGCGCCACGCCGATGTCGATGCGGCGCGCCTGCGCAGCCGCCACCGCATCGGAGATCGCCAGGCGCGCCACCTCGGCCAGGTCGACCGTCTCGGGCTTGGCGCCCGCGGCCACGCTGGCTTCATGCCGAGCTAGCGCCAGCATCTGCTCGACGAGCCGCGTGGCGCGGTCGATGCCGGCCGACAGCCGGCTCACGGCCAGCGTGCGCGCCGCATCGTCGGGGGCGCGCTGCAGGCCCTGCACCTGCAGCTTGAGCGCGGCCAACGGCGAACGCAGCTCGTGCGCGGCATCGGCGACGAAGTGCTTCTGCGCGTCGAAGGCATGGCGCACGCGGCCGAACAGCAGGTTGAGTTCCTGCACCAGCGGGCGCACTTCTTCGGGCAGGTTCTCCTCGCTCACGGGCGAGAGGTCGTCGGCCTGCCGCGACGCCACCTGCCGGCGCACGCGCGCCACGGGCGCCAGCGACAGGCTCACCACCCACCACACGACCAGCATCAACAGCGGCGCCATCAGCGCCACGGGCACGATGGTGCGCAGCGCGAGCGAACCGGCCATGTGGCGCCGCGCCGCCATGTCCTGCGCCACCTGGATCACCAGCCCGCGCGTCTGCATCGAGAACACGCGGTAGGTCGTGCCGCGCGCGCGCACGTCGGCAAAGCCCAGCACCGCGAGCTGCGGCAGCGCGGCTTCTTCGGCCGATTCGAAGATGCGCACACCGTCGACCGTCCACACCTGCACCACGAAATCGAAGTTCTGTTCCGCACCGCCGAGCCCGCCCACGGCCGCGCTCGGCGGCAGGCCCGCGCGCAGCGACAGCGCCATCTGCTGCATGTGGTAATCGAAGATGTCGTCGGCCTCTTTCAGCACCGTGCGGTAGGCCACCAGCGCCTGCGCGCCGGCCGCGAGCACGATGGCGGCGAGCAGAAACACCAGCAGCCGCGCGCGCAGCGACCCGGTCCATCGCATCACGCGGCGCATCATGCCTTGGGCACCATGTAGCCGACGCCGCGCACGTTGCGGATGAGTTCGGCGCCGAGCTTCTTGCGCAGGCCGTGCACATAGACCTCGACCGCATTGCTGCTGATCTCGTCCTTCCAGCCGTAGAGCTTTTCTTCGAGCTGGGCGCGCGAAAGCACCATGCCCGGGCGGGCCAGCAGCGGCTCGAGCACGGCCCACTCGCGCGCCGACAGCACCACCGGCTCGCCGTTCACCGCGACCTCGCGCGTGGCGGGGTTGATGCTCACGCCCATGTGCTCGTAGACCGGCTCGGCACGCCCGGAGGCGCGCCGCAGCAAGGCGCGGATACGCGCCAGCAGCTCGTCGAGGTCGTAGGGCTTGAGCACGTAGTCGTCGGCGCCGGCGTCGAGGCCTTCGATGCGCTGCTGCACCGAGTCGCGCGCGGTGGCGATCAGCACCGGCATGCGCTGCTTGCGCGCACGCAGGGCGCGCAGCACCTCCAGGCCGTCGCGGCGCGGCACGCCCAGGTCGAGCAGCACCAGGTCGTACTGCTGGGTGCGCAATGCGGATTCGGCAGCATCGCCGTCTTTGACCCAATCGACCGCGTACTGCTCGGCCCGCAGCAGGTCGAGCACGGCCTCGCCGATCATCACGTCGTCTTCGAGAAGCAGGAGTCGCATGGTGGTGTCCGTTTCGGGGGTTCGAGGCCGCGCCGGCGCCGAAAGTTCAGCGCGCCCGCGTTCACAGGAGGGAGCGCACCTCGCGCGCCGCTTCGAACAGCAGCGGCAGCATCTCGCGCTGCAAGGTCTCTTCCTGGTAGCGCGTGCCCGACAGCACCACGTTGAGCGCGGCCACCGTGTGGCCCTGCATGTCCCGCAGCGGCACCGCCAGCGCCTGCACGCCGAGTTCGTGCTCTTCGCTGGCGAAGCAGTAGTCGTCCTTGCGCACCTGCGCGATGCGCTGGCGCAGCGCGCGCGCCTGGGTGAGGGTGTGCGGCGTGAGCCGTGCCAGGTGCCGGCCCTTGAGCCACTGCGTGAACTGCGTGGCGGCCATGGCGGCCAGCAGCACGCGCCCGGTCGAGGTGGCGTGGGCCGGCAGGCGCGCCCCCAGGTGCAGGCCGTAGGCCAGCACGCGCGTCGGCGTACCGTAGCTGCCGCTGCGCGCGACGATGACCACCTCTTCACCGTCGAGCACCACGGCCGAGAACGACTCGCCCGTCTGCGCTGCGAGCCGGTTCAGTGTGGGCTGCAGCGCGCGCGGCAGGCGCGACGAGGCCAGGTAGCTGCCCGAGAAGCGCAGCACCTTCGGCGCCATCCAGAAGTAGCTGCCGTCGGTTTCCAGGTAGCCCAGGTGGGCCAGCGTGAGCAGGTGGCGCCGGGCGGCGGCGCGCGTGAGACCGGCGCGCTCGGCCGCCAGCGTGGCGTTCAGGCGCTGGCGCTCGGTGTCGAAGCTTTCGAGCACCGCCATGCCCTTGGCGATGCCCTCGATGAAGTCGGCGCGGGCGATGGTCATTCGTCGTCGGGAGTTCGTCGTGGATCGGTCGGCTGAAGAAGTGTTGCGCGATGATCGCGCACGCGTTCGCATGATCGCACAGTGCCTCGCCAGCCGCCGCCCCAACCGGCCGGCCGCGCCCTACGCTTGGCAAAACCCTTTCGGAGACACGAACATGCGCACCCAGGTCGCCATCATCGGCGCAGGCCCCGCCGGCCTTCTGCTCGGCCAGCTGCTGCACAAGGCAGGCATCGACAACATCATCGTGGAGCGCCAGAGCGGCGACTACGTGCTGGGCCGCATCCGCGCCGGCGTGCTCGAACAGGTCACGATGGACCTGCTGGCGCGCGCGGGCGTCGACACCCGCGCCAAGGCCGAGGGCCTGCCGCACGACGGCATCGAGCTGCTGTTCAAGGGCGCGCGCCACCGCATCGACATGCACGGCCTCACGGGCGGCAAGCAGGTCACGGTGTACGGCCAGACCGAGGTGACCCGCGACCTGATGGAAGCGCGCACGGCCGAAGGCCTCACGACGATCTACAGCGCAGCCAACGTCAGCCTGCACGACTTCGATTCGGCCAAGCCGCGCGTGCGCTACGAAAAAGACGGCCAGACGCACGAGATCGAGTGCGACTTCATCGCCGGCTGCGACGGCTACCACGGCGTGAGCCGCGCCAGCGTGCCGGCCGACGCGATCCAGACCTACGAGAAGGTCTACCCCTTCGGCTGGCTCGGCGTGCTGGCCGACGTGCCGCCGGTGTCGCACGAACTCATCTACGCCAACACCGAGCGCGGCTTTGCGTTGTGCAGCATGCGCAGCGCCACGCGCTCGCGCTACTACGTGCAGGTGCCGACCGAAGAGAAGGTGGAGAACTGGAGCGACGAGGCCTTCTGGAACGAGCTGCGTGCGCGCCTGGACCCCGAGGCACGCGAACGTCTGGTGACCGGCCCGTCGCTCGAAAAGAGCATTGCGCCGCTGCGCAGCTTCGTGGCCGAGCCGATGCGTTTCGGCTCGCTGTTCCTGGCCGGCGACGCGGCGCACATCGTGCCGCCGACCGGCGCCAAGGGGCTCAACCTTGCGACGGCCGACGTGGGGTACCTGTCGCGCGCCCTGGAAATTTTCTACAACGAGAAATCGGCCTCGGCGCTGGACCGCTATTCCGACCTGTGCCTGCGCCGCGTCTGGAAGGCCGAGCGCTTCTCGTGGTGGTTCACCTCGCTGATGCACCGCTTTCCCGAGACGGGCGCCTTCGGCCAGAAGATCCAGGAAGCCGAGCTCGACTACCTCGTGCATTCCCGCGCGGCGTCCACCGCGCTAGCGGAAAACTACGTGGGGCTGCCGCTCGAAGACTTCTGAGCGGCGGGCGACGTCAGCACCTCGTCGACCCATCGCTGGTCTTCGTCGTAGATCCAGCATTCGCTGAGCCTGCCGTCCTTCACGGCGTAGCGCAGCTGGCGCTCGAGTTCGACCGGGCGCCCCTGGTGCTCGAACTGCTCGACGGCGACGATCAGCCCGAAATGCTCGCCGGCCAGCACGTCGCGGATCGCGACCAGCCGGCGGTTCGTGCGTTCCTTCACCTGCTTGAGCACCGCGAGGCAGGCCGCCTTGCCCCGATGCGTGCCCGCGAGCGGGCTGCAGCCGAAGTAGTGAAAGACGACCTCGTCGTGGTAGCAGTCGACGATGGCCTTGAGGTCGTTCGCGGCCCAGGCCTGCGCGTAGCGCTGCACGACCGCCAGGATCTCGTTCGCGGCCGGTGTTGTCGGCGTGCTCATCGTGCGTTGGCCTTCTCCAGCGTCTTCTTCATGGCGGCGCCGCCCTGCGCCATCATGGGCTCGACGTACGCCGCGAGCCCGTCGGGCAGCACATCGGTGATCCAGACGAAGCGCGACCGGCCTTCGCCGTGCGCGAACACCTGGGCCGACGCGTGGTGGTGCGTGGCCTTGCCGTCGGTCACGGTGTAGGCCAGCCGGCGGTTCTCGTCGTCGAGGGCCACGAGCAGCTCGCGCGCCACGAGGCCGTTGGCGAAGTGGACGATGCGGGCGCCCTGCCCGTCGAGTTCGCAGCCGGTGAGAAAGCCCGGCGCGAGGCGCGTGTGCACGGCGCCGAAGTCGCGCAGCGCGTCCCACACCTGCGCGGCATCGGCCTCGACGATGAATTCCTTGTAGACGGTGGCCATCGGGTCGGTGCCTTTCGTGTCAGGGACAGACGGCCTCGACGTTGTTGCCGTCGGGGTCGATGAGGAAGGCCGCGTAGTAGGTCGGGCTGTAGTCGGCGCGCGGCCCCGCGCCGCCGTTGTCGGTGCCGCCGGCCTTCAAGCCGGCCTTGTGGAAGGCGGCGACGGCCGCGTGGTCGGGCGCGCGGAACGCGATGTGCGTGCCAGGGCCCTTGGCGCCTTTCGCGGCGTAGAGCCACAGCGCCGGCTCGCCGGCCGGGCCGAGGCCGGCGTAGCTGTCGTCGTGCGAGCCCAGCACGTGGCCGAGCGGCGCGAGCGCGGCTTCGTAGAAGCGCCGGCTGGCGGCGAGGTCTTTGACTTTCAGTCCGATGTGGTCGTACATGGCGATGACTTCCTGCTTGAAGGGTGGATCAAGCGGTCATCGTGAAGCAGCGCGGCCAGGCGGTCTTGGAAAATCTTGCGGTCGCCCTTGGCAGCAAGCCGGAAACCGCGCGGCGACACGCCGGCCGCGCGGTGGAAGGTGCGCACGAAGTTGCTCAGGTCGGCAAAGCCGGCCTCGAGGGCCACCTCGGTCACGGCAAGGTCGCTGTCCGCCAGCAGGCGGGCCGCGCGGCGCAGCCGGGAGCGCACGAGGTACTGGTGCGGCGTGACGCCCAGCACCTGGGAGAACAGCCGCAGGAAATGGAAGGCGCTCAGGCCCGCCTGGGCGGCTGCGTCTTCGAGGCCGATCTCGCCGGCGGCGTGGGCCTCGATCCAGGTCGCGGCCTCGACCGCGCGCCGGCGGTCGCGCGGCGTGGCCGATGGCGGCGGCGCCGCGGGTTTGCCGCGCCCTTTCACCACGTCGAGGAAACGGCTGGCGAAGCCCATGCCCAGCTCGTCGAGACCCACGTCGCTGCCGCCTTCGACCGCGACCTGCGCGAGTTCGCCCAGCACCATGAGTTCGGGCAGCGGCGGCAACGCCGAGGCATGCCAGCTGCGCCGGTCGGCGCCGATCAGGTCGACGAAGCCCGGCGAGAAGTGGAACGACAGGCACTCGTCGCCACAGGCGAAGTGCTCGTGGGTGCAGACGTAGTCGTCGCCCGGTGCACCGACCAGCACCGCGCCGGCCACCAGCTCGTAATCGCGGCCGAGCGCGCGGCAGCCGAAGCTGCCCTTGCGCACGTACGAGACCGAGTGCGTCTCGTGCATCTCGGTGAACGGCGCCGCGCCGACGCCCGCGTCGCAGCGGTAGGTCGAGACGCGGATCGCGTCGGTCTGCAGCTCGGTGGTGACACGCATGATGACTTTCGTCGCCCTTCGATCACCGGCCGGCGGCGCTCAATCGATGGTCTGCATGGCCTGCCACACGCGCGATGGGCTCAGCGGCATGTGCAGGCGGGGCGCACGGGCGCCGAGGCCGTTGCGTGCGAAGGCGTCGGCCACCGCATTGACGATGGCCGGCGTGGCGCCGATGGTGCCCAGCTCGCCCACGCCCTTCACGCCCAGCGGGTTGTTCTTGCAGGGCGTGGATTCGTCCATTTCCATCTGGAACATGGTGTCGACGATGTCGGCGCGCGGCGCGGCGTAGTCCATGAGGCTGCCGGTGACGGGCTGGCCGGTTTCGCTGTCGTACACCACCTGCTCGTACAGCGCCTGGCCGATGCCCTGCACCGCGCCGCCTTCGAGCTGGCCGCGCACGATCATCGGGTTGACCACGCGGCCCACGTCGTTGACCGAGCTGTAGGCCACGACGCTGATCTCGCCCGTGGGCGGGTCGAGTTCGATCTCGCAGATGTGGCAACCGTTGGGCCAGCTCGGGCCGGCCACGGTGCTGGTGGAGTCGACGAAGATCTCGCGCCCCGGCTGCTTGGCGGCCAGGGTGAAGAGGTCGAGCTCGAGGTCGGTGCCGGCCACGATGAAGGTGCCGCGGCTGTAGACGATATCGTCGATGGAGGCCTCGAACTCCTGCGCCGCGAGTTCGCGCGCCTTGTCGATGGTGCGCTCGGCACCGATGCGCACGGCCGAGCCGCCCGTGAACAGCGAACGCGAGCCGGCGCTGCCGAAGCCGTCGCCGCGGTCGGTGTCGCCGAGCACGACGCGCACCTTCTCGATGGGCACGCCGAAGGCATCGACGGCCAGCTGCGCGAGCGAGGTCGCGATGCCCTGCCCCATGGCGTTGACGGCCGAGAACACCTCGATCACGCCATCGGCCTGCACCGAGACGGTCACGCGCTCTTCGAACACGTTGCCGCCGGTCCATTCGAGAAAGGTGGCGATGCCCAGGCCGCGTTGCTTGCCGCGCGCCGCCGATTCGGCCGCGCGGGCCTCGAAGCCCTGCCAGTCGGCCAGCTGCAGCGCCTGGTCCATCACCGACTCGAACTGGCCGGTGTCGTAGGTCTGCGCCATCGGGTTCTTGTAGGGCATCTGCTCGGGGCGGATGAAGTTGCGCCGGCGCAGCGCGATGCGATCGATACCGGTCTGGCGCGCGGCCTCGTCCATCAGGCGTTCGATGGTGAAGATGGCCTCGGGCCGGCCCGCGCCGCGGTAGGCGCCGGTGGGCGCGGTGTTGGTGAGCACCGCCTTGAAATGGAAGTCGATGGTCTGGATGTCGTAGACGCTGGTCTGCACCCAGGGGCCGATCAGCAGCTGGATCGCGACACCGGTGCCGGTGGCGTAGGCGCCCACGTTGGCGAGCGTCTTGATGCGCAGGGCCAGGATCTTGCCGTCGGCGTCGAGCGCCATTTCGGCGCGCGCCTCGATGTCACGGCCGTGCGCGCTGGACAGGAACTCTTCGCTGCGGTCGGCCACCCATTTCACGGGCCGACCCACCTGCAGCGCGGCGTAGGCGACCGCGATGTCCTCGGGGTAGGCGCCGGTCTTCATGCCGAAGCCGCCGCCGACGTCGCCCACGACCACGCGCACTTTTTCCTTCGCCAGGCCGATGGCCGCGCAGACGGAGTCGCGCACGCCGGAGGGCATCTGGGTGCTCATGCGGATCGTGAGGCGGTCGGTCTTGCTGTCGTGCGTGGCGAGCACGGCGCGCGGCTCGATGGTGAGCGCGACCACGCGCTGGTTGTTCACGTCGAGCGCGATCACATGGGCGGCGCGCTCGAATGCGGCGGTGGCGGCTTCGCTGCTGCCATGGCGCATCTCGGCGGCGATGTTGCCGGTGGCCTCGTCGCACAGGAGCGGCGCGCCGTCGGCGGTGGCGCCTGGGAGGTCGACCACCATCGGCAGTTCTTCGTAGTCGACCATCACGGCCTCGGCCGCATCGCGCGCCTGCTGCACGGTGTCGGCAATGACGGCCGCCACCGGTTCGCCGACGAAGCGCGCGCGCTCGTGCGCCAGGGCGCGGCGCGGCGGGCCGGCGCTGTCGCTGCCGTCCGCGCGCTTGAAGCCGGCGGCGCCGGGCATCGGCTTGACGCCGGCCTCGGCCAGGTCGGCCCCGGTGATCACACGCAGCACGCCGGGCATGCCGATGGCCGCGGACGTGTCGATGGACACGATGCGCGCATGTGGGTACGGAGAGCGAAGGAAGACGAGGTGCGCCTGCTCGGAGAGCGTGACGTCGTCGGTGTAACGGCCGGCGCCTGCGAGCAGGCTTTCGTCCTCGAGGCGGCGCACCGCCTGGCCGCTGCCGAAGCGCGTGGGATTGGGTTCAGTGGTCAACGTGGTCCTCTTGTGCTGATCCCCGGCGCCCTGCACATGCCTGCCGGATCCGCTGTGGTACTGCGAAAGCAAGCTGTGCACTATAGGTTTTTCGACGGGTCTTGTGGGGTTGTCTCGCGTGCCATCGGCGGTGGCACCAGGGCCGCAGCCTTGTGGACTGTTCCCGTGTGAGCGGGATTTTCCCTCAACTGGCTTGCGTTTTCGAGAAGCCGTGTATACCTGCATCCATGCGACAACTGCCTTGGCTCGAACCCGGAGATGCACTGCCCGACCCCGCTTCGGCGTGGGACGAACGGGACCCGGTGCCCGGCCTGCTGGCGGCCGGTGGCTCGCTCGATGTCGATACTCTGATGCAGGCCTACAGCCGCTGCGTCTTCCCCTGGTTCAGCGACGACCAGCCCATCCTGTGGTGGAGCCCCGACCCGCGCATGGTGCTGCGGGTGAACGACTTCCGGCTGCATCGCTCGCTGCGCAAGACCCTGAGCCGCTTTGCCGCGACGCCGGGCTGCGAGCTGCGCATCGATCACGATTTTGGAACGGTGATCCAGGCCTGTTCGCAGTCGGCGCGGGCCGGCCAGTCGGGCACCTGGATCGTGCCGGACATGGTCAAGGCCTATACGCAATTGCACCGCGCGGGGCACGCCCACAGCGTCGAAACCTGGATCGACGGCGAGTTGGCGGGCGGGCTCTACTGCGTGGCGCTGGGCCGGGCCGTGTTCGGCGAGTCGATGTTCACGCGCCGCCCGGACGCCTCGAAGATCGCGCTGGCCGGCCTGGTCGCGCTGTGCCGCCGCGCCGGCATCGCGATGATCGACTGCCAGCAGAACACCGCACACCTGGCCAGCCTCGGCGCTCGCGAAATGCCGCGCGCGCGCTTCGTCGCGCACGTGGCCCAGGCCCGAAAACAGGAGGGCCCGCAGTGGCAATTCGACCCCGTATACTGGTCCGAACTCCTTTCCGAGCGACCTCCTCTTTCGACGTGACGTGACGTGACGCACCTCAAGGATCTTCCGCTTCACACGCTGCAGTTCTACGCGACGGCGCCCTATCCCTGCAGCTACCTGCCGGATCGCCAGGCCCGCTCGCAGGTGGCCACGCCCAGTCACCTGATCCACAACGACGCCTACTCCGACCTGGTGCTCAGCGGCTTCCGGCGCAGTGGCATGTTCACCTACCGGCCCTATTGCGACGGCTGCCGCGCCTGCATCCCGCTGCGCGTGCTGGCGCACAGCTTCAAGCCGAACCGCAGCCAGCGCCGCACCGCCAAACAGCACGCCGACCTGCAGGCGCGCGTGCTCAAGCTGTGCTTCGTGCCCGAGCACTACCAGCTCTACCTGCGCTACCAGACCGGCCGCCACTCGGGCGGCGGCATGGACCACGACAGCATCGACCAGTACACACAGTTCCTGCTGCAAAGCCGGGTCAACTCGCGGCTGGTCGAGTTTCGCGAAACCCTGCCCGACGGCAGCCCGGGCGCGCTGAAGATGGTGTCGATCCTCGATGTGCTCAGCGACGGCATCTCCGCCGTCTACACCTTCTACGAGCCTGAGGACGGTGCCGGCTACGGCACCTACAGCGTGCTGTGGCAGATCGAGCAGGCCCGCAAGCTGGGGCTGCCGCACGTCTACCTGGGCTACTGGATCGAGCGCAGCCCCAAGATGCACTACAAGGCCCGCTTTTCCCCGCACGAAGTGTTGGTGGACGGCCACTGGCAGGCACCGAGTGATTTCACAAGGTAAAATGGCGCACGGTCATCACCGCATTGCGCCATGAGAAAAAACCTATCCGACGTTCCCGCCACTCCCGTCATCCAGGTCATCGAGCGCATGTTCTCGCTGATCGACGTCTTGGCCTCGCGCGAAGAAGCGATCTCGCTGAAGGAAATCAGCGAAAAGACGGGGCTGCACCCGTCGACCACGCACCGCATCCTCAATGACCTCGCGGTCGGCCGTTTCGTCGACCGGCCTGAAGCCGGCAGCTACCGCCTCGGCATGCGCCTGCTGGAACTGGGCAACCTGGTCAAGGGCCGCCTGAACGTGCGCGACGCGGCCCTGGGCCCGATGCGCGAGTTGCACAAGCTCACACAGCAGCCGGTCAACCTCAGCATGCGCCAGGGCGACGAGATCGTGTACATCGAGCGCGCCTACAGCGAGCGCTCGGGCATGCAAGTGGTGCGCGCCATCGGTGGCCGCGCCGCCCTGCACCTGACCTCGACCGGCAAGCTGTTCCTGGCCGCCGACGATCCCCAGCGCGTGCGCAGCTACGCCACGCGCACCGGCCTGGCCGGCCACACCCGCAACAGCATCACCCAGCTGCCCGCGCTCGAGCGCGAGCTGTCGAAGGCGCGCCAGTACGGCATCGCCCGCGACAACGAAGAGCTGGAGCTGGGGGTGCGCTGCATGGCCGCCGGCATCTACGACGACCAGGGCAAGCTGGTGGCGGGCCTGTCGATCTCGGCCCCGGCGGATCGCCTCGACGAAGGCTGGCTGCCCAAGCTGCAAGCGACCGCCAACGAAATCTCGGGCGCGCTGGGCTTCAAGGACGGCGTGGCCGCAACGCCTGCGTCGGGCGCGAACGTGACAACGGGCGCCTGAGCGCCCGTTTGCTTTCGACTCTTTTTCTTTCCAGCGAGCCGGCCGGTAAGCCCTCCACGAGGGCAGCAGGCAGGCCGCTAACGGCCTCCCCGCTCAACCGATCTCAGCCGGCAACCTGGAAGCCGCGCGGACCCGACACGGCGTGCGTGGCCTCGACCCAGCGGCGAACCCGCTCGGCGTCGGCGATGCGGCTGAACTTGCCGGCCGAATCCAGGAACACCATGATCAGCTTGCGCCCGGCCACCTTGGCCTGCATCACGAGGCACTGGCCGGCTTCGGAGATGTAGCCGGTCTTCTGCAGGCCGATGTCCCATTCCGGGCTCTTCACGAGGCGGTTGGTGGTGTTGAACTGCAGCACGCGGTTGCCGACTTCGACCTGGTACTCCGGCGACGTGGACAGCGAACGCACCGTGGCGTCCGAATAGGCCGCATTGACCAGCAGCGCCAGGTCTTGCGCGCTCGACTGGTTGCGGCTCGACAGGCCCGTGGGCTCCACGTAGCGCGTGTCCTTCATGCCGAGCATGCGGGCCTTGGCATTCATGATGCTCACGAAGGTCGTGAGACCGCCCGGGTAGGTGCGGCCCAGCGCGTGCGCCGCGCGGTTTTCACTCGACATCAGCGCCAGGTGCAGCAGCTCGCCGCGCGACAGCGTGGTGCCGACGGTCAGGCGCGAACGGCTGCCCTTTTCGGTGTCGACGTCATCTTGCGTGATGGTGATGAGCTCGTCGTTCGGCAGGTGGGCTTCGCTGATCAGCAGGCCGGTCATGAGCTTGGTGAGCGAAGCGATCGGCAGCACGGCGTGGTCGTTCTTGCTGAACAGCACCTCGTGGGTGTCCTGGTCGATCACCAGGGCGACGCTCGACTTCAGGTCGAGTGCGTCGTCGGTGCTGTGCAGGCCGGCCATCTGGCCGAAGGACTGGCGGGCTGGCGTCTCGACGCGCACCACCGAACGGCGCTGCACGGCAACGACGGTCTTGCCGTTCTTCTTGTGGATGGTGGCAACGACATTGCGGCCACCGCGCACGACCTTGTCGGCCTGCTCGGCGCGACCGCCGCGCGCCACCTTGGAAGCGGACGCATTGCGTTGCTTGGCCTCGGCAGGTGCCTTCGCCTTCTTGGCGACGGCGGACTTGGCGGCAGCGGGTTTTTCCTTCTTTGCGGCCTGGGCGCCAGGCAGCAAAAACGCCGAGGCGCACAGCGCCACGGCGAGGAACTTGAAGGCGGGTAGGAACCGCTGGATGGAAACTCGACGTAGACGGGTTTCAGGCATCAATAAATCTCCAGCGGCAACAAACGAGGACCGCAGTGTATCGAAATCAAAAAAGACACGCAATATCAGTTACTTGCATCCTCTTCTTCATTCGAATACCAAGGAACGCCTGAAAACCTAACCTTGTGCCGCCACTCTCTCAGCTTGGCTCTGTAACTTGTTGAGCGCACTCAAATAAGCCTTTGCCGAAGCGACCACGATGTCTGGGTCTGCACCCACACCGTTGACCACCCGCCCTGCGTTTTGTAACCGGACTGTAACTTCTCCCTGGCTTTCCGTCGAGCCGCTGATGGCGTTTACAGAGTAAAGAACCATCTCGGCGCCGCTCTTGACGTGGGCCTCGATGGCCTTGAGCGACGCATCGACCGGCCCGTTGCCGTCGGATTCGCTGGTGACTTCCTTGCCCTGGACCGTGAACACGATCTTGGCTTGGGGCCGTTCGCCGGTTTCGCTGTGCTGGGAGAGAGAAACGAAAGCAAACTGTTCACCAACGTGCGACAGCTCTTCCGCGCTGACCAGCGCCAGGATGTCCTCGTCGAAAATTTCGGACTTGCGGTCGGCCAGCTCCTTGAAACGCGCGAACGCGGCGTTGACCTCGGTTTCGCTTTCCATCGTCACGCCCAGGTCCTGCAGGCGCTGCTTGAAGGCGTTGCGACCGCTGAGCTTGCCCAGCACGATCTTGTTGGCGGTCCAGCCCACGTCTTCGGCGCGCATGATCTCGTAGGTGTCGCGCGCCTTGAGCACGCCGTCCTGGTGGATGCCCGAAGCGTGCGCGAACGCGTTGGCGCCCACCACGGCCTTGTTGGGCTGCACCACGAAGCCGGTGGTCTGACTGACCATGCGGCTGGCGGCCACGATGTGCTGGGTGTCGATGTTCAGGTCGAGCCCGAAGTAGTCTCTGCGCGTCTTCACGGCCATGACCACTTCTTCGAGCGAGCAGTTGCCCGCGCGCTCGCCCAGGCCGTTGATCGTGCACTCGACCTGGCGCGCGCCGCCGATCTTCACGCCGGCCAGCGAGTTCGCCACGGCCATGCCCAGGTCGTTGTGGCAATGCACCGACCAGATCGCCTTGTCGCTGTTGGGAATGCGCTCGCGCAGCATCTTGATGAAGTTGCCGTACAGCTCGGGAATGGCGTAGCCGACGGTGTCGGGCACGTTGATGGTGGTGGCGCCCTCGTCGATCACGGTCTCGAGCACGCGGCACAGGAAGTCGGGGTCGCTGCGGTAGCCGTCTTCGGGGCTGAACTCGACGTCGGCGATCTGGTTGCGCGCGAAGCGCACGGCCAGCTTGGCCTGCTCATGCACCTCGTCGGGCGACATGCGCAGCTTCTTTTCCATGTGCAGCGGCGAGGTCGCGATGAAGGTGTGGATGCGCCCGCGCGCCGCGCCCTTCAGGGCCTCGGCTGCGCGCGCGATGTCGCGGTCGTTGGCACGCGAGAGGCCGCACACCGTCGAGTCCTTGATCGCATTGGCGATGGCCTTCACGGCCTCGAAGTCGCCGTTCGAACTGGCCGGAAAGCCGGCTTCAATGACGTCGACCCTGAGCCGCTCCAGCAGCTTGGCGATGCGCAACTTTTCGTCGCGCGTCATCGAGGCGCCGGGCGACTGTTCGCCGTCGCGCAAGGTGGTGTCGAAAATAATGAGTTGGTCGGTCATCGTGGATCTCCTTGGTTCGTTCCCACCTTGCGCGTGCGGCTGGTGCCGGTGCGTCAGGCGACTTCAGCCACCGATTGTGCGCTGCGCGCGCCCCGGCCCCTGGCCCGCTGCACGCCCGACACGATCGCCTTCAGCGAGGCCGAGATCACGTTCGCATCGATGCCGACGCCGAACAGGGTCTGCGACTCGTCCACGCGCAGTTCGAGGTAGGCCACCGACTTGGCGTCGGCGCCTGCGCCGATGGCGTGCTGGTGATAGTCCATGACGCGCACCGTGTGGCCGGTGGCCTGGCTCAGCGCCTGCGTGAAGGCGTCGATCGGTCCGTTGCCACGTCCTTCGATGGCGCGCGTTTCACCGTCCCACGGCAGGTCGCCGCGCAGCACCACCGTGGCCTCGGCGCCCTCGCCTTCTTCCTGGATCACGCGATGCTGCAAGGCCTTGGCGGTCTCGATGCCGTACTCGTTCACGAAGATCTGCCAGAGGTCGGCGGCGGTGAGCTCCTTGCCACCGACATCCATCACGCGCTGCACGACCTGCATGAATTCCATCTGCAGGCGGCGCGGCATCTCGAGGCCGTACTCGCTCTCGAGCAGGTAGGCCATGCCGCCCTTGCCCGACTGGCTGTTCACGCGGATCACGGCCTCGTAGCTGCGGCCCACGTCCTTCGGATCGATGGGGAGGTACGGGATGTCCCAGATGTCGCCGTCCTTGCGCGCGGCGAAGGCCTTCTTGATCGCGTCCTGGTGCGAGCCCGAGAACGAGGTGTAGACGAGGTCGCCTACATACGGATGGCGCGGGTGTACCGGGATCTGGTTGCAGTGCTCGACCGTGGCGCGGATCTCGTCGATGTTCGAGAAGTCGAGCTCGGGCGAAACACCCTGCGTGTAGAGGTTGAGCGCGACGTTCACGAGGTCGAGGTTGCCGGTGCGCTCGCCATTGCCGAAGAGGCAGCCTTCGATGCGCTCGGCGCCGGCCATCAAGGCCAGTTCGCCGGCTGCGGTGCCGGTGCCGCGGTCGTTGTGCGGGTGCACGCACAGCACGATCGAGTCACGGCGCGCGAGGTTGCGGTGCATCCACTCGATCATGTCCGCGAAGATGTTCGGCGTGGAATGCTCGACCGTGGTGGGCAGGTTGACGATGCACTTGCGCTCGGGCGTCGGGGCCCAGACTTCGGTGACCGCATCGACCACGCGCTTGGAGAAGACCACGTCGGTGCCCGAGAACATCTCGGGCGAGTACTGGAAGGTCCACTTCGTGTTCGGCTGCTTTGCGGCGAAGTCGTTGAACATGCGGGCATGGCTGCTCGCGAGTTCGACGATCTGGTCTTCGTCCATGCCGAGCACCACGCGGCGCATCACGGGCGCAACGGCGTTGTAGAGGTGCACGATGGCGCGCGGCGCGCCCTGCAAGGCTTCGAAAGTGCGTTCGATGAGGTGGTCGCGCGCCTGCGTGAGCACCTGGATCGTCACGTCGTCGGGAATGCGGTCTTCTTCGATGAGCTTGCGCACGAAGTCGAATTCGACCTGCGACGCCGAGGGAAAGCCGACTTCGATTTCCTTGAAGCCGATGGCCACGAGGGTTTCGAACATGCGCATCTTGCGCGCGATGTCCATGGGTTCGACCAATGCCTGGTTGCCATCGCGCAGGTCCGTCGACAGCCAGATCGGGGCCTTGGTCAGCACGGCATCGGGCCAGGTGCGGTCCTTGAGACCGATCGGGGCGAATGCGCGGTATTTGGCTTGAGGTTGCTTGAGCATGTCGATTTCTCTGTGATGGTTGGAACTCAACCAGCAACCCCAAAAGACAAACGGCCCGTTGCTGGTGCGAACGGGCCGTGATGAGGGATTAGCGCGTGCGCTACCGTCTCCGCCCGTGAGGGAGGGCTAGTAGGGCCAGCAGCGAAATCTTGGTCATGAGGGTTGCGAATGTAGCACAGCCTTCGCGGGCCTGTGAAGGCCCGGGGCTTCTTCAGTTGTGCAGCCCCCGCTCGTCGGGCTCTTCGGTCGAGGTGCTGATCACGCTCACCGGCTGGCCCTTGGCCTTGCGCCACGCGTACACCACGTAGCCGCTCAAACCATAGGCCACGAAAAGGCTGAACAGCACCGTCGGCGGATGGATGTTGATGACCGCGATGCCCAGCGCGATCAGCACGATCACGACGAAGGGCACGCTCTTCTTCATCTGGACGTCCTTGAAGCTGTAGAACGGCGCATTGGTGACCATCGAAAGTCCGGCATAGAGCGTGAACGCGAAAGTGATCCACGTGATCTGCGTCCACGAGAGATACAGCACCTCGCCGCCACGCTTGCCCCACTCGGTCATGAGCCAGATGAAGCCGGCCACGAGCGCCGCCGCCGCTGGCGACGGCAGGCCCTGGAACCAGCGCTTGTCGACCACGCCCGTGTTGACGTTGAAGCGCGCAAGCCGCAATGCCGCGCAGGCGCAGTAGACGAAGGCGGCAATCCAGCCCCAGCGTCCGAGGCCCTTGAGCGACCACTCGTAGGCGATGAGCGCGGGCGCGGCGCCGAACGAGACCATGTCGGACAGCGAGTCCATCTGCTCGCCGAACGCGCTTTGCGTGTTGGTCATGCGGGCCACGCGCCCGTCGAGGCTGTCGAGCACCATCGCGGCGAACACGCCGAGCGCCGCGAGGTCGAAGCGCGCGTTCATGGCCATCACGACCGAGTAGAAGCCGCCGAACAACGCCGCCAGCGTGAACAGGTTCGGCAGGATGTAGATGCCCTTGCGACGCTTGCGCGGTTGCGCGTCGTCGGGGACGGTGTCGTCATGCATTGAAATGGCCTCCGTCCCTCGTGGGAACTGCCCGATCAGCTATCCATTCGATAGCATCTTGGTCTGTGAATCGCATGCTTCGCAGTGTAGTTCAGGGGACCCGTGCACTCCCCTTCAAACAAAAGGGCCACCGCGACGGGTGGCCCTCCGAAACAGGGTGCCGTAGCACCCTGCTGGCTCTTGCCTCTGAAGATCAGTTGCGGGTCTGGTCGACCAGCTTGTTCTTCTTGATCCAGGGCATCATCGCGCGCAGCTTTTCGCCGACGACTTCGATCTGATGCTCGGCGTTCAGGCGACGGCGGCTGATCAGCACCGGCTGGCCGGCAGCGGCTTCGAGCACGAAGCTCTTGGCGTATTCGCCGGTCTGGATGTCCTGCAGGACCTTCTTCATGGCCTTCTTGGTCTCGTCGGTCACGATGCGCGGGCCCGTGACGTACTCGCCGTATTCGGCGTTGTTCGAGATCGAGTAGTTCATGTTGGCGATGCCGCCTTCATAGATCAGGTCAACGATCAGCTTCAGCTCGTGCAGGCATTCGAAGTACGCCATTTCGGGCGCGTAGCCGGCTTCCACCAGCGTTTCGAAACCAGCCTTGATCAGCTCGACCGTGCCGCCGCACAGAACCGCTTGTTCGCCGAACAGGTCGGTTTCGGTTTCTTCGCGGAAGTTGGTCTCGATGATGCCGGCCTTGCCGCCGCCGTTGGCGGTGGCGTAGCTCAGCGCGAGGTCACGCGCCTTGCCGCTCTTGTCCTGGTGCACCGCGATCAGGTGCGGCACGCCGCCACCTTGCGTGTACGTGCCGCGCACGGTGTGACCCGGAGCCTTGGGAGCGACCATCCACACGTCGAGGTCGGCGCGCGGCTGCACGAAACCGTAGTGCACGTTGAAGCCGTGCGCGAAGACAAGCGAAGCGCCTTCCTTGATGTTCGGGGCCACGTCGTTCTTGTAGACCGCGGCGATCTGCTCGTCGGGCAGCAGGATCATGACGACGTCGGCCGACTTCACGGCATCAGCGACTTCAGCGACCTGCAGGCCGGCCTTGCCGACCTTGTCCCACGAAGCGCCGCCCTTGCGCAGGCCGACCACGACCTTGACGCCGCTGTCGTTCAGGTTCTGCGCGTGTGCGTGACCTTGCGAGCCGTAGCCGATGATGGCAACCGTCTTGCCCTTGATGAGGCTCAGGTCCGCGTCCTTGTCGTAATAAACCTTCATGATGTTCTCCAGATAGATAAGCGAGTTGCAGTGTGTTGTTGTGCCGTTCGTCCTGAGCCTGTCGAAGGGCTCAATGCAGTCCCCGCTCGCGCGGAGGCTTCGACAAGCTCAGCCCGAACGGGCAGCGACTGAGCTCCGAATCATGGTGTCAGACCCGCAGGATGCGTTCGCCGCGTCCGATGCCACTGGCGCCGGTGCGCACCGTCTCGAGGATGGCGCCGCGGTCGATCGCCTCCAGGAAAGCGTCGTTCTTGCCGTGATCGCCAGTCAGCTCGATGGTGTAGCTCTTGTCGGTCACGTCGATGATGCGGCCACGGAAGATTTCCGCCATGCGCATCATTTCCTCGCGTTCCTTGCCCACCGCGCGCACCTTCACCATCATGAGCTCGCGCTCGGTGTAGGCGCCTTCGGTCAGGTCGACCACCTTCACGACCTCGATGAGGCGGTTCAGGTGCTTGGTGATCTGCTCGATCACGTCGTCCGAGCCGTTGGTGACGATGGTCATGCGCGAGAGGCTTGCGTCCTCGGTCGGCGCCACGGTCAGCGATTCGATGTTGTAGCCACGGGCCGAGAACAGGCCCACCACGCGGGAAAGAGCACCCGGCTCGTTTTCCAGCAGCACTGCAATGATGTGTTTCATGTTGGCGTGACTCCTCTTTTCGCCTACGCGGAAGCTTTCGCTTTCGCCGCCCTCCCCCGTGCACGGTAATGCGCGGGCTTGGCGGGCAATAGATTCGTCAGTAAAGGTTGAACGAACGAATGTTCCGGATCAGAGATCTTCGGAACCCAGCAGCATCTCGGTGATGCCCATGCCGGCCTTGACCATCGGGAACACGTTCTCGGTGGGGTCGGTACGGAAATCCATGAATACCGTGCGGTCCTTGAGCTTGCGCGCCTCGCGCAGCGCCGGCTCCACGTCTTGTGGACGCTCGATCAGCATGCCGACGTGGCCATAGGCCTCGGCGAGCTTCACGAAGTTGGGCAGCGCGTCCATGTAGCTGTGGCTGTAGCGGCCGGAGTATTCGATCTCCTGCCACTGGCGCACCATGCCCAGGTAGCGGTTGTTGAGCGAGCAGATCTTGATCGGCGTGTTGTACTGCAGGCAGGTCGACAGCTCCTGGATGCACATCTGCACCGAGCCTTCGCCGGTGATGGTGAACACTTCCGAGTCGGGCTTGGCGAGCTTGATGCCCATGGCGTAGGGAATGCCCACGCCCATGGTGCCCAGGCCGCCCGAATTGATCCAGCGGCGCGGCTCGTCGAAACGGTAGTACTGGGCGGCCCACATCTGGTGCTGGCCGACGTCCGACGTGATGTACGTGTCGGCGTCCTTGGTCATGTTCCAGAGGGTCTCGACCACGAACTGCGGCTTGATCACGTCCTTGTTGTCGCGGTCGTACTTGAGGCAGTCGCGCGAGCGCCAGCTTTCGATGGTCTTCCACCAGTCGGCCAGTGCGCCGGCGTCGGGCTTGGTGGTGCTCTCGCGGATCATCGAGATGAGCTCGGTGAGCACGTCCTTCACGTCGCCGACGATCGGGATGTCGACCTTCACGCGCTTGGAGATGCTCGACGGGTCGATGTCGACGTGGATGATCTTGCGTTCGTTCTGCGCGAAGTGCTTCGGGTTGCCGATCACGCGGTCGTCGAAGCGCGCGCCCACGGCCAGCAGCACGTCGCAGTTCTGCATCGCGTTGTTGGCTTCGATGGTGCCGTGCATGCCCAGCATGCCCAGGAACTTGCGGTCGCTCGCCGGATAGGCGCCCAGGCCCATCAGCGTGTTCGTGACGGGGTACCCCAGCATGTCGACCAGCGTGCGCAGCTCGTTCGTGGCATTGCCCAGGAGCACGCCGCCGCCGGTGTAGATGTAGGGGCGCTTGGCCGCCAGCAGCAGTTGCAGCGCCTTGCGGATCTGCCCACCGTGACCCTTGCGCACCGGGTTGTACGAGCGCATCTCGACCTTGTCGGGATAGCCGCTGTACGCGATCTTCTTGAAGGAAACGTCCTTCGGCACGTCCACCACCACGGGGCCGGGACGGCCGCTGCGTGCGATGTGGAAGGCCTTCTTCATCGTCATGGCCAGGTCCTTCGGATCCTTGACGAGGAAGTTGTGCTTGACGATGGGGCGCGTGATGCCGACCGTGTCGCATTCCTGGAAGGCATCGAGGCCGATGGCGGCCGTCGGCACCTGACCGGAAATGATCACCATCGGGATCGAGTCCATGTACGCCGTCGCGATGCCGGTGACCGCATTGGTCAGCCCGGGGCCCGAGGTCACCAGTGCCACGCCGACTTCGCCGGTGGCGCGCGCATAGCCGTCGGCAGCGTGGACGGCGGCCTGTTCGTGGCGCACCAGCACGTGCTGGATGGTGTCCTGCTTGTAGAACGCGTCGTAGATGTAGAGAACCGCGCCGCCCGGGTAGCCCCAGATGTACTGGACGCCTTCGGCCTGCAGTGCCTTGACCAGCACTTCAGCGCCCATGAGTTCTTGCGTGGTGTTGCCGGCGCCAGAGGACGCGGCTGCTGCGGAAGCGAGTTCCGCCTTCGAGATTTCCATGATCAACCTTTGTGTTTTTTCGGGAACGAAAAACCTTGGGTGCCCCTTGCCAGCCCTTGTGGGGCCGCGCCAGGACTTGAGGCCAAAGCCATGAGCGGACTGATGTTCCGCCGGACCGTGACCCGTTTGCCTTTTGACTTGCAAGGCGGATTATGACACTACCGGCGCGTTCAGACTCGCTTCAGGTGCCCTGTCTTGGCACAAAGGCATAATCCGCGGCATAAAAACATGAGCGTTCGCCAAACATCCTCCCCACGCGGCGCGTCCCGCCGCCCCCTCTCATTTGGCTACTGAACACGAACTCTCCGACTTCCTGAAAAACGTCGAACGACGGGCCTTCAAGCGCTCGGTCTATCACGTGCGGGACGAAGAAGCGGCCTTGGACATCGTGCAGGACAGCATGATGAAGCTGGCCCAGCACTACGGCGACAAGCCTGCCGAGGAACTGCCGATGCTGTTCCAGCGCATCCTGTCGAACTGCACGCTCGACTGGTTCCGCCGCCAGAAGACCCGCCGCGCCCTTTTTTCCAACTTGAGCGACTTCGAACCGGCCGACAACGGCGAAGATTTCGACCTGCTGGAGAACTTCGTCTCGCCAACCGACTCCAGAGAATCGGAGAGCGCCGAAGACACCACCCGCCGCAGCCAGGTCTTTCACGAAATCGAAGAACAGATCGCGGCTTTGCCCGGCCGTCAACGCGAGGCTTTCCTGATGCGTTACTGGGAGGAAATGGACGTCGCAGAGACGGCCGCCGCAATGGGCTGCTCCGAGGGCAGCGTCAAAACCCATTGTTCGCGAGCTGTCCACGCTCTGAGCAAGGCGCTCAAGGCCAAGGGAATATCGCTATGAACACTAAGGTTCCAACCTCTCAATCCAGCGCAGCAGAAGACCGCTTCGGCCAACGGCTGGCGGCGCGGCTTTCGGACGGCAATCAAGCCTTGCCGCACGACATCAGCGAGCGTCTGCGCGTTGCCCGTTCGCAGGCCGTGGCCGCGCGCAAGCAGGCGCCGCAGCTGCGCACGGCGCCCGTCGCGGTCCAGTCGGGCCACACGGTCACGCTGGGCGGCAGCTGGTGGACGCGCATCGGTTCCGTGGTGCCCCTGATCGCCCTGGTGGCCGGCCTGATCACCATCAGCGTGCTGCAGGACGACGACCGCGCCAGCGAACTTGCCGAGGTCGACTCGGCCCTGTTGACGGGCGACCTGCCGCCCGCCGCCTACACCGATCCCGGCTTCGCCCAATTCCTGAAGTCCGATAGCGCCTCCGACTGAACACCTTGCCCGACCGAATGCGACGCCGCTCCGTTTCCCGTGCGAAAGCCCTGCTTCCGTTGCGCCCGCTCCCGGCGGGCGCCGTCGTTTGGGCGGGTGCGCTGGCAGCCGCTGCCTTCGGCCTGACGCTGGCCGATGCACAGACGCTGCCCGAGGCCGCCAAGCCCGCCACGCACGCTGCGGCCACCAATGGCGCGGCAAGCCCCAAGGCCGTTGCCACGACCAAGCCCCTGTGGAACGAACTGGGCAACGAGCAGCAGCACGCCCTGAAGCCGCTGGCTTCGCACTGGAACACACTGAACGCCGGCCAGAAGCGCAAGTGGCTGGCCTTGTCGCGCAACTACGCGAACATGCCCGCCGACGACCAGGTCACGCTGCACAGCCGCATGATCGAATGGGCGGCGCTGAGCAACCAGCAGCGCGCCCAGGCCCGCCTGAATTTCGCTGAGGTCAAGCGCGTGCCTGCCGACGAGCGCAAGCTCAAGTGGGAGCAATACCAGGCGCTGAGCGAAGAAGAAAAACGCAAGCTCGCCGAGAGTGCCCCGCCCAAGCCCCGCGGCGCCGCCCTGCCAGTGCGCCCGGTCTCGTCGCAAAAACTCGTGCCTGTGCCGGCCGTCACGCCGCCCGGACAGCACACGCCCCGCATCGTGCCGGCCACGCCCCCCACGCCCGTGCTGCCGCCGTCGGCCATCGTGGTGAGTTCGCCGGCGACGCCACCTGCCGCCGTGGAACGCCCTGCCATGCCGGCCAGCACCGTCGTCGCCCCGGCGGCGTCGGCGCCGAGCAGCCTCACGCCGCCGCCAGTGCCCGCCGAGGCCCAGGTGCCGGCGCCGTCCGCGGCCACGGCACCCGCGGCCTCGTCCTCCGCCCCCTGACCGAAGGTTTCGATGGTTTCCAGTTCGCCCGAGGCCTCGGGACCCGGCCAATCGGCCTCGCCCTCTTCATCCACCCCCAACGCCCCCGCGGTGCCCGGCCTGTGGCGGCGCATGGCCTGCTGGCTCTATGAGGGCATGCTGCTGTTCGCGGTCGTGTTCGTGTCCGGCTGGCTGTTCAGCACGCTGGGCCAGATGCGCGACGCCATGGACGAGCGGCGGCACCTGCTGCAGGCCTTCCTCTTCGTGGTGTTCGGCGTCTACTTCGTCTGGTTCTGGGCAAAGGGCCAGACGCTGGCCATGAAGACCTGGAACATCCGCATCGTCGACCGCGACGGCCGCCCCGTCACCCAGGGCCGCGCACTGGCGCGCTACCTGCTGAGCTGGATCTGGTTCCTGCCGCCGCTCGCCGCCATCGCCCCGTTCAAGCTGTCGGGCGGCGAATCGACCGTGCTGATCTTCGGCTGGGTCGCCATCTGGGCGCTGCTGGCCCGTTTTCACCCCGAGCGCCAGTTCTGGCACGACGCCTGGGCCGGTACGCGGCTCATCACCTCCAAGCCGATGAGCCGCCAATGAGTGCCCTGCCCGACCCCGCTGTGAACCCGCAGAAGGCCCGCAAGGGCTTCGAGCGCGTCTGGCACGCCACCCTGATCTCGCTGCACGGCCTGCGCGCCGGCTGGAGCGAGCCGGCGTTCCGCCAGGAAGCCATCCTGTCGATGCTGATGATCCCGGCCGCCTTCTGGCTCGGGCGCAGCTGGGTCGAGGTGGCGCTGCTCGCCGGCAGCGCGGTCCTAGTGATGATCGTGGAGCTGCTCAACACGGCGGTGGAAGCCGCCATCGACCGCATCGGCCCCGAATGGCACGACCTCTCCAAGCGCGCGAAGGACATGGGCAGCGCCGCTGTCCTGCTGTCGCTCACGCTGTGCGGCGGCATCTGGGCCGCGGCCCTGTGGCAGCGCTTCGTGTCATGAGCGGGTCCGCCGCCTGCGGCATGATTGCAGGATGACCCCTGAATTTTCGATTTGCGTGTATTGCGGCTCGCGCCCCGGCGAGCGCCCCGAGTTTTCCCAGGCCGCCCAGGCCGTGGGCCAGTGGATCGGCAGCCACCGCGGCCAGCTCGTCTACGGCGGCGGCCGCACCGGCCTGATGGGCACGGTGGCCGAGGCCACCCGCCAGGCCGGCGGCCGCGTCGTCGGCATCATCCCCAAGGCCCTGGTCGACAAGGAACTGGCCAACCCCCTGTGCGACGAACTGCACGTGGTGGACACCATGCACGAGCGCAAGGCCATGATGGGCGAGCGCGCCGACGCCTTCCTCGCGATGGCGGGCGGCATCGGCACCTTCGAAGAACTGTTCGAGATCTGGACCTGGCGCCAGCTCGGCTACCACGACAAGCCGACCGGCATTCTCAACACCGCCGGCTACTACGACGGCCTGCTGAGCTTCCTGGCGCACAGCGTGCGCGAGGGCTTCATGGGCGAATGGCAGATGGACCTGGTCCGCACCGGCACCGACGTGCCCGAACTGCTGACCGCGCTGCGCGCCGAAGTCCCCCTGCACCCCCGCGACGACAAGCTGTCAGAGAACCTCTGACCGGAACGGGCCCCCGCCTCATTCCAGCGAACACCGCGGAACCGGCTTTGCCGGGCCGCTGGTGTTGCCCCCGGTAGGGGGTTGGCGAAGCGACACGAAGTGCGCGCAGCCTGGGGGCGAGCCTGGCTAGACTGCGTTTTCGTTTTCTTCGCCGGTGCGGATGCGCACGATGCGCTCCACCTCGGTCACGAAGATCTTGCCGTCGCCGATCTTGCCGGTGCGCGCCGAGCTCACGATGGCCTCGATGCAGCGCTCCACGTCGCTCTCGTTGACGACCACTTCGACCTTCATCTTGGGCAGGAAGTCGACCACGTACTCGGCGCCGCGGTACAGCTCGGTGTGGCCCTTCTGGCGGCCGAAGCCCTTGACCTCGGTCACCGTGAGGCCGGTGACACCCACCTCGGCGAGGGCTTCGCGCACGTCCTCGAGCTTGAAGGGTTTGACGATGGCGGTGATCTGCTTCATGGTTTTTGTGCTCCGGCGGTTTCGTTGAACTTGCTGGTGATAGGGTAACGCCAATCCTTGCCGAAGCTTCGGTGGGTGACCCGGATGCCTACGGGCGCCTGGCGCCGCTTGTATTCGTTGATCCTGATGAGCCGCGCAACCCGCTCGACCACCGCGCGGTCGTAGCCCGCGGCAATGATCTCGTCGATGCCTTCATCGTCCTGCATGTAGCGTGCCAGGATGCCGTCCAGCACGTCGTAGGGCGGCAGGCTGTCCTGGTCGGTCTGGTCGGGGCGCAGCTCGGCGCTCGGGGGGCGCGTGATGATGCGCTCGGGAATCGGCGCCGCGCCGGTGCCGTACGGGTCGTGGGCATTGCGCCAGCGCGCCAGCGCGAACACAGTGGTCTTGAGCAAGTCCTTGATGACCGCAAAGCCGCCCGCCATGTCGCCGTAGAGCGTGCAGTAGCCGGTGGCCATCTCGCTCTTGTTGCCGGTGGTCAGGACGATGGCGCCGAACTTGTTCGACAGCCCCATGAGCAGCGTGCCGCGGATGCGGGCCTGGATGTTCTCCTCGGCCGTGTCTTCCGGCCGGCCCGTGAACTCCCCGGCCAGCGCGGCCTTGAAGGACTCGAAGGTGTGCTTGATCGAAATCTCGTCGTAGCGCACGCCCAGCCGCCCAGCCATGTCGCGCGCGTCGATCCAGCTGATGTCGGCCGTGTAGGGCGACGGCATCATCACCGCGCGGACCTTGTCCTTGCCCAGCGCGTCGACTGCGATCGCGAGCACCAGCGCCGAGTCGATGCCGCCCGACAGCCCCAGGATCGCGCCCGGAAAGCCGTTCTTGCCGACGTAGTCGCGCACGCCGAGCACCAGCGCGTCCCACAACTGCGCCTCGGCGTCGCGCGGCGCGGCAATGGCCGACGGGTCGGCCACGACGGCGATGCCGCCCTGCGCCCCGCGCGCGAGCTGCATGAAGACCAGCCGCTCGCGAAAGCTCTCGGCCTGCGCGGCCAGCGCGCCATCGGCCTGCAGTGCGAAGGAGGCGCCGTCGAACACCACCTCGTCCTGCCCACCCACCAGGTGCGCGTAGACCAGCGGCAGGGCCACGGCGCGTGCGCGGTCGGCCATGCGCGCGACGCGCTCGCCTTCCTTGCCCACGTGGTACGGCGAGGCGTTGATCACCGCCAGCACCTCGGCACCGCCGGCGCGCGCCAGCTCGGCCGGCGCGTCGAACCAGGCGTCCTCGCAGATCAGCAGGCCCACCGACACGCCGCCTGCCTCGAACACGCAGGTGCCCTGCCCCGGCGTGAAGTAGCGGCGCTCGTCGAACACCTGGTAGTTCGGCAGTTCGCGCTTGGCGTAGGTCTCGAGGATGCGGCCTTCCTTGAGCACGCTGGCCGCGTTGTGGCGCAGCGGCACCGTCACCGAGCGGCCGCGCAGGCTGCCGCCGCTGGGATGCCCCACCACCACGACCATGTCTTTGAGGTCGGCCAGCGCGGCGGCGATGCCTTTCACGGCATCATCACAGGCTTCGGTGAAGGCGGGACGGAGGAACAGGTCCTCCGCCGCATAGCCGGCAATCGAGAGTTCGGGTGTCAGCAGAAGGCGCGCGCCTTGCGCGTAGGCCTCGCGTGCGGCGCCGACGATCTTCTGCGCATTGCCGACGAGGTCGCCCACCACAAAATTGAGTTGCGCGATGGCGAGCTTGAGCGTCATACAGAAGGAAGAAAAAGGCTTGAACGATTATGTCATTCGGGTTCTGGCGTCGCCGTCGGACATCGACCCGCAAGCCTGGAACGCCCTGCTCGCCGCGCAGCCCGAGCCCTCGCCCTTCATGCGCCACGAGTACCTCGCCGCGATGCACGACAGCGGCAGCGCCTCGCCCGAGCGCGGATGGACACCGCAGTTCGTCACGCTGTGGCGCGGCGAGGTGCTCGAAGCCGCCTGCGCGCTCTACCTCAAGGACCATTCCTATGGCGAGTACGTGTTCGACTGGGCCTGGGCCAACGCCTACGAACAGCACGGGCTGGCCTACTACCCGAAGGCCGTGGTGGCAGCGCCCTTCACGCCCGTGCCCGGCGCCCGGCTGCTGGCACGCGACGCGCAAAGCCGCACGCTGCTGGTGCAGGCGCTGGTGGCGGTCTGCAAGGAACAGGAACTTTCGTCTTTGCATCTGCTGTTCGGCGCCGACGCCGACATCGCCGCGTGCACCGAAGCCGGGCTCATGCAGCGCCATACGGTGCAGTTTCACTGGACGAACGTGGCCCCCACGCTCGGCACTGACGTGTCCTCGCTGCCCCCCGAGGGGGCGCGTTTCGCCTTGGGGCGGCCCGGCGGCGAAACCGAACCCGGCTACACCAACTTCGACGCCTTCCTCGCCAGCCTCGCGCACGACAAGCGCAAGAAGATCCGCCAGGAACGTCGCAAGGTCGCCGAGGCCGGCGTCAGCTTCCGCTGGTCGCGCGGCACCGACATCTCCAAGGCCGACTGGGATTTCTTCTACCGCTGCTACGAGCGCACCTACCGCGAGCACGGCAACCCGCCCTACCTCACGCGCGATTTCTTCCAGCGCATGGCCGACACGCTGCCCGAGGCGTGGCTGCTGTTCGTGGCGGAGCGCGACGGGCGCCCCATCGCGACCAGCCTGATCGCGCTCTCCACCGACGAAGCCCAGCCGCTGGTGGCCTACGGCCGCTACTGGGGCGCGCTGGAGCGCGTCGACTGCCTGCACTTCGAGGCCTGCTACTACCAGCCCATCGCCTGGTGCATCGCACACAACGCGGTGCGCTTCGAAGGCGGCGCGCAGGGCGAGCACAAGATGGCCCGCGCGCTGATGCCGGTGCGCACCACCAGCGCCCACTGGCTCGCCCACCCGTCGTTCGCGGACGCGGTCGAGCGCTTCCTCGAGCGCGAAGGCGCCGGCATCGAGAACTACATGGACCACCTCGGCGAGCGCAGCCCGTTCAAGGCAACCTGAGCGACGCGGGAGCGCCGGGGGCTGCTATAAAGCCGCCCGGCACTCAAACAACCACACACAACACACAGGGAGCACCGATGCCATTCGTCGGACTGGGACTGCACATCCTCATCGCGCTGTACTTCGCCGTGCATGCCATGCGCCACGGCAAGCAGATGTACTGGCTCATCATCCTCTTCAGCTTTCCGCTGTTCGGCAGCATCGTGTACTTCGTGGTCGAGTACCTGCCGGCCTCGCGCATGCAGCGCACCGCCGGCAAGGTGGCGAACGCGGCCATCGGCTTCATCGACCCCGAGCGCGAATACCGCGCCGCCGCCGAGGCCTACGACCTGGCGCCCACGGCGCAGAACAAGCTGCGCCTGGCCAAGGCCGCGCTCGACCGTGGCCAGGCGGCCGACGCCGTCGGGCACTACCGCGACGCGCTGAAAGGCCCCTTCGCCTCCGACCCCGAGCTGCAGTTCGGCCTGGCCAGCGCGCTGGTCGCCGAAGGCAGCTCGGCCTCGGCCCGCGAAGCCTCGCAGGCGCTGCAGAGCCTGCGCGCCACGCGCGACGACTACCGCAAGGACGAGGTCGCCGTGCTGAACGCCCGCGCGCTCGCCGCCGAGGGCCGCACGCCGGAAGCGCGCGAAGCCTTCGAGGCGGCGCTGAGCACGTACAACACGGTGGAAACGCGCGCCCGCTACATCGCGTGGCTGGCGCAGCAAGGCGACACCGCCGGTGCGCAGCGCCATTGGAACGAACTGCAGCAGGCGGCGCGCCACTGGAACGCGCATGCGCGAGGCGTCAACCGCGAATGGATGCGGCTGGCCGGGGATGCGGTCCGGGGCTGACGGCCCGGAGCCTCCAGGCCGTTTCTTTCAAGCGAAAGAAATTACTTCTTGTACGCGGCGATGCCGTCGAGAACTTCCTTCTTGGCGGCGTCGATGCCTTCCCAGCCCAGCACCTTGACCCACTTGCCGGCTTCCAGGTCCTTGTAGTGCTCGAAGAAGTGGCTGATGGCCTTCAGGCGCATCGGGTTCACGTCGTCGACCGACTTCCAGTGGCTGTAAATGGGCAGCACCTTGTCGGTGGGCACGGCCAGCACCTTGCCGTCGACGCCGGCTTCGTCTTCCATCATCAGGATGCCCAGGGGGCGGCAAGGCACGACCACGCCCGGCAGCAGCGGGTACGGGGCGATCACCAGCACGTCGACCGGGTCGCCGTCGCCCGACAGGGTCTGCGGCACGTAGCCGTAGTTGGCGGGGTAGTACATGGCCGTCGTCATGAAGCGGTCCACGAAGATCGCGCCCGATTCCTTGTCGACTTCGTACTTGATCGGGTCGGCGTTCATCGGGATTTCGATCACGACATTGAAGGCGTCGGGGACGTTCTTGCCGGGGGAGACTTTGTCGAAGGACATGACGTTTTTCGAGTAGTTGAAAAGTATGAGACGGATGGGGACAAACCCGGAGTTTACTTTCCGTGTCACGGGCCGGTCGCACGCGTGTGTGTTTTTGCCTGTAAATTGCAAGCGTTGGCCAATCGGCTCCGCACCTTCGGTGCAGCGAGCTTCGAGGAAGCAACGCGGCGGAGAGCATGGTCCCGTACGCGTTGCGCGCAGGGCCCAGGCTGTCCGTCTCCACAAGTCACAACGAACGAATGGAGAAGCAAAGCATGAGCGGCAACACCCCCCTGATTCTTGCCATCGTCTGCGGCCTGGTGGCCGTGGGCTACGGTTTCTGGGCCCGAAGTTGGATTCTCGCCAAGGACCCGGGCAACGCCCGGATGCAGGAAATCGCCGCGGCCATCCAGGCCGGCGCCTCGGCCTACCTCGCCAAGCAATACACCACCATCGCGGTGGTCGGCGCGGTGCTCGCGGTGCTCATCGCCCTCTTCCTCGACCTGACCACGGCCGTCGGCTTCGTGGTCGGCGCAGTGCTCTCGGGCGCCTGCGGTTTCATCGGCATGAACGTGTCGGTGCGCGCCAATGTGCGCACCGCGCAAGCCGCGACCAAGGGCATCGGCCCGGCGCTCGACGTGGCGTTTCGCGGCGGTGCCATCACCGGCATGCTGGTGGTGGGCCTGGGCCTCTTGGGCGTGACGGGCTTCTACTGGTTCCTGGCCGGCAGTGCGCCGAAGGCGGACCACAGCCTGGCGGCCATCCTCAATCCGCTGATCGGCTTTGCCTTCGGCTCCTCGCTGATCTCGATCTTCGCGCGCCTGGGCGGCGGCATCTTCACCAAGGGCGCCGACGTCGGCGCCGACCTGGTGGGCAAGGTCGAAGCCGGGATTCCGGAAGACGACCCGCGCAACCCGGCGGTGATCGCCGACAACGTGGGCGACAACGTCGGCGACTGCGCCGGCATGGCGGCCGACCTGTTCGAGACCTACGCGGTGACGCTGATCGCCACCATGGTGCTGGGTGCGCTGATGGTCACGGCAGCGCCGCTGGACGCGGTGCTGTACCCGCTCGCGCTGGGCGGCGTGTCGATCATCGCGTCGATCATCGGCTGCTTCTTCGTGAAGGCTTCGCCGGGCATGGTCAACGTGATGCCGGCGCTCTACAAGGGCCTGGCGGTGGCGGGCATCCTGTCGCTGATCGCGTTCTGGTTCGTCACGAGCTGGATCATTCCGGACAACGCCATTGCCGCCAGCGGCAGCCAGCTGAAGCTGTTCGGCGCCTGCTTCGTGGGCCTGGCGCTCACGGCCGCGCTGGTGTGGGTCACCGAGTACTACACCGGCACGCAGTACAAGCCCGTGCAGCACATCGCACAGGCCTCGACCACCGGCCACGGCACCAACATCATCGCGGGCCTGGGCGTGTCGATGCGTTCGACGGCATGGCCGGTGATCTTCGTGTGCATCGCGATCCTGGCCTCCTACGCCCTCGCGGGCCTGTACGGCATCGCGGTGGCCGCGACGTCGATGCTGAGCATGGCCGGCATCGTGGTGGCGCTGGACGCCTACGGTCCCATCACCGACAACGCCGGCGGCATTGCCGAGATGAGTGAGCTGCCCGCCAGCGTGCGCGACATCACCGATCCGCTGGACGCGGTGGGCAACACCACCAAGGCCGTGACCAAGGGCTACGCCATCGGCTCGGCCGGCCTCGCCTCGCTGGTGCTGTTCGCGGACTACACCCACAAGCTGGAGAGCTTCGGGCTGAACATCAGCTTCAACCTGAGCGACCCGATGGTGATCGTGGGCCTGTTCATCGGCGGCCTGATCCCCTACCTCTTCGGCGCGATGGCCATGGAAGCCGTGGGCCGCGCGGCCGGTGCGGTGGTGGAAGAAGTGCGCCGCCAGTTCCGCGAGATCCCCGGCATCATGGAAGGCACCGGCAAGCCCGAGTACGGCAAGGCCGTGGGCATGCTGACCGGCGCGGCCATCAAGGAAATGATGATCCCCTCGCTGCTGCCGGTGGTGGTGCCGATCCTGGTCGGCCTGGTACTGGGACCGAAGGCGCTGGGCGGCCTGCTGATGGGCACCATCGTCACCGGCCTGTTCGTCGCCATCAGCATGTGCACGGGCGGCGGTGCGTGGGACAACGCCAAGAAGTACATCGAGGACGGCCACCACGGCGGCAAGGGCTCCGAGGCGCACAAGGCGGCGGTCACCGGCGACACCGTGGGCGACCCCTACAAGGACACGGCCGGCCCGGCAGTGAACCCGCTGATCAAGATCATCAACATCGTGGCGCTGCTGATCGTGCCGCTGGTGGTCAAGTTCCACGCCGGCGACGCGGCAGCCGCCGTGCCGACCAAGGTCGAGACGCCGCCTGCAGCCACGGCACCCGCCGCGATGGCGCCGGCGGCCACGCCGGCCGCCACCCTCGCCTCGGCGGCCGTCGGGGCCACCGAAGCCGCCGCCGTGAAGGTCGAGAACGGCATCGTGAAGTTCTACTTCACAAGCGCCAGCGCCGAGGTCGCGCCCAACGCGAAGGAAGCGCTGTCCGATGTCATCAAGGCCGTGCAGAGCGGCAGCACCGTGCTGGTGAGCGGCTACCACGACGCCAGCGGCGACGCGGCCAAGAACGCCGAGCTGGCCAAGCAGCGCGCCATGGCCGTGCGCGAAGCCATCAAGGCGGCGGGCGCGCCCGAGGACAAGATCGAACTCGCCAAGCCCGAGCAGTCGCAGGCCGACGGGCCGGCCTCGGAAGCGCGCCGCGTCGAAGTGAAAGTGAAGTCCTGACATGCCCACGCCCGCCCGGCTCGAAGCCTTCATTGCCGCCGTCGAAGGCGGCGCGCATGCCCAGGTCATCGAAGATTTCTACACCGAAGACGCCACGATGCGCGAGAACCAGGCCGAGCCGCGGCGCGGGCGCAGCACGCTGGTCGCGCAGGAAAGCGCCGTGCTCGCGCGCACCGAGTCGGTGGCATCGACCTGCGTGCGGCCGGTGCTGGTGAACGGCGACCACGTCGGCATTCACTGGATCTTCGAGTTCACGTTCAAAGGCGGCGGGCGCATGCGCATGGAAGAGATCGCCTGGCAGCGCTGGGACGGCGAGCGCATCGCCGAAGAACAGTTCTTCTACGACCCGGCGCAGCGCAAGCCGGGCTGAGGATGCCCAGCCCGGACCGCGCGATCCGGGCTGGTTTTATGCAACATTTTCGATGTAACATTGAAACTGTCACATGAACGCATCCACCGCCGCCCCCGATTCCACCGCCCCGCAGGACCTCTCCATCGAGGCCCTGGCGGCGCGCACGGGCGTCACGGTGCGCAACATCCGCGCCTACACCACGGGCGGCCTGCTGCCGCCACCGCGGCTGCAGGGCCGGCTCGGCCTGTACGGCCCCGACCACGTCCAGCGCCTGGCGCTGATCCGCGAACTGCGCGAACAGGGCTTCGGCATCGAGGCGATCCGCCGCATCTTCACGCGTGCGCCGGCCTCCACCTGGCCCGACCTGCTGGCCGTGGCCCGCTCGGTGTCGGGCAGCCTGTTCGCCGAAGAAACGCCCGTGGTGGTGTCGGCCCAGGCGCTGGCCACCAAGTGGCAGGGCCAGATGACGCCCGCCCTGCTCGGCCGCGCCACCCGCGCCGGCCTCATGCGCGAATTGCCCGACGGCCAGGTGCAGGTGCTGAGCCCGGCGCTCGGCCAGGTCGCCGAACAACTGGCCGCGCTGGGCCTGCCGCTCGAAGCGGTCATCGGCATGCAGGAAACCATGGTCCGCACGCTGCGCACCGTGGCGCGGCGCTGGCTGCGCACGCTGGCCGACAGCCTGCTCTCCGGCAACACCCTCGATGCCGGCCGCGCCGCACAGCTGCTCGAGAAAGCACGGCCGTTGGCCACCGGGGCGGTGCAGGCCGCCTTTCCCGTGATCCTGCAGCAGGAGCTCGACGCCCTGCTGCACAAGACCGCCTGATGCCGATGACACGACCTCGCCTCGCCCTTCTTCCGTCCCTGCTGCTGTTGCCGGCCTTCCTCGGCGGCGCGGCTTTCGCTCAGCAGCAGGCCCGCGGCGACACCACCTCCACGCTGGCGCTGAGCTTCGACGCCGCGCGCCAGCGCATGGTCGAGCGCTCCGACAAGCTGGCCGCCGCGCGCATCGCCGTCGAAGCCAAGGAGCTGCAGAGCGAAGGCGTCAAGCGCCTGGGCGGGCCGGTGGTCAGCATCTCGGGGCTGGCCTATGCGTACAACGCGAACCTGAACCTCGACCTCGACCCGCTCAACCAGAAGCTCGGCCAGATCGGCTCGTCGCTGCCGCCGTCGATCCAGAGCTTCGTCTCGCGCGTGCCGATTCCGCAGCTGCCCAACAGCTACACGCTGAACCGCCACGACACCGGCGCCAACGCCTCGGTGTCGGCCGTGTGGCCGCTCTACCTGGGTGGCGCGACCGACGCGGTGCGCGGCTTTGTCTCGGCGCAGGCGCGCGAGGCCCAGGCCGATGCCGAACAGGCCGGCCACGAGGTCGACACGCTGCTGGTGCAGCGCTACTTCGGCGCCCAGCTCGCACAGCGCGCGGCCACGCTGCGCCTGCAGGCCGAGCGCACCATCGCCCAGCACGACGCGGCGGCGCAGAAGATGCTCGCGGCCGGCGTCATTTCGCGCGTCGAGCGGCTGCAGGCCAGTGCCGCGTACGAAGAAGCGCGCCGCAACGCCCGCAAAGCCGAGAACGACGCCGCGCTGGCGGGCGTGGCCCTGGCGCGCACGGTGCGCGCCGAGGGCAGCGTCACACCGCAGACGCCGCTGTTCCTCATCAGCGCGCCGATCGAACCGCTCGGCCACTTCATCGATGCGGCGCTCACGCGGCATCCGGGCCTGGGCAAGGTCGCAGCCAAGAAGGCACAGGCCGAGCAGCTGCACGAAGGCGAAGAAGCCTTGCGCCGGCCGCAGGTGATCGCCTTCGGCACGCGCGAGATCAAGAGCGGCAACGCCGACTGGGTGGCCGGCCTCGGCGTGCGCTGGACGCTGTACGACTCGGTCGACCGCAACGCGCTGTCGGCCGCCTCGCACAAGCAGGTCGAACAGGCCGAGCGCACCGACCTGCAGGCGCGCAGCGACATCTCGCTGCTGGTCGAACGCAACTGGCGCGCGCTGGACAACGCGCGCCGCCAGTACCTCGAGATGAAAGTCTCGGTCGAACTCGCGCAAGAGGTGGTCAAGCTGCGCACCGCCGGGCTGCGCGAAGGCACCAGCACCACGCTCGACCTGATCGACGCCGAGACCAACCAGGCCAAGGTGCTGACCGAACGCGCGCAGGCCGCCAACGACTACGTGCAGGCGCTCGCGCAGCTGCTCGAGAGCGCGGGCATGTCCGAGACTTTTTCCGACTACATCGCGCGCGCCGACGTGAAGGTGAACTGACCATGATGAGTGCCAAGACCCGCCGACTGATCGCCATCGCCGCCGCACTGCTCGTGCTGGTGCTGCTCGTCTGGGGCTTCTGGCGCGCCGCGCAGCCGGCGCCCGAGGTGTTCCAGGGCCAGATGGAAGCGCGCGAGACCGACGTGGCCGGCAAGGTCACGGCCCGCATCGCCGAAGTGGCCGTGAAGGAAGGCGACCGCATCCAGGCCGGCGCCCTGCTGGTGCGCATGGACAGCCCCGAGGTGCGCGCCAAGCTGGCGCAGGCCACCGCCGCCGAGCAGGCCGCGCAGGCCGTGGCCGACAAGGCGCAGAACGGCGCCCGTCCGCAGGAGATCGAAATGGCGCGCATGCAATGGCAGCGCGCCGAGACCGCCGCCCAGCTCGCGCAGACGTCGTTTCGCCGTGTCGACGGCCTGGCGCGCGACGGCCTCGTGGCCGACCAGAAGCGCGACGAAGCCGAAGCCAACTGGAAGGCCTCGCGCGACGCCGCCGTGGCGGCCAAGGCGCAGTACGACATGGCGCGCACCGGCGCCCGCCCCGAGGACAAGGCCGCTGCCAACGCACAGGCGCGGCAGGTGGCCGGCGTGGTCGCCGAGGTGGAAGCCGCCAAGGCCGAGACCGAGCTGCGCAGCCCGGTCGGCGGCGAAGTGGCCAAGGTGCTCGCCAAGGTCGGCGAACTCTCGCCGCAGGGCGTGGCCGTGGTCACGGTGGTCGACCTGAACGACCAGTGGGTGGTGCTCAACGTGCGCGAAGACCAGCTAGCCCGCTTTGCGCTCGACAAGGAATTCGACGCCCGCCTGCCCGCCCTGCCCGAGGACCGGCGCACCGCCCGCTTCAAGGTTTATTACAGCGGTGTGCTGCCCGACTTCGCCACCTGGCGCGCCACGCGCGGCGGCGCGGGCTTCGACGTGCGCACCTTCGAGGTCCGTGCCCGGCCGCTCAAGCCGATCGAAGGCGCGCGCCCCGGCATGAGCGTTCTGGTCGACTGAGGCCGCACCCGCCATGAGCCTGCGCGGCTTTTCCACCGCCAGCGCCCGGCGCGAATTCGCGCTGCTGCGCACGCGTCCGTGGGATCTGGCCATGATCTCGTGGGTGCCGCTGCTCGCGGTGTTCCTGATCTGGTGGATCTTCTCGGCCGGCCTGCCCGAGCGCCTGCCGATCGGCGTGCTCGACCAGGACCACTCCGCCCTCTCGCGCCAGCTGGTGCGCTTCCTGGACGCCACGCCGGGCCTGCGCGTGGCGCAGCAGTACGCCGACGAAGGCGAGATGCAGCGCGCGCTCACGAGCGGCGCCGTCGACGCGGCGGTGCAGCTGCCGCGCGAGCTGAGCCGCGACGTCAAGCAGGGCCGCGTCGGGCAGGTCATGCTGCTGCACAACGCGCAGCTGGGCACGCATTCGAGCCTGATCCAGCGCGACGTGCGCACCGCCGTCGCCACGGTGTCGGCCGGCGTCGAGCTCGCGGTGCGCAACAAGCGCGGCGAGTCGATGAAGGCCGCGCGCGTGAGCATGGACCCGGTCAAGTCCAGCATGGTGGCACTGTTCAACACCTCGACCGACTACGAGCAGTTTCTCGGTGCTGCGCTCATTCCGGCGCTGCTGCACATCCTTGCGATGACGGCCGGCGCCTGGGCCGTGGGCCGCGAGCTGCGCGACCGCAGCCTGGGCGGCTGGCTCGGCGCCGCGCCGCGCTGGCCCGAGGCGCTGGCCGCGCTGGCGGGCAAGCTGGCGCTGCCGTTCGCGAGCCTGTCGGCGGTGGGCCTGGCCGCCATGCTGTGGATCACGGCGGGCCGCGGCTGGCACCCGGTCGGCTCGGTGGGATGGACGCTGTTCGCGCTGATGGTGTTCCTGGCGCTGTCGATCGCGCTCGGCGCCTTCGTGGCCAGTCTCACGCGCTCGCTGCGCACCGCGCTGTCGGCCACCGGCTTCATCACCGCGCCGGCCTTCGCGTTCGGCGGCGTGGGCTTTCCGCTGGTCGCCATGCCGGTGCTCGCACAGCTGTGGGCCGGCCTGCTGCCCTACACGCACTACATCCGCGTGCAGATGGAGCAGCTGCAGATGGGCGCGCCCCTGGCCTACTCGGCCGCCACGCCGCTGTGGATGGTGGTGGGCACCGCGGTGCTGCTGGCCGTGTCGGCCACACTGCTGGTGCGCGCCGCCGCGGCGCCCGAGACGTGGGGAGGCCGCTGATGAGCGCGCGCATCCAGGGCTTCGCCGACGCCTGGCGCGACACCGCCCTCGGCGTGCTGCGCGACAAGGGCGTGCTGCTGATCATGCTGCTCGCGCCCATCATCTACGGCTTCTTCTACCCGTGGCCCTACGGCACGCAGGCCGTCACGCGGGTGCCGGTGGCGGTGGTCGACCAGGACCACAGCGGGCTGTCGCGGCAGATCGCGCGCTTCGCGATGGCCAGCCCGCGGCTGGACGTGCGCATGGTCACCTCCGACGTGCACGAGGCGCAGCAGGCGTTGTGGCGCGGCGAGATCGAGGGCTACGCGCTGCTGCCAAAGGACCTCAAGCGCAACGTGCTGCGCGGCACGCCGGCGGTGGTGAGCATCGAGGGCAACGGCGCCTATGCGCTGCTGAACAAGGCGGTGCTGTACGGCTTCTCCGAGGCGGTGGGCACGGTGTCGGCCGGTGTCGAGATCCGCAAGCTGCAGGCCGGCGGCCAAAGCGCGGTCCAGGCCGCGCGCAGCCGCAGCCCGCTCAACACGCAGCTGGTGGCGCTGTTCAACCCGACCGAGGGCTACGGCAGCTACGTGGTGCCGGCGGTGGCGCTGCTGATCCTGCAGCAGACGCTGCTGATGGGCGCCGCGATGCTGGCCGGCACCTGGGCCGAGGCCGGCCGGCTGCGCGCGGGCATGGGTGCGTGGCTGGGGCGGCTGGGCGCGCTGTCGGGCTTCGGCGTGCTGAGCGGCCTGTTCTATTTCGGCTGGGTGTTCTTCCTGCAGGACTACCCGCGCGGCGGCAATCCGTTCGCCGCGCTGGTGCTGCTGCTGCTCTACGTGCCGGCGATCTGCGTGCTCGGCCTGCTGCTGGGCTGCTGGTTCCGCGACCGCGAGCGTGCGTTGCAGGTGCTGCTCTTCACTGCGCTGCCGATGGCCTTTCTCTCGGGCTTCTCGTGGCCCGTCGAGGCGCTGCCCGCCCCGCTGCAGGCGCTGCGCTGGCTGTTCCCGAGCACGGCGGGCATCCAGGCCTCGCTGCGGCTCAACCAGATGGGGGCGCCGCTGCATGACGTGCTGCCGTACCTCGGGGCACTCGCGGCGATGGTGGTCGCGGGGCTGCTCGTGCTGTGGGTCGCGGCCACGCCGCGCAAGGCCGAGCGGGCCTAACGTCGACTGTCGGCCGCGACTGCGCGCACCAGTCGCGTGGCGGGCGCCACCAGCTCGCGCAGGTCGCCCACGCGGTCCTGCTCGATGGCCTGCAGCACCAGTTCATTGATGCCCCCCACCACCGTCATCGCCATCTGGCTGCTCATGTGCGCCGCGGGCACCTCACCTGAATCGCTGCTGTTGATCGCCACCTGGATGAAGTTGGCGATCTCGCCGTTCACGCGCCGCCGCGCCGCCAGGCCTGGCAGGCCCAGCCCGAGGATTTCGACGAACAGCGTGCGCAGCAGCACCGGGTCTTGGGCGAGGTAGTCCATGTACGCGGTCATCGCCTGCTCCACCTGCGTGTGCCAGGGCTGGGCCGGATCGAAGGCCTCGCTCACGGCCTGCAGGCCGAGCCGGCTGGCCGTTTCGTACAGCGCGATCAGGCACTCGGTCTTGGTGCTGAAGTGCTCGTAGAACGTGCGCCGCGACACGGCGGCCTCGCGCACGATGTCGGCGATGGTGGTGTCGGCGTAGCCCTTGGCCGCCACGGCATGCGCCATGCCCTGCAGCAGCCGCGCGTAGTGCTCGCTGGGCGCGCCTTCGGCGGCATCGGGCGTGGCGGTTTTGTCGATGGTGGCAGTCATGTGCGATTCATTTTCCTACGCCTTGGTACTTGACAGTACCAGCTCACAATTGCACCATGGCGGCACGCGGTACGGATCTGTACCAACCTTTGTGCCCACGACCTCAGGAATTGCCTTCCCATGACCGAACTCGTTGTCCGCCGCCTGCTGATCGATCTGCAACCGCCCTTCTCGCGCGACTGGTGCGGCGGCGACGCCTTCTCGACGGCGTTCTTCAACGCCCTGTCGATGAGCTTCCCCTTCGGCGAGCAGTTCTTCATCGACGCCGTGCGCGACGCCATGGCCACGCTGCCGCCCGAGGTGCAGGAGCGCTACCGCGCCGACGTGCGCGGCTTCATCGGCCAGGAGGCGACGCACCGGCGCATCCATTCGCTGTTCAACGCGCACCTCGAGCAGCAGGGCCTGGTCGACCGCTGGACCGCGCGCGCCAGCCAGCGCATGGAACTGATGGACGGCGCCGATCCGCGCCATGCGCTGGCTGTGACGGCCGCCACCGAGCACTTCACGGCGATGTTCGCCGAGTGGTTGCTGGCCCGCCCCGAGATCCTCGACGGCGCCGAGCCCCGGCTGCGCACGATGTGGCTGTGGCACAGCGCGGAAGAGCTGGAGCACAAGAGCGTCGCCTTCGACATCTACAAGGCCGCGGGCGGCTCCGACGAATGGCGCACGCGCTGGTTCCGCCGCGTGACGGTGATGTTCCTCGGCGACCTGATGCGCCAGACGGTCGACAACCTGCGGCATGAAAAGCAATTGTGGAAGTGGGCCACCTGGAAGAGCGCCGCGCGCATCCTGCTGGGCCGCGGCGGCCTGCTGCGGGGCAATCTCGCGGGCTGGCGCCAGTACCTGCGCAGCGACTTCCACCCCGACCAGCAGGACAGCAGCCTCTCGGCGCGCTGGCTGGCCGACAACGGCGCGCAGTTCACGCCCGTGGGCGCGCCTGCGGCAACGTCGGCCTGAATTCGTCAGTCGATCAGTAGATGCTGGCGCGGTGCGGGCTCAGCGCCCCCGCCTGCGTCGGCTGCCCGTCGGCGCGCATCGTGAGGTCGTGCAGCGTGTCGAAGTCCGATGGCGCGTCGGGCACGCGCATCACCACTTCGAGTTCGTGCATGGAAGCGACCCAGCGGCCGGCCGGCGATTCGGCCGGTTCGTCGTTGGCGAACACGCCGTCGCGGATGTAGAGCGTTTCGCCTTCGGGGCGTTCGCCGTGCAGCTCGATCAGGCGTGCGATCGAGAAGTTGTAGGTCACGAGCTTTTCGCGCGTGCGGCGGTCTTTGCCGCCGCAGTTGAACGAGCCCTCGGCCGCGATCACGATGCAGGAGCCGTCCACCCCGCCGTCGATGGCGATCTCGTTGCCCGAGCGCCAGATGGCGTTGGGCAGGCGCACGCGGACCTTGTCGATAACAAGGTCGCGTTGCTTGTTGAGGGCACCCAGTGGCGGCACCAGCGAGCGCAATTGGCGCAGGCGCTCGGCGAAGTTGTCGTCCATGAGGAATTCGACATGGTGCGTGGCGCTGCCGGACGAGCGCTTGACGACCTGCATGACGACGTGACGTGGCTTGTTCACAGCTCAGGCCCTCCACGCAGAGAAAAATCCACGCCCGCTGCGGGGCACCGATCGCCTTCTTGCTGGATTTGAGTGGTCATCGGCTACAAATTAGAACTTTAGATTAAATGCAATTACTTGCATCATTTGTGTCCAACTGTATATCGATTGCGACCGGGATGGAAGGCAATCGACGACATGCCGATGAGGCCATGTCGCCAACGCGACGCGGCGCCGTGCTAGGCGCTCAGTTCGACGATGCTTCGGCCTCGAGGGCCTCGTCGAGCGCCTTGCACGAAGGCGCGCAGACGGTCTGCGACTTGCCCAGCACCTGGCGCGTGCGCAGCTGCGAACGCACGCGGTGCTTGCCGCACATGAAGCAGGACATCGTGGCCCCGCTGAACGACGCCGAGGCGCGGAACGGAGAGCCCGGCGCCTTCGATTTGTAGCGCAGCCCGTCCGCCACCACTGCCGTTTTCACTTCACCCTTGGCCATGCATCTTGTCCTTGTTCGATTCGTCACCGCGCATGGCGCGGGCAATGGCTTCCCTGGCTGCGCCTTCGGCGGCCAGGGAAACGTCCAGCGCCGAGCGGCAAAGGCCGGCGTGCTGGTAATTCATATTTTCGTAGACCTCGGAGGCGGCCGGATAGGCATCGAGCAACTGCCCCAATTCGGCACCGGGCTCGACGTCTTCGAATTCATGCACCAGGTGCTCGACCACCGAGCGGTACTGCTCGGCACCGACCGGCACGGCGCTGTGCTCAAGCCTCTCCAGCAGTTGAGCCAGCACGTGGGTCACCGCCAGATCGGTCTTGGGGGACGGATTTCGGGTCGTGTTCATGGTTTGCATGTGGGGACAGCATACCCCTATGCAAGGGGCGGGTCCCGCGGAAGTGTCTCTGCCGACATGGCTTCCTGCGCCGCGCGCATGCGTTGGAGCAGGCTGTGAAGCATTTCGGTCGACAGGCCGTGGATCACCAGCCGGTGCCCGGCCCGCAGGGTCGACAGCGGCACCAGCGGATGCTTGTTGTTGACCAGGATCAAGTGCTCCGGCGCGTTCAGGATCGTCGCCGCGTAGATGCCGATGGTTTCGTCCAGTTGCAAGGAGTTGGCGGCGCGCCAGAAATCGTTGTCGGTCAGCATCAGCTGGTACAGCGGCGTGAACAGCTCGATGGCGCTTTGCAGGTCGAGAAAATTGAGCTTGCCCTGGGGCATGTCTTCCAGCCGCAACGCCGGCGGCTGGATCATCGAGAAATCGACCTGCTCGGCCTTGCACAGCGCCAGCCCCTTGTCGCGCAGCGCCGTGTTCAGCCGGATCACGAAGTTGAACAAATTCAGGTCGTGCTTCAGGAACATCTCGTCCTTCAGCGCGTCGATGTCGGCCGGCTCCAGCGGCGAGGTACCCACGGGCGCGGGCGAGTTGCGACCGATGAAGGCCAGCACCTGCGAACCCAGGTGAAAGTGCCGCAGGATCAGCCAGTTGGCCTCGGGCGACACGAAGCGCTTGAGCCCCCACGCCAGGAAGCGGTGCAGCAGCAGCGAGTGCGACCAGTTGCGCGGCACGAACACCTTCACGATCTGGATCAGGATGATCGTCAGCCGCGCGATCGGCCGCAGGAACGGCAGCAGGTACTGGCGCGAGGCCGAGCTCGAATCGGCCAGCCACGCCGCCTTCACGTCGTCGGGCAGCGGCGTGCTCTGGTCGAGGTACAGCGCCAGCCAGGGGCTGGGGTCGCGCTCGTCGTGCGCCTGCGTCAAGAAATCAGGTGTTCGATCCATGGGGCATTCGTTCGGTGATGTGCTGGAACTGCATCAGGTACAGCGCCGCCGTGTGACGCGCGGTGTCCGCAATCTGGCGGGCGGCGCGGGCCTGCCCTTCCACGGCCATCACCATCTCGACCGCGGCCAGCCAGCGGTTCAGGTGGTGCTCGTCGTTGTGGCCGTGGTACTCGAGGAATCGGAAGGCGTCGGGCGGCAGCTTCAGGCTGGCCTTGAGCAGCGGCAACAGCGCCGGCACGATGCGCTGGCCCGTGCCTTCGATGATGTAGATCGCGCCCAGCAGGCCGATCGGGTCGCGCGTGGCGGCCAGGCCGTGCAGATAGGCGTTGAGTGCCTCGCCGCCGGGGTTGCGGCGCAGTTCGTCGATCGATTCGACCGTGCCACCGGCCTTGCGGTAGTCGCTGAAGAGGATGTTGAAGTCGTTCTGCTCCTCGCCCGCGTGCACGTCGATCAGCGACGACAGCATGCGGTACGGCTCGCTCAGCGAGGCGGCGCCTTCGCGCATCCACAGGCTGCCTTCGCGCACCTGCGGCACCCACTGCTCCATCCAGTTCAGGTAGTCGGGCACGGCGAAACGGCGCTCGCGGATCTGGCGGATCAGCGGCGTGCGCCACACGCGCGAGCGGTAGTCGTGCCAGATGGCGGCCAGCTCGGTCAGCAAGGCGCCCAGGCCCTCGGGCGCGGCGGCCGGGTCGTGCGGGGGCGCGATCACGAGGTCGTCGTCGGGCACCACCGCTGCCGCGCGGGGCGCGATCACGACAGGCGCCGCATCGACGGCCTCGACCTCGAGCAGCATGTACGCCGCCATGAAGCGCCCCGACTCCGGCACGTAGCAGAAGATCTGCTCGCCCGGCTTCAGTGCCTTGGTGTGCAGAAACTCCGCCAGCATCACGAGGATCGACGCCGCGCCCGTGTTGCCGCGCCACGCGAGGTTGCTCCACCAGCGTTCGCGCGGAATCGCAAGGTCAGCCTTGGCCATCAGGTCTTCGACCACCGGGATGAATTTTTCCGACGAGTAGTGGCACAGGAAATGGTCGACCCGCTTCGGATCGACCCAGCCGTCACGCACCAGCCCCGCGTACTCGTGGATGCCGATGTCGAACAGGTGCGGCAAGAGGCGGATGTCCTGGCGCAGCGACAGCGCGCCGGCCGCCTCGGCCTCGGCCCACGAGCCGAAATCGAGGTGGCCACGCGCACGGTCTTCGGTGAGGCCCAGCTGCATGCAGACCGGGTAGTCGCCCGAGAAGGCGCGCTGGTGCACCCACTTCAGCTTCAGCCGCAGCCCCGGCTTGCCGGCCAGCGCGGGCGTGCCGTCGGACAGCAGCAACGCCCCCGCGCCATCGGACAGCATCCAGCGCAGGAAGTGCGAGTCGAAGTCGGTCTCGTAGCCGCGCGCAGCGAAGCGCGAGCGCTTGAACAGGCGCGACGGCATTTCACTCGCCACCGCCAGCGCCGAACGGTGCGCACCCAGCTCGATGCCTTGAGCCGCCGTCTGGATCGCCGACACGCCGGCCGCGCAGATGCCGTGCACCGAATGCGTTTCCATCGGCTGCGCCGCCAGCTCGCCCTGGATCATGTTGGCGAAGCCGGGCATCAGCGTGTCGCCGCCCGAGGAGCCGCTGGCCAGCAGCGACACGCGCGACAGCTCGGCCCCGCCACGCTGCAGGCAGTCGCGGATCGCGCCGGCCGCCAGCTGCGCGTTGGTGTGGCGCGTCACGCCTTCTTCGTCGATCGCGTAGTGTCGCGTGAGGATGCCGTTCTCGGCCAGGATGCGGCGCTTGATGCGCTCCGACATGCGGTTGAGCGGCGCGATGTACGCGTCCATGCGGTCGTTGGGAACAGGCTCGCCGGGCATGAAATAGCCGGCGCTTTCGAGGTACACGCGTTGGAATGAAACGGGCATGGGTTCAGGCAATAGGTGAATCGGGAGGCATCAGCGAGCGGCTGCGAAAACGCGGCCACACGGTCCCCAGCACGAAGACGCGCACCATGTACGGCACCAGCCCGCCCTCGTTGAGCGCGGGCGCGACCTGCGCGCGGTAGCGCGTGTGATGCAGGCGCGTGAGCTCGGACCAATGGGCATGCGGGTTCTCGTGGTGTGCGGTGTGCAGGCCGATGTTGAACAGCAAGGGGTTCACCAGCCCCTCGAAATTGCGCGCGTAGTTCAGCTGGCTACCGCGGGTATCGCCGGGTGCCTCCTTGCGCGGCGTCTTGCGGCCGTCGGCGTGCGCGTGCTGCAGGTAGTTGGTGGCCAGCAGCCAGTGCAGGCCGTGCAGCTGCGGCACGATCACGAAGATCAATGCCTTGCGCCAGTCGATCGCCAGCAGCACGGTCCAGCTGGTCAGCCACAGCGCGTACTGCGCCATGCAATAGCGCCACGCGCCGCGGTGATGACGGTGCAGCCGCGCGAGCCAGCCGAAGAACAGCGGCATCAGCACCCACACGGCCTGGAACGGGTGCAGCAGGTAGCCCCACAGATGGTTGGTGTCGCCGCCGAAGCGGTAGGTGCGCGCCACGTCCTTCGGCCCGTGGCGGTGGCGATGGTGGTTGGCCACGTGCGCGGGCCAGAAGACGAAGGTCGGGTGGCCCTGCAGCAGCGTGATCCAGAAGTCGGTGAGCCGGTTCATGCGCCGACCGCGCCACATGCGCAGGTGCACGTGGTTGTGGTGGATCACGCCGATGCCGAGCGTGAGGAACAGCATCAGCGCATACAGCACCACCTGGAAGCCGTGCACCCACTGCCACGCCGCCAGCGCGGGCAAGGCGACGAGGTACGCGAGGCTTTGCCAGTCGCGCCAGTGGCGCAGCCGCGGCAGCCGATGGCGCGCGTCAGGCCGTCGTGGCGCCATGCTTCTTTCGAAACGCCTGGAACAGCGGCTCGGCCGCGTCGGCCGCGATGCGCGTGCGGAACAACCGATCCATGAAGGTGAACTGGAAGCCGTAGTTGCCGTTGTGCACGGCATGGTGCAGGTGGTGCCGGCGGCTCGCGGCGAACCAGTGGCTGTACGACACGCCGGGCACGAAGTCGTAGTTCGAATGCCCCACGCAGTTGAAGAACAGGCTGAACACCGGCACCGACGCCAGCGACCAGAAGCTGAAGTCGTGCAGCACCATCGGCAGCAGGATCACGTTGCCGAGCATCAGCGCCTCGATCGGGTGAAAGCTGTAGGTGGCCCACGGCGTGGTCACGAACGAGCGGTGGTGCGGCCCGTGGAAGCGGCGCAGCCAGCGCGTGTGCAGCAGCCGGTGGTTGAGCCAGAAATGCACGTCGTTCCACACCGCGAGCACGAGGATCTCGATGCCGATGCGGCGCCAGCCCGCGCCGGGTTCGAGCCGCGCCCAGCCCAACTGCAGCAGCCCCCACGGGAACACCATGCCCAGCCCGAAGATCAGCACCGAGATGCCCGACTGCGTGAGTTCGCGCCGCAGCTGGCCGGGCTGCAAGGGCCGCGGATCGAGCGCGCGCCCGATGCCCAGCGCCGGCAGCACCCGCTTCGTGAGCAGCCAGGTGAGCGCGCCGAAACCCAGGTAGATGCCCCCGAAGAACAGCAGGCCCCACAGCATGACCTGCGGGGCCGAAAGAGAAGTGAAGGTCTGCGCCATCCCCCGAGGCTACAACAGCATCTCGGGCACCAGCGGGGAGATCAGGGTGTTGTACAGGCGCTGGAAGAAACCCGACTCGGGTTCCGAGGTGAGGATCACCTCTTTCTCGCCGTCGTTCGTGAGCCACTCGAGCGTGCCGCCCTCCTTCGACAGCCGCAGCCGGTACGAGTTCTGCAGCTTGCTCACGTGGATGATGCGCAGCATCTCGCGCGCCAGCTGCGGGTTGTCGACCACCACGCCCATCTCGGTGTTCTGGCTGGCCGAGCGCGGGTCGAGGTTCATCGAGCCGATGAAGATGCGCGTCTTGTCGATGGCGGCGGTCTTGGCGTGCAGCCGGCCCAGCGAGTTGCCGAAGCTGCCGAAACGCATGCTCGCGGTGGTGCGCTGCGGGCTCAGCTCGTACAGGTCGGCGCCGCCTTTCAGCAGGCGCTCGCGGTAGCGCGCATAGCCGGTGTGCACCAGCGGTTCGTCGTTGGCGGCCAGCGAATTGGTCAGCAGCGTGAGCTTGACCTTGCGCTTGGCCAGGTCCTCGAAGGCGGCCATGCCGCGCTCGCCGGGCACGAGGTAGGGCGAGGTCAGGTCGACTTCGGTCTTCGCGTCGAGCAGCAGCGCCCAGACCTTCATGGTCACGCTGGTGGCGATGGCGTCTTCGGCCGTCAGCGTCGTGGGCTTGGAGGGCGGGTCGGCGATGGCACGGGCCTCGCCCCACAGCAGGCCCATGCGGCCGCCGTCGAGCTCCTCGGCGATGGGGCCGTAGCCGAGGATGTCCGAGGGCGGCAGCACGACCTTCGGCGGCGGGCCCGACATGCCGATCTCGGCATCGAAGGTGGCGGCGCCGGCCTCTTTGCGCACGATCTCGGCAATGGGCCAGATCTGGTCGCTGTTCCAGTAGGCGTCGAAGATGGACTCGAGCTGCGGCACCACCTTGCCGACCACCAGCGCGTCCATGTCGATGAAGTTCTGCGCCTCGCTCAGCACGAAGTACTCGTCGGCGATGTTGCGCCCGCCCACCACCGCCATCGCGCCGTCGGCAATGAAGAGCTTGTTGTGCATGCGGTGGTTGAGGCGGTGGATGTCGAAGATCGACACCACGAAGCGCGACAGGAACCCATCGCGCGCACAGCAGAACGGGTTGAACAGGCGCACCGACACATTGGGCGTCTCGGACAGCGCCAGCAACAGCTGCTGGCTCTTCACCGTGTACAGGTCGTCCACCAGCACCCGCACCTTCACGCCGCGCGCCGCCGCCTCGCGCAGCGTGCGCAGCAGCAGCCGGCCGGTGGCGTCGTTCTCGAGCTGGTAGTACTGCACCACCAGCGAGCGCTCGGCGCGCTGCGCGAGCTGCAGGCGCGCGTCGAGCGAGTACACGCCCAACGGCATCAGCCGGAAGCCCGAATGTTCGCCGGGCGGCGTGGAGGCCGCGACGATCTTCGCGAGCGCGGTACCCGGGTCGGCAGCGGCCGCGTGTTCGGCCGGGCGTTCGCGCGCCGGCGGCAGCGAGCCGCACGCGCCGAGCAATGCCAGCAGCACGCCGGCCAGCGCCGTGCGCAGAAGAGATCGGGCCCAGGCGTTCATGGTCGGGTTCCTCTTGTCGTTGTGGATGCCACTGCCCTGATGTACGCCGGTCCTCCCGCGGCGGTTTCAACGGGGCCCATTTGGCGAAGCGTCGTCCTAGAATTCGATTCACTTCGCTTCGGAGTTACATCATGGCCCGATCGCTCCTTTTGCGCACCGCTTTGTGGGCCGCGGCCCTCGCCGCCGGGGTACCCCATGCCCACGCCGCACTCGACATCGGCGACCCGGTGCCCAAGTTCACGGCCACGGCCGCGCTCGGCGGCAAGACCTTCCGCTACTCGCTGGCCGAGGCGCTGGCCAAGGGGCCGGTGGTGCTGTACTTCTTTCCGGCGGCCGACTCCAACGACTGCTCCATCGAGGCCCACGCCTTCGCCGAGGCGGTCGACCAGTTCGCCGCTCTGGGCGCCTCGGTGATCGGCGTGTCGGCCGACGACATCGACACGCTCTCCAAGTTCTCGGTCAAGTCCTGCCAGAGCCGCTTTCCGGTGGCCTCCGACCAGGGCAAGACCGTGATCCAGGGCTTCGACGCGCTGATGCAGACCCGGCCCGACTTCGCCAACCGCCTGTCGTACGTGATCGCGACCGACGGCAAGGTCGCCTACTACTACCAGAACCTCAACCCCGACAAGCACGTCGAGCGCATGCTGAACGCCGTGCGCGCGCTGCCCAAAGCCACCGCGGCGAAGTAAGGCGGGCCGGCCGGGGCGCCACGCGCGGCGCGGGCTTCGCGCAAAATCTCGCCCCATGCAGCTCAACTACATCGCCAACGCGGACGTTCCCTCCGCCTCCGGCCGCACCCTCCCCGTCATCGACCCCTCGGACGGCCAGCCCTTCGACGAGATCCAGCGCAGCAACGCCGCCGACATCGATGCCGCCGTGCGCGCCGCGCGCGACTGCTTCGAGGGCGTGTGGCACAAGGTCAGCGCCGCCGACCGCGGCCGCCTGCTCTTCAAGCTCTCGCAGAAAATCGCCGAGCACGTCGACGAGCTCGCGCTCATCGAGCAGCGCGACTGCGGCAAGCCCGTGAAGCAGGCCCGCGCCGACGCGGTGGCGCTGGTGCGCTACTTCGAGTTCTACGCCGGCGCCTGCGACAAGCTGCACGGCGAGACCATTCCCTACCAGGACGGCTACAGCGTCTTCACCTGGCGCGAGCCGCACGGCGTCACGGGCCACATCATTCCGTGGAACTACCCGATGCAGATCTTCGGGCGCAGCGTGGGCGGCGCCCTGGCGGCCGGCAACGTGTGCGTGGTGAAGCCGGCCGAAGACGCCTGCCTGTCGCTGATCCGCGTGGCGCAGCTGGCGGCCGAGGTCGGCTTTCCGGCCGGCGCGCTCAACATCGTGACGGGCTACGGCCATGAGGTGGGCGACGCGCTCGCGCGCCACGAAGGCATCGACCACATCAGTTTCACGGGCAGCCCGAAGATCGGCACACTGATCCAGCAGGTGGCGGCCGAGCGGCACTGCCCGGTCACGCTCGAACTCGGCGGCAAGAGCCCGCAGATCGTGTTCGCCGACGCCGACCTGGACGCGGTGATTCCCGTGGTGATCAACGCCATCGTGCAGAACGCCGGCCAGACCTGCTCGGCGGGCTCGCGCGTGCTGATCCAGCGCGACATCTACGAGCCCCTGCTCGAGCGCCTGGGCCACGCCTTCGAAGCCCTGCGCGTGGGCCCCGCGGCGATGGACCTCGACGTCGGCCCGCTGATCCGCCAGACGCAGCAGCAGCGCGTGTGGGACTTTTTGAGCGACGCGCAGCACGCCGGCATCCCGATGGTGGCGCAGGGCGTGGTGGTCGAGGAAGCGCCCGAGACCGGCTTCTACCAGGCCCCGACCCTGCTGCGCGACGTGCCCGTGGGCCATCGCTTGGCGCAGGAAGAAGTGTTCGGCCCCGTGCTTGCCGCGATGCAGTTCGCCGACGAGGACGAAGCCGTGGCCCTGGCCAACGCCACCCAGTTCGGCCTCGTGGCCGGCGTCTGGACGGCCGACGGCGCACGCCAGTTCCGCATGGCCCGGCGCGTGAAAAGCGGCCAGGTGTTCATCAACAACTACGGCGCGGGCGGCGGCGTCGAGCTGCCGTTCGGCGGCGTGAAGTCGTCGGGCTACGGGCGCGAGAAGGGTTTCGAAGCGCTGTACGGCTTCACGACGCTCAAGACCGTCGCCGTCAAGCACGGCTGAGGCTGACGACGCCGCGCCCGGGCGTCAGCCCAGCGCGGTGTCCAGCAGCATCATCAGCACGAAGCCGATCATCAGCCCGCTGGTCGCATAGGCCTCGTGCCCCTTGCGGTGCGACTCGGGAATGATCTCGTGGCTGATGACGAACAGCATCGCGCCCGCCGCGAAGCCCAGCCCCCAGGGCAGCAGCATCGCCGAATGCCCCACCACCGCCGCACCGAGCACGGCGCCCAGCGGCTCGACCAGCCCTGACGCCATGCCGATCAGCACTGCGAACAGGCGGCTGTAGCCAGCCGCCAGCAGCGCCACGGCCACCACCAGCCCCTCGGGCACGTCCTGGATCGCGATGCCGGTGGCGAGCGCATCGGCGCGCACGCCGTTGTTGGCCGCGTAGCCGACGCCGATGGCCAGGCCCTCGGGCACGTTGTGCAGCGCGATCGCGAACACGAAGAGCCAGGTGCGGCGCAACTGCCGCCCGCTCTGTCCTTCGCGACCCTTGATGAAATGCTCGTGCGGCAGCACGCGGTCCATGGTCATGAGCACCAGGCCACCCAGCAGGATGGCCGTGCCGATCACGCCGCCGGCCGCCCAGTCGCCGCCGCCGAAGACGCCGATCGACTTGGCGGCATCCAGCCCCGGAATGATCAGCGAGAAGGCGCAGGCCGCGAGCATCACGCCGGCGCCGAAGCCGAACAGCGTGTCCTGCAGCTTGTCGGGCAGCTTCTGCGAGAACAGCACCGGCAGCGTGCCCAGCGCGGTCGCCAGCGCCGCCACCGAGCCGCCGCGCAGCGCGTTCCACACCAGCGGGTCGGCGCGCACGAAGGACCAGAACTGCGACGCCAGCGCCAGCGCGCCGGCCGCGACGATGGCAAAGCCGATCCATTCGCGCAACGGGCGCGGCGACCTGGGCGGCGGCGCTGTCGCCACCGTGCCCTGCGGCGTGTCGTTCATGGGCGGGCTCCTCTTCGGCTCATCGGCCGCCGGTCGCGGCGGCATGGCGTCGGGCCACCTCGGCCCAGTTCACCACGTTGTAGAAGGCCGCGATGTACTCGGGGCGGCGGTTCTGGTACTTCAGGTAGTAGGCGTGCTCCCACACGTCCAGGCCCAGGATCGGGGTCTTGCCCGAGCCGATGCCGCGCATCAGCGGGCTGTCCTGGTTGCCGCTGCTTTCCACGGCCAGCTTGCCGTCGGCACCGACGACCAGCCAGGCCCAGCCGCTGCCGAAGCGCGTGAGCGCGGCCTTGGTGAAGGCGTCCTTGAAGGCGTCGAAGCCGCCCAGGTCAGCCTCGATGGCCTTCGCGAGTGCGCCCGACGGCGCCCCGCCGCCGCCCTGGCCCAGGGGCGCCATCACGGTCCAGAACAGGCTGTGGTTGGCGTGGCCGCCGCCGTTGTTGCGTACGGGGGCGCGCAGCGCCTCGGGCAGTTCCTCGACACCGGCGATGAGGGCTTCGACCGGCGTGTCCACACGCGGCGTGTCTTTCAACGCCGCATTCAGGTTGTTCACGTAGGTCTGGTGGTGCTTGCCGTGGTGAATCTCCATCGTCTGCGCGTCGATGTGGGGTTCGAGCGCGTCGAAGGCATAGGGCAAGACTGGCAGGGTGTACGGCACGGTTGGGAAGCTCCTTGTTGGAAGAGAGCCCTTTGCGTGGTGCTTGTGCTGCGTACTCAGGCAATCAAATGATAGTAATTCTCATTGTCTGCGTCAAGATATCGGCGCCATAGATGCCGCCAATCGGCCAGCCCGCCACAGCTGAAGCGCCGATACACTGCCCCGCGACCGGTTCGAACGGACGGCGTCAAGACCGTCCTGCCGGTTCCATCCATCCACCACCGACGGAGACAACACGCATGACCTTCCTGAAGCGCCGCGCCCTGGTGCGCACGGCCCTGCTCGGCCTGAGCCTCGCCCTGCCGCTGCTCGCCACCGCCCAGTCGCTGCCCACCGCCCGGCCCGAGTCGGTGGGCCTGTCCACCGAGCGTCTGCAGAAGCTCACCGACGTGCTCAAGGCCGACGTGGCGGCCGGCAAGATCCCCGGCGCGGTGCTGCTGGTCGCGCGCCAGGGCAAGGTCGCATGGCTCGAACCCGTCGGCAAGCTCGATGCCACCGCCGGCACGCCGATGCCGCGCGACGGCATCTTCCGCATCTACTCGATGAGCAAGCCCATCACCACGGTCGCCGCGATGATGCTGGTGGAAGACGGCCGCATGAAGCTGGACGACCCGGTCGCGATGTACCTGCCCGAGTACGCCCGCATGACGGTCGGCATCGAGAAGCCCGGCACCGACGGCAAGCCGGTGCTCGAGACCGTGCCCGCGCGCCGCCCGATCACCGTGCAGGACCTCATGCGCCACACCTCGGGCCTGACCTACGGCTTCTTCGGGCCGGGGCTGGTGAAGCAGGCCTACAACGCCGCCAACCTGGCGGACGGCGATCCGACCAGCGCCGAGTTCTCGCAGCGCCTGGCCAAGCTGCCGCTGGCCTACCAGCCCGGCACGACCTGGGACTACAGCTACTCGACCGACATCCTGGGCCGCGTGGTCGAGGTGGTGTCGGGCCAGTCGCTGTATCAGTTCGAAAAGACGCGCCTGTTCGACCCTCTGGGCATGAAGGACACCACCTACTACGTGCCCGAACCGGCGCGCCAGCCGCGCATCGCCGAGCCGCTGCCGAGCGACCGCAGCTTCGGCGTGGGTGCCGACCTGAATGACCCGCGCATCGTGCGCAAGTTCGAATCGGGCGGCGGCGGGCTGGTGTCGACCGCGTCCGACTACGCGCGCTTCCTGCAGATGCTGCTCAACGGCGGCACGCTCGACGGCACGCGCTACCTCGGCCCGCGCACGCTGGCGCTGATGACGACCGACCATTCGAACGCCGGCGCCGGCATCGTGCCCGGCCCGCTGTACCTGCCGGGCCCGGGCTACGGCTTCGGCCTGGGCTTCGCGGTGCGCCGCAACGACGGCGAGGCGCCCTACCCGTCCGGCGGCGGCGAGTACAACTGGGGCGGCGCGGGCGGCACCTACATGTGGGTCGATCCGAAGAACGAGCTGTTCGTCGTGCTGATGCTGCAATCGCCCAAGTACCGCACCCACTACCGAAGCCTCGCGCGCAACATGGTCTATGCGGCGGTGCTGAAGTAGCCCGCATGGCGCGCGGTCGCGGGCCATGGCGCAAAATCGGCATCGCCCCATGAAGAAAAGCAGCAGCACCGTCATTCCGATCGCCCCCGCGGGCCACGCCGTCGTGGCCGCGCCGGACATCGCCGTGCCCGCCACCGGCCTGCTGGCCGACCGGCTGGGCCGCCCGCTGACCGACCTGCGCATCAGCGTGACCGACCGCTGCAACTTCCGCTGCAGCTACTGCATGCCCAAGGACGTGTTCGACAAGGACTACCAGTACCTGCCGCACAGCGCCCTGCTGAGCTTCGAGGAAATCACGCGCCTGGCGCGCCTGTTCGCCTCGCACGGCGTGCGCAAGATCCGCCTGACTGGCGGCGAGCCGCTGCTGCGCAAGCACATCGAGGGGCTCATCGCCCAACTGGCCGAGCTGCGCACGCCCGACGGCGACCCGCTCGAGCTCACGCTCACCACCAACGGCTCGCTGCTGAAACGCAAGGCCGCCGCGCTGAAGGCCGCCGGCCTGCAGCGCGTGACCGTGAGCCTGGACAGCCTGGACGACGCCGTGTTCCGCCACATGAACGACGTCGACTTTCCGGTGGCCGACGTGCTGGCCGGCATCGACGCCGCCTTGGCCGCGGGCCTGGGCCCGATCAAGGTCAACATGGTGGTCAAGCGCGGCACCAACGAGCAGGAGATCTTGCCGATGGCGCGCTACTTCCGCGAGCACCACGGCGGCAAGGTCGTGCTGCGCTTCATCGAGTACATGGACGTGGGCGCCACCAACGGATGGCGCATGGACGAGGTGCTGCCCTCGGCCGACGTCATCGCCCGCATCGCGGCCGAATTTCCGCTCGTGCCGCTCGAAGCCACCACGCCCGGCGAGACCGCCCAGCGCTGGGCCTATGCCGACGGCGGCGGCGAGATCGGCGTGATCAGCAGCGTGACCCAGGCCTTCTGCCACGACTGCAGCCGCGCGCGCCTGTCGACCGAGGGCAAGCTGTACCTGTGCCTGTTCGCCAGCCAGGGCCACGACCTGCGACCGATGCTGCGCGACGGCACGAGCGACGGCGACATCGCCTCCGCCATCGGCCACATCTGGCAGGGCCGCGCCGACCGCTATTCCGAGCTGCGCGCGCTGCGCGGCCCCGACGACAGCGCCCCCGACACGGCAGCGCCCCGCCGCGTCGAGATGAGCTACATCGGCGGATGAGGCCGCCAGCCATGGGTACCACACCGGCCATCGCAGCGGCCGACATCACGGGCCTCGTGCTCGCCGGCGGGCGCGGCACCCGCATGGGCGGGGTCGACAAGGGCCTGCAACTGCTCCAGGGCGAAGTGCTCGCCGCACATGCCGTGCGGCGGCTGCGCCCGCAGGTCGGCCGCGTGCTGATCAACGCCAACCGGAATTTCGCGGCCTACGAAGCGCTGGGCGTGCCGGTGTTCGCCGACAGCGTGCCCGACCACCCCGGCCCGCTGGCCGGCATGCTGAGCGGGCTCGAACACTGCCCCACGCCCTGGCTGCTCACCGTGCCCTGCGACACGCCGCGCTTTCCGCCCAACCTGGCGACGCGGCTGGCCGAAGCCCTGGCCGCCGAAGGCCCCCACGCGCGCATCGCCATGGCCGCCGCGCCTGAAACCGAGGCCGACGGCCGCACGGTGCTGCGTCGCCAGCCGGTGTTCTGCCTGCTGCACATCGAACTGCGCGACAGCCTGCGCCGCTTTGTCGAGGAAGGCGGCCGCAAGGTCGGCGCCTGGACCGCGCAGCACAACGCCCTGACCGTTCCCTTCGACCGCCCCGGCGACGCGCCCGACGCCTTCTTCAACGCGAACACGCCGGCCGATCTGCAGACGCTCGAACAGCCATGAGCCGCATCGCCGCCATCGCCGCCGACCTCGCGGACTACGACGCGGGCGACCTCGACGTCGACACCGTCGCCGCCTTTCTCGCGCGCCTCGTCGCACCGCTGGCCGTGGCCGACACCGAAGAGGTCGCGCTGCGCGACGCGCTCGGCCGTGTGCTGGCCGACGACCTCGTCTCACCGGTGAGCGTGCCGCCGCACGACAACTCCGCCATGGACGGCTACGCCTTCGACGGCGCACTGCTGCCGGCCGATGCGCCCATCGACCATTCGCTCACGCTGCGCGTGGCGGGCACGGCGCTGGCCGGCTCGGCCTGGCGCGGCGCGCTCGGGCCGAACGACGCGGTGCGCATCATGACCGGCGCGATGATGCCGGCCGGCCTGGACACCGTGATCCCGCAGGAGTTCTGCAAGGTCGACGGCGACCAGGTCTGCTTTCCGGCCCGCGTGCTGGGCCGCGGCGACAACCGGCGCCTGGCCGGCGAAGACCTGATGCAGGGCCAGCCGGCGCTGCGGCGCGGCGAGCGCCTGTCGCCGGCCGCGCTCGGCATGGTCGCCAGCCTCGGCCTGGCGCGCGTGACCGTGCGGCGCCGGCTGCGCGTGGCGTACTTCTCGACCGGCGACGAAATCCTCTGCCTGGGCGACACGCCGCGCGAAGGCGCCGTGTACGACAGCAACCGCTACACCCTGTTCGGCCTGCTCACGCGGCTGGGCTGCGAGGTGGTCGACCTCGGTCTGGTGCACGACGACCCCGCCACGCTCGCCGCCACGCTGCAGCGCGCGGCGCGCGAAGCCGACGCCATCGTCACCAGCGGCGGCGTGAGCGCGGGCGCGGCCGACCACACGCGCGACGTGATGCAGCAACTGGGCGACATGGCCTTCTGGCGGGTCGCGATGCGGCCCGGCCGGCCGCTGGCGGTGGGGCTGATTCCGCGTCCGCGCGAGGCCGCGGCCACGTCGGCCGTGCTGTTCGGCCTGCCGGGCAACCCAGTGGCGGCGATGGTCGCCTTCCTGGCCTTCGTGCGGCCGGCGCTGCTGCGGCTGATGGGCTGCCACGACGCGGCCTGCGCCCCGCCGCCGCTGCTGCGCGCGCGCAGCGCCGGGCCCATCCGCAAGAAACCGGGGCGCACCGAGTACCAGCGCGGCGTCGTCCGCCAAGTGCCGGGGTCGTTGCCCGAGGTGCGGGTGGCGGCGCACCAGGGGTCGGGCGTGCTGAGCTCGATGCTCGAGGCCAACGGGCTCGTGGTGCTGCCCCACGAGCAGGGCCATGTCGACGCCGGCCAGGAAGTCGACGTGATGGTCTTCGAAGGGCTGATCTAGACCCTGCCGGTCAGATCCGGCCCAGGGCCTTGTCCACGCCCTTGTTGGCCAGCATGTCGGCCCGCTCGTTGCCCGGGTCGCCCGAGTGCCCCTTGACCCAGCGCCACTCGATCTGGTGGCCGCCCTCGGACACCAGCTTGTCGAGCTTCTGCCAGAGCTCGACGTTCTTCACGGGCTGCTTGGTCGAGGTGAGCCAGCCCTTGGCCTTCCAGCCGCGAATCCACTCGGTGATGCCCATGCGCACGTACTGGCTGTCCAGGTACAGCAGCACCTTGCAGGGCCGCTTGAGCGCGGCGAGCCCTTCGATCACGGCCGTGAGTTCCATGCGGTTGTTGGTGGTGTTGAGTTCACCGCCGAACAGTTCCTTCTCGGTGGGGCCCGACTTGAGCCACGCGCCCCAGCCGCCCGGTCCCGGGTTGCCCTTGCACGCGCCATCGGTGTAGATCACGACTTCGTTCAAACTGACTGTTCCTTTTTTCTCTAGCGTCATGCGGGCGATGCCGCCCGCGTCCATGGATTCGTTCGTTCACTGCTTGCTGCGGTGCACCTTGCCCGCGATGGGCACCGGCGCCGTCGCCCGCGCGCCGCTGCGGCGCCAGTCGGCGCTCAGCAGGCGCATGCCGCGCACGCGCTTCACCGCCACCAGGAAGTAGGCGGCGCCGAAGATCGGCCACCAGCGCTCGCCGGCAGTGTCCATCCAGCGCGAGCGCTCCAGCCAGGCGTCGCTGCGCACCGCCGGCCGGTAGATGCCGAAACGGCCCGACTCCACCTCGAAGCTCAGCAGGCGCAGCCAGTCGCGCATGCGCCAGTAGCCGATGAACTCGCCGGCCTCGGGCAGGAAGGTCTCGCCCAGGCCCAGCCGGCGGTACAGGTGCCCGCGGCGCTGCCGCAGGCCCCACAGGCTGGTCGGGTTCAGGCCGCAGATCACCACCCGGCCCTCGGGCACCAGCACCCGCTCGACCTCGCGCAGCGTGGCGTGCGGATCGGGACTGAGTTCCAAGGCGTGCGGCAGCACCACGAGATCGAGGCTGTTGGCCGCGAACGGCAAGGCGGCGAAATCGGTCACCAGCGTCGCCTTGCCGGCCCGCACCGGGTCGGTCAGGGCCAGCCAGCGGTGCGGCATGCGGTTGGCGCGCAGCCCATCGACCTCGGCGGCCCCGAGCTGCAAGGCGTGGTAACCGAAAACATCGGCCACCGCCTCGTCGAACTGGGCCTGCTCCCAGGCCAGGAGGTAGCGGCCGGGGGGGGTCGCGAACCAATCCTGCAAACCTATAATTTGACCGCTCATGACCCTTGTTCCGCTGCCCGCTTTTGCTGACAACTACATCTGGATGCTGCACGACGGGCACCACGCCATCGTGGTGGACCCGGGCGATGCCCAACCGGTGTTCGATGCGTTGGCGCACCACAAGCTGCAGCTGGCCGCGATTCTAGTCACGCACCACCACCCCGATCACACGGGCGGCGTGGCCGCGCTGCATGCGGCTACGGGTGCGAAGGTGTGGGGCCCCGCGCGCGAGCGCATCCCCGAGCCCTTCACGCCGCTGGTGCAAGGCGACATCGCCCAGGCCCTGGGCCTGCGCTTCGAGGTCATCGACGTGCCAGGCCACACGGCCGGGCACATCGCCTACTTCCTGCCGGCCTCGGCCGCGCAGGCCCCCGTGCTGTTCTGCGGCGACACCCTTTTCTCCGGCGGCTGCGGTCGCCTGTTCGAAGGCACGCCCGCGCAGATGCTCGCCTCGCTCGACGCCCTGGCGGCGCTGCCCGGCGACACGCGCGTGTGCTGTGCGCACGAATACACACTTGCTAACCTGAAGTTCGCCCGCGCCGTGGAACCCGGCAACGACGAACTCACTCACTACAACGCGCATTGCGAAAGCCTGCGCGCACAGGGGCAGCCCACGCTGCCGTCGCAACTGGCGATCGAACGCCGGATCAACCCCTTTCTTCGCAGCCGCGAAGCCACCGTCTTTCGAGCAGTGCGGGCCCATGCCGAGCTTTCCGCGGATGCCGCCGAAGCCGAGGTGTTCGCCGCCCTGCGCCAATGGAAAAACGACTTCCGATGAAATTTATCGTTGCCACCTGCCTTGCAGGCTCCCTGGTACTCGCGGGCTGCGCGGGCACGGACAACAGCGCTTCTTCCTCCACCTACGCCAAGGCCGGCGCCTCCGCCGGCGGCACGGGCGCCCGCCCGTCGGGCAGCGCCACCCCGGTCTATCCGCGCGACAGCAACCTCAGCCCGCTCACCAGCGGCCAGGCGCGTTCGCAGAGCGTGGTCACGCTGGCACCGCCCGCCGACATGTGGGATCGCATCCGTCGCGGTTTCAAGATGCCCAACCTGGAAAGCGACCTGGTGCGCGACCGCGAGCAGTGGTACGCCAGCCGGCCCGACTACATCCAGCGCATGACCGAGCGCTCGAACAAGTACATCTTCCACATCGTCGAGGAGCTCGAGCGCCGCAACATGCCGACCGAGCTGGCGCTGCTGCCGTACATCGAGAGCGCCTTCAACCCGCAGGCCGTGTCCAGCGCGCGCGCCGCCGGCATGTGGCAGTTCATGCCCGCCACCGGCACCGACTTCGACCTGAAGCAGAACATCTTCCGCGACGACCGCCGCGACGTGGTGGCCTCCACCCGCGCCGCGCTCGACTACCTGCAAAAGCTCTACGGCATGTTCGGCGACTGGCAGCTTGCACTGGCCGCCTACAACTGGGGCGAAGGCAGCGTGGGACGCGCCATCGCCAAGAACCAGCGCCTGGGCCTGCCCACCACCTACAGCGACCTGTCGATGCCGGCCGAGACCCGACTGTACGTGCCCAAGCTGCAGGCCGTGAAGAACATCGTGGCCAACCCGCAGGCCTTCAACGCCGAGCTGCCGCTGATCGCCAACCACCCCTACTTCCAGACCGTGCCGCTCACGCGCGACCTCGACGTGGAACTGGCGGCCAAGCTGGCCGACGTGCGCATCGAGGACTTCCGCGCGCTCAACCCCGCCGCCCACAAGCCCGTGCTGATCGCGGCCGGCACCTCCGAGATCCTGCTGCCCTGGGACAACGCGGCGGTCTTCAAGCGCAACTTCGACGCCTACACGCAGGGCCAGTACGCCAGCTGGACCGCCTGGGTCGTGCCCACCACCATGACGGTGGCCGACGCCGCCCAGCGCTCGGGCATGAGCGAATCGGACCTGCGCGCGCTCAACAACGTGCCGCCGCGCATGCTCATCAAGGCCGGCTCCACGCTGATCGTGCCCCGCGGCGCACGCGTGAAGGAAGACGTGGCGGCGGTCGTGGCCGACGGCGGCCACCTGAGCTTCCAGCCCGAGATCATCACGCGCCGCACCACCGTCAAGGCCGGCCGCTCGGACAACGTGGCGAGCATCGCGCGCCGCTACAACCTCAAGCCCGCGGCCGTGGCCGACTGGAACGACGTCAACCCCAACCACGCCTTCAAGCGCGGCTACAGCGTGGTCGTGTACCTGCCGGTGCGCGCCACGCCCGCGGCGCGCGTCGGCTCGGGTGCCGCGCCCGCGCGTGGCCGGGGCGCGGCGGTGGTCACATCCAAGCGCGGCGGCGCGCCGGTGAAGGCCGCCGCACGCGGCAGCAGCAGCGCCAAGCAGGCTGTGGTGCGCCAGCCGCGCGGCGGCACGCCGTCCAAGCGCAAGCGCTGACCCCTGCCCTGCCGGCGGGCGGTGCCGGGCCCGGACAAGAAAAGCGACATCAGGAGGACAGGCCATGGCAGTCGAAGGAAGCGCGGGCGATCTCATCAAGGTCGTCACGTTGTTGGGGGCCGCCGTCGTGGCCGTGCCGCTGTTCAAGCGGCTCGGGCTGGGCTCCGTGCTCGGCTACCTGGCGGCGGGCCTGGCCATCGGGCCCTTCGGCTTCGGCCTCTTCACCGACCCGCAGACCATCCTTCACACGGCCGAACTCGGTGTCGTGATGTTCCTCTTCGTGATCGGGCTCGAGATGCGCCCGTCGCACCTGTGGAGCATGCGGCGCGACATCTTCGGCCTGGGCAGCCTGCAGGTGGTGGTGTGCGGCATCCTGCTGACCGGCGTGGGCATGGCCTTCGGCTTCCCGCTCGCCGTCTCGTTCGTGTGTGCGATGGGCTTCGTGCTCACCTCCACGGCCATCGTGATGCAGCTGCTCGGTGAACGCGGCGACATCGCCGCGCCGCGCGGCCAGAAGATCGTCGCCGTGCTGCTCTTCGAAGATCTGCTGATCGTGCCGCTGCTGGCCATCGTCGCCTTCATCGCACCGGTGGATGCGGCGCAACAGGCCATTGCGCCTTCGCGCTGGATCGGCATCGGCATTGCCGTGGGTGCGCTCGCGGCGCTGGTGGCGGCCGGCATCTGGCTGCTCAATCCGCTGTTCCGCGTGCTCGCCAACTCCAAGGCGCGCGAGGTGATGACGGCCGCGGCGCTGCTCGTGGTGCTGGGCGCGGCGCTGCTGATGCAGGTCGGCGGCCTGTCGATGGCCATGGGCGCCTTCCTGGCCGGCGTGCTGCTCTCCGAATCGACCTTCCGCCACCAGCTCGAAGCCGATATCGAACCCTTCCGCGGGCTGCTGCTCGGGCTGTTCTTCATCGGCGTGGGCATGTCGCTCGACCTCGCGGTGGTGGCGCAGAACTGGCAGCTCATCGTCGCGGGCGTGATCTCGATGATGGTGGTCAAGGCGCTGTGCATCTACGGCGTGGCGCGGCTCGCCAAGAGTTCGCCCGCCGATGCGCTCGACCGCGCCGTGCTGATGGCACAGGGCGGCGAGTTCGCCTTCGTGCTGTTCTCGTCGGCGCTCGCCGCCAAGGTCATCAGCCCGACGGTCAACGCCAACATGACGGCGGTGGTGGTGCTGTCGATGGCGCTCACGCCGCTGGTGGTGCTGGCGCATCGCCGCTTCGCGCCCACCGCGCAGGCCTCGATGGAGGGCGTGGAGAAAGCCGAAGAACTGGCCGGCAACGTGCTCGTCATCGGCTTCGGCCGCTTCGGGCAGATCGCGATCCAGGGCGCGCTGGCGCGCGGTGCGTCCATCTCCATCATCGACAACGACACGCAGGTGATCCGCGACGCCGCCGACTTCGGCTTCAAGGTGTACTACGGCGACGGCGCACGCGCCGACGTGCTGCACGCGGCGGGCGCGCACAACGCCCGCGCGATCATGGTGTGCATCGACAACCGCGCCGTGGCCACGCGCATCGCCGAACACGTGAAGGCCGAGTTCCCGCATGCGCACCTGATGGTGCGCGCCTTCGATCGCGAGCATGCGGTGGAGCTCGTGAAGCTCGACGTCGACTACCAGATCCGCGAGACCTTCGAATCGGCCATGGCCTTCGGCCGCCAGGGCGTGGTCGCACTGGGCGCCACGCCCGAGGAAGCCGACGAAGTGATCGACGACCTGCGCCGCCGCGACAAGGAACGGCTGGTGCTCGAGATGTCCGGCGGCCTCTTCGCGGGACGCGCGCTGGTGCAGGTCAACACCGAAACGCGCCAGACCCACTGAACGCGCTGAACGCGCGGCTCAGAGCTTTTCAGTCTCTCCGCTGCGCGGCTGCCACTTCATGAGCCGCTTCTCGATCAGGCCCACGAGCCCGTCGAGCGCCAGCGCGAAAGCCGTGAGCACCACGATGCCGGCGAAGACCGTGTTCACGTCGAAGGTGCCCTCGGCCTGCAGGATCAGGTAGCCCACGCCGCGCGCCGAGCCCAGGTACTCCCCCACCACCGCGCCGACGAAGGCCAGGCCCACGGAGGTGTGCAGGCTGGAGAACACCCAGCTCGTGGCGCTGGGCAGGTACACCGTGCGCAGCAGCTGCCGCTGGTTGGCGCCCAGCATCTTTGCGTTGGCCAGCACCACCGGGCTCACTTCGCGCACGCCCTGGTAGACGTTGAAGAACACGATGAAGAACACCAGCGTGACGGCCAGCGCCACCTTGCTCCAGATGCCCAGGCCGAACCACAGCGCGAAGATCGGCGCGAGGATCACGCGCGGCATCGAGTTGGCAGCCTTGATGTACGGATCGAGGATCAGGCTCGCCGTGGGCGCCAGCGCCAGCCACAGGCCGCAACCCAGTCCGAGCGCCGTGCCGATGCCGAAGGCCAGCACCGTTTCGAGCAGCGTCGTGCCCAGGTGGCGGTAGATGTCGGCGTTGCCCTTCAGGCCTTCGGGAAACAGCAGGTTCGGCGGCACCTCGAAGGGCAGGAACCAGCTCCAGATGCGCCCCGCCACCACGATCGGCTGGCCGAGGAAGAACGCGATCTGGTCGTTGCGCGAAGCCACGTGCCACAGCACAAGGATCACAGCGAGCAGCGCGAGCTGCCAGAAGCGTGCATGGCGTGCATCGAGGCGCGGCATCATGCGGCCTTCCTCAGTTGCTGCGCGTAGCCCTTGAGCACCTCGTCGCGCAGCACCTCCCAGATCTGGCGATGCAGCTCCACGAAGCGCGGCTGCGTGCGCACCTCGGCCACGTCGCGCGGACGCGGCAGGTCGATCACGAACTCGCCGATCGGCCGCGTCGCCGGGCCGGCCGACAGCACCACCACGCGGTCGCTCATCGCAATCGCTTCGTCGAGGTCGTGCGTGATGAAGAGCACCGCCTTCTTCTTCGCGCTCCAGAGTTCGAGCACTTCGTTTTCCATCAGCTGCCGCGTCTGCACGTCGAGTGCGCTGAAGGGCTCGTCCATGAGGATGATGTCGGGGTCGAGCACCAGCGTCTGCGCCAGCGCCACGCGCTTGCGCATGCCGCCCGAGAGCTGGTGCGGGTAGCGGTCGCCGAAGCCCGTGAGGCCCACGCGCGACAGCCAGGCCTCGGCCTGCGCGTGCGCCTCGGCATCGGGCACGCCGCGGTACTGCAGCCCCACCTTCACGTTGTCGATGGCGCTGCGCCACGGCATCAGCGCCTCGGTCTGGAACATGTAGCCGGCGCGCTTATTGACGCCCGTGAGCGGCTGGCCGAACACCTTCACCCCGCCCGACGACGGCTCGAGCAAGCCCGCGCCCACGTTCAGCAGCGTCGACTTGCCGCAGCCCGTGGGCCCGACCACCGAGACGAACTCGCCCGCGCCGATGCGCAGCGTGGTGTCGTCCACCGCCGTGTAGCGCTGGCCCGGGTCGTCCTTCGAAAGAAAGGTGCAGCGGATGGAAAGGAGTTCGAGTGCGTAGTCGGACATGGCGCTCCGGAAGAAAAAACCCGGCCGAAGCCGGGTTGCTGAACGTTCGCAATCAGGCTTTGAACCTGTCTTTCGCACGCTTTGCAAAATCGTTGGTGTAGGTCCTGGCGAGGTCGATCTTGTCGGCCTTGACCGAGGTGTCGAAGCTCGCGATGGCGTTGAGCGCCGTCTTCGGTCCTTCGGCCGGCACGAGGCCGTCGGTGGCGATGGACTCGCGCACCTTGTCGAACGACGCGAGGTACAGCGCGCGGTCGCCGAGCAGGTAGGTCTCGGGCACGGTCTTGATGATGTCGCCCGGCCCCGCCGTCTGCAGCCACTTGAGGCCACGCACGATCGCGTTGGCCAGCGCCTGGCAGGTGTTGGGGTGCTTCTGGATGAAGTCGATCGGCGCGTAGAGGCAGGCCGCGGGCATCGGCCCGCCGAACACCTGCTCGGTGCCCTTGAGCGTGCGCGTGTCGCTGATGATCTTCACGTCGCCCTTCTGCTCCAGCATGGTCATCACCGGGTCGGTGTTGCTGATGGCGTCGATCTGGCCCGAGCGCAGCGCGGTGAGCGCACCGGCCGCCACGCCCACGCCGATGAAGCTCACGTCACTGGCCTTGAGGCCGCCGCGCGAGAGCACGAGGTTGGCCACCATGTTGGTCGAGGAGCCCGGCGCCGAGACGCCGATCTTCTTGCCCTTGAGGTCCTGGATGCCGGTGTAGCCCGCCATGTTCTTCGTCGACACGCCCACCGCGATCTGCGGTGCGCGGCCCTGCAGCACGAAGGCCTGGAAGAACTGGTTCTTGGCCTGCAGGTTGATCGTGTGCTCGTAGGCACCCGAGCAGACGTCGGCCGAGCCACCCACCACCGCTTGCAGTGCGCGCGCACCGCCGGCGAAGTCGGAGATTTCCACTTCGAGCCCTTCGGCCTTGAAGTAGCCCAGCTGCTCGGAGATGGTGAGCGGCAGGTAGTAGAACGCCGCCTTGCCGCCCACCGCGATGGAGACCTTGGTTTTCTCCAGCTTGGCCTGCTGCGCAAAGACCCGCGGCAATGCAATCGCTGCGGCAGCGACTGCGGAGGCGGAGATGAGGGTTCTGCGATGAAGCATGGCGCGGTCCTGCGGGCTCTGTGATTCTGGTGAACTGAATCGAGCTTAGGCGTGCGCCCTGTGGGCCTGCATCGGGGTCATCCCGTGCGGGTTTTCACGTAAGCACGAAGGCCTCCTGGAGAAGCCTTCGCCAAGGCGCTATCGCGCCAGAAAAAGTATCGCGATATTGACCAGGAACGCGAGTGCCCAGACCGCGCTGCGCGCGCTCGGCGCGCCGCGGATGTAGAGCGCGAGATAGATCACCCGCAGCACCACGTAGGCTACCGCGAGCATGTCGAGCCGCGCCTGCGCCACGCCGAGCTGGTGCGCGATGAGCACCGCGCCGATGAAGAACGGCAGGCCTTCGAAGCTGTTGGCCTGCGCGCTGTTGGCGCGTGCGCGCCAGCCGCTTTGCTTGGCAGCCCAGTCGCGCGGATGCATGTTGTCGCGCACGCCAAAGCTGCCCGCCTTCGCGATCCATGCCGCGAGGTACGGCAGGCCGCAGGCGATGAACACGCACCAGTAGGCGATGGTGAGCAAGGAGAAGGTCATGGTGGCGACAACAGGAGGGAAGAACGAACGCGGCCTTGAACAGGCCGCGCGTCAGCGGCGATCGACCAGCGCGTGCGCGATCGTGCCGAGGTCGACGTACTCGAGCTCGCTGCCGGCCGGCACGCCGCGCGCCAGGCGCGTCACGGTGAGCCCGTGCTGCTTGAGCGCCTCGCCGATCACGTGCGCCGTGGCCTCGCCTTCGGCGGTGAAGTTGGTTGCGAGGATGACCTCGCTCACCGTGCCGTCGCGTGCGCGGTCGAACAGCTTCTGCAGGCCGATGTCCTTCGGCCCGATGCCGTCGAGCGGACTGAGCTTGCCCATGAGCACGAAGTAGTAGCCGCGAAAGGCGCCCGTGCGTTCGAGCGCGGCCTGGTCGGCCGGCGTCTCGACCACGCACAGCTTGGTGCCGTCGCGCCGCGAGTCCATGCAGACATGACAGATCGGCGCTTCGGTGAAGGTGTTGCACAGCTCGCAGTGCCGCACCTGGCCTGCCGCCTGCTGCAACGCGCGCGCGAGCAGCTGCGCGCCCTCGCGGTCGTGCTGCAGCAGGTGGAAGGCCATGCGCGAGGCCGACTTGACGCCGACACCGGGCAACCGGCGCAGCGCATCGACCAGCGCATCGAGCGAACTGGCGTCTGCCATGCCTCGCTTAGAACGGGAGCTTCATGCCGGGCGGCAGGCCGGGCATGCCGGCCGTCAGCTTGCCCATCTTCTGCTCGCTGGTTTCCTCGGCCTTGCGCACGGCGGCGTTGAAGGCAGCAGCCACGAGGTCTTCGAGCATGTCCTTGTCGTCGGCCAGCAGGCTGGGGTCGATGGTGATGCGCTTGACGTCGTGCTTGCAGGTCATGACGACCTTGACGAGACCGGCGCCCGACTCGCCTTCGACCTCGATGTGCGCCAGTTCTTCCTGGGCCTTCTTGAGGTTGTCCTGCATTGCCTGCGCCTGCTTCATGAGGCCGGCCAGTTGTCCTTTGTTGAACATCGTTGGTCCTGTCTGTGATGGGTTGGTGATGGAAAGAATACGGTCGAAAAATGCGGCGACTGCGACGCCGGCTTCAGAGGGGCTTCAGCGATCCGGGCACGATCTTCGCATCGAAGTCGCGCATCAGCATCTGCACCTCGGGGTCGCTGCGGATGGCTTCCTCGGCCACCCGCTGGCGCTCGTCGGCCGCCTGCTTGTTGCGGCGCGCCGGGCTGTCGACCACGCCGCCGATCTCGATGGCCAGCCTCACATTGTGGCCGAGGCCCTGCAGCGCCGCCGTGAGCTTCTCGCGGCTGGACGGCTGGTTGAGGGTTTCGCGCTCGATGCGCAGCATCCACTGGTCGGTGTCGCGCGCCACCAGCTGCGACTGCAGCGCCAGTTCGCGCGCCAGTGCTGCGACGCTTTCGGCGGCGACGAGCTGCATGACCGTGGCATGCCAGAAGTCGCCCTCTTCGCTCGGCGGGATCGGGGTGTAGGTGCTGCGCTGTTCTTCTTCGCGCGGCACGTCGCGCTGGCCGGGCGGCGGCTGCACGCGGATCGGCACGCCGACCACATGGGCTGCGGGGGCGTCGGACGCCTCTTGCGGGGCAGGCCGGGGCATGGGCTGGCGCTGCGGGGCATCGACCACCGCGAGCCGCTGGCCGGCCGGCGCGGGTTGCGCGGGCGGTTGCGAAGGCGCGGCAGCAGGTGCCGAATCGGGCACCGAAGGCCGGGAAACCGGGGTGGCTTCGCGCGCGGGAGCCCGCGGCGCGGCGCCACCGGCGTCATTCAGAGTTTTTTTTTCCGTGGAGGCCGTCGAGGCGGCCGCATGGGAAGGCTTGAAGGCCAGCAGCCGCAACAGCACCATGGTCAGCGCCGCGTACTCGTCGGGCGCTAGGCCCAGCTCGCCGCGCCCATGCAGGCACAGGCTGTACAGCAGCTGCGTTTCGTCGGCAGGCATCAGCGACGCCAGGCGCGCCGTGTCGGCCGCGTCGGGGTCGGTGGCCGCATCGGCCGATTCGGCGCGCGAGGGCACGGCCTGCAGCACGGCCATGGCCTGCAGCACCGCCGTCATTTCTTCGAGCGTGGACGCGGCGGACATGCCGTCGCGACGCAGCGCCTCGGAGGTGTCGACGACGGTCTTGCCGTCGCCTTGTGCCAGCGCTTCGATCAGGCGGAACACATGGCCGCGATCGACGCTGCCGAGCATCTGGCGCACGCCGGTCTCGAGCAGCTCGCCGTTGCCGAAGGCGATGGCCTGGTCGGTGAGCGAGAGCGCATCGCGCATCGAGCCGCGCGCCGCGCGCGCGAGCAGGCGCAGGGCTTGCGGCTCGGCCGGCACCTGTTCGGTCTGCAGCACGCTCGTGAGGTGTTCGAGCACCGTCTCGGGCGCCATCGGCCGCAGGTTGAACTGCAGGCAGCGCGACAGCACCGTGACCGGCACCTTCTGCGGATCGGTCGTGGCCAGCACGAACTTGAGGTACTCGGGCGGCTCCTCGAGCGTCTTGAGCATCGCGTTGAACGCGGTGTTCGTGAGCATGTGCACTTCGTCGATCATGAAGACCTTGAAGCGCCCCTGCACCGGCTTGTAGACCGCCTGTTCGAGCAGCGACTGCACTTCGTCCACGCCGCGGTTGGAGGCCGCGTCGAGCTCGGTGTAGTCGACGAAGCGGCCCGAGTCGATGTCCTGGCAGGCCTGGCACACGCCGCAGGGCGTGGCCGTGATGCCGCCCTGCCCGTCCGGGCCCTGGCAGTTGAGCGACTTGGCCAGGATGCGCGACACCGTGGTCTTGCCCACGCCCCGCGTCCCGGTGAACAGATAGGCGTGGTGCAGGCGCTGCGTCGTCAGCGCGTTTTCCAGCGCCTGGACCACATGCCCCTGACCGACCATCTCACCGAAGGTTTTCGGACGGAACTTGCGAGCGAGCACGAGATAAGACATTGCGGGCATTCTAAAAGGCGCGGCGGGGGTCACTTCACGCTTGTTTCCCATCCGCCGTCGAAATGATTCACGCCCCGGCCAAGGGGGCAAATCCGCGCGGTTAGAATGCAGGCTGACGGGCCTCCCTGCATGGTGAAGTGGCCAACCGGGTCAGGTGGGGAACCAAGCAGCCCTAACTGCGTAGTCAGTGCCAGGGGTAAGGCTCGTCAACCTAACATCTAGAAGCCGTGAGTTCCTTTGCAGAGAACTTACGCGCCGTGTCCAGGGGTTACCGACCCGGACACCTCAAATTCCCAGAACTTAGCGCAGCCCTCCATGAACTTGGACATCCGGCCCGCCCGCATCAGTGATCTCGAAGCGTTGGTGCGCCTCGACTCCGTGGCCGCGCGCGATGCGCACCGCGCCGTTCAGATCAAAGGCTGGATCGAAGATCGCTTTTGCCATGTGATCGAGACGAATGGCGAGATCGCCGCCTACGGCGTGCTGCACCACCACTTCTTCGACTGCGGCTTCATCGAGATGCTCATGGTCGGCGAGCCATTTCGCCGCAGGCGACTCGGCCTGAGGCTCGTCGATCACTTCCAGTCGATCTGCGAACGCCCCAAGCTCTTCACCTCGACGAATCGCTCCAACACGGCGATGCACGCGCTGCTGAAAGAAGCCGGGTTCAGGGAGAGCGGCCACATCGACAACCTCGATGCGGACGACCCCGAGCAGGTCTTTTTCTGGCCGTGCAAGCGCTGAGCAGCGCCTGCCGCTACAGCCCCAGCCGCTGGATCGCGCCGCGCGCCGCAGCCGCGCCGCTGGCCATCGCCGCCGTGAGCAGGTAGCCGCCGGTCGGCGCTTCCCAGTCGAGCATCTCCCCGGCCGCGAACACGCCGGGCAGCGCCGTCGCCATCAGGGCCGGATCGAGCGCGTCGAAGCGCACGCCGCCCGCCGTGCTGATCGCCTCGTCGACCGGCCGCGTCGCGACCAGCTTCAGCGGCACCGCCTTGATGGTGGCCGCCAGTTGCGCCGGGTCCTGCATCGCTTCCTTGCTCAGCGCTTCGTGCAGCACGCCCGCCTTGATGCCCTCGATGCCGAGACGGCTCTTGAGATGGCTGCTCAGCGAACGCGCGCCGCGCGGATGCTTCACCGCGGCGAGCACCTGTTCGGCGCTGCGGTCGGGCAGCAGGTCGAGCAGCAGCGTCGCACTGCCGTTCGCTGCAATCTCGTCACGCAGCAGCGCCGACGCCGCGTAGACCAGGCTGCCTTCGATGCCGGTGGCCGTGACGACGAACTCGCCCTTGCGCGCAAAGTGCCGACCCTGGCTGTCGGTGAAGGCGATCGCGACCGATTTGAAAGGCTGCCCCGCGAAACGGCTCGAAAAATGCTCGCTCCAGCCTGCGCCGTCGAAGCCGCAATTGGCGGGCAGCAGCGGCGCCACCGCCACGCCCTGCGCTAGCAGCCACGGAGCCCACGCCCCGTCGGAGCCCAGGCGCGCCCAGCTCGCGCCGCCCAGGGCCAGCACCACGGCATCGGCCTTGGCGCTGACCTCGCCCGCCGGCGTCGCGAAGCGCAGCGCGTTCGCATCGAAGGCCCCATCACCCACCCAGCGATGCCGCATGTGGAATTGCACGCCCGCGGCGCGCAAACGATGCAGCCAGGCGCGCAGCAAGGGCGCGGCCTTCATGTCGGTCGGGAACACGCGACCCGAGGTGCCGACGAAGGTCTCGATGCCCAGTCCGGCCGCCCACTCGCGCGCCTGTTGCGGACCGAATTTGGCGAGCAGCGGCTCGAGTTGCGCGCGGCGCTCGCCGAAGCGGGTCACGAACACGTCGAAGGGCTCGGAGTGCGTGAGGTTGAGGCCGCCGCGGCCGGCCAGCAGGAACTTGCGGCCCACCGAGGGCATCGCGTCGTACACATGCACCTGGGCGCCGGACGCGCTCAGCACTTCGGCCGCCATCAGGCCGGCAGGTCCGCCGCCGATGACGGCGACGGTAGAAGAAACAGTCATTCGAGATTCACCAGTTCGCCCTGCCCGGTCAGGAACGCGGCGCGCACCGTGGCACCGGGGTAGGCATGTTGCACGGCAGCGCGGTAGCGCTGCATCTGTGCGATCAGGGCCGCGTCCCGTTCGGGGCGCGCGGCCGATTTGTAGTCGAGGATCCACCATGCGCCGGTGGCGCGCTCGCGCACCAGCCGGTCGATGCGCAAGGTATCGCCCTCGTGGACCAGCGTGACTTCGTTGCCATGCCAGTCGATGCTGCGATCGTCCCACACCCAGGCCCCGGCGCCCGCGCGGATGCGCTGGGCCAGCGCCGCGGCGCCACGTGCCTGCTGCGGATCGAGCATGAATTCGCGCGCGGCCGCCCGCACATGGGCCGGCGGCAAGGCTTCGCCGGGCACCGCCCATTCGAGCAGCCGGTGCATGGCCTGGCCGAACGCGGCGGCGCGCGCGTCGACCGTGGCGTCTTGCGTCTTTTTCTTTTCTGGCGGCGCACCGGTTGCAGCCACGAGCGCTGCGGGCAGGCGCTTCATCGCGAAGGTGCCCACCCCGGTCTCGCCGGCGGCGGACGCTTCGACCAGCGGCTCGTCGGCCTCGGTCGGCTCGCACAACGGCTCCAGCCGCGCCCACCAGCTGCCCTCGTTGGCGCGCGACGGCTTCACCGACGACAGCACCAGCCGCTCGCGCGCCCGCGTGGTCGCCACGTAGAGCCCGTTGAGTTCTTCGCGGTGGCGCGCGCGCTGCTCCTCCTCGAGCAGCGCGGCGGCGCAGGCCGGCGGGGTCTTCTCGCTGGCCAGGAACACGAAGCGCGTCGGCGCGCTGTCGCTGCCCTTCCATTCGACCAGCACGCCCATGGTCTGGGCGCGCGGCGGCGGCGCGTCGCAGTCGAGCATCAGCACGGTGTCGGCCTCGAGGCCCTTGGCGCCGTGCACGGTCAGCAGCTGCACGGCTTCGGGCGCGGCCACGGTGGGCGCGCGCACGCCGCCCGCGCGCAAGGCGCGCACCAGGGCATAAGGCGTCGCGAAGCGCGCACCGTCGATGTCGAGCGAGGCAGCGACCAGCCCGCGCAAATTGGCCAGCGCGCTCTGGCGCAACGCCGCCGGCACGGCGGCGCCGAACTTCGCAAGCACATCGCCATCGTGAAAGATCGCGTCCAGCGCGTCGTGCGGCGGCATTGCCATCAGCCAACGCTGCCAACGGCGCAGTTGCACGCCCGCCTCGGTCAGCACAGGCGGCAGGCCTTCGCCCTTCTGGATCAGCGAGAACCAGCTGGCCACCGGCGTCTCGCGCTGGCAACGGGCCAGCTGCACCAGCGTGTCGTCGTCGATGCCGAACAGCGGAGACTTGAGCGCGCGCGCCAGCGACAGGTCGTGCGCGGGCGACACCAGCGCGTCGAGCAGCGCGACCACGTCCTGCACCTCGGGTGCGTCGTTCAGGTCGTTCTTCTCGGGCTGCTGCACGGGGATGTGGCGACGGCGCAGCGCGTCCTGCATGGCCGACAGCCGGCTGCGGCGGCGCGCCAGCACCATGATCTGGCGCGGCGGCGTGCCGTCGGCGATGCGCTGCGCGACCCAGCGCGCAGCCTGCTCGCATTCCTTCTGCAACAGCTGTTCTTCGGGCAGCACGCGCGGCGTGACGAGGCTGTCGCGCCAGTGCAGCATGCCGTCGTCGGCCGGCGCGGCGGCCACCGTGGTGTCGAGCGCATCGCGGTCGATGGCGGGCAACTTCAGCAGCTCGCCCTCGTCGCCGCGCTCGGTGGTGTGGGCGCGGTAGCCGTCGAACTCGCCGACCGCCTGCGCGGCCAGCATCGCGCTGTTGACGAGGCCGACCACGGCGCGCGCGTTGCGGTGCGTGTGGTCGCAGTTGAGCAGTTCGCCGCCGAGCCCTTCGCGCACGAACTTCTTGGCGGCGATGAACACCTGCGGCTCGGCGCGGCGGAAACGGTAGATGCTCTGCTTGGGGTCGCCCACGATGAACACGCGCGGCGCGCTGCCGCCCGCGCCGGTGTAGGCGCTGAGCCAGCCGTAGAGCGCCTGCCACTGCAGCGGGTTGGTGTCCTGGAACTCGTCGATCAGCAGGTGCGCGACGCGCGCGTCGAGCCGCTCCTGCACCCAGCCCGACAGCGCCGACTGGCCCAGGAGCAGCTGCGCGGCCTGCTCGACGTCGTTCATGTCGACCCAGCCGTGCGCGCGCTTGACCTCGCCGAAGGCGGTGATCAGCAGGCGCGTGAGTCGCGTCATGCGCTGCTGGTAGAGGCAGGCCGCGTGCTGCGCCTGCGCGGCGCACAGCAGCTGCAGTTCGGTCTCGGCCTCTTGCGCGGCGGGGAATTTCTGCAGGTTCTTGGTGAGCCGGTCTTCGCTGGCGACGAAGAAGGTCTTGCGCAGCACGGCGAGCGCGTCGGCCAGCGCCTCAGGCGCGGGCTCGCCCGTGCCGAACACGTCGATGATGGCTTCGGCCGCCTTCTGCGGTGTCTTGTTGGCCTCGCGGCCGAGGGCGGCGGCGCGGTCGAGCCAGCGACGGCGCACGGCATCGCCGCGCAGCGCGTCGGTCGGCACCTCCAGCCCCTGCAGGGCTGGGTACAGCACGTCGAACGGCGTCACGGCATCCTGGGGATCGGACAGCGAGAACTCGACGCGCTTCGACAGCGCCTCGCCCAGCGCCTTCGCCGTCTGCGAGCGGCCGTGGGTGGCGACGACGGCGTAGTAGTCGGCCAGCGCGCGCGCGTCGCCGGTCACGGCCTCGAAGAACGGCCGCCAGGTGTGGTTGCGCGCCTCCGCATCGTCTTCGAGCAGCTCGTAGTTCGCGGGCAGCCCCAGCTCGCGCAGCACGGCGAGCGGCGCATTGCGCAGCAGGCCCGCGAACCACGCGTGGAAGGTGCGGAGCTGCACCGGACGCCCACCTTCGAGCAGGCGCCGGTAGAGCCCCTGCAGGCGCGGCACGGCCGCCTGCGCGGCCTCCGGCGTCATGCCGCGCATCACGAGCTCGCGCTGCGACGCGGCCGGATCGAGCTCGGCGAACAGCGCGAGCCACTGGTCGAGCCGCTCGCGCATCTCGCCGGCGGCCTTCTTGGTGAAGGTGATGGCCAGGATCTCGTGCGGCTCGCAGGCGGAATCGCCCTCCTCGAGCAGCGCGCGCACGATGCGCGACACCAGCATCCAGGTCTTGCCGGCGCCCGCGCAGGCCTCGACCGCAACCGAGCGCCGCGGATCGCAGGCGACGGTGTAGAAGGCCTCGCGCGCGACGTGCCGGCCGTTGTGTTCGTAGGCAGCGCCGTTCATGGCGTGACCTCCCAGAAATCCTTGCGGCACAGGCCGCGTGCGGCACAGAAATCGCAGACGCTGCCCTCGCCCAGCGGCGGCAGCGGCGCGCCCTGCGCGATGCGCGCGAAGTCGTCGATGATGCCGGCGACCAGCGCATCGCGCGCCTCGACCACGGCGGGCTGCTCGACGGTCTGCGTGCCGGACGACTTCTCGCCCACGTTGACGTAGGCCGCACGCAAGGTGTCGTCGGCCACCAGCGCGGCGTAGAAGGCGAGCTGCGTGTCCTCGGTCGGGTCCTTCACGCGCTCCTTGGTGACGGAGGCGGTCTCGGTCTTGTAGTCGATCACGAAGGGCTGGCCGTCGGCCGTGCGGTCGACGCGGTCGAGCCGGCCGACCAGCCGCAGGGCGCCCAAGGGCTGCTCTTTCCAGGGTTCGGCCTCGACGAAGACCGCCCCGTCTGCTTCATGTTTCGCGAGCCAGTCGAGATACCCGTCGCGCACCGCCGGCCACGCGGCGGCGAAGGGCAGGAATTCGGCGTCGGAGTAGCCGAGCGTCTGCGTGACATCGCGCGCGGTGTCGGCCAGCAGCGCGGCGCGCGCTTGCGCATCGTTGATCGGCGCGTCGCGCAGGGTCTCGTGGAACTGGCCGAGCACCGCATGCAGCCAGTTGCCGAAGTCGCGCTTGTCGACCTCGGCATCGAGCTCGTCGGCGGTGCGCAGGCCCAGCTGGCGCAGCGCGAAGAAGCGATAGGGACAGCGCCGCAGGTCTTCGTAGACACTGGTCGACACGTTGGTGAGCGGCAGCAGCGCGCCCGAGGGCGTGGGCCGCAGGGTCGGCGTGACGGCGACGTCGCGCGGCGTGCGCGGATCGACGCCCGGCTGCAATGCGTGCGCGAGCTGCAGGGCCTGCACCAGCGGGCTCGGCCGCACGGGTTCGCCGCTGGCGTCGGAATGACGCCAGACCAGGTCGCAGTTCGGGTTGCGCGTGGCCATGGCCCAGGCCGCGCGCTGCGCGGCCTCCAGCACCTCGCGCGAGGCCAACCCCAGGTCGAGGCGCTGCGCCGCGCTCCAGTTGCCCGGCGGCTCGGGCGACGCGGGCATGCGGCGGTCGTCACAGCCGGGAATGACGACGGCGCCGAAGACGCGGCCCAGCAACTGGTTCATCGGCAGCACGGACACCTTGGGGGTCTCGTCGCCGGCGGGCGGCACGAAGCTGGCGTCTTCGAGCACGTCGCGCGCCCAGGCCGTGAACTCGGCGAGGCTGTGGCGCCCGCCGGGGAACTCGTCTTCCTCGCCGTGCGCGTCGGCATCGAGCCAGAGCGCGGCGATCACCTTGGCGCCCGCGAAGTCGGCGGCGAGCGCGTCCCACTGCTCGCCGGCCGTCAGCAGCTCGCGCAGTGCGCGGTGCCACTCGGCCAGCGAGCGCGCGCGCGCCATCGGGGCGCGGCGGGCTTCGATGGTGGCGGTGAACGTGCGCAGGCTTTCGTCCTGCGGCTTGTCGCTGCGCGCGATCAACGCGCACCAGGCCTGCCAGTCGCGCACGCCTTCGCGTCGCAGGCGCATTTCGAGCGACTGCACGGCGAACCCATCGACCTCGGCGCCGCTCTTGAGCCATTCGAGGACCTGGTCGGTGGCAGCGTCGTGCGCGCAGGCGCGCAAGGCACTCATCAGCGTGGCGGCGGCGCGCGTCGTGGACAGCTTCCAGCCGGTTTCGTCGTGCGTGACGATGCCCTGCGTGCTCAGTTGGGCACTGATGCGGCGGGTGAGCGCGCGGTCGGTGGCAACGAGCGCGACCGGCGCGCGGCCCTCGGCCAGGTGCTGCAGCACGCAGGCGGCGGCCAGCTGGGCCTCGTCCTCGGGGTCGAGCGCCACGTGCGCGTGGGCCGCAGACGGCGGGGCATCGGCGGGCACGAGCGGAATGCGGATCACGCGGTCGCCCCACAGCGCGCACAGGGCCTGCGTGAGCGGATCGGTCTGGAAGCCCTCGAGCACGATCAGCGCATCGACCTGACTGCGCGCCGCATCGCGCAGCAGCACGTCGGTCGCGTAGCCCGAGTTCGCGGCCCAGGCCACGGCGACACGGATCAGCGCGCTCTCGATGCGGAACCACTCCGACTCGCTACCCGCCTCTGCCACCTTGGCTGCGCTCTGTGCCCAGTCGCCGCCGCGCACGTCAGGCGCCACGGCGGATGCCAGCGGCGCCAGCTGATAGGCCAGCTCGACCACGCGCCCCGCGAGCGCGAAGCGTTCGGCCTGGAAGCCCGACTGTGCGAGCAGGCCCTGCGCCGTGACCAGGTCGCGCGCCATGTCGAAGGCAATGTCGTAGCCGGACGGCAGGAAGCCACCCGCGCTGCGCGCCCAGTTGTGCGTAGTCTCGAAGCGCGGCACGAAGCCCGGGCTGCCGCAGCGCGCCCACATGCCGCGCGCGACCGCCATCAGCTGCGCGTACGGCACCAGCACCACGGTGCGCGCCGCATGCAGCTGCCGCTCGTCGAGCGCGCGCACGATCCGCGCGACGACGCCGTCGGCGGGATCGCACCACAGGGCCTGGACGGGGTGGCCTTCGTTCATGTTCTATCGAGGGGGTTGAGGGGGTCGGCGGCAGGGCCGCAAAGGGCTTTGGCTATCGCCGCCATAGCCGGGCCGCATGGCACGTCACCCCTTGGTTTCTGTCACAATGACCAGCACTTTAGCTGCACCGAAACTCTCTCTGCGCACAAGGACACATCACATGGCCAGCGAACTGATCAAACACATCTCCGATTCTTCCTTCGAGGCCGACGTGCTCAAGTCCAGCCAGCCGGTTCTGGTCGACTACTGGGCCGAATGGTGCGGTCCCTGCAAGATGATCGCCCCGATCCTGGACGAAGTCTCGGCCACCTACGAAGGCAAGCTGCAGATCGCCAAGCTCAACGTCGACGAGAACCGCGACATCCCTGCCAAGTTCGGCATTCGCGGCATCCCCACGCTGATGCTGTTCAAGGACGGCCAGCTGGCCGCCACCAAGGTCGGCGCCATGAGCAAGGCGCAACTCACGGCCTTCATCGACCAGCAACTCGCCTGATGCATTTCTTCCGGCCAGCGCGCAATGCGTTGGCCGGGGCGATTTTCCTGTCATAATCGCCCTCAGTTCACCGGGCCTTTCATCAGGCAACCGGTTCGAGTTCCCCGGTTCGTGAGGCAGTTCTTGCCCCACATCAAACCTCCCCCCGTTCCCGATTCGATTACCCCTCCAGGGGTCGTTCCATGCACTTAAACGAACTCAAGGCACTCCACGTGTCTGAAGTCTTCAAGCAGGCTGAGGCGCTTGAGATCGAAAACATCGGCCGCATGCGCAAGCAAGAGCTGATGTTCGCGATCATCAAGAAGCGCGCCAAGGCCGGCGAACAGGTCTTCGCCGACGGTGTGCTCGAAATCCTGCCCGACGGCTTCGGCTTCCTGCGCAGCCCGGACACCAGCTTCACGGCCAGCACCGACGACATCTACATCTCGCCCAGCCAGGTGCGGCGCTTCAACCTGCACACCGGCGACATGATCGAAGGCGAAGTGCGCACGCCCAAGGACGGCGAGCGCTACTTCGCACTGACCAAGCTGGACAAGGTCAACGACGGCGCACCCGAAGCCAACAAGCACAAGGTGATGTTCGAGAACCTGACGCCGCTGTTCCCCAAGGAACAGATGAAGCTGGAACGCGAAGGCGTCAAGGGCGAAGAGAACCTCACCGGCCGCATCATCGACATCATCGCCCCCATCGGCAAAGGCCAGCGCGCCCTGCTCGTGGCGCCGCCCAAGAGCGGCAAGACGGTGATGATGCAGCACATCGCCCACGCGATCAGCGCCAACTACCCCGACGTGCACATGATGGTGCTGCTCGTGGACGAGCGCCCTGAAGAAGTGACCGAAATGCAGCGCACGGTGAAGGGCGAAGTCATTGCTTCGACCTTCGACGAGCCCGCAGCGCGCCACGTGCACGTCGCCGAAATGGTGATCGAGCGCGCCAAGCGCCTGGTCGAACTCAAGAAGGACGTGGTGATCCTGCTGGACTCGATCACGCGTCTGGCCCGCGCCTACAACAACGTCGTGCCCTCGTCGGGCAAGGTGCTGACCGGCGGTGTCGATTCGAACGCGCTGCAGCGCCCCAAGCGCTTCCTGGGCGCCGCGCGCAACGTGGAAGAAGGCGGCTCGCTGACCATCATCGGCACCGCGCTGATCGATACCGGCAGCCGCATGGACGAAGTGATCTTCGAAGAGTTCAAGGGCACCGGCAACTCCGAAATCCACCTGGACCGCCGCCTGTACGAAAAGCGCGTGTTCCCCTCGATCCAGCTCAACCGCAGCGGCACGCGCCGCGAAGAACTGCTGCTGGCCCCCGAGATCCTGCAGAAGACTCGCATCCTGCGTCAGCTCATGTACAACATGGACGAGATCGAGTCGATGGAGCTGATGCTCAAGAACATGAAGGCGACCAAGACCAATGTCGAGTTCTTCGACATGATGCGTCGCGGCGGCTGAGCTTCAGGCTCTCCGCAAAAGCGCGTTGGCCCTCACGGGTCAACGCGCTTTTTTCATGGGCGCTCGATGCGGATGGCGCGGCCTTCGGCGGCGCTCTGGCGGCCGATGTCGAGCAGTTCCATCAGCGCGACGGCCTGCGCGGGCGGCACGGGATTGGGCCCCTTGCCGAGGATCGCATCGCGGACCGCGGCGTAGTAGTCGGCGTAGTTGCCGGCCTGCGTCGGCACCGCGCGAAAGTGCGGTGCGCCGTCGCTGCCCGTCAGCGTGAGTTCACCATCGAGCGGATCGGCGCCCCACCCTTCGGCTGGCGGTCGCTGGCCGGCGCGCAGCGCGTCTTCCTGCGTGTCGACGCCGTGCTTGACGTAGCTCCCGCGCGTGCCGTGCACGATGTAGCGCGGCGCCGCATGGGCCGCGAGCGTCGTGGCGTGCAGCACCACGCGCAGCGGCGCATGGGGGCCGCTCTCGTAGCGCAGCACGGCGTGGAAATAGTCCTCGACCCGTGCGCCGTCTCGCAAAGCGGCTGTGTCGAGCTGCAACGTGTCGGGCCGACCGAAAAGCTGCACGGCCTGATCGACCAGATGCGCACCCAGGTCCACCCACAGACCCGAACCCGGCACGGGCTGCTCCCGCCAGCGCTCGCGAACCTCGGGACGGAACCGGTCGAAATGCGATTCCAGATACACCGGGCGCCCCAGGTCGCCAGACGTCAGGACCTGCTGGAGCGTTAGGAAATCGGCGTCGAAACGCCGGTTCTGGTAGACCGAGAGCACGCGATTGTTGCGATTTGACAACAACTCGAGCTCTCGCGCTTCGGCCACGTCGAGCGTGAAGGGCTTGTCGACCACCACGTGCTTGCCCGCCTCCAGCGCCGCCTTGGCGACCGGATGGTGCTGGGCATTGGGCGTCGCCACCACCACGAGGTCGATGTCAGTCCGGGCGACCAGCGCCGCCACGTCTGGCACCACGGCCACGCCGGGCCAGTCGGCATGCACCTTGTGCGGCTGCGAGCTCGCCACGGCCGCCAGTTCGAGTCCCGGAACGGCCGAGAGCACCGGCGCATGGAAGGTCTGGCCGGCAAAACCGTAGCCGACGAGGCCGGCGCGAAGGGGTGTAGAAGTCATGGGAGGGCCCGGTTTGCTCGCAATAGGGGCAGTATGCGATAATCATCGGCTCCGCGAAAAGTGCGGCTGGGCACGTCGCCCGGCTTCCTTGGCCTTCACTTCACGTCAAGACCTCAGGGCGGCGCGCCAGATTGCTGGCACGCTGGTGGCTCTCGCATCGACCGCGCATTGATTCCAACAGCGCAAAAGGAAACACCATGGCAAAAGAAGGCATCCACCCGAATTACCGCGAAGTTCTGTTCGTCGACATGTCGAACGGCTTCAAGTTCGTGACCCGTTCGTGCGCGAACACCAAGGAAATGGGCAAGACCGACGACGGCCGCGAGCTGCCCCTGTTCAAGCTCGACACCACGAGCGAATCGCACCCCTTCTACACCGGCACGCAAAAGTCGGTGGACAACATGGGTGGTCGCGTCGAGAAGTTCCGCAACCGCTTCGGCAAGACCGCTGCCAAGTAATCAGGCACGCGCTCTGGCGTCGAGGGCAGCCCGGTTTACCGCGCTGCCCTTTTTCTTTCCAATCACCCCTTCGCCTCTTCCGCCTCGCCCTTGAACCAGCCGACCCCCGCGATCGTTGCCCAGAATGCCGTACGCCGGCTGCCGCGCGTCGCGTTGCTGCTGCTGTGCGCGGCCTACCTGCTGCCGGGCCTGCTCGGCCGGGGCCCCTGGAAGAGCGCCGACATCACGGCCTTCGGCTACATGGCCGAGCTGGCCCGCAGCACCGAAGGCATCGCCCGCTGGTTCGATCCGCTGCTGCTGGGCATGCGACCCGAGACCCCCGCGCTGATCCCCTACTGGATCGGCGCCTGGGCGATCCAGCTTGCCCCCTCGTGGGTCAACCCCGACCTGGCCGTGCGCTTCGTGTTCGCGCTGATGCTGTGGGGCACCTTCACCGCGACCTGGTACGCCGTCTATTACCTCGCCCGCACGCCACGCGCCCAGCCCGTGGCCTTTGCCTTCGGTGGCGAAGCGCGTCCCACCGACTACGCCCGCGCCATCGCCGATGGCGGCCTGCTGGCACTGATCGCTTCGCTGGGCCTGGCCCAGCTGGGGCATGAAACCACACCCGCGCTGGCGCAGCTGTACTTCGCCTCGCACCTGTTCTACGGCGTGGCCGCACTGCCCTACCGCCGCGTCGGCCCGGTGATCGCGCTCGCGGTCGGCACCCTCGGCATGACACTGAGCGGCGGGCCGACGGTCGGCCTCGCGCTGGCGATCGGCAGCGCCGTGTACATGGTCTACGAACGCCGCCAGCGCGCCACCCGTGCAGCAGAAGGCTACAGCGACGACGAGAGCCCCGGCTTCACGCTGGGCGCGCTGCTGACGATGGTCGGCATCACCGTGCTGGCCGCCGCGCTGGTCTTCGGCCTGGGCCTGGCGCAATGGAAGATCACGCTGGGCCACTCGCTGCTGTCCGACGTGCGCAGCCAGGCCAAGCTGCTGCTGTGGTTCACCTGGCCGGTCTGGCCGCTCGCCATCTGGACGCTCTGGCGCTGGCGCCGCCAGTGGCTCGAGCGCCACGTCGCGCTGCCGCTGTGGTTCGCGCTGGTACCGCTGGCCGCCACCTGGACCACCGACTTCTCCGACCGCTCCCTGCTGCTGGCCCTGCCCGCCTTCGCCACGCTGGCGGCCTTTGCGCTGCCGACCTTCCGGCGCAGCGCGGCAGCGCTGATCGACTGGTTCAACGTGCTGTTCTTCAGCGGCCTGGCCGTGCTCGGCTGGATGTATTGGATCGCCATGCTGACCGGCGCGCCGCGCAAGCCGGCCGCCAGCGTGGCGCGGCTGGTGCCGGGCTTCGTGGCCGAGTTCTCGCCGGTGGCCTTCGTGCTCGCCCTGGCCGCCACGCTGGCCTGGTGCTGGCTGGTGCGCTGGCGCACCGGGCGCCATCGCGCCGCACTCTGGAAGACGCTGGTGCTGCCGGCCGGCGGCACCGCGCTGTGCTGGATGCTGCTGATGACGCTGTGGCTGCCATCCATCGACTACGCGCGCAGCTACGTCCCGCAGGTGCGCGCCGTGACCGAGCGCATCGGCCATCCGCGCTGCGTCGCCGAGCTGGCGCTGAGCCGGCCGCACGTCGCGGCGCTGCGCCACCACGGCAACCTCAACCTGCAGCCGCTGCTGCTGGGCAACGACTGCCCGTGGCTGCTCGTGAGCCCCGACACCATCGAGCGGCTGCACACCATCATCCCGCTGGAACAGTGGCGCTTCAGCGGCACGCTGCGCCGCCCCAGCAGCCCTGCGGACGACCTGCTGCTCTACGAAAAGATCGTGCGCTGACCCGTGAGCAGCAGCACGCACGGGAACGAACGCGGACTCATCGCACGGCACGCCGGCACGGTGCTGATCGGCCAGCTGGCCGTGATGGCCTTCGGCGTGGCCGACACCATCATCGCGGGCCGTTATTCCGAAGGCGCGCTGGCCGCGCTGTCGGTGGGCGCCGCCATCTTCGTCAGCGTGTATGTCTCGCTGATGGGCGTGCTGCAGGCGCTGCTGCCGGTGTGGGCCGAACTGCACGGCGCCAACCGGGGCAGCGAGATCGGCCGCTCGGTGCGCCAGTCGCTCTACCTCGCAGCCATCGCCGTCGTGGTCGGCATGACCGTGCTGCTGCTGCCCGGCGCCGCGCTGCGCTGGACGCAGGTGCCCGCCGACATGCGCGGCGAGGTCGAGGCCTACCTCGCGGTGCTGGCCTTTGCGCTGGCGCCCGCCCTGCTCTTTCGTCTCTTCAGCACACTGAACCAGAGCTTGGGCAAGCCCAAGCTCGTGACCTGGCTGCAACTGGCCTCGCTGCTCGTGAAGCTGCCGCTGTCGGTCTGGTTCACCTTCGGCGGCGCCGGCCTGCCGGCGATGGGGCTGGTGGGCTGCGCCTGGGCCACGCTGTGCGTGAACTGGGCCATGCTGGGCTGCGCGGTCTGGCTGCTGCGCCACGGCGCGTTCTACCGCGGCTACCAGCTGTGGGAGCGCATCGAGGCGCCCGACTGGCGCCAGATCCGCCTGTTCGCGCGGCTGGGCGTGCCCGGTGGCCTCGCGGTGCTGGTGGAAGTGACGTCGTTCACGCTGATGGCGCTCTTCATCGCGCGCCTGGGCACCGCTGCAGCGGCCGCGCACCAGATCGCCTCGAACCTGCTGGCCGTGGCCTACATGACGCCGCTGTCGCTCGCCATCGCGACGAGCGCACGCGTGAGCTTCTGGCTTGGCGCCGGCGACACCGCCCGGGCACGCCATGCCTGCCGGCTGGGCTTCGAGCTCACCGCGCTGTTCGCCCTGCTCTATGCCAGCGCGATGGCCGTGTTCCGCACGCAGCTCGCCAACGTGTACTCCGACAACCCGGCCGTGATCGCGATGGCAGCGGCGCTGCTGACCACGGTGGCGCTGTATCACATCGCCGATGCGTTCCAGACGCTGTGCGTCTTCGTGCTGCGCTGCTACCGCGTGACGCTGGCGCCGCTGGTCATCTACTGCGCGATGCTCTGGGGCATGGGCCTGGGCGGCAGCTACCTGCTGGCCTACCGCGGCCTGGGGCCATGGCCGGCCATGCAGTCGCCGCTGGCGTTCTGGCTCATGAGCGCCGCAGCGCTGGCGCTCACCGCGTTGTTGTTCGTGGCGCTGCTGCGCTGGACGATGAAGGCGCGGGCCCGCTGAAGGCCACGCGGCCCGCTTACTTGCTCATCACGCGCGCTTCGCGCACGCGTGTCGCCGGGAACAGCAGCGCGAAGCGGCTGCCCTTGCCCACCGTGCTCTCGATGCGCAACTCGGTGCCGTGGCGCTGCGCGATGTGCTTCACGATCGCCAACCCCAGTCCCGTGCCGCCGGTCTCGCGCGAGCGGCTGCGGTCGATGCGATAGAAGCGCTCGGTGAGCCGCGGAATGTGCTCGGCGGCAATGCCCGGGCCCGTGTCGCGCACGGCGTATTCGCCGCGCCCGTCGGGCAGTACCCGCCAGGTCACGACCACCTCGCCGCCGCCGGGTGTGTAACGGATGGCGTTGCTCACGAGGTTCGACATCGCGCTCTGCAGCTCGGTCGGCGCGCCCGACAGCTCGGACTCGGCCTCGGACGTGAACGTGAGCCGGTGTCCCTGCGGCGTGAGCCGGCCCGACAGGCCGCGCCCCTCGTCTTCGCACTGCGCCAGCAGCGCGCGCATGCGCACCCACTGGTTGCCCGACGGCGCCGCGCTGCCTTCCAGCCGCGACAGCGTCAGCAGGTCGTTCACCAGCGTTTCCATGCGATGCGACTGCTGCCCCATCAGCGACAGGTAGCGCGTGCGCTCGTCGGCATCCAGCGGCAGGTTCTGCAGCGTCTCGACAAAGCCCGCCAGCACCGTGAGCGGCGTGCGGATCTCGTGCGACACGTTGGCCACGAAGTCGCGCCGCATCGCCTCGGCCTGCTCGAGCGCCGTGATGTCGCGCGTGAGCAGCATGCGCCGATTGCCGGCGTAGGGATGCACCTGCACCGACAGCCGCACCGGATGGCCGCGATGCTGTGCATGCACGAGGCCGGGTGCATCGATGACGACGTCGCGGCTGTAGTTCCACGAGGCCAGGTAGGCCACGAACGCCGGGTCGCGCACGAGGTTCGCCAGGTGCTGCAGCAGGTCGCGCTCGGCATCGATGCCGAACTGGCCCGCCGCCGTCTGGTTGCACCACTCGATGCGGCCCTGCTCGTCGAGCAGCACCACGCCGTTGGGCGACGCCTGGATGGCGGCCAGGAACTCCTGCAGCCGGTCTTCGGCCTGCCGGGTCTGTTGTTCGCGCTCGCGCAGCAGCTTGCGGATGCGCTCCGAGAGCTCACCCCACACGCCCGGCCCGCGCGACGGCAGCCCGGCCGCGTCGTTGCGCAGCACGCGCAGCAGGCGTTCGGCGCGCCAGGCATCGAAGCCCAGCCAGAGCACCGCGCCCAGCCAGGCACCCAGCCAGCCGTACTTCCAGCCAAAAAGGCCGACAGCGCCCGCCGCAATTACGAGGGACGCTATTAAAAAAGTAGCAATACGGAAAGGCATGGCGGGCGATTATCCGCGCCCGCCGCCGAGGCTCACGGCGCTGCTCACACCGTGACTTGGGCCGTCAGCCGGTAACCCGCTCCGCGAACGGTTTCCACCATCGGCGCGGCCACGCCCAGCGACTCGCGCAGGCGCTTGACGTGCACGTCGACCGTGCGTTCCTCGATGTAGACGTGGTCGCCCCACACCTTGTCCAGCAGCTGCGCGCGGCTGTGCACGCGCTCGGCATGCTGCATCAGGTAAGCCAGCAGCTTGAACTCGGTCGGGCCGACCTTCAGCGCCCCGCCCTGCCACGTCACGCGGTGGGTGGAGGTGTCGAGGGCCAGTTCGCCGATCTCGACGCGCTCGGTCACCACCTCGGGCGCGCGGCGGCGCAGCACGGCGCGGATGCGCGCCAGCATTTCCTGGGTGGAGAACGGCTTGGTGATGTAGTCGTCGGCACCGGCATCGAGGCCGGCCACCTTGTCGGGCTCGTCGCCGCGCGCCGTGAGCATCAGGATCGGGATGGCCTTGGTGCGCGGGTCTTTGCGCCACTGGCGCGCAAGCTGCAGGCCGCTCTGGCCCGGCAGCATCCAGTCGAGCAGGATCAGGTCCGGCAGGAAGGCGTCGATTTCACGCTGGGCGGCGGCACCGTCTTCGGACCAGATCGGCTCGAAGCCGTTGTGGCGCAGGTTGACGGCGATCAGCTCGGCGATCGAGGATTCGTCTTCGACGATCAGGACTCTTGGTTTCTTCATGCGTTATGGGGAGTCTTTGCGGCGACGGTCGTCACTGCAATGCCGACTCGATTTCCTCCATCGAAGTGTGCCGCACATCGGCGCCCTTGACGATGTAGATGATGAACTCGGCGATGTTCTTGGCGTGGTCGCCGATGCGTTCGATGGCCTTGGCCAGGAACAGCAGGTCCAGGCTGGCGGAGATGGTGCGCGGGTCTTCCATCATGTAGGTGACCAGCTTGCGCACGAAGCCGTCGAACTCCTTGTCGATGAGGTCGTCGTCCTTGAGGATCGACAGCGCGGCGGCCGTGTCCAGGCGCGCGAAGGCGTCCAGCGCGGTGCGCAGCAGGTTCGAGGCCAGGTCGGCGGCAATGCGCAGCTCGGTGGTGGGCAGCTGGCGGGCCGATCCGCTCTCGATGATCGACTTGACCATGCGTGCGATCTTGTTGGCCTCGTCGCCCACGCGCTCCAGGTTGGCGGTGGTCTTGCTGATGGCGATCAAGAGGCGCAGGTCGCGTGCCGTGGGCTGGCGACGGGCGATGATCGACGACAGCTCGCGGTCGATCTCGATCTCCATCGCGTTGACGCGGTGCTCGGTCTCCATCACGCGGTCGGCGGCTTCGGCGTCGAACTGCAGCAGGGCGTACACGGCCTGGTGGATCTGCGACTCGACCATGCCGCCGAGCTCCATCACGCGCGACGAGACGCCGTTGAGTTCGCTGTCGAACTGGCTGGAAAGGTGTTTCTCGGTCATGGTGTTGTTTCCTTTGACTTCAACTCAACCGAAGCGGCCGGTGATGTAGTCCTCGGTCTCCTTGCGCTGCGGCTTGAAGAACATCTGTTCGGTGGCACCGAACTCGATCAGGTCGCCGAGGTACATGTAGGCGGTGTAGTCGCTGCAGCGGGCGGCCTGCTGCATGTTGTGGGTCACGATGACCACGGTGTACTCGTTTTTCAGCTCGGCGATCAACTCCTCGATCTTCGCGGTCGAGATCGGGTCGAGTGCGGAGCAGGGTTCGTCGAGCAGCAGCACTTCGGGCTTGATCGCGATGCCGCGCGCAATGCACAGGCGCTGCTGCTGGCCGCCGGAGAGGCCCGAGCCGCTTTGCTGCAGCTTGTCGCGCACTTCGGTCCACAGGGCGGCCTTCTTCAGGGCCCACTCGACGCGGTCGTCCATTTCGCTGGCCGACAGATTTTCGAACAGCTTCACGCCGAAGGCGATGTTGTCGTAGATCGACATCGGGAACGGCGTGGGCTTCTGGAACACCATGCCGACCTTGGCGCGGATCAGCGCCACGTCCTGCTTGGACGTGAGCAGGTTCTCGCCGTCCAGCGCAATGGTGCCTTCGGCGCGCTGCTCGGGGTACAGCTCGAACATGCGGTTGAAGGTGCGCAGCAGGGTCGACTTGCCGCAGCCCGACGGGCCGATGAAGGCCGTGACCTTGTTCTCGGGGATCTCGAGGTTGATGCCCTTGAGCGCGTGGAACTTGCCGTAGTAGAAGTTCAGGTCCTTGACCGAGATCTTCGAGCGCGACGGTTGTTGTTGTGCGACGGTGTTTGGCATGTTGGCGCCTTCTTGATTTAGTGTTTGTTGCGCGTCAGCACGCGCGCCAGGATGTTGAGGGCAAGCACGGCGACGGTGATCAGGAACACACCGGCCCAGGCCAGTTGTTGCCAGTTCTCGTACGGGCTCATGGCGAACTTGAAGATCGTGACCGGCAGGCTGGCCATCGGCTGGCTCACGTCGGCGGTCCAGAACTGGTTGTTCAGCGCGGTGAAAAGCAGCGGCGCGGTTTCGCCGGCGATGCGGGCCACGGCCAGCAGCACACCTGTGACCACACCGGCGCGCGCGGCGCGCAGCGTGATGCTGAGAATGACCTTCCACTTCGGCGTGCCCAGTGCGTAGGCCGCTTCACGCAGGCCCGGCGGCACCAGCTGCAGCATGTTCTCGGTGGTGCGGATCACCACCGGAATCACGATGAGCGCCAGCGACAGTGCGCCGGCCAGGCCCGAGAAGGTCTTGAAGTAGGCCACCACCACGGCGTAGACGAACAGGCCGATCACGATCGAGGGTGCCGACAGCAGGATGTCGTTGACGAAGCGCGTGATCGAGGCCAGCAAGCCCTTGGGGTTGTACTCGGCCAGGTAGATGCCGGCCATGATGCCGATGGGCGTGCCCACGAAGGTCGCCAGCATCACCATCACGAACGAGCCGAAGATGGCGTTGGCGATGCCGCCCGCCTCGTTCGGCGGCGGCGTCATCTCGGTGAAGGTGGCCAGCGCCAGGCCGCCCACGCCCTGGCGCAGCGTTTCCCACAGGATCCACACGAGCCAGAACACGCCGAACGCCATCGCGGCGAGCGACAGCGTGAGGGCGATCTTGTTGACGCGGTTGCGCGCGGCGAACTTCGCCTGGCGCGTCTCTGCCAGGGTCTTGGCGTTGATCAGGTTTTGCGCGGTGCTCACGACTTGGTTCCTTCGCTCTTCTTCATCTGGGCCAGCAGCATCTTCGAGAGCGACAGCACGACGAAGGTGATGAAGAACAGCACGAGGCCGAGGTACATCAGCGCGGCCTGGTGCAGGCCCGCGCCGGCTTCGGCGAATTCATTGGCGAGGGCCGAGGTGATGCTGTTGGCGGCCTCGAACACCGACAGGGAGTTGAGCTGGTTCATGTTGCCGATCACGAAGGTGACGGCCATGGTCTCGCCCAGTGCGCGGCCCAGGCCGAGCATGATGCCGCCGATCACGCCGGCCTTGGTATAGGGCAGCACGACCTTGGAGACGACTTCCCAGGTGGTGGAGCCCAGGCCGTAGGCCGACTCCTTGAGCAGCGCGGGCGTCACTTCGAACACATCGCGCATCACCGAGGCGATGAACGGAATGATCATGATCGCCAGGATGATGCCGGCCGACAGAATGCCGATGCCCACGGGCGGGCCGGACACCAGGGCACCGAGGTACGGCACGCCGGCCAGCAGCTTCTGCAGCGGCTGCTGCACCCAGGTGGAAAGAATGGGGCCGAAGACGAGCAGGCCCCACATGCCGTACACGATGGACGGCACGGCAGCCAGCAGTTCAATGGCGGTGCCCAACGGGCGCTTGAGCCAGTTGGGCGAGAGTTCGGTCAGGAACAGCGCGATGCCGAAGCTCACCGGCACGGCGATCACCAGTGCGATGAACGAGGTGGCCAGCGTGCCGTAGATCATCACGAGGCCGCCGTACTCGTCCTTCACCGGGTCCCACACGCTGCTCGTGAGGAAGCCGAGGCCGTACTTCGAAATGGCGGGCCAGGCGCCGGCGACGAGCGACAGCAGGATGCCGATCAGCATCGCGAGCGTCAGCAGCGCGGCGCCCTTGGCGGCCCAGCCGAAGAGGCGGTCGGCCATGGGGCCGGAACGTGCCGCCTTGACGGGCGGCGGAGGAGCGGCGGAGGTGCGCGCGCGCTCGGCCGCGAGGTCGAGGGAGGCGGCAGCAGCGGGGAAGGTGGATGACACGGGTCGCTCCGGCAAAGACGAAAGCGGCGCGTCCTGGAGCGAAGAGTTGCTCATGGGCGCGCCGTCCTGGAGGGTGGATGAAGGGTTGCTTCTTACTTGAACGCGACCGGCTTGCCCGATGCGTCCTTCACTTCACCCCATGCCTTGGCAATGGTGGCCTTCACGGCGTCGGGCATCGGCACGTAGTCGAGTTCGTCAGCCGTCTTGTCGCCGCCCTTGTAGGCCCAGTCGAAGAACTTCAGCACGGTGGTGGCGCTGGCGGGCTTGTCCTGCACCTTGTGCATCAGGATGAAGGTGGCGCCGGTGATGGGCCACGAATCCTTGCCGGCCTGGTTGGTCAGCACCTGGTAGAAGCTCTTGTTCCAGTCGGCACCGGCGGCGGCGGCCTTGAAGGCGCTGTCGTCGGGCGAGACGAACGTGCCGGCGGCGTTCTGCAGCTGGGCGTAGGTCATCTTGTTCTGCTTGACGTAGGCGTACTCGACGTAGCCGATCGAGTTGGGCAGGCGGTTCACGAAAGCGGCGACGCCTTCATTGCCCTTGCCACCCGCGCCGGTGGGCCAGTTCACGGCCGTGCCTTCGCCGACCTTGCTCTTCCACTCGGCGTTGACCTTGCTCAGGTAGTTGGTGAACAGGAAGCTGGTGCCCGAACCGTCGGCGCGGCGAACCGGGGCGATGGCGGCGTCAGGCAGGGCCAGCGAACCGTTCAGCGCCTTGATGGCGGGGTCGTTCCACTTGGTGATCTTGCCCAGGTAGATGTCGCCCAGCACCTGGCCGTTGAGCTTCAGCTCGCCCGGCTTGATACCGGGGATGTTCACCACGGGGATCACGCCGCCGATGACGGTGGGGAACTGCATCAGGCCCTTGGCTTGCAGCTCGTCGTCCTTCAGGGGAGCGTCCGAGGCGCCGAAGTCGACCGTCTTGGCTTCGATCTGCTTCAGGCCGGCACCCGAGCCGACCGACTGGTAGTTGATCTTGACGCCGGTGGCCTTGTTGAAGTCGGAAGCCCACTTGGCGTACAGCGGTGCGGGGAAGCTGGCGCCGGCGCCGGTCACGTCTTGCGCGAAGGCGGAAATGGAGAACAGCGCGGTCACGAGGCCGGCGGTTGCAAATTTGAACGTCGTTTTCATAAAGCTTCCTTGAGAAGTAAGAAGTAGTCCCTTTGGGGGCTCGAACGGACTCTAAAAAGCTTTTGTGACATCGATGTGACACCCCTTCTGTCGAGGGAAAATGCCGCTGCGCCACCCCTGCTGTGTGTGACGCTGTCACACAACCGTCATTCACCCCGCCTAACCTCCAGCCCTCGCCGTGACGTGACTTGGGAGGCGGCGCCTGCTGTCACGGCGCTACGATCAGAGAACCGCCCTCTTCACTAAAAAATGCAAAACGGCACCCGCCTCGCAGCGGTCGATCTCGGCTCGAACAGCTTCAGGCTGGAAATCGGCCAGGTCGACCACGGACAGATCCACCGCACCGAGTACCTCAAGGAAACCGTGCGCCAGGGCAATGGCCTGGACAGCGCCCGCAACCTCACGACCGAAGCCATGCAGCGCGGCTGGGACGCCCTCGCCCGCTTCGGCGAGCGGCTGGCCGGCTTCAAGCGCTCGCAGGTGCGCGCCGTGGCCACCCAGACCTTGCGCGAAGCGCGCAACCGCGAAGAGTTCCTGTTGCGCGCGCGCACCATCCTGGGCTTCGGCATCGACGTGATCCCGGGCCGGGAAGAAGCCCGCCTGATCTACCAGGGCGTGGCCCACCACCTGCCGCACACCGACGCCTCCGACCAGGAACGCCGCCTCGTCATCGACATCGGCGGGCGCTCCACCGAAATGATCATCGGCCACGCCCTCGAGGCCGAGCGCATGGAGTCGTACCGCGTGGGCAGCGTCGCCTGGTCGATGAAGCATTTCGGCGAAGGCCAGTTCACCGCCCCCGCCTTCCGCGCCGCCGAAGTCGCGGCCAAGGCCGTGCTGGACGACGCGCTCTCCAGCTACACGCGCGACCAGTGGGACGTGGCCTACGGCGCCTCCGGCACCATCGGCGCGGTGGGCGACGTGCTCGCCGCAGCCGGCGGCGAGGCCGGCCTGGTCACGCGCGAGGGCCTCGACTGGCTGCTCGACCGCCTGCTCAAGGCCGGCAGCATCGACAAGCTGCGCATCGACGGCATGCGCGAAGACCGCAAGGCCGTGATCGGCGGCGGCCTGAGCGTGCTGCGCGCGGTGTTCGACCTGCTCGACATCCAGGAAATGAAGGTCGCCCAGGGCGCCCTGCGCCACGGCGTGCTCTACGAGTTGCTCGAACGCGACGAGAGCGTGGCCGACATGCGCAGCGCCACCGTGGCGCGGCTCGCCACCCGCTTCGCGGTCGACCCGGCGCAGGCCAAGCGCGTGAGCGACACCGCCGCCGCACTGTTCGTGCAGCTCGCCCCCGCCGCGCGCGGCGGCAGCACCTCGAGCCGCGCCGGGCGCGCACTGCGCAAGCTCGGCTGGGCCGCGCAGTTGCACGAGATCGGCGCGCTGGTGTCGCACAGCGACTATCACAAGCACGGCGCCTACATCCTCGACAACACCGACGCGCCCGGCTTTGCAGTGAACGAACTGCACGCCCTCGGCCAGTTGGTGCTGGGCCAGCGCGGCAAGCTGCGCAAGCTCGAAGCCTCGCTGGACGACGAGACCTTCGTGATGCAGCTGCTGGCACTGCGCCTGGCCGTGATCCTGTGCCACGCGCGCCGCGACCCCGAGCCGCAGGCGCTGAACCTCGCGGCACTCGGTGCCAGGGCCTTCACGATCGCCTGCGCGCCCGACTGGGCCGAGATGTACCCGCAGTCGGCGCACCTGCTGCGCGAGGAAGTGCTGGCCTGGCAAAAGACCGGCAACTGGCGCGTGGAACTCAGCGGCGCCTGAGCCGTTTCACTTCGTGTCGATGCCGGCCGTCTGCGTGACTGCTGCAGCGCTGGCCTTGCGCGGCTCGTCTTCCCCGAACAGGCTGACATAGGCCGGCTGCACGATCTGGTCGAGCCCGCGCTTCAACCCTTCGCGAGCGCCTGCGGTGTCCTTGAGCAGGCCGTCGTACAGGAGATAGGTCGGCTCGCTCACGTCGGCGACCTGCAAGGTCTGGCCCACGACGGACTGCTTCTCGTCCCTCAGCAACTGCTCCACCCAGACGTACGGCTTGAAGCTCGATGTCGCATCGGCCGCGCCATAGGACGTCGTGATCCGCAAGATCAATGTGCTGTAGCCGGGCGTGGGCTGGAGTTCCTGCACCTGCATCTGCGCGTGCTCTCCGGTCGCGCGGAAGAAAGGCGTCAGCTTCACCTCGCGGCCACTGTCCCGCAGGCGCGCCGCCAGTCGCTCTGCGAACTGCCTGTTGAGCCCCATGGTCACTCCGCTGTTCTTCACTGCGGCCGTGAACTCCTTGCTGCGCTGGTCGGTCCGGGCGGCCATCGTCAGTCGGCTGTTGGTATCGACGGAGATGGCCACCAGTGCAGCGAGGGGTCCCAGAAACCCTGCGAAGCCCGTCAGCCCCGACCCGCCGCCATCCGTGACGATCAGTTGGTCTTCCTGGTTGTAGATGAGCTCGACCTTCTCGATCGACCGGGCGACATCGTGACGGGTCGGTGGCACAGGCGCGGCGGTGTTCGTCGCACACCCCGACAGCAGGGCTGCGGCAACCAGCAGAAAAAACAGCGCCTTCAACCGCACGTCCGCGTCTGCACGCAGCATGTTCAAGAAGCTTCCTGGCAGTGTGTTGAGCGGTTTCATGCGTCTTCCCCAGTGATGTGGTCGACCGGCACCGCCTCTTTCCCGCATCGGCGTCAAAAGCACGCTGCCGTGGAGTCACACTGTAGAAATTGCGCCGCGCGCGCGCATGAGTGCTTCGCCCCTTTTTCCGGGAGACAAGCGCCCTGCCACCTCTGCCCACAACCGTGACAAAGCGCCTGTCCGCAAGCGCCAGGCAGGGGTATTCGCAGCGGAGGACCGCTGTAGCAGCTAGAGAAGCTCGGGCGCCTGCACCGTCACGACGACGGTCTGCACGTCGCCGTCGCGCTCGCGGGTGCGGATCCACCACAGCGAGCCCTTGCGCACCGGGCAGCTGTCCTGCTTCAGGCCGAGCAGCATCGAGATGGCCTGGCCCAGCGAGGGCTGGTGGCCGATCACCAGCACCACCGACTTGCCGTTGGGCCAGCCCGTGGCGGCCAGCAGTGCGTCGGGGGTGGTGTCGGGCGACAGCTCGGAGCGCAGCTTGTACTTGCGGCCCAGCGCGAGCGCGGTCTGCTCGCAGCGGCGCGCCGGGCTGCACACGATGCGCGTGCCGTCGGGCAGCTGCCGGTCGAGCCAGGTGGCCATGCGCTTGGCCTGCTTTTCGCCGCGCGGGGTGAGCGAGCGCTGCATGTCGTCACACCCTTCGGTCCAGTCCTCGGCTTCGGCGTGACGCCAGAAGATCAAGTCCATGCTCATCGTCTTTCGAACTTCTTCTTCAATTTCAATTGCCGGACGCATCACGGTGGTTTCCTCGTGATGCATAGCGGCCCATCAAGGCGGCCTGGGCGCCATGCGCTTCGATCGCGGGGGACGCACCCGCCTCGCCGGGGTGCGTGTCATGGTCGACACGCCGGTAGATGCCGTCGCCGCCCAGGTCCCAGGCGTCGCGCCCATCGTGCAGGTAAGCCACCAGGCACTCGTCGATGAGGTGCTGGCGCAGGTTGGGGTCGGTCACGGGCCAAGCCAGCTCGATGCGCCGCATCATGTTGCGGTTCATCCAGTCGGCGCTCGACAGGTACAGCGACTCGTCCTCGCCGTGGCGGAAATAGAACACGCGCGAATGCTCGAGGAAACGCCCGATCACCGAGCGCACGCGCACGTTGTCGGTGAGCCCCGGCACCTGCGCCGGCAGCGTGCAGGCGCCGCGCACGATGAGGTCGATCTTCACGCCCTTCTGCCCCGCGCGGATGAGCGCGCCGATGATCTCCTCGTCGGTCAACGCGTTCATCTTGGCGACGATGCGCGTGGGCTCGCCGCTGGCGGCGGCCTGTCCGAGCGCATCGATGCGCGCGACCAGGTTCTTGTGCAGGTCGAAGGGCGCGAGCCACATGCGGTTGAGCTTGGGCAGGCGGCTCTGGCTCGCCAGGTGGACGAACACGGCCTCCATGTCGGCCGTGAGCAGCGGATCGGCCGTGAGGTGGCTGATGTCGGTGTACAGGCGCGCGGTGCGCGGGTTGTAGTTGCCGGTGGAAAGATGGCCGTAGCGGCGTAGCTGCTTGCCCTCGCGGCGCGTCACCAGCAGCATCTTGGCGTGGGTCTTGAGGCCCACCACGCCGTACACCACCTGTGCGCCGATCGACTCGAGCATTTCGGCCCAGTTGATGTTGGCCTCTTCGTCGAAGCGCGCCTTCAACTCGACCACCACCGTCACTTCCTTGCCGCGGCGCACGGCTTCGCGCAGCAGGTCCATGAGCTCGGAATCGGCGCCGGTGCGGTAGATGGTCTGCTTGATCGCCAGCACCTGCGGGTCGAGCACCGACTCGCGCAGGAACGCGAGCACGCCGTCGAAGCTCTCGAAGGGCTGATGGATCAGCACGTCGCCGCGCTGCAGCCGCTCGAAGAACGACTGGGCGGGCGACAGCGTGACGGGGAACGACGGCGCGTACGGAGGAAAGCGCAGCTGCGGCTCGCCAATCAGGTCGATGAGCTGCGTGAGCCGCGCCAGGTTCACCGGCCCGTGCACGCGGTACAGCGCCTGCGGCGGCAGGTTGAACTGCGCCAGCAGGAAGCTCGCGAGCGATTCGGCGCAGCTGGCCGACACCTCCAGCCGCACGGCCTGGCCGTAGTGGCGGTGCTGCAGGCCCTGGCGCAGCGCGGTGCGCAGGTTCTTGACGTCTTCCTCGTCGACCGCGAGGTCGGAGTGGCGCGTGACGCGGAACTGCGAGAAATCGCCCACCTCGCGCCCCGGGAACATGCTGGCCAGGTGGGCGCGCACCACGCTCGACAGCGCCACGAACAGCGTCTTGCCGTCCGACACCTTGGCCGGCATCTTGATCAGGCGCGGCAGCACGCGCGGCAGCTTGACGATCTGGATCGGGTTCTCGCGACCGAAGGCGTCCTTGCCGCCCAGGCGCACGATGAAGTTCAGCGACTTGTTCGCCACCTGCGGGAACGGATGCGCCGGGTCGAGCCCCACGGGGATCAGCAGCGGGCGCACTTCGCGCTCGAAATACTCGCTGACCCACTTGCGCTGGGCCGGGTTGCGTTCGCCGTGCGACACGATGTGGATGCCGTGCGTGGCAAAGGTCGGCATCAGCTCGTCGTTGTACAGCGCGTACTGGCGCGCCACGAGCGTGTGGGCCGCTTCGGACAGGCGTTCGAAAGACTCGACCGTGTAGGTGCCCTTGCGATCGCCGGCACTGCCCGCGCTCAGGTGCGGTGCGGCGCGGACTTCGAAGAACTCGTCGAGGTTCGACGACACGATGCACAGGTAGCGCAGCCGTTCGATCAGCGGCACTTCGGGCCGGTGGGCCCAGTCGAGCACGCGCTCGTTGAACGAGAGGATGCTGTGGTCGCGGTCCAGCAACGCGAACGAAGACGCTTCGCTGGCGCGCGACGGGTCAGCGGAGAGGGAGGGCATGGGCACTGATTCTGGAGCAAGCGGCACGGGAGAACACGACGGCTGAAATATGACAGTGTCAACTTCGTCCGTGACAGTTCCATGACATTCGCGTGACGCACCCTGCCCCGCAGAGAGCGAACCTGACACATTCGGCGACAGCGAAGCAGCGTGCGGCCCGGCGTCGGGCCGGATGGCCGCCGGCTTCATGCGCCGAGGAAGTGCTTGCGGTAGCGCGCCGGCAGGTCGTCGATGCGCATCAGCATCGGCAGGTCGGCGGTATTGAAGTCCGGGTCCCAGGCCGGCGCGCCGAGCACCTTGGCGCCCAGGCGCAGGTAGCCCTTGATGAGCGCGGGCGGTTCCACGTCGAGCGCGCTGTCGAGCCGCTCGACCGGCAGCGGCAGGCGCGGCTGCACCTGGTACTGGATCGGCGCGAGGTGGCTGGCCGAGAGCTGGCGCCAGATGCTGGCCGCCGCGTCGCCGCTGGTCACGCCGTTGTGCGACATCGGGATGCTTGCGCAGCCGATCATGGTGTCGAGCTTGTTGCGATGCATGAAGCCGGCCAGCGCGCCCCACAGCGCGAGGATCACGCCGCCCTGGCGATGCTCGGCGTGCACGCAGCTGCGGCCCAGCTCGACCATGCGCTCGCGCAGGTCGCGCAGGCGGGTCAGGTCGAATTCGGTGTCGCTGTAGGTGCTGCCGACGCGGCGCGCCTGCGCCGGGGTCAGCACGCGGTAGGTGCCGATGACCTGGCCGGTGAGCTCGTCGCGCACCAGCAGGTGTTCGCAGAAGTCGTCGAACAGGTCGATGTCGTGGCCGGCCAGCGGCGTGGTCAGGCGTGCGCCCATCTCGCCGACGAACACGTCGTGACGCAGGCGTTGCGCGGCGCGCACGTCATCCAGATGACGCGCCCAGCTCACCGTGATGCCCGGCTTGGCTTCGGCGGCCGGCGGCACGATGACGGCCAGGGGCGCCTCGGGGACCGACGTGCGGGTGGCCAGTGCGGCGACGGTGGCAGCGGCAGCAGCAGCAACGGCGGGGGTTCCGGCCGCGGGTGCGGGCCACAAGGCTGCGCGCAGTCCGAGCTGCGAGAGCGGAAACGTCGGGTTCGGCAGTTCTTTCATGGGAAATCCCTTTCTGCTGACCGAGTCTGGACACGCGCAATGAAACCGGCATGTCAGCGGCGTGGCAGACACATGACGTTGTTACATCGCGCGTCAGCGTCGCTTTGGCGCCGCTTCGGCGTCTAATGCGGGGCATTCGCGACACGGAGTTCGACCCCATGGCCACCGATGCACCAGGCGCCAACAGCCGCCTGCACCAGACTTTCCCTGTCCTCAGTGACGCCGAGATGGCACGCATCGCCAGCTTCGGCAGCGTGCAGCGCTTTGCGCGCGGCGAGCGACTGTTCACCGCCGGCGAGACCGGCGCCGGCATGTTCGTTCTGCTCAAGGGCGTGGTCGCCGTCACGCAACGCGACGGCCTGGGCCACGTGGTGCCGATCGCGCGCCAGGGGCCGGGCGAATTCCTCGCCGAGGTCGGCCAGCTGAGCGGGCGCCCTGCCCTGGTCGACGGCCATGCGGACGAAGAAGTCGAGGCGCTGGTCGTGCCGCCGGACCGCCTGCGGGCGCTGCTGGTGGCCGAGGCCGACCTGGGCGAGCGCATCACCCGCGCGCTGATCCTGCGGCGCGTGGCGCTGATCGAATCGGGCGCGGCCGGGCCGGTGCTGATCGGGAGGCCCGATGCGCCCGAGATGGCGCGGCTGGAGAACTTCCTGCGCCGCAACGGCCATCCTTATCACCTGGTCGATGCGGCGGCCGACGCCGATGCCGCCGCGCTGCTCGCCCAGTACGGCCCCGACCAGCTGCTGGCCGTGTGCCCCGACGGCTCGGTGCTGGTCAACCCGAGCGACGAAGGCCTGGCGCGCTGCCTCGGCATGGTCGACACCGCGGCGCGCGACGAGCTGTACGACGTGGCCGTGGTCGGCGCCGGGCCGGCCGGCCTCGCGACCGCGGTGTATGCCGCCTCCGAAGGGCTGCGCGTGATCGTGCTCGACTGCCGCGCCTTCGGCGGACAAGCCGGCGCCAGTGCGCGCATCGAGAACTACCTGGGTTTTCCGACCGGCATCTCGGGGCAGGCGCTGGCGGGCCGCGCGTTCGTGCAGGCGCAGAAGTTCGGCGTCGAGATGCTGATCCCGGCGCAGGTCGCGGCGCTCGACTGCTCGCGCGAGAACGCGCTGGGCAGCCTGGCGCTGAAGCTCACCGACGGCCGCACGATCAGCGCGCGCACGGTGGTCATCGCGAGCGGCGCGCGCTACCGCCGACCCGGCGTGCCGCGCCTGGCCGAATTCGAAGGCCGTGGCATCTGGTACTGGGCCTCGGCCATCGAAGCCAAGATCTGCGCGCAGCAGGAGGTGGCGCTGGTGGGCGGCGGCAACTCGGCCGGTCAGGCGGCGGTGTTCCTGTCGCGCCATGCGGCCAAGGTCAACGTGCTGGTGCGCGGGCCGTCGCTGGCGGCCAGCATGTCGCGCTACCTCATCGACCGCATCGAGGCCACGCCCAACATCTCGCTGCAACCGCACACCGAACTCGTGCGGCTGCACGGCGCGCCGGAAGAAGGCCTGACCGGCGCCACGTGGCGCTGCCACACCTCGGGCCAGGAGCACGACTGCCCCGCACGCAACATCTTCCTGTTCGTCGGCGCGGAGCCCGAGACCTCATGGCTCGAAGGCTGCGGCGTGTCGGTCGACAAGCACGGCTTCGTGCTGACCGGCCCGGCCGCGAGCAGCGGCTTTCCCGCGCGCCCCGCCACGGCGCTCGAATCGAGCGTGTCGGGCGTGTTCGCGGTGGGCGATGTGCGCTCGGGCTCGGTCAAGCGCGTGGGCGGCGCGATCGGCGAAGGCGCCGCGGTGGTGGCGCTCATTCACCAGCATTTGTCGTCGGCCTCGGCCGTGGCCTGAACCTTTCTTCTTGTCCTGAAACGCCCATGCCCATCCACGCCTGCGAACACGTTCCCGCCGACCTCGCGCAGCCGCACACACCCCGCGGCTGCGAAGACTGCCTGAAGACTGGCGACAGCTGGGTGCACCTGCGCCTGTGCGTGCACTGCGGCCATGTGGGCTGCTGCGACTCCTCGAAGAACCGCCACGCCACGAAACATGCGCGGGCCGAAGGGCATCCGGTGATCCAGTCGATCGAGCCCGGCGAACACTGGATGTGGTGCAACGCGCACGAGCGGCAGGTGGGGTGACCAGCGGCTGAACGGCCAATGCCCGCACCCGCACGCGTCCGGATGCGCGTGTATATGCTGCCGTTCTCCCGTCACAACCCTCTCACTCCGGAGCCCGCGACATGCCCGCATCGCCCATCGAGGTCTATTCCTGGCCCACGCCGAACGGCCACAAGATTCACATCATGCTCGAGGAGTGCGGCCTGCCGTACCACGCGCACTCGGTGAACATCGGCACCGGCGACCAGTTCGCACCCGAGTTCCTGAAGATCAGCCCGAACAACAAGATCCCCGCCATCACCGACCCCGACGGACCGGACGGCCAGCCGATCTCGCTGTTCGAATCGGGCGCCATCCTCGTGTACCTCGCGGGCAAGACCGGCAAGTTCCTGCCCACGGGCGACCGCGAACGCTACGACGTGCTGCAGTGGCTCATGTTCCAGATGGGCGGCGTCGGTCCGATGCTCGGCCAGGCGCACCACTTCCGCATCTACGCGCCCGAGAAGATCGCCTATGCCGTCGACCGCTATACCAACGAGGCCCGGCGCCTGTACGGCGTGATCGACCGGCAGCTGTCCAAGCACAAGTTCATCGCCGGCACGAGCTATTCGATTGCCGACATCGCCATCTTCCCGTGGCTGCGCAGCTGGGAGAACCAGGGCATCACCCTCACCGACTACCCGCACCTGAAGGCCTGGTTCGACGGCATCGCCGCACGCCCCGCCGTGCAGCGCGGCGTGAAAGTGCTGGCCGACCTGCGCCGCCCCATCACCGATGACAAGGCGCGCGAGATCCTTTTTGGCAAGACACAGTACGAGAAGCGCTGAGTGGCCTCTTATTCGGGCTAGAATGGAAGGCTTGGCGGGGTGTAGCGCAGCCTGGTAGCGCATCTGGTTTGGGACCAGAGGGTCGAAGGTTCGAATCCTTTCGCCCCGACCAAAAGAAAAGTGAAAGCCTGCAATGACGAAAGTCGTTGCAGGCTTTTTTCTTTTCCGGGCCGGTCGAGATCGCCGCGAATCTCACGCCCCTTTAGACGTTTCGTAGCACGACCCACGGTTTTCCGTACATCGGGCAACGCCGCTGCCTTGTTGTTACACCATCAAGACAACCTTTTTCTTAAGGAACTACCCGTGAGGCCCTCGGCGCTCACGCAGAATCAAGCCAATCGTGATCGTGTTTACAAAGTATGCGGAATCGCGTTTACAAAGCCGAAGAGCTGAGTCAGGGATGGACGTCGCAACAGAACCCTCACCCCTGGACCCTTTTCCGATGCTGAATTACTTTTCCCGCTGTTCTTGCGGCCTCAGGCATCTCGCACGCATCGAGCGCCGGCCATGGATGCGACTCTTCTCGAGCCTGCGCTTCTACCAATGCAGCGCCTGCGGAAAGAAGCAACTGGCGTCCGAACGCGCGGTGAACGACGCGGTCTGGAAGTACCGCTCGGAAAACGTCTGACACCCTCTCAGCCCAGGCGATCCACAGAGGCATCGGGCGGGCGAAACGCCGTCCTTAGCAATCTGTTGCGCGTGTTGCCCTTTCGCTGCATGCCCTGCGCCCCCACAGAATCGAACGCGGGTGCTTCACGGTTGAGCAAACCGCGAAGCAGCGTCGGGGAAAGAGTGTCGACACCTTCCCGGTTTGAACTCTTCTGTGATGCTGCTGAATCTGTTTCTCCGATGTTCCTGCGGCCTGGCCGGCCTTCGCCGCATCGAGCGGCGAACCTGGATGAGGATGCTGCCGGCCCTCAGGTTCTACCGGTGCAGCACCTGCGGCAAGAAGCAGCTCGTGTCGAAGCAGGCCGCCGAGACCGCCAGGGTGTCGCCCCGCGCCGATCCCGCCCTTTCGCCCTCTCAACGACCGCCGCCGAAGGCGTCGTGCATGGAGGGATGTAGGTAGAATCCGCGCTTCCCCGGTCAGAGGCAGAAGCGTCCAGACCGTTGATTTTTCGGGTCTGTTGCCGCACCGCTTGCGGCCCGAGGACCGAAGGCTCCCGCCCTCGCTTCTCGACCGGAATCTGCCCGTAGCTCAGTTGGATAGAGCACCTGCCTTCTAAGCAGGTTGTCGGGGGTTCGATCCCCTCCGGGCAGGCCATTTCTTGGCTCCGCGTTCCCCCACAAAGAGTCGGAAACAGCCATTTCTCCTCCGTAGAAGCCGGCGTTCTTGCGCCACGAGCAACGGTGGCCGCCGCCCCTGCTCACCCTTTCCCTTGGTCGCTCCCGTACCTGCTTGGTGGTAAGCGCCAGATCAGCGACCGCGCCGCAGGGCGTGCACGACTGAACGCATGGGCGCAGTGACCTTCCAGGAATTCGAATCCTTCAAGGCCTTGATGGTTGCCTTCAGGTTTGCCACCTGTGCCTGGAGTGCCTCGATCTCGGCATCTCGCGAAGCCATTGCCCGTTCCAGAGCTGCAGGCTCCGCCTTCTCCACGGCATCGCACTCCACATCAACGAACATCGCTTGCCAGCTCGCGGCCGCCTCTGCGGCATTCGCACCTGGTTGGGCGTGCACGATGAATTCGTTCTGGTGGTATTCGGTCGGGAAATGTCGAGTGCACTTGAATGAGTGGTAGCCCAGTTCGGCCATCCGCCCCATGAGCTGGGCGAACGACGACGGGGTGAACACCCAGCAGTGCACATCACGGTACGTCTGGTTCTCCAGCACGTCGCGCGCCAGCATCTCGATGTCGGCCGGCGGATGCAGCAATGCCAGGCGCGAGCGGTCGAGCGTTCCGTCCCAGACGTGCCACGTATCGACCTCGGCAACGTTCGCCACGTCATCGATCACCTGCCGGATCTGAGGGATACGCGCGCCAACGAGATAGGCGGACAGGACATCGGCCAGCACGGTTTCGGTTCGCAGCAGGTCGAAGGTGTAGCGCCTGTCTGGGATCGCCAAGCGCAGGCTTCCCGTGGGCTTCAGCACCGCTTCGATTTCCTTCAGCCAAGCGATGAGGTTGGGAACATGCTCGATGACGTGCGAGGCGACAAGGAAATCCACGGGAGCCACGGAGGCTGCGATCTCCGGTAGTCCCTTCTCGCCCCAGACTCCACCGACATGAACAAGGTTGTCCACGTTGACCTGCGGATCGTCGCCGTACTTCTCGCGCAAGGCTGGCGTGTCTACGTGGTCAACATAGAACACCCCGGGCGATTCCCGCGGAATGATGGGCTTGTCCAGTGCTCCGATCTCGATCCCCGCCGCAGCCTGAAGATCGATCCCCTCAAGTAGTTTTTCGATGCGAGTCATCGCGCCAGTATTGCACGGTCCTCGGCCCTGACCGAAGCCAGGATCGGGGCGCAATTCAGGGCGGCTCAGGCTCTGTGGCGTCGGCCCAGCGACCAACTTCCCGCAGCCGATCAAGAACGGCGCACTGGCGACGTGACGACCTGGTTGCGCCCCCTTCAACCTCCTCCGGACACCATTTCCCCTCTGTCGTCCGCGTCCTGATCGCATGTCGGGAAGCCCTGCGCCCCACCGCGGCGCCGGCATGCGCCTCTCGTATCGCCGCCAAACGACCCGACCCACCGGTTCCCGTGGACTCCCACAAAAGCGGTATTTGGTTTGCAGATCGCTCCGCTAGATTCGGCCGATCACAAGACCGAGGAGAACGTCATGACGATGGCGACCACCGCACGAGAACCAGCGCACGTTTCCAATTCCATGCACAGAGGGCACCAGCGCCCCAGGCAGGCGATCCGGCTTCCGCACCCTTTCCTGTCAGCACTCGTCCTCAGCGCCTGTGTGCTCGCGGTCCCCATGACAGCGCGGGCCCAGGTCAATCCCGAGATCGCGAATTGCCTCGAGCTCAAGGACGAAGCCACGGTCACCCAGGCCGACCTTTGCTCGGCCCACATCGGTTGCCGTTTCGTGCTGAGCGCGCAGAAGACCTGCGCGCGCGCCAAGGGCTACCTCGAGCGGCTGCAGACGGCCATCGGCGAAGGCACGCGCAACTTCTTCGGCTTCTACCGCAAGGAGGTCACGCCCGATGCGATGTTCACCGCAGTGCTCGGCGGCGATGACCGCGAGAACGAGCGCAAGCTCGGTGGCCTGGCGCAGCCGCAGCGCCTGTCGCAGGAGATCGGGGCGCGCGTGCGCGAGGTGGGCATTGGCGACATGCTGTCGGGCAAGAGCAACGGTGACACGACCTGGGTCTACTACGGGCAAGTCAAGGACGGCAAGGCAGACGGCACCGGCACACGCATCTTTTCCGATGGCGAGATCCAGCGCGGACAGTTCAACGCCAATCGCGTGCATGGTGCCGCCGACATGCTGTACGCCCCCAATGGCAATCGCTACGTGGGAGAGGTGGCCAGCGACAACCGCGAAGGACAAGGCGTGCAGGCGCTCAGGGACGGATCGACGCGGTCAGGCACCTGGAGCAAGAACGCGTCCTTCCAGGGTACTTTCTCGCGCGCCGACGGCACACGTTTCGAAGGAAGCATGAGCACCAACTGGCGCACACAAGGGCGTGAGTACCGCGCCGATGGCACGCTGGCCGAAGAAGGCCGCTACGAGAACGGCAAGCTGTCGGTGGGCACGCAGTACGACGTGGCCGGCGTTCGCACCGAGGTCAATCTGCCGGCCGCGCGCGAGGCCACCGCCCGCGAGGCCGCCGAGAAGACCAGGCTCGCAGCAGAGGCCGAGAAGCAACGCAAGCGCGAAGAGGCTGCACGCGCCGAGCAGCAGTTCCAGGCCAGCCTGCAAAACATGAACCCCGGACAGCTGTTCGCGCGCGCCGACGAACTGAACGCCCAGGGCGACCGCGCCCGCGCGCGCGAAGTGCAGCGCACCTTGATGAGCCGCTTCCCCGACCATCCACTGGCGGCCACGACGGCGCGGCAGATGACGGGTGAGTCGGGTGGCAGCACGAACGCGGGTGGCGGTTCGTCGCCAGCGGGCACGGCCAACGCGGCCAGCCGCCCTGCCGGAACGCGCCTTTCCAGCCAGACCTGCGAAGCCATGAAGCAGTCGGTCATCGCGACGAAGGTCGCACCCAATGCCTCGATCACCGCCAGCCAGGAAACAGTGATGTTCATGACGAAGACGGTGCTGGACATGATCGCCGCCAACTGCCCCACCGAGCCCGGCGTGACACCCGCCCAGATCGCCGCGGAACGCCAGACGCGCCAACAGCAATACGCCGCCGCCGAGAACGCCTGCAATGCCGTGCAATCCGGCGGGCGTCGGTGCGTTGCGCAGAATCATTTCGGACCCGGCCGTTGAGGCCCTTGGCCCCTGGCCGTCAGAACAAGGGAAGGACCACCTGGCAATGAGTCGTCGCTGAAAGAATGGCACGGGCAGCGGACGCCGACCCTGGCCGCTTGCGCCTTCAGCGTGTCTTGCCACGCAGCCTGGTGGTCAAGGTGTACCAGCCGTGCTTCATGATGAGCAGCGACAGCACCCCCAGCACCACCGGGACGATGATGTACTCGGCCATCGAAGGCAGGTCCGTCATGGCGGTTCGCGACTTCTTGATCGTGTCCCAGACGGCGAAGGCGCCCATGGCGAAGCCCCCCAGGAGACTGAAGACCGCATCCGTGAGGAAGCCGAACCAGGCCGCGAACCTGGACAGCGGCACGGCGCCCGGCCAGTCCAACGCCAGCCACACAAGGCCCAGCACGAGCAAGGCGACCATGGCCACGAACCAGGCCACGAGCCCGTAGACAAGCAAGGGCACCATCGAGAAAAAGGCTGCGGACATGGCGGCCATCAGTGCCCGTCGGCGACAGCGGCCTGTGCACGCGCGGACAACGCCACGCCCGGCGGCAGCAGCGCCAGCGCCTGCGCCCCGCGCGCCGCCGTGCCCACATTGGCCACGAAGGTCCGCCGCGCGTCGTGGAACTCGAAGATCAGGTTGAAGGTGCCATAGGCCTCGCGCACATCGACCTGGCGGATGTCCGCGAAAGGCCGCTCGCGCTGGCGCAGCACGCGGTACACGAGTTGCTCGCTTTCGATGCGCAAGACAGGGTTCAGGCTGTTGGTCGCCAGCGCCACCCACGGCAGTCCGCGCAGGCCGGTGAAGGTGGCCACGACGGGCACCGCGCCCCCCTTGATCGCGAGGGGCGCAGCGCCCGCCCGGGGCGCCTTTGGCGTACGGAGCTTCTTCCAGAGCCAGTAGAGAAACCAGAACGACAGCCCCTGAAGGACGATCACTCCGACGGTCCCCAGGACGGTCATCCAATCCATCTGCACGTCGCCTTCCTCTGTGACACAGCCTGGGCCCTCCCCCGGCAAGGCGCCATTAAAGCAGAGGGTTCCACGCGCCAGATGCGCGCCGTCTGTCATTTGAATTCTGGATTCAATACTGTACATTTAAACAGTATTCTCAAGGAATCCACATGCCGAAGAACGCATCCCAGTCCAACGCGTGGGTGAACCATGACCCAAGCTGAACTCTTCTTCCCCCGGCCGGCAACGCCGCCCTCGCCCCTCTTCAACTTCCACGAGCCCGCCGCCGCTGCGGCCGCGCTCGAAGACACCGAGGACGAGCCGCGTGACGCCTTTTCCGCCAAGCTGATCGACTACCCCCATTCGTCGGCCGACGCGGTCAAGGTCGCGGAGCAACGCTTCCGGCGCGAACTCGAAAAGCAGCTGGGCGCCGACGTGCTGCCGGCGATGCGCGCCTTCCAGAACGCCAGCGAGTCGAGCGACACCGACCTCACCAAGAGCGAACTCGCGCTGGCCGCGCGCTGGGTCAAGGCCTACGACGCTGCGCGCACGGCGGGCTTTCGCGACCTGGGCGACACGGACGAAGCCTACTTCGAGGTCAAGGCGATCTAGCACCCTGGCGAGGGCTCGTACCAGTTTTCGGTGATGGCTCCCTCGAGGGCAAAAAGACACACTCCGTCGCGTTTGTCTTGTTTGCTTTCACAGGGGAAGAGTCCATGCCGATCCACGTCCACATCCATGATGTCCATGGACAACCGCCGCGCATCCGCGCCCTTCGGCACTTGGCCGCCGTGGCCTTGCTGGTTGCCGGCAGTGTCCATGCGGCCGGCCTGGTCCACGGCAACGTGGGCAATGTGGGCGCGGTGCAGTCGGGTGGATTCGGCGGTGTCGGCGGAGGTGCCGCCTCGACCTCCGGCGACGGTGCGACAGCGCTGGGTGCGGGCGGCGATGGTGGCGTGGGAACGTCCGGCGGGACCGGCGGCACGGGAGGGGCCGGCGCCAGCGCCACCGCAAGCGGCACGACGGCCATCGGAGGCGGAGGCACCGGTGGAGAGGGCAGCGCAGGCGGCACGGGCGGCACCGGAGGACGTGGCGCACAGGCATCGACCAGCGGGGCCATCGCGCTCGGCGCGGGAGGCACCGGCGCTAGCGGTTGCTGCGGCTTTTCCCCCCCGTCGGGCGGCAGCGGCGCACAGGCATCGGGCAACGCCGCCGTCGCCATCGGCAGCGCCTTGGGCACCCAACAGGGCGCCCAGGCCTCCGGCAACGGCAGCACGGCCATCGGCGGCGCGAGCGACACAGCCTCGGGTGCGGCAGCGCAGGCCACGGGCAGCGTGGCGATCGGCTCCGGCAGCCGGGTCGTGAACGGTGCGAACGGCAGCGTGGCCATCGGCGCGAACTCGGTCGCCACATCGGCCAACACCGTGTCTTTCGGCAGCGCGGGACAGACGCGCGGCCTGGTCAACGTCAGCGCCGGCGCGGTGAACGCCACCAGCACCGATGCCGTCAACGGCGGCCAGCTGTACACCGTGCATCAGAGCGCGGCCAACGCACAGGCCACGGCCTCGGCCGCCAATGGCACGGCCCTCACCGCCATGGCCGACGCGGGCGCGGCGCAAAGCACAGCCAACACCGCTCTGAGCACCGCGCAGGGCGCGCAGTCGGGCGCCGCCACGGCGCAGGCCGCAGCGGTGGCCGCCCAGGGCACGGCCAACACCGCGACCACAGCAGCAGCCACGGCCCAGAGCACCGCCAACACGGCGCTGGGGGTGGCGAACAACTCCGTGCAGTACGGCGCGGGCGGTGCCCAGGTCGCGCTGAACGCCAACGGCGGCGCCGGCACCACGCTGAGCAACGTGCGCGCGGGCGTCGCCGCCACCGATGCCGCCAACGTCGGCCAGCTGCAGCAGGTGCAGCAAGGCGCGCTGACGACGGCCAACACCTTCACGATGCAGCAGATCGCCGCCTTGCAGGGCGTCATGAACCAGGCGCTGTCCAACGGCCTGTGCAGCTTCAGCGGCGGCAATGTGACCTGCGGCACCGGCACGCAGGCCACGGGCACGGGCGCCACGGCGCTGGGCACCAACGCCACGGCCCAGGGCGACAACACCACGGCGATCGGCAACGGGGCGCAGGCGCGCTACGCAGGCTCGGTGGCGATCGGCGCGGGCGCGAAGGCGCTGGCCGATCCGACGACCGCCGTCGGCAACGACGCCGTCGCCACCGGCAACAACGCGGTGGCGCTGGGCGCCAACACGCTGGCCGCGGGATCGAACTCGGTCGCCCTCGGCCAGGGTTCCGTGGCCGCGCGCGACAACTCGGTGTCGGTGGGCAATGCCGCCACCGGCCAGACGCGCAGCATCGCCAACGTGGCGCCCGGCGTGCTGCCCACCGACGCGGTCAACCTCCAGCAGGCACAGCAGTTGACGGCAGCCGCGGTGTCCGAGGCGCGCAGCTTCGCAGCCAAGGGCGTGGCCGCGGCGATGGCGATGGGCGACGCGCCGATGCCGTCCGCCCCCGGCAAGACCAGCTGGGCCGCGCAGCTGGCGAACTACAAGGGCCACTCCGCGATGGGTGCCAGCGTCGTGCACCGCCTCGCGACGGACATGCCGCTGGCGCTCTCCGCCGGGGTCAGCGGGTCGAGCGGATCGGTGGGCGTGCGCGTGGGGCTCAAGGGCGAGTTCTGACGCGACGGCGCAGCCCGCCCGCCGCGCATAAGAAAACACGAAAAGCGTATTTCCCAGCGACGGCATGGCGCGGGCACAGTCCCACGCCTGTATCGCTCTTTTTCCGGCGCGCCCTCGGGGCCGCCCGGCTCTCCATGGCATCCATCCACGACACGCCGACGCGCCCCGCCGCGCCCACGGCCTCCGCCCGCCCTTCCACGCTCGCACCCTCTTCCCAGCAACTCGCCGAGCGCTTCCGCCCCGTCTTCGCGCGCATCGCCGAGCACGCGGCGCAGCGCGAGAACGACCGCGAACTGGCCTACGCGCCGGTGGCCTGGCTCAAGGCCGCCCGCTTCGGCGCACTGCGCGTGCCGCTCGCGCACGGCGGCCTGGGCGCTTCGGTCGAGCAGCTGTACGACCTGCTGATCGAACTCGGCGAGGCCGACTCCAACCTGCCACAGATCCTTCGCGCGCACTTCGGCTTCATCGAACGCCTGTTCGCCGAGATCGATCCTGCGCTGCACGGCCCCTGGATGCGCCTGGCGGCCGACGGCGTGATCTTCGGCAACGCCACCACCGAGCTCGGCGAAGGCGCGCTCGGCGCGCTGCAGACCACGCTCACGCGCGACGTGCAGAGCGCCGACACATGGCGCCTGGACGGCGACAAGTTCTACAGCACTGGCACGCTCTACGCCGACTGGATCTCGGTCGCGGCCCAGCGCCTGAACGACGACGGCAGCAGCGACCGCGTGATCGCGCTCGTGCCGGCGGAAGCCGCGGGTGTCGAACGTGTCGACGACTGGCGCGGCTTCGGCCAGCGCCTGAGTGCCTCGGGCACGACGCGCTTTCGCCAGGTGCGCGTGAAGCCCGAGCACGTGCTGCTGTACGTGCGCGACCAGCCCACGCCGCTCACCGCGCATTTCCAGCTCACGCACCTGGCGACGCTGGCGGGCATCGCACGCGCCATCGTGCGCGATGCGGTGGCCTTCGTGCAGCCGCGCAAGCGCGTCTACAGCCACGGCAGCGGCGCCACGCCGCGCGAAGACCCGCTGGTGCAGCAGGTGATCGGCCAGCTCGCGAGCACGGCCTTCGTGGCCGCGTCGACGGTGCAAGCGGTGGCGCGCGGTCTGGGCGAGGTCGATCGCCACCTGCAGCGCGGCGAGGCCGTGCCCGAGCAGTTGCTGTTCGAGGTGGAGCTGAACACCGCCAAGGCGCAGGCCGGCATCGTCGACGCGGTGCTTCAAGCGGGGACGCGGCTGTTCGACATCGGCGGCGCCTCGGCGCTGCAGGAAGACCGGCGGCTCGACCGGCACTGGCGCAATGCGCGCACGCTGGCGTCGCACAACCCGACGATCTACAAGGGACGCGTGGTGGGCGACCACCTGCTCAACGGTGCGCGGCCGACCTTCTACTGGGCGGTCGGCGCCATCGCGAGCTGAGACGGGAAGAAAAAGGAAGACGCCGCGAGGCGGTGTTCAGACCCGCGGCAGCGCCGCGAGAAAGGTCGACACCACGATGGCCGCCGCGCGATCGAGCTGCAGGATGTCGGCGACGTCGAAGGCGTTCGGCGCCGTGTGGCCGCTGGTGCCGAGCGGCTTGCGGATTTCGACCAGCACTTCGGCGGCGAGTTCGCGATCGCTGCGCGGACGGCCGTCGGGGTGCATCACCCACTCGTCGACCTGCTCGATGGGGATGCTGCGAAACACCCCCACGATCGGGACGTACTTGTAGCGGTCCTCGCCCACGAGGATGGGCACGCTGAGATTGCAAAAAAACGTATTCGTCGACATGCGGAACGCCGTCGCTAGCCAAAGCAAAAGTTGATTAATTGTTTTCGAGTGTGACTCCGATAGTCATTTTCCCGACCGAGGGCATACGGCAAGACGTGACCTTCTGCACACAAAGTGCGGTCAATTCCGCCGAATTACTCGGGAAAACAACTACTTAATTCTTACACAAAGACACGGATGGCGCGCTTTGTGTACGATTTTTGGCATACGAAATGTTGCGACCGCCGCTTCGGCCGGCGGAAACGGGCGCGCCAACAGCTGCGCCTCGCGGTTGTCCGCACCGCGAGGAACGCAAGAAAAAACCGAGAAGAAGAAACTCAGGCCGGCGCGCTGAACTGCGGCGCCCGCCGCTCGATGTTGGCCTTCACGGCCTCGCGCTGGTTGGGGCTGCCGATCAGCGCCTGCTGCTCGACCGACTCGGCGATCAGCAGCTCGGCGGCGCTGTGCGCGAGCGACGCGTTCAGCAGCCGCTTGCCGGCGCGGATGGCGTCGGGGCTCTTGGCGGCGATCTCGTGCGCCATCTGCAGCGCCTCGGCCAGCGGGTCGACGGCCACGCGCGTGGCCAGGCCCAGGCGCACGGCCTCTTCGCCCGAGAAGATGCGGCCGGTGAAAGTGAGTTCGCGCACGACGTCGGTGCGCGCCAGTTCGCGCATCAGCACCATGCCGGCCATGTCGGGCACGAGGCCCCACTTGATCTCCATCACCGACAGCTTGGTGTCGGCCGCCACGAGCCGGATGTCGGCGCCCAGCGCCACCTGCAGCCCGCCGCCGAAGGCCACGCCGTGCACGGCCGCGATGACCGGCACCGGCACTTCGCGCCACACCATCGCCACCTGCTGCGCGGCGTTCGAGAGGCCGTGCGTGCGCGCGACCAGGTCGGTGCCGCCGGCCGCGGCGCCCAGCACGTCGCTGGCGGCGCCCTGCCCCATGCGTTCGAACGACGCCATGTCGAGCCCCGCGCAGAAGGCCTTGCCGCGGCCCGCGATGACGACGGCGCGCACGCTCTTGTCGTCGCGCAGCGCTTCGCCCGCCTGGACCAGCGCGTCGAACATCGCGGGGTCGAGCGCGTTCATCTTGTCGGCGCGCGCCAGCTGCAGTTCCACCACGCCGTCGGCGTGGCGGGTCCATTCGATACGGTCGCTCATTGCATGTCTCCTGTCGGTGTCCGGGTATCGGCTCAGTATCGCGCGACCGGGCCGCTGGGCGATGATGCGCACTGTCGCCGACCCAACACCTCCGCTGCCTCGCCATGCCTCTGGACCGCCGTCACTTCCTCCTGCAATCGGGCGCCACCGCCGCCGTCGTCGCGCTGTTCGGCCAGGGCTGCGCGCGCTCGCAGCTGCCGCCCTCCACGAGCGCGACGGGCCCGTCGGGCTTCTTCACCAGCGTGCCCATTTCGCAACGCGATGCGGTGGTGGTGCCGCCGGAGTACGAGTGGCAGATGCTCTACCCCTGGGGCGCGCCCACGGGCGTTGCGGGCCGCATGCCGGCCTTCGCGCCCGACGCCGGCAACAGCGCCGACGAGCAGGCCCTGCAGGCCGGCATGCACCACGACGGCATGCACTTCTTCGCGCTCGATGCGCGCGGCGAACGCGGCCTGCTCGTGATGAACCACGAGTACACCGACGAGCAACTGCTGCACGCCGACGGCGTGAAAGCCTGGAGCGCCGACAAGGTCCGCAAGTCGCTGCATGCGATGGGCGTGTCGGTGATCGAGGTCCGCCGCACACAAGAAGGCTGGCGCCAGGTGCTGCCCTCGCCCTACGCGCGCCGCGTGCATGGCCGCACGCCGATGCGCATCGCCGGCCCCGCCGCGGGCACGCCGCTGATGCGCACCGCCGCCGACCCGGCGGGCACCACCGTCTTCGGCACCTTCGCCAACTGCGCGATGGGCGTCACGCCCTGGGGCACCTACCTGACCTGCGAGGAAAACTTCCACGGCTATTTCGGCGGCCCGAAAGAGGCTGCGAACCACGCGACGCCCGCGCAGCGCCGCTATGGCACGGTGCCGGGCGCGCAGTGGGTCGAATACTGGCGCTTCGACGAACGCTTCGACCTGAGCCGCCATCCGAACGAGCCGCACCGCTTCGGCTGGGTGGTCGAGATCGATCCCTTCGACCCCGAGTCGGTGCCCGTCAAGCGCACCGCGCTCGGCCGCAAGCGCCAGGAAAGCGCGACCTGCACCGTGGCCAGGGACGGCCGCGTGGTGGTCTACATGGGCGACGACGCGCGCTTCGAATACATCTACAAGTTCGTGAGCCGCGACCCCGTGCGCCCCGGCACCGATGCCGCCGCGCGCGCCGCCAACCGGCACCTGCTCGACGAAGGCACGCTGCACGTCGCGCGCTTCGACGCCGACGGGCGCGGGCGCTGGCTCGAGCTGGTGCACGGCCGCCACGGCATCGACGCCGCCAGCGGCTTCGCCAACCAAGCCGAAGTGCTGATCCACGCACGGCTGGCGGGAGACATCGTCGGCGGCACGAAGATGGACCGCCCCGAATGGATCGCCGTGCATCCGCACAGCGGCGAGGTGTACGTCACGCTCACCAACAACACGCAGCGCGGCGACCTCGGCAAGCCCGGCGCCGACGCCGCCAACCCGCGTGCACCCAACTTCTTCGGCGGCATCCTGCGCTGGCGCGAAGACGGCGGCGACGCGGCCAGCACCGCCTTCGCCTGGGACCACTACGCGCTCGCAGGCGACCCCGCGCAGCCCGGCGCCGGCACGCGCTACCCCAGCGACAGCGCCGACGCGTTCGGCTGCCCCGACGGCCTGCACTTCGACAGCGGCGGGCTGCTGTGGATCCAGACCGACATGAGCGGGCAGTCCATGGGCAAGCCGCCCTATGCCGCGCTCGGCAACAACCAGATGCTGTGCGCCGACCCGGCCACGGGCCGCATCCAGCGCTTCCTCACGGGGCCCAACGGCTGCGAGATCACGGGCTGCGTGGTCACGCCCGACCGGCGCACGCTGTTCGTCAACATCCAGCACCCGGGCGAGTCGCGCGACGACGGCGACGCGAAGCACAACAGCGCCTGGCCCGATGGCACGCAACCGGGCAGCGCGCGACCGCGCTCGGCCACGCTGGCGATCCGCCGGCGCGACGGCGGTATCGTCGGCACCTGACAGTCGAACACACCACAACAACAGCCCAAGGAGATCCCCGTCATGAGCATCCGCATCGTCCGCCTCGGCACCCCGCGCGCACCCGGCGAGGGCCTGCGCATCGGCACCGTGCGCCGCCCGCCGCGCGGCGTGCCGAAGACCGAGTTCGCCTCGCAGAACTGGTACGACGTGTGGTACCCCAACCTCGCGCCGTCGACCGAGACGATGAAGCTGGGCCAGGAAGCCGAGACGCCGGCGCAATGGAACGCCTTCATGCGCAAGTACAAGGCCGAGATGGCCGAGGCCGACGCCAGCCGCAGCCTCGACCTGCTCGCGGCGCTCTCGCACACCGCCGCGCTCGCGGTCGGCTGCTACTGCGAGGATGAATCGCACTGCCACCGCTCGCTGCTGCGCGGCCTGCTGGCCGAGCGCGGGGCGGACATCGCGGCCTGAGCGCGGTCGCTCAGACCAGCGGCGCGCCGACGAACACCGGCAGCTGCTCGGCCTGCGCCGTGTAGGCGGCGAGCAGCGGAAAGTCCGACGGGCGCACCGCGTCGGGCAGGATGAACTGCGTGAAGGTCCAGGCCACCGCCGCCGAGATACCGCCCTGCGTGATCGTTTTTTCTGCGGGTGCCGCCAGCGGCGCAGCCGCCAGTTCGCGCTCCACCTCGGCATAGGCCGTATTCAGCTGGCCCTGCACGCGATCGACCCACGGCTGGTGCTGCTTCTCGCTGGGCCGCAGGTTGCGCTCGTAGACGATCTGCACCGTCTTCTCACAGGCCGCGAGCGCCAGCCCCGTGAGGCGCAGGTCGCGCAACCGATCGGCCGGATCGGCAGGAAACAAGCTGCGGCCCACGACCGCCTGCGCATGGTCGATGATGAGCGTCGAGTCCATCAGCACCGTGCCGTCATCGCACACCAGCGTCGGGGCCTTCACCACCGGGTTGATCGCGCGGAACTGCTCGAAGGTGCTGAAGACCGAGATCGAGCGGTGCTCGAAAGCGAGGCCGAGCAGGCGCAGCGAGATGGCGGCGCGACGAACGAAGGGCGAGTCGAGCATGCCGACGAGTTGCATGGGGTCTCCTGGAAAAAGATGACCGCCACCATAGCGCCCGCGCCGCGCGCGCAGAAGGGCAACCCATCGAAAATCGGCGCCGCCTACCGATCGATCATCGGTCCCCTCTTCTTTCGCCGCACGCCATGACCCTCGACAAGAAAGACCGCCTCATCCTCGAAGCCCTGCAGACCGACGCGCGCCAGAGCCTGGCCGCGATCGGCAAGCGCATCGGCCTGTCGCAGCCGGCGATGAGCGAGCGCGTGCGCAAGCTCGAGCATGCGGGTGTGATCGAAGGCTACGGCGCGCGCGTGAACCTGCGCGCGCTGGGCGTGGGGCTGGAGGCCATCATCCGCATCGACACCACGCACGCGGCCATTGCGCGCTACCTCGCGCTCTTCGAGGCCATGCCCGAGGTGCTCGCGGTGGACCGCGTGACCGGCGCCGACTGCTTCTTCGTGCGCTGCGCCATCGCCGAGCCGACCGACCTGGAGCGCGTGGTGGACGCGCTGGCGGTCGACGGTTCGGTGACCACCTCGCTGGTGCTGTCGAGCCCCGTGCGCAAGCAGATCACCGTGGGCGCCGCGAAGCCGCCGCGCAAGTAAGCGTCAGCGCTGCGCCTTGTCCTTCTGGTTCTGCGCCTCGATGCGTTCGCGCGCGGCCAGCCAGTCGGCGTCGCTCCACTCGCGCAGCTCGTAGAAGTTGCCGCCGGTGGCCAGCGCGTTGCCGCCGTCCATCATGATGCTCTGGCCCGTGAGCCAGTCGCACTGGCCCGGCGCCATCAGGAAGGACGCGAGGTTCTGCAGCTCGCTCATGCGGCCCACGCGCGCCATCGGGTTGGTCTTGATGCTGCGCGCGCCGGGTTCCTCGCCGGGGTTCAGGCGCTTGCTCATGCCCTCGGTCGGGATCTCGCCGGGGCCCACGGCGTTCAGGCGGATGCCGTGGCGCGCCCACTCCACCGCGAGCGACTTGGTCATGACCTCGATGCCCGCCTTGCTCATGGCCGAGGGCACGACGTAGGGGCTACCGTTGTCGACCCAGGTGACGATGATGCTCATCACGCTGCGGAAGGCGTCGCCCGGCTTCCACGCGCCCGACTTGGCCTGCGCCACCCAGCGCTTGCCCACCGCCTGCGTCACGTAGAAGCTGCCGTGGAACACGATGTTGGCCACGGCGTCGAAGGCGCGCGGCGAGAGGCTCTCGGTCGGCGAGACGAAGTTGCCCGCCGCGTTGTTGACGAGGCCGGTGAGCCCGCCGCTCTGGAACAGGCTCTCGACCATGTCGTCGACCTGCTGCGCGATGCGGATGTCGACGCCGAAGGCATCGATGCTCCGATCGGGAAACTGCTGGCGCCAGGCGGCGGCGGTTTCTTCACAGACCGCCTGGCGCCGGCCGCAGATGGCGACATCGGCGCCCAGGCTCAGAAATCGCTCGGCCATGGCACGGCCGAGGCCGGTGCCGCCGCCGGTGACGAGGATGCGCTGGCCGCGCATCAGGGATGCTTCGAACATGAGGGGTCTCCTTGGCGTTGCGGCAGCGGCAGGAGCGCGTGCTGCCATCGGCCGCATGCTACGACTGCCAGGGCGCCATGGCTTGCGGAATCTGGCTCTGCCGGCGGGTGAAAATGGCCGCGCCCCTTCCCTTTCACCCCTGGACCTTCCGGACACACGACCCATGCCCCGTTCCTCCGATGCTTCCTTCCTGCCGCTCGACGGCGTGCGCGTGCTGAGCCTGGCGCTCAACCTGCCGGGCCCCGCCGCGCTGCTGCGCTGCCGCACGATGGGCGCGGCCTGCCTCAAGCTGGAGCCGCCCGGCGGCGATCCGATGGGGCTGTACAACCGGCCCGCGTACACGGCGCTGCACGAGGGCGTCGAGGTCCGCACGGTCGACCTGAAGACCGAGGCCGGCCAAGCGCAGCTGCACGCCGAGCTGGCCCGCACCGACGTGCTGCTGACCTCGTTCCGTCCGTCGGCGCTGCAGAAGCTGAAGCTCGACTGGGCCTCGCTGCAGGCGCGACATCCGGCGCTGTCGCAGGTCGCCATCGTCGGCGCACCGGGCGAACGCGCCGAGGAGCCGGGCCACGACTTGACCTACCTCGCCGAGAGCGGCCTCGTCACCGGCACCGAACTGCCGCCCACGCTGTACGCCGACATGGGCGGCGCGCTGCTGGCGAGCGAGGCGGTGCTCAAGGCCGTGCTGCAGCAAACGCGCCAGCGCGGCGGCGTGTACCTCGAGGTGGCGCTGAACGCCTCGGCCGACTGGCTCGCCCTGCCCCGCACCTGGGGCCTGACGAAGCCCGACGGCGCGGTGGGCGGCGCGCACGCCGGCTATCGCGTCTACCCCTGTGCCGACGGCCGCGTGGCGGTGGCGGCGCTGGAGCCGCACTTCGCGGCGCGCCTGTGCGAGGTCGCCGGCGTGGCGCCGCCGGACATGATGGCGCCGGCCACGCACGCGGCGCTGACCGCCTGGCTCGCGACGCGCACGCGCGCCGAGCTGGAGGCCATGGGCCGTGAGCGCGACGTGCCGCTGCTCACGCTGGCCGACTGACGGCGCTCAGGACGCCGGCAGGCGCAGTTCGCTCAGCTTGCGGTCGAGCTTGATGAGCCAGATGCGCGTCGGCCGCTCCAGGTCGGAGCCGCGCGTGATGCGCGCCCGGGTTGCGCCCGCGGGGCAGCCGCGGAGCTGGCCGTCGACGGCGGCCGTGCACTCTTCCACGCTGCCGGCCAGGCGGGTGCCATCGGCGGCGAGCAGCACGGTGCCCAGGCCGAAGTCGTTGTCGTTCACCAGCGCCAGGGTCTGGTCGTCGACGATGGTCAGGCCCTCGGCCTTCTCGGCCAGCCAGCCCAGCACGTTGAGGTCGAGCAGCTCGGTCTTGCGCATCGTCACCACGGTCGAATAGTCGACGCCATTCGAGGGGGCCTGCGTGATGCTGCTGATCTCGAGGTTGTGGTTGAACTCCGGGGCGGCGATGTTCGTCGCGTTGGCCGGCAGCTCCACCAGCATCAGCTTGTTGAACACCTTGCCGTCGCCCTTGCGCGCGCCCTGCTCGATGACGATGAAGCGGCCGTTGCCCAGGCTCACCATGTCGCCGAGCTTGGCGTTGCCGGTGCGGTCCTTGTCGTACTGGCTGCCGTCGATCGGGTAGGCGTAAAGCTTCGAGGTCTCGGTGGCCGGATCGAATGCGAGCCAGCGCGTGAACTTGGCGATGTGGCGCACGTCGGTGTTGGTGCCGCCCGGCGGCTTGGCCTTGATCGACTTGCCGTTGGCGTCGCGCGGATCGATCGGGCTCTGCAGGAAGCCGTGCAGCACGCCGCTGGCCACATCGAGCGTCAGGCCTTCCATGCCGCGGTTGGGGCGGCGCTGGGCCAGCACCGCCGGCAGGTCGGTGGCGCCGGGGCCGGGCGCGTACTTCTTCTCGACCACGCCGCTGGCGATGTTCAGGCGCGCGATGAAGGGGCCGTACTCGTCGCTGGTCCACAGCACGTTGCGCGCCTTGTCGAGCACCAGGGTCTCGGGGTCGAGGCCGTTGGCGTCGTAGCCGGCCTTGGCTTCGTCGAACTTGTACTGGTCGGTCAGCGGGGTCTCGCCCGTCGAGCCCACGCCCGAGCGCGGCGGCAGGCCGGTGATCTTGGTGTTCGCGTCGCGCTTGAGCGGCACGCTGGTGCTGAGCACCGCGCCGGTCTTGCCCACGCGCACGATGCCGAAGCTCGGCGCGAACGATGGCGCCGGGAACACCTTGCTGATGCTGGTGACACCGTCGCCGCCGCCGGGCACGGGCGCGGTCGGGCCGTCGCCGTTGGGGCCGCGGTCGGTGATGGCGTAGAACTCGAGCGCGCCGTCGTCGGCCTTGCCCTTGAACGCCAGGCCCGAGCCGTAGGCCGGCAGGAAGCCCTGCGGAAAGTCGGCCTTGATGTCCGTGCTGTCGCCCTCGTAGGGCACGTGGAAGCGGGTGTCGGCCTGCAGCTGGTAGCGCGTGACGGCGATGCCGATGGCGCCGAGCTGGTTCGTCTGCGTCGACGCCTCGGTGACCGGTGCGGCCAGGCGCGAGGCCAGCGTGTCCTCGAAGTGTTCGCGGGCCAGCATGCGGCGGTTCGAGTCGACCATGCGGGCATTGTAGGGAGCGGGCAACGCGGCCAGCACCGCGTTGAGCGCGGTGTGGAAGGCCTCGGGCGAGGCGTTGAAATCGAGCGCGCCGGCCGTCAACGCAGCCTTGAGCGCGGGCGTCAGGCGGATGCCGTTGGCGGGGTCGCGGTCCTCGTCGAAGCTCTGCAGCGCGAGCAGGCGATTGACCACGGCATCGGCCTTCACGTCGCTGCCGCCAGCCAGGGTGAGCGGCGTGATCGCGTCACCGCACGCGGCGCTGCCCAGGGCCAGCGCGCCGGCGCTGAAGGTGACGGTCTCGCCGTCCTTGCAGATGAATTCGCCCTTGGCGTTGGTGGCGGCCTTGGGCGCGCTGCCGGCCACGTAGTCGAGGCCTTCCACGGCGGCATCGAGGAAAGTGCCGGTTTTCGACTGTGCAGCGGGCGGATTGGTGGTGCCGCCGCCTACGGGGAACGACCAGCCGCCCCCGCCGCCGTTGCCGCCGCCACAGGCGGTCAGCACCGCGCCAGCGCCCACGAGCGCCAGCCATCCCATCCTCGATCCTCTTGTTGTCTTGCGCATTGCTTGTTGTCCTTGTGATGCGCCCGCGCAAAGGCGCAAGCCCCGGCGATTAATGCCGAGGCAGATGACAAGCCCGTGAAACTGCAACCGAAAGGTTGCGGTGGTCGGCGCCTTCTCAACGACCGCTGCCGTCGCGCTGGCGGTCTTCGCGCTTGACCGCGAGGTAGGTGTCGAGGTCGACCTCGTGCAGCTGGCGCGGGTAGCGCTCGGCCGCTGCGAACCAGTAGCGCTGCCGGCGCTCGGCCGGCTCGTTGCTGCCGGTGGCCAGGTAGGCGTCGAGCGTGAGGAAGTAGCGCATCGCATTGCGCTCCACCAGCCCGCGCAGGCCGCGGATGTACTCGGGCTGGCCGTCGGCGCCCTTGCCCACCACGGTGAAGCCCACCTTGGAACTGCCGAAGGTGGCGAGGTAGGCCTGCGTGGCCAGCCGCACCATCGTGTTGTGGTTGTAGCCGTAGCTGAAGTGCAGGAAGGTCTTGCGCTCGTCGAGCGCCACCGCCTCGAGCCGCACGCGGTAGTTGCTGGTGCCGAACGGGCCGGTGTCGGCCGACATCTCGACCTGCAGGTGCTCGGGCGTGGCGCTGGCCACGCGGTAGGCAAAAGGCAGCTCGAAGGCCTGGTCGACCGGCTTGTCGTAGCGGCGCACCACGAACAGCGTGAGCGTCTCCTTGCCCTGCGGCGAGGTGCTGATGCGGCAGCGCCGGTTGTTGATGTGCAGCGTGAGCAGTTCGCACCAGTGGTCCGAGCCCTTGAGTGCCGCGCTGACCTTCGACAGCGGATGCTCGACCACGGCGTAGATGTCGCCCTCGAGGCCGCCGGGCGTCTCGGTGGAGTCGAGCTGCACGGGACGCCCGAAGCGGCTCTGGTCGAGCTTGTCGCTGAGCTTCTGGTGCTCGGCACGCAGGGCCTGGGCACCCGCGGGCGCGGAGGCCTCGGGGGCCGCCGCCTGCGCCAGCAGCGACACGCCGCAGCAGGCGGCCACCGCCAGGATGCGCTTCCACGAAACCGGCACGGGGGGCGAACTGCTCATCATGGGGCTACACGATACCCCGGTTCCGCCGCACCAGCAGCAGCATCGCCCCCGCCAGCAGCGCCGCGCCCAGCCATTGGCGCGGCGCCATCGGCTGCGCCAGCCACAGCGCCGCGAGCCAGGCCGCAACCAGCGGTTCGATCAGCGTGCCGACCACCGCCGCCGTCGGCGAGAGCCGGCGCGCGCCCCAGGCGAAGGCCAGGTAGGCCACCGACGTGGTCGCGACGCCGGTGTAGGCCGCGCCCGTCCATTGCGCCGTGCCCTCGGGCCAGGTGATGCCGTTCGCCACCGCGACGCCGAGCATACACAGCGCCGCGGCGCTCATGCCCCAGGCGGACGCGGTCACGGCCGGCACCCGCGCCGGCATGCGCGCGTTGCCCAGCACCACCAGCGCGTAGCAGACGGCCGAGCCAAAAGACCACGCGAGCCCGGCGCCGTAGCCCGTCGGCAAGGCGCCCCAGCCGGCGGCCGGCATCACCAGCAGCAGCACGCCCGCCAGCGCCAGCACGAGGCCACCGAGCAGGCGCGCGCCGAAGGGTTCGTAGCCGCGCAGCACCGACACGCAGGCCACGATCAGCGGCGCGCAGCAGATCGAGATCACCGTCGGCAGCGCGGCACCCAGGTGCGCGATGCCGGCGAACCAGCAGCTCACGTTCAGCGCCATCGCGGCACCGGTGCCGACGACGTGGCCCTGCTCGCGCCGCGTCAGGTGGCGCCACCCGGCATCGGCGACCGGCGCGCGCCGCGTCGCCTGCCAGTGCAGCCACCACAGCAGCGGCATGCCCAGCGCGAAGCGCGCCAGCGACAGGCTGTGCGGCGCAATGCCGCCGTCGATCAGGAATTGCGCCACCAGGGCGCCGCCGCCCCAGAGCACGCCGGCCAGCAGCACGCCGCCCCAGGCCAGGGCGGCCGTTGTTCTTGCATTCATGTTGAAACTCTCCGTGAGGCCCGTCGCCTCGGCGTCGCGTCGACGCATTGCCGGGGGCGGGCATGACCATCCGGCCTCCGCCCGGCCCGTCTTCGCTCAGCGGAAGAAGGCGGACGGCAGCGACCACTTGCGGGCCTGACGGGCGCGGCGCGAAGCGCGCGCGAACGTCAGCAGCAGGTCGAGGAAGGGGGAGAGTGATGCAGGTGCATGAGCGGCCGATGATAGGAGCGGCGCCCCGCGCCCACAAGAGAGAATCGCCGGCATGTGCCCTGCTCTCTATCACCGCCTGCCATGAAGCGCCAAGGTCGACTCGTTCGTTGGGAGGCCGAGCGCGGCTTCGGTTTCATCCGCAGCCCGGAGGTGTCGGCCGACGTGTTCGTGCACCTGCGCGACTTTCGCGACCGCCAGCTGAAGCCGCAAGTCGGCATGGCGGTGCACTTCGAAGAGATCCATGTCGGCGGCAAGGGGCCGCGGGCGATGGCCGTGGAGGCTGCGGCCTCGGCGGGTGCCGTCCCCCGCGCAGCATCACGCGCGCAGCCGCGCCGGCCTTCGGGTCGCAGCACGGCCGGCACGCCGTGGGGTGCGTGGCTGATCGGGGTCTACGCGCTGGGCCTGGGCGCCGCCGTCTGGCTCGGCCACCTGCCGCTGCTCGCGCTGGCGGTCGTCGCGGGGCTGAGCCTGCTCACCTTCGGGGCCTACGCCTTCGACAAGCGCGCGGCGCAGGCGGGGCGCTGGCGCACGCAGGAAAGCACGCTGCACCTGCTCGCGCTCGCGGGTGGCTGGCCGGGCGCTTGGTGCGCGCAGCAGCTGCTGCGGCACAAGTCGAGCAAGGCGAGTTTCCTGTGGAGGTTCCACGTCACGGTCGCGCTGCATTGCGCTGCGCTGGGGGCGTGGGTGTTCTGGCTGTCGAAGCACGCGGCCTTCGGCTGACCGCGCCTTCGACCAGGCCTCAACGCACCTTGCGTGAAGGCTTGTTGAGCGGCTTGCCGCCGCTGCCGTTGTCGCGCGGCGGGAGGCCCGTGTGCTGCGTGAGGATGCGGCCCTTGGAGGGCTTCACCGGCGCCAGCCGGACCGGTGCCGCGGCCTTCGCAGCCACCGGCGCGGAGGTCGAGTTCTTGCGGCGCGCGCTCGTGTAGCCGCCATCGGTCAGCGGCTGCCACGTCGGGATCAGGTGGTGCTTGCCGTTGCCTATGAGGTCGGCGCGGCCCATGCTCTTGAGGGCCTCGCGCAGCAGCGGCCAGTTGTTGGCATCGTGGTAGCGCAGGAAGGCCTTGTGCAGGCGGCGGCGCTTGTCGCCGCGCACGATGTCCACCGTCTCGCTCTCGCGCGTGATCTTGCGCAGCGGGTTCTTGTTGGTGTGGTACATCGTCGTCGCCGTGGCCATCGGGCTCGGGTAGAACGTTTGCACCTGGTCGGCGCGGAAGCCGTTCTTCTTGAGCCAGATCGCGAGGTTCATCATGTCCTCGTCGCTGGTGCCCGGGTGCGCGGCGATGAAGTACGGAATGAGGTACTGCTTCTTGCCCGCCTCGGCCGAGTACTTCTCGAACATCTGCTTGAACTTGTCGTAGCTGCCGATGCCGGGCTTCATCATCTTCGTGAGCGGGCCCTGCTCGGTGTGCTCGGGCGCGATCTTCAGGTAGCCGCCGACGTGGTGCTGCACCAGCTCCTTCACGTACTCGGGCGACTGGACGGCCAGGTCGTAGCGCAGGCCGGAACCGATGAGGATCTTCTTGATGCCCTTGAGCGCCCGCGCGCGGCGGTAGATCTTGATGAGCGGGTCGTGGTTGGTGCCCAGGTTCGGGCAGATGCCCGGGTACACGCAGCTGGGCTTGCGGCACGCTGCTTCGATCGCGGGGCTCTTGCAGCCCAGGCGGTACATGTTGGCCGTGGGGCCACCCAGGTCGGAGATGGTGCCGGTGAAGCCGCTGACCGAGTCGCGGATGGCCTCGACCTCCTTGATGATCGAGTCTTCCGAGCGGCTCTGGATGATGCGGCCCTCGTGCTCGGTGATCGAGCAGAAGGTGCAGCCGCCGAAGCAGCCGCGCATGATGTTCACGCTGAAGCGGATCATTTCCCACGCGGGGATCTTGGTCGCGCCGTCGTGGCTGCCGTTCTCGTCGGCGTAACGCGGGTGCGGGCTGCGCGCATACGGCAGGTCGAACACGTGGTCCATCTCGGCCGTGGTGAGCGGAATGGGCGGCGGGTTGATCCACACGTCGCGCGCCGTGGCGCCCTCGCCGTGCGCCTGCACGAGTGCGCGGGCGTTGCCGGGGTTGGTCTCGAGGTGCAGCACGCGGTTGGCGTGGGCGTAGAGCACCGGGTCGCTGCGCACCTGCTCGTACGACGGCAGGCGGATCACCGAGCGGTCGCGCGGCGGCACGGCGATCTTGCCGCGGCCTTGCAGCGCCGGGTTGGGCACGAAGTTCAGCGGCTTGATGGCGGGGTTGACGACCGAACCGGCGGCGGAGCCCGCGGCTTCGGCGGCCTTGGCGACGGCTTGCGCCTCGTCCTCCTTCGCGCAGGTGGCGCCGTTGGCCTTGGCCTGGTCGGACACCATCAGGTACGGGTTGACGTGCGCCTCGACGCGGCCCGGCTCGTCGACGCTGGTGGAGTTGATCTCGAACCAGGCATCGGGCGTCTCGCGCCGCACATAGGCGGTGCCGCGCACGTCGGTGATCTGCTGCACCGGCTCCTTGGCGGCCAGGCGGTGCGCGATCTCGACGATGGCGCGCTCGGCGTTGCCGTACAGCAGCAGGTCGCACTTGGCGTCGACGACGATGGAGCGGCGCACCTTGTCCGACCAGTAGTCGTAGTGCGCGATGCGGCGCAGCGACCCTTCGATGCCGCCGAGGATGATCGGCACGTCGTTCCAGGCTTCCTTGCAGCGCTGCGAATACACGATGGCCGCGCGGTCGGGGCGCGAGCCGCCGACGTCGCCAGGGGTGTAGGCGTCGTCGCTGCGGATCTTCCGGTCGGCCGTGTAGCGGTTGATCATCGAATCCATGTTGCCGGCCGTGACGCCGAAGAACAGGTTCGGCTTGCCCAGCACCTTGAAGGGCTCGGCGCTTTGCCAGTCGGGCTGCGCGATGATGCCCACGCGAAAGCCCTGCGCCTCGAGCATGCGGCCGATGACCGACATGCCGAAGCTGGGGTGGTCGACGTAGGCGTCGCCCGTGACCACGATGATGTCGCAGCTGTCCCAGCCGAGCGCGTCCATCTCCTTGCGCGAGGTCGGCAGGAACTTGGCCGTGCCGAAACGGGCCGCCCAGTACTTGCGGTAGCTGGTCAGCGGCTTGGCGGCACGCGCAAAAAAGGAGACGTCGACGGGGGCGTTCATCGGTGGGAGCGGACAGCGCCGGGGCGCCGCCTGTGTGGGCAACCCTCGATTTTAGGGTTTTCCAGCATTTCTGTCGCCCTGAAGATCCCTTGCCCCGGAATGAGAGGGCTCTTATTTGATTGCCAAAGTCAATTAAATTGAATGACAATGGCAACCATGCCCACCCCAACGCCCTCCGTCGACCCGTCCGCCGTCAAGGCCATCCGCCGGTTCAACCGCTTCTACACGCGCCGCATCGGCGCCCTCGACCCCTACCTGGGCAGCGACCTGTCGCTGACCGACGTGCGCGTGCTCTACGAGCTGGCGCACCGCGAAACCCCCGTCGCCAGCGAGATCGGGCGCGACCTGGGCTTCGACGCCGGCTACCTCAGCCGCATCCTGCGCCGCTTCGAAACCCACGGCTGGCTCACGCGCGAGCCGCACCCGCGCGACGCGCGCCAGAGCGTGCTGCGCCTGACCGAAGCCGGCCATGCCGCGTTTGCGCCGCTGCAACAGAAATCGCGCGACGAAGCCGCCGCCCTGCTCGCCGCGCTGCCGCCGGCGCAACAAAACCAGCTGGTGCAGGCCATGGACACGGTGCAGGCGCTGCTCGAACCGGCCGAGCCGCCGGCCCGGCCCCAGGCCGCCGTGCTGCGCGACCCGGCGCCCGGCGACATCGGCTGGGTGGTGCAGCAGCACGGCGAGCTGTACGCGCGCGAATACGGCTGGGACCACCGCTTCGAGGCGCTCGTGGCGGGCATCGCGGGCGAGTTCCTGCTCAAGTTCCAGCCCGAATGGGAGCGTTGCTGGATCGCCGAGCTCAACGGCGAGCGCGTCGGCGCGATCTTCGTGGTGCGCAAGTCGGCCACCGTGGCGCAGCTGCGCATGCTGATCCTCACGCCGGCCGCGCGCGGGCTGGGCCTGGGCGGACGCCTCGTGGACGAGTGCATCGCCTTCGCGCGCCGCAAGGGCTACAAGAAGATGACGCTGTGGACCAACAGCTGCCTCACGGCCGCGCGCAGCATCTATGCCAAGCGCGGCTTCCAGCTCACGCACTCGGAGCCGCACGAGGGCTACGGCCAGCCGCAGGTGGGCGAGACGTGGGAGCTGAAGCTGTAGCGCCTACTGCATGTACCAGCCGTGGCTCACGACGAGCGACTGGCCGGTCAACGCGTTGGTCGGGAACGCCGCGAACAGCAGCGCCACGCGCGCCACGTCGTCCGTGGTGGTGAACTCGCCATCCACCGTTTCCTTGAGCATCACGTTCTTGATGACCTGCTCTTCGGTGATGCCCAGCGTCTTCGCCTGCTCGGGAATCTGCTTCTCAACCAGCGGCGTGCGCACGAAGCCCGGGCAGATCACGTTGGCGCGCACGCCGTGCTTGGCGCCTTCCTTGGCGACCGTCTTCGCAAGACCGATGAGCCCGTGCTTGGCCGTCACGTACGGCGCCTTCAGCAGCGACGCCTCCTTGGAGTGCACCGAGCCCATGTAGATCACGCTGCCGCCGCGGCCTTGCGCGTACATGTGCTTGAGGCAAGCCTTGGTGGTGAGGAACGCACCGTCCAGGTGAATGGCGAGCATCTTCTTCCAGTCGGCAAAGCTGAACTCGTCGACCGGATGCACGATCTGGATGCCGGCATTGCTGATGAGGATGTCGATGCCGCCGAAGGCCTTCGCGCCCTCTTCCACCGAGGCATTGACCTGGTCTTCGTTCGTCACGTCGACCGCCACGCCGATGGCCTGCGCGCCCGTGGCCTTCAGTTCGGCGGCGGTGGCATCGGCCGCTTCCTTGTTGAGGTCGGCAATGATGATCTTCGCGCCTTCCTGCGCGAACAGGATGGCGATTTCCTTGCCGATGCCGCTGGCCGAGCCGGTGATGTAGGCGACCTTGTCCTTGAGTTGCATGGTGAAGCGTCCTTGGAAGTGGTGGATAGGAAAAAAACGAGCAAGAACCGGGCACGCGCCCGGCTGACGTCCCTCAGCGCGACAGTCCCGGCCGCTTGATGCGCCCGGTGCCCGGCTCGCCGAGGTCGAAGGTGGTCACTCCGTTCACCGTGGCGTCGGCGCGCAGCGTCTCGGGGTGCGCGAGCGTCTTGCCCATGTCGCGCACGCCCGATTCCCAGTGCTCCTCGACCGCGGCACGCGAGAACTCGTAGTCCTTCGACTCGAGCTCGTATGTCTTGTCGCGGTAGATCAGGTGAAAGATGTCGATCGGCTCGTGCGTGAGCTGCGCCTGCACCTCGACCACGCTCGGGTCGTTGCGCAGGCCGGGCGGCAGCTTGGCGATCAGGTCGGCAATCGCCTGCTGCAAGTTCATGTTGGCCGCCAGCGCGTCGGTGTTCAGGCGCGTGCGGCTCGAATAGGTGATGTCCTTCTGGCGCTCCATCACGCCCGACAGCGTGTGCGGCATCTCGCCGCGCGCGTTGAACAGGTCGACCTGCAGCACCACCAGCGCCTCGGAACGCGGGTGCGTGTCGAGCACGTACTGCAGCGGCGTGTTCGAGACGATGCCGCCGTCCCAGTAGTCGTCGCCGTCGATGTGCACCGGCGCAAAGCCCGGCGGCAGCGCGCCGCTGGCCATGATGTGCTCGGGGCCGATGCGCTGTCGCGTGTTGTCGAAGTACACCGAGTTGCCGGTGCGCACATTGACGGCGCCCACGCTGAAGCGCGCCTCGCAGGCGTTGATGCGGTCGAAGTCGATGAGCCGCTCCAGCGTGGCCTTCAACGGCGAGGTGTCGTAGTAGCTCAGCAGCGGCGCGGCACCGCCCAGCAGCAGGGCCGGCGAATAGCGCGGCTCGAAGAAACCCGGAATGCCGACCAGCGAGGCCATGGTGGCGCTCCACTGGTTCTGCGTGGCGCGGTCGCCCAGCCACGACGGCAGGCGCTGCGCCGGCCCCGAGGACACCAGGTGCCAGAACTCGCGCAGCCGGTCGACCCGCTGCGCGGGCGCGTTGCCGGCGATGAGCGCGGCGTTGATGGCGCCGATCGACACGCCCGCGATCCAGTGCGGCTGCAGGTCGGTCTCGCTGAGCGCGGCGTACACGCCCGCCTGGTAGGCGCCGAGCGCACCGCCGCCCTGCAGCACCAGCGCCTTGCGGGCGGTGCGCATGCCTTCGCGGCGGGCGATGAAGGGATGGGGTGGTGCGTGCGAAGAAGAGGAAGCAGCGGTGGCGGCGCGAGGCTTTTTCTTGGGTGTCGTCGTCATGCGGTCATTGGACACCAGCCCCGCGACAGCCACCTGACCAGGGGCCTTTTCGCGGCTTCAGCCCGGACGAATCTCACATCTTCGGCAGCATCTGCCCGCGGATCTCGCCGCCCGGGTTGGCGGCCGTGTGGATGTTGGCGTACCACTTGCCCGCTACAAGGTCGGCCGCCTGCGCCGGCGTGAGCGTGGCCTGGCCCTCGATCGGGCTTGCCGGACTCGCGAAGGGCAGCACCACGCCGGCATTCGCGCCCGCGGCGGCGGGCCCGTGGAAGTGGGCCGCCGTGGCCGGGCCGCTCAGGCCTTCGTAGGTGATCTTGTACTTGAGCACGTTGGTGTCACGGTTGAGCCAGGCCTCGGCCATGCCGCTGCCGCGCGTCATGTTGGGCGGCACCTGGCTGGCCGCGTTCATCGCGCCGCTGAAGCTCGCGACGTTCGACTTCGACATCATTCCGCAGCCGGCCAGCGCGACGGCGGCCAGGCCCGCGACGAGGGTGCTGCGCCAGAGTGTGCGAGTGTTGTTCATGGTCGGGGTCTCCTGTGGATGAAAGCATTCAGCATAGGCAGACGCCGCCTGCGGCCTTGTCGGCCAGCACCCCTTCTTCGCACGCCTGTGCAAGAGAATGCAACGATGATTTCCGACGACACCCTTCCCTCCGCACACGACGTGGTCGCCTTCTGGCGCGATGCCGGCCCCGAGCGCTGGTTCGCGAAAAGCGATGCCTTCGATGCCGCATGCATCGACCAGTTGGCCGCCGCCCACCAGGCCGCGGCCAGCGGCCGGCTCGACCACTGGGCCGACACCGGCGAAGGCGCCCTGGCCCTGCTCGTGCTGCTCGACCAGTTCCCGCGCAACGCCTGGCGCCAGAACCCGCACATGCTCGCCACCGACGGCCTCGCGCTGGCCGTGGCGCGCCGCGCCGTCGAGGCCGGCTTCGACCGGCAGGCCGAGGCGCTGATGCAGCGCTTTTTCTACCTGCCCTTCATGCACTCGGAGGTGCTGGCGGAGCAGGAGCGTTCGGTCGAGCTCAACGCCACGCAGGACGCCAACACGCAGCACTTCGCCGTGCTGCACCGCGACATCGTGGCGCGCTTCGGGCGCTTTCCGCACCGCAACCGGATGCTCGGGCGGACCACGACGCCCGAGGAGCAGAAGTTTCTCGACGAAGGCGGCTTCGCCGGTTAGGGCGGTTAGGCCGGGTCGACGTGCGCAGGCAGCGGCACGTCGCGCGTCGGCGACGCCTGCCCCGCCGGCTCGCCGATGGCGTCCTTCATCGAGCCGTAGGTGCGCGCATAGACCCAGGTGAACTCGGCGCCCAGCAGGAAGATCTGCGCCGAGTAGTACACCCACACCAGCACCACCACCAGCGAGCCGGCCGCGCCGTAGCCCGAGGCCACGCTGCTCTTGCCGATGTACAGGCCGATGAGGTGCTTGCCCACGGTGAACAGCAGCGCCGTCACCGCCGCGCCCACCCACACGTCGCGCCACTGCACCTTGGCGCGCGGCATGATCTTGTAGATCATCGCGAAGATCACCGTGACCATCGCGAAGCTGAAGACGAAGTTCACCACCTGCGCCAGCGTGGCCCAGGCACCGAACATCGGCGACCACCACTTGCCCAGCGCGGCCAGTGCCGCGCTCGCCACCAGCGACACCATCAGCAGGAAGCCGATGCCCATGATCATGCTGAACGACAGCAGCCGCACGCGCAGCATGTTGAAGACGCCCTTGTTGCGGGTGCGCGCGGGGGCGCGCCAGATGCGGTCGAGCGCGTCCTGCAGCTCGCCGAAGACGGTGGTGGCACCCACGATCAACAGCGCGATGCCGACCACCGTGGCCACGATGCCCTCGGTCGGCTTGTTGACCGCCTGCAGCATGCCCTGCACCGCCGCCGCGCCCTGCTCGCCCATGAGGCCCGAGAGCTGCGCAAAAATTTCGCCGCGCGCGGCCTCCTGCCCGAACACCAGGCCGGCCACCGCGATCACGATCAGCAGCAGCGGCGCGATCGAGAACACCGTGTAGTAGGCCAGCGCCGCGCCCATGCTCGGGGCGTAGTCGTTGGACCAGGAAGCGAAAGCGCGCCGGCAGAGATCGAAGAGTGCGCGAAGTCGAATGAGCATGGCGTCGGGTCCCGGTGAAGCAGTGCGCCTACGATAATCGTTCCACATGCATCCGTCCGCCCCCGCCGCGGCATCGCCGCCCGACCATCCCCAGCCCGCGTCGCCACGCGACCTTTTTGTTTCGTTCACCTGGCTCGCGCTGCAGGGCTTCGGCGGCGTCCTCGCCATCGTCCAGCGCGAGATGGTCGAGAAGAAGAAATGGCTCACGCCCGACCAGTTCCTCGAGGACTGGGCCGTGGCCCAGGTGATGCCGGGGCCGAACGTGATCAACCTGGCGCTGATGATCGGCGACCGCTACTTCGGCCTGCGCGGCGCCGTGGCCGCGGTGGCGGGCATGCTCACCGTGCCGCTGTTCGTGATCCTCGCGCTGGCCGTGCTCTACGCGCACTACGCCGCCAACCCGCAGGTGGCGGCCGCATTGCGCGGCATGGGCGCGGTGTCGGGCGGGCTCATCGCCGCCACGGGCATCAAGCTGATCCCGCAGCTGCGCAAGCACCCGCTGGGCTTTGCGACCTGCCTGGCGTTCGTGGCGCTGGTGTTCGCGGCCATCGCGCTGCTGAAGATTCCGCTGGGGTGGGTGCTGCTGGCGGTGGGCGGCGTGGCCTGCGTGTGGACCTGGAAGAAGATCGCGCCATGAATATCGTCATGCAATGGCACGACTGGCTGGCCCTCTTCGGCCAGTACCTGCTGCTGTCGCTGCTGTCGATCAGCGGCGCGATCACCACAGTGCCCGACATGCACCGCTACCTCGTGGCGCAGCACGGCTGGCTCACCGAGGCGCAGTTCACCTCCTCGGTCGCCATCGCCCAGGCCGCACCGGGGCCCAACGTGCTCTTCGTCGCGCTGATGGGCTGGAACGTCGGGCTCAACGCGGGCGGCGGCATCGGCGCCGGGCCCATGGCCTGGCTGCTGGGCTTCTTCGGCCTGATGGTCACGATGGTCGGCATCATGCTGCCGAGCACCACCCTCACCTACGTCGCCACGCGCTGGGGCCACCGCAACCGCACGCGCCGCGAGGTGCGCGCCTTCAAGCAGGGCATGGCGCCGGTGGTGGTCGGGCTGCTCATCGCCACCGGCTGGGTGCTGGCCGGCGGCAACCAGTCGAGCGGCGTGCCGGCCTGGCACCTGTGGCTGCTCAGCGGCGTGGCCGCGCTGGTGGTCTGGCGCACGCGCATCCACCTGCTGTGGCTGCTGGGCTGCGGCGCGGCGCTGGGCGCGGTAGGCTTCGTTTGAGCCTTTTTCCTTTCTGCATACTTTTTCTTTCAGGAGCCCTCTGCCATGTCGCAACTTCGTCCGCTCGGCCGTTCCACCCTTCGGGTGTCTCCCCTCGCCTTCGGCGGCAACGTGTTCGGCTGGACCGCCGACGAGGCGACCTCGTTCAAGCTGCTCGACGCCTGGCTCGACGCCGGCTTCAACTTCGTCGACACGGCCGACGTCTACTCGGCCTGGGTGCCGGGCCATGTGGGCGGCGAGTCGGAGACGATCATCGGCAAGTGGCTCAAGCACAGCGGCAAGCGCAACCGCTTGGTGCTCGCCACCAAGGTCGGCAAGCCGATGGGCGAAGGCAAGGTGGGCCTGTCGCCCAAGTACATCCGCGAAGCCGTCGAGGCGTCGCTCAAGCGCCTGCAGACCGACTACATCGACCTGTACCAGTCGCACGACGACGATGCCAACACGCCGCTCGAAGACACGCTGGGCACCTTCGACGCGCTCATCAAGGAGGGCAAGGTGCGCGCCATCGGCGCCTCGAACTACACGGCGCCGCGGCTGGCCGAGGCGCTCGACGTGTCGGAGCGCCTGGGCATCGCGCGCTACGAGAGCCTGCAGCCGCTGTACAACCTGTACGACCGCGCAGTGTTCGAGGACGCACTCGAGCCGCTGTGCCTCAAGCGCGAAGTGGGCGTGATCAACTTCTACGCGCTGGCGGCGGGCTTTCTCACCGGCAAGTACCGCACCGAGGCCGATGTGGCCAAGAGCGCACGCGGCACCACCACGAAGAAGTACCTGAACCCGCGCGGCCTGCGCATCCTCGATGCGCTGGACAAGGTGGCCCAGCAGTACAACGCCAAGCCCGGCCAGGTCGCCATTGCGTGGCAGATCGCACGGCCCGGCGTGACGGCGCCGATCGCCAGCGCCACCTCGCTGGCGCAGCTCGAAGAACTCGTGGTGGCCACGCAGCTCAAGCTGGACGCGGGCACCATCGACATGCTCGACCGGGCCAGCGCCGAGACGCCGGCCTGAGCCTCGGCTAGCCGTCGACCGGGTTCAGTGGCGTCGCCAGGATGCGCTGGTAGAACGCCACGTCGAGCCAGCGGCCGAACTTGAAGCCGGCCTGCCGCACGGTGCCTGCATGCGTGAAGCCCAGGCGCTCGTGCAGCGCGATGCTGCCGGCGTTCGAGGCGTCGATGGCGCCGACCATCACATGCACCTCGCGCGCGATCGCCTCGGCCACGATCGCCTCCATCAGCGTGCGGCCCAGGCCCTCGCCGCGGTGCGCGGCATCGACGTACACCGAGTGCTCGACCGTGTACTTGTAGGCCGGAAAGGCGCGGAACGTGCCGTAGCTTGCGAAGCCCAGCAGCTTGCCGTTGTCGTCCACCGCGCCGATCACGGGAAAGCCGCCGGCGCGCTTGGCGGCGAACCACGTCACCATGTTCTCGGGCGTGCGCGGCTTGTAGTCGTACAGCGCGGTGGAGTTGACGATGGCCTCGTTCAGGATCGCCAGGATGGCGCCTGAATGGGCTTCTTCGGTGCAGGCGATGAGACGCATGGTGTTTCTCTGTCGTTCAATATAAGAGAATAATAATCTCATATGGGAAACACTTCACCTTCCACCCCCTCGCCGGCGCCGGCCGATGGCCACATCGACGCGCTCATCGCCACCCGGCTGCTGGCGCTGCGCCAGGCCCAGGGGCTCAGCCTCGCCGATCTGGCCGGGTTGTCGGGCGTGAGCAAGGCGATGATCTCCAAGGTCGAGCGCGCGCAGAGCAGCCCCACCGCCGTGCTGCTGGGCAAGCTGGCCGCCGGCCTCGGGGTCTCGCTGGCGCAGCTTCTCACCGAGGACAAGGCCCAGCCGCAACGGCTGCGCAAACGGGCCGCGCAGGAGGTCTGGCGTGACCCCGAAGCCGGCTATGTGCGCCGCCAGGTCGCCGAGCGCGGTGCGGGCAGCGGCGTGGAACTGGTGGAGGTCGAACTGCCGCGCGCTGCGCAGGTCGGCTACCCGCGATGGAGCGGCACGCCGTACCGGCAGAGCCTGTGGATGCTCGAGGGCGCACTGCAGGTCGACTACGGCGACGAGCGCTTCGAGCTCGCCCCGGGCGACTGCCTCGACTTCGGCGTCGACCGGCCATTGGTCTTCAAGGCGCTGGGGCCCACCGCCTGCCGCTACCTGCTGGTCGCCGTTCCCGATTGATTGAACGATTGCCTGACCGATGCGGTAGGCAAGCTCCCACACGCAGAGACGACTCAGGCCGGTCCGGGCCACGGGGTGCGTCGGGATACTGCAAGGCATCTCAGCTACCGGAGCCGCACGATGTCCTTTGCGCTTTACATGATCGGCTTTCTGATCTTCCTGGCCGGGGTCGCCTGGGGCGCCTCGGTGGCCGGCGTGCCCACGCTCTACATCGGCATCGGCGCGCTGATCCTGCTGGGCATCGGCGTCTTCAGCGCCGTGGCCCGCACGCGCAGCAAAGACCCGTCCTGAACGAGCCTGATCGCTTCACAGATCAGTTCACACAGGCTTCACGCCCGGCGCACATGGCGTCGCTAACTTCGCAGGCGCACCACACCCCGTGGTGCGCTTTGCAAGTCAGCCTCCCATGCACGCCTCTTCTTCCTGTCTCTTTTCTCCCCACGCACCTTCCTCGTCGGTCGCGCCCTGCCCCGCGCCGGCCTTCGTGAGCGACCCGGGTACGGCCTGCACCCAGGTCGACCTGCTCGTCATCGGCGCGAGCTTCGCCGGGCTGGCCTGCGCCCGCGCCGCCGCCAAGGCCGGCCTGCGCGTGATGGTGCTCGAGAAGAAGGCCGCCGCCGGCGCCAAGCTGCACACCACCGGGATCATCGTCAAGGACGCGGTCGACAGCGTGCCGTGGCTGGCCGAAGTGCCGCCCGCGCTGGTGCGCCGCATCGAAGGCGTGCGGCTGTACGCGCCCAACATGCACCACGTCGACCTGCACGCGCCCGGCTACTGGTTCTGGGCCACCGACGCGCCCGCGCTGCTCGACTGGATGGTGGAGTCCACCCGGGCCTGCGGCGTCGAGGTGCGCCTGGGCACGCTGTTCGAGCAGGCGCTGTGGGCGAACGGCCGCTGGGAGGTGCCGGTGGCGCAGGGCCCGTGCATCCGCGCGACCTACCTCGTGGGCGCCGACGGCCCGCATTCGCGCGTCGCCAAGGCGCTGGGCCTGTCGCGCAACACGCGCTTTCTCTACGGCGTGGAGCACGAGTACCAGGGCGCGCGCATGGCGCCCGACCTGCTGCATTGCTTCATCGACCGCCGACTCGCGCCGGGCTACATCGGCTGGGCGCTCGACGGTGTCGGCGTGAGCCAGATCGGCCTGGCGCGCCGCATGGGCTGCCACGACACGGGCGCGCTGCGGCTCGATCCGCTCTTGCGCAAGATCGCCGCCGTGGTGTCGCCCGGCGACGCGCCGCCGGTCGCCGTGCGCGCCGGGATGATCCCCTGCGGCGGCGTGCTGCCGGTGGTGGCCCGCGAACGGGCGCTGCTGGTGGGCGATGCGGCGGGCATGGTGTCGCCCGTGACGGCCGGCGGCATCCACACGGCGCTGCAGCACGGCGAGCGCGCCGGCGAGGCCGTGGCGCGCTTCGTGCGCGGCGAGGCGGACGACCCCGCGACGTGGTTCGTGCGCGGCTACCCGCGCTTTCTGATGAAGCGCACGCTGCGCTGGGCCTTCGACCACTTCCAGAGCGACTGGATGTTCAACCGCCTGCTCGGCACAGCGCCGATGCGGCGTGCGGCGGAACTGGTGTACTTCCACCGCAAGGGCAGCGGGCCGGTGGCCCGCTAGGCCCCGCTCAGGCGCTGCGCTGGCGCATCGCCTCGTAGAGGCACACGCCGCTGGCCACCGAGACGTTCAGGCTCTCGACCGCGCCGGCCATGGGAATGCTCACCAGCTCGTCGCAGGTCTTGCGCGTGAGCTGGCGCATGCCCTCGCCCTCGGCGCCCAGCACCAGCGCCAGCGGGCGCTTGAAGTCGCTCTGGTAGATGGTGCCCGGCGCGTCGTCGCTGGTGCCCACGCACCAGATGCTGCGCTCCTTGAGCTCGTTGAGCGTGCGCGCGAGGTTGGTCACCATGAAGTACGGCACGGTCTCGGCCGCGCCGCTCGCCACCTTGGCGACGGTGGCGTTGATGCCGGCCGCATGGTCCTTGGGCGCGATCACCGCATGGGCGCCGGCGCCGTCGGCCACGCGCAGGCAGGCGCCGAGGTTGTGCGGATCGGTCACGCCGTCGAGCACCAGCAGCAGCGGCACGGTGCCGGCCTCCTCGAGGCCTTCGAGCAGCTCGTCGAGCGAGCGGACCTGGGCCACGGGCTCGACCCGCGCGACCACGCCCTGGTGGCCGTGGCTGCCGCTGAGCTTGGACAGCCGCAGGCCGTCGGCCTCGACCAGCCGCACGCCGGCTTCTTGCGCACGCGCAATGAACTGTTTCATGCGCGCATCGCGCCGGCTGGCGTCGAACATCACTTCGAGCACCGATTTCGGCGCGGTCTTGATGCGCACGCCCACGGCATGGAAGCCGAAGATCACTTTAGGGGAAGACATCCCCCGATTATCGAGGGCGCGGCGCCCTCGCCCTCAGGCCAGCGGCAAACCGCTGTTCGCGCGGGTGCGGTCGTCGTGCAGTTCCTGCACCACCAGGGCGTTCATGTGCACCTTCAGCGTGTTGCCCACGCTGCCCAGGTACTGGCAGGCGGCATACCCCTCGGCCGCCTTTTCGTAGCGCGCCACCCAGGCGTCGCGCGCGGGCAGCCGGTCGGGCGACACGGGCCAGACGCCCGGGCGCGGCCGCAGGTGTTCGGCGATGCCCACGCGCCAGGGCTTGGCGCTCAGGCGGGCGCGAAAGCAGTTCTGGTTGCGGCACATCCGCGCGTAGACCTTGTCGGCGCCCAGCGTCTGGAACACGTCGGTCACGGCGGCGTCGGACGGCGCGAAGACATCGTGCATGGCCAGCACGCGCAGCCCGGCCGGCGTACGGTACAGCCGAAGGTGCCAGTCGGGATGCTGGTGGATGAAGCGCTCGACACGTGCCCGTGCGCCCTCCAGCGGATCGCTCTTGTCCTCGGTGAGGCGCAGCCCCTCGTAGCGGGCGCGCCAGAAGCCGAAGGCTGCCACCAGAATGAACGCGACCACTCCGGCCATCGCCGAACGCGTGCCGTAACCCGCAACCAGCGCCCCAATGAACCCCATGCCGATCACCGTCAATCCGCGCGTGCTGTCGCGCAAATCCTGGACCTCGAAGTCGACGTCGACGAACAGCACGTCGGGCGTGTTGAGGCAGCGCGCGCCGTAGCCGTTGCGGGTGACGACGCTGTCGCCCTGGCGTTCGACGATCTCCTCGCGGATCGGCACGCCATTGGCGCCGTTGTAGGCCAGCTTGCGTTCGCGACGCTCCAGCTTTTCGCCGTCGACCACGATGCGGTCATAGGCCTCGCGCGTGCGCTGGTCGGCATGGGCCTGCGCGGCGAGCGGGCTGTCGTCGGACCAGCCGAAGCGGCGCACCGTGACCTGCCGGCCGGCCACCCGCTCCTGGATACGGCCTTCGGCCCAGAACTGGGGAACGATCACGGCCTCAGGCGCCCTTGAAATACGACCACGCCGCCGCTGCGATCAGCAGCACGACGATCACCGGCAGCCACTTGAAGCCGCCGCCGGTCACCCGGCCCGGCTCGGCCATCGGGTTCGCCGCCGGGCTCGACGGCAGGTGTCCGAAGTCGCCGGCGGCGGGGTTCTGGTGCGCCTCGACCAATTGCTTGGCCTCGGCCAGGCCCAGGCCGGTGGCCTCGCGCGTGAGGCGCACGGCCTCGACCTTCTGGCCCCGCGCCAGGGCCGCGAGCGCGGCGGCCGGCACCGCGGCGGGGCCGTTGCCCTGCATGCCGCCCGTCTCGGCCCCGGCGTCGCCCCGGCCCCAGTCGCCTTCCTGCCAGTCGGCCGGCGCGCCGGTGGCGACCGCGCCACTGTGGGCATAGCGCTCGACGGCCTCCTTGGACGACTTGAGGTCCATGCCAGTGCGCTCGCGCACGATCTTGATGGCCTCGATCAGGTTGCCGCGCTCCAGGGCGGCGATGGCCTCGGGGGGAAGCTGGGTCATGAACTCTCCTCTGTGTTCGGGGAGCGCCGCGGGAGCCGGGCGCTGTCTTTTTTGCTGGCTCAGGCGGCCTGAGCCACGGTCGATTCGGGTGTTTTTTCGTTGAGCGCCACGCGCCCGGCTTCGATGGTGATGCGCCGTTCGCACTGCGAGGCGATGCTGCGGTCGTGCGTGACCAGCACCAGCGTGGTTCCCAGCTCACGGTTCAGGTCGAACATCAGCTTCATGACCTGCTCGCCGGTGGCGAAGTCGAGGCTGCCGGTGGGCTCGTCGGCCAGCAGCAGGGCCGGCTGCACCACGAAGGCCCGCGCCAGCGCCACGCGCTGCTGCTCGCCGCCCGACAGCACCTTGGGGTAGTGGCCCAGGCGCTGGCCCAGCCCGACGCGGCCCAGCATCTCGGTGGCGGCCTTGCGCGCGTCCTTGCGGTTGGCCAGCTCCAGCGGCAGCATGACGTTCTCGAGCGCGCTCAGGTTGCCCAGCAGCTGGAAGCTCTGGAACACGAAGCCCACGCGCTGGGCGCGCAGCGCGGCGCGCTCGTCCTCGTCGATGGCGAAGATGTCGTCGCCCGCCAGCTTCACCGTGCCGCGCGTGGGCGTGTCCAGCCCGGCAATGATCGACAGCAAAGTGCTCTTGCCGGAGCCCGAGGCGCCGACGATGGCGGCGGTTTCCCGCGCGCCCAGGGTGAAATGGATGTCCTGCAGAATGTCCAGCGTGCCGGCCGAGTCGGTGACGGACTTGAAGACATGCTCGACGGCGACAATGGCATCAGACGGGGGTTGGGACATGAAAGGCTTTTCGTTTTGAATCGACGTGACTTTATCTTGACCACCGCCGCGCTCGGCAGCGCGGGGGCATGGACGGGTGCTGCGGCCCAGGCACAGGCGGCATCGGCCGGCAAGCCGGTGATCCTCGTGCTCGGTGATTCGCTGAGCGCAGAGTACGGCCTCAAGCGCGGCGAAGGCTGGGTACCCTTGCTGGAAAAAAGGCTTGCGCAGCAGAAGATCGCAGCCTCGGTGGTCAACGCCAGCATCAGCGGCGATACCAGCTCCGGCGGTCGCGCCCGCTTCCCCGCCCTGCTGGTGCAGCACAAGCCCAGCCACGTGGTGCTGGAGCTGGGCGCCAACGACGCCCTGCGCGGCCTGCCGCTGTCGAACACCGAAGACAACCTGCTGCAGATCACCAAGGCCGCACAGGCCGCGGGCGCGCGGGTGCTGATCGTCGGCATCCAGGTGCCGCCGAACTACGGCGGCGACTACACGCGGCGCTTCGAGGCCGTGTTCGCGAAGGTGGCGGGCGCGACGAAGTCGGCGCTGGTGCCCTTCCTGCTCAAGGGCGTGGCCGATGCGCCCGACGCCATGACGCTGTTCCAGTCCGACCGCATCCACCCGACCGCCGCGGCGCAGCCGCAGATCCTGGACAACGTCTGGCCGGAGCTGCGCAAGCTGCTGCCCAAGTAGCCTCGCCTCCTTGCGCGCGCCCCAAAGAAAAAGCCGCCGCAGGCCTGCGCCTGCAGCGGCTTTTCTGTTTTCAGGGGTGCCAGGAACGAGCGGTCACCCGTTCTTGGTCGGCAACTCGGGCGCCGTGGGGGGATCGCGTTCGAGCGATGCCACGTCGGTCTCCGGGTCTCCGGGGGCCAGCCCGTCGCTGCTCGGATTGAGCTTGCGGTTCGCCTTCTCCCGGAGCTTTTCTTCCTTCTTTTTCTTCTTGGCCAGCTCTTTCTGGCGCTTCTCGTAGCCGTAATTGGGTGTTGCCACTGCTTCTCCTTCAGGCGAGGCAGTCAGGGTGACTGCGCTTCAGCCTACTGTAAGCGATAACGGTGCAGTCTCAAGACGCGGCACCGGCGGCCGTTTCGAACTCGAACACACCTTGCAAACCCGGATAACGCTGGTGCATGAACCAGCCCATGGCCCCCGCGCCGGCCACCAAGGCCAGGACCGTAGTGGCCACCATCCATCCGATGTGTTCGCCCATCGGCCAGAGAACGATCACGGCCAGCACCGGCAACAGCCCGGCGAGCGATGACAGCCACATCCAGCGCCTCGGGGCGGGCATGGGCGCCCAGGTCTGCGGGTCGATGCCGGCGTCGATGAACACCTCGGCGTCGAAGCGCAGGCGCGGCCTCGGCTGGGTGGCCAGGTGCAGCAATAACGCGCGCAGCAGCACGGTCCGGTTGCGAAAGCGAAGGACACGGCCGGTGTCGACGGTCAGCGCCAGGGGCAGCCGAATTTCCCTGGGTTCGCCACCCCGCGTCACCTGCTGGAACACCAGCCGCTTGACGATGGCTTGGCTCGATACGAACTCGGTCTTCACGTCATGGAAACCTGCGCGCGCACGGCACACCTCGCGCCAATGCACCACCTGCGGCGATGCCGGATCGCCCCAGCACATGCCGTTCGCGTCGATCCGCAGCATCCCCTCGCCCACGCGCGGAAACTGGCGCAGCAAATACCAGATGCCGCTGCCCAGCACCCCGAAGAGGAGCAGTCCGAGCAGCAGGAGGATCGCTTCGTTGCCGCGCGCGTTGGACCAGTCCTCCTCGAGCATCACAGCGGCGACGAGCCCTGCCGCGATCAACGCGAAAAACGCCACGAAGCCGCCGATGAAGAGCCGCGTACCGCGCAGGTCGGGCACGCCTTCCAGCGGGCCGGACTGCGCGAGCGCCTCCAGCACCTGCGCGGGCACGCCCAGCACCCGCGACGCGACGGCCCGTGACGCGGGCTGCGCCGCATCGCGCGCAGCCGGCGGCCCGACGCGCTGGCTCTTGCGGTGTTTCCTGCCCACTGCGCGCAACAGCGCCTACATCTGCAGCAAGGCCTGCTGCAGGTCGGCACGCAGGTCATCCACGTCCTCCAGGCCGACCGAGAAACGCACCAGCGTGCCCTTGTAGGGCCAGCGGGCGACGCTGGCGTCGCGCATCAGGCCGATGTCGTAGGGCACGACGAGGCTGATCGGGCCACCCCACGAATAGCCGAGGCGGAAGAGCTTCAGGCTGTCGCAGAAGCGATCGACCTGCTCGGTGCTGAAGCGCTCGTCGAACACCACCGAGAACAGGCCCGCGGCCAGGTCGGTGGCGCCGCACAGCGCGCGCCAGTTGGCGTGGCCCGGCGAATCCTCGAGCGCGGGGTGCAGCACCTGCGCGATCTCTTCGCAGCCGTTGAGCCAGCCGGCCAGCTCGCGCGCCGCGCGGTCGTGCGCGGCGTAGCGCAGCGCCATGCTCGGCAGCGAGCGCAGCAGGGTTTCGACGTCGCCCACGCCGATGCCGAAGCCGGTGCGCATGTGGGTGAGCTTGAGCGCGCGGTGCAGCCGCTCGTCGCGCGTGACCACGCTGCCCATGAGCACGTCGCCACCGCCGCTGGGGTACTTGGTGAGCGCGTGCACCGACACGTCGACGCCCTGCCCCGTGCCGTTGAAATCGAAGGGCGCGAAGGCCAGGCCCGCGCCCCAGGTGTTGTCGAGTGCGGTCATCACGCCGCGCTCGCGGCAGACCTCGGCCAGTGCCGGCAGGTTGGGGAATTCCATCGTCACCGAGCCTGCCGCTTCGAGCCACACCAGCCGCGTGCGGTGCGAAAGCTTGGCTTCCAGGTCGGACGGATTCATCGCGTCGTACAGGCGGTGCGTGATGCCGAAGTTGGCGAGCTCGCCGGTGGCCAGCGCCTTGGTGGGGCCGTAGGCGTTGTCGGGAATCAGCACCTCGTCGCCGGTCTTGAGGAACGCGAACGAGACCAGCGAGATCGCGGCCAGCCCGCTCGGCACGAGCAGGCATTCGGTGCCGCCTTCGAGCGTGGCCAGGCGCTCCTCAAGCGTGAAGGTGGTGGGCGTGCCGTGCAGGCCGTAGGTGTAGCCGGCCTTGGTCTTCCAGTCGCGCGCGCGCATGGCGGCGACGTCGGCGAAGAACACGGTCGAGGCCTTGAACACGCCGGGCTGCGGCGCAGCGAAGGTGGCCGGCGGCGTGTAGGGATGGTGGATCAGGGTCGTGGAAGGCTTGCTCATGTGCCGATGCTAGCGCTCCGCGAGGAACCCTCGACGGCCGTGACATTCTCCGTGCGATGTCGACGGCCTTGGCCGGATCGCCCGTGCATTGCGGATAGAGTTGCCCCTCCGAAAATAAAGGGAGGATTTTCTCGATGCGTCATCTGCTCATCACCATCACGGCCGCTGCGGCCCTGTCCGCCTGCGGCGGCATGAAGAACCTGGATTCGAACGCGCTCGCGGGCGCCGGCGGCAGCGCCTTCAAGGCCATGTCGCTCACCGACGGCGACGTGCAGGCCCTGGCCAACCAGTCCTGCGCCGAGCTCGACAAGAGCTCCAAGGTCGCGGGCCCCGCCGATGCCTACAGCAAGCGCCTGGAGCGCGTGCGCCAGGGCCTGCCCACCACCATCGGTGGCCAGCCTGCCAGCTACAAGGTCTACCTCACGAAGGACGTGAACGCCTGGGCCATGGGCAACGGCTGCATCCGCGTCTACAGCGGCCTCATGGACCTCATGAACGACGACGAGCTGCGCGGCATCATCGGCCACGAGATCGGCCACGTCGCCCTGGGTCACAGCAAGAAGGCCATGCAGACCGCCTACGCCGTGTCGGCCGCGCGCGGCCTGGCCGGCGCCACGGGCAATGCGGCGATCACGCAGCTGTCGTCCTCGCAGATCGGCGACTTCGCCGAGAAGCTGGTCAACGCGCAGTTCTCGCAGTCGCAGGAAACCGACTCGGACAACTACGCCTTCGACCTGCTGACCGCGCAGAAGCTCAAGCGCGAAGGCCTGGTCACCGCGTTCCAGAAGCTGGCCAAGCTCGACGGCGGCAAGAGCTCGATGCTCAGCTCGCACCCCGCTTCCGGCGACCGCGCGGCCAACATCCAGAAGCGCCTCGCAACGAGCAAGTAAGCCGCCTGGGCCCGGGCGGTTCCTCGGCGCACAATGCGCCGATGCTCACCCGCCCGCCCTTGCCGGGGCCCGTCGCGCCATGCAGCTGACGCGGCCCCCGTCCCCTCATCTGCGGCCCTTCCTGCGGCTGCTGTGGGCCTCGGCGCCCGAGGGCACACCCGACACACGCACCGGCGCCCGCGAGCACGTGCTGCCCACGGGCGGCATGCACCTGGTGTTCCGGCTTTCGGGGCCGCCGCTGCGGCTCTTCGACGACACATGCGACCTGCGCGGCCACACAGTCGGCCATGCCATCGTCGGCGGTGCGCGCGCCGCGTTCTATCTGCGCGATGTGTCGGTGGCGACACGCTCGGTCGGCGCGCAATTGCACCCCGGTGCCGCCCGGCTGCTGCTCGGCGCACCTGAAGACGCTCTGAGTGGTCGCCACACGCCGCTCGACGCGCTGTGGGGCGAGCGGCAGACCGCCGACGCGCTCGAACAACTGCATGCATCGTCCGACGACCCGGCCCGGCAACTGGACGTGTTCGAGGCCCTGCTGACCCGGCGCCTGGCCGCGACCGCCCTGCCCCGCACCAGCCCGCGCGGCCTGCACCCGGCCGTGGCCGCCTCGCTCGGGCAGATGACGCGCGACACGCCCGCGTCGATCGCCACGCTGGTGGCGCGCAGCGGCTACAGCCACCGGCGCTTCATCGCGCTGTTCCGCGCGGCGGTCGGGCTCGCGCCCAAGGAATACGCCCGCGTGATGCGCTTCGACCGCGTGCTGGCGCTGGCCGCCGACGATCCTGCGCGCGCCTGGGCCGACATCGCGCTCGCAGCGGGCTACAGCGACCAGGCGCACCTGAGCCGCGAGTTCTCGGCGCTGGCCGGCCTGTCGCCGCAAGCCTGGCGGCAGACGGGTGCGACGTCGCCGCGTCATGTGCCGGCTGTCTGCGCGGCAGGTCAAATTCCTTCAAGACGCTAGCGCCGGGGCTGCGCAGAATCGGCGCCACGGTCCCCGTTTCAACATCCGATTCAAGAAAGAAAGGCAGGTCCCGCCATGGCCATCCACGAGCTGTTTCCGTACCTCTGCGTCGACAACGCCGCCGCCGCCGTCGACTTCTATTGCCACGTGTTCGAGGTGAAGGAAATCTTTCGACTGACCGAGCCCAGCGGCCGCATCGGGCACGTCGAACTGGACTTTCACAACGGCGCGATCCTGATGATCTCGGACGAGTTCGCCGAGTTCAACATCCGCTCGCCCAAGGCGCTCGGCGGCAGCGCGGTCTCGCTGCACCTGCATGTGGACGACGCAGATGCGCTGGTCGCGCGCGCGGTCGCCGCGGGCGCCACGCTGGACATGGCACCGCAGGATCAGTTCTATGGGGAGCGTTCCGGCGTGTTCCGCGACCCCTTCGGTCACCGGTGGAACGTGGGGCACAGCATCGAGAAGCTGACGCCGGAGGAAATGCAGCGGCGCTACACCGCGATGTTCGACACCCCCGGCGGCGGCAGCTGTAGCAGCTGAGCGCGCCGGCCGGTGGTGCCAGGGCCGGTCGTCAGACCGACCACTTCTCGATCAGCTTCTCGGCGCCGAGCGAATCGTAGCCCTCGAAGGGCTGGTGGATCCACGGGTTGGTGGCCAGGAACTCGACCGAGTAGTCGGGCGTGAAGGTCGACAGCGCCTTGGTCCAGATGACCGCGCTGCGCAGCTCGGTGATCGGCTGGTAGTTGTTGCGCAGCATGTCCATCACGGCGTGCAGCGTGTGGCCCGAATCGGCCAGGTCGTCCACCAGCAGCACCTTGCCGGCGATCTCGCCCTTGGGGGTCGTGATGTAGCGGGCGATGTCGAGATGGCCCTGGATCGTGCCGGCGTCGGCGCGGTAGGAGCTGGTCGACATGATCGCCAGCGGCTTGTCGAAGATGCGCGAGAGCACATCGCCCGGGCGCATGCCGCCGCGCGCCAGGCACAGGATGGTGTCGAACTCCCAGCCCGACTGGTGCACCTTGATCGCGAGCTTCTCGATCAGGTTGTGGTACTCGTCGTAGCTGACGTAGAGATGCTTTCCGTCTTCGGTCAACATGGTCTGGATTCCTTCAGTCTTTTTTCTCGTTCGTGGAACACCGCGGAACCGGCTTTGCCGGGCCGCTGGTGTTGCCCCAGAAGGGGGTTGGCGGCCACACGAAGTGGGCAAGCCTGGGGGAGAACTTAGTCCGCGAGGTAGGGGTGGCGCATCATGATCGTGTGGTCGCGATCAGGGCTCGTGGACACCATGTGGATCGGCACGCCGGTGACCTGCTCGATGCGCTGCAGGTACAGCCGCGCATTGACCGGCAGCTTGTCGTACTGCGTGACGCCCACGGTGCTTTCGGTCCAGCCTTCGAGCGTTTCGTAGATCGGCGTGCAGCGCTCGATCTCGTCCGCGCCCATCGGCAGGATGTCGGTGGTTTCGCCGTCGAGTTCGTAGCCGGTGCACAGCTCGAGCTTTTCGAGGCCGTCGAGCACGTCCAGCTTGGTGATGCACAGGCCCGACAGGCCGTTGACCTGCGCCGAGCGCTTGAGCAGCGCGGCGTCGAACCAGCCGCAACGGCGGCTGCGGCCGGTGGTCACGCCCTTTTCGGCGCCCACGGTGCTCATGTGGTAGCCGGGGGTGCCCGGCGTGGCCCAGTCGAGCTCGGTGGGGAACGGACCGCCGCCCACGCGGGTGCAGTAGGCCTTGGTGATGCCCAGCACGTAGTGCAGCATGCCCGGGCCCACGCCCGAACCGGCGGCGGCGTTGCCGGCCACGCAGTTGCTCGAGGTGACGTACGGGTAGGTGCCGTGGTCGACGTCGAGCAGCGTGCCCTGCGCGCCTTCGAACAGCAGGTTGGCGCCGGCCTTGTGGGCGTCGTTCAGCTCGCGCGACACGTCGGCCATCATGGGCTTGAGCAGCGCAGCGTGGCGCATCGCCTCGTCGAACACGGTGTCGTAGTCGATGGCGGGCGCGCCCAGCACCTGGGTCAGCACGTGGTTGTGCAGCTCGAGCAGCACGCGCAGCTTGGCGGCGAAACGCTCGGGGTGCTTCAAATCTTGCACGCGCAGCGCACGGCGGGCGATCTTGTCTTCGTACGCCGGGCCGATGCCGCGGCCGGTGGTGCCGATCTTCTCGATGCCGCCCTTTTCGCGGTAGGCCTCGCGCGCGATGTCCAGCGCGGCGTGGAACGGCAGGATCAGCGGGCAGGCCTCGCTGATGCGCAGGCGCGAACGCACTTCGACGCCGGCTTTCTCCAGGCCTTCGATTTCCTCGAACAGCTTGGCGGCCGACAGCACCACGCCGTTGCCGATGTAGCACTTGACGCCGGGCCGCATGATGCCGCTCGGGATCAGGTGCAGCGCGGTCTTCACGCCGTTGATGACCAGCGTGTGGCCCGCGTTGTGGCCGCCCTGGAAACGGACCACGCCCTGGGCGCTTTCCGTCAGCCAGTCAACCAGCTTGCCCTTGCCTTCGTCGCCCCACTGGGTACCGACGACGACCACGTTTCTTCCGGTGGTTACGCTCATGCTCGTTCCATTGCTTAAAAATTCAGATCGCTCGGACATTCCATTGGCCGGCCTGCTCGACGAGCTCGCGGTCGCAATGGAATTCATCGATTTCGCTGCCGTGGCCGGGCAGCACGCAGACTACCGTTTCGCCGGCCTTGCGCAATTGGGCAATCGCCTGACGCAGGCCGGCCGCATCGCTCCAGGGCGCACGGATGGCGGCGCGCAACGGACGGGCCGGCAGCACGCCGACGAGCTCGCGCACATCGAGGCTGAAGCCAACGGCCGGACGATTGCGGCCGAACACGGCGCCCACCTCGTCGTAGCGGCCACCGCGCACCAGCGAGTCGGCCGCGCCCGGCACGTAGATGCCGAAACGCATGCCGCTGTAGTAGGCGTAGCCGCGCAGGTCGGCCAGGTCGAAGCTGATCTGGCGCCCTGCCGTGCCGTTCAGGCCGGCGGCGAGTTGCTTCAGGTCGGCCAGCGCCGCGACCACGGTGGGCGTGCCCTTCAGGGCCTTGGCGGCCTCGTCGAGCACGGCCACATCGCCGTACAGGCCCACGAGGGCCCGCAGGCCGTCGCGTGATGCGGCTGGGAAATCCTTGGTGAGCGCCTGCAGCTCGCTCGCGTCCTTGGCGGCCAGCGCGGCATGCACGCGGGCGATCGCGGCGGCATCGACCGGCACGCCGGCAAACAGCGCGCGCACGATGCGGGCGTCGGCCAGGTCGACGATCACGCCGTCGCGCAGGCCGGCGGCGTCGAGGCAGTCGAGCGCCAGCAGCAGGGTTTCGGTGTCGGCTTCGAGGCCGGCGTGGCCGTAGATCTCGGCGCCGAACTGCAGCGGCTCGCGGGTGGCATGCGGGCGGTCGGGCCGGGTGTGGACCACCGGACCGCAGTAGCACAGGCGCGCCACGCCGTCGCGGTTCAGCAGGTGGGCATCAATGCGCGCCACCTGGGGGGTGGTGTCGGCACGCAGGCCCATGCTGCGACCGGAGAGCTGGTCGACGAGCTTGAAGGTTTGGAGGTCGAGCGCCTCGCCGGTGCCCGAAAGCAGCGACTCCAGGTGCTCGAGCAGCGGCGGCATCACCAGCTCGTAGCCATAGCCACGGGCGGTATCGAGCAGCTGGCGTCGAAGTTCTTCGATGTGGCGCGCCTCGGAGGGCAGCACATCGGCAATGTGATCCGGGAGGACCCAGGCGGACATGGGGATCGGGGGCGTGGTTAAACCGGGATTCTACCGGGCCCGAGCTACCCCAGAACCCAGAGCAGTACCAAACCCAGCAGGATGCTGCAAAGACCGAAGAAACGCAGCTGGCCGTCGCGCAGCTGCAGCAGTTGGCTGAAGCCGCGCCGCCACCCGCCCGGCGAGACGAAAGGCAGGATGCCTTCGATCACCAGGACCAGCGCCAACGCGCTCCAGAAGGTGTCGGCGCTCACGGCTCCAGGCAGGACAGCGGAAACGGACGGCCTGTTGTTACTTGCGCGCCGAACCGGAGCTCTGCATGGCGCGGAAGAAGTCCGAGGACGGGTCGAGCACCATCACGTCGCTCTTCTTGTTGAAGCTCTGCTTGTAGGCCTCGAGGCTGCGATAGAACTGGGCGAACTGCGGATCGCGGCCGAAGGCCTCGCTGTAGGTCGCGGCAGCCTGGGCATCGCCCTCGCCCTTGATCTTCTGGGCGTCGCGGTAGGCGTTGGCCACGATCACTTCACGCTGGCGGTCGGCGTCGGCGCGGATCTTTTCGCCTTCGGCGGTACCGGTGGAACGCAGCTCGTTGGCCACGCGCTTGCGTTCGGCTTCCATGCGGCGGTAGACCGATTCGGTGATGGCTTCCACGTAGTCGACGCGGGTGATGCGCACGTCGACCACGTCGACGCCCCAGGGCTTGGCGCCCTTCACCACGGCCAGCACTTCGCGCTGCACGTCGGCCATCAGGGCCTCGCGGCGCACCGAGATCAGGTCGCGCACGGTGCGCTTGTTGATGTTTTCCTGGAACGCGTTGCGCACCACGCGGTTGAGCTGCATGGCGCCCGCGTTCTCGTCGAGGCCGACGTTGCGGATGTAGGCCTGCGGGTCGGAGATGCGCCAGCGCACGTACCAGTCGATCACCACGCGCTGCTTTTCAGCGGTGAGCATGGGCTCGGTGTCCAGGCTCGAGAGCGTCAGCAGGCGCTTGTCGATGTACGACACGTTCTGGAACGGCGGCGGCAGCTTGAAGTTGAGGCCGGGCTCGGTGATGACCTGCTTGATCTGGCCGAGGGCATAGACCACGCCGAACTGGCGCTGGTCGACCACGAAGAGGGTCGAGCTCAGCAGCACGAGCAGGACGAGGACCGAGGTGGCGATGAAACCGATTCTGTTCATGTTGTTCCGGGCCTTTCTCAGCGCACGTCGCGGTCACGCGAGCGGCCGTCACGGGCGCGCACGTCGGTGGTGGCGGGCGCCACCGGGATCACCGACGACTGGGTCGGTGCGGTGCCGGCCACGCTGGGGCTGGCGGCGTCCACGGGCGTGGCTGTGTTGCCGCCGCCTTGCTGCATCAGCTTGTCGAGCGGCAGGTACAGCAGGTTGGAGCCCTGCTTGCTGTCGACCAGCACCTTGGTCGTGCTGGCGTAGATCTGCTGCATGGCGTCGGTGTACATGCGGTCGCGCGTCACCTGCGGCGCCTTCTGGTACTCGGTCAGCACCGAGCTGAAGCGACCTGCGTCACCTTGTGCCTGCGCCACGATCCGCGCCTTGTAGGCCTCGGACTCTTCCTTCAGGCGCGACGAGGTACCGGTGGCCAGTGGCACGACGTTGTTGGCATAGGCCTCGGCGTCGTTCTTGGCGCGTTCGCGTTCCTGGCCGGCCTTGAGCACGTCGTCGAAGGCGGCCTGCACCTGCTCGGGCGGACGCACGCCGCCCTGCTGCAGGTTGATGCCGACGACTTCGACACCGACCTTGTAGCGGTCGAGGATGGTCTGCATCAGTGCGCGCACGCGGGGGGCGATCTGGTCGCGCTCTTCGGCGAGCGCCGCGTCCATCTTCATCTTGCCGACCACTTCGCGCACGGAGCTTTCAGCCACCTGCACGATGGTTTCCGCAGGCGACTTGCTCTCGTAGAGCCAGGCGCGCGCATCGCTCAGGCGGTACTGCACGGCGAACTTGATTTCGACGATGTTCTCGTCTTCGGTCAGCATGGCCGATTCGCGCAGGCCGGTGGAACGCACGATGGCGTCGCGGCCCACGTCGGTGGAGCGGATCTGCGTGGTCACCACCACTTCGTGGCGTTGAATGGGGTATGGCAGGCGCCAGTTGAAGCCGGCGTTCACCGTCGACTTGTAGCGACCGAACTGCGTGACCACGGCCTGCTGGCCTTCGTTCACGATGAAGAAGCCGGTGCCGAGCCAGATCAGGACCGCCACGGCGGCCACGAGGCCGATGCCGAAGCCGGCGTTCTTCATGTCGGGCTTGTAGCCGTTGCCGCCACCGCCGCCGGTGCCGTTGGGGCGATTGCCGCCACCCTTGCCGCCGCCGAAGAAACCGCCGAGCTTGCGATTGAGGTCACGCCAGAGTTCGTCGAGGTCGGGCGGGCCCTGGTTCGGGCCCTGGCCGCGCGGGCGATTGCCGTTGCCGTTGTTGTTCTGGTTGCCGCTCGAAGGCGGCGGGATCGGGGCGCCGGGGGGATCGGCATCGGGCGGCCGGTTGCCGGCCGGGCGGTCGCCGTTGGAGGACGGCTCGTCGCCGCGACCCCATCGGCCATCGTTCAGGTTGAACATGCCCAGAAACCCTCTCCGCGCTGGCTTTGCATTCATTCGCTTCGTTCTCGTGTCAGTGGCGGGATTGTGCCCAATCAAGGGGCCGCATCGTGCAATTCAGCGTCCGCCTCAGGGGTCATCGTATCGGCGACGGAACCCGATTGCCGGGCCAGCTCGGCCCGCAGCAGCGGCAGGCCTTCGCCGGTCCTGGCGCTGAGGAAGATGCGGGGAACCTGCACGCCGTCGATTTCCATCTCGTCCTGCAGATGCAGCGGATGTTGCGCGCTTTCAAGGGCGTCGAGCTTGTTGAACACCAGCAGTTGCGGCACGTCGCCTGCGCCGATGTCCTGCAGCACCGACTGGACCTCGGCCATCTGCTCGGGATAGTGCGGGTTGGAGGCGTCAATCACGTGCAGCAGCAGGTCGGCATCGACCGCCTCCTGCAAGGTGGCCTTGAACGCATCGACCAGGCCGTGCGGCAGGTCGCGGATGAAGCCCACCGTGTCGGAGATCGACACCTGCCGGCGCGCGTCGCCCAGGTAGAGGTTGCGCGTGGTGGTGTCGAGCGTGGCGAACAGCTGGTCGGCCGCATAGGCGCGCGCCTTGACCATCGCATTGAAGATCGACGACTTGCCCGCATTGGTGTAGCCGACGAGCGAGATGTTGAAGGTCTCGCGGCGCTCGCGCTGGCGGCGCTGCGTGCTGCGCTGCTTCTGCACCTTGGCCAGGCGTTCGCGCGTGCGCTTGATCGACTCGTTGATCATGCGGCGGTCGAGTTCGATCTGCTTCTCGCCGGGGCCACCACGCACACCCGCACCGCCGGTCTGGCGCTCCAAGTGGGACCAGCGGCGGACCAGGCGCGTGCTCAGGTACTGCAGCCGAGCCAGCTCGACCTGCAGCTTGCCTTCGTGCGAACGGGCGCGCTGGGCGAAGATCTCGAGGATGAGGAAGGTGCGGTCATAGACCGCGACATCGAGCTGGCGTTCGAGGTTGCGCTGCTGCGCAGGACTCAACGATTGGTCGAAGATGACCTCGCTCGCCCGGTGCATGGCGGCGAGCTCCTTGATCTCTTCGGCCTTGCCGCTGCCGACGAACAGCGCCGCATCGGGCGCCTTGCGCTTGCAGGCCAGGCGGGCGACGGGCGTCAGGCCCGCGGTTTGTGCGAGCAGGCCGAGTTCTTCGAGCTCGCTGTCGAAATGGGGCAGCCCGAAATCGACACCGACGAGAACGGCGGCGCCTTCCTGGCGGGGGATCGAATCAGACAAGCGGAATCAGATATGGAAAAAGCGCGGCGGGGTTGCCGCCGCGCTCCGCGCGATCAGGCGGCGGCGTCGTCGTTCTCGTTGGCCGAGAAGTTGACGGCACGACCCGGCACGATGGTGGAAATGGCGTGCTTGTAGACCATTTGCGTCACTGTATTGCGAAGCAACACGACGTATTGATCGAAGGACTCGATCTGGCCTTGCAGCTTGATGCCGTTCACCAAATAAATGGAAACCGGCACATGCTCGCGACGCAAGGTGTTCAGAAACGGGTCTTGCAGAAGTTGCCCTTTATTGCTCACGATATTCTCCGTGTTCAAGAGTAGTTGTTGGAGAGATGACCTTAACACAGGGTTTCTGCGCCGCAGCAATCGGGGTCAAAAGCCTTGAGAAAATAACGGTTCTCAAAAGACGGAACTTCCGCTCCTGCTGCGGCTCAACGGCTGCCATCGGCAGCCAAGCGCCCTCAGTTGTCCTTGTCCACGAACGGATTCTGCGAGCTTTTGAACTGGATCCGCAAGGGCGTGCCCACGAGGTCGAATTCCTTGCGGAAACGCCCTTCCAGGAAACGCTTGTAGGCGTCGGTCACATGCTCCAGCGAATTGCCGTGAATGATGATCACGGGCGGATTCATGCCGCCCTGGTGCGCATAGCGCAGCTTGGGCCGGAACATGCCGCCGCGCTGAGGCGCTTGGAATTGCACCGCCTCCAGCAGCAGGCGCGTCAGCACCGGCGTCGACATCTTGCGCGTGGCCGACTTGTGGGCCTGCGCAATGGCCTGCCACACCGGGCCCAGGCCCTGGCGCTTGATGGCCGAGATGAAATGCAATGACGCGAACTTAAGGAACGGCAGGCGGGTTTCGATCTGCCGCTGGATCTGCTCGCGCTGGTAGCTGTCGACCGCGTCCCATTTGTTGATGGCGATCACCACGGCACGTCCGCTTTCGAGGATGTAGCCGGCGATGTGCGCGTCCTGGTCGGTCACGCCCTGCGTGGCGTCGAGCAGCAGCAGCACGACGTTGGCCGACTCGATGGCCTGCAGCGTCTTGACCACCGAGAACTTCTCGATCGCCTCGAACACCCGGCCCTTGCGACGCAGGCCGGCGGTGTCGATCAGCTCGAAACGCTGGCCGTTGCGCTCGAACGGCACCGAGATGGCGTCGCGCGTCGTGCCGGGCATGTCGAAGGCCACCAGGCGCTCTTCGCCCAGCCAGGTGTTGATCAGCGTCGACTTGCCGACGTTGGGCCGGCCGGCCACGGCCAGCTTGATCGGCTTGTTGACGTCGTCTTCGTCTTCCTCGTCGTCCGGGTCAGCCAGGTTCAGCGGCGCGAGCGCCAGCTCGACCAGGTCGCGCATGCCCTGCCCGTGCGCCGCGGACACGCCGTGCACGTCGCCGAAACCCAGCTCGTAGAAGTCGACCAGCTTGGTGCCGTCGTGCATGCCTTCGGCCTTGTTGGCCGCCAGCACGCAGGGCTTGCCCAGCCGGCGCAGCTCGTTGGCGATGTCGTGGTCTTGCGCCGAGAGGCCTTCGCGGGCATCGACCACGAAGATCACGACGTCGGCCTCGGCCACGGCCTGCCGCGTCTGCTTGGCCATTTCCTTGTAGATGCCGCTGCCGGCATCGGGCTCGAAGCCGCCGGTGTCGATCACGATGAACTCGTGCTTGCCCAGGCGGCCGTTGCCGTAGTGGCGGTCGCGCGTGAGGCCGGCGAAGTCGGCGACGATGGCGTCGCGCGTCTGGGTCAGGCGGTTGAAGAGCGTCGACTTGCCGACGTTGGGACGGCCGACCAGGGCCACGACCGGCTTCATGGCCGGCCTTTCGATGGCGCGGTTTTCATGGTCGGGCCTTGGAAGTAAGAGAAAGACAAGAAATGACTATTCAGGGCGGTAGCCGAACACGCCACCCTTGGCGGTCACGACGACCACCGTGTTGCCGGCCAGGACCGGCGTCACGGTGATGGCCGAGCCATCGGGCGTCACGCGGTTGAGCAGCGCACCGTCTTCGCGCGACACGAAGTGCAGCGTGCCGGTGCTCTCGCCAATGATCAGCGAGCGGCCCACGGCCAGCGGTGCGGTCAGTTCGCGGTTCTTCAGGCGGCTCATCTGCCAGGCGCGTTCGCCGTCGGCGCGACGCCAGGCGGTAACGCTGCCATCCGACTCTGTGCCATAGAGAAAGCGCTCGTCGCCGCTCACGCCGTCGGCGCCCGAGGCCGGCTTGCTCCAGAGCAGCTGGCCGCGCAGGGTGTCGACGCAGCCGACGCTGGCGTAGTAGGCGCGTGCGCAGACCGTGTCGCCGTAGCGGCTCACGCTGCCGGTCAGGTCGACCAGGCGTTCCACGTCGTTGGTGCCGCGCGGCGCGGCGATGGGTGCTTCCCAACGCGAGCTGCCGTTGCCGGGGTTCATGCCGACGAGTCGGCCACCCAGACCGGCGACCAGCGTGTCGCCGACCGCGATCAGGACGCCCGACTTGCGCAGCACGAGGTTTTCGCCCGGGCGCTGTTGCTGCCACAGGCGACGGCCGCTCTGGCCGTCCCAGGCGCTGACGCTGCGGTCGGCGGTCTGCACGAAGACGCGGCGACCGGCCACCAGCGGTGCGGTGAAGGCCTGGGCCGACAAGCGCTGCTTCCACAGCACCTTGCCGTTCTCGATGGCGACCACTTCGTTGTTGGTAGTGACCACGGCCGTCAGCGAGCCGTCGCTGCCGACACCGGCCGCCAGCGGCGCACCGGCGCTGGCGCGCCAGGTCTCGCGACCGGCGCGGGCATCGATGGCGACGACCGTGCCGTCACTGCCGGCCACGGTCACGATGTCACCGCTGACATCGGCGGTGAGCGGGAATTCGACGCCCGGAATCCGCACGTTCCAGGCCTGGCGCACACCCATCAGGGACGGGTTGGCCGGCAGCTCGGCGGGCTTGGGCTTGCCGGAGCCCGAGCAGGCGGCCAGGAGCGCTACCAGAACAAGAGCAGAACCCGCGCGCAGGGCGGTCGATTCAGGCATGAAACGCTTGAAATTCATGAGGGTGTGCGATCAGGAGTTCTTGGGGACGGCGGGCGTCACTGTGACGGTCGGCGCCAGGGTCTTCGGGTCGACACCGACCGCGTTGAGCTTGATCTCGACCAGCCGGCGGTAGTCCGAGCCGGCGCCCAGGCCGGTCCAGGCCTTGCGGTACTCGGCCTGCGCCTCGTCGCGCTTGCCTTGCGCCATGTAGATGTCGCCCTTGCGGTCGGCCACCAGCGGTTCGAATTCGGTCGGCACCTTGCCCTCGAGTTGCTTGAGCGCGTCGCCGTAGGACTTGGCGTCGAGCAGTTCGGCCGCGAGCCGCAGCTTGGCGATGGCCTGGTAGCCCGGGTCGACGGCGTTCTGCGCGACCCAGCCCAGCGCGGCGCGCGAGCCGTCGGCATTGCCCTTGTCGAACAGCGTCTTGGCGACCAGCAGGCCGGCTTGCTGCGCGTAGGCGGTGCCTGCGAAGCGGTCCTTCATGTCGGTCATCACGCGCTGGATGCGCTCGACGTCGCCCGACTGCGTGCTGCGCTCGACCTCGTCATAAAGGGCCGCGGCCTGGGCAGCCTTGGTGCGCTGGTAGTACTGCCAGCCGTTCCAGGCCACGAAGGCGCCGGCGACGAGCAGCACGGCCCAGGTGATCAGGGTGCCGTAGGTGTTCCAGAAATGCTTGAGCTGGTCGAGCTGTTCCTGTTCTTCGAGGTCGAGATGGGTGGCCATGCGCTGTCAGAGGTTGGGAGCCGGCGATTGTAGGGTGGCGGCCCAGGTGGTCACTTCAGCAAGTGAACGGGCGGACTGCGCGACGCTGGCGTCGCGCAAGGCCTTGAGAGTCACTTCACCGCGCGCAAGTTCATCGGCGCCGAAGATCAGCGCGTAGGTGGCACCGCTGGCGTCCGCCTTGCGCATCTGCGCCTTGAAGCTCGCCAGGCCCTCGGCGGTGCTGGCGTGCATCTGCACGCGCACGCCGGTTTCGCGCAGCTGCTGCAAGGCGCGCAGCACGACGGGCATCGAAGCGGCGTCGGGCACGATGGCATAGACATCGGGCACCGGTGCCGGCACTTCGGCGCCCTGCTCTTTCAGCAGGTCGAGCACGCGCTCGACGCCGATGGCCCAGCCCACGGCGGGCGCCGGCTTGCCGCCGATCTGCGCGATCAGGTCGTCGTAACGGCCACCGGCGCACACCGTGCCCTGCGCGCCGAGGCGGTCGGTCACGAACTCGAACACCGTGAGGTTGTAGTAGTCGAGCCCGCGCACGAGGCGCGGGTTGATCGTGAAGGCGATGTCGTTGGCCTTGAGGATGGCCTGCAGCCCCTCGAAGTGCGCCAGCGATTCGGCACCGAGGAAGTCGATCAGCTTCGGGGCCGACTCGACCACCTCTTTCATGGCCGGGTTCTTCGTGTCGAGGATGCGCAGCGGGTTGCTGTGCAGGCGGCGCTTGCCGTCCTCGTCGAGCTTGTCGGCGTGCTGCTCGAAGTGGGCGATGAGCTGTGCGCGGTGCAGCGCGCGCTCGGCTGGCTGGCCCAGGCTATTGAGTTCCAGGCGCACGTCGGTCAGGCCGATGGCCTTCCACAGCGCGGTGGCCAGCAGGATCAGCTCGGCATCGACATCGGGGCCGGCAAAACCGAGCGCCTCGGCGCCGATCTGGTGGAACTGGCGGAAGCGCCCGCGCTGCGGCTTTTCGCGGCGGAACATCGGGCCGGTGTACCAGAGGCGCTTGGGCCCTTCGTAGAGCATGTTGTGCTCGATCACGGCGCGCACGAGGCCGGCCGTGTTCTCCGGGCGCATCGCCAGGTGCTCCGACTGCCCATGCTTGTCCGAACGGTCTTCGAAGGCGTACATCTCCTTCTCGACGATGTCCGTCACCTCGCCGATGCCGCGCACGAACAGCGCCGTGTGCTCCAGGATCGGGGTGCGGACGTTGCGGTACGCATAGCGCCCCATCAGGTCGCGCACGGTGGCTTCGAGCCACTCCCAGCGCGCCGATTCGGGCGGCAATATGTCGTTCATGCCTTTGACGGCATTCAGTTTTTCAGCCATGAGTCTGCGGAGGTGTCAGGCCAGGACAGCGTGTTCGCTGCCGAAGCGCTTTTCGATGTAGGTTTCGACGAGCTGGTGGAACTCGTTGGCGATATTGTCGCCGCGCAGCGTGAGGGCCTTTTCGCCGTCGATGAAGACCGGCGCGGCCGGCGCTTCGCCCGTGCCGGGCAGGCTGATGCCGATGTCGGCGTGCTTGCTCTCGCCGGGGCCGTTGACGATGCAGCCCATGACGGCCACCTTCAGCGTCTCGACACCGGGGTACTTCTTGCGCCAGACCGGCATCTGCAGGCGCAGGTAGTCGTCGATCTGCTTGGCCAGTTCCTGGAACGTGGTGCTGGTGGTGCGGCCACAGCCCGGGCAGGCCGTGACGCTCGGCACGAACACGCGCAGGCCCAGGGCCTGGAGGATTTCATTGGCGATCAGCACTTCCTGCGTGCGCGACTCACCCGGCTGCGGCGTGAGCGACACGCGGATCGTGTCGCCGATGCCCTCTTGCAGCAGGATCGACAGCGCCGTGGCCGAGGCCACCGTGCCCTTGGTGCCCATGCCGGCTTCGGTCAGGCCCAGGTGCAGCGGGTTGTCGCAGCGCTTCGCGAGTTCGCGGTAGACCGAGATCAGGTCCTGCACGCCGCTCACCTTGCACGACAGGATGACCTGGTTGCCGGCCATGCCCATCGACTCGGCGAGCTTCGCGGACTCGATGGCCGAGGTGATCAGCGCCTCGTACATCACCTGCTTGGCATCCCAGGGCTCGGCGCGCTGGCTGTTGGTGTCCATCAGGCTGGCGAGCAGTTCCTGGTCGAGGCTGCCCCAGTTCACGCCGATGCGCACCGGCTTGTTCCAGCGCATGGCCGCGTCGATCATCTGGCCGAACTGCTTGTCCTTCTTGTCGCCCTTGCCCACGTTGCCGGGGTTGATGCGGTACTTGCTCAGCGCCTCGGCGCAGGCCGGATAGTCGGTGAGCAGGCGATGGCCGTTGTAGTGGAAGTCGCCGATCAGCGGCACGTCGATGCCCATGCGATCGAGCTGCTCGCGGATGTAGGGCACCTGCGCAGCGGCCTCGGGCGTGTTGACGGTGATGCGGACCATCTCGGAGCCCGCAATGGCGAGTTCCTTGACCTGGATTGCGGTGCCGATGGCATCGACCGTGTCGGTGTTGGTCATCGACTGCACGCGCGTGGGCGCGTCGCCCCCCACCGTGACGATGCGCGGGCCCCAGACCACGCTGGCCTGGCGCGAGCGGCGCGCCTTGGGCGCCGCCGATTCGATGGGTTGGGGAGTGCAGTCGGTTGTCACGATTTCACCTCGAAACGCGCCACGCCGCCTCCGCGGGTGACAGGCTTCAGATCGTAGGGCTTTCCGTTCACCTGCACATCGACGGCCGATGCACGCCCCACCACCACGGACAGCGGCAGCGTGCCGGACAGCCCGACGGTCTCGCCGACCTGCAGGCTGCGGCGCAGCAACTGTTTGCCGCCAGCTTCGGTGACGGTGATCCAGCATTCCTCGCGCGCCACGAAGACGAGCTGCTGGCTGCTGGCGGTGCTGGTGTTGGCGACGGCCGCGAGGGGCGCAGAGGCCGGGGCGGCTGGCGCGGCAGCCGCCACGCCGGCGGCCGGGGCGGCGCCCACCGGGCCGGTCGGCGCCACGGCCTGCGTCGGCACGGGCTCCGAGACATCGGCCGGATCGGCGGGCGGCGGCATGGTCTCGCCCTCGTTCTTTGCGGTCAGCCGCGCGACGGAGGCGCCGATCTGGTCGAACGCCGACTGCGGCATCCAGAACAGCACGCCGGCGCCGATCAAGAGCAGCACCACGACCGTCAGCAGCGCGCGCGACGGCAGGCCGCCGGAGCGCCCACCGTTCCAGCGCGGCGTGTCGGAGACCACGCGGGCATTCAAAGTGCGGTTGGTTTCGGCCAGCGGTGCACGTTGCGCGCCCGGCAGCTTGGCGAGCACGGGCGCCGGATCGATGCGCAGTGCGCGGCACACGCTGCTGGCCAGGGCCCGGGCGAACACCGGGTCGGGCAGCGAGGCGATGTCGTCGGCCTCGAGTGCGATCAGCTTTTGCGGCGGCACCTTGAGCGCCGCGGCCACCATCTCGATGTGCAGGCCGTGCGCTTCGCGCGCCTCGCGCAGCATGTCACCGGCCGTCTTGTGCGCGACGTCGCCTTCTGCCAGCGGCAGCGCCGCGGACGTCCCGAACTCCGAAACCCGTTCAGTCATTGAAATTCCCGCGCTCGTACGCCATTGCCTCCCGCGATTGAGGGAAACGTCGTTGCAATTGACCGCCCAGCTGCGCGACAGCCTCGCGGTTGTTGAGCTTCCGTTCGATCTTGATGCCGAGCCAGAGCGTCTCGGCATTGGCCGAGGGGCTGTTGTTGACACGGCGGACGTAGAACTGCGCGCGCGACCATTCTTCGCGCTGCGCCAGCACCGAGGCCAGGTTGAAGCCGACCACCGGATTGCCGGCATCGAGCTCGTAGGCCTGCAGGAGGCTGCGCTCGGCCTGCGGCCGCTGGCCGGCCTTGAGCTCGCACACCCCCTGGGTCATGAGCGTCTTGGCACGGTCGGCATAGCTGGGCACGGCCAGTGCCGCGGCGAACTGCTGCGCGGCGTCGCCGTAGCGGTTCTGCTGGCACAGCAGCCAGCCATAGTTGTGGCGCGTGTTGGCGTCGCGCGGATTGATTGCGACCGCGCGGCGGAAGCTGTCTTCGGCCTGGCCGGCGTCGTCCAGCCGCATGTAGACCAGGCCGCGCAGGTTGTAGGCGTCGGCGTAGTTCGGGTCGATGGCCAGCACCTGCTTGAGCTCTTCGAGGGCGACCGAGGGCTGGCCGTGTTCGAAATAGCCGGCCGCCAGCTCCATCCGCAGGCGGGCACGGCGACGGTTGTTTTCGTCGACGTCGGTCACGGCAGTGGTACCGCTGTCGGCCCCGCTGCCGACAAGCCCGGTGGTGGTGGTTCGCGTGTTGACGCAGCCCGCGAGAAGAAGCGCCACGGCGACGCTCGCGATTCCTGCGCTCAGCACTCGCTGCACGCTCGCGGTCGTCGTCGGAAAGGCCATGCTCATTGCGTCAATGCTCCTGGGGAACGGTGGTCTTGGGGGTCTTGGCGCGGGGCGGGTGCAGAACGACGGGGCGCTCGGCCACCGCCGCACGGCGCTGGGCCATGCGTTCGGCCGCACGGGTGCGGTCTTTCACGTCGCCGGCGAGCTGTCCGCAGGCGGCGTCGATGTCGTCACCGCGCGTCTTGCGCACGGTGGTCACGAGGCCCGCTTCGCTCAGCGTGCGGGCAAAGGCCAGCACACGCGGTTGCGGCGAGCGCAGCAGGCCCGACGCCGGGAACGGGTTGAACGGAATCAGGTTGAACTTGCACGAGACGTCGTGCTTGCGCACGAGCTCGATCAGCTGGCGCGCATGTTCGGGCTGGTCGTTCACGCCGTCGAGCATGCAGTATTCGAAGGTAATGAAGTCGCGCGGCGCATGCACGAGGTAGCGCTTGCAGGCCTCGAGCAGTTCGGCGATCAGGTACTTGCGATTGAGCGGCACGAGGTCGTCGCGCAGCGCATCGTTGGGCGCATGCAGCGAGACAGCCATGGCCACGGCGCAATCGGTGCCCAGGCGGTCGATCATCGGCACCACGCCGGAGGTCGACACGGTGACACGTCGGCGCGACAGCCCGTAGGCGTTGTCGTCGAGCATGGTGCGCAAGGCGGGCACCAGCGCCGAGTAGTTCTGCAGCGGCTCGCCCATGCCCATCATCACCACGTTGGAGATGACGCGCTCGCTGCGATTCAGGTGCTTGCGCAGGAAGTGCTCGGCGAACCAGAGCTGGGCGACGATTTCGCCCGTGGTGAGGTTGCGGCTGAAGCCCTGATGCCCGGTCGAGCAAAAGCGGCAGCCCACGGCGCAACCGGCCTGCGACGACACGCACAGCGTGCCGCGGTCGTCTTCGGGGATGAACACGGCCTCGACCGCATCGCCGCCGCCGACGTCGAACAGCCACTTGATCGTACCGTCCTTGGATTCATGCTGCGTGAGGACCGACAGGGCCTCCACGCGCGCGGTGGTCGCGAGTTTCTCGCGCAGCGACTTCGCCAGATCGGTCATCTGGGTGAAGTCGCTGGCGCCACGCTGGTGAATCCAGCGGAACAGCTGCGTGGCGCGGAATTTTTTCTCGCCGAGTTTTTCGCAGAACGCAGCCAGCCCGTCGAGATCGAATTCGAGCAGATTGGCTGTGGTCATGAATTCAGGCGAGCAACGGCTTCAGCGTGCGTAGACGTTGAGGCCGGCGAAGAAGAACGACACTTCGTTGGCAGCCGTTTCGGGCGCGTCCGAGCCGTGAACGGCGTTGGCGTCGATGCTGTCGGCGAAGTCGGCGCGGATGGTGCCGGCGGCTGCCTTCTTGGGGTCCGTAGCGCCCATCAGGTCACGGTTCTTGGCGATGGCGTTCTCGCCTTCGAGCACTTGCACGAACACGGGGCCCGAGATCATGAACTCGACGAGGTCCTTGAAGAAGGGACGCTCCTTGTGCACCGAGTAGAACTGCTCTGCTTCGTTGCGCGACAGGTGAACCAGCTTGGCGGCGACGATCTTGAGGCCGGCAGCCTCGAAGCGGGAAACGATCTTGCCGATGACGTTCTTGGCGACGGCGTCGGGCTTGATGATGGAAAGGGTACGTTCGATAGCCATTGAAATGCTTCCTGAGCTTTGATTTTGAAGTGTTTTGTCACAACTGCAACGAGTTTGTTTCGTGGCACGTCGACAAAGCCTCTGATTTTAACCGGCGCGACCTGCGGGATTGGTGAAAACCCCGCGAAAGGCCGCGCTCCGACGGCTGGCTTTCAGCGTCCGCGGCGGCGTCCGCCGCCACCACCGCCAAAGCCACCACCGCCGCCTTGCGAGCCGCCACCACCGCCGCGGCGTCCCGGGCCGCCGCGTTGTTCCTTGCGCTGGCGCGAGAAGCTGTCGGCACCGATGTAGCCGAGCGACGTCTTCATCGGATCGGGCTGGTTCGCACCGCCGCCACCGCCAGCACCCGCCGACCGGTTGCCACCGCCACCCTGCCCTTGCCCCTGGCCGCCCTGACGGTTGCCGGGACCTGCGTTGCCGCGGCGCCCCTGCTGTGGCGGGCCACCGTTGCCACCGCCCCGATTGGGACCACCGCGCCCTCCACGCTCACCGCGCGGCGGACGACCGTCACCCAGCGGACTCGGAATCGGTGCTTCGCCGCGCGCTTCACGCGGCTGGCCACCGCCCATGCCGCCGTTGCGGTTGTTGTTGCCGCGGCGCTTCTTGTTCCGCCCGTTGCGACCGCCACCCTCCGGCCCGCCGGGACCGCGTTGCGACGGCCCCGCCGGTCGCGCCTGCGCACCGCCCGAGGCCTGGAACAGCGCCTGGATATCGCGCTCGTCGAGCTCCATCCAGGCACCGCGCTTGAGACCGCGCGGCAGCACCATCGCGCCGTAGCGGATGCGGATGAGTCGGCTGACCGCATGGCCCACCGACTCGAACAGGCGGCGCACTTCGCGGTTGCGGCCTTCGGAAATGGTCACGCGATACCAGCAGTTGGAGCCTTCGCCGCCACCGTCTTCGATGGTGCCGAACTGCGCCATGCCGTCGTCCAAGCGCACGCCCTCGAGCAGCTTCTTCTTTTCTTCGCTGGTGAGCGCGCCCAGCACGCGCACCGCGTACTCGCGCTCCAGGCCGAAGCGCGGGTGCATGAGCTGGTTGGCGAGATCGCCGGAGCTGCTGAACAGCAGCAGGCCTTCGGTGTTCAGGTCGAGCCGGCCGACCGACTGCCACTTGCCCTGTTGCAGGCGCGGCAGCTTGCGGAACACCGTCGGGCGGTTCTGCGGGTCGTCGTGCGTGACGACCTCGCCCACGGGCTTGTGGTACGCGATCACGCGCGGCGGCGGCGGTGCGATGCGGTAGCGGATCGGCTTGCCGTTGATCTTGACCTGGTCGCCGTACTGGATGCGCTGGCCGATGTGGGCTGGCTCGTTGTTGACCGAGATGCGGCCCTGCAAGATGAGTTGCTCCATCTCGAGGCGCGAACCGAGACCGGCCTGCGCCAGCACCTTGTGCAGCTTGGGCGAATCGGCCTCGGGCAGCAGCACGCGCTTGAGCGGCGGCACCTCGGGGCTTTCCTCGTCGGCGTCGAACTGACCGGAAATGACGTCGGCAAAACGGATCGGCTCGGTCGGCGGCGCATTGCGCTGCTCGCGCTCGGCGGCGCGACGGGCGCGGTCGAGGTCGTCTTCCTCTTCGTCGGGCTCGTCTTCCTCGTCGTCTTCGTCATCCCCGCGGTCGTCGTCCTGGTCCTCGTCGGACATCTGGGGACGCTGCGCTTCGATCGGCGCCGGCTCGTCTGCCTCGGCTGCCACGGCTTCCCCAACCACGGGCGCCACATCGGGCTGGACCGTCGAGGGAGCTTCCGCAGCAGGAGCGACTTCCGCCGCGCTCACCAATTGCTCATCGGCAGCCGGCGCCTCGACCACCTTCTTCTTGCGGGGTGCACGCGGCTTCTTCGGTGCTTCCCCGGCCTCGGCCCCTGCCGGCTCTGCGGGCGCAGCGACGGATTCAACAGCAACTTCCGTCACCTTCTTGGGCGTGGCGGCCCGCTTCCGCTTCTTGACTTCGGGTTCGACCGGCAGCATCGCTGCGTCGTCGGTGTCGGATGAGCTCATGGGGTTTTTCCGGGAGAAACAGCGTGGGGGTCGTGGGGGTCGGTCTCGTCCGCTGCGGGGGACGGGACGTCGGATTCGGGTTCTTCGGGCGCGGCGGCCGCTTCGGGTTCGGCGGGCGGCTCGCCGGCTTCTGGCTCGGACACAGGCAGCGCCTCATCGACGGGCTCGGCGGCCTCGGCGATCGCCACCACCTCTTCGGCGAACTCCGCCGCATCGGTCGAGACGACCTCGGCCAGCTCAGCCGACTCGGGCGGCGCATCGACCATGGTGAGTTCCGCCTGCACGCCTTCTTCTTCATCTGCTTGCGCTGCGGCCTCTACAGATTCCGCAACGGCCTCTTCCGCCGCATCGCCGTCGATCGGCAGCCCCGGCTGGTCGCCCGCGGCCTGCTGCAGTGCGTCAACCAGCGCCGCCTGCTGCGCGGGCGTTTCCACCAGCGGCAGCTGGTCCAGCGAGGCCAGACCCAGGTCGTCGAGGAACTGGCGGGTGGTCGCGTAGAGCGCGGGCCGGCCGACCGTTTCGCGGTGGCCGATCACCTCGACCCAGCCGCGGTCTTCGAGCTGCTTCAGGATCAGGGAGTTGATCGTGACGCCACGGATGTCTTCCATGTCGCCGCGCGTGGCCGGCTGCCGGTAGGCAATGATGGCCAGCGTCTCGAGCGCGGCGCGCGTGTAGCGCGGCGGCTTCTCGGGATGCAGGCGATCGAGGGCATCGCGCATCTCGGGCCGGCTCTGGAAACGCCAGCCGCTGCCGACGCTCACCAGCTCCAGGCCGCGTTGCGCCCAGTCTTCCTGCAGTTCGAGCAACAGCACCTTGATCGTGTCCACGCCCAGCTCGTCGTCGAACAGCACGCGCATGTCGCGCACCGGCAGCGGCTGGCTCGAACAGATCAAGGCGGTTTCGAGAATGCGCTTGGCATCCGCCGTATTCATGGTTCGCGTTATCCGGAAAAAGGCGCCTGGCGACGCTTGTTCAGATGGATGGAAGGGGTAGGCGTTGCCGGCACGCGGCGAGTGCAACGCAAGGCCGGCATCGGGTGGCCGGCGCGGCCCTCGGGCCGTCAGGCGCGATTGTAATCCAGCCCCCAGGTCTGCAAAGCCTGCGCCAGATCGGGCGGCGGCGGCGAGCGGAACTCCATCGCCTGCTGCGTGACAGGATGCACGAACGCCAGCCGGAACGCATGCAGCGCCTGCCGCGACAGGCCCGCCGCGGGCGCGCCGCCATACAGCGCGTCGCCGACCAGCGGATGGCCGATCGACGCCATGTGCACGCGGATCTGGTGGGTGCGGCCGGTTTCGAGCGTGCAGCGCACCGCGCAGCCGTCGGTGTGGCTGTCGAGCCGTTCAATCAAGGTGCGCGCGGTCTTGCCCGCGTGGCGCTCCAGGTCGACCACGGCCATGCGCAGGCGGTTGCGCGGATCGCGGCCGATCGGCGCATCGACCTGCCGGGCCGCCGCGCCTTCCCAGGCCTTGTGTCCCATCGCCAGGTACTGGCGCTTCACGTCGCGCGCGGCGATCAGCGCCACCATGGCGTCCATCGCGGCCCGCGTGCGCGCCACCACCATCAGGCCGCTGGTGTCGCGGTCGAGGCGGTGCACGATGCCCGCGCGTGGCAGCAGCACGGCCTTCGGATCGAGCGCCAGCAGCCCGTTCAGCAGCGTGCCGCTCCAGTGGCCCGGCGCCGGGTGCACCACCAGGCCGGCCGGCTTGTCGATGATCCGCAGGTGCTCGTCCTCGTGGACCGTGACCAGCTCCATCGCCTCGGGCCGGAAGGCCTGGCTCTGGGGCGTAGGCCGCAGCTCGATGCGCCCCGACTGGCCCGCGCGCACCGTGGCAGAAACCTTGGTGAGCGTGCGCCCTTGCAGTTCGACGGCGCCCGCCTCAATGAGTTGCTGAAGGTAACTGCGCGAAAACTCGGGCACCAGCGCCGCCAGGGCGCGGTCGAGCCGCTGCCCGTGCTGCGCTTGGTCAATAGCGAAGGGCCGCAGCTCGCTGGGCTCCGCGAGATCGGCGCCCTCTTCAGGTTCAGGCCCTTCCGGGGGATCGGTCAGGGGGTCGGTCGATATAATTGAGGGCAACTGTTTCACGAAAGCCGTATGTGATGTTTCGCGCCAAATTATCGGTCCCTGCCTGGATCGCGCTCAGCGCGGCGGCCCTTCTCGTCGCCGGTTGCGGTTCCACCACCAAGGAAGACAAGACCGCGAACTGGAGCCCCAACCGCATCTACTCGGAAGCCAAGGACGAAGTCGGCTCCGGCGCCTACGACAAGGCCGTGCCGCTGTACGAGAAGCTCGAAGGCCGTGCCGCCGGCACGCCGCTGGCCCAACAGGCCCAGCTCGAAAAGGCCTACGCCCAGCACAAGGCCGGCGAAAAGGCCAACGCCATCGCCACGCTCGACCGCTTCATGAAGCTGCACCCGGCCAGCCCGGCGTTCGACTACGCGCTCTACCTGAAGGGCGTGATCAACTTCAACGACGACCTGGGCATGTTCGCGTTCCTGACGCGCCAGGACCTGTCCGAGCGCGACCAGAAGGCCGCCAAGGAATCGTTCGAGTCCTTCCGCGACCTCGTGACGCGCTTCCCCGAGTCGCGCTACGCGCCCGACGCGCGCCAGCGCATGAACTACATCGTGAACTCGCTCGCGCAGTATGAAGTTCACGTGGCGCGCTACTACTACTCGCGTGGCGCCTACCTGGCGGCCATCAACCGGGCACAGATCGCACTGTCCGACTACCGCGAAGTGCCGGCGCTCGAAGAAGCCCTGTACATCATGGTGAAGTCGTACGACGCGCTCGGCATGAAGGACCTGCGTGACGATGCACAACGCGTGCTGACCACCAACTACCCGCAGAGCACCTACCTGGCGAACGGCTTCAAGGGCAGCACCGACCCCTGGTGGAAGCTCTGGTAATCCAGCGCCCCCCCGATAGATATCAGTAAGGTTTCCTGAGCGCGTCGATCGCGCTCTCGAAATCCGCTTCGGTTTCCAGCCGGCGCATCGGCGGCAACGCCGCCAGCAGCCGCCGGCCATAGCCCATCGCCACGAGGCGCGTGTCGCAGATTGCGAGCACGCCGCTGTCGGTTTCACGGCGGATGAGGCGCCCCGCCCCCTGCTTCAATGCCACGGCCGCTTCGGGCAGCGAGTAGTCGCTGAACGAACTGCGCCCCTGCGCTTCGAGCCGCTGCGAGCGGGCCTCCACCAGCGGATCGTTGGGTGGCGGGAACGGCAGCTTGTCGATCACCACGAACTGCAGCGCGTCGCCCGGCGCATCGAAACCTTCCCAGAACGAGGCCGACGCCACCAGCACGCAGCCCGCGCGCCCGTTGCTCGCGCCTTCGCGAAAGCGGTCCATGAGCACGCGCTTGGGCAGTTCGCCCTGCACCAGCACCTCGGGGCGTGCTTCTGTCTGGAGCAGCTCGAACTGCTGGCGCATCGCGTCGCCAATGGTGCGCAGCGCACGCAGCGTGGTGGTCAGCACCAGCGTGCGCCCGCCGAGTTCGGCGGCGCCGTGCGCGGCCAGCTTGGCCACCTGCTGGCTGTGCGTGGGATCGTTGGGCTTCGGAAAGGCCCGCGGCACGTAGATCGCTGCCTGCGAGGCGTAGTCGAAGGGGCTTTGCACCCGCAGCACTTCGGCATCGCGCAGGCCGCAGGGTTCGGTGAACCAGCGCAGCGTGGGGTCGTCGCCCAGCGTGGCGGAGGTGAAGACCCAGGCGCGGCGGCTGTCTTCCTGCGGTGGCGGTGGGACGGCGCCGTGCTCCGGGTCTTCCTCGTCGTCGCCATAGGGCAGGTCGGGCTCCACAGGCTCGTCGGCCAGCTTGAGCACCCGCTTGCGCATCGCATCGGCGATGTCGAGCGGCGACTCGATCAGGCGCAGCTGCGTGCCCGCGTCGACCCAGCGCACGGAGTCGAGCTCGCACGGCTGCGCGAAGCGTGCCGTGCGCTTGGCGAGCTGGCGCGCGCGCTCGTGCAGGCGCACGAAGTCGGGCGAGATTTCGCTCACCGTGTCCAGCCCGTCGGCGGCCAGAACGAAGGCGTCCTGCAGGTCGTCGAGTGCGCCTTGCCAGGCTTCGGCATTCACGCCCTCGGGAGCCGGGCCGATCCAGCGCAGCTTGGCGCCCGGCCATTGCTTGCCGACCACCAGCCGCAGTTCGCGCGCCGCGCGTTCGACGCCCGCCACCAGCTGTTGCCAGTCGACCAGCCCGCGCGCATGCTGCAGGCCCGCGCCGAGCATGTCGCGCGCGAAATCGAGCGCCTGCCCGCTGCCGAGCTGCGCGCCCAGGAACTGCACGCCGGTCTCGTTGAGCTGGTGCGCCTCGTCGAACACCACGACGCTCACGGTCGGCAGCAGCTCAGCCATGCCGGTCTCGCGCACCGCGAGGTCGGCAAAGAACAGGTGATGGTTGATGACCACGATGTCGGCCGCCAGCGCCTCGCGCCGCGCCAGGTTGACGTGGCAGGCCTTGAACTGCGGGCATTGCGCGCCCAGGCAGTTCTCGCGCGTGGACGTGATCAGCGGGATCAGCGGCGAGCGTTCGTCGAGCCCCGGCAGTTCGGCGAGGTCGCCGGTGCGCGTGGCTTTCGACCACTGCTCGATCTTTGCCAGCGTGCGCAGGCTGCCGCGCTCGGGCAGCGAGGCGTCGTGGCGCGCCATGTCGAGGCGGTGCAGGCACAGGTAGCTGCCCCGCCCTTTCAGCAGCGCCGTGCGTATCGGCAGTGCGAAGGCCTCGACGAGGCGCGGGAGGTCGCGGCCGAACAGCTGGTCCTGCAGGGTCTTGGTGGCGGTCGAGAGCAGCACGCGCTCGCCGCTCAGCAGCGCCGGCACGAGGTACGAGAAGGTCTTGCCCACGCCCGTGCCGGCCTCGACCACGAGCATGCCGCCGTCGGAGATGGTGCGGGCCACGGCCATCGCCATCTCGGTCTGGCCGCCGCGCTCGCGGAACTGCTCGGCGGCCTGCGACAGCACCCCGTCCTGCGCGAACGCATCGCGCACCTGGTTTTCGAGCGGCGACGTCACGCCGGCTCTTTCGGGTCGAGCGCGTTCTCGAGCTGGGCGATCTGGTCGCGCAGGGCGAGACGGCGCTTTTTCAGGCGGCGCATCAGCAGTTCGTCCTGCGGCGTGCCGTCTTCTGAGAGCCGGTCGATGGTGGCGTCGAGGTCGGCATGCGCGATGCGCAGCTCGATCAGCTGACGGGAAAGGGAATGAAGATTGGAGTCCAACGGTGGGGGTGCGCGTGCCGCATGGGGCCGCGCGTGTTCATTCGATAATACGTCCTGACACGAACCCCAGAGAAGACAGAAAGCGCGCCTCTGGCGCCCCAGCGCTCATGACCCAAGGCTTTCGACTCGCCGCCGCCACCGGCCTCCACAAGGGGGATCGCCCCTACCAGCAGGACCAGGTGCTGTTGATGAGCCACCCCCGCACGCCGGGCTGCGTGCTCGGCGTCATCGCCGACGGCATGGGCGGGCGCAGCGGCGGGCGCAAGGCGTCCGACCAGGTGCTCATGACCGCGCGCCAGCTCTTCACCCGCTACAGCCCCGAGCGCGACGACCCTGCCGTCGTGCTGCGCCAGCTGCTCGAAGACGCCCACACCGTGATCAAGCTCACGGCGCTGTCGAGCGAGCAGGAGCCGCACAGCACGCTGGCCGCCTTCCTGATGAACCCCAAGGGCGACTGCGCCTGGATCCATGCGGGCGACTCGCGCATCTATCACTTCAACGACGGCGCGCTGGTCAAGCGCACGCGCGACCATTCGTACGTGCAGGCCCTGGTCGATCGCGGCCAGATCAGCGAGGCCGAGGCCAACATCCATCCGCAGGGCAACATCCTGCTGGGCTGCCTGGGCATGACGACCACGCCGCCGCCCGTCGATCCGCACCACATTGCCAAGCTGCAGCCGGGCGACCTGCTGATGGCCTGCAGCGACGGCCTGTGGCACTACTTCTCGCCCGAGGAACTGGCCAGCGTGCTGTACGCGCAGCCACCGCGCGACGCGGTGGAAATCCTGGTGGGAGAAGCGCGGCGCCGTGCGCGCGGCACGGGCGACAACATCTCGATCGCGGTGCTCAAGCTCGACCGGCTGCCCGCGGCGGCCTGAGCGCCCGCCCTCTTTCAAGGATCAGGGCGAGGAAGCCGCCGGTGCCGGTGGCAACGGCGCGCCGCGCGGCTTGGTGCGCTCGGCGTTCTGGCGTTCGCGGTTGGCGCGGTGTTCCGCCGCCCGCTTCTGCTTGTCCTCGAAGCGCGTGGTCGCGGCCGGCGCTTCGGCGCGGCGTTGCGCCGCCTTGGCCTGCTCGTCGGCATGGGCCTTCTGCTTGTTCTCGAACTGGCGCTGGCGCTCGGCCGCGTCGGCCGCGGTCGCGGCCCGGCTCGCGGCGTGGTCGGCGGCGCGCTGCTCGCGCGCCTTCTGGTCTTCCTGCGCCTTCTCGCGCTGTTCGCGCGAATCCTGCGGGCGTTGGGTGGCGGCCTTCTGGTCGAGCTTCTGCAGCTCGGCCGCGCCGCTGCGCTGGCGCTGGATGTCGTTGATCGCGGTTTCCTGCCGCTTGATGTGGTCGGTTTCCTTGCGACGGCGGCTGCGGCTTTCGCGCAGGCAGTCTTCGACCGCGAACTTCTTGTAGCAGGCCGCGCGCTCCTTCGTGTAGCGCGACTCGATGACCTCGCGCTCGGCCGCCAGGCGGCTGCGTTCGGCTTCGAGGTCGGCGTTGCCCGCCGCCGCATTGGACTGGGCCCACAGCGGCAGGCTGGCCAAGGCCAGGAACAGGGCAAGAGCGGTTTTTTTCATGTGAGTCGGGTGTCGACGATGCGGCGTTCCAGGGCGAGGAATTCGCTCGACTGCATTTCGGTGAGCCGGGACACCGTGCGCGGAAACTCGTGCGCCAGCGGCCCCTCGGTGTACAACGCCTCGGGCGGAACCTCGGCCGACATGATGAGCTTGCAGCGCCGGTCGTACAAGACGTCGACCAGCCAGGTGAAACGGCGTGCTTCCGAGGCCATGCGCACCGGCATGTGCGGCACGTCGGACAGCAGCACGGTGTGGAACTGGCTCGCGATCTCGAGGTAGTCGTTCTGCGAGCGCGGGCCGCCGCACAGCGTCTTGAAATCGAACCACACCACGCCACCGGCCTTGCGCAGCGCGCGGATCTCGCGCTGCTCGATGTGCAGGATCGGGTTTTCGTCGGCCGTCTCCGCCAGCTTGTCGAAAGCGTGGCGCATTTCCTTCTCGGCCGCCGCGTCGTTCGGCGTGAGGTACATGCGCAGTTGCTCGAGCGTGCGGCGCCGGTAATCGGTGCCGTTGTCCACGCTCAGCACTTCGAGCTTCTGGTTGAGCAGTGCAATGGCGGGCAGGATGCGGTCGCGGTGCAGGCCGCCGGGGTACAGGTCGTCGGGCTTGAAGTTCGAGGTGGTGACAAAGCCCACGCCGTTGTCGAACAGCGCCACGAGCAGCCGATGCAGGATCATCGCGTCGGTGATGTCCGCGACGTGGAACTCGTCGAAGCAGATCAGCTTGTAGCGCTTGGAAATGCGCAGCCCCAACTCGTCGAGCGGGTTCACGGTGCCCTGCAGGTCGCGCAGCTCGCGGTGCACCTCGCGCATGAACTCGTGGAAGTGCAGGCGCGTCTTGCGCCGCAGCGGCACGGCGTTGAAGAACAGGTCCATCAGGAAGCTCTTGCCGCGCCCCACGCCGCCGTACATGTAGACGCCGCGCGGCAGCTCCGGCCGGTTGATGAGCTTCTTCAGCGCGTTGGAGCGCCGGGCCTTGTACTCGCCCCACTCGGTGGCGCAGCGGTCGAGCGCCTCGACGGCCGCCAGTTGTGCGGGATCGCTCTTGAACCCGCGTGCCGCGAGTTCCGCTTCGTAAGCCTGTTTGACGCTCAAGGGATCGGATCGCTTCAAAAATGGAGAGCCCCGACCGCCCCGCGAGGGTCGATCGGGGCCGGGTTCGCTCAAGAACCGGAGATCAGAAGTTGAGCGTGCGCTTGTCCACGGCCAGGGCCGCTTCCTTGGTGGCTTCCGACAGCGACGGGTGCGCATGGCAGATGCGCGCGATGTCTTCGGCGCTGGCCTTGAACTCCATCGCCACCACGGCTTCGGAGATCAGCTCGCTGGCCTGCGGGCCCACGATGTGCACGCCCAGGATCTCGTCCGTGGCGGCGTCGGCCAGGAACTTGACCATGCCGGTCGTGTCGCCCAGCGCGCGTGCGCGGCCGTTCGCCAGGAACGGGAAGGTGCCGGCCTTGTAGGCGCGGCCCGCGGCCTTGAGCTGCTGCTCGGTCTGGCCGACCCATGCGATCTCGGGGCTGGTGTAGATCACCCACGGCACGGTGTTGAAGTTCACGTGGCCATGCTGGCCCGCGATGCGCTCCGCCACCGCCACGCCTTCTTCCTCGGCCTTGTGCGCCAGCATCGGGCCGCGCACCACGTCGCCGATGGCCCACACGTTGGGCAGGCTGGTCTTGCAGTCGTCGTCCACGGCGATGGCGCCGCGCTCATCGAGCTTCAGGCCCACGGCTTCGGCGTTCAGGCCGATGGTGTTGGGCACGCGGCCGATCGAGACGATCAGCTTGTCGACTTCCAGCGTCTGGGCTTCGCCCTTGGCGTTGGTCCAGGCGACGCTCACGCCCTTCTTCGACGACTTGATCTCGCCGACCTTGACGCCGAGTTCGATCTTCAGCTTCTGCTTGTCGAAGGCCTTCTTGGCTTCCTTGGCGATCTGCTCGTCCACGGCGCCCAGGAAGGTCGGCAGTGCTTCGAGCACCGTGACTTCGGCACCGAGGCGGCGCCACACCGAGCCCATTTCGAGGCCGATGACGCCCGAGCCGATCAGGCCCAGCTTCTTCGGCACCGCACCGATGCGCAGCGCGCCGTCGTTCGAGAGGATGTTTTCCTCGTCGAACGGCGTGCCCGGCAGCGCGCGGGCGTTGGAGCCCGTGGCGATGATGATGTGCTTGCCGCTGATCGATTCTTCAGCGGCGCCCGCCACCTTGATTTCGTAGCCGGCTTCGTCCGCCTTCACGAACGAACCGCGGCCATGGAAGAAGCTGATCTTGTTCTTCTTGAACAGGTACAGGATGCCGTCGTTGTTCTGCTTCACGACCTGGTCCTTGCGGGCCAGCATCTTGTCGATGTCCAGGCCGAGGCCTTCGACCTTGATGCCGTGGTCCGCAAAGTGGTGACCGGCCTGCTCGAAGTGCTCCGACGATTGCAGCAGCGCCTTCGAGGGGATGCAGCCGACGTTGGTGCAGGTGCCGCCCGGTGCGGGGCCGCCCTTGCCGTTCTTCCACTCGTCGATGCAGGCCACGTTGAAGCCGAGCTGCGCAGCGCGGATCGCCGCGATGTAGCCGCCAGGACCGCCGCCGATGACGACGACGTCGAATTGCTTGTTTGCCATCTGGTTCTTGCTCCCCGGATCAGATGTCGAACAGCAGGCGCGACGGATCTTCCAGCGCTTCCTTCATGGCGACCAGGCCCAGCACGGCTTCGCGGCCGTCGATGATGCGGTGGTCGTAGCTCATGGCGAGGTAGTTCATCGGGCGAACGACGATCTGGCCGTTTTCGACCACGGCGCGGTCCTTGGTGGCGTGCACGCCCAGGATGGCCGACTGGGGCGGGTTGATGATCGGGGTCGAGAGCATCGAGCCGAAGGTGCCGCCGTTGGAGATGGAGAACGTGCCGCCGGTCATTTCTTCAATGCCCAGCTTGCCGTCTTGCGCCTTCTTGCCGTACTCGGCGATCTTCTTCTCGATGTCGGCGAAGCTCATCTGGTCGGCATTGCGCAGGATGGGCACCACCAGGCCGCGCGGCGAACCGACGGCGATACCGATGTCGAAGTAGCCGTGGTACAGGATGTCGTTGCCGTCGACCGAGGCGTTGAGCACCGGGTACTTCTTCAGCGCGTGCACCGCAGCCTTCACGAAGAAGCTCATGAAGCCGAGCTTCACGCCGTGTTCCTTGGTGAACGCGTCCTGGAACTTCTTGCGCAGGTCCATGACCGGGGCCATGTTCACTTCGTTGAAGGTGGTCAGGATGGCGTTGGTCGATTGAGACTGGATCAGGCGCTCGGCGATGCGGGCGCGCAGGCGGCTCATCGGCACGCGCTGTTCCGGACGCTCGCCCAGGTCGGGCGCGGCAGGCGCTGCGACCTGTTGCAGCGCGGGCTTGGCAGCCGGGGCGGCGATGGTGGCGGCAGGCTTGGCGCCGGCAGCCACGGCGCCGAGCACGTCGCCCTTGGTCACGCGGCCGTCCTTGCCCGTGCCAGCCACGTCGCTGGTCTTCAGGTTGTTGTCGGCCAGCAGCTTGGCGGCGGCGGGCATGGCGACGTCGGCCTTCGAACCACCGGTGGCGGCGGCTGCCGCTGCGGGTGCAGCAGCGGCCGGCGCGGCGGCGGGTGCAGCTGCAGCAGCAGGCGCTGCCGCGGCGGCCTTGCCGTCGGTGTCGATCTTGGCGATCAGCTGCTCGGCCACCACGGTGGCGCCGTCGGGCTGAACGATCTCGACCAGCACGCCGGCCGAGGGGGCCGGTACTTCGAGCACGACCTTGTCGGTTTCGATCTCGATCAGGATTTCATCGACGGCGACGGCTTCGCCGGCTTTCTTCTTCCACGTGAGCATGGTGGCCTCGGCCACGGATTCGGAAAGCTGGGGGACTTTGACTTCTACGATAGACATTTGGAGTGAGCTCCGTTTTGTTCTTGAGGGTGTTCGTGTGAAAAGGGACGGTTCTTACTTGGTCAGCACGAAGCCCTTGAGCTTGCCAAATGCGCCATCGACCAGCGCCTTCTGCTGTTCCTGGTGCAGGTGCGAGTAGCCGACGGCAGGCGATGCCGAAGCGGCACGGCCGGAGTAGCCGAGCTTCTGGCCTTCCTGCATGTTTTCGTGGATGTAGTGCTGCACGAAGAACCAGGCGCCCTGATTCTGCGGCTCGTCCTGGCACCACACGATGTCCACGAGGTTGGGGTACTTCTTGACCTCGGCGGCGAACGCCTTGTGCGGGAACGGATAGAGCTGCTCGACGCGGATGATCGCCACGTCGTCGCTGCCCTGCTCTTCGCGCTTCTTGGCCAGGTCGTAGTAGACCTTGCCCGAGCAGGCGATCAGGCGCTTGACCTTCTCGGCCTTCAGACCCTTGCTGTCGGGAATGACGGTCTGGAAGCTGCCCTTGGTGAACTCGGACAGCGGCGAGGTCGCGTCCTTGTTGCGCAGCAGCGACTTGGGCGTGAGGATGATCAGCGGCTTGCGCAGGTTGCGCACCATCTGGCGGCGCAGGATGTGGAAGATCTGGCTGGCCGTGGTCGGCTGCACCACCTGCATGTTGGTGTCGGCGCTCAGCTGCATGAAGCGCTCCAGGCGGGCCGAGCTGTGCTCGGGGCCCTGGCCTTCGTAGCCGTGCGGCAGCATCATCGTGATGCCGTTGACGCGGCCCCACTTGACTTCGCCCGAGGCGATGAACTGGTCGATCACCACTTGCGCGCCGTTCACGAAGTCGCCGAACTGGGCTTCCCAGATGACGAGCGTGTTGGGGTCGTTCGAGGCGTAGCCGTATTCGAAGGCCAGCACGGCTTCTTCGGACAGGATCGAGTCGATGACGACGAACGGTGCCTGGTTCTCGGCCACGTTCTGCAGCGGCGTGTAGGTGCCGGTGTCGAACTTCTCGCGGTTCTGGTCGTGCAGCACGGCGTGGCGGTGCGTGAACGTGCCGCGGCCCGAGTCTTCACCCGACAGGCGCACCGGGTAGCCGCTGGCCACCAGCGAGGCAAAAGCCATGTGCTCGCCCATGCCCCAGTCGACGTTGACGTCGCCACGGCCCATGGCGGCGCGGTCGTCCAGCACCTTCTTCACGAGCGGGTGCACGGTGAAGTTCTCGGGTGCCTTGGTGATGCGTTCGGCCAGGCGCTTCCACTCGGCAGAGGGAATGGCGGTGTCGCCGGCATCGGTCCACTTCTTGTTGAGGTACGGGCTCCAGTCGACGGCGTACTTGCTCTTGAAGTTGGTGAGCACGGGGTCGACGGTGTTCTTGCCTTCGTCGAAGGCGGCGCGCTGCGCCTTGACCATGTCGTCGCCCAGCGTGTCGCCCAGGCCTTGCGCGGCCAGCTTGTCGGCGTACAGCTTGCGCGTGCCGGGGTGGGCCGCGATCTTCTTGTACATGAGCGGCTGGGTGAGCGAGGGCGTGTCCTGCTCGTTGTGGCCCAGCTTGCGGAAGCAGATGATGTCGACGACCACGTCCTTCTGGAATTCCATGCGGAAGTCCAGGGCGAACTGGGTGGCGAGCACCACGGCTTCGGGGTCGTCGCCGTTCACGTGCAGCACCGGTGCTTCGATCATCTTGACGATGTCCGAGCAGTACAGCGTCGAGCGGCTGTCGCGCGGGTCGCTGGTGGTGAAGCCGATCTGGTTGTTGATCACGATGTGCACCGTGCCGCCGGTGGAGTAGCCACGGGTTTCGGCCAGTGCCAGCGTTTCCATCACGACGCCCTGGCCTGCGAAGGCGGCGTCGCCGTGCACGATCACGGGCAGCACCTGCTTGCCCAGCGGGTCGCCGCGGCGGTCCATGCGGGCGCGCACCGAGCCTTCGACCACGGGGTTCACGATTTCCAGGTGCGAGGGGTTGAACGCCAGGCTCAGGTGGACCGGACCGCCAGGGGTGGTCACGTCCGAGCTGAAGCCCTGGTGGTACTTGACGTCGCCGGAGGGCAGGTCTTCGGGGGCGGTGTGGTCGAACTCGGCGAACAGGTCGGCGGGCATCTTGCCCAGCGAGTTCACCAGCACGTTCAGGCGGCCGCGGTGGGCCATGCCGATCACGATTTCCTGCACGCCCTTGACGCCGGCCTGGTTGATCAGCTCGTCCATCGCGACGATGAAGCTTTCGCCGCCTTCGAGCGAGAAGCGCTTCTGGCCGACGTACTTGGTGTGCAGGAAACGCTCGAGGCCTTCGGCGGCCGTCAGGCGATTCAGCACGTGCTTCTTCTGCTCGGCGCTGAGCTTCGGGTTCGTGCGGGCGCTTTCGAGCTTCTGCTGCCACCAGCGCTTGTGGTTCTGGTCGGTGGTGTACATGTACTCGGCACCCATCGTGCCGCAGTACGTTTCACGCAAGGCATTGAGCAGGTCGCGCAGCGACATGGTCTCTTTGCCGAAGAAGGTGTTGCTGGTGTTGAACACCGTCTCGAGGTCGGCGTCGGCAAAACCGTAGAACGAGGGCTCGAGTTCCGGAATGGCGGGACGCTCGGCGCGCTTGAGCGGGTCGAGGTCGGCCCAGCGGGCGCCGACGTTGCGGTAGGCGGCGATCAGCTGCTGGACTGCCGTGCGCTTGCGGCCGAGTTCGGAGTCGGCGCCGCTGGCCTGCACGACACGGGTCGTGCCCTGCTTGGCCAGTTCGGCAAAGGCGTTGATGACCGGCAGGTGGGGGACGTCGCGGGCGCTGGTGCCGTCGGCGGCGGGAACGTTCTGCAGGGCGTCGAAATACGTGCGCCAGTTGTCGGGAACGCTGCCGGGGTTGGCGAGGTAGTTTTCGTACATCTCCTCGACATAGGGCGCATTGCCGCCGAAGAGGTAGGTGTTGCCTTGATAGGCGGTGTACGCCGTGGGCGTAGAGGAATCGCTCATGATCCGCTGACCTTCGCTTCCCTGGAGGAAGCACGAGTTGGTTAAGAAACCTTCCGCGACACGGCTGGACCGATTGGCGGATGCGACTGTGGCTGGGGAAGGGCCTGAGTACCTTGGCATTGTGCCACGTCAACCATATGACGACAGAACGCGGCTGCGCAAGGCCCGCAACCCTACCCCGATTCGCGCCCGCGGTCAGGTGGCGGACAGTAACTGTTTGATCTGCTGGAGCGTGGCCGGATCGTCGATGGTGGTCAGGTCGCCCGGGTCGCGCTGCTCGCAGACGGCCTGGATCGCCCGGCGCAGCAGCTTGCCGCTGCGGGTCTTGGGCAGGCCGCTCACGAAGCGCACGCGCGCAGGCCGCGCCAGGGCGCCGAGCTGGTCGGCCACGACCTTCATGATTTCGCCCTCGAGCTTGAGCGCCGCGTCGGCATCGGTCACGGCAAGGCCGTCCTTCGGCACGACGAAGGCCATCGCCACCTGCCCCTTGAGCGTGTCGGCCACGCCGACCACCGCCACCTCGGCCACGTTGGCGTGGCCCGAGATGCTCTCCTCGATCTCGCGAGTGCCCAGGCGGTGGCCGGCCACGTTGATCACGTCGTCGGTGCGGCCCAGGATGTAGAAGTAACCGTCGGCGTCGCGGATGCCCCAGTCGAAGGTCGAATAGACCATCTTGCCCGGCACGCTCTTCCAGTAGGTGTTGACGAAGCGGGCGTCGTCCTTCCACACGGTCTGCATGAAACCCGGCGGCGTGGGGCCCTCGACCACGACCACGCCCTTCTCGTTCGCGCCCGTGAGCTCCTCGCCGGTCGACTCGTGCAGGATCTTGATGCGGTAGCCGTACATCGGCACGCCGGGGCTGCCGAACTTGCTGGGCTTGGCTTCCACGCCGTTGGCGATGGTGATCATCGGCCAGCCCGATTCGGTCTGCCAGTAGTTGTCGATGATCGGCACGCCCAGGCCCTCGCTGATCCAGCGCGCAGTCGGTTCGTCCAGCGGCTCGCCGGCCAGGAACAGCGCGCGCAGGGTCGACAGGTCGTACTTCTTGAGCAGCGCCGGGTCTTGCTTCTTGAGCACGCGCACGGCGGTGGGCGCGCTGAACATCACGGTCACCTTGTACTTCTCGACCAGGCGCCACCAGATGCCGCCGTCGGGCTGCTGGTCGATGCCCTGCGTGGGCAGGCCCTCGTACATGATGGTGGCCATGCCCGCGATCAGCGGGCCGTAGACGATGTAGCTGTGGCCCACCACCCAGCCGATGTCGCTGGTCGAGAAGTAGGTTTCGCCGGGGCGGCCGTCGAAGATGTGCTTCATGCTCGCGGCCAGCGCCACGGCGTAGCCGCCCACGTCGCGCTGCACGCCCTTGGGCTTGCCGGTGGTGCCGCTCGTGTAGATGGTGTAGCTGATGTCGGTCGAGGCCAGCCAGGTGCAGGGCACCTGCGCATCCAGGTGCTTGTGCCTCAGGTCGCCCGCCAGATGGTCGCGGCCGGCGGTCAGATCCATGGGCGCCAGGCCGCGATCGGTCAGCAACACGGCTTCAGGCTTGTACTTCGACAGGCGGATGGCTTCGTCGAGCAGCGGCTTGTACGCGATGACTTTGCCGCCGCGCGACCCCGCGTCGGCGCTCACGACCACCTTGGGTTCGGCGTCCTCGATGCGCGTGGCCAGCGAGCCACTCGCGAAACCACCAAACACCACGCAGTGGATGGCGCCGATGCGCGCGCAGGCCAGCATCGCGAAAGCGGCCTCGGGAATCATCGGCATGTAGATGAGCACGCGGTCGCCCTTGCCCACGCCCAGCTCGACGAGGCTGGCGGCGGTGCGCTGCACCTCGGCGTGCAGTTCGGCGAAGCTGTAGCTTTTCTCGGTGCCGGTCTCGGTCGACACGAAGATCAGCGCCGGCTGGTCGCCCCGATCGGCCAGGTGCCGGTCGACGGCGTTGTGGCACAGGTTGGTGGTGCCGCCGACGAACCAGCGCGCGAACGGCGGCTGGCTGGCGTCGAGGATCTGCTGCGCGGGCGTGTGCCAGTCGATCAGCTTGGCCTGCTCGGCCCAGAAAGCCTCGGGCGCGTCGACGGACTGGCGGTAGAACTCTTCATAGCGGCTCATCGGGATCTGTCTCCTGTTTTATGGATGCCGTTCCGGACTCGCGCCGAAACTGAATTCATAATTATGGGGACCGATCTTGCGGGAAGCTGACAGCCGCGGCAATCCGGGCGGCACCCTTGCCGGGCCGCCCTTCGACAGCAATTCAGTGAATCAGCGGACTAGCGGATCAGTGCCTGCAGGTCGCGGAACGCCGGGTGCTCGGCGGTGCGCAGCCACTCGAAGCCGACCATCTCGGTGGTCACCAGCTCGGCGCCCGCGCCGGCCAGCCGGTCGAAGGCGGCGTCGCGGTTGCGCTCGGTGCGCGAGCTGCAGGCGTCGGTGACGACCCACACGTCGAACTCGTCCTCGAGCAGGTCGAGCGCGGTCTGCAGCAGGCAGACATGGGCTTCGCAGCCGGCGATGACGATGGTGTTGCGCTCTTCGGCCGCGGCCGGGGGCTTCTGCAGGTGCTTGGGCAGGCTGCGGGCATTGCCCTGCGGCGCGGCCTTGGCGGGCGGACGCAGCCATTCGCCGAGCCCCTCTTCCACGCCGCTGAAATGCATCTTGGCCAGCGTCTTGCGACAGAAGGCACGGATCTCGGGCAGGTTCTCGCCCAGCTTGGACGGGTTCTGCTCGGTGCCCCAGACCGGCACGTCGACCCACTGCGCCATCTGGCCCAGGCGCGCCGCGTTGCGCGCTGCCGCCTCGCCTTCGAAGATCGCCGGCATCAGCCGCGCCTGGTAATCGACCAGGACGAGTTGGGATTGCGTGGCGTCGAGCAGCATGGACTTCTTCTTTCAGGTATCGGTTGAACTGGGCTGAACCGTACCACTGAAAAGAGCGGGTTTCACCGCGTCTTCCGCTGTTGCGACAGGGGTCGATCGCTGTGCCAGTTGCGCGAGGTAGGTCTTGAACAGCGCATCGGCCGACTGCCTGAACATGCGGATGCGCCCCGTGTGCTGCATCAGCAGCAGGCCGACGCCGTGCGCGAACAGCGCCGTGTTCTCCTGCTGCGCGAGGTCGGCATCGAGGCCCAACGCCAGCAGCGCTTCCTCGCAGGGGCGCAGGGCGTCGTAGAGGCGGTCGTTCAATTCGTGATCGAGCGCGTGCGTCAGTCCCCGGGGCCGCATGCCATGCACCAGATAGAAGCCGAGGTCGAGGTCGCGCGGGTTCGCCGCGTAGAAATCGAACCAGGCCTGGGCCTTGGCGGCCAGGGTCTGGTCGGGCCGGACCTCGGACACCGCCACCTCGGCCACCGCGGCCTGCAGGCGCAGCAGCGACTCGTCGAGCAAGGCCGCGTAGATCGCCTCCTTGCTCTCGAAGTACGAATAGATGGCGCCCGGCGTGTACCCGGCTTTCTTCGCGATCTCACGGATGCTCGCGCCCTCGATGCCCGCCTCGGCGAACACCGTTCGGGCGGCGTCGAGCACCAGGGCGCGGCGCGCGTCGGTGAGGGTCTGGCGGCGTTGGAGCTTGGCGTGCATGGGCGGGACTATAGCCCTCGATCTGGTTACTGATCATTTTTTCGAACGTTGATCTAAAAATTGAACAGTGTTTAAATCTTTGCGCCAACGGTCCAAAAACCCCCACGAGCCCCTGGAGACAACACGCATGAATGCCTCGCCTTCCGACGCCCTCCTCATGTCCGGCGCCGACTACCGTGAATCGCTGCGCCGCTACACGCCCACCGTGTTCGTCGACGGCCGCCGCGTCGCCAGCGTGGCCGACGAGCCCGCCTTCCAGCCCGGCATCAACGCCATCGCCCTCACCTACGACCACGCGCTCAAGTCCGAGTACGCGCCGCTCATGACCGCCGTGCAGCACACCAGCGGCAAGCGCGTGAACCGGCTCTCGCACATCAACACGAGTTCAGGCGACCTGCTCAACAAGCTCGAGGCCGTGCGACTGGTCTGCCAGGAAACCGGCTGCGCCCAGCGCTACCTGACGCACGACGCGCTCAACGCCATCGCCCAGGTGTCGGCGCGCATCGACGACGCGCGCGGCAGCACCGAGCACACCGCGCGCTTTCACAACTACCTGCACCGCATCCAGGACCAGGACCTGACCCTGGGCGTCGCCATGACCGACGCCAAGGGCGACCGCAGTCGCCGGCCGCACGAGCAGGCGAACGTCGACAGCTACCTGCACGTGGTCGAGCGCAACGCGCGCGGCATCGTCATTTCGGGCACCAAGGCCATCGTGACCGGCGCGCCGTATGTGCATGAATTGCTGGTCATGCCCTGCCGCAACATGGGCAAGGAAGACGCCGACTTCGCCGTCTGCTGCGCCGTGCCGCTCGACGCGCCCGGCCTCACCATCGTCGCGCGGCCCGCCGGGCGACCCGGCGAGAAGCTGGAGCACGGCGACGCCCTCTTCAGCCGCAAGTACGGCCAGAGCACCGGCGTGTGCATGTTCGACCGCGTGTTCGTGCCGTGGGAGCGCGTGTTCTACGCCGGCGAATGGGAGCACTCGGGCCACCTGACCTACAGCTACGCCACGCACCACCGCCACAGCTGCATCGCCGCCCGCGCCGGCTTCGGCGACCTGCTGATCGGCGCCGGCGCGCTGATGTGCGAGGCCAACGGCTTCGACCCCGGCAAGGAGAGCCACCTGCGCGAGCAGATGGTCGAGCTCATCACCATCACCGAGAGCTTCTTTGCCTGCGGCGTGGCGGCCAGCGTCTACGGCAAGGCCGACGACCACTGCGAGGTCTTCATGCCCGACCCGATGTTCAGCAACATCGGCAAGCTGCTGCTGGCCACCAAGATCTACGACATGCACCGCATCGCGCACTACGTGAGCGGCGGCCTGATCGTCACCCTGCCCGGCCCCGACGAAGACCACAACCCCGAGACCGCGGCGCGGCTGTCGGAGGTGCTGCGCGCCAACCCCGCCATTCCCTACGAGCAGCGCATCGAGACCGCGCGATTCATCGAAGAACTCACGGCCGGCTATCAGGGCGGCTGGTACAGCGTGATCAGCCTGCATGGCGGCGGCTCGCCGGCGGCGATGAAGCAGGAAATCTGGCGCAACTACCCGGTGGGCTCGAAGGTCGAGCTGGTCGAGCGCCTGCTCGAGCGCGGCATCGCAGCCGACGGCACGCCGACCGCCGCGCCGCACGACCCGCAACGCGCCATCACGAAGAACCGCCAGCCCGGCAAGTGCTGCGACACCGGCTGCACCGTGCCGGGACAGCCCGTGATGGTCGACCTGCCAATTCCGGTGTCGCGCACCTAGACTCCGGCGGATGCAGACCCTGTCGCTCCTGCGCCGCCGCCTCGCCCTGTTCCTCGGCGCCGCCTCGTTGCTGCTGCTCGCCGGCTGCGGCGGGTTGCGCACCGCCGAGGCACCACTGGCCAGCACACTGGAAAAGAGCAGTTGCACCCGCAACGCCGACACGCTGATCGTGCTGCTGCCCGGCGCCTACTCGGCGCCCGAGGAGTTCGTGCGCGAAGGCTTCATCGACGCGCTGAACGAGAGCCGGCTCGCGGTCGACACCCTGCGCGTCGATGCCCACATGGGCTACTACCGCAACAAGACCATCCTCGACCGGCTGGCGCAGGACGTGATCACACCGGCGCGCCGCCAGGGCTACAAGGCGATCTGGATCGCGGGCATCTCGGTCGGCGGTTTCGGCGGGCTGCTGTATGCCCAGACGCACCCCGGCGACCTCGCCGGCCTGGTCGTGCTGGCGCCCTACCTGGGCGAACGCGTGCTGAGCCAGGACATCGCCAATGCCGGCGGCCTGTCGCGCTGGCGCGGCCCGCTCGAAGCACCACCCGGCAGCGACCCACGCACGCCCAGCGACACGCAGCTGTGGCAATGGCTGCGCGGCTACGTCGGCCACACCCGCACCTTCGGCGACCGGCCGCCGCTGTACCTGGGCTACGCGCTCGACGACCGCTTTGCCTTCAGCCACCGGTTGTTGGCTGGCGCGCTGCCGGCGGAACGCGTGGTCACGACCGAGGGCGGACACGACTGGCCCGAGTGGCGGCGGCTCTGGCGCCGCCTGCTGCCGACGCTGCCGCTGCCGGGCTGCCCGGGCTGAGGCGCCCGTCAGTTCGGCCGCAGGCGCAGCAGCTTGCCGTCGGACTCGTCGGTGAGCACGTAGAGCAGGCCATCCGGCCCCTGCTTCACGTCGCGGATGCGGGCCCGGCCGTCGGCCAGCAGCTTGTGCTCGGCGACGACCTTGTCGTCCTTGAGCTCGATGCGGTCGAGATAACCGAACTTCAGCGAGCCCACGAACAGGTTGCCCTTCCAGCCGGCGCCGTAGCGGTCGCTGGTGAGGAAGGCCATGCCCGAAGGCGCGATCGACGGCACCCAGTAATGCAGCGGCTGTTCCATGCCGTCCTTGCGGGTGATGCCCTCGCCGATCTTGCCGCCGCCGTAGTTCTCGCCATAGGTGATCACCGGCCAGCCATGGTTGACGCCAGCGCGCGGGATGTTGATCTCGTCGCCGCCCTGCGGGCCGTGCTCGGTCATCCAGAAGCGGCCATCGGGCGCGAGCGTCGCGCCCTGGCTGTTGCGATGGCCGTAGCTCCAGATCTCGGGCAGCGCACCCGGCTTGCCGACGAAGGGGTTGTCTTTCGGCACGCTGCCGTCCTTGGCGATGCGCACCACCTTGCCGTGGTGGTTGTCGAGCGTCTGCGCATCGTCCTTGCGGCTGAAGCGGTCGCCGAGCGTGAGGAACAGATTGCCGTCGCGGGCTTCGACGATGCGGCAGCCGAAGTGCGCGCGGCTCGCGACCTTGGGCTTCTGGCTGAAGATGACCTGCAATGCTTCCAGCTTCGTGCCGTCGGCCGACAGGCGGGCGCGTGCAAGCGCGGTGCTGTTGGCCGATCCGCCGGCCGCCTCGGGTTCCGAATAACAGAAGTACAGGGTGCGGTTCTGCGCGAAGCCGCTGTCGGCCAGCACGTCGAGCAGCCCGCCCTGCCCGCCCGCCGCGATGGGCGGCAGGCCCTGGATGGGCGCGCCCAGCTTGCCGTCGGCCGCCACCAGCCGCAGGCGGCCGGGCTTCTCGGTGACCACGAAACGGCCCTCCGGCAGGAAGGCGACGCCCCAGGGGTTTTCAAGACCGGAAGCGACGGTTTCGGTGCGCACCTGCGCCATGGCCGCGCCAGCCATGCCACAACCCGCGAGCACCAAGAGGCTTCCCAGGGAGCGAAGAAAGGAGCAATTTCGCAAGTTCATGAAGATTTCCTGAATTTGAGGCCGTCTTGACAACAAATGGAATGCACATATCGACTTTTAAGACTTCGAAGTCATATCAGCCGAGGTGTTTACATTCGAATCCTTATGCCGCATAAACGTTCACCGTTACATTTTTTCTTCCGCCGGATCGAAAAAACACATGTAAATCAATGGTTTACGCACGCATTCAACAATTCAGATTAAATTGACATAACTGCGCGTCATCAATATCCTACGCGCCATGCGTTTTTTCGTCCTACCCGTATCCCTCCTGTTCGCCGTGGCCGTCCACGCCGCCCCCCCTCAACAGGATCGATCGGATGAGATGGACCGAATCCTTGCCGAACGCGGCCTGGTCGGCCAGTTCCATCAGGTTCGCCAGACCGTCGCAGAGCGCACGTCCGACCTCGTCGTGACCGCCATCGGTTTCCTCGGCGTTCCTTACCGCCGTGGCGGCAACACCGCCGAATCCGGCTTCGACTGCAGCGGCTTCGTCCGCGCCATGTACAACCAGACGGTGGGCCACGTGCTCCCGCGCCGCGCCGAAGAACAGGCCGCCGCCACCGAGAAGATCGACCGCAGCCAGCTCAAGCCCGGCGACCTCGTGTTCTTCAACACCATGCGCCGCACCTTCAGCCACGTCGGCATCTACGTCGGCGAAGGCAAGTTCATCCACTCCCCCCGCTCCGGCGCCCAGGTCCGCGTCGAAGACATGAACGGCAGCTACTGGCAGCGTCGCTTCGACGGTGCCCGCCGCGTGCTCAGCGGCCAGGGCGACGAGGTCAAGGCCGCGGCCATGGGCACCGCCAGCGACTGATTCGGCACACCGAATCCAGGACGAAAAAAATCCCGCCGCGGCGGGATTTTTTGTGGGCGCTCGACAGGCGCCGTAGCGCCTCTCGATCAGGCCGCCTTCTTCGCCGGCGGCAGGTCCGTGCAGGTGCCGTGCGCCACTTCCGCCGCCATGCCGATGCTCTCGCCCAATGTCGGGTGCGGATGGATGGTCTTGCCGATGTCGATCTCGTCCGCGCCCATCTCGATGGCCAGCGCGATCTCGCCGATCATGTCGCCGGCGTGCGTGCCGACGATGCCGCCACCCAGGATGCGGTGCGTCTCGGCGTCGAACAGCAGCTTGGTGAAGCCTTCGTCGCGACCGTTGGCGATGGCGCGGCCCGATGCGGTCCACGGGAAGTGGCCCTTCTTGACCTTGATGCCTTCGGCCTTGGCCTGGTCTTCGGTGAGGCCGACCCATGCCACTTCGGGGTCGGTGTAGGCCACGCTGGGGATCACGCGGGCGTTGAAGGCGGCGCTGGACAGCTCCTTGTCGCCCTTCTGCTCGCCGGCGATCACTTCAGCCGCCACATGCGCCTCGTGCACCGCCTTGTGCGCCAGCATGGGCTGGCCCACGATGTCGCCGATGGCGAAGATGTGCGGCACGTTGGTGCGCATCTGGATGTCGACCGGAATGAAGCCGCGGTCGCTCACCGTGATGCCGGCCTTCTCGGCGCCGATCTTCTTGCCGTTCGGGCTGCGGCCCACGGCCTGCAGCACGAGGTCGTACACCTGCGGTTCCTTCGGCGCGTTCTCGCCCTCGAAAGTGACCTTGATGCCCTCCTTCGTGGCTTCGGCGCCGACCGTCTTGGTCTTGAGCATGATGTTGTCGAAGCGCGGCGCGTTCATCTTCTGCCAGACCTTCACGAGGTCGCGGTCGGCGCCCTGCATCAGGCCGTCGAGCATCTCGACCACATCGAGGCGCGCGCCCAGCGTCGAGTACACGGTGCCCATTTCGAGGCCGATGATGCCGCCGCCCAGCACCAGCATGCGCTTGGGGTCGGTGCCCATCTCGAGCGCGCCGGTGGAGTCGACCACGCGCGGGTCCTTCGGCATGAAGGGCAGGCTCACCGACTGCGAACCGGCCGCGATGATCGCGTTGCGGAACTTGACGGTCTGCTTCTTGCCCGTGGTGTCCCAGCTCGTGCCCGAGGTTTCTTCGACTTCCAGGTGGTACGGGTCGATGAAGTTGCCGACGCCGCGCAGCACCGTCACCTTGCGCATCTTGGCCATGGCCGTAAGGCCGCCGGTGAGCTTGCCCACCACCTTGTTCTTGTGGCCGAGCAGCTTGGCGCGATCGACCGTGGGCGCGGCGAAGCTCACGCCCAGGTCGGCGAAGTGCTTCACCTCGTCCATGACGGAAGCGACGTGCAGCAGCGCCTTCGAAGGAATGCAGCCGACGTTCAGGCACACGCCGCCGAGGGTGGCGTAGCGTTCGATCAGCACGACCTTCAGGCCGAGGTCGGCCGCGCGGAAGGCGGCCGAGTAGCCGCCGGGGCCCGCGCCCAGCACGACCACGTCGCACTCGACATCGACCTTGCCGCCGTAGCTGGATGCCGCCACGGACGCTGCCGCGGCAGGGGCCGGTGCGGCCGCCTTGGGCGCAGGCGCAGCTGCCGCCGGTGCGGGGGCAGCAGCCGGCGCGGGCGCGGCGGCCCCGTCGACTTCGAGCGTCAGCACGACCGAACCTTGCTTGACCTTGTCGCCGACCTTCACGGCCAGCGACTTCACCACGCCGGCGGCCGACGACGGAATCTCCATCGAGGCCTTGTCCGATTCGACCGTGATGAGCGACTGCTCGGCCTTGACCGTGTCGCCGACGTTGACCAGCACCTCGATCACCGCGACTTCGTCGAAGTCGCCGATATCCGGCACCTTGATGTGTTGTTCGCTCATTTGGACACTTTCAGTTTGAGTGTGAGAACGTCGGCCGGCAGGGCCGAATTGCGATCGAATTCGCAGGCGGCGGCGATGCCCGCCTCCGCCACGTCGCGCGCGTTGCGCGACTTGTTGTCATAGGCCGCGTGCATGGCACCGAGCGCGAAGCTGCGTCCCGAGCCGATGGCCCAGTACTGCTTGAACTCGAACACCTCGCGGTAGCTGTAGATGCCGTAGATGCCGCTCGGGTTGGCCAGCAGCATCGTGAACTGGCTCGACTCGTAGGGCTCGTGCTCGTCTTCCTTGGTCTGCATGAAGAACGAGTCCTTCAGCACCGGATGCAGCTGCGTGAAGGTGTGGAACACCTCGTGCTTGCTGCCGAACTGCAGCGCCTCGCGCGGCTGGGCCGCCAGCGCATGCTGGAGCACCAGCTGGTGCGCGGCGGCGCCCGCCACCGCGAACAGGCTCTGGCCCGCGGCATCCTCGACGGTGAAGATCTTCTGGTTCGCTTCGGCGTTGTGCGACATGCGCGTGTCGCCAAAGGTCACCAGCGAATCGGCCGCCATCGTGACCTGGCCACCCTTTCGGACGGCCACTACGGTGGTCATAGCAGGATGCGACGGTAGTCCGCGAGCACCTGGCCCAGGTAGGCGTTGAAACGCGCAGCCAGAGCGCCATCGATCACGCGGTGGTCATACGACAGCGACAGCGGCAGCGTGAGACGCGGCACGAACTGCTTGCCGTCCCACACCGGCTTCATCTGGCCCTTGGAGAGGCCGAGGATGGCCACTTCGGGGGCGTTGATGATGGGCGTGAAGTGCGTACCGCCGATGCCGCCGAGCGAGCTGATCGAGAAGCAGCCGCCCTGCATGTCGGCCGAGCCGAGCTTGCCGTCGCGCGCCTTCTTGGCGAGTTCGCCCATCTCGGCGCTGATCTGCAGGATGCCCTTCTTGTCGGCATCCTTCAGCACCGGCACCACGAGCCCGTTGGGCGTGTCGGCCGCGAAGCCGATGTTGTAGTACTGCTTGTAGACGAGCTGGTCGCCGTCCAGGCTGGTGTTGAAGTCGGGGAATTTCTTCAGCGCCGCGACCACCGCCTTGATCACGAAGGCGAGCATCGTGACCTTGATGCCCGACTTCTCGTTCTCCTTGTTGGTGGAGACGCGGAAGGCTTCGAGCTCGGTGATGTCGGCTTCGTCGTTGTTGGTGACGTGCGGAATCATCACCCAGTTGCGGTGCAGGTTCGCGCCGCTGAGCTTCTTGATGCGCGACAGGTCCTTGCGCTCGACGGTGCCGAACTTCGTGAAGTCGACCTTCGGCCACGGGATGAGACCCAGCGCCGCGCCGTCGCCACCACCACCGGCCGGCGCCTTGGCCGCCGAGGCCTTGGTGCTGGCCTGGCCGCTCATCACGGCCTTGGTGAAGTTCTGGACGTCTTCCTGCGTGATGCGGCCCTTGAGGCCGGAACCCTTGACCTCTTCGAGCGGCACGCCGAGTTCGCGTGCGAACTTGCGCACCGAGGGCGAGGCGTGCGGCAGGCTGCCGGTGGGCGCCGAGGTCGGCTGGTGGGCCGGGGCGGCTGCAGCAGGTGCTGCGGCGGCCGGTGCAGGTGCGCTGGCGGTTGCGGCGGCGGGCGCAGCAGCTGCGGCCTGTGCCGGCGCGGGCGCCGATGCGGGTGCGGCAGCCCCTGCGGCGCCTTCGAGCACCGCGATCAGGTCGCCGATGTTGACGGTGTCGCCGACCTTGACCTTGAGTTCCTTCAGCACGCCGGCAGCCGACGACGGGATTTCCATCGAGGCCTTGTCCGACTCCACCGTGATCAGCGACTGCTCGGCGGCGATGGTGTCACCCACCTTCACCAGCAGCTCGATGACCGCGACGTCCTTGAAGTCGCCGATGTCCGGCACCTTGATGTCGACCGGGCGCGAAGCAACCGGTGCGGCTGCGGCGGGCGCAGGCGCTGCAGCAACCGGAGCGGGTGCCGCGGCAGCAGGCGCAGCGGCCGGCGCCGGGGCGGCGGCAGCCGCGCCCTCGGCCTCGACCACCAGCACCACCGAGCCTTCCTTGACCTTGTCGCCCACGGCGACCTTGATTTCCTTGACCACACCGGCCGTGGACGACGGGATTTCCATCGACGCCTTGTCCGATTCGACCGTGATGAGCGACTGTTCGGCCTTGACCGTGTCGCCCACCTTCACGAGCACCTCGATCACCGCGACTTCATCGAAATCGCCGATGTCCGGCACCTTCACTTCCACTGCTGCCATATCGTTGTCTCCCGCCGTCAGGCGCCGTTCGTTCGTTGGTTGTTGATGTTCAAGCGTAAAGCGGGTTGACCTTGTCGACATTGATGCCGTACTTCTTGATCGCTTCCACCACCTTGGCCACCGGCACGGTGCCATCTTCGCTCAGCGCCTTGAGCGCGGCCACGACGATGTAGTGACGATTGATCTCAAAGTGTTCGCGCAGCTTGGCGCGGAAGTCGCTGCGGCCGAAACCGTCGGTGCCCAGCACCTTGTAGTTGCGGCCCTTCGGCACGAACGGACGGATCTGCTCGGCGTACGCCTTCATGTAGTCGGTCGACGCGATCACCGGGCCGGTCGAGGCACCGAGCTGCTCGGCCACGAAGGGCACGCGCGGCGTCTGGTCGGGGTGCAGCAGGTTCCAGCGGTCGGCGTCCTGGCCGTCGCGGGTCAGTTCGTTGAAGCTCGGGCAGCTCCACACCGAAGCCGACACGCCCCACTCCTTCTCGAGCAGCTCCTGCGCCGCGAAGCTTTCGCGCAGGATGGTGCCGCTGCCCAGCAGTTGCACGGTCGGCGCTTCCTTGGCGCCCTTGGCGGCCTTGACCACCGGGCCCTGCTTGGACAGGTACATGCCCTTGATGATCTGCTCTTCGGTGCCGGGCTGCAGGCCGGGCATCGCGTAGTTTTCGTTCAGCAGCGTCAGGTAGTAGTAGACGTTGTCCTGCTTCTCGACCATGCGCTTCAAGCCGTGGTGAAGGATCACGCCGACTTCGTGCGCGAAGGTCGGGTCGTAGCTCACGCAGTTCGGGATGGTGTTGGCCAGGATATGGCTGTGACCGTCTTCGTGCTGCAGGCCTTCGCCGTTCAGCGTGGTGCGCCCCGAGGTGCCGCCCAGCAGGAAGCCGCGGGCCTGCATGTCGCCGGCCGCCCAGGCCAGGTCGCCGATGCGCTGGAAACCGAACATCGAGTAGTACACGTAGAACGGCACCATGATGCGGTTGTTTGTGCTGTACGACGTGGCCGCCGCGATCCAGCTGGACATGCCGCCGGCTTCGTTGATGCCCTCTTGCAGGATCTGGCCGGCCTTGTCTTCCTTGTAGTACATGACCTGGTCCTTGTCGACCGGGGTGTACTGCTGACCGTGCGGGTTGTAGATGCCGATCTGGCGGAAGAGGCCCTCCATGCCGAAGGTGCGGGCCTCGTCCACCAGGATGGGCACGACGCGCGGGCCCAGGGCCTTGTCGCGCAGCAGCTGCGTGAGGAAGCGCACGTAGGCTTGCGTGGTCGATATCTCGCGGCCTTCGGCCGTGGGCTCCATCACTGCCTTGAAGGTGTCGAGCGAGGGCACCGTGAAGCTCTCGTCGGCCTTCACGCGGCGATGCGGCAGGTAGCCGCCCAGGGCCTTGCGGCGCTCGTGCAGGTAGCGCATTTCCGGCGTGTCGTCGGCCGGCTTGTAGAACGGCAGCTCGGCGATCTGGCTGTCGGGAATCGGGATGTTGAAGCGGTCGCGGAAGGCCTTGATGTCTTCGTCGCCGAGCTTCTTGGTCTGGTGGACCGTGTTCTTGCCTTCGCCGATCTTGCCCATGCCGAAGCCCTTGACGGTCTTGACGAGCAGCACCGAGGGCTGGCCCTTGTGGTTCTGGGCGGCGTGGAAGGCGGCGTACACCTTCTGCGAATCGTGGCCGCCGCGCTGCAGGTTCCAGACCTCGTCGTCGGTCAGGTGCTCGACCATCTTCAGCGTGCGCGGGTCGCGGCCGAAGAAGTTCTTGCGCACGTAGGCGCCGTCGTTGGCCTTGAACGACTGGTAGTCGCCGTCGTTGCACTCCATCATGATCTTGCGCAGCGCGCCGTCATGGTCCTTCTCGAGCAGGGCGTCCCAGCCCTTGCCCCAGATGAGCTTGATGACGTTCCAGTTGGCGCCGCGGAACTCGCCTTCGAGCTCCTGGATGATCTTGCCGTTGCCGCGCACCGGGCCATCCAGGCGCTGCAGGTTGCAGTTGATGACGAAGATCAGGTTGTCGAGGTTCTCGCGCGCGGCCAGGCCGATGGCGCCCAGCGATTCGACTTCGTCCATTTCGCCGTCGCCGCAGAACACCCACACCTTGCGGTTCTCGGTGTTGGCGATGCCGCGGGCGTGCAGGTACTTCAGGAAGCGCGCCTGGTAGATCGCCATCAGCGGGCCCAGGCCCATCGACACCGTGGGGAACTGCCAGAACTCGGGCATCAGCTTCGGGTGCGGGTAGCTCGACAGGCCCTTGCCGTCCACTTCCTGACGGAAGTTGAGCAGCTGGTCTTCGGAGAGGCGGCCTTCCAGGTAGGCGCGGGCATAGATGCCGGGCGACACGTGGCCCTGGATGTACAGCAGGTCGCCGCCGTGGTTTTCGCTCTCGGCGTGCCAGAAGTGGTTGAAGCCGGCGCCGAACATGCTGGCCAGCGAGGCGAAGGAGCCGATGTGGCCGCCCAGGTCACCGCCTTCGGGCGGGTGGATGCGGTTGGCCTTGACCACCATGGCCATGGCGTTCCAGCGCATGTAGGCGCGCAGGCGCTGTTCGATCTCGAGGTTGCCGGGGCTGCGGGCTTCCACGCCCGGCTCGATGGTGTTCACGTAGCCGGTGTTGGCCGAGAACGGCATGTCGACGCTGTTCTGGCGCGCATGTTCGAGCAGTTGTTCGAGCAGGAAGTGCGCCCGCTCGGGCCCTTCGCTCTGGATGACGGAAGACAGTGCATCCATCCATTCACGCGTCTCCTGGGCGTCCGCATCGTTTGCGGCCGAGCCGAACAGGTTCTCGGGATTTGCCGACATGCTTGTCTCTCCTTTTAGGGCTGTGGCTGTAATTTAGTGCGCTGGGCACCGAGCGCGCCGGAGTTTCGCATAGAAGTTTCCCTATTTCAAATAGTGCTTGTTGATTTCTTATTATGAAATATCAAGGAGGCACGTCCCCGGCAGGGCCTCTTCGCCGCAAGGGCCATCACCTAAACTCCGCCCATGCCCCTTTCCTCCCCGCTCGCGGTCGCCCGCAGTGCCGTCAAAGCCTCGCCGCTGTCCTGGTGGCGCACGTGGTGGCGCAAGCAGACACCCGTGCTGCAGGACGCCGTCGCGATGCTCGCGCCGATGGCGGCCGTGCTGCTGTTTCTCGCGGCCATCGTGTCGGCGTTCTGGTACCTGCGCTCCGAAGAAGTCGAGCGCGAGCAGGAGTCGGTACGGCGCGATGTCGAGTACGCGCAACAGCGCATGCGCCTGCGTTTGCTGGAGCGGCAGGAACAGCTGATGCGCATCGCGCGCGACGCCTCCAACCGCGAGATCGATCCGGTCGAGTTCACGAGCCGCGCCGAATCGCTGGTGAGCCAGTTCCCCGAGCTGCAGACCATCAGCTGGATCGACGACCGCCGCCGTTTCAAGGCCGGCTATGCCGCACCCAGCGTGCATCCGGCGCAACAGCACCTGATCGGCGACGTGCTGCGCCCCGGCGACATCGAAAGCAACTATGCGCTGGCACGCGAACTGCGCCAGCCGGTGTACTCGCAACCCGTGGCCGGCGGCGAGCCGGCCGCGATGCTGCAGCTGCACATCCCGCTGTTCGACCAGGGCCTGTTCGCGGGCGTCGTGCTCGGCGAGTTCTCCATCGACGGCCTGCTGCGCTACGGCATGCCCTCCGAGGTGCAGGCGCGCTATGCCGTCTCGCTGCTCGACGCCAAGGGCAACGTCATCGCCGGCAACACCACGCCGCTGAAGAACAGCGGCACCCGCCTGCTGCCCTGGACCGAAGCCACCAACGAATACGAAGTGCCGGTGTCGCCCGTGGGCAATGCGCTGATGCTGCGCGCGCAGGCCTACCGCACCTCGCAGGGCGTGGTGGGCAACGGCCTCTTCTGGCTCGTGTGCGCGCTCAGCGTGATGACCAGCTGGATGCTGATCGGCACCTGGCGCCACACGCGGCGACGCCTGCAGGCGCAGCAGCGGCTGGTGGCCGAAACCAACTTCCGCCGCGCGATGGAAAACTCCATGCTCACCGGCATGCGCGTGCTCGACCTGCAAGGCCGCATCACCTACGTGAACGCCGCGTTCTGCGCCATGACGGGCTGGAGCGAAGACGAACTCGTCGGCCAGACGCCGCCCTTCCCCTATTGGCTCGAATCCGACCGCGAGGTGATGAACGAGCGCCTCGAAGAAGAGCTGCACGGCCGCGCCCTGCCCGGCGGCTTCCAGGTGCGCGTGAAGCGCAAGAACGGCAGCGTGTTCAACGCGCGCCTGTACGTGTCGCCGCTGATCGACGCGCGCGGCCACCAGACCGGCTGGATGACGTCGATGACCGACATCACCGAACCGACGCGCATCCGCGAGCAGCTGTCCGCCTCGTACGAACGCTTCACCACCGTGCTCGAAGCGCTCGACGCTGCCGTGTCGGTGGCGCCCATCGGCAGCGAAGAACTGCTGTTCGCCAACAAGCTGTACCGCCTGTGGTTCGGCTCCGACACCGTGGGCCACCTGGGCATGGTGGCGCAGGCCGGCGTGCCGCCGTCGAACGCGCACGACGAAGGCCTGGACGACGTCGACCCCTATGCCGGCCTGCCCATCGACACGCTCACCGCCGCCCAGACCGCGAACAACGAAATCTTCGTGCCGCACCTGGGCAAGTGGCTCGAGGTGCGCTCGCGCTACCTGACCTGGGTCGACGGGCGCCTGGCGCAGCTGGTGATCGCCACCGACATCACGCCGCGCCGCGACGCCGAAGAGCAGGCCGCCGCGCAGGCCGACAAGGCCCAGGCCGCGAGCCGCCTGATCACCATGGGCGAAATGGCGTCGAGCGTGGCGCACGAGCTGAACCAGCCGCTCACGGCCATCGCCAACTACTGCAACGGGATGATGTCGCGCATCAAGGGCCAGACGATCGACAACGACGCCCTGCTTGCCGCGCTCGAAAAAACCTCGAAGCAGGCACAGCGCGCGGGCCAGATCATCCAGCGCATCCGCTCCTTCGTGAAACGCAGCGAACCCAACCGCACGCCGGCCGACGTCGCCACCATGGTGAGCGAGGCGGTCGAACTCGCGGGCATCGAGCTGCGCCGGCGCAACGTGCGCCTGAACCACTACGTGGCCGCGCGGCTGCCGGTGGTGCGCGTCGACCCGATCCTCATCGAGCAGGTGATGGTCAACCTGCTGAAGAACGCGGCCGAATCCATCGACATCGCCGACCGCCCGCTGGCGCGCCGCAGCGTCGAATTGCGCGTGCTGCCCAAGGTGATCGAGGGGCACAATGCCATCGAGTTCTCGGTGCAGGACACGGGCAAGGGCCTTTCGCCCGAGGTCATGGACCGGCTCTACGAAGCCTTCTTCTCCACCAAGCCCGAGGGCATGGGCATCGGGCTCAACCTGTGCCGCACCATCGTCGAGTCGCACCGCGGCCGGATGCAGGCGGAGAACATCTACAATGGCCCGGATGTGATCGGATGCCGTTTTTCCTTCTGGATTCCGGTGTTGGACGCTATCAGTTCCGTAGCAAGCGACGAGGCAAAGGTACCTGCATGAGTTTGATTCCGAAGAAGGGCACGGTCTATGTCGTCGATGACGACGAAGCCGTACGCGATTCGCTGCAATGGCTGCTCGAAGGCAAGGACTACAGAGTCCGCTGTTTCGAGTCCGCCGAATCCTTTCTCTCCCGATACGACCCGCGCGAAGTCGCCTGTCTGATCGTCGATATCCGCATGGCCGGCATGACCGGCCTCGAATTGCAGGATCGGCTGATCGAACGGCGTTCTCCGTTGCCGATCGTGGTCATCACCGGCCACGGCGACGTGCCGATGGCGGTCGACAGCATGAAGAAGGGCGCCATGGATTTCATCCAGAAGCCCTTCAACGACGAAGAGTTGGTGTCACTGGTCGAGCGCATGCTCGAACACGCACGCGGCGCCTTCACGCAGCACCAGCAGTCGGCCAGCCGCGACGCGTTGCTGTCCAAGCTCACCGGCCGCGAGGCGCAGGTGCTCGAGCGCATCGTCGCCGGCCGCCTGAACAAGCAGATCGCCGACGACCTGGGTATCAGCATCAAGACGGTGGAGGCGCACCGCGCCAACATCATGGAAAAGCTCAACGCCAACACCGTGGCCGATCTGCTCAAGATCGCGCTCGGGCAAGCGGCCCCAGCCGCCAAGGCCTCCTGAGCCGCAGCTATCCCTGCGATAGCCACGCACCTTCCCCACGCCTGCGCAAGCGGGCGTTTTTACTTGGAAAATCAAAACCGATGACCGCCCAACTGATCGACGGCAACGCCCTCGCCAAAACCATCCGCGCCGAGGTGTCCGGCCGCACCGCTGCGCTGAAGGCCCGCGGCGTGAACCCGGCCCTGTCCATCATCCTGGTGGGCAGCGATCCGGCGAGCCAGGTCTACACCAAGCACAAGGTCAACGACAGCACCGAGACCGGCCTCTCGGCCACGCTCGAGACCTACCCCGCCGACCTGAGCGAGGCCGACCTGCTGGCGCGCATCCGCGCCCTCAACGACGACCCCAAGGTGCACGGCATCCTCGTTCAATTGCCGCTGCCCAAGCACATGGACAGCCAGAAGGTCATCGAGACCATCTCGCCCGCCAAGGACGTCGACGGCTTCCACGTGGCCAGCGCCGGCGCGCTGATGACCGGTGCCCCGGGCTTCTGGCCATGCACGCCGCACGGTTGCATGAAGATGCTCGAATCGATCGGCTACGACCTGCGCGGCAAGCACGCCGTGGTCATCGGCCGCAGCAACATCGTCGGCAAGCCGATGGCCATGATGCTGCTCGCCAAGAGCGCCACCGTGACCATCTGCCACAGCGCCACCCAGGACCTGGGTGCGATCACGCGGCAGGCCGACGTGATCGTCGCCGCCGTCGGCAAGCTGGACCTGCTGACCGCCGACATGGTGAAGCCCGGCGCCGTCGTCATCGACGTGGGCATGAACCGCAAGGCGGACGGCAAGCTGGCCGGCGACGTCGATTTCGACGGCGTGAAGGAAGTGGCCGGCTGGATCACCCCCGTGCCCGGCGGCGTCGGCCCGATGACGCGCGCCATGCTTCTGGTCAACACCCTTGAAGCGGCCGAACGCGCCGCAAGATAAGAACCACCCCGTTGTTGGCTCACTGCGTGTAGCCGCCTCCCCCTCAACGGGCACCACCAGCGGCCCGGCAAAGCCGGTTCCGCGGAGGTTCCCGAAATGGCTTCGCTACGCTCGCCCAGGATCTTTCACATGACCAATCCGCTCCTCGACTTCACCGACCTCCCCCTGTTCGACCGCATCAAGCCCGAACACGTGTCGCCCGCGGTCGACGCGCTGCTGGCCGATGCCGAGGCCGCGCTGCAGACGGTGACGGCGCCCGAATTCCCGACCGACTGGATCGCGATCTCCAAGGTGCTCGACGTGGCCTCCGAACGCTTCAGCCGCGCCTGGGGCGCTGTCGGCCATCTCAACGCCGTGGCCGACACGCCCGAGCTGCGCGCCGCCTACAACGAGGCCATGCCGCGCGTCACCGCCTTCTGGACCCGCCTGGGCTCCGACGAGCGCCTGTACGCCAAGTACAAGGCCATCGACCCGGCCACGCTCAACCCCGAGCAGCGCCAGGCGCACAAGAACGCCGTGCGCAACTTCGTGCTCGGCGGCGCCGAGCTGCAGGGCGAGGCCAAGCAGCGCTTTGCCGACATCCAGGAACGCCAGGCCGAGCTGAGCCAGAAGTTCAGCGAGAACGCCCTCGACGCCACCGACGCCTTCGCGCACTACGCGCAGCTCGGTGAACTCGACGGCGTGCCCGAAGACGTGGTGAGCGCCGCGCGCGCGGCCGCCGAGGCCGAAGGCAAGAAGGGCTACAAGCTCACGCTCAAGATGCCGTGCTACCTGCCGGTGATGCAGTTCGCCAAGAGCAGCGCGCTGCGCGAAACCCTGTACCGCGCCTACGTCACGCGCGCCAGCGAACTCGGCGACCCGAAGTTCGACAACACCGCGCTCATCACCGAGATCCTCGCGCTGCGCGAGGAAGAATCGAAGCTGCTGGGCTACAAGAATTTCGGCGAACTCTCGGTCGTGCCCAAGATGGCCGAATCGCCCGAGCAGGTCGTCAAGTTCCTGCGCGACCTCGCCGCCAAGGCCAAGCCCTACGGCGAGCGCGACCTGGCCGACCTGCGTGCCTTCGCGGCCGAACAACTGAACCTCGTCGACCCGCAGGCCTGGGACTGGACCTACGTCGGCGAGAAGCTCAAGGAAGCGCGCTACGCCTTCAGCGAGCAGGAGGTGAAGCAGTACTTCCCCGCGCCGAAGGTGATGGCGGGCCTCTTCAAGATCGTCGAGACGCTGTTCGAGGTGTCGATCCGCCGCGACAGCGCGCCCACCTGGCACCCGAGCGTCGAGTTCTATCGCATCGAGCGCGCCGGCCAGAAGGTCGGCCAGTTCTACCTCGACCCTTCCGCCCGCGCCGCCAAGCGCGGCGGCGCGTGGATGGACGACGTGCGCGCCCGCTGGCTGCGCCCCGACGATGGCGTGCTCCAGACGCCGATCGCGCAGCTGGTCTGCAACTTCGCCAGCGGTGTCGACGGCCAGCCGCCGCTGCTCACGCACGACGACGTGACCACCCTCTTCCACGAGTTCGGCCACGGCCTGCACCACATGCTCACGCAGGTGAACGAGCGCGATGTGTCGGGCATCAGCGGCGTCGAGTGGGACGCGGTCGAACTGCCGAGCCAGTTCATGGAGAACTTCTGCTGGGAATGGGACGTGCTCGCCCACATGACGGCCCACGTCGACACCGGCGAGCCGCTGCCGCGCGCGCTGTTCGACAAGATGACCGCCGCCAAGAACTTCCAGAGCGGGCTGCAGACGCTGCGCCAGATCGAGTTCTCGCTGTTCGACATGCTGCTGCACACCGAGCACCAGGCTGCTGCTGCCGCCCCGGGCGCCGTGATGGCGCTGCTCGGCCAGGTGCGCGCCGAAGTGGCCGTGATGCCCTCGCCGCCCTTCAGCCGAACGCCGAACACCTTCAGCCACATCTTCTCGGGCGGCTACGCGGCCGGCTACTACAGCTACAAGTGGGCCGAGGTGCTGAGCGCCGACGCCTACGCGGCCTTCGAGGAAACGGTGGGCGCCGACGGCGAACCCAACATCGAGACCGGCCGCCGGTACCGCCAGGCCATCCTGGAGGCCGGCGGCAGCCGCAGCGCCATGGATTCGTTCAAGGCCTTCCGGGGCCGCGAACCGCAGCTTGATGCGCTGCTGCGACATCAGGGCATGGCTCAGGCCCAGCCCGCTTGATACGGCGCTGAAGCTTGCGATACTCGGGAGATATGTATCCGACTTTTTACAAACTCCCGATGCGCGGCCTGATCGGCCTGGTCCTCGTGTTGTCGACCGCCAGCGTGCTGGCGCAGGCGGTCTACCGCCAGGTCGACAAGAACGGCAAGGTCACGTTCTCGGACCAGCCCCCCGTCGTCACCAACGCGCCGACGGGCGGGCCCCAGCCGGCCGGCGTCAACGCGCCGACGAACAGCGGGCTTCCCTACGAATTGCGCCAGGTGGCACAGCGCTACCCCGTCACGCTCTACAGCGGCGAGGGCTGCAGCCCCTGCAACGAGGCGCGCACGCTGCTCACCACGCGCGGCATTCCCTTCGAGGAACGCACCATCAAGAGCAACGAGGACGTCGACGCCCTGCAGCGCCTGAGCGGACAGAACGCGCTGCCGCTGCTGACCGTCGGGTCGCAGCAGCTCAAGGGCTTCTCGGATGTGGAATGGTCGCGCTACCTCGACGCGGCCGGCTATCCCAAGAGCAACAGCCTGCCCGCAGGCTACCGCCCGCCGGCTGCGCGCCCGCTCGTCGCGCAGCAGGCACCGGCGGCGGCCGCCCCCCGTGCGACCGACACGCCCCTGCAGCCGCCGAACCCCGCGCCGGCGCCGCCCTCGAACGCGCCGGGCCCGAACAACCCGGCCGGCATCAAGTTCTAGGAACGACGGGGGCCTCGCCCCCGTGCTGCATCGCCGCCGCTCAGCCGGCGAACTGCAACGTCTTCACGCCCGACGTCGTGCCCAGCAGGCACACGTCGGCCTTCTGGTGCGCGAAGACCCCCACCGTCACCACGCCGGGCCACTGGCTCACTTCGGATTCGAAGGCGCGCGGGTCGGTGATCCGCAGGCCGGTCACGTCGACGATGTGCTGGCCGTTGTCGGTCACCAGCGGCAGGCCGTCTTTTTCGCGCACCTGGGCGATGCCGCCCAAGCCGGCGAACTGGCGCATCACGCGGCGCACGGCCATCGGGATCACCTCCACCGGCAGCGGAAAGGCGCCGAGCGTCTCGACCAGCTTGGAGGCGTCTGCGATGCAGACGAAGCGCTTGGACTGCGCCGCGACGATCTTCTCGCGCGTGAGCGCCGCGCCGCCGCCCTTCACCATGAAGCCCCGGTGGTCGATCTCGTCGGCGCCGTCGATGTAGACGGCCAGCTCTTCCACCTCGTTGCTGTCGAACACCGGGATGCCCAGTGCGCGCAGGCGCTCGGTGGACGCGACCGAACTGGAGACGGCGCCCTTGATCTCGTCCTTGATCGTGGCCAGCGCGTCGATGAACTTGTTGACCGTGGAGCCGGTGCCCACGCCGACGATTTCGCCCTTGACCACGTAGGCCAGCGCGGCAAGGCCGACCTGGGCCTTGAGTTCATCCTGGGAAAGAGGGGTTGGGGAGGCGGGTGCGGTCATCGCGGAGAATCCTTGGCTCATTGAAGTCGAGAATTATCCGATGCCCCTGCTGTTGCCCTCTTCGCTCTATGGCCTGGCCCGCCCTTTTCTGTTCGGTTTCGACCCCGAGCACGCCCATGAGATCACCCTCGACGGCCTGGCCCGCACCCAGAACACGCCATTGGCCTGCGCTTACGCGGCGACGCGCGTCGAAGACCCGATCCAGCTGGCAGGCCTGAATTTCCCCAACCGCGTCGGCCTGGCCGCCGGGCTGGACAAGAACGCGCGCTGCATCGACGCCTTCGCGGCCATGGGCTTCGGTTTCGTCGAAGTCGGCACGGTCACGCCCAAGGGCCAGCCCGGCAACCCGAAGCCGCGCATGTTCCGCCTGCCGCAGCGCGACGCACTGATCAACCGCCTGGGCTTCAACAACGAAGGGCTCGACGCCTTCCTGGCCAACGTGCAGAAGGCGCGCTTTCGCAAGCTGGCCGGCGGCGGCAAGTCGCCGATGCTGCTGGGCCTGAACATCGGCAAGAACGCGGCCACGCCGATCGAGCGCGCGGTGGACGACTACCTGGCCTGCCTGGACGGCGTCTACCCGCACGCGGACTACGTGACGATCAACATCTCCAGCCCCAACACGGCCAACCTGCGCTCGCTGCAGAGCGACGAAGCGCTCGACGCCCTGCTGGGCGCCGTGGCCGAGCGGCGCGAAGCGCTGGCCACGCGCCACGGCAAGCGCGCGCCGCTGTTCGTGAAGATCGCCCCCGACCTCGACGACGCACAGGTCGCGGTGATTGCCGCCACGCTGCAGCGCCACCGCATGGACGGCGTGATCGCCACCAACACCACGCTCGCGCGCGACGCGGTGGCCGGCCTGCCGCACGCCCAGGAAGCCGGTGGCCTTTCGGGCGCGCCGGTGCGCGAAGCCAGCAACCGCGTGATCGCGCAACTGCGCGCGGCACTGGGCAAGGACTTTCCGATCATCGGGGTGGGCGGCATCCTGAGTGCGGCCGATGCCAAGGCCAAGATCGCCGCGGGCGCGGACGTGGTGCAGATCTACACCGGCCTGATCTATCGCGGCCCCGGGCTGGTCCGCGAAACGGCCCAGGCGCTGCAGCGGGATCGCCGCAAGGCCTGAGCCGGTTTTCTTCTAGCTACCGGTGGCTCAGCGCATGCGCCAGAGCACCGGCGCAATGACCGTGGCCCAGCGCAGCAACCGCTTCGGGCGGATCACCGCCACGGCAGCGGCAGCGACCACCCCGGCAGCCACCGGGTGCTCGCGCGCAATGCGCAACGCGGTTGCCGCGGCCGATTCGTTGACGGGCTCGCCCGAGGCCGGCTGCGTCTCGCGACCGCCCTGCAGGGTGGCGATGCGCTCGCGCTGGCGGTCCATGCGGGCCAGCAGCTCTTCGCGCGTGGCGGGGCGCGGCGGACGCGGCGCTTCGTCGTCCAGCTCCGGGTCCTTGCCGAGGTTGAAGCGGTCCTGGACCCAGGCCCAGTCGCGCTCGAACTCCTGAAAGGTCGGAACGAAGCTGTTGGAGGCGTTGCTCAGGCTGCGCATCAGGCCGATGACGGCCGCCAGCCACAGCACCGCCCAGACACCGGCCACCACCCAGGCGGCGGTGACGCGGTACGGCGTGTCCCAGTAATGCACGACCACCGCCATCGAGAGCAGCGCCACCGCGACGGTGGTCAGCCCCAGCACGGCGACGACCAGGACGAGGGTCAGCTTCAGGCGCTGCTTCTCGTCCTCCCAGGCCATGCGCAGCAACTGCACCCGGTCCTCGGCCGCCAGCGCACCTTCGGCGGCGGCGATGCGCAACCGGCGGATGCGGGCATCGAGCCCGAACAGGGACAGCAGTCTCATGCGCCGCCTCCGCCCTCACCGGCCACAGTGTGGCAACGGCGAACGAAGGGACGGCGGTGTGCGCTCAGGCGGGTGCAGTGACGCTCAGCGGCGGCCAAGCAACAGGCCCACCAGCACGCCGACGGCCAGTGCGGCACCGGCAACCTGCCAAGGTTCATCGTGGGCGTAGGTGTTGGTGGCGGTGGCCGCCTGGCGCGCCTTCTTGGCGGCCAGCTTGCTCTTTTCGGAAGCCAGCTCGCGCGCGATGGCGAGCTTGGTGTCGATGCGTTGGCGCAGCGCCTTGATGTGGGGAACCGAATCCAGGTCCTTGCTGGCCAGCACGCCGCGCACGTCGCTTGCGATGTCTTCGGCTGCTGCTTCAAGATTGTTGGATGCACTCATTGGAATCTTTCCTCCGTGATGACACCGGCACCGCGCCGGCGGCTTCACGCCAGCATATGGCGTGCTGTCATGTTACAGGCTCGAAAGCCCCTCATGCGCGACAGATGTGCTCAGTTGTGCCCGAGTGCATGCATCAGGCGTCGGCGAGCAGGTCCGCCACGTGCCGTCCGATGGCCAGACAACTGGTGAGTCCGGGCGACTCGATGCCGAAGAGATGGACCAGCCCCGGCACCCCATGCGACGCCGGCCCCGCGATCATGAAGTCGGCCGCGGGCGCGTCCGGCCCCGAGATCTTCGGGCGCATGCCCGCATAGCCCGGGATCAACGCGCCGTCGGGCAACGCCGGCCAGTACCTGCGCACCTCGTCGTAGAAACGCTCGCCGCGTGCGGGATCGACCACGAGGTCGTCGGCCGCCTCGACCCACTGCACGTCGGGCCCGAACTTGGCCTGCCCGCCGAGGTCCAGCGTCAAGTGCACGCCGAGCCCGCCCGGCTCCGGCACGGGATAGATGAGCCGCCCGAACGGCGCGCGGCCCGCGAGCGTGAAGTAGCTGCCCTTGGCGAAGTGCTCGCGCGGCACCACCGACGCCGGCATGCCTTCGAAGCGCCGCGCCAGCGCCGGCGCGCCCAGCCCGGCGGCATTGACCACGGTGCGGCAACGCAGGGCCGTGCCATCGGCGGCGATCAGCACGACGGCCCCATCCACGCATTCGGCGCGTTCGATGGGCGACTTGAGCGCCAGCATGCCGCCTGCGTTCTCGAGGTCGCCGAGCAGGCCCAGCATCAGCGCGTGGCTGTCGACGATGCCCGTGCTCGGCGAATGCAGCGCCGCCACGCAATGCAGCTGCGGCTCCATCGCGTTGGCCTGCTGCGCGGTGAGCAGCACCAGGTCGTCCACGCCATTGGCCGCGGCCTTGGCGCGGATCGCGTCGAGCTGCCCCACCTGTTCGGCCGAGGTCGCCACGATGAGCTTGCCGCAGCGGCTGTGCGGCACGCCGCGTGCCTGCGCGTAGCTGTAGAGCGCGTCGCGTCCTTCCACGCACAGCGTCGCCTTCAGCGAGCCCTGCGGGTAATAGATGCCCGCGTGGATCACCTCGCTGTTGCGCGAACTCGTTCCCGTGCCGATGGCCCCTTCGGACTCCAGCACCAGCACCTCCCGGCCCGCGAGCGCCAATGCGCGCGCCACGGCCAGACCCACCACGCCGGCACCGATGACGGCGCAATCGATTTCATCCATCGCGCGAGCTTAGCGCGGCGCGACGGGCGTTCTGCCTACCTCGCGCTCGGCGGCGGCTCGGGGTCGGTGGGCTCGTCGGGCGCGTGCTCCGGCCCTTCGTCGGGCTCGACCGGCAGGTCGGGCGTGATCGGAGACGGAAGATCGGGTTGGGTGGCCATGGCTGCACTCCTTCGTTCCATCTCTTCGTTCTAGCGCGTCCTCACGCGCCTGCAAGCGGCCCGTGGCGGAAGGCGTCGTCGGTGCGCACCGACAAGGCCTTCGCCCAGGCACTCCAGCAACAGGGCCACGCACGCTGCTGTGTCCTCGCCCCTCCCACACCACACAGGGAGGATCACAGTGGACGATGCATGGCAGGGCCAGTCTAGGCATCGCCGTGCCTTCGCACATGAGCGAAGCGCCCTTTGGTGAGGGAGCCATGCGCCCTGCCCGGCGTGCATGCGAGCGTGACAAAGCGCCTGCCTGGGACCGCGTGCCCGGCGCGGCCCCCACGACCCGCTGGTCGCGTCGAAAAAACGCCGTCTGTCCGGCCTGAAAAAACCCGTGCCCGCAAAGCATTCGCGCCGCGGTCCGGCGGTGAATTGCGGACGAAATGACGGGCCCGCTGCATCGATGCCCGGACCCGGTTCGGGCCTTCCGGCCGGCGCGACAGAAATCAGCCGGGATCAATGCCGGTACCCATGGCGCGACCGCCTTTCCGAAATTCGCCGGCGATTGTCGCAATGCATCCCCGCGCTCCGTGCGCTGACAGAGGGGAAAGTACCTCGACCCCCATTGCTCTCTATTTCATTAAAACAATGGACATCATTTGAATTTCAATGATCACCAAGAACCACGAAAAATTGCATCCCAGGCACCAAAAATCAGATGATAAGTAACATTTTTCATTAGATCTTTTAGGCCTTTTGAGGATTTCCAAATTCACCCTTGAATTAACCAAAAGACGAAAAAACCATTCCACAGAAGAAAAATATCTACCCCATTCTGAGTGCTCAACGCTCGAATACCGATTCCTTCCAACTGTCTCAATTCGCGAAAAGTTTCTTGTCAACCGTCAAAACTTGTCTGATTTTAGAAATCTTCATAGAAGTTATACCGAAACTCAGACTCTCAGGTCTGCAGACATACCGAAGAAGAATCGCCATTTTTTTGAATCGACGTTCCATCATGGCTTCCTACAGGGGTGACAAAACGCCCACCACAAATGGCCTTGGTACCTCAAATGTCATGGCTTAGGTAGTTCGATTCGGAAATATTTATATCCAAATGTAAACATGGAGAAAAGAGCCAAACAGAAGGCTCGCCAAGTTCATAGGATCGCGACAAACCAAGAACCAAATCCAATTGAAATCAATTCGATTCCTTCAATTGAATTTTCCATTCACAGTCTGCAGCCGGGTAATTGCATGGAAACCCACATTGCTTCGTCGCCGGAGGCCGCCGTGGCCTCGCTGGCCGCGCTGGGCGATCTGTTCGTGTCGCCGCCCGCGCGCGCGGCGGCAGGCGAACGGCTCGACGTCTCGCTGGCCCTCGAAGCCGGGTTCGCGCAGCGCTGGCTCGCCTCGCTGGGCACCACGGGGTACCTGCCCGACACGCTCTTCGTGGGTGCCTGGCTGCTGCTGCAATCGCGCTGGCTGGGCGCGGCCCTGCCGGGGTCTCACGGCATGCCGACGTCGCTGCCCGGCACCGCGAGCGCGTGGCTGACCCAGCTCGACCTCGACCGGCGGGCCACGCCGCACACCGCCGACACCCAGCCACCCCTGCGGCTCGAAGCCCGGACAGAACTCCCCGCCAGCCTGCATCTGGACGTCGACGCGAGCCTGATGGACGCGCCCTGCGCCAGCCGCCTGCTCGCAGCCATCGCCGACACCGCCGCCGATCTGCTGGTGCATCCCGGTGCGGCGCTTCACAACATCCGCGCCCTGCCCGACGCCGACCGCCGCGACCAGCTCGCCGCCTGGGCCACGCCGCCCGCCGCGCCCGACCTGTCGCTCACCGTGCCCACCGTGTTCGGCCGCCGGGCCTCGGCCACGCCCGACGCCGTGGCGCTGGTGGAAGGCGACGAAACGATGACCTACGCCGAGCTCGACGCGCGCAGCGACCGGCTCGCACAGCGCCTGCAGCAGTCGGGCGTGCACGCAGGCGACCCCGTCGGGATGGTGTTCGAGCGCTCGATGGCCGCCATCGTCGCCATGCTCGGCATCCTCAAGGCGGGCGCGGCCTACGTGCCGGTACCCACCGACTTTCCGCCCGAACGCGTCGCCACGATGTTCGACCAGGCCGGCGTGACCCGGGTCGTGACGACCGAGGCGCTGGCCTCTCTCGTGCCGGCCTCCCGCACCGCCGTGCGCATCGATGCGCCCGAAGACGGCGTGGACGCCACGCCGTGGACACCCCCGGCCTTCGACGGCGAATCGCTGGCGTACCTCATGTACACCTCGGGCTCGACCGGCGTACCCAAGGGCATCGAGATCGGCCATCGCGCCATCCTGCGGCTCGTCGTCGATGTCGACTACATCGAGCTCACACCCGGGCGCGCGATGCTGCATGCGGCGCCGCTCGCCTTCGACGCCTCGACGCTCGAGGTCTGGGGGTCCTTGCTGAACGGCGGGCGCTGCGTGATCCACGGCGAACGGGTACCCACCGGCGCCGGCCTCGCACGCACCATCGCCCGCCACGAGGTCCACACCGCCTGGCTCACGGCCTCGCTCTTCAACGCCATGGTCGACGGCGATCCGCAGCACCTCGCGGGCCTGGCGCACCTGTTCACCGGCGGCGAGGCGCTGTCGGTACCCCATGTGCGGCGCGCGCTCGACGCACTCCCCGGGCTCACGCTCAGCAACGGCTACGGGCCGACCGAGTGCACGACCTTCGCGACCACCCATCGCATCGAACGCGCCGCGATCGCAGCGGGCCCGCGCTCGGTACCGCTCGGGCGCCCGATCAAGGACACCGTGCTGCGCGTGCTGAGCCCGACGCTCGAGCTGCTGCCCAGCGGACTCGTGGGCGAGCTGTGCATCGGCGGACACGGCCTGGCGCGCGGCTATTTGGGCCAGCCCGAACTCACGGCCGCGCGCTTCGTGCCCGACCCCTTCGGTGCGCCGGGCGAGCGGCTCTACCGCACCGGCGACCTCGCCCGCTGGCTGCCCGACGGCACGATCGAATTCATCGGCCGCATCGACGGCCAGGTCAAGATCCACGGCCACCGTATCGAGACCGGCGAGGTCGAGGCGGCCATCCTCGCGCACCCCGCGGTGCAGTCCTGCGCGGTGGTCGCGCGGCCGGGTCGCGACGGCCAGCTGCGCCTGGTCGCCTATCTGGTCGCGCGCACGCAGAAGCTGGCGTGGGACACGCTGCGCGCGCACCTGGCGGCCCGCCTGCCCGCGGTGATGCTTCCGTCGGCGCAGGTGTGGCTCGCGCAGCTCCCCGTCACGCCCAACGGCAAGCTCGACCGCAACGCCCTGCCCGAGCCGGCCGCCGAGCGCCCCGAACTCGTGCAGCCTTTCGAGGCCGCGCGCGACGCGCTCGAACAACAGGTCTGCGACGCCTTCGCGCGCGCGCTGGGCATCGACAAGGCCGGGCGCCACGACAACTTCTTCGACCTGGGCGGCAGCTCGCTGCTGGTGCTGCAGGTGCTGGCGGACCTGCAGCGCGAAGGCGCGCCGCCGCTGTCGACCAACCTCTTCTTTCGCCACCCGACGCCAGGCGCCATCGCGGCGCAACTGCAGTCGGCTGGCGAGGCGCCGCAGGCGCCACAACCCGTGCCCGTGCGCGAGGACGCCGCCAGCGTCCCCGAGCCCATCGCTCTCATCGCCACCGCCGGTCGCTTCCCCGGCGCGGGCGATGTGGAGCAGTTCTGGGACAACCTCGTCGCCGGGCGCGACACCATCAGCTTCTTCGATGACGCCAGCCTGGACGCCGGCGTCAGCGAGTCGCTGCGCCGCGACCCGGCCTACGTGCGGGCGCGCGGCGTGATCGACGGCATCGAGGGCTTCGATGCCGCCTTCTTCGGCATCGGCCCGAAGGAAGCCGCGCTGATGGACCCGCAGCACCGCGTGTTCCTCGAGATCTGCTGGGAGTGCCTGGAGCGCGCGGGCTACGTGCCCGACGAAGCGCCGGGCCCGGTGGGCGTGTATGCGGGCACGTACAACGCGACCTACTTCCAGCGCCACGTCGCCTCGCGGCCCGACCTCGTGGAGGCCGTCGGCGAGTTCCAGGTGATGCTGGCCAACGAGAAGGACTACATCACCACCCGCGTGGCCAACCGGCTCAACCTGCGCGGGCCGGCGGTGAGCGTCAACACCGCGTGCTCGACCTCGCTGGTCGCGGTGGCCCAGGCCTTCCACGCGCTGCGCACGGGCCAGTGCTACATGGCGCTGGCAGGCGGCGCCTCGGTCACCTGCCCGCCGCGCAGCGGCTACCTCTACAACGAGGGCTCGATGCTCTCGCCCGACGGCCACACGCGCAGCTTCGACGCGCAGGCCAAGGGCACCGTGTTCAGCGACGGCGCCGCCGTGGTGCTGCTCAAGCGGCTGTCCGACGCGCAGGCCGACGGCGACACCGTCTATGCCGTGCTGCGCAGCGCCTGCGTCAACAACGACGGCGGCGCCAAGGCCAGCTTCACCGCGCCCAGCGTGGACGGCCAGGCGGCGGTGATCCGCGCCGCGCTGGCCGCGGCGGACGTGGACGCGCGCAGCATTTCCTACGTGGAAGCGCACGGCACCGCCACGCCGATGGGCGACCCGGTCGAGGTCGAGGCGCTGGCCGTCGCGTACGCCGAACACACCGACGCGCGGGGCTACTGCACGCTGGGCTCGCTCAAGAGCAACGTGGGCCACATGGTCACGGCCGCGGGCGCCGCCGGCCTCATCAAGACGGCGCTGTCGCTGCACCACGAGCTGATTCCGCCCACCGCGCACTTCACGGCACCGAACCCGGCGATCGACTTCGCGCGCACGCCGTTCCACGTCAGCAACCAGCTGCAGCCGTGGCCGCGGGCCGCGCTGCCGCGCCGCGCGGGCGTCAGCTCCTTCGGTGTCGGCGGCACCAACGCGCACGTCGTGCTCGAGGAAGCGCCGGCGCGGCAGGCACGCACCACGCAGCCGGGCGTCCATGTGCTGGCGCTGTCGGCGCGCTCGGAGGCCGCGCTCGCGGTCGCGACGCAGCAGCTGGCCACGCACCTGGAGGAGCAGCCCGGGCTTTGCCTGGCCGACGCGGCGTTCACCCTGTGCGTCGGCCGCAAGGCCCATGCCTTCCGCCGCGCCGTGGTGGCCGGCGATGCGGCGCAGGCCATCGAGGCCTTGCGCTCGGAGAACACGGCGTGGCGCGTGAGCGACCGGATCGCCGAGCGCGCACCGCAGCCCGTGCTGATGTTCCCGGGCCAGGGCGCACAGTACCCGGGCATGGGCCGCGCGCTGCATGCCGGCGATCCGGTGTTCGCGGCCGCGTTCGACAACTGCGTGCGTGCCTTCGACGGCGCGCTGGACTTCGACCTGCGCGAGCGCCTGTTCGCAGACGACCCGCAGGCGCTCGCGCCGACAGCCGTCACGCAGCCCGCGCTCTTCACCCTCGAGTACGCGCTCGCGCGGCGGCTGCTGTCGCTGGGCCTGCGCCCGCACGCGCTGATCGGCCACAGCGTCGGCGAATTCGTCGCGGCCGTGATCGCCGGCGTGATGCGCCTGGAAGATGCGGCCCGGCTCATTGCCCGCCGCGGCGCGCTCATGCAGGCCCAGCCCGCCGGGACGATGCTGTCGGTGCGGCTCGGCGCGGACGCGCTGGCCGCGCGGCTCGCGGCCTCGCCCCAGGTCTCGCTCGCCGCGGAGAACGCACCCGGCGCCTGCGTGGCCGCCGGCCCCACCGAGGCCATCGCCGAACTCCAGGCCGCGCTCGAAGCCGAGGGCGTCGCCTGCCGGCTGCTGCAGACCTCGCACGCGTTTCACTCCGCCATGATGGACGCCGCGGTGGCGCCCTTCGAAGCGCTCGTGAGCCAGGTGGCGCTGCATGCGCCGCAGATCCCCCTCTACTCCACGTTCACCGGCCGCCTGCTCGAAGACGCACAGGCCACGAGCCCCGCCTACTGGGCGCAGCACCTGCGCGGCACCGTGCGCTTCTCGCCCGCCCTGCAAAGCGCGGCGGACGACGCCACCCATCCGGTGTTCGTGGAGGTCGGTCCCCGCAACACGCTGGCCGCGCTGGTGCGCCAGCACCGCCTGCCAGGCCTGGCCCTGGCATCGAAGGCCGGCGCGGTGGCGGTGTCGCTGTTGCACGGCGAGCCGGCCGACGAGACCCGGACCTTGCGCCTGGCCGCCGCGCGCCTGTGGACCTGCGGCGCCGAGGTCGACCTCGCCCTGCTGGCACCGCGCGCCGGCGCCCGGCGCGTGTGCCTGCCCACCTACCCGTTCGAACGCAAGCGTCTCTGGGTCGACATCGCGCCCACCGCACCGGTGTCACCGGTGTTGCCGGCCCTTGCGCCCGCCCTGCCTGTTTCATTGGAGCCGATCGTGACCGCTGCAGCGCCCTCGCCTGACCTTCCTCCGCCTTCTTCCCCGCCGCCCGAGGCGTCGCGCGCGGCGTCGGTCGACAGCCGATTGCGGGCCCTGTTCGAAGACATCTCGGGCATCGACATGGCCCAGGCCGAGGGCCAGGCCCCGTTCGGCGAGATCGGCATGGACTCGCTCACGCTGACCCAGGCCGCCACGCAGATCAAGAAACGCTTCAAGGTCGAGCTGAGCTTCCGGCAGCTGATGGAGAACTACCGCAGCTTCGACGCGCTGGCCGCGTACCTGCTGAAGAGCCTGCCGCCCGAGGCCGAGCCGGTGGCTGTGCCCCCCACGCCGGCCATGCCCGCCATGCCTGCGGCATCCGCCGTGCAGGTGTCGATGCCAACGCCACCGCCAGGGCTTGCGCAGCCCACCGGCCTGCTGAACCAGGTGATCGCGCAGCAGATGGAGCTGATGCGCCAGCAGCTCGCGCTCCTGTCCGGCGCGGCCGCGCCAGTGGCGGTGGCGGCGGTGCCCGTGTCGGCCGAGGCCGCACCCGCCGCGCAGCCGCAACCGCCCGCCGAAGCACCGCTTCGCTACGACGTCAACAAGGCCTTCGGCGCCATTGCCCGCATCCACACCCAGCGCACCGCCGAACCCAGCGCGCGGCAGAAGGCGCGGCTGGCGACCTTCGTGCGGCGCTATGTCGAGCGCACGCCAAAGAGCAAGCGCTTCACCGAGGACAACCGTGCCCACATGGCCGATCCGCGCGTGGTCAACGGCTTTCGTCCGCTGACCAAGGAGATCACCTACCAGATCGTGATCGAACGTTCGAAGGGTTCCAGGCTGTGGGACCTCGACGGCAACGAGTACGTCGACGCGCTCAACGGCTTCGGGCTGAACCTGTTCGGCTGGCAACCCGATTTCGTGCAGGACGCCGTGCGGGCCCAGCTTGATGCGGGCTACGAGATCGGGCCGCAGCATCCGCTCGCGGCCGACGTGACCCGCCTCATCTGCGAACTCACGGGCAGCGAGCGCGCCGGCCTGTGCAACACCGGCTCCGAGGCCGTGATGGCGGCGCTGCGCATCGCGCGCACCGTCACCGGGCGCAGCACGGTGGTGGCCTTCACGGGCTCCTACCACGGCACCTTCGACGAAGTGCTGGTGCGCGCCGGCAAGGGCGGCAAGGGCCTGTCGGCCGCACCGGGCGTGATGAGCGGCATGTTCGGCGACATCCGCGTGCTCGACTACGGCACGCCCGAGGCGCTGGCCTTCATCCGTGACAACGCCGCAGACCTGGCGGCCGTGCTGGTCGAGCCGGTGCAAAGCCGCCGCCCCGACTTCCAGCCGCGCGAGTTCCTGCACGACGTGCGCGACGTCACCGCGAAGAACGGCTGCTGCCTGATCTTCGACGAGGTCATCACCGGTTTTCGCAGCGCGCTGGGCGGCGCGCAGGAGCTGTTCGGCGTGCGCGCCGACCTCGCCACCTACGGCAAGGTGATCGGCGGCGGCTTTCCGGTCGGCGTGATCGCCGGCAAGCGCGAGTTCATGGACGCGCTCGACGGCGGCGCCTGGCAGTACGGCGACGACTCGATCCCGGGCGTGGGCGTGACCTACTTCGCCGGCACCTTCGTGCGCCATCCGCTGGCGCTCGCCGCGGCCAAGGCCTCGCTCACGCACCTGAAAGAGGTCGGGCCCGCGCTGCAGGCCGGGCTCAATGCCAGCACGACCGCCATGGCCACGGAGCTCTCGGGCTGGTGCCAGGAGGTCGGCGCGCCGATCGAGATCCGTCATTTCGCCTCGCTGTGGCGCGTGAGCTGGCTCGAAGACCAGCCGCTGCAGGACCTGCTGTTCGCCATGATGCGCAGCCGCGGCGTGCACATCCTGGACAACTTCCCGTGCTTCCTCACGAGCGCGCACAGCGCCGAGGACATCGCCTTCCTGCAGCGCGCCTTCAAGGAGTCGGTCGCCGAGATGCAGGAATCCGGCTTCCTTCCGCGCCGCGCTCCCGCCCCCACCCGCTTCGACGCGCGCAAGCCCGTCGAGGACGGCAGCGTGCTGGCCCGCGACAGCGACGGCCAGCCGTACTGGTACGTACCCGAAGACGCCGCCTTGCACGAGCGCCTCATCAACGGAAAGGCCGCAGCATGAACGCCGCACTCAAGCCCACCGCGAGCGGTGGCCTCGTCGAATGCATCATTGCGACCACCGAGTCGCAGCGCGAAATCTGGCTCGGCGCCACGCTGAGCCCCGAGGCCTCGATGGCCTACAACGAGTCGGTCGTGCTGCGCCTGCGCGGCGCGCTGAACGGCGACGCCTTGGCGCGCGCCACCGACCGGCTGCTCGAACGCCACCAGGCGCTGCGCGCCACGATCTCGCCGGACGGCACCTTCATGCTGGTCAGCCCGCCGGCCGGGAACCACCTGGTCCGCCACGACCTGGGCGGGCTCGCGCCCGAAGCCCTCGCGCAGGCGCTGCACGCGGCCCACGACGAGGCGGTCTGCACGCCGTTCTCGCTCGAGCACGGCCCGCTGTTCCGGGCGGTGCTGTACCGCCTGGGCGATGACGAGCACGAGCTCGTGATGTCGGCGCACCACGTGGTCTGCGACGGCTGGTCGTGGGCGGTCATCACCGAGCAGCTGGGCCACCTCTATGCCGAGGAAACCGGCATCGGGCTCAAACTCAAGGCCGCGCCGCTCTTCTCCGACTTCGCCGCCGAGGAAGCCATCGCGGCCGCGAGCCCCGACATGCAGGCGCACATCGACTACTGGCTGGAGCGCTTCGCGGGCAACACGCAGCCCGTGCTCGACCTGCCGCTGGACCGCCCCCGCCCGGCCGCACGCACCTTCAATTCGCGCCGCGCCGAGCGCCTGCTCGACCGGCGCGTGGTCGGCGCCGTGCGCATCGCGAGCACCAAGGCCGGCGTCAGCCTGTTCACGGGCCTGCTCAGCGGCTTCGTCGCGACGCTGCACCGCCTCACGGGCCAGGAGGACATCGTGGTCGGCATCCCGACCTCGGGCCAGCTCGCGCACGACGTGCCCGGCCTGGTCGGCCATTGCGTGAACCTGCTGCCGCTGCGCATCGCCGCGCATCCCGCCATGCGCTTCGACGCGCTGATGGACGAATGCAGCACCGCCGTGCTCGACGCGTTCGATCACCAGGCCCTGACCTATGGCGCGCTGCTGGGCCAGCTCTCGCTCGAGCGCGACCCGAGCCGGCTGCCGCTGGTGAGCGTGACCTTCAACGTCGACCCCGACGTGGCGAGCAGCGCGCAGGCCTTCACCACGCTCGATGTGGTGCAGGACACCATCGCCCGGCGCTACGAGAACTTCGAACTCTTCGTGAACCTGCGCCCGCACGCCGGCAGCCTGCAGGTCGAGGCGCAATACAACACCGACCTGTTCGACGACGTAAGCGTGCAGCGCTGGCTCGACATGTTCGAGTGCGTGCTGCAGTCGGCCGCGCACAAGCCCGACGACACCATCGGCGGGCTCGACGTGCTGTCCGCCGGCGCCGCGCGTGCGCTGCTGGCGCTGCAGCCCGCGCGCGTGCCGTTGCGCGGCGCGCCGCTGGCGCACGCCGGCTTCGTGGCGCGCGTGCCGCAGCAGCCCCACCGCCCGGCGGTGCGCGACGGCGCGCGCAGCTGCAGCTACGGCGAGCTCGATGCGCTGTCCAACCGCCTGGCGCGTGCGTTGCGCGCGCGCGGCGTGGGCCGCGGCCAGCGCGTGGGCCTGTGCCTGGAACGCAGCCTGGAGATGGTCGTCGCCATGCTGGGCATCCTCAAGGCGGGGGCGTCCTACGTGCCGATGGACACCTCATTTCCGCAGGCGCGGCTGGACCACTACGCCAGCGACGCCACCCTCAGCCTGATGCTGACCTCGTCCGACATCGCGGTGGCGCCGCGCGACTGGCGCGCCGACGCCGACCAGCGCGTCTTCGAGATCGATCGCGACACCGCCTGGCGCCAGCTGTCGGGCGAAGCGCTGCCGCCGAGCAGCGACGACCCGGGCTCCGAAGACGCGGCCTACGTGATCTACACCTCCGGCTCGACCGGCCTGCCCAAGGGCGTCATTGCGCACCACCGGGGCGTGGCGCACCTGCTGCAGTGGATGCAGCGCGAATCGGGTATCGGCCCGTCCGACCGCATCGCCGCCGTCACCACGCTGTCGTTCGACATGGCCGTGCCCGACCTGCTGCTGCCGCTGGCGGCGGGCGCCGAGCTGGTGATGGTGCAGCGCGAGGTCGCGATGGACGGCAACCGCCTGTCGCGGGCGCTCGACGACGAACAGATCACGCTGCTGCAGGCCACGCCCGGCATGTGGCAGCTGCTGCTCGATGCCCAGTGGGCCGGCGGCACGCCCGGCTTTCGCGGCTGGACCGGCGGCGAGGCGCTGCGCCCGAGCATGGCGCTGGCGCTGTGCGAGCGCATGGAAGGCCTGTGGAACGGCTACGGCCCGACCGAGACGACGGTGTATTCCACGGCCTGGCATGTGCGTCCCGAAGAGATCGCCTCGCGCGGCATCTCGATCGGCAGGCCCGTCGACAACACCGAGATCTGGATCCTCGACGCCGACCTGCAGCCCTGCCCGATCGGCGTGCCCGGCGAAATCTGCATCGCGGGCGAAGGCGTCTCGCTGGGCTACCTCGACCGCCCCGCACTGACCGCCGAACGCTTTGTCACGGTGCGCATCTTCGGCGCCACGAAGAAGGTCTACCGCTCCGGCGACCGCGGCCGCTGGCGCAACGACGGGCTGCTCGACCACCTCGGCCGGCTCGACTTCCAGGTCAAGGTGCGCGGCTACCGCATCGAGCCCGGCGAGATCGAGGTGCGCTGCTGCGAAGTGGCCGGCGTCTCGCGCAGCGTGGTCGTGGCCCGCGAGGACAACCCCGGCGACGTGCGCCTGGTGGCCTACCTGGCGCTGCTGCCCGGCGGCGGCTTCGACCTCGATGCGCTGATGGTGCACCTGCGCAAGCACCTGCCGGCCTTCATGCTGCCGCAGCACGTGGTGACGCTCGACGCCCTGCCCACGCTGGCCAACGGCAAGGTCGACCGCGTCTCGCTGCCACCGCCGCAGGCGGTGGCGCGCAACGAGGTGCGGCGCGGCGCCGGTCCGCGCAACGCGCACGAGCGCAAGGTGCTCGCGGTCATGGAGAAGGTGCTGAGCCTGCCGGGCCTGGACATGCACGACAACTTCTTCACCATGGGCGGCCACTCGCTGCTGGCCGCGCGGCTCACCACGCTGCTGAGCCGCGAGTTCCAGATCACGCTGCCGCTGCGGGCGCTGTTCGAGGCGCCCACGGCCGAGAAGCTGACCGCGGTCATCGAGGCCCTGCAGGGCGCGGGCGTCGGCCTGCAGGCGCCCATTGCCTGCCACCCCGATCGCCGCAGCGCACCGCTCACGCCTTCGCAGGAACGCATCCGCTTCATGGAGCAGCTGTACACGGGCCGTTCGGTCTACAACGCGCCCTCGGCGCAGCGGCTCACCGGCAAGCTCGACGCCGCGCGCTTCGAAGGCGCGCTGCGCGAAATGATCCGCCGCCAGCCGTCGCTGCGCACGCGCATCGGCTTCGACGAGGACACGGGTCGCCCGATCCAGTCGATCGCGGAGTCGGTGGAGTTCGCCTTGCCGCTGGTCGACCTGCGCGGCCTGCCCGCTGACCAGCGCGAGGCCGAGCTGGCCGAGCAGATGCAGGAGCTGGCCGACCGGCCGCTCGACATCCACAGCGCACCGATGATGCGCGCGACCCTGTTCCAGCTCGACGACAACGAGCACGTCTTCCTGTTCGTGCCGCATCACCTGATCTGGGACGGCTGGTCCTTCGACCTGATGCAGCGCGAGCTGGGAGCGTTCTACGACGCCGCCGAACGTGGCCGTCCGCACAACCTGCCCGCGCTCGCCACCACCCATGGCGACTATGCCGAGTGGCTCGAGAAATGGCTGACCGAGCCGGCCTGCGAAGAGCAGCTCGCGTTCTGGCGCGGCCGGCTCGCCAGCGCCAGGGCCGTGCGTCCGCCAAGGACCGACATGCCGCGCCGCGCGGGCAAGAGCGGCCAGGGCGGCGCGCACTGGATCCACATCGACCTGCAGAGCACGCAGCGGCTGCGCGAGGTGGCGCGCGACATGGACGTGACGCTCAGCATGCTGACCTTCGGCATCTACGCGCTGACCATGGCCCAGGCGACCGGCAACGACGCCATCGTCATCGCGAACCCGGTGCGCGGGCGCCAGCAGGCCGAGACGGAAGACGTCATGGGCTTCTTCAACAACGTGCTGCCGGTATCGCTCGCGGTCGACATGGCGCTGCCGTTGCCCGACTTCATGCGCTACGTGAAGCAGGAGCTGTTGTCGATGATGAACCACCAGCAGGTGCCCTTCGAGCGCCTGATGGCCGAGCCCGGCTATGCGGGGCAGATCAAGGCCTCGGGGCCCTACCAGGCGATGTTCTCGTTCCAGGACGCCCGCGAGCGCGCGCGCACCGTCGGCAGCCTGCAGACCCGCCAGGTGCACGTGATGCAGCACGGCGCCACCGACGACGTCGGCGTGTGGCTGATGGACAAGCCGCACGGCCTGGAAGGCGCGCTGCTCTACAACGCCGACGTCTACCTGCGCGAGACCGGCGCCCAGTTGCGCGAGCGTTATCTCGAGGTGCTGGCCCGCGTCGCCGACCACCCGAACGCCACGCTCGCGGAGATCGCCAGCACCGAAGGCTCGGCCAGCGCACGCTATCTGCGCAAGCTGGCGGCCGACGAGGCGGACAAGAGTGCGCCGGCCGAGCCCCTCAACGGCGACGAGCGCGAGGCGAAGCGGGGCCTGCTCAGTCCCGAGCACGCCCAGCTGGCCCAGATCTGGGCCGACGTGATCGGCATCGACGTCGACGAGATCCGCGCCAGCGACAACTTCTTCGACCTCGGCGGCGACTCGCTGCTGGTGCTGCGCGCCGTGCAGCAGGCGGCGCAGACGCTGGGGCACCGCGTGGAGCCGCGCCGCTACCTGTTCGAGAACCTCGGGCAGATCGCGTCCTCGGCGCATGGCACGCCGCACGGCGTGCCTTCGGACCTCGCCGACCTGGCCGCCGGCACGGCCGCGCATGCACAGCGCGGCGGGCTGCTCGGCGCGCTCGGCAGCTGGCTGCGCAAGGGGTGACCATGACCGGCGCCGCCAACGCACTGTCCATCGACGCACCGGTCTGCCGGTACGTCGAGCTGGACAGCTTCACCGACACCCTGCCCGCCCAGGTGCTGTCGGAGGAAGAGCGCGCACGCGCCGAGAACCTGCACTTTCCCGTCGACCGGCAGCGCTTCGTGGCGGCCCATGTCGCGCTGCGCCAGGCGCTGTGCGCGTACACGGGCCTGGCCCCCGATGCACTGACGCTGGCCACCGGCGCCTTCGGCAAGCCGTCGCTGGCGGGCCATCCGCGCACCCAGTTCTCGCTGAGCCACAGCCAGGGCCTGGCACTGATCGCCATCGGCGGTCGCGGCCCGCTGGGCGCCGACGTCGAGCTGCTGCGCCCGATGCCGGACGCGGCCGACCTGGCGGCGGCGCATTTCACGCGGCGCGAACAGGAGGCGCTGGCCGCCCTGCCCGCACACGAACGCGACCAGGCCTTCCTGACCTGCTGGACCCGCAAGGAAGCCTGCCTGAAGGCCATCGGCGTGGGCCTGCTCGTGTCGCCGCAGAGCTTCGACGTGGGCCTGGCACCGGACAGCCGCAGCGTCGAGCTGCCGGTGGCCGGCCGCATCCTGGTGCTGGCGCTGGGGCCGGCGCCCGCGCGGGCGGACAGCGTGGGCTCGCTCGCCGAATGGCGCCATACCGAAGCCCGTGCCCGGCCCTCGCAGGCCGACCCCGAAGGCCGCCGCATGCGCCCCCTGAATCCGCGCAAGGGGATGAGCGAGGCGCGATGCGCAGGGGGTGTCGCATGACCCTCTTCACGCCCCTCATGTTCGGGCCGGCCTCGCGCCAGGTCTTCGGCGCGTTCCACGCCGCCGACGACGCACGGGGCGAGCCCACCGCGGTGCTGCTGTGCCCGCCCTTCGGGCAGGAGGGCCTGCGCACCCACCGCTTCTTCAAGGTGCTGGCCGAACGCCTCGCGCGCGCCGGCATCGCCACGCTGCGCTTCGACTTCTACGGCTCCGGCGACTCGCCGGGCGACGAGAGCGAAGGCGAGCTCGACGGCTGGCGCCGCGACCTGTGCGCGGCGCACGAGGAGCTGCGGCGGCACGCACCCCATGCCGCCATCGTGTGGATCGGCGCGCGGCTGGGCGCCACCCTGGCCGTGCTGGCCGCGCGCAACGGGCGCTGCGACCCGGCGCGGCTGGTGCTCTGGGAGCCGGTGATCGACGGGCCGGGCTACGCGCGCCTGCTGCGCGAGCGCCACGTCGAGGCGATCGACACGACCTTCTGCATTCCCGACCTGTCCTGGCGCCGCAACCTCGCGCGGGAACCGGATGCGCTGCCCGAGGAGGCGCTGGGCGTGCGTCTCTCGCCGGCGCTGCAGGCGCAGCTGCGCGCCCTCACGCCGCAGTCGCTGCCGCTCACGGCCCTGCACGACACCCTGGTGCTGGCCCCGCCCGACGACACGTCCACCGCGCAATGGGCGGCCGAGCAGCAGTCACGCCACATGCCGGTGCGCCTGGCCTACCTGAGCCACCCGCTGGACTGGACGTCCGACCCCTTTCCCCACAGCGCGATGGTGCCGGCCAATGCGCTCAACCGCCTGCAGGGAGCGATCCATGAATGACATGACGCAGACCCCGGTGTGCTTCGGCCCCGGCAACGCACTGATGGGCATGCTCACCGTGCCCGCGCAGCGCGCGGCGGCGCCGGTTGCCTGCCTGATGTTCAACATGGGCGCGAACCACCGCGTCGGGCCGCGCCGCATCAACGTGAAGCTGGCGCACCTCCTGGCCGCGCGCGGCGTGGGCAGCCTGCGCTTCGACCTGGGCGGCATCGGCGACAGCGAGGCGCTGGACACCGGGCCCGACCTGCAGACGCGCGCCGTGCACAGCCTGCAGGCCGCCATGGACCTCGTGCAACGCATGCAGGGCATCGGCCAGTTCGCGACCGTGGCCATGTGCTCGGGCGTGGAGCACGCCATGTCGGCCGCCGCGGTGGACGCGCGCATGGTGGCGCTCTCGCTGTTCGACGGCTTTGCCTTCCCGCAGCGGCGCACGCGCTGGGAGCTCACGGTGCGCCGCGCGCTCGCGGCGCCGCTGCACCCGTCGTTCCCGGGCAAGGCGCGGCGCTGGGTGCTGCGCCATCTGCCGGGCAGCACGGTGGGCAAGCCGCTGCCGGGCTACTTCGTGGACCGGCGGCCGCCCAACGTCAACGCGATCTGGTTCGAAGCCACGATGAAGCGGCTGGTCGAACGCGAGGTGGCGGTGCAGCTGCTGTATTCGGGATCGCTGCATGTCTGCGACCGCGACCGCGACCAGCTCGGCGCCCTGCGCCGCGAACCGTTCATGCAGGGCCTGCAGTACGAGTTCATGCGGGACGTGGACCACACCGTCTGCACGGTGAAGGGCCAGCAGCTCTTCCTGCAGTCCGTCGGCGACTGGGTCGTCGAGCACTGTCTGGCCACCGGCAGCCCGCAGCGGCAGGACCGTCCGGCGACAGGCACCCCGCGCGCGATCCCGGCCACGCTCGCCGCGCCCTGAAACAACAACCGAAGCCAAGGAGATTGCCATGACATCCGCAACCCCAGCGAACCCGCGCGGCGAGCGCCTCCTCGCCACCGAGGGCGCCCGCGCCCTTCCCGGTGGCCGCTTCCGGTCGCGCGCCATGGCACTGCTGCTGTCGCTCGGCTTGTGCGGCTGCGCACCCGGCTTCGGCACGCCGGGCCCGCTGCAGTCGGCCGACGGCACGGCCGGCGGCAGGATCGCGGCCATCACGCCGGAGCTGGTCCGCGCGCAGCTCGCCGGCAACACGGGCATCCCGCCCGACGTGAAGGCGTTGTTCGGCCGGCCCGCGCCCTACACCATCGGGCCGGGGGACGTGGTGGGCATCACCGTCTACAACAACCCCGAGCTGCAGCCCAACCTGGGCGCGGTGATCGCGCAGCAGAGCGATCCGACCGGCGTCACCGTGGCGCCGGGCTTCATCGTCGATGCCGCGGGCGAGATCAGCTTTCCCTACATCGGCCGCACCCGGCTGCAGGGCCTGACGGAAAGCGGTGCGTCCGAGCTGATCGCCAAGCGCATCGGCAGCATCATCAAGGCACCGCTGGTGAGCGTGCGCATCCAGTCGTTCCGCAGCCAGCGCGCCTATGTCGAGGGCGAGGTCCGCACGCCGGGGCTGCAGATCTTCACGGACATCCCGATGACGCTGTCCGAGGCGCTCAACCGCGCGGGCAGCATCACCGCCGGGGGCGACCGTTCGCATGTGACGCTCACGCGCGGCGACCGCACGGTGGTCATCGACCTGATGCAGCTCAAGCGCTTCGGCGCCGACGCCAACAACATTCCGCTGCGCAACGGCGACATCGTGTACGTCGGCAGCCGGGACGACAGCCGCATCTACGTGATGGGCGAGATCCTGCGGCCCTCGGCGCTGCTCATGCGCAACGGCCGCATGAGCCTGAACGAGGCCCTCGGCGATGCGGGCGGGCCCGACCTGCTCACGGCCGACCCCGGGCAGATCTACGTGATCCGCAACTCGCCGCAGACGCCCGACACGCCGCAGATCTTCAGCCTGAACGCGAAGAACCCGGCCGCGCTCGCGCTGGCCGACCGCTTCGAGCTGCGGCCGCGCGATGTCGTCTACGTCGACCGCGTGCCGCTGGTCTCGTGGAACCGGGTCGCCAACCTGATCCTTCCCGCCGCCCAGGTGATCAACCTCGCGCGCGACACCGCCCGCAGCAGGTAGGCCGCGCAGCCCCGGCCCGAACACGACAAAGAAGGTGAAGCCCATGAATGCGCGTTGGTACCCCCCGCTTCCCGCACCGTACAACCCGGAACCCGAGCGCCCGCACTCGAGGTTCAAGGAATACGTCGACCTGATGCTGGACAACCGATGGCTGATCGCCTCGGTCACCGCCGCGGTGTTGGTGCTGGGCGCGGGCTACGCGCTCTTCGGGCCGCGCGTGTACGAAGCGAACGTGCTGATCCAGCTCGAGGACGCCGAACGTTCGCCCGGCGGCGCGGGCGATGCCGCGGTCAACGGCGTGGGCGTGAAGACGCCGACCTCGGGCGAGGCCGAGATCCTGAAGTCGCGCATGGTGCTCGGCCAGGCGATCGAGAACACCAAGCTGTTCATCAAGGCACGGCCGCACTACATCCCGGTCGTGGGCGCCTTCATCGCACGGCATTCGAAGACGCTGTCCAGGCCGGGCTTCCTCGGCATGCGCGGCTATGTGTCGGGCACCGAGCGGATCGCGGTCGCGCAGATGGACGTGCCGCCGGCCCTCGAGGGCAAGAAGTTCCTGCTGACCGCCGGCAAGGACGGCACCTACACCCTGACGCACCCCGACCTCGACACCCCGCTGCACGGCCGGGTCGGCGAGCCGCAGGACAGCTCGGTGCCGGGCGGCACGGTCCACCTGCTCGTGGCCTCGATCGACGCCCGGCCCGGCGGCGCCTTCGAGCTGACGCGGCATTCCACGCAGCTCACCATGCTCGAGCTGCAGCGCGAGCTGCGCGTGATCGAGAAGGGCAAGCAGTCCAGCGTGATCGACGTGAGCTGGCAGACCGACGATCGCGAGCACCTGGCGAACCTGCTCAACGAAGTGGCGCGCCTGTACATGCGCCAGAACATCGACCAGAAGACCGCGCAGGCCGAGCGCACGCTGAACTTCCTGGGCACCGAGCTGCCCAAGTTCAAGCAGCAGCTGGAACAGTCCGAAGAGGCCTACAACCAGTACCGCAACCAGAACGGAACCATCAGCCTGGACGACGAGGCGCGCAACGCGCTGTCGCAGAACGTCGACCTGCAGGCCAAGCTGCTCGACGCGCGCCAGAAGCGCCTGGACCTGGCGAGCCGCTTCACCAGCCAGCACCCGATGCTGATCACGCTCGACGCGCAGATCGCCTCGTTGCGCAAGGAGCTGGGCGGCGTGGACAACCGCATCCGCCGCATGCCGATGCTGCAGCAGAACTCGCTGCGCATGCAGCGCGACATCAAGGTCAACACCGAGCTCTATTCGTCGCTCTTGAACAGCTCGCTGCAGATGCGCCTGGCCCGCGAAGGCCGCATCGGCAACGTGCGCGTGCTCGACCAGGCACTGTCGCCCGAGAAGCCGGTGCGGCCCAAGGCGGTGATCGTGATGGCGCTGGCACTGGTCGTGGGGCTGTTCCTGGGCGCGGTCACGTCGGTGCTTCGCAAGGTGCTCAAGAACACGGTCGCCACCCCCGACGAGATCGAGATGCGCACCGGCCTGAACGTCTACAGCACGATCGCACTCAGCACGCGGCAGGGCACGCTCGACCGCGCCATCCGCCAGGGCAAGCCCGGCGTGAAGCTGCTGGCGGCCTCGCACCCGGACGACCCGGCGCTCGAAGGCGTGCGCAGGCTGCGCACCGCGCTGGGCTTCCTGATGGCCGGCGCGCAGAACAACCGCATCCTGCTGACCAGCGCCACGCCGGGCGCGGGCAAGACCTTCCTGTCGGCGAATTTCTCGGCCGTGCTGGCGGCCTCGGGCAAGCGCGTGCTGCTGATCGACGCCGACATGCGCCGCGGCAAGCTGGCGAGCCAGTTCGGGCTCAAGGCGACCACCGGCCTGTCGGAGCTGATCGCCGGCACCGCCACGCTCGCGCAAGCGGTGCATGCGCAGGTGCTGCCGCACCTGGACGTGATCACCACCGGCAAGCTGCCGCTCGATCCGGCCACGATGATGGGTTCCACTGCGTTCACGCGGTTGCTGGAGACCCTCTCGGCGCTGTACGACGCCGTGGTCATCGATGCACCGCCGATCCTGCTGGCAACCGAGACCGTGGCGATGTCACCGGACGTGGGCACCCTGATGCTCGTGGCCCGCGCCGGCGACAGCGAGCTGGGCGACCTGGTGGAGAGCGCCAAGCGGCTGGCGCACGTGGGCGCGGCGTTCCACGGCGTGGTGCTCAACGCGCAGGACGCGCGGCAACGCCACAACGCCTACGGCTACGACTACGGGCCCTACGGCCTGCCGCCGAACATCTATCCGCCCGCGCTGGGGCACACCCCCCGCGCCGAACCGGAGCGCGCGACATCATGAGCACGCACCTTTCACGCACGCCGCACCGCACCGCCGCCCGCTCCGTGCCGGTGGGCGGCTCGCGGCTCCTGCAGGCCGCCAAGCGCGCCATGGACATCCTCCTGGCGGGCGCCTTCTTCCTGTTCCTGGGCTGGGCCTATGCGCTGATCGCCCTCGGCGTGCTGCTGACCTCGGGCGGCCCGGCCATCTACGTGCAGCCACGCTACGGCCGCGACGGACGGATCTTCCGCTTCTACAAGTTCCGCACCATGGCACCCGACGCCGATGCCCTGCTGGCCCGGCACCTGCGCGAGAACGACGCGGCGCGGCGCGAATGGGAGAAGTTCCAGAAGCTCGAGCACGACCCGCGGATCACCCGCTTCGGTGCCTTCCTGCGCCGCTACAGCATCGACGAGTTTCCGCAGTTCTGGAACGTGCTCAAGGGCGACATGAGCATGGTCGGCCCGCGCCCCTGCATGTTTGCGCAGAAGGAGCTGTACGGCCCGTACTGGGCGTACTACTGCGCCGTGCGCCCGGGCATCACGGGCCTGTGGCAAATCAGCGGACGCAACGAGGTGAGCTACCGCCGCCGCGCCGCCATGGACGCCGAGTACGTCGCCACGCTGTCGCTGCTGCGCGACGTGGTGATCCTGCTGAAGACCTTCCGCGTCGTGCTCGGGGCGCGCGGTTCGCGCTGAGACCTGGAGCCCCCTCTTCCTTCACTGAAAGAACGTCATGCGAATCTATGTTGCAGGTCATCGCGGAATGGTCGGCCAGACGCTCACGAGGCGCCTGGGCGAACTCGGCCACGAGGTCGTGACGCGCAGCCACGCCGAGCTCGACCTGCTCGACCAGGCCGCCGTCGCGCGCTTCTTCGCGACCGAGCGCGTCGACCAGGTCTACGTGGCGGCGGCCAAGGTCGGCGGCATCCACGCCAACATGACCTACCCCGCGCAGTTCATCTACGAGAACCTGCTGATCGCGGCCAACCTCACGCACCAGGCCTTTCTCGCCGGCGTCAAGCGGCTGCTGTTCCTCGGCTCGAGTTGCATCTACCCGCGGCTGGCCGAACAGCCGATCCGCGAAGAGGCCCTGCTCACCGGCAAGCTCGAGCCCACCAACGAGCCCTACGCGATCGCCAAGATCGCGGGCATCAAGCTGTGCGAGAGCTACAACCGGCAGTACAGCGCCACGCACGGCGTCGACTTCCGCAGCGTGATGCCGAGCAACCTCTACGGCCCCGGCGACAACTACCACCTGGAGAACAGCCACGTGGTGCCGGCGCTGATCCAGCGCTTTCACCTGGCCAAGATCAGCCGCACGCCGAGCGTGCTGATCTGGGGCAGCGGCCGGGCGCGGCGCGAGTTCCTGTACGTGGACGACATGGTCGAGGGCTGCCTGGACGTGATGAACCTGTCGCGTGCCGCCTACGACCAGCACACCGATCCGATGCGCGGCCACATCAACCTCGGCACGGGCGAGGACGTCTCGATCGCCGAGCTGGTGGAGCACATCCGCGAGGTGGTGGGCTACGAGGGCAGCATCCACTACGACCTGGCCCAGCCCGACGGCGCACCGCGAAAGCTGCTGGACGTGTCGCGCGCAGCCAGCTTCGGGTGGCGCGCCACGGTGCCGCTGGCCGAAGGGCTGCGCCGCACCTATGCGGACTACCAGACGGCGCGCCGGACCGCCGCAGAGGCCGAGCACGCCTGAAGAAGAAACGGACCTCGCCATGAGAACCCTCGTCTTCTGGTCCGGCATCGTCTGCGCCGCACTGTGCGGGCTGATCGATCCTGTCTGGGGCTACGGCGTGGTGTTCGTGCTGACAGTGGTGCAGCTGTCGATGCTGGGCACCGCCAGCGACAGCGTGTTCCTGCTGATCCACTACACGGCGGTTCTCATCTACTTCTCGCTGGCGCCGGCGATGCAGATCGCGACCGACACCGACTTCTGGGAGGTCGGCATCGTCGGGCAGGCTGCGCACACGCAGGGGCTGATGCTCGTGCTGCTGTACATGGCCGGCGTGGAAGCCGCCCGGCTGGGCCTGCCCGAGCCGCCCGCCACGCCCCGGCCGGCGCAGCGCGCGCTCAGTGCCGGCGTCGCCCACCCCTTCCTGCTGCTGGCCTGCCTGGAGGTGGCGTTCGCCATGCTCTTCCTGCGCCCCGACATGAACTTCACGGCGCGCGGCGTGATTTCCGAAGAGGAGGCCGCGCCGGTCCAGTACATCGTCTATTCCACGCTGCCCAAGCTCATGGTGCTGCTGTGCTGCGTGGCGCTCGCGATCCACGCCACACGCCAGCGCACGCTGTGGGCCTGGTGCGTCGCGGGCCTCGCGTTCGCACTGGCCGCCATCGCCGCGAACCCGGTCAACACGGCGCGCCAGGTCATCCTGATCGGGCTGCTTCCGCTGCTCATCCATGCCCTCGGGCGGCGCCACCGGTGGACGCTCGCCGCCGTGATCTTCGGCGCCATCGCGGGCCTGGGGCCGGTGCTGAACCTGATCTCGCGGGACGCCATGTGGGGCGCGGAGCTGGCGTCGTACCCGTTCAGCCAGGACTTCGACGCGATGTTCGTCGTCGCGGGCATCCTGGAGCGCGCGCCCTCGCCCGACCTCGGCTACGGGCGCTACCTGCTCTCGGCCTTCTCCTTCATCCTGCCGCGCGAACTGAAGATGTTCTCGGGCTTCGACCCGCTCGGCTGGCCGGCCGTGCTGGGCAACTTCTCCCAGAGCAACCTGTCGCTGCCGCCCTTCACCACCGCCTACTTCGACTTCGGGCTGGCGGGCCCGGCCCTGCTGGGCTTCGCGGTCTCGGCGCTCTTTCGCCTCGTCGACAAGGCCATCGACCCGCAACGCACGCTGACGGCCGGCTACCTGTGCGCGCTGGTGCTGCTGGCGGCCTACGTGCCGTTCCTGCGCGGGCCGATCCTGGGCTGGGGACCGTTCGCCGTCTCGGGGCTGGTCGCGGCCGTCGTCGCCGGCAGCCTCGCTGCGTGGTTCCGCAGGCCGGCCCCCCGCCCGGCGCGCGCCAGCCTGCCGACCGCATGAGAACGCACGCAGGAGCGACCATGGCCACCTACCTCTTCTACGACACGATCCGGCTCAACGCGTCGGCGGGCGGGGTGCTGAACGTGTCCGAGGTGCTGCTCGAGAGCATGCGCGACGCGCCGGGCCACGAGGTGCAGCCGATCAGCGAGCGCCATCCGCACCTGTACGCGGCCGCACGGCGGCTGAAGATCAGCCGCTTCATCCTCGACACGCTGCTCTACAACGTCCACCTGGTGCGCGGATGGCTGCGCGGGGAGCGCGTGTACTCGCTGTTCCCGAACTACTTCCTGCCCTTCTCGCTGCTGGCGCCCTTCGGCCGCCATCGGGATTCGATCGTGGTGGTGCACGACGTGCAGTACAAGTCGTACCCGCAGTACTTCAGCGCGCGCAAGCGCCTCTGGCTCGACTGGAACCTGCACCGCGTCGCGCGCAGCGCCGCCGACGTGGTCTTCATCAGCCGCAGCAGCCAGGAAGATTTCGAGCGGCACTTCAGGCGCTGCGAGCACCCGGCGGTGATCTTCAATCCCGTGGATGCGGGCGCCGTCGCCGCGAACGCCGACCGCACGGCAGCACCCGACGGGCGCTACCTGATCGCGGCCTACCACTACTACCCGCACAAGAACTTCGAAGGCATCCTGAAGCTCTTCGTGCGCATGAAGCGCCAGGGCCTGGTCGACTACCTCGACATCACCGGCAACGGCGCCAAGGAGGTCGAACGCATGATCTCGGCCATGGCGCCCGCGTTCCGCGGCTGCGTGCGGCACCGGGGACTGGTGTCGCGGGAAGAACTCCTGCGGCTGTATCGGGGGGCGACGGCCTTCATCTCGCTGTCCACCTTCGAGGGCTTCAACCTGTCGGCCGCCGAGGCGGCCACGCTGGGCGTGCCGCTGCTGCTCTCGGACCTTCCGGTGCACCGGGAGCTCTTCGCGGGCTACGCGTTCTTCATCGGCAATGAATTCGTCGGCCTCGGCAGCATCGAGCGCTACCTGGCCGCGCACCAGCGCACGCGCCCCGCATGGTCGCTCTCGCGGGTCTGCACGCCGGGCGCGGTGGCCGCAAGTTACCTCAGGCTGAAGCGCGGTGACGCGTCGCTGGCGAGGGCCACGCCATGACGAACCGCGCACGCTCCCTGCTTCGCACGCTCGCGATGCTGGCGCTCGGGCTGGCCGCATGGGCGCGGCCCGCCGTCGCAGCACTGCCCGAAACGCAGGGCGCACCGGGCTTCGGCGTGATGGTGCATTACCTGCCCGACAAGCAGTCCATCGCCGGCATCGGGCGCTTCGACGTCGAGGCCTTCGCCGCCGAACTCGCCGGGATGCGCGCCAGCCATCTCATCCTCACGCTCGGGCAGAACAACGGCCAGTTCATCGCGCCGAACGCCGCCCTCGAAGCGCTGTGCCCGCGCAGCGCCGCGCACCGCTCGCCGCGCGACCTGCCGATGGAGATCGGCCGCGCGCTGCGGCGCCACGGCATCGCGCTGATCCTCTACCTGCCGTTCCGCGCGCCGCAAGGGGATGCCTACCTGATGGAGTGCCTGGGCGATGTCTCCGAACAGCAACCACCGCCGACGCGCTTCATCGCTGCCTGGTCGGCCGTGATCGACAGCTGGTCGCAGCACTACGGCCCACTCGCCACGGGCTGGTGGTTCGACGGCGTCTACAACACGACGGGCATGACGACGCGCGACTGGGACCGGTTCTGCGCGGCCGCGCGCAGCGGCGCACCCACCCGGTGGCTGGCCTTCAATGCCGGCGAGGGGGCGGCGCGCTTCAGCCTCAAGAGCGCGCCGTGCCAGAACCTCATGGCGGGCGAGTACCTGCAGCCCGCCGCACGCCTGGCCTCGCCGCCCTCCGAACTCCGGCTGCATGTGCTGACGCCGCTGGGCGCCTCCTGGGCCCAGCCGAGCGCGCCGCGCTTCTCGGCGGCGCAGCTGCGCAGCTGGATCGGCGACGCGAGCGCCCGGGGCGGAATGCTCACGCTCGACATGCCGCTGGACGCCGACTTCCACTTTCTTCCCGCCCACGTCGCGCTGGTGCGCAGCGCCACCGCGCCGCGGCCCTGACCCGTACCAACCCGCTTGCCCGACCATGGACCACGCCCTCCCCTTCATCGTTGTGGAAGACCGCCAGAACACGGCCCTGCGCCTGTGCTGCGAATCCGCGGCCATGGCGCAGGAGCAGCTGGTTGTCCTGTCGGACACCGACGCCGGGCCGGCATACGAACGCTTCTGCCAGGCCTACGTGCACCTGTCGAGCAACACGCCGGCGTTCGAGAAGATCTGCTTCCGGCGCTACTTCCTCCTGGCGAACCATCTCGCAGCGCACCCCGATTGCCGTGCCTTCGTGCTGATCGACAGCGACGTGCTGCTGTTTCGCGGCGTCGGCGCCCACATCGCGCGCCTGGTGGGCAACGCCGACTTCTCCGGCTCCAGCATCCTGCCCACGGACGGCTGGAACCCCTGCCAGATCTCGCCGCACGTGAGCTACTGGACGGCGGCCGGCCTGCAGGACTTCGTCGCCTGCCTCCTGCGCATGTACAGCACGCCCACGGGCTTGCACCAGCTGCGCGAGATCGCCGAGCGCTTCGCGACCCGCAGCGTGCGCGGGGGAGTATCCGACATGACGCTGCTGTACCTGTGGGCGCAGGCCAGCGGCAACACCGTGCCGATCAACCGGGTGTTCGACGGCCAGGTGATCGACCACAACGTCAACGGCGGCACCAACCACTTCGTGCGCGAGTTCCGCGTGCGCGGCGGCGCCAAGCGCCTGGCCTTCGTCGACGGCCAGCCCTGCCTGCAGACGCCGGCGGGCGACACGGTGCGCGTGCTCGCGCTGCACTTCCAGGGCGCCGCCAAGCTGGCGATGCAGCCCGCGCTGCATCGCCGCGTGTACACGGTCGCGCTGCTCACCTGGGCACTGCAGATGGCGCGCCGGGCCAAGAACAACGCGCACCGGATCGCCTCGCGCGCGCGCCGCATGGCCGACACCCTGGGCGTCGCGCAGGCGCCAACGCCGAAGCACCCCGCGGACGGGAGCACGCCATGAAGCCCGCCGCCGGCACCTCGTTCGCGCTGCCCGGCATCCGCCTGGCACAGCGCCTGGGCCTGGGGGCGCTCGCGTCGCGGCTGTATGTGTACCTGTCGGGTTTCCTGGCGATCTTCCTGATCGCGGCGCAGGTGGCGCCCGCGCGCTTCGGCGAGTACTCCGTCTACCAGTCGGTGCTGGAAGTGGGGCTGGTCGTGGGCACGCTGGGCAGTTCACTGCTGTTCTCGCGCAATGCCGCGAGCGTGCCGCCCCGGGTGACGCGCGGCGACCTGCTGCGCACGCTGGCGATCGGGCTGCCGCTGGCCGCGCTGCTCGCGGCCGGCGTCGTGGGCGCGCAGCGCCTGCCGGTGGCCGGCGCGCCCTTCGTGCTGATCGTGCTGTCGCTCGCGGTCTTCGCCTTCAACAGCCTGCGCCTGTCGTACAGCCGGGGCCTGGGCCATGCGGGCCTGCTCAACCTGGAGTCGGGCGTGCGCGCGACCGTGCTGGTGCTGGGCGTGGCGACGCTCGCTGCGCTCGGCCTGGAGATCGGTGTGGCGCACCTGCTCGCCATCAACCTGCTGGCCTTGGTGCTCGTGGGCGCGGCCATCTTCCTGCCCGCGAACGGCGCGGCGCCGCCGGCCGGGCCGCCCGTGCTGGCGCTCGCGTCGCAGGCCAGCGCCACGGTGTATGCGCTGCTGACCTTCCTGCTGCGCAAGTCGGACCTGCTGCTGGTGGCGCTCTTCATGCCGCTGGGCTACGTGGGTGCGTTCAAGCTGGCCTTTCTGCTTGCGGAGGCGCCCTCGCAGTTCGTGCAGGCCTTTCTCGTCACGAAGACGCCGGCGATGCTGGACGCCAACGCGGCCAACCTGACGATCGAGAAGCTGCGGCTGGCGCGGCATTCGTTCCTGCTCGGCTGCGTGCTCTTCGTGGGGCTGGCCGGGCTGATGGCGGTGGCCGCGCCGCTGCTGAAGCTCGGGCCCGAGGCGCGCGACATCTTCGTGTGCATCGCGCCGTACTTCCTGCTGAGGACCTACACGGTCCACCACGAAACGATGCTCTCGCTCAACGCCACGATGGGCTCGCTCGGATGGTGGACGCTGCTGGAGTTCGCGCTGCGGCTGGCCTCGTACGGCGTCGTGATCTCGCTCTTTCCCGACAAGCCGCACTACGTCTTCTTCATTGCCTTCGTCACCGACTTCGTGCTGTACGAGCTGCGCATGCGCGCGCTGTTCGGCTTCTTTCCGATCGTGCGCCTGCTGCGCCCGGCCCTGGGGAGGTCGCCGTGAAGATCCTGCTGTACTCGATGAACTTCGCGCCCGAGCTGGCCGGCATCGGCAAATACTCGGGCGAGATGGCCGACTGGCTCCAGGCCCGGGGCCACGACGTGCGCGTGATCGCGGCGCCGCCCTTCTTCCCGCACTGGGCGGTGTTCGAGGGCCATTCGGCCTGGGCCTACCGCAAGACCACCGGGCGCAACGGCCTCACGGTCTGGCGCGCGCCCACCTGGGTGCCTTCGCAACCGCGTGCGCTGGCGCGCGTGGCGCACCTGTGCTCGTTCATGCTGTCGAGCCTGCCGCTGCTGCTGGCGCAGGCGCGCTGGAAGCCCGACCTGGTGTTCGTCGTGGAGCCGCCGCTTTTCTGCGCGCCCGCGGTGCTGTGCTTCGCGAAGCTGCTCGGCATCAGGTCGTGGCTGCACATCCAGGACTTCGAAGTCGATGCGGCGTTCGGCCTGGGCCTCGTGCGCGGCGCGGGCGTGCGGCGCGTCGCGCTGTCGCTCGAGCGATGGCTGCTGGCAAGGTTCGACCGCGTGTCGACCATCTCGGTGGCCATGGTCGACAAGGCCAGGAGCAAGGGCATCGGCGAAGGCCGGCTGGTTCTCTTTCCGAACTGGGTGGACGTGTCGGCGATCCGCCCCGCTCCCCGCGCGGCCGATGGCTACAGAGCCGAGTTGGGCATTGCGCCCGATGCCGTGGTCGTGCTCTATGCGGGCAGCCTGGGCGCCAAGCAGGGCATCGAGCTGCTGGCCGAGGCGGCGGGCCTGCTCGCCGACCCGCAAAACATTCACTTCGTGATCTGCGGCAACGGCCCGAGCCGCGCCTCGCTGAAGTCGGCCTGCGCCGGCCTGGACCGCGTGCACTTTCTCGACCTGCAGCCCGCCGAACGGCTCAACGAGCTGCTGGGCATGGCCGACATCCACGTGCTGCCGCAGCGCGCCGATGCCGCCGACCTCGTGATGCCCTCGAAGCTGGCCGGCATGTTCGCGAGCGGCAAGGCCGTGATCGCCACGGCGCACCCCGGCACCGAACTCGCCCGCGTGGTCGCGGACCGTGGCTTCGTGGTGCCCCCGGGCGATGCGGCCGTGCTGGCCGACGCGATCGCGCAGCTCGCGTGCTCGCCGGGCCTGCGCCAGGCGCTCGGTGCGGCGGGCCGCGCGTTCGCGCAGACGGAGCTCGACCAGGACGCCATCCTGTCGCGCCTCGAACAAGCGCTGCTTCGCTGCGTGGCGGACCGAGGCACGGCCACGCCAACCCCACTGCGCGAGTCCCAACCATGACCCACTCAAAGATTCTGGTGACGGGTGGCGCCGGCTTCGTCGGAAGCCACGCCTGCGTGGCGTTGATCGCGGCCGGCTACCTGCCGGTGGTGCTGGACACGCTGGTCAACAGCGACCCGCGTTCGCTGGAGCGCGTGGCACGCATCTGCGGCGTGCAGCCGCAGCTCGTGCGCGGCGACGTGCGCGACGCGGCGGTGCTCGACCGCGTGTTCGCCGAGCACGGGGCCGACGCGGTGCTGCATCTGGCGGGGCTGAAGGCGGTGAGCCGCTCGGTGAGCGACCCGCTCGGCTACTACGACGTCAACGTGGCGGGCAGCCTCGCGCTGGCGCGGGCCATGGAGCGTGCCGGCGTGCGCACGCTGATCTTCTCGTCCTCGGCCACGGTCTACGGCGACATCCCGCGCTCGCCGATACGGGAGAGCGCGTCGTACGCGGCCGTCAACCCCTACGGGCGCTCCAAGGTGATGGTGGAGCGGATGCTCGCGGACCTCGCCCGCTCCGATCCGCGCTGGGGCATCGCGTGCCTGCGTTTCTTCAACCCCATCGGCGCGCACGAGAGCGGCCTGCTGGGCGAACACCCGCAGGGACCGCCCGACAACCTGGTGCCGTATGTCTCGCAGGTCGCGGTGGGCGAGCGCGGGCACGTCGTCGTGCACGGCAACGACTACGAGACGCACGACGGCACGGGTGTGCGCGACTACGTGCACGTGATGGACGTGGCCGAAGGCCATGTGGCGGCCCTGCGGTACGCGACGCTGCATCGGGGCCTGCTCACGGTGAACCTGGGCACGGGGCACGGCGCGTCGGTGCTCGACGTGATTGCGGCTTTCGAACGCGCATGCGGGCACCGCATCGCGGTGCACATCGGTCCGCGCCGTCCCGGCGACGCCCCGGCCTACTGGGCGGACGTGCAGCACGCCCAGGACCGGCTCGGCTGGCGCGCGCAGCGCAGCCTGGACCAGATGTGCGCCGACAGCTGGCGCTGGCAGCTGGCGAACCCGCGCGGCTTCGACGGGCCGGTGCCGGGCTTCCCGGTCCGCGCCGCCGACGGCACCGCACCGACCGCCGTCACTCACTCACTTCAACCGGGGCAAGAACATGGCTGAAAACACGCTCACACCTTCTGGCGACCCCACCCCCGCCGTGATGGCGCCGCGCCGCCCGGGCCCGTCCGCCCCCGTGTGCGCGCCCGCCGCGAGGCTGTGGCCGGACTTCATGACGGGCCAGGAAAAATCGCCGGTGCGCGTGCTGCTCATCGACGACGACGAGTACATGCGCCGGGTGATCGCCCAGGAGTTGCTGTCGGACCTGCGCATCCAGCTCGAAGGCCAGGCCGACAGCATCCGCGAGGGGCGCAAGCTCTTGGCCACGCATGCGTTCGACGTGCTGATGGTCGACCTGCGGCTCAGCGACGGCATGGGCTTCGAGCTGATCGCCGAGGCGCGCCGTCACCATGGCAACGGCGAGATCATCGTGATCTCCGCGCTCGAGGACGATGCCCACGTGCTGCGCGCCTTCGAGCTGGGCGCCACGGGCTATCTGCTGAAGAACGCCTGGCTGCAGAGCTTTGCCGATGCCGTGCTGCACGTGGTGAACGGCGGCGCCGTCATCACGCCGCGGCTCGCGCGGCGCCTGCTGCACCGCCTGAACCACCAGCCCCGCGAGCCGCAGCCCGCCGACGACGCATCGCCACCGCGCGACACGACGCTGACACCGCGCGAGAGCCAGGTCCTTCGCCACGTGGCGTCGGGCTACGTCTCGGCGGAGATCGGCGCCAAGCTCGGCATCACGGGCCAGACGGTCAACGTGCACATCAAGAGCATCTACAAGAAGCTGCATGTGCATTCGCGCGCCCAGGCGGTGAACCTCGCCGTTCACACGGGCCTGATCTGAGCGGCACATCCACGAAGCGATCCGGTTCGTCACCCACTGCACACACAAAGGCTGGTCACCATGAACACCCCCACCATTCATCCCGTGGTCCTGTGCGGCGGCAGCGGCACGCGGCTGTGGCCGCTATCGCGCAAGGCCTTTCCCAAGCAGTTCGCACCGATCGTGGGCAACAAGAGCCTGCTGCACCTCACGCTCGAACGGCTCGCGACCCTGAACCGGACGATCACCTGCGTTGCGTCGGAAGAGCACCGCTTCCTGGTGCGCGAGGCGATCGAGAACGCGCACGCGCAGGGCCGCCAGATCCTCGAGCCCGTGCCCCGCAACACGGCCGCCGCGATGGCCGCGGCGGCCCTGCTGGCCGAGCCCGACGACCTGCTGCTCTTTGCGCCCGCGGACCACCACATTCCCGACGTGGCGCTGTTCGAGGCCACGATGCGCAGCGGCGTCGAAGCAGCCCTGGCAGGCAAGATCGTCACCTTCGGCATCGCGCCCAGCTTTCCGAGCACGGCCTACGGGTACATCGAGGCGGCCGGGGCCACGGGGCATGGCCCCAGCCACGCGGTGGCGCGCTTCGTCGAGAAGCCGACGGCGGCGGTGGCGCAAACGCTGATCCTGCAGGGCAACTACTGCTGGAACGCGGGCATCTTCCTGGTCCAGGCGCGCACGCTGGTCGCGGCACTGCGCACGCATGCGCCCGACATCCTCGCCACCTGCGAACGCGCGACCGCCGCGGTGTCGGTCGACGGCAGCTTCGTGCGGCTGGACCGCGAGGCCTTCGAAGGCTGCCGCAGCGACAGCATCGATTACGCGGTGCTCGAAAAGCACGCCGACGTCGCGGTGGTGCGCTTCGAGGGCGCATGGAGCGACGTGGGCAGCTGGAACGCCGTGGCCCAGCTGCACCCGGCCGACGAGGCGGGCAACCGCGTGAGCGGCGCGGGCAGCGTGCTGAACTCGCGCAACACCTTCGTCCATGCGCCGCACCGGCCGGTGGTGGCGCTGGGCACCGAGGACCTGATCATCGTGGACACGCCGGACGCGGTGCTGGTCGCGGGCGCGGACTGCGCCGAACAGGTGGCCGAGGTGGTGCGCATGCTGGCGCGCGAAGGCACGGTCGAAGCCACCGAGCATCGCCGCGTGGTGCGGCCCTGGGGCGCCTACGACAGCATCGACACCGGCGAGCGCTTCCAGGTGAAGCACCTGACCGTCAAGCCCGGCGGCAAGCTGTCGCTGCAGATGCACCACCACCGCGCCGAGCACTGGATCGTCGTCAAGGGCACGGCCAAGGCCACGCGCGGCGGCGAAGTGCTGCTGGTGCGGGAGAACGAGTCGATCTACCTGCCCTCGGGCACCATCCACCGGCTGGAGAACCCAGGCAAGACGATGCTGGAAGTGATCGAGGTGCAGACCGGCAGCTACCTCGGCGAAGACGACATCGTGCGCTTCGACGACACCTACGGCCGCTGCCCCGCGGCCGAGAAGCGCGAGGCACTCGCGTTGCAAGCGGCCCTGCAGCCCGCGGCCGAACGCGGCGTCGATGCGCCGGCCTGACCCGCCCCTTCCCTTCCTCTCACCTCATTGAAGCCATGAAAAAACGTGCTGTCGTCACTGGCATTACCGGACAGGACGGGGCGTACCTGGCCGAGCTGCTGCTGGGCAAGGGCTACACCGTCTACGGAACCTTCCGCCGAACCAGTTCGGTGAACTTCTGGCGCATCGAGTCGCTCGGCATCCAGGATCATCCGGAGCTTCATCTCGTGGAGTACGACCTGACGGACCTGGGCAGTTCGATCACGCTCATTCGCGATGCGCAGCCCGACGAGGTCTACAACCTGGCGGCGCAGAGCTACGTGGGCGCGAGCTTCAACCAGCCCGAAGCCACCACGAACATCAACGGGCTGGGCACCCTCCACCTGCTCGACGCGATCCGCCTGACGGACCGCGGCATCCGGTACTACCAGGCCTCGACGTCGGAGATGTTCGGCAATGTGCAGGCCATTCCGCAGAAGGAAGACACGCCCTTCTATCCCCGCAGCCCGTACGGCGTCTCCAAACTCTTCGCCCACTGGATGACGATGAACTACCGCGAGAGCTACGGGCTCTTCGCTTGTTGCGGCATCCTCTTCAACCACGAGAGCCCGTTGCGCGGCCGCGAATTCGTGACACGCAAGGTCACCGACGCGGCGGCCAAGATCAGGCTCGGCAAGCTCGATGTGCTCACGCTGGGCAACATGGATGCCAAGCGCGACTGGGGCTATGCGAAGGAATACGTCGATGGCATGTGGCGCATGCTGCAGGCCGACAAACCGGACAACTACGTGCTCGCCACCAACCGCACGGAAACCGTGCGGGATTTCGTCGACATGGCGTTCAGGGCCGCGGGCTACGAACTCCGGTTCGAAGGGACGGCGCAGGAAGAGGTCGCCATCGACCGCGAGACCGGCAAGGTCCTCGTGAGGATCGATCCGAAGTTCTATCGGCCGGCGGAGGTGGAACTGCTCATCGGCGATGCGTCGCATGCCAGGAGGACGCTGGGCTGGGAGCCGAGGACGACGCTGGAGGAGCTGTGCGCGATGATGGTGGAGGCCGACTTGCAGCGAAACCGCGAAGGCCGGTCCTTCTGAGCGCGGCAAGCCCGTCCTGAATGGCATCGGGATTTGCGCGAGACCAAACAAAAACGGCACCCGAAGGTGCCGCCTGAAACGAAAACGGCACCTGATGGTGCCGTCTGTCGTAGGTCTGAAATGGTGGGCGGTGGAGGCTTCGAACCTCCGACCCCAGCAGTGTGAATGCTGTGCTCTACCCCTGAGCTAACCGCCCTGAGACACTGCTTTTGAGTTCAGTGTCTTGAACACGTATCGCGTTGTGCGAAGCCTCAGATTATGCCATAGCTTTTCAGCCGTTTTGGCGAAATAAAGTTTTTCCGCCGCTGGATTTGTCGAGTTGCGACAACACGGCCTCGTGCGCGCTGAGTTCATGCTCGGCCGCCGCGATCACCGGCAGCTCGAACTGGCTCAGGTCGATGGCCACGATGGTAGTGCCCTGCGCGGGCTCGTTCGAGGCCACGTCGATCAGCAGTGCGTCCTGCCCGCGCGTGAGGTTGATGTAGACGTCGGCGAGCAGCTGCGCGTCGAGCTTGGCGCCGTGGAAGGTGCGGTTCGAGCGGTCGACGCCGAAGCGGTCGCACAGCGCGTCGAGCGAATTGCGCTTGCCCGGGTACACCAGCTTGGCCATGGCCAGCGTGTCGGTCACTTCGCTCACGAAGGTCTTGAGCGGCGGCAGGCCGGCGCGCTCGAATTCCTTGTTGAGAAAGCCGACGTCGAAGGCCGCGTTGTGGATGATCAGCTCGGCGTCGCGCAGGTACTCGATGATGTCCTTGCCCAGCGTGGCGAACTTCGGCTTGTCGCGCAGGAAGTCGGTGGTCAGGCCGTGGACCTTGAGCGCGTCCTCGTGGCTCTCGCGCTCCGGGTTGAAGTAGATGTGCAGGTCGTTGCCGGTGAGCTTGCGCGCGAACAGCTCCACGCAGCCCAGCTCGATGATGCGGTCGCCGTTCTCCGCAGAGAGCCCGGTGGTTTCGGTATCGAGAACGATCTGGCGCGACATCAGTGGTTTTCCTTGGCGTGGTTGATCGAGTACTTCGGAATCTCGATCGTCACATTCTCCTGCGCCAGGATCGACTGGCAACTCAGGCGCGATTGCGGCTCCAGGCCCCAGGCGCGGTCGAGCAAATCTTCTTCGCCCTCTTCCGCTTCGTTCAGCGAGTCGAAGCCCGCGCGCACGATCACGTGGCAGGTGGTGCAGGCGCAGCTCATCTCGCAGGCGTGCTCGATGTTGATGTCGTGGTCGAGCAGGGCCTCGCAGATCGAGGTGCCGGCGGGCGCGGTGATCTCGGCGCCTTGCGGGCAGTACTCGGGATGCGGGTAGATCTTGATCGTGGGCATGAAATGGTTCTGTCTACAGGGATTCGACCTTGCGGCCGGCGAGCGCGCGTGCAATGCCCGCGTTCATGCGCTGGGCGGCGAAGGCTTCGGTGTCGTTGGCCAGCGCCTTCGTGGCGGCTTCGATCGCGGCAGCTTCGTTGCTGCTCTTGGCGGTTTCGCGCAGCCGCGCCATCGAGGCATCGATGGCGGCGCGTTCTTCGGCGCTCAGCAGGTCGCCGTCGGCATCGAGCGCGCTCTGCGTGGCCAGCAGCATCCGGTCGGCATCGACGCGCGATTCCACCAGCGCACGGGCCTGCATGTCCTGCTGGGCGGTGGAGAAGCTTTCCTGCAGCATGGTCGCGATCTGGTCGTCCGACAGGCCGTACGACGGCTTGACCGCCACGCTGGCCTCGACGCCGCTGCCCTGCTCCTTGGCGCTCACGCTCAGCAGGCCGTCGGCGTCGACGGTGAAGGTCACGCGGATGCGCGCCGCGCCGGCCGCCATCGGCGGGATGCCGCGCAGCGTGAAGCGCGCGAGGCTGCGGCAGTCGGACACGAGGTCGCGCTCGCCCTGCACCACGTGCAACGCCAGCGCGGTCTGCCCGTCCTGGTAGGTCGTGAAGTCCTGCGCCATCGCGGTGGGGATGGTCTGGTTGCGCGGCACGATGCGCTCGACCAGGCCGCCCATGGTCTCGATGCCGAGCGACAGCGGGATCACGTCGAGCAGCAGCAGCTCGCCCGCGCCGTTGTTGCCGGCCAGCTGGTTGGCCTGGATGGCGGCGCCGAGCGCCACGACCTCGTCGGGGTTCAGGTTGATCAGCGGCTCGCGGCCGAAATAGGCGGCCACGGCGCTGCGGATCTGCGGCATGCGCGTGGAGCCGCCGACGAGCACGATCCCCTGCAACTCTTCGGGCTTGAGCTTCGCGTCGCGCAACGCCTTGCGCACGGCCGCGAGGGTGCGGTCGGTGAGCGCCTGCGTGGCGGCGAAGAACTGCGCGCGCGTCAGCGTGAACTCGGCATGGCCACCTGCCAGCGCGGCGCTGAAGAGGGTCGACTCGGCATCGGTCAGTGCTTCTTTCGCGGCGCGCGCTGCCACGAGCAGCGCGGCGCGGTCGTTGTCGCTGCCGGCTTGACGGCCGGTCTGCGCGAGCACGAAGTCGGCGATGGCATGGTCGTAGTCGTCGCCGCCCAGGGCCGAGTCGCCGCCCGTGGCGATCACTTCGAACACGCCCTGCGTGAGCCGCAGGATCGAGATGTCGAAGGTGCCACCGCCCAGGTCGTAGACCGCATAGACACCTTCGCTCGCGTTGTCCAGGCCGTAGGCGATGGCGGCGGCGGTCGGCTCGCTGATGAGGCGCAGCACGTTCAGGCCCGCGAGCTGCGCGGCGTCCTTGGTCGCCTGGCGCTGGCCTTCGTCGAAGTAGGCCGGCACGGTGATGACGGCGCCGTAGAGTTCGTCGTCGAAGGTGTCTTCGGCGCGGTAGCGCAGCGTGGCCAGGATCTCGGCGCTGATCTCGACGGGCGACTTCTCGCCGGCCGAGGTCTGCACCTTGACCATGCCGCCGTCGTCGCCGCCGATGCGGTACGACATGGCGTCGCGGTTCGCAATGTCGGCCAGGCCGCGGCCCATGAGCCGCTTGACCGAGGTGATGGTGTTGGCGGGGTCCTGCGCGCGCGCGGCCACGGCGTCGAAGCCGATCTGGCGGCGATCGCCGTCCAGGTAGCGCACGGCCGAGGGCAGCAGCACGCGGCCCTGGTCGTCGGGCAGGCATTCGGCCACGCCGTTGCGCACCGAGGCCACCAGCGAATGCGTGGTGCCCAAGTCGATGCCCACGGCGATGCGGCGCTGGTGCGGGTCAGGCGCCTGGCCGGGTTCGGAAATCTGAAGAAGAGCCATAAGGGCTTATTGTCCCAACTGATCGAGTTTTTTCTCGACGTCCTCGCCGAAGCGCTCAATGAACATGAGGGCTCTCACTTGCTGAACGGCACCGGGGTAGTCACCCTTCTCGTCGATCAGCCAGTCGAGCGACGAGAGTGCGCGGGCGCGCGTGGTTTCGACGTCGGCCTGCAGCAGTTCGACGGCGGCGATGTCGCGGGCGTCGTCGAGCGCTTCGCGCCACTCCATCTGCTGCATGAGAAAGGCACCCGGCATCGCCGTGTTGTTCTCCGCATTCAGCGGTGCGCCGTTGAGTTCGCAGATGTAGCTCGCGCGGCGGATCGGGTCTTTCAACCGCTGGTAGGCCTCGTTGATGCGCACCGACCACTGCATGGCCACGCGCTGCGCGGCGGCACCCTGCGCGGCAAAGCGGTCCGGGTGCGCCTCGCGCTGCAGCTCCTTCCAGCGCGCGTCGAGCACGGCGCGGTCCTGCGCGAAGGTCGCCGGGACGGCGAACAGTTGGAAGTCGGTGTCGTTGAGGTTCATCAGACTGCCTGCCGGGCCGCCCCAAAGGCGGTCTGCGCCCCCTCGGGGGGCAGTGAGGACACAAAGTGCCGAACGTGGGGGCTCATAGGATCAAGAAAAAACCGCCAGCACATGACATGGTGGCGGCTGTGGTCGCGGTCAGCGACGACGCATCAGATGCGAAAACTTTCGCCGCAGCCGCAGCGATCACGTTCGTTCGGGTTGATGAACTTGAAGCCCTCGTTCAGGCCTTCGCGCACGAAGTCGAGCTGCGTGCCGTCGATGTAGGCCAGGCTCTTCGGGTCGACCAGCACCTTCACGCCGTGGTCTTCGAACACCACGTCTTCAGGCGTGAACTCGTCGACGTACTCGAGCTTGTAGGCCAGGCCCGAGCAGCCGGTGGTCTTCACGCCCAGCCGCACGCCCACGCCCTTGCCTCGTTTGCCGAGGTAGCGGGTGACGTGGCGCGCAGCGGCTTCGGTCAGCGTGACGGCCATCTCAGTGAACAGCAGCTTCGGCGGTCGACTCGGGGGTCTTGGCGCCGTGCTTGGCCTTGTAGTCGCTCACGGCCGCCTTGATGGCGTCTTCCGCGAGGATCGAGCAGTGGATCTTGACCGGCGGCAGCGCCAGTTCTTCGGCGATCTGCGCGTTCTTGAGGGCTGCCGCTTCGTCGAGCGTCTTGCCCTTGACCCATTCGGTCACGAGCGACGACGAGGCGATGGCCGAGCCGCAGCCGTAGGTCTTGAAGCGCGCGTCTTCGATCACGCCGGTTTCGGGGTTGACCTTGATCTGCAGCTTCATCACGTCGCCGCAAGCCGGTGCGCCGACCATGCCGGTGCCTACCGAGTCGTCGCCCTTTTCGAAGGAGCCGACGTTGCGGGGATTTTCGTAGTGGTCGATGACCTTGGAAGAATATGCCATGGTGTACCTCTCAAACTTTGTTCAATCGTGGAGCCTTGGGCTGGCCTGGGTCAGTGGGCCGACCACTGGATCGTGCTGATGTCGACGCCGTCCTGGAACATCTCCCACAGGGGGCTCAGCTCGCGCAGCTTGGCGACGTTGTGCTTGATGGTCGAGATGGCGTAGTCGATTTCTTCTTCGGTCGTGAAACGGCCGATGGTCATGCGCAGGCTGCTGTGGGCCAGCTCGTCGCTGCGGCCCAGGGCGCGCAGCACATAGCTGGGCTCCAGGCTGGCCGAGGTGCAGGCCGAACCCGACGACACCGCCAGGCCCTTGATGCCCATGATCAGCGACTCGCCTTCGACGTAGTTGAAGCTCATGTTCAGGTTGTGCGGCACGCGGCGCTCGAGGTCGCCGTTGATGAAGACCTGTTCGACATCCTTCAGGCCGTCGAGCAGGCGCTTCTGCAGGCGGACCGCATGGGCGATGTCGTCCTTCATCTCGAGCTTGGCGATGCGGTAGGCCTCGCCCATGCCGACGATCTGATGCGTGGGCAGCGTGCCCGAGCGCATGCCGCGCTCGTGGCCACCGCCGTGCATCTGCGCTTCGAGGCGGATGCGCGGCTTGCGGCGCACGTACAGCGCGCCGATGCCCTTGGGGCCGTAGGTCTTGTGCGAAGCCAGGCTCATCAGGTCGATGGGCAGCTTCGTGATGTCGATGTCGATCTTGCCGGTGGCCTGGGCCGAGTCGACGTGGAAGATCACGCCCTTTTCGCGGCAGGCATTGCCCAGCGCGACCACGTCCTGGATCACGCCGATTTCGTTGTTCACGAACAGCACGCTGGCCAGGATGGTGTCGGGGCGGATGGCCGCCTTGAACTTCTCGAGATCGACGAGGCCGTTTTCCTCGACGTCGAGGTAGGTCACTTCGAAGCCCTGGCGCTCGAGTTCGCGCATGGTGTCGAGCACAGCCTTGTGCTCGGTCTTCAGGGTGATCAGGTGCTTGCCCTTGCCCTTGTAGAAGTGGGCCGCGCCCTTGAGCGCCAGGTTGATCGACTCGGTGGCGCCCGACGACCAGACGATTTCACGCGGGTCGGCGTTGATCAGGTCGGCCACCTGGCCGCGCGCTTTCTCGACCGCTTCTTCGGCTTCCCAGCCCCAGGCGTGGCTGCGCGATGCCGGGTTGCCGAAATGTTCGCGCAACCAGGGAATCATGGCGTCGACCACACGCGGGTCGACCGGCGTGGTGGCGCCGTAATCGAGATAGATCGGGAAATGAGGAGTGACGTCCATGGCTGGCTCGGGCTGGCGTGGGGGGTTGTGTTCTGGGATCAGGGCAAACTCAGGGCGATGCCCGCAGGCATCGCCGGACTCATCGGGGTCAGGACTTCGCGAAGACGTTGCCGAGGGCGAAGACCGAATTCGGCGCATTCACGCGGATGGGCTTGACCACCGGCTGGGCCGAGATGGCGCGCTTGACGACCGGCTTGTTCTCGATCTGCACGCCCTTGGCGATCTGGTCGTCGACCAGCTTCTGCAGCGTGACGGAGTCGAGGAACTCGACCATGCGCTGGTTCAGCGAGGCCCAGAGCTCGTGGGTCATGCAGCGACCCTGCTCACCGAGGCAGTTTTCCTTGCCGCCGCACTGGGTGGCATCGATCGGCTCGTCGACGGACACGATGATGTCGGCGACCGTGATGTCCGCCGCCTTGCGGCCGAGGCTGTAGCCGCCGCCGGGGCCGCGGGTCGACTCGACCAGCTCGTGGCGGCGCAGTTTGCCGAACAGCTGTTCGAGGTACGACAACGAAATCTGCTGCCGCTGGCTGATCGCAGCCAGCGTGACCGGACCGGTGTTCTGACGCAACGCCAGATCGATCATTGCTGTGACCGCAAAACGGCCTTTGGTAGTGAGACGCATCGCAAGCTCCTTCAAGTGCTTACCGTTGAAATGACACCACAGCCTTGGGCCGCGGTGACTTCGTCTCCGCCCTGCCCGACCCCGACGCTGGTGAACCAGCCGGTAGGAGTCGGTCCTTCATCGCGAAGTTCTTTGTTGTTGAGTATTTCGGTCAAGTATAGCAGAAGCCCCTGAGATCTGCTCGGGTAAACCCCAGCGCGGCTCGCTTGAAGAAAGCGAACTTATGACCTAGCTGAAATCAGGACGCCAAACCGGCGATGTTGTCGCCGCCCGACGCCCCGAAAGCCTGCTCGCGCAGCAGCGCCAGCTGGTCGCGCACCCGGGCCGCTTTTTCGAACTCGAGGTTGCGGGCGTGCTCCAGCATCTGCTTCTCGAGCCGCTTGATTTCCCGGGCGATGTCTTTCTCGCTCATGTCCTCGACCTTGGCGCGTTCCAGGTCGAGCTTGGCCATTTCCTTGCCGGTCTTCTCGCTGTAGACGCCGTCGATCAGGTCGCGCACCTGCTTCACGATGCTGCGCGGCGTGATGCCGTTCGCCTCGTTGTGGGCAATCTGCCGGGTGCGGCGGCGCTCGGTTTCACCGATGGCCTTCTTCATCGACTCGGTCATCCGGTCGGCATAAAGAATGGCCTTGCCGTTCAGGTTGCGCGCCGCGCGGCCGATGGTCTGGATCAGCGAACGCTCCGCGCGCAGGAAGCCTTCCTTGTCGGCATCGAGGATCGCCACCAGCGACACCTCGGGAATGTCCAGCCCCTCGCGCAGCAGGTTGATGCCCACCAGCACGTCGAAGGTGCCCAGACGCAGGTCGCGCAGGATCTCGACCCGCTCGACCGTGTCCACGTCGCTGTGCAGGTAGCGCACCTTCACGCCGTTGTCGCTCAGGTAGTCGGTGAGCTGCTCGGCCATGCGCTTGGTCAGCGTGGTGATCAGCACGCGTTCGTTCTTCTCGACGCGGATGCGGATCTCGCCCAGCACGTCATCCACCTGGTGCGTGGCGGGACGCACCTCGACCTCGGGGTCGATCAGCCCGGTCGGCCGCACCAGCTGCTCGACCACGTTGCCGGCGTGGTCCTTTTCGTACTGCGCCGGCGTGGCCGACACGAAGATGCACTGGCGCACCCGCTTCTCGAACTCCTCGAGCTTGAGCGGCCGGTTGTCCAGCGCGCTCGGCAAGCGAAAGCCGTACTCGACCAGCGTGACCTTGCGCGCCCGGTCGCCGTTGTACATGGCGCTGAGCTGGCCCATCATCTGATGGCTCTCGTCGAGGAACATCAACGAGTCCTTCGGCATGTAGTCGGTGAGCGTCGCCGGCGGGTCGCCAGGTTCCGCGCCCGAAAGGTGCCGCGTGTAATTCTCGATGCCCTTGCAGTGGCCGATTTCGGCCAGCATTTCCAGGTCGAAGCGCGTGCGCTGCTCCAGCCGCTGCGCTTCGACCAGCTTGCCGGAGCCGGTCAGCTCCTTGAGCCGGCCGGCCAGCTCGATCTTGATGGTTTCGACCGCCGCCAGCACCTTGTCGCGCGGCGTCACGTAGTGGCTCGACGGGTACACCGTGAAGCGCGGCACCTTCTGGCGGATGCGTCCGGTGAGCGGGTCGAACAGCTGCAGCGACTCGATCTCGTCGTCGAACAGCTCGAAGCGGATCGCCAGCTCGCTGTGCTCGGCCGGGAACACGTCGATGGTGTCGCCGCGCACGCGGAACGTGCCGCGCGCAAAGTCCTGCTCGTTGCGCGTGTACTGCATGCGGATGAGCCGCGAGATCAGGTCGCGCTGGCCGACCTTGTCGCCCACGCGGGCAATCAGCCGCATCTCCATGTAGTCCTCGGGCGTGCCGATGCCGTAGATGGCGCTCACCGTGGCCACGATGACCGTGTCGCGCCGCTCCAGCACGCTCTTGGTGGCCGACAGCCGCATCTGCTCGATGTGCTCGTTGATCGAGGAGTCCTTCTCGATGAACAGGTCGCGCTGCGGCACGTAGGCCTCGGGCTGGTAGTAGTCGTAGTAGCTCACGAAGTACTCGACGGCGTTCTTCGGGAAGAACTCGCGGAATTCGCTGTAGAGCTGCGCCGCCAGCGTCTTGTTGGGTGCGAACACGATGGCCGGACGGCCCAGCCGGGCGATCACGTTGGCCATGGTGAAGGTCTTGCCCGAGCCGGTCACGCCCAGCAGCGTCTGGTACACCTCGCCGTCGAGCACCCCGGCCACCAGGCCGTCGATGGCCGTGGGCTGGTCGCCTGCCGGCGGATAGGGCTGGAACAGCTCGAACGGCGAGTCGGGATAGCGGATGAATTCGCCCTGTTTCGCCGGCCCGATCGGGTCGACTTTCTTCAGGTCTGCTATGGCTTCGGTGTTCTCTGGCATGGCTGTTCCCGACAGGTGGCGTGGCGCCGGTAAAATTCAAGGCAACCGGAAAGGATAAAGCCTCCTCCGGTTGCCAGCGAAGCTTTCATCCCAAAGGACCTTTCCATGTCTATGTTCACCGCGGTCGAAATGGCGCCGCGCGACCCGATCCTCGGCCTCAACGAGCAATTTGCAGCCGACACCAACCCCCTCAAGGTCAATCTCGGCGTCGGCGTGTATTACGACGACAACGGCAAGCTGCCCCTGCTCCAGTGCGTGCAGGCCGCAGAGCAGAACATGATGAAGGCCCCCTCGGCCCGCGGCTACCTGCCGATCGACGGCATCGTGGCCTACGACAACGCCGTCAAGGGCCTGGTCTTCGGCCCCGAGAGCGAGCCCGTCACCTCCGGCCGCGTGGCCACCATCCAGGCCATCGGCGGCACCGGCGGCCTGAAGGTCGGCGCCGACTTCCTCAAGAAGCTCAACCCCAACGCCACCGTGCTGATCAGCAACCCGAGCTGGGAAAACCACCGCGCGCTGTTCACCAACGCCGGCTTCACGGTCGAGAGCTACCCCTACTACGACGCCGCCCAGCGCGGCATCAACTTCGACGGCATGCTGGCCGCCCTGAACGCGGCACCGGCCGGCACCATCGTCGTGCTGCACGCCTGCTGCCACAACCCGACCGGCTACGACATCACCCCCGAGCAGTGGGACCAGGTCGTTGCGGCCGTCAAGGCCAAGGGCCTGGTGCCCTTCCTCGACATGGCCTACCAGGGCTTCGGCTACGGCCTGAAGGAAGACGGCGCAGCCGTTGCCAAGTTCGTCGACGCCGGCCTGACCTTCTTCGTCTCGACCTCGTTCTCCAAGAGCTTCAGCCTGTACGGCGAACGCGTCGGCGCCCTGTCGGTGCTGTGCGAGAACAAGGAAGAAGCCGGCCGCGTGCTGTCGCAACTCAAGATCGCCATCCGCACCAACTACAGCAACCCGCCGATCCACGGCGGCGCCGTGGTGGCCGCGGTGCTGGGCACCCCCGAGCTGCGCGCCCTGTGGGAAAAGGAACTGGGCGAGATGCGCGTGCGCATCAAGGCCATGCGCCAGAAGCTGGTCGACGGCCTGAAGGCCGCCGGCGTGAAGGAAGACATGAGCTTCATCACCACCCAGATCGGCATGTTCAGCTACTCGGGCCTGACCAAGGACCAGATGGTGCGCCTGCGCAACGAGTTCGGCGTGTACGGCACCGACACCGGCCGCATGTGCGTCGCCGCGCTCAACAGCAAGAACATCGACTACGTCTGCGCGTCGATTGCGAAGGTCATCTAGGTGACAACCGGATGTGACTGAATCGACTTTTTGACGATTCGTTCACATTCGGCCACAGAAGCCGAATCCAGCCCGCTGCGGGCTAGGGTTCGGCCCCCTGCGCCGCGGCAAATGCACTGATATATTGCACTGCAACATCCACTCAAAGACCCGCGATGCTCTATCAACTCTACGAAGCCCAGCGTTCCCTGATGGAGCCCTTTTCGGACTTCGCCCAGGCCGCCTCCAAGCTCTACGGCCCCGGCGCCGTCTGGAGCCAACTGCCGATGGCACAGCGCATGGCCGCCGGCTATGACCTGCTGTACCGGCTGGGCAAGGACTACGAGAAGCCCGAGTTCAACATCAAGTCCGTCAAGGTCGACGGCGAAGAGGTCGTGATCCAGGAGGCCGTCGAGCTCGACAAGCCCTTCTGCGAACTGCGCCGCTTCAAGCGCTTCACCGACGAACCGCATATCCTCAAGACGCTCAAGAGCCAGCCCGTGGTGCTGATCGTGGCGCCGCTGTCGGGCCATTACGCCACGCTGCTGCGCGACACCGTGCGCACCATGCTGCAGGACCACAAGGTCTACATCACCGACTGGAAGAACGCGCGCCTGGTGCCGCTGTCGGACGGCGAGTTCCACCTGGACGACTACATCAACTACGTGCAGGAGTTCATCCGCCGCCTGCAGGCCGAGTACGGCAACTGCCACGTCGTGAGCGTGTGCCAGCCCACCGTGCCGGTGCTGGCGGCCGTGTCGCTCATGGCCAGCCGCGGCGAGCCGCTGCCCCTCACGATGACCATGATGGGCGGCCCGATCGACGCGCGCAAATCGCCCACGGCCGTGAACAACCTCGCGACCAACAAGAGCTTCGAGTGGTTCGAGAACAACGTGATCTACCGCGTGCCGCAAGGCTTCCCGGGCGCGGGCCGCAAGGTCTATCCGGGCTTCCTGCAGCACACGGGCTTCGTGGCCATGAACCCCGACCGCCACGCCAGCAGCCACTACGACTACTTCAAGGACCTGATCAAGGGTGACGACGCCAGCGCCGAAGCCCATCGCAAGTTCTACGACGAGTACAACGCCGTGCTCGACATGGACGCGGACTACTACCTGGAGACCATCCGCACCGTGTTCCAGGACTTCGACCTGGTCAACGGCACCTGGGACGTGAAGAGCCCCGCCGGCCAGGTGGAGCGTGTGCGTCCGCAGGACATCCACGCCACCGCCCTGCTCACCGTCGAAGGCGAACTCGACGACATCTCCGGCTCGGGCCAGACCCAGGCCGCGCACAGCCTGTGCACCGGCATCGCCGACGCCAAGCGCGAGCACTACGAGGTCAAGGGCGCGGGCCACTACGGCATCTTCAGCGGCCGCCGCTGGCGCGACCTGGTCTACCCGAAGGTGCGCAACTTCATCGCCGCCAGCGACGAGCCCCAGCGCCGCGCCGGTGCGCGCGAAGAGCTGCCGGCCGAAGACCGCATCAAGCCCGGTCAGAAGCTGAAGGCCGTGGCAACCGCCGCGGCCCGCAAGACGCCGGTCGCCGCCAAGAAGGCCGTCGCCGTGAAGGCCGCGCCGGCTGCCAAGAAGCCGGTCGCAGCGGCAAAGAAGCCCCGCGCCAGCGCCGCGCGCTGAGCCGCGCGCATCACCCACCGTGAACGGGCTGGCCGCACGCATCAACGACGCACTGCCTCAGACGCAGTGCACACGGTGCGGCTACCCGGATTGCGCAGGCTACGCGCAGGCCATCGCCGACGGCGAGGCCGGCATCAATCAGTGCCCGCCGGGCGGCGCCGAGGGCATCGAGCGCCTGGCGCTGCTCACGGGCCGCCCCGTGCTGCCGCTCGACCCGCAGTTCGGCACCGAAGGCCCGCGCGCCATGGCCGTCATCGACGAGGCCTGGTGCATCGGCTGCACGCTGTGCCTCGACGCCTGCCCGACCGACGCGATCATCGGCATCCACAAGCGCATGCACACGGTGGTCGAGGCGCACTGCACGGGGTGCGAGCTGTGCATTCCGGTGTGCCCGGTCGATTGCATTTCGCTCGAGATTGAAACCCCTGGCCGCAGCGGCTGGCAGGCGTGGTCGCAGGCACAAGCCGAAGCCGCACTCCAACGCTACAAGCTGCACGCCCAACATCGCGACGCCGCAAAGCGCGAGGCTGAACCGGCCCCTGCCGCCGCCGAGCCGCAAGCCGCCGACACGCGCAAGCGCTCCATCGTCGAAGCCGCGCTGGCACGAGCCCGCGCCGCCGCCGAACAACGCGCCACGAAACCATGACCCTCGACACCCTGCTGATCTACGCCGTCGCCTCGCTCGCCCTGGCGGTGATTCCCGGCCCGACCATGCTGCTGGCGCTGTCCAACGGCATCGACGGCGGCATGCGCCGCGCCAGCTGGGGCATCGCGGGTGCGTCGCTCGGCAGCGTCTCGCTGATCGCGATCGTGGCGCTCGGGCTGGGCTCGCTGCTCGCGGCCTCGGAATGGCTCTTCAACGCGATCCGCGTCGCGGGCGTGGCCTACCTGGTGTGGCTCGGCATCAAGCTGTGGCGCAGCGAGGCGACCGACCTGGGCACCGCGCTGGCCAAGTCGGCCATCGAGGTCCGTCCGCACGGTCGCATCGCGCTCGTGCGCAGCCTGATGGTGGCGCTGTCCAACCCGAAGACGGTGCTGTTCTTCGCCGCCTTCCTGCCCCAGTTCATCGACACGGCCAAGCCCCAGGGCATGCAGTACCTGGTGCTGGGCGCGATCTTCGTGGTGCTCGACACCTGCGTGATGCTGGCCTATGCCGGCGCCGGCACGCAGGCCGTGCGCTGGCTCTCGCGCCGTGGCCTCAAGGCGCTCAACCGCAGCTGTGCCGTCGGCATGTGGCTGCTGGCCGCCACCCTCGCCTTCTGGCGCCGCCCCGCCTGAGCCTCGTCGAACTCAGCCCTTCTGCGGGCGCTTGAACAGCAACAGCAGCACGCCCGCCAGCACCACGCCCACGGCGTACCACTCGAAGCGCGTGACCGTCTCGTGGGCGATCCACACGCCCAGCAGCATCGCGATCACCGGGTTGACGAAGGTGTAGCTCGCCGCCACCCCGGCCGGCGCCTGCGCGAGCAGCACCATGTAGGCGTTGAAGGCAATCAGCGAGCCGAACACCACGAGGTAGACCCACGCCCCCAGCGCCACCGGCTGCGGCGGCCAACTCATCGTTTCGCCCGACACCGCGGCCAGCACCATCAGCACCACGCCGCCGCACAGCATCTCGCTCGCGAAGCCCATCGCGCCGGGTGCCAGTGGCAGCTTGCGCTGGCTCAGCACGCTGCCGAGCGACCAGCAGATGCAGGCCACGCAGATCGCCACCAGCCCTTCGGGCGAGGCCTTGAAGCCGCTGCCCTGCGTGAGCATCAGCACGCCGACGAGCCCCAGCGCGATGCCGGCCGCTTCGAGCCGCGCCGGCTTCACGCCCCAGATCAGATTCAAGAGCGCAATCAGCAACGGAATGACAGCAATGAACGCCACCACCAGCCCCGAACCGATCGACACCTCGGCCAGGGCCGTGCCGCCCATGCCGCCGCCGAGCATCAGCGCGCCGACGACCAGCGCATTGCGCCACTGCAGGCGCATCGGCCAGGGCGTGCCGCGCCAGCGCATCCACGCCGCCAGCAGCACGCCCGCGACCAGGAAGCGCGAGCCCATCTGCAGGAACGGCGGAAAGCTGATCAGCGCGTACTTGATGGCCAGGTAGGTCGAGCCCCAGACCACCCAGGTGGCGGCCAGGCACAGCCACAGCAGCGGCGTCAGCCGGGGACGCGAGGAGGAAGCGGCAGGCGCGGCCTGCGCGGGCGTGGCGAGTGTCGACATATCGAGGGTGTCTCTTCTTGGTATGGAATGCCCGTCATGGTATGAAAGCCATGGGCCGGCAGCCATGCGAAATTCATGGTTCTGCTCGCACCGCACCGTCGAATTAAAGGACTTCCATGGACTTCACCTTGACCCCCACGCTGGACGCCCACGACACCCGCATCCTGGCCGAACTGCAGGCCGACGCCCGCCTGAGCATGGCCGAACTGGGCCGGCGCGTGCACCTGAGCCAGCCGGCCGTGACCGAGCGCGTGAAAAAGCTGGAAGCCGCCGGCGTCATCACCGGCTACCGCGCCACCGTGAACCTCACGCGGCTGGGCTACGGCATCCGCGGGATCATCCGCGTCGGACGCGCCGACTACGACCTCGTGGTGAAGCTGGTGCAGGAGACGCCCGAATGCGTCAATGCCTACAACGTGACCGGCGAGGACAGCTGGATCCTCGAGATCGCCGTGATCGACGTGCCGCACCTCGATGCGGTGCTCGCCAAGTTCTGCATCCTGACCGAGACCGCGACCTCGATCATCCTGAACCCGGCGCGCGAGCACCAGCCGATGCTGCCGCCGCAGCGCGCCGACGTGAAGCCGCCGGTGCGCAAGGCACTCAGCGCGTAGCGGCGAGCGTGTTGAAGGCCGTCACCACCTCGGGTGGCGCCTGCACCATCTCGACCAGCACGCCCTCGCCCGAAATCGGGAACTCGTCGTTGGCCTTCGGGTGCAAAAAGCAGATGTCGAAACCGGCCGCGCCCTTGCGGATGCCGCCCGGCGCAAAGCGCACGCCCTGCGCCGTGAGCCACTCGACGGCCTTGGGCAGGTCGTCGATCCACAGGCCGACGTGGTTCAGCGGCGTGGTGTGCACGGCAGGCTTCTTCTCGGGGTCCAGCGGCTGCATCAGGTCGACCTCGACCTTGAACGGGCCGCTGCCCATCGAACAGATGTCCTCGTCGACGTTCTCGCGCTCGCTGCGGAAGGTGCCCGTCACCTCGAGCCCCAGCATGTCGACCCACAGCTTCTGCAGGCGCAGCTTGTCGGGGCCGCCGATAGCGATCTGCTGGATGCCCAGCACCTTGAAGGGACGCGGCGTGGTCATGCGCAACCGCCTTCTTCCGCCTGCTCCTGCGTGCGGTGCGAGCGCAGGCCGAGCTTGCGCAGCAGCTGCACGTCGGCGTCGACGTCGGGGTTGCCGGTGACCAGCAGCTTGTCGCCGTAGAAGATCGAGTTGGCGCCGGCCATGAAGCACAGGGCCTGCACCGCCTCGCCCATCTGCTGGCGGCCGGCCGACAGGCGCACGCGCGCGGTCGGCATGGTGATGCGCGCCACGGCGATCATGCGCACGAAGTCGAAGGGATCGACCGGCTCCGAGTCGGCCAGCGGCGTGCCGGGCACGCGCACCAGGCTGTTGATCGGCACCGACTCCGGGTACGGGTCCATGTTGGCGAGCTGCGCGATCAGCCCGGCGCGGTGCACCGGCTGCTCGCCCATGCCCACGATGCCGCCGCAGCACACGCTGATGCCGGCGCTGCGCACGGCCGCCAGCGTGTCCAGGCGGTCCTGGTAGGTGCGCGTGTCGACCACGTCGGTGTAGTACTCGGGCGCGGTGTCCAGGTTGTGGTTGTAGTAATCGAGGCCGGCGGCCTTGAGCTGCTGCGCGTGGTGCGGCTCCAGCATGCCCAGCGTGGCGCAGGTCTGCAGGCCCAGGCCCTTCACGGCCTCGACCAGCACCGCCACCTTCTCGACGTCGCGGTCCTTGGGCGCGCGCCAGGCGGCGCCCATGCAAAAGCGCGTGGCGCCGGCGTCCTTGGCGGCCTGCGCGGCGCGCACCACCTCGTCGACCTCCATCAGCTTTTGCGCCTTCACGCCGGTGTCGAACTCGGCCGACTGCGGGCAGTAGCCGCAGTTCTCGGGGCAGCCGCCGGTCTTCACCGACAGCAGCGTGGCCAGCTCGATGTCGCCTTCGGGGAAATGCCGACGGTGCACGGTCTGCGCCTCGAACAGCAGTTCCATGAAAGGCTTGTCGAGCAGCGCCTGGATGGCCTCCACGGACCAGGGGCCCTGGGGCGTCGCCACGGCCTTGGCCGGGCGGTGCAGCGTGATTGCCGCTTGTTGCAGGTCGTTGGCACCCATCAGTTGAACTCCAGAATGATTTGGTCGACGGCGAGCGATTCGCCCTTGGCCGCCGAGATCTTGCCCACCACGCCGTCCTGCGTGGCGAACAGCACGTTTTCCATCTTCATGGCCTCGATCACGGCCAGCTTCTCGCCGGCCTGGACCTGCTGCCCCGGCTGCACCGACACCTCGACTAAGAGGCCCGGCATCGGCGACATCAGGAACTTGCTCAGGTCGGGCGGCGCCTTGTAGGGCATCAGCTCGAGCAGGCGCGCGCCCAGCGGCGACAGCACCATGGTCTCGATCTGCGTGCCGTCGTGCGACACGCGCAGCGCCAGCGGGTTCTTGCCCGCGCCGCGCTCCACCTGCGCCGTGAACGGCTTGCCGTTGGCCGTGCCCTGCACGCGCACCGCGCCGAGCGCGAAGTCGCTCTCGATCTGGTAGCGCTTGTCGCCCACCGTGACGACGCTGGCGCCGGTCTTGCCCTGGAAGTCGCTCACCGACACCGCGTGGTGCACATGCTTGCCCTCGGGGCCCAGCTCGACCACCACGAACTGCTCGCCCACCTTCACGCCGTGGCCCGCGAGCTGCCCGCTGATGCCTGAGGCGCGCGCGCGGTAGCGGCGGTTGACGAAGGCGGCCAGCGCCACCAGGAACGCCGGATCGGCGTGCGGCACGTCTTCCGCGTGGAAGCCCTTGCCGTAGTGCTCGGCGATGAAGCCGGTGTTGAAATCGCCCGCCACGAACTTCGGGTGCGCCAGCAGCGCGGCCTGGAACGGGATGTTGCTGCTGATGCCGCGGATCACGAAACCGTTGAGTGCCTCGCGCATGAGCGCGATGGCTTCGTTGCGGTCCTTGCCGTGCACGATGAGCTTGGCGATCATCGAGTCGTAGTACATCGGGATCTCGCCGCCGTCGTACACGCCGGTGTCCACGCGCACGCCGTGCAGGTGGCCGGTGTCGCTCGCGAACATGCTCTCGGCCGGCGGCTGGAACTTCACCAGGCGGCCCGTCGAGGGCAGGAAGTTGCGGAACGGGTCTTCGGCGTTGATGCGGCACTCGATGGCCCAGCCGTCGCGCTTCACGTCGGCTTGCGTCAGCGGCAGCTTTTCGCCGGCCGCCACGCGGATCATCAGCTCGACCAGGTCCAGGCCGGTGATGCATTCCGTCACCGGGTGCTCCACCTGCAGGCGCGTGTTCATCTCCAGGAAGTAGAAGCTCTGGTCCTTGCCGACCACGAACTCCACCGTGCCCGCGCTCTGGTACTTCACGGCCTTGGCCAGTGCCACGGCCTGCTCGCCCATCGCCTTGCGCGTGGCGTCGGTGATGAAGGGCGACGGCGCCTCCTCGATCACCTTCTGGTGGCGGCGCTGAATGGAGCACTCGCGCTCGTTCAGGTAGATGACGTTGCCGTGCGAGTCGCCCAGCACCTGGATCTCGATGTGGCGCGGCTCCTCGACGAACTTCTCGATGAACACACGGTCGTCGCCAAAGGAATTGCGCGCCTCGTTGCGGCAAGAAGTGAAACCCTCGAAGGCTTCCTTGTCGTTGAAGGCCACGCGCAGGCCCTTGCCGCCGCCGCCGGCCGAGGCCTTGATCATCACCGGGTAGCCGATGTCCTTGGCGATCTCGACGGCGCGCTCGGCCGTCTCGATGGCGTCGTTCCAGCCGGGGATGGTGTTGACCTGGGCTTCGTTCGCGAGCTTCTTCGAGGCGATCTTGTCGCCCATGGCCGCGATCGAATAGTGCTTCGGGCCGATGAAGGCAATGCCCTCTTCCTCGACCTTGCGCGCAAAGGCTTCGTTCTCCGACAGGAAGCCGTAGCCCGGGTGCACGGCCTCGGCACCGGTCTTCTTGCAGGCCGCGATGATGCGGTCGGCCTGCAGGTAGCTCTCACGGCTGGGCGCGGCGCCGATGTGCACGGCCTCGTCGGCCAGCTCGACGTGGCGGGCTTCCTTGTCGGCGTCGGAGTAGACGGCGACGGTCAGGATGCCCATCTTCTTGGCCGTTTGAATCACGCGGCAGGCGATTTCACCGCGGTTGGCGATCAGGATCTTCTTGAACATGTTCTTCTTTCTCCGTGCGGCTCAGAGCGGAATGTTTCCGTGCTTGCGCCACGGGTTCTCGAGCTTCTTCTCGCGCAGCATCACGAGCGAGCGGCAGATGCGCTTGCGCGTCTCGTGCGGCAGGATCACGTCGTCGATGTAGCCGCGCGCGCCGGCCACGTACGGGTTGGCGAAGCGGGCCTTGTATTCGGCCTCGCGGGCAGCGAGCTTCTCGGGGTCGTTCTTGTCTTCGCGGAAGATGATCTCCACCGCGCCCTTGGCGCCCATCACCGCGATCTCGGCGCGCGGCCAGGCCAGGTTGACGTCGCCGCGCAGGTGCTTGGAGGCCATCACGTCGTACGCGCCGCCGTAGGCCTTGCGCGTGATGACGGTGATCTTGGGCACCGTGCACTCCGCGTACGCGTACAGCAGCTTGGCGCCGTGCTTGATGATGCCGCCGTACTCCTGGCCGGTGCCGGGCATGAAGCCGGGCACGTCGACGAAGGTGATGACGGGGATGTTGAACGCATCGCAAAAGCGCACGAAGCGCGCCGCCTTGATGCTGCTCTTGATGTCCAGGCAGCCCGCGAGCACCAGCGGCTGGTTGGCCACGATGCCGACCGTCTGGCCTTCCATGCGCGCGAAGCCGATCACGATGTTCTTCGCGTAGTCGGGCTGCAGCTCGAAGAAGTCGCCGTCGTCCACCACCTTCAGGATCAGTTCCTTGATGTCGTAGGGCTTGTTCGGGTTGTCGGGCACCAGCGTGTCCAGCGAGTAGTCGGGCCGGTCGGCCGGGTCGCCCTGGCCGTCGTTGCCCAGGCGCACCGGCGGCTTCTCGCGGTTGTTCAGCGGCAGGTAGTTGTACAGGCGGCGCAGCATCATCAACGCCTCGACGTCGTTCTCGAACGCCATGTCGGCCACGCCGCTGCGCGTGGTGTGGGTGATGGCGCCGCCCAGTTCTTCGGCCGTCACGCTCTCGTGCGTCACGGTCTTCACCACCTCGGGGCCGGTGACGAACATGTAGCTGCTGTCCTTCACCATGAAGATGAAGTCGGTCATGGCGGGCGAGTACACGGCGCCGCCGGCGCAGGGGCCCATGATCATGCTGATCTGCGGCACCACGCCCGAGGCCATCACGTTGCGCTGGAACACGTCGGCATAGCCGCCCAGCGAGGCCACGCCTTCCTGGATGCGCGCGCCGCCCGAATCGTTCAGGCCGATGACCGGTGCGCCGACCTTCATGGCCTGGTCCATCACCTTGCAGATCTTCTCGGCGTGGGCTTCGCTGAGCGCGCCGCCGAAGACCGTGAAGTCCTGGCTGAACACGAACACGAGGCGGCCGTTGATCATGCCGTAGCCCGTGACCACGCCGTCGCCGGGGATCTTCTGCTCGGCCATGCCGAAGTCGACCGAGCGGTGCTCGACGAACATGTCCCACTCTTCAAACGTGCCGTCGTCGAGCAGCAGCTCGATGCGCTCGCGCGCCGTGAGCTTGCCCTTGGCGTGCTGCGCGTCGATGCGCTTCTGCCCGCCGCCGAGTCGCGCCTGGGCGCGCTTCTTTTCGAGTTGTTCGATCAGTTCTTGCATGGTGTGCTTCCGAAGCTGTGGTTCTGGATTGCTGGGAGAGTCTTGCGGGGGCCGGGGTGTCACACCCGGGCGGTGATGGCTGCCGCTGCGAGCAGCTGGCGCGCCGCCGTCGAGGCCGGCAGGCTGCCCTGGGCCACCTGCTGCGTGAGTTGCGGCAACAGCTCGCGCACCTGCGCGTGCTGGCGGAACGCCTGCTTGAGCCCGGCGTCGATGCGTTCCCACATCCACGCGGTGGCCTGTTTTTCGCGGCGCTTCGCGAGCTTGCCGTTGGCGGTCTGCAGCGTCTTGAATTCGAGCACGGCGTCCCAGAAGGCGTCGACGCCGGTGCCGGCGAGCGCGCTGAGCTGCAGCACCTTGGGCAGCCAGAAGCGGCGCTCCACGCCGCTGTGGGCGTCGTGCACCGCATGCGCGTGGTCGGGGTTGCCCTGGTGGCCGAACAGGCGCAGCGCCGAGGTGATCTGGGCCTGCGCGCGCGTGGCGGCGTCGCGGTCGATGTCGGCCTTGTTGATGGCGACCAGGTCAGCCAGCTCCATCACGCCCTTCTTGATCGCCTGCAGGTCGTCGCCCGCGTTGGGCAGCTGCAGCAGCACGAACATGTCGGTCATGCCGGCCACCGCCGTTTCGCTCTGGCCCACGCCCACGGTCTCGACGATGACGATGTCGTAGCCCGCGGCCTCGCAGACCAGCATGGCCTCGCGCGTCTTCTCGGCCACACCGCCGAGCGTGCCGCTCGAGGGGCTGGGCCGGATGTAGGCGCGCTCGTGCACCGACAGGCGCTCCATGCGCGTCTTGTCGCCGAGGATGGAACCGCCCGACACGGTGGACGAGGGGTCGATGGTGAGCACGGCCACGCGGTGGCCCTTGCCGATCAGCAGCAGGCCCAGCGTTTCGATGAAGGTCGACTTGCCCACGCCGGGCACGCCCGAGATGCCCAGGCGGAACGACTGGCCGGTGCGCGGCAACAGCGCCGTGAGCAACTCGTCGGCGTGCGCGCGGTGGTCGGCGCGCGTCGATTCGAGCAGCGTGATCGCCTTGGCGATGGCACGCCGCTGCGCCATGCCCGGCGCATCGGCGAGCGCGCGTTCGAGCGCGCCGACGGTGTTCAGCACGCTGCCTCCGACGCCACGCGCCAGCGGTAGTGCAGGTCGACGCCCTCCTCGCCTTCGAGCACGAAGCCGTGCCGCTGGTAGAAGCGGTTGGCGTCGCTCTGCACGAGCGCGGTGAGCTTGATGTCCAGCTTCTGTTCGCGCGCCTGCGCCTTGGCCCAGCGCAGCGCCCATTCGCCGATGCCGCGCCCCTGGAAGCCGGTGCGCAGGTACAGGTGATCGAGGCGCAGCGCATCCGCGTCCTCGGGCTTGAGCGTGATGAAGCCCAGGCGCTGCTCACCGTCGAGCACGATGTGGTGCATGTACGGCACCACGAAACCGGCCGACAGGCGCTCGCGCGAGCGCGTGAGGTCGAAACGGCCGACGCGCTCCAGGCTCGGACGCATCGCATCGATGCGCACGGCCAGCATGTCTTCGAAATCGCTGGAATCCACGGGCTGCAGCGACAGCCGCGACAAGAGATCGCCCACGTCGCTTCGTCTCAGACTGCGACGGCCGCGCGGATCTGCTCCAGCACGTCCTTGGCGCTGGCCGGGATGGGCGTGCCCGGGCCGTAGATGCCCTTGACGCCGGCTTCGTACAGGAAGTCGTAGTCCTGGCGCGGAATCACGCCGCCGACGAAGACGATGATGTCGTCCGCGCCCTGCTTGCGCAGTTCTTCGATGATGGCCGGCACAAGAGTCTTATGGCCGGCGGCGAGCGTGCTCACGCCCACGGCGTGCACGTCGTTTTCAATCGCTTGCCGCGCGCATTCTTCGGGCGTCTGGAACAGCGGGCCCATGTCGACGTCGAAGCCCAGGTCGGCGAACGCGGTGGCGACCACCTTCGCGCCGCGGTCGTGCCCGTCCTGGCCCAGCTTGGAAATCATCACGCGCGGGCGGCGGCCCTGCGCTTCGGCGAAGTCGTTGATCTCGGTCTTCAGCGCTTCCCAGCCTTCGGCCGAGTCATAGGCGGCAGCGTACACACCGGTCACCTTCTGCGTGTCGGCGCGATGGCGGCCGAAGGATTTTTCGAGGGCGTCGGAAATCTCGCCGACGGTGGCACGCGCACGCACCGCGTCGATGCTCAGCGCCAGCAGGTTGCCGGTGTTGCTTTCGGCGGCGTCGGTGAGCGCGTCGAGCGCGGCCTGCACCTTGGCGTTGTCGCGCGAGGCGCGGATGCTCTGCAGGCGCGCCACCTGCTGCTCGCGCACCTTCACGTTGTCGATCGACAGGCTGTCGATCGCGTCTTCGCTCTTGAGCTTGTACTTGTTGACACCGACGATCACGTCCTTGCCCGAGTCGATGCGCGCCTGCTTCTCGGCGGCGGCGGCTTCGATCTTGAGCTTGGCCCAGCCGCTGTCGACGGCCTTGGTCATGCCGCCCATGGCCTCGACTTCTTCGATGATGGTCCAGGCGGCGTCGGCCATGTCCTGCGTGAGCTTTTCCATCATGTAGCTGCCGGCCCAGGGATCGATCACGTTCGTGATGTGCGTCTCTTCCTGGATGATCAGCTGCGTGTTGCGCGCGATGCGCGAGCTGAACTCGGTGGGCAGCGCAATGGCTTCGTCGAGCGCGTTGGTGTGCAGCGATTGCGTGCCGCCGAACACCGCGGCCATCGCCTCGATGGTGGTGCGCACCACGTTGTTGTACGGGTCCTGTTCGGTGAGCGACCAGCCAGACGTTTGGCAGTGCGTGCGCAGCATCAGGCTCTTGGGGTTCTTGGGATTGAACTCCTTCATGATGCGGCACCACAACAGACGCGCCGCGCGCATCTTGGCCACTTCCAGATAGAAGTTCATGCCGATGGCCCAGAAGAAGCTCAGGCGTCCGGCAAAGCCGTCGACGTCCAGGCCCTTGGCCAGTGCGGTCTTCACGTACTCCTTGCCGTCGGCCAGCGTGAAGGCGAGCTCCAGCGCCTGGTTGGCGCCGGCTTCCTGCATGTGATAGCCGCTGATCGAGATCGAGTTGAACTTCGGCATCCTCTGCGCCGTGTACTCGATGATGTCGCCAATGATCCGCATGCTCGGCGCCGGCGGAAAGATGTACGTGTTGCGGACCATGAACTCCTTGAGGATGTCGTTCTGGATGGTTCCGCTCAGCTGGTCTTGCGCCACGCCCTGCTCTTCGGCCGCGACCACGTAGCCTGCCAGCACCGGCAGCACGGCGCCGTTCATCGTCATGGACACGCTCACCTTGTCGAGCGGGATCTGGTCGAACAGGATCTTCATGTCCTCGACCGAATCGATCGCCACGCCGGCCTTGCCGACGTCGCCGGTCACGCGCGGGTGGTCGCTGTCGTAGCCGCGGTGGGTGGCCAGGTCGAAGGCCACGCTCACGCCCTGGCCGCCGGCGGCCAGCGCCTTGCGGTAGAACGCGTTCGATTCTTCGGCGGTGGAGAAGCCGGCGTACTGGCGGATGGTCCAGGGGCGCACCGCGTACATGGTGGCTTGCGGGCCGCGCAGGTAGGGCTCGAAGCCGGGCAGCGTGTCGGTGTACTTCAGGCCTTGCAGGTCGGCCGCGGTGTACAGCGGCTTCACGCTGATGCCGTCGGGCGTGATCCAGTTCAGCGCATTCACGTCGCCGCCGGGCGCCGACTTGGCGGCGGACTTGGCCCAGGCGTCGAGGTCGGCCGGCTTGTAGGTGGGTTCGGGTGTGCTGCTGCTCATGGAAGGCGCCGCTCCAGGCGGTGGTCTGACGGGATTCGCAAGGTCGCTTGCACGGATTTGCAAGCCGTTCACAAGTCTAACCCATCTGTAATTATTAATTCAAACGCGATTTTGAAGTACAGTTCAGCCCATGTCCGCCGTCACCCTGACCCCCCGCGCCCTCTATGAAGAGGTGGCCGAGCTCCTGCGCCAGCGGATCTTCCGCCGCGAGCTGGAGCCGGGCAGCTGGATCGACGAGCTCAAGCTGGCCGAGGAATACGGCATCAGCCGCACGCCCCTGCGCGAGGCGCTGAAAGTGCTGGCCGCCGAAGGGCTGGTGACGATGAAGGTGCGCCGCGGCGCCTACGTCACCGAGGTGTCGGAGCAGGATCTGGCCGACGTGTACCACCTGCTCTCGCTGCTCGAGAGCGACGCCGCCGGCGTGGTGGCCGAGCGCGCCACCGACGCCCAGCGCGCCGAGCTGAAGGCGCTGCACGCCGAGCTGGAAGCCGCCGCCGCCCCGGGCAAGGAAGACCGCGAGCACTTCTTTGCGGTGAACGAGCGCTTCCACATGAGCCTGCTGGCCATTGCCAACAACAAGTGGCGCGACCAGATGGTGGCCGACCTGCGCAAGGTGATGAAGCTCAATCGCCACAACTCGCTGCTGAAGGCGGGGCGCATTGGCGAGTCGCTGGCGGAGCACCGGGCGGTGATGGCGGCCATCGAGGCGCGCGACGCGGCCACGGCCATGGCACGCATGCGCGAGCACTTCCTCAACGGCCTCGAAGCCGCTGTATAGGGCTCTCCCCCAGGCTGCGCGCACTTCGTGTCGCTTCGCCAACCCCCTTCCGGGGGCGACGCCTGCGGCCCGGCAGAGCCGGTTCCGCGGCGTCCCACGAAGGTGACCGGCGCCCTTCGGGCGCGGTCTATTTCCTTTTTCAGCCTAGCGTGAGGGTGCCGGCCTCTGTCGCGATGCGCTGGGCGATTTCCAGCATGCGCGGGGCGACACGGCTGAGCATGGCTTCCCTCGGCAGCAGGTAGGCGGGGCCGCCGCAGCTCACGCCGTAGCGTTCGCCGCGCGGGCCTTCGAGCGCAAAGCCCAGGGCGTGGATCTGGGGGTTCCATTCGCCGAAGGAGGTGCAGTAGCCCAGGCGGGCGTGCTCTTCAAGGCTGGCGATGAGGCGCGGCTCGATGGCGTGCCAGTTCTCGCCGGTTTCGAGGCGGATCTGCTCCAGCAATGCCGACTGCTCGGGCCCGGGCAAGGCGCCGATGTAGGCGCGGCCGGAGGCGGAGGTGGCGATGGACATGCGCGAGCCGACGTCGATGCGGGAGCTGATGAGCGCCGAGCGCGGGCGCAGCGAATCGATGACCAGCATGTCCAGGTCGTCGCGCACTGCCATGTGGATGCTGGCGCCCGACAGTTCGGCCAGGTTGCTGAGGTGCGGACGCGCCAGCGCCCTCAGGTCGAAATTGCGCAGGTAGCGGCTGCTCATGTCGAGCAACACCGGCCCCAGGCTGAAACGCTCGCTGTCTTGCGACTGCCGCAGATACCCCGCCCCCACCAACGTCGCCGTGAGGCGCGACACCGTGGCCTTCGGAATGCCGGTGGTGTCGGCCAGCTCCCGGTTTCCGACGGGCGCCGCCGCCATCCCGATGACCTTCAGCAGCGACAACCCCCTGGCAAGCGCACTGACTTCTTCCTTGCTGCCTGCAGCTTCACTCATAAGACAGAACCTTTTTCTTGTTTCCCTGACCGCCTTATTCTTGAGCAAAAACAGGTGCTTCGCTCACACTTGTTGTTGCATTGTCATGAAACTGTGTTCCATCGAGCGTCAACTTCGCTCAATTGTGTTGACTGTCTACAAAGTCGGGGCGGCGAGGCCGGAATTCAGGCGGCCTGGGCGGCAGGTTCGTGCGCCAGCGCCATCACTTCGTGCGGCGGGCGGGTCTTCAGGCGGTGGTCGCTCCAGACCTGGCGCCAGCGGCGCGCGCCGGGCAGGCCGTTGCGCAGGCCCAGCATGTGGCGCGCGATCGACCACCAGTTGGTGCCGTGCTCGGCCGCCTCGCGGGCCATGTAGTCGCACATCCGCGCCTCGATGTCCTCGCGCGTGAGCGTCTGCGGGGCGTCGCCGTAGAACTCGGCGTCCCATTCGGCCAGCCACCAGGGGTTGTGGTACGCCTCGCGGCCGATCATGGCGCCGTCGAGCAGCCGCAGGTGCTCGTGCACCTGCGCGTTGGTGGCGATGCCGCCGTTGATCGAAAACTGCAGCGCCGGAAAGTCGTGCTTCAGGCGGTGCACCAGCGCATAGCGCAGCGGCGGAATCTCGCGGTTCTGCTTCGGGCTCAGGCCCTGCAGCCAGGCGTTGCGCGCATGCACGATGAACGTGCCGCAGCCGGCCTCGCTCACCGCGCCGACGAAGTCGCGCACGAACTCGTAGCTCTCGATCTTGTCGATGCCGATGCGGTGCTTCACCGTGACCGGCACATCGACCACATCGACCATCGCCTTCACGCAATCGGCCACCAGCTGCGGCTCGTTCATGAGGCAGGCCCCGAACGCGCCGCGCTGCACGCGCTCGCTCGGGCAGCCGCAGTTCAGGTTGATCTCGTCGTAGCCCCACTCCTGCCCGAGCTTGGCGCAGTGCGCGAGGTCGTGCGGCTCGCTGCCCCCGAGCTGCAGCGCGACGGGGTGTTCTTCTTCATGAAAGCGCAGGTGGCGCGGCACGTCGCCATGGATCAGCGCGCCGGTGGTCACCATCTCCGTGTAGAGCAGCGCGTGGCGCGTCATGAGGCGATGGAAGACGCGGCAATGCCTGTCGGTCCAGTCCATCATCGGGGCCACGGACAAGCGCATGGCTTCGGCGGCACGGGCCTTCCGAGGAAAATCAAGTACTGGCGCGGGGTTACCGCTAATCTCATTCGCTGTCATTCGATCTTGTTTATCGCTATTTTTCGGGTGTCGCTGGTACATTCTTGCCACAAGTTCGGCATGTACCAACGAGAGGGCCCCCTTGGGCAGCATTACCAAACGCAAACGCGCGGACGGAAGCGTAGCGCACATGGCTCGAATCCGGATTCAGGAGGAAGGCGTCGTCGTCCACATTGAAACGGAAACCTTCGACCGCGAGCCGGCCTCGAAGCTCTGGATGAAAAACCGAGAGGCCGAACTCTCCAAGCCTGGGGCCCTGGAAAAAGCTCAGGGCGCCCGATCCGACCTTCGCCGAAGCCATCCAGAAATACATCGACGAGTCGCGCAGAGCCATAGGCCTGCGTAGCCTGTGCAGCAACAACGACGCGAAACGCATCGCCGTCTGCGTTCGCAGAAATCTCGTAGCGATGCATCGCATTGAGCAGTTCGTTGCTCAACGCCCAACCGGCCGAGGCCGGATGGTCCGCTAGCGCTCGCGTCCATTTGACGGTATCGCCGGGGATGAAGGAGATGGGTTCGGTGTTAGGTGTGTCGATAGCCACGGTCGGGCCTCTGGTCAGAGTTGACCGGACTATCAAAGGCAACAAGTGACATCGACAAGGCGCAAGGTGACACCTCCCCTCGTCGCTACGCGCACTGTGACGGCGCGCCAAGGTCTGATGGCGCATGAACCGGCGCACGCCCTTCAGCTCAGCCGGCCAGAAGCTGCAGTCCATCCCCGAGGATCAGAAAAAAGCAAGGCTACTTCAACACTGCCCCGGCAATAGCGATCTACGCCAATCGACTCCCGAAATGGGCTTCGCACGAACCAACCGCATCTCAATGGCGGCGGAGGCAAATGAAGGCTGGGCCGCCAGCAAGCGGGCCTCGCCGTTCAAACTCGCTATAGTGTTTGTAACGAATGCACGCACAGCCTGACTATCGTGTTGGCGTCAAACCATTTACCTTCGCAAAAACTCAAAGGCCATTATGAATGACAACGCATTCTATCAATGCAAATATTTTCTCGAACAAAAGATCCAAGAGCTGCCAGAAAATTCGGAGCTTGTAAAAGCCTATATTGCGCTCATTGAACAGAAAACCAAATTTGACATCGCGTATTTTTCTCAAACATCAGATGTACAGAAAAATTGGAATGACAATCAAGCAAAAATGACTTCTGCTTGGCATGAAAGCCAAGCAAAGGTTACAGCCAAACAAATTGAAGTCAGCGGAAGAGAAACCAATTACAGAACATAACAGGACCATTCTCAGGCCGACGATACTTCGTCACGGCCTCGCGCTCTGGGCAATTTAACAATTGAAAAATCAATGTCTCAAAATCACGCACTGGATGCAATCGAAAGCTTCTTGGAAATCGAAAAGAGATTTGTAGCCTTTTGCAATGTCGTGACATTTATTCCTGCCCACCAAAAGGTCCATTCCCCTGTACTTGCAAGTCTCCTTCTGGATTGTGGAAGTTTAAGCGAATCCATATTCAAGAGTGCAATGGATAACGCCAGGTATAACAGCATCCTTGGAATTGCAGCGATCCGGGCAAAACGATATGCCGGAGTTGCGCCGTTTTACAACATCAATGACTCGCGAAAGGTGTTTCGCCCTGATCAGTTTTACGGCAAAAAGGTTTGGTATATACAAAGAAGTGATTCGTCATTTCCATGGCATGCATGGCAGCAAGCGGCAAAAAATCCATCTTGGTGGAAAAGCTATAACAACGTCAAACATGACAGATTTGGCAACGTCGCCCAAGCCAAACTAGGAACAGTAATGCATGCAATGCAAGCAACATTTTTGGCGCTCGTTCAAACGCTTGATTTTCGAGAAGATCTTGTAAAACTTGGCATCATCAGGTCTCCAACCTTAAATGTAGCATCCTTACTTATAAACGCCACTCAGTGGGAGCCTTTTCCGGTGGCGGATGTCGTCTATGCCAAAAGCCTAGCTTTTGGCTATAAGTTTAAGTCGGTGGGCTCCCCAGGAAATGCAACAGATATCTCAGTCTTCTTATAACCAGTCAATGGTTTCCAGACAATGCGCAGAATGCAGGTCACCTCCCGATCCAATCGTCAAATAGCAAGCACGACGCGGCGCGAATCCATTCCTGTTTTAACGCAACAGCTTATGCCAGCTCAACGCTTCCCCACGCGCCATAGATGACATCGGCCGTCATCCTTTGAGCCTTTGGTTTCCGCTGCGAGTCAACTGAGTAGTTCGCAATTAATTCTTCTCGCCGCGGCCTCAACACTATCGACCGATAGTTGCAGGCGTCTTGGACCGGCTCAACGCCCGGGCGCTTTGACGATACGGAGAACCTGACGCTCAGAAAGCTCATAGCGCCGCGAAAGCAGCTTTATGCGCTCGCCGGCAAGGTAGTCACGGAAGATCCGGCTATTGCGATTGCCATGCCCCTCCCCGGGGCGCTTCGCGATGAACACACGGTCACCACCCCAGTCCGCACGGATGCCAGCCTCGACGCCCTTCACCAACTCAGGCGTCAGCTCGCCTTTGGCTTCGGCAAGTGCTTCCTGCACTCGCCCGAGGATGTCGAGAACGATGTCGTTTTGATTCGTGATGTTCACCATGATCTAGCGGGGAAGGATTGACGGGAGGGACGTTGAACGCTTCGGCGCGGCGGAGCCGGCTTAGGGGGCGCAACTAACGGCGGCGCGGGTATTGGCGGTGCGGGAGGCGCTAGCGGCGCGCTCGTCGTGCTCGGCTCGGCATCTGCCTGGTCGGAGGGCTGCTCAACCGATTGCGTTTCGCGTGGAACGTCCGCTGGTGAAACCTCTTGCGCTTGTTCCACACGAAACAGATCACCGTTCGCCGGCTGCACGATGGACTCCAGCCGTTCCCACATCTTTCCGGTGTATAGGTGCAGACCGAGCATGTGCGTGCAGAGATCGCATAGACCGAGCAATCCAACGCCTCATTGCGCACGCCAGGCGACTTCATCCACTTGTAGGCCTCGCCACCAGCAACGCGCTGCGGCACGCGCGCCTCAGAGGTCAACTGCGTGTAGAACTCGCGCGGCAGGTCCACGCAGAAGTGAACGAAGCCAACGCCCTTCTTCTCGACGCACAGGCGGCCGTAAAGCAAATCCTTGACGGTGTCGGCGCCGACGTACCAGAGGCGCACGCCGCGCTTGATGATCTTCCCGCCCCAGTTCACGTCCTGGACGGTGGCCTTGCTCTTCACCATCTTCGACGGCTGCGGGTCGCCGCGCACCGCAAAGACCCGTTCACGCTCGCGCTGGCGGCAGTAGTTGTAGGCCTGGTGCGTGAAGTGACCGCCGGTGTCCACGGCCATCGCTTCGATCTTCATTGCCTGCCCGCTGGCATGTTGAAAGATCGTCTTGCGGTAGGCGTCGAGGTGCGACCAATCGCGCTCGTCGGCGGGGGTCGCGTAGATCACGCTGTAATCGATGCACCACATTTCCTCGCCGCGGCCAATGGCCCAGGTCACCACCTCGAAGCGGTTGTCTTGAACGTCCACACCGGTGACCAGCACGAGGCCGCCATACGGCACCGTGAAGTGACGATATTTCTCGGCGCGACGTGAGAGTGCGTGCTCGTCGGCGCGCTCCACCACAGCCTCCCAATACTGGGCAAGGGTTTCGTTCACGAAGCCTTCGAGCGGCGCCGTGTCCCCTGCCTTCGCCTTGATCGTGGCTTCGAGGAATTCGCGCACGATGTCGGACCATGCACGCTGCGGGCTGTAGCCGCTCCACATCTCCACGAAGGCCACATGGCGCGGCGCGCGGATGACAACGCCTTGCGCGTCAGTCCAAACGTGCAGATCGTGGTCGTAGCGATAGCGGCCGCACTCGCTGACCCACATCGCACGGGCGTCCCATATCTGCAGGTAGTCGGCTTCGACGGAGGCAGCGCCCACATGGTCGAAAGCGGCCCAAGCGGTACCCGAATGCCACATTCCTGGCACAGGCCAGAGGCCGTTGTAGCGTAAGTGACTGATAGGCCTACAGTTTTTCTGAAGGTCCCATCCAATCCATCATGGGCGCGACGGAGATGATTTTTTCTTTCAGATTCAAGGACTTGTCGTTCATACGCGGGGCGCTCGCTCGGGGGCGTAGTTTCTCACGCGCCGGTTTTTGGCGAGCCGCCTGCCCGGTAGTTCCCCGGCGTCACGCCGAAGCAGCGGCGGAACCAGCGCGAGAAATGCGCCTGGTCGGCAAAGCCGCATTGCGCCGCCACCTCGGCGGGTGCATGGCCCTCGCGCAGCAGCACCTTGGCGCGAGCGATGCGCGCCAGCCGCGCGTACTGCGCCGGCGCCATGCCGATCGCCGCGCGGAACAGGCGATGGAAATGCTCGCGCGATACACCGAGCCGTTCGGCGAGCGACGTGGGTTCGATGCGGCAGGCGTCCTCGGTCGCGAGCAGGTCGCACACGGCCTCGACGCGCGCATCAGCCGCCGCCCGCGCAACCGCCACGAGCGGCTCGGTCGTCTGCGTGCGGAAGATGCCGTCGAGCAGCGCGCCGATGCGCGCACCGTCCTTCGCCGATGCCGCCTGCGCGAGCGCATCGACGCTCGCCTCGTCGCGCCAGACCTCCTGCCGCAGCGACCCGCGCCGACCCGCCGGCCAGCCCATTCGCGCCGCCACCCAGGCGTGCGGCACATACAACATCACCATGCGAAAGCCCTGCGCGCTCACGCCGGCGGTGTGCAGCGCAAACGGCGGCATCAGCACCAGCTCGCCGGCCTGCGCGGTGCGGGGCGCGCCGGCGCAGACGAACTCGCAGCGACCTTCGACGATCGCGCCCACGCTCCACTCGGCATGCCAGTGCAGCGCGAAGTGCGCCTTGGGATCGCCCGCGAACATCACCTCGACCGGCGTGCCGTCGGCCAGCGGCAGGCCGATCACGTGCGAGGTCGTCGGGGCGGGAAGCGTCATGACCCGCCGAGGGTAGCGCAGCTACCTGTCGGAGGCAGCGCCCTCCTCACACCGCGATCGCGCCGCGCACCGTGAGGCCCATCCAGCCCGCGCTGGCCTGCGTCGTTTGCACGGGGCCGAGCAACGCGAGTTCCTCGACCGGGTGCTCGTGGAAACGCAGCGTGGCCTCGCCCCGCACCCAGCCCGTTTCGACGCGGTCGATGATGTCGGCGCGCAGGTAGCGCGGCACCGCCATGCTGCCCGCCTGCGTCAGGTCGGGCCAGCCGATGGCGCCGATGGTGGGCGCGGCCAGGAAGCCGAGCGGCCCGCTCGCCTCGCCCGACAACGTGACCGAGGCATCGACGAGTCGCCGCTCCTTCACGCTGAGGCTCGCGCCGAGCCGGCTGCCGGCGACCATCGGCGCGGCGGCCGGATGGATCAGCGGCAGGCTGCGCGTGAGCCAGGTCTGGCCGATCTTCTTGGGCCAGCCCTGCAGCCAGCCGCGCAGCATCGAGATGTCCTGGTCGACGTAGATGAGCGGGCAGTAGAAGCAGCGGCGCGACGTGTCGCCGCGCGCCGGTTCGATCTCGAGCACCACGATGGTCTCGCGGTACTGCGCGTACACGGGGTCGAGCATTTCGCGCCCGTCGTCGCCGCACGATTGCCAGTCGGCGAAATGCACGCAGCCATGGCCCGTGGCCACGCCGACCTCCGGCGGCACCAGCGCGGCGCCGCGTGCGGCATCGAACGAGAAGCCCACGTTGACCAGCCACCCGGCGTAGTGCCACGGCGGCGCCTGCACGAGCGCGCTGCGGCCCGAGGCGGTGAAAGGCGGAGCGAAGGAAGACGAAGAAGAAGGCGACATCAAACAACCTGTCGTGACGGAGTCAAAGAAGCCCCGCAAGATATGCACGCCCCGCGCCCGCGTCTTGTACGCCAGTGATGCAATGCACAAACAGCGCTTTCGCGTGCGCGGGGGACGCCATGTGGCGGCGTTGTCCGACTCCGCCCCGCCCTCGCCTCGTGACAATGGACCGGCCCGGCAGACCCGCGCCACAAGCGCAGACGAGCCGACGCATTTCATTTCCAGGCTACGCACCGATGACCCGCATCTACCTCATAGAAGACAACCCCCTGATCGCCACCACCCTGACCGATGGACTGAGGGAATTCTCCGGATGCGAAGTCGTCGCCACCGCCAGCAGCAGCGACGAAGCCATCGACTGGCTCGACGCGAACCCCGACGCCTGGGACGCCGCCGTGATCGACGTGTTCCTTGCGCAAGGCAACGGCCTGACCGTGGCCAACCACCTGAGGGAACGCAAGTCGCCCGCGCAGCGCACCGTGGTGTTCATGAACCACGCGACCTCCGAGGTGCGTGAAGGCGCGCTGTCGGCGGGCGTCGATGCGGTGTTCGACAAGTCGCTGCAGCTCGAAGATTTCTACGACTTCTGCCGCACGCTCGGCATTGCGCCGCGCCGTTAGTCGTTCAGACGTTGGCCGCGCGAATCGATTCGGCCAGCAGCCCCAGCCCTTCTTCAAACACCGCCTCCGGAATGGTGAGCGGAAACAGGAAGCGCACCACGTTCCCGTGCACGCCGCAGGTCAGCAGCAGCAGACCGCGCTCGAGCCCCGCCGCATGCACGCGCTTCGTGAACTCGGCGTCGGGCTCGCCGCTGTGCGGATCGCGAAACTCCACCGCCACCATCGCGCCCAGGCCGCGCACGTCGCAGATGCGCGGCACCTCGGTGCGCAGGGCCGCGAGGCTGGCCGTCAGCCGCTCGCCGAGCATGCGGGCGCGGGCGACCAGCCCTTCGTCCTCGATCACGCGCATCGTCTCCAGCGCCGCGGCCACCGCCAGCGGGTTGCCCGCGTAGGTGCCGCCCAGGCTGCCGACGCGCGTGGCGTCCATGAGTTCGGCGCGCCCCGTGAGCGCCGACAGCGGAAAGCCGCCGGCCAGGCTCTTGGCGGTCGTCACCAGGTCGGCCTCGATGCCGTAGTGCTCCAGCGCGAAGAGCTTGCCGGTGCGCCCGAAGCCGGTCTGGATTTCGTCGACGACCAGCAGGATGCCGTGGCGGTCGCACTCCGCGCGCAGGTGCTCCATGAGCGCGGGCGGCGCCACGTAGAAGCCGCCCTCGCCCTGCACCAGCTCGATGACGATCGCGGCCACGCGCTGCGGATCGACGTCGGTCTTGAACAGCCGGTCGAGTGCCGCGACGCTGTCGTCCACCGTCACGCCCAGCGGCGCGGCGGGGAACGGCACGTGCCACACATCGCCCGGCATCGGGCCGAAGCCCGCCTTGTACGGCGCAACCTTGCCGGTGAGCGCCATGCCCATGAAGGTGCGGCCGTGGAAGGCGCCCGAGAACGCCACCACGCCGCTGCGGCCGGTGGCGGCGCGCGCCACCTTCATCGCGTTCTCGATGGCCTCGGCGCCGGTGGTGAAGAGCGCGCTCTTCTTGGCACTGGGGCCGGGCACCACGCGGTTCAACTGCTCGCACAGCGCCACGTATTCCTCGTAGGGCGTGACGTGGAAGCAGGTGTGGTGAAAGTCGTCGAGCTGCGCGCGCACGGCGGCCACGATGCGCGGGTGGCGGTGGCCGGTGGCGAGCGTGGCGATGCCGCTGGCAAAGTCGACGAAGCGCCGGCCTTCCACGTCCCACAGCTCGGCGTTGTCGGCGCGAGCGGTGAAGTGCGGCGTGAGCGTGCCGATGCCCTGCGCGCAGGCGGCGTTCTTGCGGGCCTGCAGGCTCGCGTTGGTCGTGACTTGGGTGAGCATGAAGAAAGAGAAATGAAGAGAAGGAGGAAAGGAAATCAGCCGCGCATCAGGTGCTCGGCCAGCGCGCGAAAGGCGGGCATCGAGGTCGGCAGGTGCGCGTTGGCGGCCAGCGGGTGCGAGGCAAAACGCGCCACCACCATCTCGGCCTCGGGGTCGATGTGCAGCGCCTGGCCGTGGATGCCTTGCGCGGTGAAGGTGCGGCGCGCGTCGTGCGCCACCCACCACATGTTTCTGTAGCTCCAGCCGGCCAGCCGCGTGTAGCCCGCGAGCGCGAAGCGCGCCGGATCGGCGCCGCGGCGGATGTCGGCCACCACAGCCTCGGGCACGATCTGCGTGCCGTTGAAGGCGCCGCCGAGCCGCATCATTTCGCCCAACCGCGCAAGGTCACGCAGGCCGGTGCACAGGCCACCGCCCGCGAACTCGGCGCCCTGCCCGTCCACCGCAAAGGCTGCGTCTTGCTCGGCGCCCAGGCGCGACCAGATGCGCTCGCCCAGCACCCGCGCCAGCGGCTGGCCCGCCACGCGGCTGATGAGCCAACCCAGCACGTCGGTGTTGACGGTGCGGTAGGCAAAGGCCTCGCCGTGCGTGCCCTGCCCCTGCACGGTCTGCAAAAACTGGCGGTAGCCCTCGGCGCCCGCGTAGTCCGCGGGGCGCGGCAACAGCTGGCCGGCGCGCGCGTGCTTCCACACGCCGGCCTCGGGGTCGGTGTAGTCCTCCGAGTAGTCGATGCCCGTCGTCATGTCCATCACCTGGCGCACGGTGGCATGGCCGAAGGCGCTGGCCGCCAGCTCGGGGATGTAGTGCCGCACCTGCGCGTGTTCGTCGAGCTCGCCCTCGGCCGCGAGCATCGCGCCGACCGTGCCGACGACCGACTTGGTGACCGACATCGCCATGTGCTGCCCCTGCTCGTCGAGCGCGCCGAAGTAGCGCTCGTACACGATGCGGCCGCGGTGCAGCACCACCGCGCCGTCGGCGCAGATCGTTGTGAGCGCGCTGCGCCAGTCGGTGCGCGAGCCGTCGGCGGGGAAGGTGAAGGCCAGGGTGTCGAGTTCGGGCCGCTCGGCGCGCGGCAGCACCGACACCGGGCCGGTGCCGCGCGACACATTGCGCGTCGGCTGCAGCTCGCGCAGGTGCGAGAAGGCCCAGCGGTTCTCGGGGGCCTGGAAGATCGGGCGTTCGCGCGGGCGCGGCACCGCGGTGCCGGCCGTGGGAAAACCATCGCGCCAGCCGTCTGCCAGCGCGGCATCGGGAGCCGTCGTTTCTTGGGGGGTCATAGGGGCGTCGTGGCTCATTCGCCGAGCGCATCGAGGTCGCCCATCACGCGGCGCTCCAGGATGTCGCTGGCACGGCTCAGGTGGGCGTGCATGTGCTTGGCGGCGACTTCGAGCTTGTTCTCTTCGACCGCGTCGAGGATCTGCAGGTGCTCGCGGCAGGACTTGCGCAGCAGGTCGATGTTCACCAGCGGGTAGTCCGACAAGTCGGAGATGCGGCGCAGCCGGTTCTGCTGCTTCACCGCATCGAGGATGAAGCGGTTGCCCGAGGCACTGGCCAGCAGCTCGTGGAACTGTGCGTTGGCCTCGAAGAACTCCATCCACGAATGGCGCGAGGCGTGCGTGAGCAAGGTCTGCTGCTGTTCGCGGCAGGCCAGCAGCCGCTCGTGCTCGACCTTGAAGCCCGGCTCGCGCAGCGCCGCGCATTCGACCACCAGGCGAAAGCGGTAGCTTTCGCGCTCGCTCTCGACCGAGTCGAGGGTTTCAGTGAACTCCCAGCGCTGGTAGTGGCGACCGCGCAGCACGCCGTCCTGCAGCAGCGTGGTCATCACGTTGCGCAGCAGCGGGCGCGGCACGCCGTAGGTCTGGGCCAGCTCGAGCTCGTTGACGCGCGTCGGCAGCTTGCCCGCAAGGCGGTCGCGCAGCACGCGGTAATAGAGCGTCTTCTCCTCGTCTTCCGGCATCTCGCGGCGTGCACGGTCGAGCGCCTCGCGGTCGGCCACCAGCGTGTAGCCGCGGTTGGGCACATGCGCCAGCAACTCTCGCTCGTGCAAGAGGCGCAGCGCGGCGCGCACCGGCGTGCGCGAAATGCCGAGCCGGCCGGCCAGGTCGGTCTCGGTCATGTGGCGGCCGTTCTCGTAGCCGCCGGCCAGGGCCTGGTCGAGGATGTAGCGGCTCACGCGCTGGGTGAGCGGCGGGATCGACTTGTTGTCCATCTGCGTCTGCATCTGCTGCTGCGGGGCCATCCATGGGTCTCCGGAAACACGGGCTGGGTGCCGATCATCGCGGGTTCTTTGTATTTTTGGCCCTAAAAAACCATGTACATCTCGCGCCAAAAATACAATTTGGATTTCAAGATCGGCCCCACGCCGACCCGGACGACGGGTCGTTTCCCAAGGAGAAAAACACCGTGGCTTCCGCCGATACCCTGACAACGCCACCCGGTTCGCTCGACGCGTTCTGGATGCCCTTCACGCCCAACCGCAAGTTCAAGCAGGCGCCGCGCCTCATCGTCGGCAGCGAGGGCCTCTACTACGACCTGGCCGACGGCCGCCGCGTGCTCGACGCCATCGCCGGCCTGTGGTGCGTGAACGCCGGGCACCGCAACCCGCGGGTCAGCGCGGCGATGAAGGCGCAGATCGACGTGCTCGACTACGCCTCCAACTTCCAGATCGGCCACCCCGCCGCCTTCACGCTGGCGCAGCGCCTCACGCAGATGGCACCGGCCGGCATGGACCACGTGTTCTTCACCAACTCGGGCTCCGAGTCGGTCGACACCGCGCTGAAGATCGCCGTGGCCTACCACCGGGCGCGCGGCGACGCGGGCCGCTACCGGCTCATCGGTCGCGAGCGCTCGTACCACGGCGTGGGCTTCGGCGGCATCTCGGTGGGCGGCATCGGGCGCCAGCGCAGCACCTTCGGGCCGCTGCTCAACGGCGTGGACCACCTGCCGCACACGCTCGACCTGGCGCGCAACGCCTTCTCGCGCGGCGAGCCGCCGCACGGCATCGACAAGGCCGACGCGCTCGAGGCGCTGGTCTCGCTGCACGACGCCTCGACCATCGCCGCCGTGATCGTCGAGCCCGTGGCCGGCTCCACCGGCGTGCTGCCGCCGCCGCGCGGCTACCTGAAGCGCCTGCGCGAGATCTGCGACAAGCACGGCATCCTGCTGATCTTCGACGAGGTCATCACTGGCTTCGGGCGCGTGGGCAGCAACTTCGCGTCCGACCTGTTCGGCGTGACGCCCGACCTCATCACCACCGCCAAGGGCCTGACCAACGGCGCCGTGCCGATGGGCGCGGTGCTCATGCGCGGCGCGGTGCACGACGCCTTCATGCACGGCAGCGTGAGCGCGGTCGAGCTGTCGCACGGCTACACCTACTCGGGCCATCCGCTGGCCTGCGCCGCCGCCATGGCCACGCTCGACGCCTACACCGAAGACGGCCTGATCGCCCGCGCCGCCGAGCTGTCGCCCTACTTCGAAGACGGCCTGCACAGCCTGCGCGGCCTGCCGGGCGTGATCGACGTGCGCAACGTCGGCTTGCTGGCCGGCATCGAGCTGCAGGGCTGGACCTCGGGCCCCGGCACGCATGCGCAGGCGGTGGCGCAACATTGCCTGGACGAAAGCGGCGTGCTGGTGCGCTCGGTGGGCGACACCATTGCGCTGTCGCCGCCGTTCACGCTGGAGCGCCGGCACATCGACCAGATCATCGACAGCCTGCGCGCCGCCATCGCGCAGACCGCACAAGCCACCGACACCGCAGCCTGAGCCCCTCAGGCCGCATCGCACACACAAGACAAGCCCCGGAGACAAGACACACCATGGACATCGAATCGTTCCCCCTGTACGACATCGAAGGCGACGCACAGCAGCGCGGGCGCCAGTACGGCCGCGCCGCCGGCGACCGCATCGACCTGAGCCTGCGCACCTACCGCGCCGCCTTCGAGCGCGTGGGCCTGAGCTGGGAGCGCACGCGCGCGCTGGCACGCCGCTTCATGCCGATGGTCGAGGCCTTCGACGCCGGCATGCTGCGCGAGATCGAGGGCGTGGGTGAAGGCGCGGGCGTGCCGGCCGAGGACATCGTGGCGCTCAACGCGCGCAGCGAAATGCTCTACGCCTTCCAGCAGCTCGAAGCCACCGAGCCGCCCGACGGCTGCACCGGCGTGGTCGTCATGCCCTCGGCCGCGCGCGACGGCAAGCTCATCCACGCGCAGAACTGGGACTGGCGCGTCGAGAGCCTCGAACTCGGCGTGGTGCTGCGCATCCAGCCGGACGAAGGCCCGGCCATGCTCACCTTCGCCGAAGCCGGCACGCTGGCACGCGCCGGGCTCAACAGCGCGGGCATCGCCGTCACCGGCAACTTCATCAAGGCCGACAACGACGGCAAGCAGCAAGGCGTGCCGCTGGCGCTGATCCGCCGCGGCATCCTGCAGTCGACGCTGTACGCCAACGCGCTGGGCGTGGTGTGCCGCAGCGCGCGCTCGATCTCCAACAACATGATCATCACGCACGCCGAGGGCGAGGCCGTGAGCCTGGAGACCTGCCCCGAGCAGGTGTTCTGGCAGCAGCCCGAAGGCGGCATCCTGGTGCACGCCAACCACTTCAAGACCCCGGCGGCGCTGGCGCGCGTGGTCGACCGCAGCCTGGAGACCACGCCCGACTCGCTCTACCGCGACCGCCGCGTGACCGAGGCGCTGCACAACAAGCGCGCTGCAGGTTTGCTCACCGAGCAGGACGTGCTCGACGCGCTGCAAGACCGCTTCGGCGCGCCGCGCGCCGTGTGCCGCAGCCCGAGCGCGGGCCCCGGTGGTGCCTCGTCGGCCACCGTGGCGACCATCGTCATGGACCCGGCGGCACGAAAGATGCGCATCGCGCCGGCGCCCTTCAAGGCGCACCGCTTCACCGAGTATTCCCTCTGATCCGCCCGCCCCGCCCAGCCATCGCCAGGAGTGTTGCCATGAACCTGCCCACGCCCCCGTCCCTTCCTCCCGCTGCGCGCACCGCCGCCGCGCTGGTCCTCGGCCTCGGCCTGGCCGCCAGCGCGGCCTTCGCCCAGGCCCCGGCCGGCCGGACGATGCGGATCCAGATCAACTCCGACATCCGCTCCACCGACCCCGGCGGCAACCGCGACGACAACACCGACAACGTGCTCATCCATGTGGTCGAAGGCCTGGTCGCGCTGCGCGAAGACACCTCGGTCGGCCCGATGCTCGCGAGCAAGGTCGACACCTCGGCCGACGGCCTGACCTACACCTTCACCCTGCGCGACGGCGTGAAGTTCCAGAACGGCGCGGTACTCACCGCTGACGACGTGGTGTGGAGCTGGCAGCGCTACCTCAAGCCCACCAGCGGCTGGCGCTGCCTGCCCGAGTTCGACGGCAAGGGCATGACCAAGGTGCTCGCGGTGGAAGCGCCCACGCCCAAGACGGTGGTCTTCAAGATCGAGCGCCCGAGTGCGCTGTTCCTCACCATGATGGCGCGCCCCGACTGCGGCGGCGCCGCCATCCTGCACCGCAGCTCGCTCGGTGCCGACGGCCAGTGGAAGGAGCCCGTGGGCACCGGCCCCTACAAGATCAAGGAGTGGAAGCGCGGCCAGTACATCGAGCTCACGCGCTTCGACGGCTACAGCTCGCGCCCCGAAGCGCGCGACGGCCTCACCGGCGGCAAGAAGGCCGAGATCGAGAACCTGCGCTTCGTCGTCATTCCCGACTCGGCCGCGGCCAAGGCGGCGCTGTACAGCGGCGGCATCGACGCCTTCATCAGCCCCAGCCCGGCCGACGTGGTCGAGATGCGCGGTCGCAGCGACGTGCGCGTCGACACCACGCCGGTGATGACCATGGTGGCGCTGCTGCTGCAGACCACCGACCCGCTGCTGAAGGACGTGCGCATCCGCCGCGCGCTGGCACTGGCGCTGGACACGCCCGAGATCGCCAAGTCGGTCACCGAGGGCCTGTCGGCCGTCAACAACTCGGTCGTGCCTTCGTCCAGCCCGTTCTACAGCGCCGTGCAGGCCGGCGGCTACAAGCGCGACATCGCCGGTGCGAAGAAGCTGCTGGCCGAAGCCGGCTACCGCGGCCAGCCGATCAAGCTCGTCGCCAACAAGCGCTACGAGGCGCTGTACTCGGCCGCCGTGCTGGTGCAGGCCATGGCCTCCGAAGCCGGCATCAACATCGAACTCGAGGTGCTCGACTGGGCCACGCAGCTCGACCGCTACACCAAGGGCCAGTACCAGAGCATGGCCTTCATCTACTCGGCGCGCATCGACCCCTCGCTCAACTACGAGATGGTGTCCGGCGACAAGGCCACGCAGCCGCGCAAGGTGTGGGACAACGCCGCCGCGCAGACCCGGCTCACCGAGAGCATGGTCTCGCGCGACAAGGCGCGCCGCCAGGTGCTGTTCGACGAGCTGCACAAGCAGATGCTGCAGGACGTGCCGATGGTCGTGCTCTTCAACGCCAGCGACGCCACCGCCATGCGCAAGAGCGTGACCGGCTTCAAGGGCTGGGCGCCGGCCAAGCCCCGGTTCTGGAACGTCCGGCTCGACGCGCGCGGCTGACGGGGCGCCGCCGCCATGCTTGCCTACCTCTTGCGACGGATCGCCATGACGGTCCCGACGCTGCTGCTGGTGTCGATTGCCGTCTTCACGCTCATGCGGCTGATTCCGGGCGATCCGGTGCAGCTCATGCTCGGCGAAGGCGCCGACCCCGCGCAGCTCGAACTCGCCCGCCAGCAGATGGGACTGGACCAGCCCTTGGTCACCCAGTACGTCGTGTGGCTGCGCCACGCGCTCACCGGCGACCTGGGCGTGTCGACCACCAACGGCTTGGCCGTGCTGCCGCTGATCTGGGAGCGCTTTCACGTGAGCGCCGTGATCGTGCTCACGGCCGTGGCGCTGGCCTCGCTGATCGCCGTGCCCGCCGGCCTCGTCGCCGCCTGGCGCAAGGACCGGCCGACCGACCTCGCCATCATCGGCGCGGCCACGCTGATGCTGTCGGTGCCGAGTTTCTGGCTCGGCCTGCTGCTGTTGATGTTCTTCGGCCAGTACCTGCACTGGCTGCCGGTGGTGGGCTACGTGCCCATGTCGGAAGACTTCTCGCAGGGCCTGATGTACGTCATCCTGCCGATCGTCACGCTGGTGCTGGTCGAGACCGGCGTGCTCACGCGCATGTCGCGCGCCAGCACCATCGAGGTGCTGCGGCTCGAGTACGTGACGCATGCGCGCGCCAAGGGCGTGCCCGAGTCTCAGGTGCTGCGCCGCCACGTGCTGCCCAACGCCTTCAACCCCACGCTCACCATGATCGGCCTCATCCTGGGCCACCTGCTGAGCGGCATCGCGGTGCTCGAAACGGTGTTCACCCTGCCCGGCCTGGGCCGCCTGATGATCGATTCGATCTTCGCGCGCGACTACCCGGTACTGCAGGGCTGCCTGCTGTTCACGGCCTGCATCTACGTGGTCATCAACCTGATCGTGGACATGTGCTATCCCCTCTTCGATCCCCGGGTGTCGGTTCAGTGAAAAAGATCAAGACCCATACCCTCGTGGGCGGCGTGCTCATCGGCGTGCTGCTGGTCCTGGCGCTGGTGGCCGCGCTGTGGACGCCCTACAACCCGCTGGGCATCGACCTGCGCGGCAAGCTGCAACCGCCCTCGGCCGCGCACTGGCTGGGCACCGACGAGTTCGGGCGCGACGTGGCCAGCCGCGCCATGCGCGCGGCCTCCACCAGCTGCCTCATCGCGCTGCTCACGGTGGCGCTGGCCACCGCCGTCGGCCTCGTGGTAGGCGTGCTCGCCGGCTTCGTGCGCGGCTGGACCGACCGCGTGCTCATGGCCTTCAACGACACGCTGCTGGCCTTTCCGGGCCTGCTGCTGGCGCTGGGCGTGATGGTGATCGTGGGCGCCAACCAGTGGGGCATCGTGCTCGCGCTGAGCATGGCCTACGCGCCCTCGGTGGTGCGCGTGGTGCGCGGCACCGTGCTGTCGCTGCGCGAGCGCGAGTACGTCGAGGCCTCGCGCATGATCGGCAACGGCGAGATCTACACCATGTGGCGCCACATCCTGCCCAACTGCGTGGCGCCCGTCGCCGTGCTGGCCACCAGCATGTTCGGCTGGGTGCTGCTGTCGGAAAGCGCCCTGAGCTTCCTCGGCCTGGGCGTGCCGCCGCCCGCGCCCACCTGGGGCAACATGCTCTCCAGCGCACGCCCCTACATGGCCTCGGCCGTGTGGCTGTGCCTGGTGCCGGGCCTGTGCATCGCGCTCACGCTGCTGGGCATCAACCTCCTGGGCGAATCGCTGCGCGACCGGCTCGACCCGCGCACGGAGAAGTCATGACCCATCCCTCTTCTTCCTCGGCGCCCGTGCTTTCCGTACGGCACCTGAAGATCGACCTGCACGGCGGCGCCCAGACGCTGGTGCACGACCTCTCGTTCGACGTGCGCCCCGGCGAATTCCTTGCCGTGGTGGGCGAATCGGGCAGCGGCAAGACCATGGCCGCGCGCGCCATCCTGCAGCTGCTGCCGCCCGGCATCGCGCAAAGCGGCGGGCAGATCGTGTTCGACGGCGAAGACCTGAGCACCCGCGACGTGAAGGCCATGCGCCCCATCCGCGGGCCCGGCATCGGCATGGTGTTCCAGGAGCCGATGGTCTCGCTCAACCCGGTGCACCGCATCGGCGAGCAGATGGCCGAGGGTCTGCGCATGCACACGAAGCTGTCGGCCGCCGAGATTCGCGCGCGCTGCCTCGACATGCTGCGCCGCGTGCAGATCGCCGACCCCGAGCGCTGCCTGCACGCCTACCCGCACGAGTTCTCGGGCGGCATGCGCCAGCGCATCATGCTGGCCAGCGTGATGCTGCTCAAACCGCGCCTGCTGATCGCCGACGAGCCGACCACCGCGCTCGACACGCTGAGCCAGCGCGAAGTGCTCGACCTGATGGTCGGCCTCGCGAAGGACCAGGGCACGGCCGTGCTGCTCATCACGCACAACCTCGGGCTCGTCGGGCGCTACGCGCAGCGCGCCATCGTGCTGGAAAAAGGCAAGCTCGTGGAGACGGGCGACGTGCCCGCCATTCTGGTCGACCCGAAGCAGCCCTACACCCGCAAGCTGGTCGACGCCCTGCCGCGTCGCCAGGCCGCGAAGCCGGCCCCGGCCGCGCCGCAGCAGCCGCTGGTGCAGGTGCGCGGCCTGTGCGTGAGCTACCCCGGCCCGCGCGCCGGCTTCTTCAAGCGCCATGCGCCGGTGCAGGTCATCGACCGGCTCGACCTGGACATCCACCCCGGCGAGATGGTCGCGTTGGTGGGCGGCAGCGGCTCGGGCAAGACCACGCTGGGCCGCGCCATCCTGCGGCTCGCGCCGTCGCACGCGGGGCAGATCCTGTTTCGCGGCGACGACGTGCGCAGCGCCGACCGCGCCGCGTTGCACCGCTTCCGGCTCGCCTGCCAGCTCGTTTTTCAAGACCCGTTCTCGTCGCTCGACCCGCGCATGCGCGTGCAGGAGATCGTGGCCGAACCGCTGCGCCACCTGCCCGCACTCGATGCCGCCGCGCGCGTGAAGCGCGTGCACGAAACGCTCGACGAAGTCGGCCTGGACGGCCTGGGCGCGCGCTACCCGCACGAGCTCTCGGGCGGCCAGCGCCAGCGCGTGGCGATTGCGCGCGCGCTGGTGCGCCGGCCCGCCTTCGTGGTGGCCGACGAGCCCGTGTCCGCACTCGACATGACCATCCAGGCGCAGGTGCTGCGCCTCTTTCAAAGCCTGCAGGCGCACCACGGCTTTGCGTGCCTGTTCATCAGCCACGACCTCGCGGCCGTCGAGCAGATTGCGGACCGCGTCGTCGTGATGGAGCGCGGCCGCATCGTCGAGCAAGGCCCGCGCGACGCCGTGTTCGACCAGCCGAGCCATGCCTACACGCAGGCGCTGCTGGCGGCCACGCCTCGGCCGCTCGCGTCGCTGGCCGATTCTGTCTCCTGCCCTCCCGAGAAAGTGTTTGCGTGACCGCCGCTCCTTTGCCCGCCACCTGGCTGAACCCCACCGCCCCGCCCCCGCTCGATCCGCAGATCGTCGAGTTCATGCGCCTCATGGCGGCCGAGGGCGGCCGCTACCCGAAGCGCCACACCATCCCGATCGCCGAAGGCCGCGCCAACGCCGAGAAGGTGCGCGCCCCGTGGACCGAAGGCGGCCCGACGATGGCGCGCACCGTCGAACAGCAGGTGCCCACGCGCCACGGCAACGTGCGCATCCGCGTGCACTACCCCCAGACGCGCAGGCTGCAGGGCGCGCTGGTCTACATCCACGGCGGCGGCTTCGTGCTGTTCAGCCTCGACACCCACGACCGCGTGATGCGCGAGTACGCGGGCCGCGCGGGCATCGCCGTCATCGGCATCGACTACACGCGGGCGCCCGAGGCGCAGTTTCCGCAGCCGCACGACGAGTGCGTCGACGTGATGCGCTGGCTCGCGGCGAACGCGGGCGCGCTCGACATCGACCCCGCGCAGCTCTTCATCGGCGGCGACTCGGCGGGCGCGAATCTGTCGGTGGGTGCCTGCCTCGTGCTGCGCGACGCAGGCGAGGCGCTGCCGCTGGGCATGCTGCTGAACTACGGCGCCTACAGCACCGAGCTGTACCGCGAGTCGGTGGTGCGCTACGGCGCGGGTGAGTACGGCCTGTCGCTGCACATGATGGTGTGGTTCTACGGCCTGTACCTGCGCCGGCCCGAAGACTTTCGCGACCCGCGCCTGGCCAGCCTCACGGCGCGGCTCGAGGGCCTGCCGCCCGCGTGCCTGGCGATCACCGAGTGCGACCCGCTGCACGACGACAGCGTGCTCATGGCCGCGCAGCTGCGCGAAGCCGGCGTGGCCGTGACCGACGTGCTCTACCCGGGCACGATCCACGGCTTTCTCGAAGCCGTGTCCATCGCCGACGTGGCCGGCCGCGCCTTCGACGATGCCGCCCGCTGGATGCACACGCTGGCCGCGCGCTGAAGCCCTCGCCATGTACACGCCCAAGCCGTACATCGAAGACGACCTCGCGACGCTGCACGCCGGCATCCGCGCCTGGAGCTTCGGCACGCTCATCACCGTCGGCCCGTCGGGCGCCAGCGCCACGCACCTGCCCTTCCTGCTCGATGCACAAGACGACGGCCCCGGCCTGCTCACCACGCACCTGTCGAAGAAGAACCCGCAGTTCGACGAACTGCGTGCGGGCGCCGAAGTGCTCGCCATCTTCCAGGGGCCGCATGCCTTCGTCACGCCCAGCTGGTACGTGAAGCAGAGCACCTTCCCGACCTGGAACTACACCGCGATCCACGCGCGTGGCACGCCCCGCGTGATCGAGAAGCGCATGGCCATCCATGCCGTGCTGCGCCGCACCGTCGCGCTGTACGACACGCCGCTGGGCGGCAACTGGGACTTCGACGCCATGCCCTTCGACTTCGTGGCGCCGCGCCTGGACATGATCGCGGCGGTCGAGATTCCCGTGCGCGTGCTCGAAGGCAAGTTCAAGCTCAACCAGGACCGCTCGGAAGAGGATCGCAAGGGCGTGATCGCCGCACTCGAGCGGCTGGGCGATCCGCAGGGCGTGGCCGTGGCCGGGCTCATGCGGCAGCAGATGGCGTTGACGGTGACGGGCTGAATCGCGGCGGCACAATCGTCCGCGTGCCACGCCTACTTCACCTTCTGACCGCCGGCCTCGCGCTCGCGTCCTCCCTCGTCCACGCGGCCGACCCGGTACTGCTCGTCACCTCGCCCGTCGCGCTGCAGGCCGCCGAGAAAGCCGGCGCCGGTTTCGGCCGCTGGTTCGACGTGCCCTCTGCGACCAGCGGCATCGCCACCAACCAGGCACTCGCACGCGCGCCCGCCTGGCAATCGATTGCCGACCCGCTGAAGACCAGCCTCGCCGCCCTGCAACGCCGCGACCCGCAGGCCGGCGTCGGCATTGCGCGCTACCCGCACCGGATCTTCGACGCGCGCTGGCTCGCCAGCCCCGACGCCTTCTTCGAGCTGGTCGGCGTGGCCAACCGCATGGACCGCCGCCCCTTCCAGCCCGGCGCCTGCGGCGAGACGCGGCTCGTGTACCGGCTGGCGTACCGCTCGGCTGCGATGCAGTCGCGCCTGCCGATGACCGTCGCCGTCGAGCTGCGCGGCGATGCGCCCGATGCCGACGGCAGCTGCGCCAGTGCCGCGCGGCGCTGGCAGCCGCCACAGACGTCGATGAAAGACGAGGCCGTCGGCCGCTGGCTCGTGTCGGCCGACGGCCCGCTCGCGCCGCCGCGGCTCGCGCAGGCCCGCATCGCGCAGGTGACGACCAACCTGCAGAGCGTGCGCTGGCCCTCGGCCGTGCGGCCCGACCTGGGCGGCCATGCCGAGTACCTGCTGCGCGCCTTCCGCTGGAACGCGGGCACGCAGCGCTTCGACGCGGGTCCGCTCGAGAACACCCCCGACGTCGCGAAGCTCAAGGCCGATGCCCCGCTGCGCAAGGCGCTGCTGCAATGGCTGCAGCAACCCGACACGCTGCGCGCGCTCGACAGCGCCACCGTGCGCATCCCCGATCGCTTCCTGGCGACCGAGTCGATCTCCGTCGCGCCGCGCGGCCTCGAGCGCCTGGCGAACCGTTCCTTCGAGCAACTGTTCGCGCCCGGCGACTGGCAGCCCGTGCCCGGCAGCCGCACGCTGCAGTCATCGCAGGCCGTGCTGCGCCGGCTCGACGACCTGAGCTGCGCGGGCTGCCACCAGAGCCGCGCGGTCGCGGGCTTTCACCTGTTGGGCGTGGACCGGCGCGGCGCCTCGCGCACCTTCACGACCGGCAACGCGCTCGCGCTGCCGCACTCGCCGCATTTGCAGGATGAACTGGCGCGGCGCGAGCGCTATGTGAAGGCCGCGTTGACGACGCCCGTGCCCGACCCGTTCCGCCCGCTGGCCTCGCCGGACGACGCGAACGCCGCGCCCGACAAAGCCACCGTCGGCGCCAGCTGCGAGCCCACGCGCATCACCGCCTCGGCCGACCCATGGCGCGACCGCGCGCAGAAGCTGCCGCGCACCGCCACCACGACCTGCGAAGGCGCGGATTCGGTCTGCGAGAAAACCTCGGTCGGATTCCCCGGCGGCATGTGCTCAGGCCGCTGCGATCCGAAAGACCCGAACGGCACCTGCGGTGGCATCGCCATCCTCAGCGACTTCAACCAGTGCCTGGCAGCCAAGCAACCCTTCGGGGATTGCCTGAGCAAGCACACACGGCCCGGCAACCTGCGCAGCTGCTCGGCGCAACAGCCTTGCCGCGAGGACTACATCTGCGCGCAAGCCGAAGGCCAACCCGAAGGACGCGGGGCGTGCATTCCGCCCTACTTCCTGTTCCAGATGCGGGTGGACGGGCACTCGTGAAGGGGGCTCCCGGACGGCTCCCGAATGAATGACTCCCTCTCCCGCTTGCGGGAGAGCGTTGGGGTGAAGGTGAGCGGCAATGAAGGCCGCGCGACGTTGTCAGGTCCCCCTGGCTGGCGGACCAGGGAGCCATTGCTGGCGCCAGATGAGAGGGCCGACCGTAAAAAAATACCCAATTCCAGGGATGTCATCGGACACTCTTTTTAACAATGATTGACATTTAGAAACCCCCTGCACGCCCGTCGGCAGGGGGCTTCTTTTTGTTGAGCCATACAACCATAAAGAGGAGTCAAGATGCTTTTCAGTCAAGCAAGTTCGGTCGCGCGAATCGGCGCCGTGGCCGGTGCGGTCATGTTGGTGGCATCGTGCGGCGGGGGTGGAGGTGGCGGTACTTTTCTGCCGATGGTCGCACCGCCCCCTCCGGCGACAGTGCCGCCCGTCGTGAAGCATTCCATCGGCGGCACGGTCACCGGCCTTGAAGGCCGCCTGGTGCTGCAAAACAATGCCGGCGACGACCTCCAGCTGTCGGCCGATGGCAAGTTCACCTTTGCAACGACCCTGGTCGAGGGCTCGGACTACAAGGTCAGCATCCGTACGCAACCCCTGTGGCAGTTCTGTACCGTCACCAAGGACACCGGCAAGGCCTCGGCCGACGTGAGCGACGTGACGGTGGCCTGCTCGGCCGCCGCGGCCAAGGTCGAGACGTTCGCCGGCGACGGCACCCAGGGCGCCGTCAACGGCAAGGGTACGGCTGCATCGTTCTTGCTGCCTTCCGGCATCGCCTTCACAAAGGATGGTGGTCTGCTCATCGGCGACTGGGGAAACAGTTTCGTGCGCAAGATTTCGCCCGAGGCCGACGTCACTACGTTTGCCGGCGACGGCCCCAACCCGCCGTTCGCAGACCCCACCAACCTCACCGTGGATGCGAACGACACCGTCTTCATCGCGGACGCCCAAAGCCATCGAATCTTCAAGATCACGCCGACGGGCGATGTGACCACGGTGGCGGGCATCAATGGCACGAACACCACGACCGATGGCAACGGAACCGCCGCCACCTTCAACGCGCCCATCTCGGTGGCCGTGGATGCTGCCGGCAATCTGTACGTTCTGGAGTATGGCGGCGGCGTCGTTCGCAAGATCGACCCGGCCCTCAATGTCACCACACTTGCCGGCAGCAGCCCGCGGGGCTTTGCCGATGGCACGGGACCCGCCGCGAAATTCGGGCGCGGCTACAACATTGCCATCGATGCGTCAGGCAACCTCTACGTCGCCGACTCCGAGAACCATCGAATTCGCAAGATCACCCCCGCCGGGGTGGTCACGACACTTGCAGGGACGGGGACGCCCGGCGCCACCGATGGCCCCGGCAACTCCGCGACTTTCTCCAATCCCCGCGGCGTCACTGTCGACGCGGACGGCAATGTCTACGTGGCCGATTTCGGGAACAGCCTGTTGCGCAGGATCACACCGGCAGGGGTGGTCTCCACGCTCGCCGGCCAAGAGGGTACGCCGGGTAGCCAAGACGGCATCGGCAAGGCTGCCATGTTCAATAAGCCGCAAGGGCTCACGATCAATGCAGCGGGCACGCTGTATGTCGCCGACACCTACGGCAATGTGATCCGCAAGGTCACGCCGGTTCGGGCGCCCTGAAGCGTGCTGCGGCGCGCTGCGGCGACGTGCGCCGAGCGCGTCGCCGCGTCAGCTGCCGTCTTCGGCGGTGAGCGGCGATGGAGGCCGCGCGATGTTGTCAGGCCCCTGCCCTCACTCCCCCTCGTACCACCGGTCCTTCGCCAGCATCACCCGGTGGTGCCCGCACCCCGACGGCATCATCGGGAAGCAGTTCTCCTGCGCCGCCACCTGCACGTCGAGAAAGAACGGCCCGTCGCTCGCCAGACATTCGGCCAACGCCTCTTCCAGCTCCGCCGGATCGGACACCCGCCGCGCGCCCCACCCAAAAGCCTTCGCCAGCGCCACGAAATCCGGCAGCGCCTCGTTCCAGCTGTGGCTCAGGCGGTTGCCATGGTTCAGCTCCTGCCACTGGCGCACCATGCCCATGTAGCCGTTGTTGCTCAGCACCAGCTTCACGGCCGTGCCGTGCTGCATCGCCGTCGACAGCTCCTGGATGTTCATCAGCACCGAGGCGTCGCCGCTCACGCACACCGTGAGCGCGTCGGGGTGGCCGATCTGCGCGCCGATGGCCGCGGGCAGCCCGTAGCCCATGGTGCCGGCGCCGCCCGAGGTGAGCCAGTGGCGCGGGCTGTCGAAGCGCAGGTACTGCGCGGCCCACATCTGGTGCTGGCCCACGTCGGTCGAGACGATCGCGTCGCGGCCCGCGATGGCGCGCTGCAGCGACGACATCAGCTGCTGCGGCAGGATCTCCTCGGCCGACGGCGTGAAGGCCAGGCAGTCTTCGGCGCGCCAGCGCTCGATGCGCGCCCACCACGGCGCCAGCCGCTCGGGCGCAAAGTCTTCGGGCAGCAGCCCCAACAGCGCTTCGACGATGGCGCCGCAGTCGCCCACCATCGGCACGTCGACGTGCACCACCTTGTTGATGCTGCCGGGGTCGATGTCGATGTGGATCTTGCGGGCGTGCGGGCAGAACTCGTCGAGCTTGCCCGTCACGCGGTCGTCGAAACGCGCGCCCACGCACACCACCAGGTCGGCCTCGTGCATCGCGAGGTTGGCTTCGAGCATGCCGTGCATGCCCAGCATGCCGACGAACTTCGGGTCGGACGCGGGGAACGCGCCCAGCCCCATCAGCGTGAGCGTGCACGGCGCGTGCAGCCGATGCACGAGCTGCGTGAACGCCTCGCAGGCCGCCGGCCCCGAGTTGATGAGCCCGCCGCCGCCGTAGAGCACCGGCCGGCGCGCGGTCGAGATCAGGTCGGCGGCGCGCTGCAGCATCGCCCGCGGCGGCAACGGCGCGCGGCCCGTGCGCAGCGCGCGCAGCGGGGCCGGCGCGGCGCCGTGCGTGAGGCGCATCAGCTGGATGTCCTTCGGCACGTCGAGCAGCACCGGACCGGGGCGGCCGGTGGTGGCGATGTCGAGCGCGCGGCGCACCAGCGCGGGCACGTCGTCGGCCGCGCGAACCTGCCGGTTCCACTTGGTCACCGGACGCGACATGCCCAGCGCATCGCTTTCCTGGAAAGCCTGCGTGCCGATCACCGCCGTCGACACCTGCCCGCTGATGCACAGCACCGGCACCGAATCGCTCATCGCGTCGAGCAGCCCCGTGATCGTGTTGCCCACGCCCGGCCCCGAGGTGACCAGCACCACGCCGACGCGGCCCGTGCTGCGCGCATAGCCCTCGGCCGCGTGCACCGCCGCCTGCTCGTGGCGCACCAGCACATGGCGCAGCCGGGGTTCGCCGTGCAGCGCGTCGTACAGCGGCAGCGCCGCGCCGCCGGGGTAGCCGAAGATCGTGTCGACGCCGCACTCGACCAGCGTGTCGAGCAGCGCTTCGGCGCCGTTGCGCACGCGGGGTGGGGTCTCGGGCATGGCCGGCGAGAGGGAGGGCGAGGATGTGGGGGGAAGGTCGAGCAGTCGCATGCCGTCAATTCTTCCGCTCTTGAGGCAGAATTTGCTTCTTTCTTTTGGCCGTTTGAGCTCGAAACATGAAAACCAATCGCCAAACATCGACAGACAGCGAAGGATCTTTCGACAAGACCGATCTGGCGATCCTGCGGGTGCTGCTGCTCGACTCGCGCAAGACCCTGCAGGAGATCGGCAACGAGGTCGGCCTGTCGCCCACCAGTTGCTGGACGCGCATCAAGAAGCTCGAGGCCTCGGGCGTCATCAAGCGCTACACCGTCGACGTCGACCCGGCCAAGCTGGGGTACCACGATTCGGTCATCGTGCAGGTCACGCTCGAGAGCCACACCGACGAAACCCTGTACGACTTCGGCCGCACCCTCGCCACCATTCCCGAGATCCAGGAGGCCTACCTCGTGTCGGGCGACTACGACTACTACATCCGCATCGCCGTGCGCGACACGCGCGACTACGAGCGACTGCTGCGCGAGAAGCTCTACAAGATCCCCGGCATTCGCCATAGCAAGTCGCACTTCGTGCTGCGGGTGCTGAAGGAAGCGACGGTGCCGCTGATCTGACGAATCGACGGGCCCGCATGACCGAACGGTGGGTACGATCGCCGACGAACGGCCCTTCGCAGACGCCATCCCCTTCCCCTTCCATGAGATCGACTTCGGAACATCGAGCCCTGATCGTCCTGAGCGGACTGCCCGGCACAGGCAAGACCACGATCGCGCGCGAACTCGTGGCGCGCGCCCCGTCGGTGTACCTGCGCATCGACGCCATCGAGCACGCACTGAAAACCGCAAGCGGGCACACTGACGACGTGGGCCCGGCGGGCTACGTCGTGGCCTACGCGCTGGCTCGGTCCAACCTTGCGCTCGGCATGTCCGTGGTTGCTGATTGCGTCAACCCGCTGCCGGTCACGCGTGAGGCGTGGCGGGCCGTGGCGGCGGAGACCTCGTCGCATCTGGTGGAGATCGAGGTCGTGTGCTCTGACGTCGTTGAACATCGCAGGCGCGTGGAGAACCGGGAGGCCGACATTGCGGGCTTTGCGTTGCCGAGCTGGGAGGCTGTGCTTGGGCATGACTACGAGGCCTGGGGCACGAGCCGCCTGGTCATCGACTCGGCGCTGGTGAGTGCGAGCGAGGCGGCGGACCTGATCTGGCGGCGCATGCGTGAACGGTAAATCGATGCGCTCCCGTTTCATCGACGCCTTCCTGGGCGCCATCGTGCTCGGGCCCTGGGCGGCGATGTTTGCCTATCTGGGCCTTGCACCGTTGGCCGCCTACTGGCTCGACGGCACCAAACATCGCACGGGCTCCAGCCGCGGCGCTTCCTATTGGTGGAGCTTCCCGGACGCCGTGGCGGCGCAGTACCCGATGCTCACCTGGCTGCTGGAACTCAAGAGCCATGTCGTTGTGTGGAGCTGCCTGGCTGGCATGGTGATCGGGCCGGTGGTTGCGTGGATCATGAGCAGCCGCTTGAACCGCATGCGTCGCGGCATTCGCTAGTATTTTTTTGAATGAACGATCGTCCATGAACCCGACCGTAGAGATCTCGGTGCAACCAGCGAAACCCGATGAATGGAAGACCTATCGAGACCTGCGCCTGCGGGCGTTGCTCGATTCCCCGGACGCCTTCGGAAGCACATACGAAGCAGAGGCCACGAGAACCGATGCGATGTGGTCCGCCCGCATTGCCGCGGCAACTTCGTCCGGGAAAGACCGTGTGCTTTTCGCGTTCAACCGCAACGACGCATGCGGTCTGATCTGGTGCAAGTTGTCCAGTGATGAACCGGCTGTCGCCCATCTTTTCCAGATGTGGGTCGACCCCGCATCACGAGGCATGGGAGCCGGTCGCGCTTTGCTCGAAGCGGCGGTTTCCTGGGCCGCGCGCGCGGGGATGAAGCGCGTGGGCCTGGGAGTCACAGTCGCAGACACGCCCGCGATGCGCCTGTACATGGGGTGCGGCTTCCGCCCCGATGGCGCGTTGGAGCCGCTGCGGGAACACTCGAATCTGATGGTGCAGCCGATGAGCCTTGCACTCAAGCCCGTTGGATCGGCGGACTGACTTCCGTCATCGGCCACCTTGCCTTCGTTTAAGCTCGACTGACAAAACGCTCTCTGAGGTTTCGCCATGCTCCAAATGCGCCCCGGGTGTGAATGCTGCGACCGAGACTTGCCGTCGGATTCGGCCGATGCCCGCATCTGTTCTTTCGAGTGCACGTTCTGCAGTGATTGCGCGAACCAACGCCTCACAGGCACATGCCCGAACTGCGGCGGAGAGCTGGTCCCGCGCCCGTCGCGGCCAGCGGCCAAGCTTGAAAATTTTCCGGCATCGACCACGCGGGTGTTCAAGCCTGAAGGTTGTACGGAAGTCCTATGAAGTACGCTATTAAGACCTGTCCCGTCACTGACCGACTGGATTTTCGGCCAAGACCGACGATGCGTTGCAGGAGTTCAATTCATTGAAACTATTCGAACTGCTGACCGTAGAAGAACGATTTCAGCTTTCGGGTATCGGCCTGACTTTGGTGCCTGATTTCCCAGTACGGGATGGCTGGAAGAACATCTCGGAACAGGTTGTTGTTGCCACCCCAGACGGCAAGAAAATCTCAGCGCGGGCTCAGCTTCATATCATGCACTTCAACTTTGGCAATGCTCCTTCCGAGGAGCAGCGAAAGCGGGCGTGGCGTGTGGTCATATCTTTGCTCGATGTCGATAAAGCAGCCGTTCCAATCGGCAGTCGGGTATCGGTGTCGCCTGCGACACATCAGGCCGTGCTTGGTCCAGATGCCTGATCGCATTGAGCTTTGTGAGAACACGACCATGACCGACAACGAAACATGGAAGCTCGTACCCAAGGGGAGGATAAGCGGTTTCCGTTTTAACCACGTGGTGATCGTCCAATCGCTGGAACCGCATGAGACGCAAACCGGCAAGCAGATGGCCGACTTCATTAGCGTGGAGATGCAAAGCCAGGGGCTTCCGGTATCTGTAGAGCTCATCAACTGCGAAAGCTACCTCGACTTTTTGCGGCTTATAAGCCAACTAGAGGAAGATGGAGAACGAGGCATGCGGCCAGTCGTTCAAATTGAGTGCCATGGGGATCAAAACCACGGGCTTGAGTTTGCAAACAGCAGCATGCTGTCTTGGGCCGACCTGAGCAGGGCGTTGAGCCGCGTCAACATCGCTACCAATTTCAACCTCGTGGCGATCGTGTCCGCTTGCTTTGGAGCATATTTCAGTAGTCACATGGCTCCGATCGAGCCCGCCCCGTGCTATGCGCTAATCTCTTCAACGGCTGAAATTAGTCCTTACGAAATCCGCTCTGGTTTGCAAGGCTTCTATCGGGAGTTTCTACGAAACCCCGACGTTGGTGAAGCGGTCAGGCAGTTGCAGCAGCAGCGGCTGTCGGCCGGCACTTGGTTTGCCGCCGCCGCCGAGCAGTGGTTTGAAAAAACGCTAGTGCAATACATTGAGGAGCGATGCTCGCGCCGAGCATCCATCGAGCGGGTAGCCCATCTAAATGAACGGTGGCGTGCTGCCGGCAGCCCTGAAATATCTCAGCGCCAAGTATTCAAAATGCTGAGAGAGAGGCACAGGGACATCGTGGAAGAGGCCTTTGCAATTTTCTTTTCTTTGGCGTCACTTCCCGAGAATGCAAGTCGATTTGCGGACTGCTATGCCTCTGCAAAACTGAAGGTTGATCGTATCCGAGCACGAGGCACACACATCCTCTGAGCTGATCCCAAGGATTGCCGAAGCTCCCTTACGCTCCGATCTCACGACCAGAACAACAGGAAGCCGCCAACAAGCAGACGAGATTGGCCCGCCGAGCATCAGCGATGGAGGAATTCATACAGCCGGTATGGGCCACTTACTCCGATACCATTTGCGCATGGACTAGGGTCGCACATGAGCGATTGATCCTATTGCCGTCCCTGATTCTTCCGACCACAACCCATGCACCAATCACTCGGCCTCATCTCCTTGGTGGTCCCCGACTACGACAAGGCACTCGAATTCTTCGTCGGCACACTCGGCTTCGAACTCGTCGAAGACACGCCCGTGCCTGCGCAAGGAAAGCGCTGGGTCGTGGTCAAACCGCAAGGCGGACAAGGGGCCTGCCTTCTCCTGGCGCAAGCATCGGCGCCAGAACAGCAACGCGCCATCGGCGACCAGGCCGGCGGCCGTGTGTTCCTGTTCCTCTACACGGACGACTTCTGGCGAGACTACGAAAAGTACAAGGCCGCAGGCGTCGAGTTCGTCCGCCCGCCGGAGGAGCAACCGCACGGGGTCGTGGCGGTGTTCAAGGACCTGTGCGGGAACATGTGGGACCTGATCCAGCCCAATGCCAGCAACAGGAGCTGGCAGCTGTAAGAATGCCCTCCCACGGTTGCACGAATATCACTCTCCACCTGCGAAAGAACCGCCCATGACCGAGACCGCCAAGGTAAAAGGACCCGCCTCGTACTTCCCCTCCATCGAGAAGACCTACGGCCAACCGATCGCGCATTGGATGGACATTCTTCAGGCTGCGGGCCCGCTGAAGCACATGGAGCTCGTGAGCCAGCTCAAGACCCAGCACCAGATGGGTCATGGGCATGCGAATGCCTTGGTTGCAGCGTTTCTTGCGAAAAAATAGCACGCGCCATCGGCGCCAAGAATGCATACCTTCGGCTCACGGTCATGCGAGCGGGCGGCCTTTTCGCCGCGACGACTCGAGTCGACCTTTGACTCCCCGACATGCGCCTCTTTCACTTCAGCGAAGACGGTCAGATCGACCAGTTCACGCCACGCTCTGTACGCCAGCCGGCACTTCGCAAACCCGGTCAGGAATGGCTCAACAGCCCGCTCGTGTGGGCCATCGATGCCGATCACCAGCGGCTGTATCTCTTTCCGCGAGAGTGCCCGCGCATCGTTGTCTGGGCGCACTCGGCATCGAGTCCCGATGATCGAATGGCGTGGATGGGCGATCTTCCGTGCGGCGTACAGGCCATTGCTTTCATAGAGCGAGCCTGGGTGGACCGCCATCGATCTGGCTCGATCTTCCGCTACGAGTTTCCCGTCCACTCGTTCGAGTGCATTGACGACGCAGGCATGTTCGTCAGTCGAAACGTGGTGCGTCCGCTGGGCTGCGAAAGAATCGCGAATCTTCCCCTGGCCTTGAACGACAGCCACACCGAGTTGCGGGTTGTCGACTCGTTGCTGCCCTTGCGTGGCGTCTGGAACAGCACGCTGCATGCCAGTGGCATACGCTTGCGCAATGCGTCGGGTTGGGCCTGACCTCAATGCCCAACCGAGGGCAAGTGGTCATCTCGATCTGTTGCCCTTCGACAGTACACACCTCGTCCTCACCCAGGAGACACCATGCAGCTTCACACCGCCCGCATCTTCGTCCAGGACCTCGCCCTCGCCGCCCGCTTCTATGAAGAGATCCTCGGCCTGCCCCTGAAGGCCGACGGACGCGAACAGGGCTTTTGCGTGTTCGACGCAGGACCCATGAGCCTTGTGGTCGAAAGTGTCGAAGCAGATGCCCCACCGGAAGACCTGGCCTTGGTAGGCCGCTTCGCAGGCCTGTCTTTCGACGTGGACAACATCCAGTCGAAGTACACCGAACTCTCGTCACGCGGCGTGACCTTCAGCGGCCTCCCCGAGCCGCAGTCCTGGGGCGGCATCCTCGCCACGCTGCGCGACCCCGCCGGCAACGAACTTCAGTTGGTGCAGCAGCCCCGAACGTAGCCATTGGTGCACAGTCGTCATACAATGAGAATAATTCTTATTTGGATGGCTTGGCCACCGCACTACGTCCGCCATGGCCGCCGATCCCGCTCTGCACCCGCACATCCACACCCTCTATAGCGAGCACCATGGGTGGTTGCAGGGCTGGCTGCGCAGGAAGCTCGGCAATGCCTTCGATGCGGCAGACCTCGCACAAGACACCTTCCTGCGCATCCTCACCGCGCCAGACCACACGCCCGAGAAGCAGTGCGACTGGCAATTGCGGGAGCCGCGTGCCTACCTGACGGTCGTCGCCAAGCGCCTGCTGGCCAACCTGTACCGCCGGCGTTCGCTGGAGCAGGCGTACCTCGATGCGCTGAGCGCATTGCCCGAGCCGCTCGCGCCCTCGCCCGAGCAGCAGGCGATCATTCTCGAAACCCTGCAGGAGATCGACGCCATGCTCGACGGCTTGGCGCCGCCGGTGCGCCAGGCCTTCCTGATGGCGCAGCTCGAAGGGCTGGGCTATGCGGAGATCGCCGCGAAGCTGGGCGTGAGCGAGCGCACCGTCAAGCGCTACATGGCCGAGGCCATGGCCCGCTGCATCCTGCTCGTCGCGTGACGGTGCAACGCACGATGGCGGTCGGGGTCGACAAGGCCGTCGCCCTGCAGGCGGCGCAATGGTTCGTCCTGCTGCAGTCGGGCGAAGCCACGGCGGCCGATCGCACGCAATGGACACGCTGGCGAGCGGCCGACCCCGCGCACGAAGTGGCCTGGCAGCGCGCCGAGCAAGTCAGCGGCAAGTTCGGCAGGCTGCCGGGCGCACTGTCGATGCCGGTGCTGGGCCGCGCGGTGCGCAGCGACCGCCGCACCGCCGCCAAGGCACTCGCCGTGCTGCTGACCGCAGCGCCCGCCGGTTGGCTGGCGTGGCGCGCATCACCGGCGCGCGAATGGCTGGCCGACCACCGCACCGCCACGGGCGAGCGCCGCGAACTGCGACTGGCCGACGGCACGCGCATCCAGCTCAACACCGCAACGGCCATCGACGTGGCCTACGGCGCGACGCAGCGCGTCGTGCGGCTGCATGCGGGCGAAATACTCATCGACACGGCACCCGATGCCGTGCCCTCCTCCGACGCCTCCTACCGCCCCTTCATCGTCGAGACCGCGCAGGGGCGCCTGCGTGCGCTGGGCACGCGCTTCGTGGTCCGGCAGCACGAAGGCGATCGCAGTCATCTGACGGTGCTCGACGGCGCGGTCGAGGTTCGCCCCGAGCACGCGCGCAGCCTCGCGGCGGTGGTGCGTGCCGGCGAGCAGGCCATGTTCTCTTCGGCGGCCATCGGCGAGATCACGGCGGCAGATGCCGATGCCGACGATTGGTCGCGCGGTGTCCTGCGCGCCAGGAGCATGCGGCTGCACGACTTCCTCGCCGAGCTGGGCCGCTACCGGCCCGGCGTGCTGCGCTGCGATCCGGCTGTGGCCGACCTGCGCGTGTCGGGCGTGTTCCAGCTGCGCGACACGGGCCCGGTGCTCGACAGCCTGCCGCAGGCCTTGCCGGTGGACGTGCTCTTTCGCACGCGCTACTGGGTCACGGTGGTGGCGCCGGGCGGTTGAGGCATCGGGTGCCGGCGATGGTTTCGGCCGTTGCGATTTTTTCTGTCGCGGCCTGTCCCCTTTTCTTTCCTCGCGTGTGAAGCCTTGAGGAACAGCAACTTCACACCCTTGCAGGAGAGAGAGAAATCCATGGCCCGTCGCCGACCGTCCCCCCTTGATTCCGACACCGTCTCGTTGCGTGCACTGTCGCTCGCCGTGCATGGCGCGTTGTTCGCCATGGCGTGCGCCGCCACCGGGACGGTCGCCGCGCAGACGCCGGGTGTGCCCAACGCACCGGCCACGCAGGCCGAAACACGCAAGGCCTACAACATCGCGCCCGGCCCACTCGACGAGGCCCTGTCGAGCTTCGCTGCCTCCGCCGGCGTGAGCATCACGATTCCGCCTGCCCTCGCGCAGGGCAAGCGCTCGCCCGGCCTGCAGGGCCAGCATGCCGTGGGCGAAGGCTTCGCGCGGCTGTTGGCCGGCTCGGGCCTCGAGGCGGCGGGTGGCGCGGGCGGCGCGTATGCGCTGCGTCGCTCGAGCATCGGCGGCCCTGCGGACACCGGCGCCGATGGCAGCACCACGCTCGCACCGGTCACCGTCACGGCCGAGGCCGAACGCAGCGCCACCACCGAAGGCACGCGCTCGTACACGGCGCGCGCGCTGACGCTCGGCAAGGGCGAGCAGGCGCTCAAGGACATTCCCCAGTCGGTGAGCGTGATCACGCGCCAGCGCATGGACGACCAGGGTCTCGTCGACCTGCGCGACGCGGTCAACAACGTCACGGGCGTGGTGGGCGTCAAGGGCGTGGGCCCGGGCATGGTCCTCACGTCGCGCGGCTTCCAGATCGACGCCTGGCAATACGACGGCGTGCCCGTGCCGCGCAACATGTACTCGCTGGGCAACTGGGCCACCGAAGACACGGTGTTCTTCGACCGCGTGGAGGTGCTGCGCGGCGCCTCGGGCCTGCTGCAAGGCACCGGCAGCCCGGGCGGCGCAATCAACCTCGTGCGCAAGCGCGGCCAGCCCGAGAAGACGCTCACGCTCACCGGCAAGGCGGGCTCGTGGGACCACTACGGCGCGCAACTCGACGCCGGCGGTCCGCTCAATGCCGAAGGCACGCTGCGCGGCCGCGTGGTGGTCGACGAAGACCGCAGCCACTCGTTCACCGACTACGTGTGGCGCAAGACGCGCTCGCTCTACGGCGCCATCGACTACGACATTTCCCCCGACACCACCGTCGGCTTCGGCGTGAGCCACTCGCACGCCAAGGGGCGTCCGATGCTGCGCGGTTTTCCGCGCTACCCGGACGGCACCGACATCGGCCTGCCGCGCTCCGTGTTCACGGGCGCCCTGTGGAACCACAGCGACATCGAGCAGACCACGGTGTATGTCGACGCCGAGCACCGCTTCAACGACAAGTGGAAGCTGAAGTTCTCCGCGCTCGGCATGAACGAGAAGAACAGCGCGCAGCACCAGCGCATGCACGGCGACGTGCAAACCGACGGCAGCGGGCTGAACTTCGCCGACTGGGACACCCGCTTCGATTCGCGCAAGCTCGGCTTCGACGTCTACCTGCGCGGACGCTTCGACGCACTGTCGATGCAGCACGACCTGACCATCGGCGCCAACTACTCGAAGTTCGAGTCAACCGACCGGTATGCGCGCCGGTTCAGCGGCGGCGGCAACATCTTCGCCATCGACCACAACCGCCCGGCGCAGAACTACGACACCATCATGGCCGCCGGCGGCGGAAAGAGCCACACGCACTACGACGTGCGGCAAAAGGGCATCTACGGCAGCTGGCGCGCCCAGCTGGCCGAGCCGCTCACGGCCATCGTCGGCGCGCGCCTGAGCTGGTACGACTACCTCTACTCGAGCCAGTCCGCGGGCTTCACGAGCACCGTCAGCACGTCGGGCGAAGTGACCCCGTACGTCGGCCTCGTGTTTGCGCTCAACAAGCAATGGTCGGCCTACGCGAGCTACACCGACGTGTTCGAGCCGCAGACCGAGCGCACCGTCTCGGGCGACGGGCTCAAGCCCATCATCGGCAGCAACTACGAGGTGGGCCTGAAGGGCGAGCTGATGGACGGCCGCCTGAACACCTCGCTGGCCGTGTTCCGCTACAACCACACCAACCGCGCCGTGACCGACCGCGACGGCGGCTTTGCCTGCGACGGCTGGTATTGCTCCAAGTCGTCGGGCAAGGTGCGCAGCCAGGGCTTCGAGGCCGAGGTCAGCGGCGAGGTCGCGCCGCGGCTGCAGCTCACGGCGGGCTACACCTACAACACCACCAAGTTCCTCGAAGACCCGGACAACAAGGGCAAGATCTTCAGCCAGTGGACGCCCAAGCACATGCTGCGCGTGTGGACCAACTACCAGTTGCCCGGCGACTGGAGCCGGCTCAGCGTGGGCGGCGGCTTCAGCATCCAGAGCCACACGCTGGGCTACGACCGCACGTACAAGGTGCCCGGCTTCGCCGTGTGGAGCGCGCGTCTGGCCTACCAGCTGACGCCGGAGGTGGCGCTCGCCGTCAACATCAACAACATCTTCGACAAGCGCTACTACATCCCGGCCTACAGCGAGGCCAACGGGAACAACAACTACGGCGATCCGCGCAATGTGCTGTTCACGGTGAAGTACACGCCCAGGCTGTGAGCCGCGTGGTTCTTCGGGTCTACCAGTTTCTTGGGATTTCCAGCGCCCGCCTCGCTGCATAGCATCTCGTCACCAAACGAGACGAGGTGGGCGAGTGATTCAATCGAGGGGTCTGCAGCGCCTTGCTGCGAGGCATGCGGCATGGATGGCCGCACTGGTGCTGGCGGCATGCGGGGGCGGAGGCAACGGCGGGGGTGGCGGCATCGGATGGATGCCTGTGGTGCCTGTGCAGCCCGATGTGCCGGCCGCGAGCTACCCCATCGGCGGCAGCGTCTCGGGATTGAACGGCACGCTGGTGCTGCGCAACAACGGCAAGGACGATCTCACCCTCGAGGCCGACGGCGCCTTCCGCTTCACCGAGCCGGTGACGGCCGGCAATCCCTACGCAGTGAGCATCGCCCGGCAACCGCAGGGGCAGACCTGCGCGGTGAGCGCGGGCCAGGGCACGGCCTCGGCCGCCGTCACCGACGTGCGCGTGATCTGCGCGGCCATCACGCACACGGTGGGCGGCACGCTCTCGGGCCTGGCGGGCGGAACACTGGTGCTGCGCAACAACGGTGCGGACCCGTTGAGCCTCACGGCCGATGGCCACTTCGCGTTCGCGCAGGCCGTGCCCGAAGGCGCGACGTACGACGTGACCGTGCACACGCAACCGGCCGGGCTGCTGTGCAAGCTCACCGGCGCCAGCGGCACGGTCAACGCGGCCGTCACCTCGGTGGTGGCCCAGTGCGCCGCCGACCCGTCGTTGCAGCCGCCGCCGATTCCCGCCGCGCCCAGCGTGGGCTATGCGCCCAAGTCGTTCCTGTTCAGCTGGCCGGCCGTCGCCAACGCCACCTACTACCGGCTGGGTGAAGACCCGGGCGCGACAGGCAGCTTCACGGTGGTGGCGGACAACCTCGGCAGCACCACCTACGCGCGGCAGGAACTGGCGCTGACCCAGCCACCGGCCGCATGGCGCCATGCGCTGCAGGCCTGCAATGCCAATGGCTGCAGCCCCTGGTCGCTGCCGGTCACGCCGGATGGCAACCGGGCGATCGGCTATTTCAAGTCGACGTCCACCGGCGCCCACGCCTTCGGCCGAGGCCTTGCCCTGTCCCCGGACGGCAGTGCCATGGCCGTGGGCGATGGGGCCACCCTGGAGCTGTTCACGCGCAGCGCGGGCCAGTGGCAGTGGGTGCAAACGCTGGGCTTCCAGGTGGGGAGCGTTCCCAACCCAGTCGTCTCGGACGACGGCACCTTGCTCGTGGGCATGCCTGGCCACGATGGGGCGTTTGGCGACCAGGGCCTGGTGAAGGTGTTCTCGAGAACCCCCTCGGGCTGGACGCAGGCCGACGAGTGGAACCCGCCAGCCCCGCGTTTCATAGGCAACTTCGGCGCGTTCCTCGGCATCTCGCGGGACGGCACGGTGGTCGTGGTCTCGGAGTACTTCAGCGCCAGGGGTGGAAGCTTTCACGTGTACCGCAAGACGGGCGGCACCTGGGCCCGGGAAGCCACCATCGAACCCGAGCATGCGCAGCCGGGTTCGCTGTTCGGCGTGCAAGCAAAGATCTCGGCCGATGGCAGCACGATCGTGGTGGGCGCGCAGTACGAGCCCAGCGGCTCGCTCACCGATGAAACCGACACCAGCGTGTCCAATGCCGGCGCGGCATTCGTCTATGGCTACGACACCGGCACGGGCACATGGACCAAGCGGGCCTACCTCAAGGCACCGGTGCCCACCCTCCACGATCTGTTCGGCGCCAGCACCGCCATCTCGGGCGATGGCAACACGGTGATCATCGGCACGCGCAACGCGTCGGTTGCGGGCGTGTCTCGCGCCGGCGTCGCCCATGTGTTCCGGCGCAACGCGGGCACCTACGCCCTCGCCCAGACGATCCCGGCGCCCCAGCTCACGCCGGACGCCATGTTCGGTGGGTTCGGCCTGGCGCTCACGCAGGACGGCACCGCCCTGGCGATCGCCGCGCGCGGTGATTCGAGCAGTGGAACGGGAGTCGATGCCGACACGACGCAAGGCGCGGCCCCGGGGTCCGGCGCGGTCCACGTGTATCGCCTGGCCGGCGCGCAGTTCGCCCATGCGAAGTATCTGAAGGCCTCCAACACGGGAAGCGGCGATCTGTTCGGCGAGGCCATCGACATCACGGCAGACGGCCGGACGATCGCGGTGGGGGCGCGAGGAGAAAGCAGCGCCGCAACCGGCATCGGTGGCGATCAGGCGGACAACAGCGCTGTCAATCGGGGGGCGGTTTACCTCTACTAGCGATGGCTTCGGGACGACGTACCGGGAGCGATCAGAACCTGATCCGCACCGAAGCCGCACTGCGATCGGCCTCGCCGTGGAACACGGCCTCGATGTTGTTGCCGTCCGGGTCCAGCACGAACGCCGCGTAGTAGCCCGGGTGGTAGGCGCGTTCACCTGGCGGGCCGTTGTCCCGGCCTCCGTGCGCCAATGCGGCCCGGTAGAAGGCGTCCACCATGGCCCGGTCCTGCGCCTGGAATGCGATGTGGTGGCGCCCGGTCACTTCGCCCTGCACTTCCTCGCTGCCAGGCGCGGAGACGAACAGCTCGTCGGCCCAGAAGTTGCGCGCGTCCGAGCCGCCCATCGGGATCTTCAGCGCCTCGAAGACGGCGCTGTAGAAGGCCTTGCTGGCCGCCAGATCGCGAACGACCAGTCCGATGTGGTCGATCAGGCGGCCGCGATGCAGTTCTTTTTGTGTACTCATGAAGCGCTCCTGTCGGTGGAGATCGGAGTGGCGGAATCTACCAAAGCCAACCTCGGATATCGAGCGACAGGGTTTGCATCTCAGGGCCGACTCAGCTTCAGCAATTTCTTCCATGCGGCCAGCGACGCGCCATGCGATGGCGGGCGCGTCTGCAGCCATGCTTGCGCCGATGCGTGCGGCGGGTAGTGGCTTCGCAGCGCCGGATCGGCACCTGCCGCCACCAGCAACCGTGCGATCTCGAGGTGGTTGCGCGCCACGGCGCGCATCAGGGCGTTGTCCGTCCAGAACCCCGCTTGCGGCAAGGCGCTTTCAGTGCCGGGCGCGGGTGCGAACGGCAACCGGCCGACAGGCAACGCGGCCTGCAGCAACGTCGGTGAACCTGCCTGCGGTGCGAGCGAAGCGTCGTTGCAAGGAGGCGGCAGCACATGGACCAGGCGGGGCAGCCCCGACGAGGTCTGCGGCTGCGGCACCAGCTCGCTGCGCAACGGCGCGGGGGTCTGGTGGTTCACGTCGACGCCCAGGGCCAGCAAGGCGCGCACGGCCTCCACATTGCCGGCATCGACCGCCGACGCCAACGGCGTCATGCGTCCGCAAGCGACCGTCTCGAAGGCGCGGTAGGCGGCCAGGGCCTCCTGCGGCCTCTGCTGCAGGATCAGCAGATAGACCCGTGCCTCGGCCGGTGCTCCCGCTTCGAGGGGCGGCCACTGCGGCGGGTCCATGGCCCGGTGCAGCAGGCGGGCGGCCTGCAGATGCCCCTGCGTCGCCGCTGCACGCACGGCGCGCTCGGTCGCCGGCAGGCCCTGCGCCAGCAGCAGGCGAACGATCCTCCCATCGCCACCCCTGGCCGCCGCATCGAGCGCGTTGTGCCCATCGGCATCGGCGCCCCGCACCGCATCCGGCGACATGACCGCCAGGAGCTGCCGGACGCTTGCAAGGCGGCCCTTCTCAGCTGCCATCGCCAGCGCCGAAGCGCCCTGCGCATCGCGCACATCCGGCCGCGCGCCAGCGGCCAGCAGCAGCCGCACGCGCGCAGGGTCGTGTGCGTGCTCGATCAGCGGTGGGTTACTGGTCGCAGCATTGGGGTCCGCGCCCGCAGCCAGCAGCGCCTGAATGACCCAGGTCGTGGGCGCGAAGAACAACGGAAGGCCGCCGTTGCGATCGGGCGTGTCGGGGTTCGCGCCCGCCTTCAGCAGCAGCGCCAGGGTCTGGCGGAAGTCGATGGCGTGCGTGTCGCTGATGCCGCCAGAGCCCGCGAACTTGGCTGCACGCAACAGCGCCGTCTCGCCGTCGTTGGCATTGCGGTAGTTCACATCGGCATGGCGACGCAGCAGAAACTTCACCATCTGCGCGTTGCCTTGCTGCGCGGCCTTCATCAACGGGGAGTCGCCCACATTGAAACCGTAGCCCTGCACATCGTTGGTACCGAAGCCCTGCGCAAGAAATGCCTCGACCTCGCGCAGGCGACCGCGCTCCACGGCATCGAAGAACGGGATCTGCGCTTGCGCGGACGTCGTGTCGCGAGCGGGTTCGGCCTCGGCCGGGTGCGCCGGCATGTGGAGCATGAGAGCTGATGCGAGGGCGATGCACCAATGAAAGGAGAGGTTTCGTGTGAACACTGCGGTCAGGCCTCGCTGGCCTGTCGATCGATGTCCGCCACGAGGCCTTGCAGCCACAGGCGGTGATCGCTGAAGGTGCTCAGTCGCTCCTCGGCCTCTTCCCTCGCAGCCAGGTGCTGATCCAGATACCGGAACCCGACCCGCCGTGCGGCCTCGTGCAGGACGCTCTCGGGCACATCGTTTTCATACAGCACGTCGAACCGGGTCACCCAGAAGCCTTGCTCGGTCAACGCGATCCGCTCGAACGCGCGAGGGTCTTCCACGCTGAACTCGACGAACTCCAGGCCATCCGGATGCGCGCGCAGGCCCGTCACCCGGCTGCCGCGATCCCACAGCGGAACCCATGGCGGCCCGTCGGGTGCGCGGGCACCGTGGTACGCAAGGAACGGCGGCCCCAGGCAGACCGTGCGGAACACTTCATGGAGGCACTCGCCCATCGCCAATTGCACCAAGGGCGCGGACGCGCCGAGCTGCTGCAGCGTCGCCATCCGCAAAGTCTCTGCCACCACCGTCATCCTGCGTCCTCCTTGATCTGCTTTGGGCCGATGTTAGCCATGCCCGCCCTGTGCAGCCGCTCTTGTATTCTTGCTTCCACGCCGCGCGACGTTCATTGGCGGACTGCGCGGCCGCTTCAAGCCATGACTCCCTCTCACACCGACTTCTTCACCGACAAAGGCTATGTGCGGTTGGAAGGCTTCCATCCGCAAAAGCAGATCGCGGGCCTGCGGCAGAAACTGCTCGACGAGATCAAACGCCTGAAAGCCTTGTCCGGTGGAAAGAGCCTGCCCGGCGCGCTGCACAAACTCCCCGTCTTCCAGCAGATCGGCAAGCTGTCGGCACTCGTCAAGGTGCCCGGCGTGCATGAAGCGCTGGTGACGCCGGCGCTGATCGACTGCGTCACCCGACTCGGTGGGCGCGCCCCGACCGCCATCCAGGACACGCAGCTGCTGCTGTCCCCGCCCCTTCAAGGCGCCTCAACCCTCACGGGCCTGAACTGGCACGTCGACGTCTCGGCCCGACCGCAAGATCCGCTGCCGGGAATCCAGGCCTTCTTCCTGATCGACGACGTGGCACCCGGCGGCGGCGCGACGCTGGCGTTGGCCGGGTCGCATCGCGTCGGCACACCGGGGCGCGTTGCGGCCTCCGAGCTGAGGCAGCTTCTGAAGACGACCGGCGACCTGGCGCAGAGCCTCCATCCACTGGGCATCGACCTCGTCGAGATGTCAGGGCGCGCAGGCGATGTCTTCCTGATGGACCTGCGCCTCTTGCACACGCCCTCCGTCAACTCGACGAAAAACGTGCGGATGATGGCGACGACGCGCTGCTTCCTGAACACCTGAGGCGAGTTCGCGAAGGGCCTCGCGTCACCAAACAGGTTACCCACCGCACTGGCATCGCACCCGCCTCAGGCGTAAGCTGACCACCGCCCGGCCAGCCAAGGCCATGCCGCCAAGCGGCACCCGCTGCGCCGAACTGTGCGAAAGGACCCACCATGCTGTCCAACTCGTCTGTCACGACCATGCTTCCGGTGAAGGACATGGACCGCGCGCGCGCTTTCTACGAGGGCTGCCTGGGCCTGAAGGCCGGTGGCTTGCGGCCCGACGGCAAGTTCGTCTACACGGTGGGCGGCAGCACGCTGGCGCTGTTCCCCAAACCCGAGGGCACCAAGGCCGACCACACGGCGATCAGCTTCCAGGTGCCGGACATCGCCGCCAGCATCGACAAGCTGAAGCGCGCCGGCGTGGTGTTCGAGGACTACGACTTTCCCGACCTGAAGACGGTCGACCATGTCTGCGTGCTCGGTTCGGAAAAGGCGGCGTGGTTCAAGGACACGGAAGGCAACTTCCTGTGCATCCACGAGGACCTTGCACCGGCGTAGCTGGCTCGCCGTGAGCTGCTACGGCGCCAGAGATTGGCCGTCCGGCAACTTCCGTCCCGCAGCGCGACGCGTCGAGGCGAACACGCTGGTGCCCAGCCACCGCCACAAGTCTTGCGCGTCGCACCTCGCCCCATCGACACGGATCTCGCGCGACTGAAGCGCCTGCGCAGGCGTGCGATCGCCCGTCCAAACTTCGGTCAAGGCGCGCACGGAGGCATCCACCACGAGCGTCAGCTCGCGCCCCGGGTCGTCGCGGCACAGATCAGCCACGCCGTCCTCCACCACGAGCCACCACGTGCGCTCGCGCGTTCGTGCGTCGCGCAGCTGGAAGTGGATGATCACGGGTCGGGGCGGGAACTCCTGGATGCACGCGAACCGGCGCATGTCCCACATGAGCAGGCCCGCATCCAGTTCGTCGTCGCGCAGGCGGCTGCCGATCCATTGCGCACCCCAATGGCCCAGCGCCATGACGATGGGCCGAAGTTCCTCGCCGGCCTCGGTGAGGCTGTATTCCCACACCTTGCCGACGGTGTTGCGGCGCACGACACCGAACTCCTCGAGGCGATGAAGCCGCTGCGCCAGCAGGCTGGTGGACATTCGCGGGACGCCGCGATGCAGGTCGTTGAAGCGCTTGCTGCCGCACAGCAACTCGCGCACGACCAGCGGCGTCCATCGCTCGCACAACACCTCGGCCCCCCTGGCGACGGTGCAGAACTGACCGTAGGTGTTTTCCATCGCCTCGTCTCCAGAGCGGCAACGCTTCAGATTCTGGACTTGTTCGCTCGCCGGGTCACGCGCAAGCTGCCCCCCGACTTCCTCACTCTTTTCGGAGACGACTCATGACGATCCAACTCACACGCATGGACGGCGGGACCGTGGACCTTTCGCCGGAGATCCTGCAGTCGTTCAAGGCCACGTTCAAAGGCCAGGTGCTGACCACGGAGGACCCGGCCTACGAGGAGTCGCGCAAGGTCTGGAACGCGATGATCGATCGTCGCCCTGGCCTGGTGGCGCGCTGCACCGGCACGGTCGATGTCGTGCAGGCCGTCCGGTTCGCGCGCCAGCACGGGCTTCTGAGTTCCGTGCGCGGCGGCGGCCACAACATCGCAGGGCTGGCGGTCTGCGAGGGCGGCCTCATGATCGACATGTCGCTGCTCAGAGGTGTCTGGGTCGATCCGGCGCGTCGCACGGCGCGCGCGCAAGCGGGCTGCACGCTGGGCGACGTCGACCGCGAGACGCAGCTGCACGGGCTCGCCGCCGTGCTCGGTTTTGTGTCTGCCACCGGAATTGCAGGCCTCACCGTCGGCGGCGGATTCGGCTACCTCACGCGTCGCCACGGCTGGACCTGCGACAACGTGGTCTCGATGGAGGTCGTGACGGCCAGCGGCGAAGTCGTGCGTGCGTCTGCGGACGAGAACGAGGACCTGTTCTGGGCGCTGCGTGGCGGCAGCGGCAACTTCGGCATCGTCACCTCCTTCGAGTACCGGCTCTTTCCCGTCGGCCCCGAAATCCTGGGCGGTGCGATCGCATGGAGCGGCGACGACGCCCGGCAGGTTCTCGACGCCTACCGTGCGTTCAGCGCAGAGGCCCCGCGCGAACTGACCAGCGTGGCCGTTCTGCGGATCGCGCCGCCGGCCCCCTGGCTCCCGAAAGAGATGCACGGCAAGCCGATCGTGGCCATCTTCGTCTGCTACACCGGCAAGGTCGAAGAGGGAGAAGCATTGATCGCACCGCTGCGCAGGCTTGGCCAGCCGGTGGCCGACATCGTGACGCGCCGGCCCTACACGCAGATGCAGAGCCTGCTCGACGCCACGCAGCCCAAGGGACGGCGCTACTACTGGAAGTCGCACTACCTGCCAGGCATCGATCAGCGGACCATCGACCTCGCCGTGACGCATGCGGGCCGGATTCAGTCGCCCCATTCGGCCATCCTCCTGTTCCAGATCCAGGGTGCGCTGGGCGAGCTGCCTGCCGGGCATTCGCCGGCAGGCAACCGGGACGCGGCCTATGTGCTGAACATCGCGGGCTCCTGGGAGAAGCCGGGCGACGACCACATCCACATCCAGTGGGCGCGGGACTGCTTCGAAGCGACGCGCGCCTGCTCGACAGGCGGGGCCTACATCAACTTCCTGACGGAGGAAGAGGGTCAGGACCGCATCGAAGCCGCGTACGGCCGGGCCAACCTGGACAAACTCGCGGCGCTCAAGCGCAGATACGACCCCGAGAACTTCTTCCGTCACACAAAGAGTGTCTCCGGCTGAACCGATCGTCGGTGACTTGTTGGCGGCCCTTCAAAGGTGCATTCAGCGCGGGCCCCCGGTGACCTAGTCCCACGCAGGAAGCTGCAGCAGGGCATCCGTGGGACGGTCCAGGATGTCGACGCCAGCGAAAGCGGTCCCGCCCGGCAAGAGCCGGGCGTCGCAAATGACTTCCCAGCCGTGGTTTTCAGTGCGCCGGGCCAGGCACACCTCCTCGCCGGCCGCAAGGAGCTTGACGCATTCGCCGACGCTGACGCGCTGTGCGGTGCCAAGGGAAAATTCCGTCGAACCGAACTCCTTCTCCACGACCGGGTGAATGGCGACGAGGTCCACCTTTCCGTCCTTGAAGTGAACAGCGGTAATTGCGTGCTGGGCCATCTTCGACCTCCATTCGTGCAGAGAGAGCCCCGACAGGCCCACGCGCCGACTGTACGCCCGCAGCGGCAAGCTCTGCGCCGTCATGGCGAAAAGCCGACGCCGGCAAAGGGGGCGACCGGCTCGCCAGCTGAGGCTACAAGCTCCGGGCGATCTGCTCTCGCAGCCACCGATGCCCCGGGTCGCGATGCCGCCGCTCGTGCCACAGCATCGCCATCTCGTAGCCCGGCACCTCCAGCGGCGCCTCCACCACGCGCAGCCCCGGTGCGCCGCGCGCCAGGCGCTCGGGCAGCATGGCGACCATGTCGGTGCTGGCCAGCACGGACATCATGAAAAGAAAGTGCGGCACCGACAGCGCCACGCGCCGCGTGAGGCCCTGCGCCGCCAGCGCCTCGTCGGTGGGGCCGGCAAAGCCGCCGCCACTGAGCGACACCACCACATGCTCCAGCGCGCAGAACTGCGCGAGCGTGGGCCGGCGCTTCAGGCGCGGGTGCCCTGCCCGTCCGGCCAGCACGTAGCGCTCGTGGAACAGCACGCGCCGGTGCAGGCCCGGTGGCGCGCCGACGCTGGTGTGGAAGAACAGGTCGATCTCCGCCTGCTCGAGTTGGCGCGCCATGCGCGTCGGCACGGCCTCGACCACGGCCAGCCGGGTGTGGGGCGCGGCCGCGCGCAGGCCGGCCAGCGCGGGCAGCAGGATGGCCGACTCGGCGTAGTCGGCCGCGGCCACGCGCCAGGTGGTGGTCGCCTTGGCCGGGTCGAAGGGCTGGCTGGGCGCCACCGCGCGGCCCAGCGAGGCGAGCGCTTCGCGCAACGGCTCGCGCAGTTCGTCGGCACGTGCGGTGGGCCGCATGCCGCGCTGCGCGGGCACGAGCAGCGGGTCGTCGAAGAGCTCGCGCAGCTTGGCGAGCTGCACGCTCACCGAGGGCTGCGAGAGGTTCAGGCGCTCGGCCGCGCGGGTCACGTTGCGCTCGGCCAGCAAGGTGTCGAGCGTGACCAGCAGGTTGAGGTCGATGCGGCTGAAATTGTTCATGGCGATACCTGGAATTCAAACTATTCATTTCCAATATAGCTTGGCAATCCCTAACCTGAGGGCATCTTCACTCGAACCCTTTGACACCGTGAACATCCTGCTGGTCCTTGCCCATCCCGAAGCCGCCTCCTCGCTGAACGGCTCGCTCCACCGCTTCATGGTCGAACGCCTCACGAGCGCGGGCCATTCCGTGCGCGTGTCCGACCTGTACGCGATGCGCTGGAAGCCGGCGCTCGACGCCGACGACTTCCCCGCGCGCGACACCGCCGCGCCCTTCGACCCCGTGCTCGATTCGCTGCGCGCCTTCGAGGGCGGCACGCAGACCGCCGACATCGCCGCCGAGCAGGAGAAGCTGCTGTGGGCCGACACGGTGATCCTGCAGTTCCCGCTGTGGTGGTACTCGATGCCCGCCATCCTCAAGGGCTGGATCGAGCGCATCTACGCCTACGGCTTTGCCTACGGCGTGGGCGAACATTCCGATACACACTGGGGCGACCGCTTCGGCGAAGGCACGTTGGCCGGCAAGCGCGCGATGCTGGTGGTGACCACCGGCGGCTGGGCCTCGCACTACGCCCCGCGCGGCATCAACGGGCCGATGGACGACCTGCTGTTTCCCATCCACCACGGCATCCTCTACTACCCGGGCTTCGACGTGCTGCCGCCCTTCGTGGTGCACCGCACGGGCAAAGTCGATGCCGCAGCCTATGCACGCATCACCGGCGAGCTGGGCGAGCGGCTCGACACGCTGTGGTCCACCGACCCGATCGCATTCCGCCGACAGAACGGTGGCGACTACGAAATTCCGGCGCTCACGCTGCGCGAACACATCGCGCCGGGCCGCGCGGGCTTCGGTGTGCACCGCAAAAACAGCGAATCTGAAACTTTGGTTTTCGAGCCGGGCCGCCTTTAACCACGCCGGGAACAGGTGGATTCGCGGGAGACTTCAAATCGTCGCGACAACGCAGCAAGATGCGCATCCGCCGATTCGTCCGAAGGAGCTTGTCCATGTTCGCTACGCCAGAACGCACCGTCAAGATTCCGGGCCCCGACCATGCGATCACCATCACGCCGAATCCGTTGCGCGTGGTGGTGTCGGTGGGAGGCCATGTCATTGCCAGCTCGCGCGAGGCGCTGACCTTGCGAGAGTCGCATTTCGGCACGGTGCATTACCTTCCGCGCAAGGACGTGCGCATGTCGCTGCTGGAGCGCACCACGCATGCGACCTATTGCCCGTACAAGGGCGAGTGCGCCTACTACAGCATTCCAGCCGGCGGCGAACGCTCGGTGAATGCCGTGTGGACCTACGAGTCACCCTATGAATCGGTCGCGCCGATCAAGGATTACGTGGCCTTCTATCCGGACCGCGTGGGCACGATCGAAGAACGCTGCTTCTGACGACCGCCCCACTCCGTTCGTGAAAAAACCGGCCCTTGCTTTCGCAAGGCCGGTTTTTCTTTCCCTGGCCCGCCGACACCCGCCCCGTGGGGCCGAGTGCGCGTGCCTGCCTGTCAGACCGATCGATTACAGCGGCAGTGCTTCGCCGCGTGCGGCGGCACGGGCTTCGGCGCGCACGCTGGCGCGGTCCAGGCCGCTGGCCAGCACCGGGGCCACGCGGGAGGTCACGGCTTCGCTGTAGGGGTTCTCGCTGCGAGCGGCCACCACGGCCTGGGCGCGCACGGCGTCGCGGCTCACGGTCGACACGAACACCTGGGCGGGGCCTGCCTCGGCGCCGGTCGCATAGGGGTCGGCGCTGTGCGCGGCCACGACGGCTTGTGCGGCGACGTCGGCGCGGCTGGCGGCCGAGGTCAGGCGATGCACGCCTTCGTAGGTTTCAGCGTGGGCGGCACCGGCGACGGCCATCAGGGCAACAGCAACGGCGGAGAGGATCTTCGAGGCGTTCATGGCGGTTTCCTTCTTCAATTCAGTTCAGTAGTACAAGTGTTTGCTTGGATGGTTTGAACCGGTCTGGGGTGGGTCACCGTCCCTCTTCTCGAAGGGCGGCCAACTCGCTCGGGGCCTGTTCATCCGGCCCGGCTTTTGGGGGCCGGTCCGTGAGATGAATTGTGCGGCGGGATCTAGGTAAAAACCCGCAGCAAAAAGAACCACGGCGTTCCCGAAAAGGAAACAATGCGGCGCGCCGGCGTGGCCATCAACCCCAGGTCAGCGGGTCGAGCCGAAGATAGAAATCGAGCCGGCCGTCGTCGGGCGCGTCGATGCCCAACTGCGCGAACAGCAAGGCATGCGCGGCGCGCGCGTCGGCCGCATCGCGCCAGCTCTCGCGCGCATTGCCCAGCAGCAGCGACAGGTCGACATACCGGTCCGCCGTGCCGAGCCGCCCCACGTCGATGAGGCCCGTGCATTGCAGCGTCTGCGGGTCAACGAGGAAGTTCGGCAGGCAGGCATCGCCGTGGCACACCACGAGGTCTTGCGCTTCCTGTGCCAGCCTGTGCGGCAGGTCGGCGTGCAACCGCGCCAGCAGCAGCGGCGGCGGCACGTCCTGCTGGTCGGGGTCGAGGAACTCCGGGTTCACCGCACCGCGTGCAACGACATCGGCCGCGCGGTCGAACATCGCTGACAGCGGGCGCGCAAACGGGCACTCGCCCGCCGGAATCTCGTGCAGCGCGCGCAGCCGCCGCGCCATCGACGGCCAGGCGCGCAGCAGCTCGGCCGCCGGCAGGTCGCTGGCCGGCACGCCCGGCACCGCGGCCGTGACCAGGCAGGCGCCCTCGGGCGTCGCGCGCCAGTCGAGCACGCGCGCGGAGCCGACGTTGTACGGCGCGAGCCATTCGGTGCGGCGGCGTTCTTCGTCGAGCTGCGCGGCGCCCGCACCGAGCGACACCTTCGCGAAGGCCGCGCCGTCGCTGCGGCGGAACACCGCATCGCCCGACTCGCCCTCGCTGGCCCGCATCCATGTCGTGCCGGCGGGCAACCGGGGCAGCAGCTGTTCGACAGTGCCCATGCCTCAGTGCCCCACCGACTTCGAGAACACGTTGACCACCACCACGCCCGCGATGATGAGCCCCAGCCCGACGATGGCCGGCGCATCGAGCGTCTGGCCGAACCAGAGCCAGCTCACCACCGAGATCAGCACGATGCCCACGCCCGACCAGATCGCGTAGGCGATGCCGGTGGGCAGCACGCGCAGGGCGAGCGAGAGAAAGTAGAACGACACGGCGTAGCCCACCACCGTGGCCACGCTGGGCCAGAGCTGGGTGAAGCTGTCCGAGGCCTTGAGGAAGCTGGTCGCGAGCACTTCGACGACGATCGCGACAGCGAGGTATGCATAGGTCAGGGTCATCGCCGGACTCTAAACGCGCCTGGCGCGGCAGGCGCCGGAGCCCTTGCGCGATCCGGGGCCGCTCAGGGCGGCAGCAGCAGCGGGCCGCAATTGCTGTCGGTCACGAACACCGCCATCAGCTTCGCGGGCTTCACCGGGTCGGGGTTCTCCGCGAACATGTGCAGCGTGTTCGGCGGCTCGAAGAAGGTCTCACCGCTCTTGAAGGTGCCCACCGGGCCGCCGCCCAGTTGCGAGCGGATGGTGCCCTCGACAATGATCGCGGTCACCGAGCCCGGGTGCCGGTGCGCGGGCGAATAGGCCAGCGGCGGAAAGTCGACCAGCACCGTCGTCACCGACTTGCCGGGCACATGCGGCAGCGCCTCGCACGACAGCACCTTGACCTGCGTCGCCGGCCGCGCAGTGGCCTCCGAGCCCGCAGGCACGGGGGCGGACGCGAACATCGGCCGCGCCACCGCGCTGCACACGTCGGCGAACCACTGCACGGCCTCCTGCTGGCCGGTGCGCGGCATCAGCGCCCAGCCGGCGGCGAGCACCAGCGACAGCCCCGCGAGGCCCGCGCCGATCGACGGCGTGCGATGCCAGCGTTCGGCCTTCACGACACGACCTCCTGCGACAACCGCAGCGCCGCATGCCACGCCAGTTCGCGCCTTGCCTTCTCGCTGCTGACCTCGGCGCTGTCCTCCGCGATGTTGAAGATGCCGCCGCGCGCATGCCGCATCGCGAGCAGCGCTGCCCAGGCCGCGGCCTCGACATGCACCGGGCTCGCGCCCTTCGGTGCCGCGTTCGAGGTGCCCGGCCCATGCAGCTGCCCGTAGCGCAGCACCGTGCCCGTGAGGCCGACGGCACCCAGCACGCTGCGCTCCAGCGCCGCCACGCCGTCGATGCTGATGCGGCGACCGCCTTCGGCCCCGAGGTCGAGCGGATCGTCCTCGGTGTGCGGCGTCGGCCCGGGCGCATAGGCCCAGGCGATGCTCTGCGCAATCAGCTGCTTCGCACCGGCCGCCAGCGCCGCCGCCACGAGGTGCCGCGTGCCCTCGATGCGCACGCGCGCATTGCGCACCACCGCTTCGGCCATGAGCGCCGGGTCCAGGTCCCGGGGCAGATCGGTGAGCTGGTGGATGACCACCGTGGGCGCGATGCGCACCAGCGCGTCGCGCAAGGCCTGCGCGTCGAACACATCGACGACGACCGGCGTGGCACCGCGTGCCTCCAGCGCCGCCGCACGCTCGGCCCGGCGAGTGCCGCCATGCACCGTGTGGCCGGCCTCGACCAGCAGCGGGATCAGCGCCGAGCCCACGGCCCCGGTCGCGCCCGCTACGAATACCTTCTCGCCCATTGCGTGTCCTTCTTTCCTGCTGGCTGTTCGAAGCCACGAGCTTAGGATCGGGATGCACCAGACGAAAGAACCAAGAATCGTCAAAATGACTGGGCCATGACAAAACCGCCAAACAACGCCTTCCCCGGCATCGACCGCTCGACGGCGACTCCGCTGCATCGCCAGGTCTACGAGCGCTTTCGCACGGCCATCGAACACGGCGTGCTTCGCCCCGGCGACCGCGTAGCGTCGGCGCGCAGCCTAGCCAGCGAGCTGGGCGTGGCGCGCGGCACGGTGGAAGCGGCCTACAGCCAGCTCGCGGGCGAAGGCTATTTCTGCGCGCAGGGACAGGCGGGCACGGTGGTGTCGCCGTCGCTGCCGGTGCAGCGGCCGGTGCGCGCCGGTTCGCGCCCCGTCGCGGATGCGCCCGCACTGGCTGGCCCCACCGCCCCGCCACCGCTGCAACTCGGCATCCCGGCGCTCGACGCCTTTCCTCGCAAGCTCTGGGCGCGGCTGATGGCCCGCCGTGCGCGCGCCATGGGCGCGGCCGACCTGTTCTACGGCGACCCCGCAGGCCATGCGCCGCTGCGCGAGGCCATCGCGGCCTACCTGCGGGTGTCGCGTGGCGTGGCCTGCCAGCCGGCGCAGGTCTTCGTCACTGGCGGCTACCGCGCGTCGCTGGCGCTGGTGGCACGCACGCTGCTCGCCCGGGACGACCGCGTGTGGATCGAAGACCCGGGGTACGCGCCCACGCGCGACGTGCTGCACAGCGCCGGCCATCGCGTGGTGCCCGTGCCGGTGGACGACGAAGGCCTGGCCGTCGCGCGAGGTGTGCGCCGCTCGCCGAAGGCGCGCATGGCGGTCGTCACGCCCTCGCACCAGGCGCCGCTGGGCATGTCGATGTCGCTGGCGCGCCGGCTGCAGCTGCTCGACTGGGCCTCGCGCGCCAAGGCCTGGATCGTCGAGGACGACTACGACGGCGAGTACCGCTACGCCGGCGCGCCGCTGCCCGCGCTCAAGAGCCTCGACGGGCACGACCGCGTGCTGTACGCGGGCAGCTTCTCGAAGGTGCTCTACCCGGGCCTCGCGCTGGGTTACCTGGTGGTGCCCGAATCGCTGCGCGAACGCTTCGAGGACGCGGCGCGCATCGCGTCCAACGGCTGCCCGCAGATCACGCAGGCCACGGTGGCCGACTTCATGCGCGACGGCCATTTCTCGCGCCACCTGAAGAAGATGCGCCTGCTCTACGCGCGCCGCCGCGCCCTGCTGGTCGAGGCCTTGCACAAGGCCTTCGGCGACAGCGTGCGCATCGACCTGCAGGCCGGCGGCATGCACCTGATCGCGCGCTTCGAGGGGCGCCGCAACAGCGACGTGGTGCTGGCCCGCCGCGCGCAAGCGGCCGGCCTCAACTGCCAGCCGCTGTCGGCCCGGGGCACCACGGCCGTTGAAAGCCAGGGGCTGCTGATGGGTTTCACCAACGTCGCCTCGCCCACCCAGGCGCGCCAGCTCGCGACCCGGCTGCGCGCGGCGTTGGGTTGAGGCTTACGCGCGCAGATCGACTTCGGGTCGCATCGACGACGCGCCGTTCCAGCGCACCTCGAAGCCCGCGCCGCGGAACTGGCCGACCACCAGTTCGCCGACGCGCTGCATGTCCGCATCGCCGCCCTCGGGCGCGCCCCAGAACGCGAGCGAGAGCTGGCTGGTGCGCTTGGCGCGGTTCTGGTCCTGCCGCGTGTAGAAGCAGAAGCCGTGCACGCCGGCCTTCTTGCCGCCGCGTTCGCGGAACGCTTCGGAGCAATCGGAGAAGCCGTCGGACTGCGTGTCGCCCGCGTCCTGCAGCGCGACCAGGCCCGCCTGCGTCAGCGCGGCGAACACGTCGGCGATGCGTGCCTCGGCGGCGCGCCATTGCGCGGCGCTCATCTTCACCGGGTCAGGCTCGGGCGGCGGCGGTTCGGGCAGCGCGTGGCCGGTGATGCGCGACAGCAGCTGCGCGACCTCTTCCTCCATCGCGTTCTCCGTGATGTGGTTGCCGTGGCTGTCGCGCACGTCGGGGTTCGCGCCCGCGTCGATGAGCAGTTGCACCGGCTCCGTGGTCGGCGAGAACTCGGCCGCGAGGTACAGCGCGGTGCGGCCGCCGGTGCCGGTGTATTCGAGCGGGCTGCCGGCCTCGAGCAGCAGTTGCAGCACGGCGAGGATCGGTTCGAGCTCGGCTTCGTTCGTACCCGCCGCGGCACATTGCAACGCGGTGAAGCCCTGCTTGTTCACGGCGGCCAGGTCGGCCCCGGCCGCGATGCAGGCGCGCACCGTGTCGACATCGGCTTCGCCCGCCGCGTCGAAGATCTTCTTCGGATTCATGGCATCTCCCTGTTGGTTTTTGGATTCTGCCGCACGCGCCTTGCACTTCACAGACCGCGCGAACCTCGCTACATTCGACGCCTCGATCAACAAACCGGACTGGAGGTGCGCGATGGAAGACACTGCTATTCACTCTCCCTCCCACGTACGGTTCGTCGGGTCGCATCCGAACTGCTGCTGAAGCGCTTTCCACGCTCCAGGTGCCGCTGAAGGCACCACCAGCCAGCCCGTTCGACCCTCGCGGTGTCCTGCCGCGACACGCCGTCCGATTCAGACAACGCCACGCCGGCACATGAGTGCCGCGCGCGGTCCGTTCCCTTTTCGAATCAAGGCTCACCATGCTTGAAACCCGTGCCGCCGATGCGCGGCAGTTCACGACTTCTTCTTTCGATCCGCAGCGGGCGTCCGCTGAAGAATGGGCGCAGGCCCTGGCCTACTGGCGCCAGCGCCACGACGAAGACTTTCCGGGCGAGCCGCAGCCCGACGACGCCCACACCCAGCAGGACGTGCGCCAGCACACGCCGCTGCACGTGGTGCACCGCGCCTTCGCGCGGGACGCACAGGGGCGCATCGTCGGCAGCCTCAACATGGGCGTGCGCCGCGAAGGCTCGCCCGACTACGCGACCTTCGCGCCTTTCATCGACGTGTGGGGCGGCGTGCTGCGATCGCACCAACGACAGGGCGTGGCCAGCACCTTGCTGCACCGGCTTCTGGCGCTGATGGAGACGCGCGCCCCACCACCGCGACCTTCAAGGCCCACTTGCCGGAAGGCCGAGCGTTCCTCGCGGCCATCGGCGCGACCGAAAAGCACCGCAGCATCGAGAACCGCATGGCCTTCGCCGGCCTCGACTGGGCGGCGCTCGCACGCTGGCGCGCCGACGCCCTCGCGCCCACGCACGGGCTGCGCCTGGAGATCCACGCAGGCCGCGTGCCCTTCGATCGGCTGGCCACGCTGATGGCGCCGCTGTCCGCGCTGCTCGAAGACGCGCCCACCAGCGCGCTGGAACGCGCGCCCCTGCGCTTCGAGCTGGAAGGCTTCCTCGCCTGGTACGCCGAAATCGACCGGCGCGGCGGCGAGCACTTTCTCGTGCTGCTGCGCGACGCCAACGACGACGTGGCCGCCGTGTGCGACGCCAGCTGGAACCAGCTGTACCCCGACCGCATGTTCCAGCGCCTCACCGGCGTGGCCCGCGCCTGGCGCGGCAGGGGACTGGCCAAGGGCGTGAAGGCGATCATGTTGCAGCTCGTGCGCGAGCGGCATCCCGAGGTGGTGATCGCCGTCACGCAGAACGCGGAGGTCAATGCACCCATGCTCGCCATCAACCACCAGCTGGGCTTTGCCCCGCACAGGCATGATGGCGCCTACCAGATCGGCACGGAAAGCCTGAGGGCCTTCCTCTCGACCCGCCCCCTGGCTGTGCCGGAGGCGCACGCATGAAGACACCCCAAAGACTGCAATCCCTCGTCGACGAAGGGCTGATCGACAGCGTCGTGCGCCAGCTCATGAGCGGCAAGGAAGCCATGGTCTATGTCGTGCGCTGTGGCGAGGAAACGCGCTGCGCCAAGATCTACAAGGAAGCCGACAAGCGCAGCTTTCGCCAGGCCGTCGACTACACCGAGAACCGCCGCGTGAAGAACACCCGCGAGGCGCGCGCCATGGCCAAGGGCACGCGCTTCGGCCGCAAGGTGACCGAGGCCATCTGGCAAAGCGCCGAGGTCGATGCGCTCTACCGCCTGGCCGCGGCCGGCGTGCGCGTGCCCACGCCGCACAACTTCCTCGAAGGCGTGCTGCTCATGGACCTGGTGACCGACGCCAACGGCGATGCCGCCCCGCGCCTGAACGACGTGGCCTTCTCGCCCGACGATGCGCTGCGCCACCACGCCAGCCTGCTCAAGGAAGTGATGCGCATGCTCTGCGCGGGCATCGTGCACGGCGACCTGTCGGAGTTCAACGTGCTGCTGGCCGAGGACGGCCCGGTGATCATCGACCTGCCGCAGGCCGTGGACGCAGCCGGCAACAACCACGCCAAGCGCATGCTGCTGCGCGACGTGGAGAACCTGCGCAACTTCTTCGGGCAGTACGCGCCCGCGCTGCTGCAGACGCACTACGGCGACGAGATCTGGCAGCTCTACGAGCGGGGCCTGCTGCGGCCCGAGACCGAGCTCACGGGCACCTTCGTGCGCGAGACCGGCCCGGTCGACCTCAGCAACGTGCTGCGCGAAGTGGACGACGCACGGGCGGAAGAAGCGGCGCGCCAGCTGCGGATGCAAGCGCCGCGACAATAGCGGGCTGACTCCGCCCGCCCCGATGACTTCCAACGCCCTGCCCCAGCGCCCACCCTTTGCTTCCACCGCCGTGCGCCACATCGCGCGGGCCGCGGCCTTCGTGGCACTGGGCCTCGGCCCGGCGGCGCATGCCGGCGCCATCCGCCTGGAAGACGACCGTGGCCGGGTGCTCGAATTGCAGGCGCCCGCCAGGCGCATCGTGTCGCTGATGCCCTCGCTCACCGAGACGGTCTGCGCGCTCGACGCCTGCGACCGGCTCGTGGGCATCGACCGCCACGCCAACTGGCCGGCGGCGGTGAAGGGCCTGCCGCAGGTGGGCGGCATGGACGACGCGAACATCGAGCGCATCGTCGCGCTCAAGCCCGACCTCGTGCTGCTGCGCCCGCGCAGCCGCGCCGCCGAGGCGCTGGAGCGCTTGGGCATCAAGGTGCTGGCGCTCGACGCCAAGACCCATGCCGACATGCGCCGCGTGATGGAAACCGTGGCCCGCGCCACCGGCAAGCCGGGTGCGGGCGAGGCCTTCTGGCGCAGCCTCGATGCCCGGCTGAACGCGGCGCGCGCCCGCGTGCCGCTGAACTGGCAGGGGCGGCGCGTGTACTTCGAGGTGCACGGCGGCGTGGCGGCGGCGAGCGAAAGCTCCTTCATCGGCGAGACCCTGGCGCGCCTGGGCCTGGCCAACGCGGTGCCGGGCTCGCTCGGCCCCTTCCCCCGAATGAACCCCGAGTTCGTGGTGCGCGCCAACCCCGACGTGCTGATGGTCTCGGCCCTCGGCGAAATCTCGGCCATGGCGGGGCGCCCCGGCTGGTCGGCCATGTCGGCCATCCAGCGCGGGCGCGTCTGCAGCTTTGCCTCGGCGCGCTTCGACCTGATGATGCGGCCCGGCCCCCGGCTTGACGAGGCGGCCGACGCCATCGTGAATTGCCTTGCGTCGCTGGATGCGCCGCGCAACTGATCTTCGGCACGCCATGAACTTCGACATCGTTCCCGCCGCGAACTTCGGCACCGACGAACTCACCGCGCTCTGGAATCGCGCCTACGAAGACTACTTCGTGCCGATCGCGTTCGACCGCGCGATGTTCGAGCGGCACGTGCGGCGCGCCGAGGCCGACCTGGCGCTCTCGCGCGTGATCGTCGCCGACGGCAACGCCTGTGGCCTCTCGCTCGTCGGTCGGCGCGGTTCGCGTGCCTACCTCGCGGGCTTCGGCATCGCGAGCGCGCAGCGCCGCCGGGGGCTGGCGAAGCAGCTCATCGACGCGCAGCTGCGCGACCTGTCGGCAGCCGGCGTCATGCAGGTGCAGCTCGAAGTCATCGAGCAGAACCCGGCGCGGCAGCTCTACCGGCAGGCGGGCTTCGTCGAAACCCGCACGCTCGAGGTGCTCGAAGGCAGCTTCGAGCCTCGTGCCGATGCAGCTTCGACAGCGCCCGGCACCAACGCGCTCGCCGCCCTGCATGCGGCCTGCACCGCCCTCTCGCGCCCCACCTGGCGCCGCGAGTGGCCGACCGTGCAAGGCGCGCTGGCCCACGACGGTGCCGTAGCCCTCGGCACGGCCACGGGCGGCTACGCCATCCTCCTGCCGCCGGCCTTGCCGCTGCACATGCTGCTGGACGCCGCCGCGCCCGACGAAGCCTCGGCCCATGCCTTGCTCGACGCACTCGCGCAGGCACGCCCCGGCGCGCGCTGGCGGCTGGTCGACGAGCCCGAGGGCAGCCCGATGCACCGCGCCCTGGCCGCACGCGGCGCCACCGTTGTCATACGCCAGATCGAGATGACCGCGACACTCCAGCCCCAGCCCACCTTTTCTTCCGATTCCTCGCGCCCCGCCCGTTCATGAAGTCCCCCAAGCGAACCTCGTCCACCCCTTTCATTCGCGTGGGCCCCAGCGGCGTGCATGGCCTGGGCGCCTTCGCCACGCGCGACCTGCCGGCCGAAGCCTTCCTGGGCCTGTACGAAGGCCGCCGCTACACCAAGCAGGAAGTCGCCTCCAAGCTCTGGGACGACCAGCTCACCTACCTGTTCACGCTGACGACCGGCGAGACCATCGACGGCGCCAAGGGCGGCAACGCCACGCGCCACCTGAACCATTCGTGCGAGCCGAACTGCGAGGCGGTCGAGGAGTACGACGAGGCGGGCGAGATGGTGCTGCGCTTCCAGACGATGGAGGCGGTGGAGGCCGGCGACGAGCTCTTCATCGACTATTCGCTGACGGCCGACGACGGCTCGCCGCCGTCGAAGTACCCCTGCCATTGCGGCTCGCCGAACTGCCGCGGGACGATGCTGGCGCCGGTGGAAGCCGTGGCGGAGAAAGACGGGCCGGCCACCCCCGCCGATGTGGCGCCGGCTGTTTCAGATCCGCGCAGACCGCTCAGCGAGCTGCCCTGGTGACGTAGCTCAGGGCGACTCGCTCTTCACGCTGCGCAATTGCGCCTCCGCGCGTTCGAGCTCGGTGCGCAACGCGCGGATCTCGCGTTCCAGTTTCTCGATGCGCGCTTCGCGGCTCATCGGCGCCAGCGCCTGGCAGCGCTGCTGCAGCGCGCTCAGGGTGTCGGCCAGCTCGCGCCGGCGCAGCATCTGGCCGCGCGAACGGGCCAGGGCCATGTCGCGCTCCAGCACGGCTTCCTGCGCCTTGCACTCTTCGGCACTCAAGGGCTGCACGGCCGGCTCGGTTTGGGCCAAGGCGGCAGGCATGGCCAGGGTCAACGCAAGGGCCAGGAGACGGGGTTTCGGACGCATGCCATACGGTACCCGAACTGCCTGGCGGAACAGGCCTTCAGCCCTTCAGGCTGCAGCTGTTCTGGCGATGCACTTGATCTCGATCAGCCAATCCGGGCTGCCCAGCCGCGCCACCTGCACCAGCGTCTGCGAGATCTGCGGCTCGCCACCGAACATCTCGGCGCGCAAGGCGAACAGCGCCTCGGCCTGGCCGAGGAAGCCGTCGATGTCGGTGACGAACAGGGTTTCGTCCACCACGTCGGCCATCGAGGCACCGAAGGATGCGAGCACGCTGCGCACGTTGGCGTAGGCCTGCCGCACCTGGGCCGCGATGTCGCCGGCGCCGACGGTGCGTCCCTCCTCGTCCACGCTCACCTGGCCCGAGAGATAAATGGTGTCGCCGACCTGCACACCGTCGGCAATGATGTGCTTGAACGCGCCTTCGCGCACCACGCGGCGGGGAGTGACGGGCATGGGCTTCCTTTCGTTGAGAGCGCGGCAGTATCGAAGGCGCCGCGTGCACAGGCATGCCGTGCAGCGGATGTCCCTGCGCGCTCCAAGTCGATCGGTGGATGCCGAGGCGCGCCCCGCAATCCTGTGATTCAGGCGCTGAGGTAGCGCGCGTCCCACTGCGCGGCCAGCTGCCGCGCCCGGTGCAGCGGCGTGCGGGCGCGTTCGAAGTCCATCACGCAGGCGACGTCCGCCGCGGCGGGGCGCGCGGGGCTTTCGTTGCTGCGGCCGTCCGTCAGCAGCCAGAGCCAGCGCTGGCGGGCCTCGTGCTTCGCCAGCAACTGCTGCGCGCGCAGCACGCCGAGTGCCAGCGGCGTGCCGCCACCGGCCGCGATGGGCGCAACCCAGTCGTCGTTCCAGGCGCTGGCGCGGCGCGGCGGCAGGCGCAGTTCGACCACGTCGCCGGCAAAGCACAGCAGCGCCACATGGTCGCGTCGCTGGTAGGCCTCCTGCATCAACGCGAGCAGCTGGCCCTTGGCCCGCGCCAACTGGCCGTCGTGGCGCATCGAAGCCGAGCAGTCGAGCAGGAAGCAATGCAACGCGCCGCTGCGCGCCTCCTGCGGGCGATGGCGCAGGTGCGCGGCCTGCAGCCGGTCCGCGCCGCGGGCGACGAGCGTGCGCGGCCAGTCGAACGCCGTGCCGGGCGCGGCGGCGCCGTGCCAGGCGTCCCGTTGCGTGCCCTGCCTCCGGTCACCCTGGCGTGCGCCAGCGGGTGCGGCGTCCCGGAGGCTCAGGCTTTTTTTGGGGTGGCCTGCTGGGTGGAGATCAGCGGGCGCAGCGGCTTCACGCGCTCGATGCCGACAGGCTCGGGCGGCATCGCGCCCCAATCGCCGTCGCCGGCATCGCGTGCGGTTGCATCGCCCGGATTGCGATGAGGTGCGGGCGACGCCATGGGAGGCGCCGCCGCCGCTTCGGCCGCTGGATGGCGCCGGTGCAGCAGCACCGCCTCGGCCACGCGCTGCACGTGGTCGTCAGTGATCGATGCCGCGCCTTCCCACGCCGCGAGCGCACGCGCGGAGCGCAGCATCACGAGGTCGGCACGCAGGCCGTCCACGCCGGCCTCAATGCACAGCGCGCCGACGGCTTCGTGCACCGTATCGCCGTACGGCAGGGCCGCCGCGTCCGCCACGAGGGCGCGCGCACGCACCAGCGCCGCCGCAAGTTCGGCCTCCTCCTTCGCATGTGCCGCACGGAAGCCTTGCGGATCGGCATCGAAAGCCAGCCGCGCACGCACGATGGCCTGACGCTCGGCCGCGTCCTGCAGGTTGCGCAGCCGCACGCACAGGCCGAAACGATCGAGCAGCTGCGGACGCAGCGTGCCCTCTTCCGGGTTCATGGTGCCCACGAGCACGAAGCGCGCGGCATGCCGGTGCGAGATGCCGTCGCGCTCCACCACGTTGACGCCGCTGGCCGCCGCGTCGAGCAGCGAGTCGATGAGCGCGTCGGGCAGCAGGTTGATCTCGTCGACGTACAGCACGCCGCCATGCGCGCGCGCCAGCAGGCCCGGCGCAAACTTCAGTTCATGGCCGGCCAGCGCCTGCCCGAGGTCGAGCGTGCCCACGAGGCTTTCGAGGCTCGCGCCCAGCGGCAGCGTGACGAAGGGCGCGCCGGGCAGCAGCTCGGCGAGCGCGCGCGCGGCCGTGGTCTTGGCGGTGCCGCGCGGGCCTTCGATGAGCACGCCGCCCAGCGCGGGATCGACCGCGGCCAGCAGCAGCGCCTGGCGCAGCTGCGGCTGGCCGGCGATCGCGGCAAAGGGGAACGGCACCGGCATCGGGGCGGCTGTGGTCATCGGGGGCTTCCTTCCATCTGCTGCTCGTGGTCGAGCAGCAGGTTTTCCAATTGGTCCTTGTAGTCGCCGGGCGACTGCCAGAGGCCGCGCTGCATGGCTTCGAGCAGGCGGTTGAGCATGTCCTGCAGCGCGCGCGGATTGTGCGCGTTCACGAAGTCGCGGGTGGCCTCGTCGAGCACGTAGGCGTCGGCCACCATCGCGTACTGGTGGTCGCCCACCACGCGCGCGGTGGCATCGAAGCCGAAGAGGTAGTCGACCGTGGCGGCCATCTCGAAGGCGCCCTTGTAGCCGTGGCGCTTCACGCCGTCGATCCACTTCGGGTTGACCACGCGCGAACGGATCACGCGGCTGATTTCTTCCTTCAGCGTGCGCACGCGCGGCGCCTGCGGGTTGCCGTGGTCGCCGTGGTACATGGCAGGCTGCTGCCCGCTCAGGTGGCGCACGGCGGCGGCCATGCCGCCCTGGAACTGGTAGTAGTCGTTGGAGTCGAGCAGGTCGTGCTCGCGGCTGTCCTGGTTCTGCAGCACGACGTTCATGGCGCGCAGCCGGCGCACCAGCGCATCGCCCGCCGGCACGCCGTCGCTGCCCTGCCCGTAGGCGTGGGCGCTGCCGCCGACGTAGGCCTTCGACAGATCGTCGTCGGTCTGCCAGTCGCCATGGTCGAACAGCGGCTGCAGGCCCGAGCCGTAGCTGCCGGGCGCGGAACCGAACACGCGCCAGCCGGCCTGCGTGCGTGCCTCGCCGGGCGCCACGCCCTGCGCTTCGAGCGCGGCGGCCTCGCGCAGGATGCGTGCGCGGATCGGGTTGCGCTCGGCGTCTTCGTCTTCCTGCGCGGCCACGGCCTGCACGGCCGCGTCGAACATCTGCACGGCATTGGGAAAGGCGTCGCGGAAGAAGCCCGAGATGCGCAGCGTGACATCGATGCGCGGACGGCCGATGCCGACCGTTGGCAGCACTTCGAAATCGACCACGCGCTGGCTGCCCGGCGCCCACTTGGGCCTCACGCCGATGAGCGCGAAGGCCTGCGCCAGGTCGTCGCCGCCGGTGCGCATGGTGGCCGTGCCCCAGACCGACAGGCCCAGCGCCACGGGGTAGTCGCCGTGCTCCTGCAGGTGGCGTTCGACCAGCTGCGCGGCCGACTTGAGCCCGAGCATCCAGGCCGTGGGCGTGGGGATGGCGCGCGTGTCGACCGCGTAGAAGTTGCGCCCGGTCGGTAGCACGTCGGGCCGGCCGCGCGAGGGCGAGCCGCTGGGGCCCGGCGGCACGAAGCGGCCTTGCAGTGCGCGCGAGAGCTGACGCAGTTCTTCGGCGCCACACGCATCGAGCGCGGGCGCGAGACGGTGCGCGATGCGCCCCATCACGGCAGCAGTACGCGGCAGATCGGGCGGACAGCTGTTCGCTTCGAGCAGCTGCTGCGCCAGCAGCTCCAACCGCTCGCGCGTGTCGCCCTGATGCCGCCACGCCTCGTCGCTCACGGCCGCCAGCAACGCAGGCCGCGCGCCCTGCCAGGGCTTCGCCGCGTCGATGTCGAGCGGGTCGAAGGCGTCGTCGGGCAGCAGGTCCGCCGCGAGCGCGCCGAGCAGCCCGGCGTTCTCGCCCGCGCCGTCGCCGGCCGGAAAGCGCGCGAGCGCGAGCAGCGTGTCGCGCCGCAACCGCGCGTGCGGCGAATCGCCGAACACATGCAGGCCGTCACGGATCTGGGTCTCTTTCAGTTCGCACAGGTACGCATCGACGCGCGCGAGCACGGCATCGTCTTCCGCGCCCGGCATGCCCAGTTCTTCGACCAGGTGCTGGGCGCGCACGGTCGCGAGGATCTGCGCACGCAGCACCTTGGCGCGGCGCGCGTCGACCAGCAGCGCGTCGTAGTACTCGTCGACCTGCCGCTCCAGGTCCTGCAGCGGGCCGTGGTTCTCGGCGCGCGTGAGCGGCGGCATCAGGTGGTCGACGATCACGGCCTGCGTGCGGCGCTTGGCCTGCGCGCCCTCGCCGGGGTCGTTGACGATGAAGGGGTACACGTTGGGCAGCGGCCCGAGGATGGCGTCGGGCCAGCAGGTGGCCGCGAGCGCCAGGCTCTTGCCCGGCAGCCATTCGAGGTTGCCGTGCTTGCCGACGTGGACGACCGCGTCGATGGCGAACACATCGCGCAGCCAGAAATAGAACGCGAGATAACTGTGCGGCGGCACCAGCTCGGCGTCGTGGTAACTCGCGTAGTCGGCCAGGCCCAGCGGGCCGAGGGCGCGTGCCGGCTGGATGCCGACGAACACGCGGCCCAGCCGCAGCCCGGCGATCATGAAACGGCCCTGGCGCAGCATCGGGTCGTGCTCGGGCGGGCCCCATTGCGCGTCGATGGCGGCGGCCATGCCCTCGGGCAGCGCCGCCAGGCGCGTGCGGTAGTCGGCGAGCGCGTAGCTCTGCCACGCGGGTCGCGCGGCCCATTGGGCGGGGTCGTTCGCGATGCCTTCCTGCAGCGTGCGCATCAGCGCGTCGCCGTCCGCGGGCAGCGTGTCGAGCGTGTAGCCCTCTGCCTGCATCGTGCGCAGGATGGCCATCACCGAGGCCGGCGTGTCCAGCCCCACGCCGCTGCCGATGCGGCCTTCGCTGCCGGGGTAGTTCGCGAGGATGAGCGCGACGCGCTTCTCGTCGGCGCGCAGGCGACGCAGGCTGCACCAGCGGCGCGCGAGTTCGGCCACGAAGGCGATGCGGTCGGGCTCGGGGCGGTAGCCCACCACCTCGGTCTGCGTGAGTTCGCAGCGGTGCGACAGGCCCTTGAAGCTCACGGCGCGCGTGATGATGCGCCCGTCCATCTCGGGCAGGGCAATCTGCATCGCGATGTCGCGTGGGCGCAGGCCCTGGCTGTCGGCCAGCCAGTCTTCGCGGTTGCCGCCGCTCACGATCACCTGCAGCACGGGGGCGTCGCCCGCGAGTGCCAGAGGCTCACCGCTTTCATCCGAAACGCCCTGCCCCAGCGCGGCGAAGGCGGTGGTGTTGAGCACCAGCTGCACGTCGTGCTCGGTGCACAGCGCGCGCAACGCGGACAGGCACAGCGGGTCTTTCAGCGAGTCGAGCGCCACGGGCAGCGGGTTCAGCCCTTGCGCATGCAGCGCGGCGGCCAGCGCATCGAAGGCCTCGGTGTTGCCCGACAGCAGGTGCGAGCGGTAGAACACCAGCGCCACCACGGGTGCATCCGCATGCCAGCCGGCGCGCAGGTCGTCGATGCCCGCGACCGTGTGCGTCGCGTCCATGCCGCCCGGCACATGCAGCGCCACCTGCGGCAGGCTGCGCGGCGGCAACGGGGCCTCGCCATGGCCCAGCCCGTGGAAGGCCACCGCGCGCAGGAACTGCGCCGCGTTGCCCGCGCCGCCCGATCGCAGGTACTGCCACAGCTGCCGGCTCACGCCGCGCGCCGCGGTGCCGCGCGCGAGCAGGTCTTCGTCTTCCTGCAGGTCGCCCGAGAACATCGCGAGCTGCTGGCCCTGGCGCTTCGCAAGCTTCTCGAGTTGCTGCAGCCCATAGGCCCAGGCCGATTCGGCCCCCAGGTGATCGACCACCACCACGCGCGCATGCCGCAGCACCTCGTCGACGTACAGGTCGAGCGACGCGGGCTGGCGCAGGTGCATGAGGTTGGCCAGCCGCAGCGAGGGATAGCCGGGGTCGGTGGCCGCCAGCGCCGTGCGCGCGGCGGCGAGCAGCGCGAGCGTGGTGTCGGCCGAGCTGAGCACTACGATGTCGCCCGGCGTCTGGTCGAGCCGGGTGACGACGCTCGGATCGTCTTCGACGAAGCGGCCGGGCTGGGTGCTCAGCAGGTGCATGCGGTCAGGCGGGAACGGCCGCCACGCCTTCCAGCGCCTTGCGCAATGCGCCTTCATCGAGGTCTTCGCCGATGAACACGAGCCGCGTGCGCTGCGCCTCGCCATCGCGCCAGCGGCGGTCGAAGTGGTGGTCGAAGCGACGGCCCACGCCCTGCACCAGCAGGCGCATCGGCTTGTGCGGCACGGCGACGAAGCCCTTCACGCGGTAGATGGTGTGCTGTTCGACCAGTGCGGCCAGCACGGCGATGAGGCCGTCGCGGTCCACGGGCGGCAGCTCGATCACGAGCGAGTCGAACTCGTCGTGGTCGTGGTCTTCCTCGTGGTCGTGGTGGCTCTCGCGCAGGTGGATGGTGCTTTCGGCGGCGCGGCCCTGGCCCAGCAGCAGCGCGAGCGGCAGCTTGCCTTCGGTGGCGCCGACGATCTTCACCTCGGGCGGCAGTTCTTCGCGCACCAGCGCCTCGACCTGCGCGCGCGCGGCGGCGTCCATGAGGTCGGTCTTGTTGAGCACCACGAGGTCGGCGGCCGAGAGCTGGTCTTCGAACAGCTCGTGCAGCGGCGATTCGTGGTCCAGGTTGGGGTCGGCGCGGCGCTGCACGTCGACCTGCGCGGGGTTCGCCGCGAACTGGCCCGAGGCGGCGGCGGGGCCGTCGACCACGGTGACCACCGAATCGACGGTGAAGATGTTCGCGATGTCGGGCCACTGGAAGGCCTGCACCAGCGGCTTGGGCAGCGCCAGGCCCGAGGTCTCGATGAGCACGGCGTCGATCTGGTCGCGGCGCTCGGCCAGCTGCAGCATCACGGGCAGGAATTCTTCCTGCACGGTGCAGCAGACGCAGCCGTTGGCCAGCTCGTACAGCGCGCCTTCGCGCTCGTTGCCCTCGTCGTCGCAGCCGATGCCGCAACCGCGCAGGATGTCGCCGTCGATGCCGAGTTCGCCGAACTCGTTGACCACCACCGCGATGCGGCGGCCCTCGGCGTTGCCGAGGATGTGGCGCAGCAGCGTGGTCTTGCCGCTGCCGAGGAAGCCCGTGACGATGGTGACGGGGATCTTGGCGTTGCTTTGTGTCATGGAATGGATGCTTTCAGGCGCGCAAAGCGCGCGGGGAATCGGGCGCGCGACGCGTGCGTGGCGCACGCGCCGGCGAACGGCACGCCCTCTTCAACGAGGGGCAGCCGGCGCGAATCAGACGGCGCTGTACAGGCGGCGCTCGACCAGGGCCGTGCCCTGCAGGCGGCGCCAGGCCTTGGCCGCGGCCAATACGCCCAGGTCGACCAGCGGCTCGACCAGCACGACCGTCATGTAGGCCGCGCCGAAGCTGGCGATCTGGCCCAGGTTCTCCAAGCCCGTGCCGCGGCCGTAGAGCGCCCAGAAGCCCACCCACACCACGATGCCGCCCTGGTAGGCCACCGACAGCTTGAAGGCCTGCTGGTAGCTGATGTCCACGTAGGCCATGTTCGCGGGAATGATGCGGCGCGCCAGCGCGGCGGTCGCGAACAGCGGCACGAGCAAGGTCGTGACGTTCATGCCGTACTGCGGCAGGTCAGGTGGTGCGAAGAACAGGCTCTGGATGAGCAAGCCACCCGCCAGGCCGATGGCCGCGGGCGCGAGCCCGAAGAGGAGCATCAGCGTGGTGCCCAAGATCAGGTGCACCTCGGACACGCCCACCGGATGGTGCGGGAACACCTCGAAGAAGCAGAACACGAGCATCACGGTGAAGACCGAGCGCAGCAGCAGGCCGATGGGGCCGTCCTTGCGCAAGGTGTCGAAGGCGACCTTGCCTGTGTAAGCCAGTGCAGCCGCCCCCGTGGCATAGCTGAGGAAGATCTTGGATCCGTCGACGAGTCCGGGTTCGATGTGCATCGCGCACCTCCTGAAATGCACCGAAGTGCGAAAGTTGATTGTTGGGGGATGGACTGGCTTGCGCAAGTCCCCGTCATGAAACCCGAGAGCCTTGCAGCCCCCGCTGAACAGGCGATGGCTGTGGCTTGCGCCGCAGTCGCCGCCAGCCGATCACCACGCCGCTCGCCGAAGCGACGACGCCGATGACCGACAGGAACCACATCACCAGGTCCCAGGCGGGCCGGTACTGGATGAGCCAGGGAAAGTCGAGGCTGTGCGCGGCGTTGAAGAGCCAGCGGCGCAGCCGCGCGTTGCGGTCGTTGCTGCCGGCCACCTGGCCGCTCGTCGGGTCGATGTAGAGCCAGCTGCGCGCGGCGTCGTCGAACTCGAGCCGCCACACGGGCAGCACGCGCGTGCGGTGGTGGCCGTACCAGTGGAAGTCTTCGTGCGTCTGCAAGGTGACCTGCGTGATCGCGGCACCGGGGCGCAGCCAGGCGGCGGCGCGCGCGATGTCGTCGCGGGCGATGGCAGCCGGTGCACCGGTCGCGGCATCGACCACCTGCACGCGGGCCTGCGCATCGCGCAGCTGCAGCAGCGGCTTGCCGTCGAACCCCATCAGCAAGACTTCGCGCGGTGCGGCAGCGCCCTCGCCTGCCGGCACCACGGCCGGCGGCCAGGGGAACGGCGACGCACCGGTGCCCGTGTAGCGCGCCATCGCGGCCGCATCGGCCGGTGCGCGCTGAAACCACCCGTTCGGGTTCATCGAGAGCCAGCCGCTCACGATCCAGGTCAGCACGAAGAAGCCGCCGATGAGCCCGGCGATGTGGTGCCAGGCCATCCAGCCCGTGTACGGCGTGACCGCGCCGCTGCGAAAGCGCCGCCGCAGCCGGATGCGCAGGATGCCGATGACGATGCCCGTCACGGCCGAGACGATGCAGGCGGCCGACAGCCACACGACCACGTCGTGCCACAGCGGCGGGTCGGCGCGCAGCGGCGTGAAGTAGATCCAGTGCGGCACGGCGCCCAGCCAGTTCCAGAAGCGCTCGGCGCGCGTGGTGTCGCGCACCACCTCGCCGGTGCGCGAGGACACGTACAGCTCGGTACCCGCCGCGTCGCCGACTTCGATGCGGTGCAGCGGGCGCAATGGGTTCAGGCCTTGCGGCACGGTCCACTGGTCGCGCTCCAGCGTCTCGGCCCATCGTGCGCCGGGCTGTGCGGCAAAGTCGCGGGCGATGGCCTCGGCCCGCGCGGCATCGACCGGGCCGAGCACATGGCCGTCGCGCGCGGACACGGCATGCCGCCCGCCGCGCGCATCGACGATGCGCCACACGGGCTGCGCGTCGGCGCCGGCCTGCATCTCCAGCGCCATGCGCCGGGGCGGCTGCGCACGCACTGCAGGCGGAAGCGCCTCGAGCGCGGCAGCCGGCGCGACCACCGCCTGTTCGAAGCGCACCGGAGCGAGCCCCGCGAGCCGCTCTTCGTCCGTGAGATTCGGGTACCCCACGTACATCATGACCACGCCCGAGACGAACCACATGACGAACAGCAGGCAGCCGCCGATGCCCAGCCATCGGTGCGTCCAGTACAGCGCCCGCCGCAGCGGGGGCCATGTGCGTTGCCATGCGGTGCTCATGCAGCCATGCTCAGAAAGTCACGAACGCCGACAGCTCGAACGAGCGCGGACGGCCCAGCAGCCACTGGTTACCGCCGTTCGAGAACGAGACCGGGTACCTGCGGTCGGCCAGGTTGTAGGCACGCAGCGCGAGCTTGAGCGACGGGTTCGCCTGCCAGCTCACGCCCGCGTCGGCCACGGTGTACGAACCGATCTGCCGCGTGTTGGCCGCATCGACCTGCCGCGCGCCGACGTGGCGCACGCCGAGCTCGGCCTCCCACTGCGGCAGGAAGCGCCAGTGCAGCCACAGGTTGGCCGCCACCTCGGGCACGCCGGCGGGCGTGTTGCCCGCGCGCGAGACCAGCGACTTGCCGACCGCTTCGTTGAAGTCGTCGTAGCGCGCGCGCAGCCGCGCGGCGTTGGCTTCGAGACGCAGCGTGGAAGTGAGCGCCAGGTCGAGCGTGGCCTCGATGCCTTCGGACGACTGCTTGCCGATCTGCTGCACGACGGTCGGATCGTTCGCGTCGCGCGACAGCAGCTTGGTCTTCTCGATGCGGTAGGCCGCCACGCTCCAGGCGCCGCGGCCCTCGGCCAGCTGGCGCTTGTAGCCCACCTCGACCTGCTTGCCCACGCTGAGCTCGAACGGCACCTGCGTGGCGGACGTGCTGATGAGCCCGGTGAGCGGATCGGCCGCGCGCGCCACCTGCGCATAGAACGACTGTGCGGCGTCGGGCGCGTAGACCACGCCCAGGCGGCCGGTGGCGTACTCGAAGGTCTTGTCCAGGCGCGGGGCGCGGTTCTGCGGGTCGGTGCGCACGATCTTCGCGTGGTCCCAGCGCAGGCTGCCGACCACCGACCAGTGTTCGCTGAAGGCCAGCTTGTCTTCGGCGAAGAAGGCGTAAGTGCTGGTCTTGGTCTTGTAGCGCGGCAGGTAGGGCGTGGGCGAAACGTAGGTGCCGGGGTTGAACACGAAGGCGTCGACCACCGAGCGCCCGCCGTAGGGCGTGTCGCTCGAGTTCAGGAAGTCGATGCGGTTGGCGTCGAAGCCCACCAGCACCTGGTTCTTCAGGCCGAACAGCGCGTGCTTGAAGGTGGCGTCGGTGCGGTTGCCGATCTGCTCCTGGTCGTGGCCGATCTCCAGGTAGTCGCCGCGCGTCACGCGGTTCGTCGTGGCGCTGTAGGTGTAGGTTTCGCTGTCGCGCCAGTGGCGCTTGCTGTCCAGGCGGTACAGCTGGTTGCGCACGGTGACGGCGTCGTTGGGCGTCCACTGCGCATCGAGGCGGGTCCAGCGGTCGCGGTACTTGACCTCTGCGTCGTCCAGGTTGTAGTTCTGTTCGCGGTTCAGGCTGCTCAGGCGGCCGTTGACGAGCGGCACGCCGAAATAGCGCTGCGGCGTCTGGCGGCCCTCGTCGTGCGAGAGCGTGAACTGCAGCCGCGGCGACACATCGAGCCGCACCGCGCCGCCCACCGCCAGGCTCTCGGCCTCGCCGCGCCGCATGAAGCCGTCGGTCCTGCGGTGGCTGATGTCGAAGCGGTACGAGAGCATGTCGTTGATCGCCCCGCCGCTGCCGAAGGCGACCTGGCGCGTGGCGTCGGAGCCCACGGTCACGAGCGCCTCGTTGCGAATCGGGCCGCGCGTGGGCTTCTTGGGCACCACGTTGATCGCGCCGCCGATGGCGCCTTCGCCGAACATCACCGAGGCGGCGCCGCGCAGCACCTCGATGCGGTCGGTCGACCAGGTGTCGAACGGGAAGGTGACGGTGCCCGCGCCCACGTACAGGCGCGTGCCGTCGTACAGCTGCATCACCGAGCCGTGGCCGTTGAAGCCGCGCGCCGACAGCGACGAGCCGCCATTGCCCGGCGCGGGCGAGCCCGTGATGCCGGTGGCGCGGCTCGCGGCCTCGACCACCGAGACGTCGCCGCGCGCGCGGATCGCGTCGCCGGTGAGCACCTCGATGCTGGCGGGCGTTTCGAGCGGCGTGAGGCCCAGGCGGCTGCCGGTCTGCGTGGGTTCGTCCAGGGCCAGCGGCGTGTGACGGCTGGCTTCGACCTGCACGGGCGTGAGGCTGGGGCGACCGGCCGTGTCGCCCGACTGGGCGAGAACGGGCCCGCAAGCGAGGCCGAGCCCCAGCGAAAGACCTGAAAGACCCGAAAGGCGCGCCCGTTGCAAGGGCGGGCCCGAGCGATCGCGCGGTGGCGATGCAATGCGATTCATCCGACTTCTCCTCCAGCCCGCGTCCCCGCAGGCTCCTGACCGATCGCGGACGCCGAGGGAGAAGAGACGAGGGGCGGTGCCGTTTCGCGCGAGGGAAAAGCGGCAGGCCCGGACACGCACTCCCGCAGCATCCGAAGGCGGTTGCGAAGGCCGGTATCCGGGCTCGCGGAGTGCGTCGGGGTGCAATGCATGCACCTCGGCGCCGAAGCCCTCGCCTTCCCACGCCGAAGCGCAGTGGCTGCCCGGGCGAAGAATCGCCGGGGCCTGAGGGTGTCGATGTCCGCTGACCGTTGCGGGGGCAGCGCAGGAATGGAAGGGTCGTTCGAAAAAACGACGCCTCGCACCTGCTTCCCGTTTAACCCCGCCGCCAATCCTGTGACTGGTCGTGCAGGGCACCTTCGAACCGTGGGGTGTTGGACGACACCGGTGTGAACCAATGTTTCCAACCGCCGGGATTATAGGGAGCGCCCTGCGGCGGCACCCTTGCGGGCCCCGTCAGACGGGCTTGCCGTCGGGCCCGAACAGCCGCCGCAGCACCGCCACGCCGGCCACCAGTGCATTCGAATACGTGGCGTAGGGCTCGTGGGCGGCTTCGAGCGGCACGTACACATGGGTGGAATCGCCGGGCGAGCCGTCCACGGCCTCCATCAGCACCCAGTAGAACTCCCCTTCTTCCAGTTCGTGGACGGTGAGTGCGATGTCTCTCGGCGAAGGCATGACGGTCAAAAATGAAACAGGGAATGAACTCGCCTTTGAACGGGCAAGGGGCCGGCGCGGTTGTCAGTACTAGGGCTTCTCCTACAGTGCCCGGACGCCGCGCGGCCTAATGTTAGGGGTGGGGAGTTGCATCAGAACAAGGAGTCAGCATGAAACATTTCACGCTTGAACCCAACATGCGCGCCGCCTTCGGTGGCGCGTTCTACCCGACCGGTTACTCCCTGGTGATGTTTCCGAGCGTCGAAGATGCCAGCCGCATCGGCCACGGGCTGATCGCGAAAGGCATCGTGAGCGGCGACGAGGTCTACCTGATACCGGCCGAAACCGTCCTGGCGGAAATCGCGCCGACCGTGCATGCCTCGCACAGTCCCCTGCCCTCCGCCGGCACCGACGGCGACACGGTGCGCGCCTTCATCCAGCTGGCCCACGAAGGCCACACGGGCCTGCTGATCCGCACCAAGGACGGCGCCATCACCGAGCGCGTGATGGAACTGGTGCGTACCGTGCCCTACTCGATCGCCGAGCGTTATCGCACGCTGGTGATCGAGGATCTTTGAATCGTCAAGCCGGCACCGCCATCGCGGCGGCGCGCTGCACCACATCGCGGGCCATGGCCTGGGCGAGTTCCTGTTCGCCCAGGAACACCTTCGCGTCGGTTTCGGCGGCCAGCAGGCGGGCTTCCTGCTCGTTGTGGCTGCGCACCACGGTCTGGATGGTGGGGTTCAGCGTGCGCGCGGTTTCGATCATCTGGCGCACGTTCATGGCGTCGGGCGTGGCCACGACGAGCACGCGGGCGCGCGCCACATGCGCCTGGATCAGCACCGCCGGGTCGGCCGCGTCGCCCCACACGGCGGGGATGCCGGCCTCGCGCAGCTTCTCGACCAGCTCGCGGTTCTGCTCGGCCACCACGTAGGGGATGTCGTTCGTCTCGAGTTCGGCGGCGATGCGCCGGCCCACCCGTCCGTAACCGACCAGCACCACCTGGCGCGACAGGTACTTGGCCTCGGTGGTCATGGGCAGCTCGGCCAGCGGGTCGCTGCGCGCGTCCAGCTCGCGTGCGAACTTCGAATGCGCGTGCAGCCATTTCTGCAGCGGTGCGATGAGGCTGAACCACAGCGGGTTGGTGGCGATGGAGATCAGCGCGCCCGCCAGCACCAGGCTCTGTCCTTCCACCGGCAGCAGGCCGAGCGACACGCCCAGCCCGGCCAGGATGAACGAGAACTCGCCGATCTGCGCCAGGCTCGCGCTCACCGTGAGCGCGGTGGCCAGCGGGTAGCGGAACACCAGCACCAGCGCACAGGCGGCGAGCGACTTGCCCAGCACGATCACCAGCACCACGGCCAGCACCTGCAGCGGTCGCTCCACCAGCACGGAGGGGTCGAACAGCATGCCGACCGACACGAAGAACAGCACGGCAAAGGCATCGCGCAGCGGCAGCGACTCCTGCGCCGCGCGGTGGCTGAATTGCGACTCGCGCATCACCATGCCGGCGAAGAAAGCGCCCAGTGCGAACGACACGCCGAACAGCGCCGCCGAGGCGAAGGCGATGCTCACGGCCGCCGCCACCACGCACAGCGTGAACAGCTCGCGCGAACCGGTGCGCGTGACCTGCCAAAGGATCCACGGGAACACGCGCCGCCCCACCACCAGCATCAGCACGACGAAGCCGCCGACCTGCAGCAGCGTGAGGCCCAGCGTCTGCCAGACGGGGTCGCCGCTGGTGTCGACCTTGGTGCTGCCCAGCGCGCCCGCCAGCGGCGGCAGCAGCACAAGCACCAGCACCATCGCGAGGTCTTCGACCACCAGCCAGCCGACGGCGATGCGGCCGGTGAAGGAATCGAGGATGCCCAGGCTCTCGAGCGCGCGCAGCAGCACCACCGTGCTCGCCACCGACAGCGCCAGCCCGAACACCAGCGCCGTGCCCCAGCTCCAGCCCCACCACATGGCGAGGCCGCCGCCGAGCAGCGTGGCGACCGCGATCTGCGCGATGGCGCCGGGCAGCGCGATCTTGCGCACCGCGAGCAGGTCGGCCAGCGAAAAATGCAGGCCCACGCCGAACATCAGCAGCATCACGCCGATCTCGGCCAGCTGCGCGGCAATGCCCGCGTCGGCCACGAAGCCCGGCGTGAACGGGCCGATGATCACGCCCGCCAGGAGGTACCCCACCAGCGCCGGTAATCGCAGCCGCGCCGCGAGAAAGCCGAACACCAGCGCCAACCCCAGGCCGGCGGCAATCGTATTGATGAGGGAGACGCTGTGGGGCATCGGTCCATTTTGCAGGAACGGCCTCCAACCTTTGAAGCCCGCAGGCTTCTACGGGCCTGCGTCTACACCCCTACGGAAGCGACGCGAACTATCGTAGGCATAAAGCACTTCTATTCGCATCGACACCTTTCTCATCCAGAATTTGAGCGGTCCCCCCGTCCCCCCAACAACAGGAGCCTCCCCATGAGCAACGAGAAAACCGAAGCGAAGTGCCCGTTCAGCCAGGCCACCGGCGCCGGCACCACGAACCGCGACTGGTGGCCCGAGCAGCTGCGCCTGGACCTGCTGCACCAGCACTCCTCCAAATCCGATCCCCTGGGCGCCGGTTTCGACTACGCCAAGGCCTTCCAGAGCCTGGACCTCGCCGCGGTGAAGAAAGACCTCGCCGCGCTGATGACCGACTCGCAAGACTGGTGGCCCGCCGACTTCGGCCACTACGGCCCGCTCTTCATCCGCATGGCCTGGCACAGCGCCGGCACCTACCGCATCGGCGACGGCCGCGGCGGCGCCGGCCGCGGGCAACAACGCTTCGCGCCGCTCAACAGCTGGCCCGACAACGTGAGCCTGGACAAGGCGCGCCGCCTGCTGTGGCCGATCAAGCAGAAGTACGGCCAGAAGATTTCCTGGGCCGACCTGTTGATCCTCACCGGCAACGTCGCGCTCGAGACCATGGGCTTCAAGACCTTCGGCTTCGGCGGCGGCCGCCCCGACGTGTGGGAACCCGACCAGGACGTGTACTGGGGCCGCGAGAAGACCTGGCTGGGCGGCGACGTGCGCTACGCACAAGGCTCGCCCGGCGTCGAGAAAGACCGCGGCGTGCTCGTGAAGGACGACGACAGCAAGGTGCCGCACAGCCGCAACCTCGAGAACCCGCTGGGCGCCGTGCAGATGGGCCTGATCTACGTGAACCCCGAAGGCCCGGACGGCAACCCCGACCCGATCGCCGCGGCCCACGACATCCGCGACACCTTCGCCCGCATGGCCATGAACGACGAGGAAACCGTGGCGCTCATCGCCGGCGGCCACACCTTCGGCAAGACGCACGGCGCGGGGCCGGCCTCGAACGTCGGCAAGGAACCCGAAGCCGCCGGCCTCGAAGACCAGGGCTTCGGCTGGAAGAACAGCTTCGGCACCGGCAAGGGCGGCGACACCATCACCAGCGGCCTCGAAGTGACGTGGACCACCACGCCCACGAAGTGGAGCAACAACTTCTTCGAGAACCTGTTCGGCTTCGAATGGGAGCTGACCAAGAGCCCCGCCGGCGCGCACCAGTGGGTCGCCAAGGGCGGCGCCGGTGCCGGCACCATCCCCGACGCGCATGACGGCTCCAAGCGCCACGCGCCGACCATGCTCACGACCGACCTGTCGCTGCGCCTGGACCCGGCCTACGAAAAGATCTCGCGCCGCTTCCTGGCCAACCCCGACCAGCTCGCCGACGCCTTCGCGCGCGCCTGGTTCAAGCTCACGCACCGCGACATGGGCCCGCGCGCCCGCTACCTCGGACCCGAGGTGCCGGCCGAGGAGCTGATCTGGCAAGACCCGATCCCGGCCGTCGACCATCCGCTGGTAGACGCCAGCGACGTCGCGGCGCTGACGAAGAAGGTGCTGGCCTCGGGCCTCACGCCTGCGCAGCTGGTGTCGACGGCGTGGGCCTCGGCCTCCACCTTCCGCGGCTCCGACATGCGCGGCGGTGCCAACGGCGCCCGCGTGCGGCTGGCACCGCAGAAGGACTGGGCCGTCAACCAGCCCGCGCAGCTGGCCCAGGTGCTGAAGGTGCTCGAAGGCATCCAGAGCGAGTTCAACGCGGCGCAGACCGGCGGCAAGAAGATCTCGCTGGCCGACCTGATCGTGCTGGCCGGCGGTGCGGGCGTGGAACAGGCCGCGCGCAACGGCGGGCGTGAAGTGAAGGTGCCCTTCTCGCCGGGCCGCGCCGACGCCTCGCAGGAACAGACCGACGTGCCCTCGTTCGAGCCGCTGGAGCCCGCTGCCGACGGCTTCCGCAACTACCTGAAGGGCCGCTACAGCGTGCCCGGCGAAGCGCTGCTGATCGACAAGGCACAGCTGCTCACGCTCACGGCGCCCGAGATGACGGTGCTGGTCGGCGGCCTGCGCGTGCTCGACACCAACGTCGGCCAGACGCGCCACGGCGTCTTCACGAAGACGCCCGGCACGCTGAGCAACGACTACTTCGTGAACCTGCTCGACATGGGCACGGAGTGGAAGGCCGTGTCGGACGCCAAGGAGGAATACGAAGGCCGCGACCGCAAGACCGGCACCCTCAAGTGGACCGGCACGCGCGTCGACCTGGTGTTCGGCTCCAACGCGCAGCTGCGCGCCATCGCCGAGGTCTACGGCGCTTCCGACAGCCAGCAGAAGTTCATCGACGACTTCGTGGCCGCCTGGACCAAGGTGATGAACCTGGACCGCTTCGATCTCGCCTGAGGCGGGGCGCCAGCGCCGTCCGCGCCCCGGGGCCCTGCCCCGCGGGCGCGGACTCCCATGAACGAGGTATTCGTTTTTCGGGCCGGGCCACTAGATTCGGCCCCATGAAATTCGCGAAGGCATGGCTTGCCGCCGGCGTCGTCCTGGCGGCCACGCAGTTCGGCGCGCTGTACGCGCAGGACGGCAACCCCGAATGGCGCGCGCTGCGCCAGGAACTCGTGCAACGCATCAACGCCAACTGCTACGACGTCGGCACGCTCGAGCTGGCGCAGCAGGTGCTGCAGACGGCGCAACGCACGGGCGGGCCCGAGTCCGCAGACATGGCCCTCAGCCTCGTGCTGCTGGCCCATGTCCACCAGCGGCAGGGGCAGCTGACGCGGGCCGCGCAGTCGTACACGGCCGCGCTCGCCATCCAGGAAAAGACCGCCGGGCCGGACAGCCCGCGGGTGGCGTTCACGCTGAGCGCGCTGGCCGGCCTGCACTACCGCCGCGAAGCCTTCGACCAGGCCATTGCGCTGTACGAACGCGCCCTGGCGATCCACGAGAAGCAGCGGCGCCCCGACGCACACGCGGTGCTGTACAGCCGGCAGAACCTGGCCGCGGCCCATCGCGCCCAGGGCGCCTACGCCAAGGCCGCCCCGCTGTACGAACGCGAGCTCGACGCCAGGGCGCAGCCGCTGCTCGCGGTGGCCCTGGTGCACTGAAGCGCACCGAAACGCGCCGCACCGCACCGAAACGCGCGGGCCGGCGCCCTGCGCCCGCTACTGCGCCATCTTCGATTCGCGCGCGTTCACCAGCTCCTCGGGCTCCTGCGACTCGACCCAGCTCTCGTTGTTGAGCCCGGCCTGCAGCCGCTCGGTGTCCAGTTCGTTGGTCCACTTGGCGACCACGATGGTGGCCACGCCGTTGCCGATCAGGTTGGTCAGCGCGCGGGCCTCCGACATGAAGCGGTCGATGCCCAGGATGAGCGCCAGCCCCGCCACCGGCACATGCCCCACCGCCGACAGCGTGGCCGCCAGCACGATGAAGCCGCTGCCCGTGACGCCGGCCGCCCCCTTCGAGGTGAGCAGCAGCACGGCCAGCAGCGTGATCTCCTGCGTGAGCGTCATCGGCGTGTTGGTGGCCTGCGCGATGAACACCGCCGCCATCGTCAGGTAGATCGAGGTGCCGTCCAGGTTGAACGAGTAGCCCGTGGGAATCACCAGCCCCACGCAGGTCTTGTGGGCGCCCAGGTTCTCCATCTTCTCCATCATGCGCGGCAGCACCGATTCGCTGGACGAGGTGCCCAGCACGATCAGCAGCTCTTCCTTGATGTACTTGATGAACTTCCAGATGCTGAAGCCGTGGAAGCGCGCAATGAGCCCCAGCACCACGAAGATGAACAGCAGGCAGGTCAGGTAGAAGGTGCCCATGAGCTTGCCCAGCGACAGCAGGCTGCCCAGCCCGTACTTGCCGATGGTGAAGGCCATGGCGCCGAAGGCGCCGATGGGCGCGAGCTTCATGATGTAGTTGACGATCACGAACAGCACGTGCGAGCCCTTCTCGATCACGTCGAACACCAGCGTGCCGCGCCCGCCGAAGCGGTGCAGCGCAAAGCCGAACAGCACCGCGATCAGCAGCACCTGCAGGATCTCGCCCTTGGCGAAGGCATCGACCACGGTGGAGGGAATCACGTTGAGCAGGAAGTCGACCGTGCCGGTCATCTTGCCGGGGCCGGTGTAGGCCGCGATGGCCTTGGTGTCGAGCGTGGACGCGTCGATGTTCATCCCGGCGCCGGGCTTGAGCAGGTTCACCAGCACGAGGCCGACCACCAGCGCGATGCTGCTCACGATCTCGAAGTACAAGAGCGCCAGCCCGCCGGTCTTGCCGACCTTCTTCATGTCTTCCATGCCGGCGATGCCGACCACCACCGTGCAGAAGATGATCGGCGCGATGATCATCTTGATGAGCTTGATGAAGCCGTCGCCCAAGGGCTTCATCGACTCGCCGAGCGAGGGGTAGAAGTACCCCAGCAGCACGCCGACGATCACCGCGGTGATCACCTGCACGTACAGGGAACGGTAAAGGGGGAGCTTCCTGGGTACTGTGCTTGTTGTATGTGCCATGACTGCCTCCTGAAAAGATGAAGGAAAACGCAGAAGAAAGGGTTCGTGCCGGGTTGCTTTCGATGGTTGAAGTCGTGTGTCCTGTGGGTGTGGTTCCGGCCCAAATGAAAAAACCCGCCGAAGCGGGTTTTTGTTTTCAGGGCGTGGCGCGCATGCTCAGTGCATGTGAAGGCCGCCGTTGACCGAGAAGTCGGCCCCGGTGCTGTAGCCGCCTTCGTCGGTGGCGAGCCACGCGATGATGGAAGCGATTTCACTCGGCTCGCCCAGACGCTTGACCGGGATCGTGGCCACGATCTTGTCGAGCACTTCCTGGCGGATGGCCTTGACCATGTCGGTGCCGATGTAGCCCGGGCTCACCGTGTTCACGGTGACGCCCTTGTTGGCCAGCTCCTGCGCCAGCGCCATCGTGAAGCCGTGCATGCCGGCCTTGGCCGCCGAGTAGTTGGTCTGGCCGGCCTGGCCCTTGGCGCCGTTGACCGAGCTGATGTTGATGATGCGGCCCCAGCCCTTTTCGACCATGTCGCCCACCACCTGCTTGGTGACGTTGAACATGCTGTTGAGGTTGGTTTCGATCACCGCGCTCCAGTCCTCGGGGGTCATCTTGAGGAACATGCGGTCCCGCGTGATGCCGGCGTTGTTGACGAGCACGTCAATCGCCCCGTGGGCCGCCTTGGCGGCGGAGAAGGCCTCGACGGTGGATTGCCAGTCGCCGACATTGCCGACCGACGCGTGGAACTCGAAGCCTTCGGCTTTCTGTTCGGCCAGCCACTTGGCGTAGTCCCGCGTGGGGCCGCAACCTGCGACCACGGTGAACCCGTCCTTGTAGAGACGCTGGCAGATGGCTGTTCCGATGCCACCCATGCCTCCGGTGACATATGCAACTTTCTTGCTCATGAGATTTCCTTGATTGAAGCTAGCAAAAAGCCTGAACGGCCGCCTTCACTCTAGCCATTTTCAGGCCACACAACTCTGAGGGAGAACACTGAGCCAAGCTTGCAACCAGCTGTCACGGACATCACCTCGGCGGCACTCTATATGCTTGCGGCTTCGCGCCCGTGACAGGGCCCCTGCCGGCCACCCCACCAGGAGTTCGCACGCATGAATTTCGCAATCGTCGTCTTCCCCGAGGTCGAGGAGCTCGATTTCGTCGGTCCCTGGGAAATGCTCACCATGTGGAGCAAGTTGGCCGGCGGCCCCGCCAACTGCCTCGTGGTGGCGCAAACGCACGGCCCGGTCGTCTGCGCCAAGGGGCTGTCGATCAACCCGCATGTCTCGTTTGCCGACTGCCCGCCGCTCGATTTCGTGCTCGTGCCCGGCGGCATGGGCACGCGGCGCGAGGTCGACAACCCCGCCATGGTGCAGTTCCTGGCCGCGCAGGCGCCCGGCTGCAAGGCGCTGCTGTCGGTGTGCACCGGTGCCTTCGTGCTGCATGCGGCCGGCCTGCTCTCGGGCCGCACCGCGACCACGCACTGGGGATCGCTCGACCGCCTGCGCGCACTCGGCGACGTGAAGGTGGTCGAGCAGCGCTTCGTGCAGGACGGTCACGTCTGGACCTCGGCCGGCGTGTCGGCCGGCACCGACCTGATGCTGGCCTTCATCGCCCATGTGGCGGGCGAGGAAGCCGCGGCCAAGGTGCAGCTGCAGGCCGAGTACTACCCGGCCGACACGGTGTACGGCCACACCTCGAGCCATGAGCGCGCGCCGTCGTATGTGCGGCGACCGGGGTCGCGCGCGGGCCTCGCCTGACCGTTCGTTCATTCGTTCACGCGTTCCCTTGATCGATCGAACGGTCGGTCATTTCTTCTTTCTTACTTCTTTCGACCTCCATGTCCACGCCCGACCTCACCGACCTCGAACCGCTTTCCGTGCTCGCCGCCCGCGTGGGGGCGACGCTGCGCGAGCGGCGCCAGACAGTGGCGGTGGCCGAATCGTCGGCCGGCGGCCTGGTCTCGGCCGCCCTGCTCGCCCTGCCAGGCGCCTCGGCCTACTTCCTGGGCGGCGCGGTCATCTACTCGCGGCGCGCCGGCAAGGCCCTGCTCGGCCTCACGCCCGAGGACATGGGCGACATGCGCGGCGAGACCGAGCCCTATGCGCGCTTCATCTCGGGCCGCATCCGCGATGCCCACCGCTCGAAATGGGGCATCTGCGAGAGCGGCGCGGCGGGGCCGTCGGGCAGCCCGTACGGCGATGCGCCGGGCCACGTCTGCATCGCCGTGACCGGCGCGGACGGCCTCGTGGTCAGCCGCACGATCGAAACCGGCGCGACCGACCGGCCATGGAACATGGATGTGTTCGCGCGGCTGTTGCTGAAGTTGTTCGAAGAGACGCTGCTGGCGAACGGCGACGCATGACTGAAACAGTGATTTCGACCGCCTCCGAAGAGGAGGTCCGCTCCGGCGTCCTGGGCCGCCGGTTGCGCGAGTTCAACTACGGCTTCGTCGGCGAGTACCCCGATACGCAACCCGTGTGGCTGAACGCGAAGGACGCGCAGGGCCGCCTGATGGGCGGGCTGCGTGGCTTCGTGTTCCTCGGATGGCTGCGCATCGACGTGCTGTTCGTCGAGGAGGAAGCCCGGGGCACCGGCCTGGGTCGCCGCCTGCTCGCGGAGGCGGAAGCGCGCGGCAAGGCACTGGGCGCCGGGAATGCCGCGCTCGAAACCTTCGAGTGGCAGGCGCGAGGCTTCTACCTGAAGCAGGGCTACGAAGAGTTCGCGCGCATCGACAACTACGCGCGCGGCAACTACCTCGCCTACATGAAGAAGAAGCTCTGAGCCCGGGGCATTGCGGCCCCCGACTCCGAACCTCCTCTCAGGCTGTCGCGCTCAATCCGCCTGCACCCCCGCAGCCCGGATCACCTTCCCCCACTTCTCGATCTCCGCCGCCAGGTGACTGCGCAGCGCCTCGGGCGTGACCTTTTCCATCGGCACGGCCTCGGTGCTGAGCTCGGCGAAGCGCTTCTTCACGTTGTCGTCCTGCAGCGCGGCGCGCAGGGCCACGTTGAGCTTCTCGATCACGGCCGGCGGCGTGCCCTTGGGCGCATACACGCCGTGCCACACCTTCACGTCGAAGCCCTTGAGGCCCTGCTCGTCGAGCGTGGGGATGTCGGGCATGCTCGACAGGCGCTTGGGCGTGGTCACGCCGAACACCTTCACGCGCTGGCCGTCCTTGATGACGGGCGCGGTCTGCGTGGTCTGGTCGCACAGCAGGTCGACCTGCCCGCCCATGAGGTCGTTGAGCGCCGGGCCTGCGCCCTTGTAGGGCACGGTCGTGAGCTGCACGCCGATCTGGTGCGCGAAGAGCATGCCGCACAGCTGCGAGACGGCGCCGATGCCGGCGTTGGCGAGCGAGACCTTGTCCTTGTTGGCCTTCACGTAGGCCAGCAGTTCCTTGAAGTTGTTGGCCGGGAAGTCCTTGCGCGACAGCAGGGTCATCGGCACGTCCATGACCTGGCCGACGTACTCGAAGTCTTTCAGCGGGTCGTAGTTGAGCTTCTTGTACAGCGCGGGCGCGGTGGCCATGCCCATGTGGTGGATGAGGATGGTGTAGCCATTGGGCGCGGCCTTGGCCACGCGGGTCGGCGCAATGGTGCCGCCCGCGCCCACGGTGTTCTCGACCACCACGGTCTGCCCCAGCGACTTGCCCATGGGCACGGCGAGCATGCGCGCCACCACGTCGGTGGGGCCGCCGGCCGAGTACGGCACGACCATCACGATGGGCTTGTCGGGCCACGCGGCCTGCGCAGCGGCAGGCGATGCGGCGGCCAGCAGGCAGGCGCCCGCCGAGGCCGCGATGAGGGCTTTCAGTTTCCAGGTCTTCGTTGCGTTCACTTCTTTGTCTCCTTTTGGTTTGTCTGTGGATCAGTGCGTCAGGGATGAATCGCCCGGGCCGTGAGATGCGGCCAGCGCCAGCCAGCGCTCGGCCAGCCGCACCACGGGCCCGTCGACCATGCGGCCGTCGAGGCTCACCACGCCGCCGCCGGCCGCGCGCACGGCCTCGGTCACGCGGTGCGCCCAGGCCACCTCGTCGGCCGTGGGCCCGAGCGCGGCCTGCACGGGCGCGACCTGCTCGGGGTGGATGCACAGCTTGGCGCCGAAGCCGCCGCGCCGCGCGCGCGCGGTGTCGGCGGCGAGCCGCTGGGCGTCGCGCCAGTCGGGCGAGACGCCGTCGATGGGCGTGGCCAGCCCCGCGCGGCGCGAGGCCAGCACGAGCGCGAGGCGCACGGGCACCAGCTCGGCCTCGTCGGCGTCGCAGGCCATGCCGAGGTCGGCCTGGAAATCGAGGTGGCCGAAGGCCAGCCGCAGCACCTGCGGCGCACCCGCGATGGCATCGACCGCCGCAAGCCCCGCGGCCGATTCGATGAGCGGCACCAGCACGGCCTTCGGTCCGGCCGTGGCGGCCAGCCGATGCAGTTCATCGGCGTGCTCGGCCTTGGGCAGCACGATGCCGGCGATGAGGCCCTCGGCGATCCAGCCGGCCGCGCGCGCGCAGTCGTCGTCATGCCACGGCGTGCCGCTGGCGTTCACGCGCACGAGCAGCCGCCCTCGCCCTTCGGCAGGCAGCGCCGCCAGCGAGGCGCCGAGCGCGTCGCGCGACTCGGCCTTGCGCGCGGGCGCCACGGCGTCTTCGAGGTCGATGATCACGCCGCCCGCGCCCGTCGCCAATGCACGGGCATGGCGCTCGGGCCGGTCAGCGGGCACGAAGAGAAAGGCGCGCGCCAGGGCGAGCGCGGCGTTCGCGGGCCCGCTCATACCGCGCCGGCCGCGCGCAGCGCTGCAATCGCGTCGTCGCCACGGCCCAGGCTGCGCAGGATGGCGTCGGTGTGCTGGCCGACTGCGGGCACCGGGTCCATGCGGTAGTCGAACGCACTCTGACGACCTGCAGGCAGCAGCGCCGGAATGTCGCCGGCCGGCGAGCCCACCTGGCGCCAGCGCTCGCGCGCCTGCAGCTGCGGGTGCGCCCACAGCCCGGCCATGTCGTTCATGCGCGCATTGGCGATCTGCGCGGTGTCGAGCCGTTCGAGCACCTGCGCCGCGCTGAGCGCGCCGAAGGTGTCGACGATGAGCGTGCGCAGCGCCTCGCGGTGTTCGTTGCGCCGCGCGTTGCTGTCGAAGCGCGGGTCGCTCGCGAGCTCGGGGCGCAGCAGCACCTTGTCGCAGAAGGCGCGCCACTCGCGCTCGTTCTGCAGGCCCAGCATCACGGTGCCGCCATCGCCCGCGGGGAACGGGCCGTAGGGATAGATGGTCGCGTGCGAGGCGGCGCTGCGCGGCGGCGGCGGCGCGCCGTCGTAAGCGTAGTACATGGGGTAGCCCATCCACTCGGCGAGCGATTCGAGCATCGACACGTCGATGTGCGAGCCCTTGCCCGTCTTGCCGCGCTGCATCAGCGCCGCGAGGATGCCGGTGTAGGCGTACATGCCCGCCGCGATGTCGGCGATGGAGTTGCCCGACTTGCACGGGTCGTCGGGCGTGCCCGTCACCGAGAGGAAACCGGCCTCGCTCTGGATCAGCAGGTCGTAGGCCTTCTTGTCGCGGTACGGGCCGTCTTCGCCGTAGCCCGAGATGTCGCAGACGATGAGCGCGGGGTGCTTCTCCTGCAGCACCTGCGCGCCCAGGCCCATGCGCGCGGCGGCGCCGGGCGCGAGGTTCTGTACCAGCACGTCGGCGCCGGCCACGAGCTCCTGCAGCACGGCGAGCGCGGCGGGTTGCTTCAGGTCGAGCGTGAGGCTTTCCTTCGAGCGGTTGACCCACACGAAGTGCGAGGCCTCGCCGTTCACGCGCTCGTCGTAGGCGCGCGCAAAGTCGCCGCCGCCGGGGCGCTCGACCTTGATGACGCGCGCGCCGAGGTCGGCGAGCTGGCGGGTGCAGAACGGCGCCGCAATGGCGTGTTCGAGCGAGATGACGGTGATGCCGTCCAGGGGTCTGGTCATGGGCTTCTTCTTTCTTTCCTTGCGTCAGGCGAGCACGGCCGTGGCCTGCATCGTGAGCCAGCCGTCGGCGTCTTCGCCCCACAGGCTGAAGGTCTTGCCGTCGGTGCTGCCTTCGGCGGGCTTGCCGTGCACGCGGAACGGCGCGATGTCGAAGGTGGGGCGCACGGCGCGGAACTCGAAGCGCGCGAGCTGCGCATCGGCCGGCGCGTTGCGGCGCAGCAGGTCGACCAGCAGCGTCGCGATCAGCGGTCCGTGCACGATGAGGCCCGGGTAGCCCTCGACCTGCGTCACGTAGCGGCGGTCGTAGTGGATGCGGTGGCCGTTGAAGGTCAGCGCCGAGTAGCGGAACAGCAGCACGTCGTCGGGCACGAGGTCCCGGCTGAAGGCGGCGTCTTTCGGTGCCGGCGTGGGCGGCGGCGTGGCTTCGCCGGGTGCGGCGGCGGCGCGGTAGACGATGTCGTGCTCTTCGGTCAGCGCGAGCCCGCGCGCGTTGCGCACTTCATGGCGCACCAGCACGAACACCAGCTCGCCCGTGCGGCCGGCCTTGTGCGTGACCGAGGCGATGGTCGACGTGCGCTCGACCGCATCGCCCACCTGCAGCGGATTGCCCGGCTCCCAGGTCAGCCGGCCGCCGGCCCACATGCGGCGCGGCAGCGGCACGGGCGGCAGAAAGCCGCCGCGCTTCGCATGGCCGTCTTCGCCGATCTCCGACTGGCGGTGGTGCGGCAGGAAGTAGAGCCAGTGCCACAGCGCAGGCAGGCGCGTGCCCGCCTCGGGCAGCGGGTCGTCGCGGTCGAGCGTGGCGGACAGGCCGCGCACGGGCGCGGCCGTGAGGTCGTCGCGCAGCGTTTCGGTGCGGCCCTGCCAGGCCTGCAGGCGCGCGAGGGCTTCGGCGTCGATCAGGGGAGAAGTCATGTCGTGTGTGTCGGGAAGAAGGATGAGTGGCGAGGTCAGTCGACCGCGGCGCCCGAGGCCTTGACGATGCGCGCCCACTTGGCGAGGTCGGTGCGCAGCAGCGCCGAGAACTGTTCGGGCGAGGTGGGCGCGGCGATCTCGACGCCCTGCTGGTCGAGCTTGTCGCGCAGGTCCTTGGCCGCGAGCGCCTTGCGCGTGGCGTCCTGCAAGGTGGCGAGCACGTCGGCCGGCACGCCCGCGGGCGCGAACAGGCCGATCCACAGCGTGCCGTTGTAGCCCGGCACCTGCTCGGCGATGGCGGGCACGTCGGGCAGCACGGGCGAGCGCTTTTCGCCGCTCACGGCCAGCGCGCGCAGCTTGCCAGCCTTGATGTGCGCCAGCGCCGAAGGCAGGCTCGCGAACACGATCGGCAGCTGCCCGCCCAGCACGTCGTTGATGGCAGGTGCCACGCCCTTGTACGGCACGTGCTGCAAAGAGATGCCGCCCATGCTGTTGAGCATCTCGCCCAGCAGGTGGTTGAGCGTGCCGTTGCCGGCCGAGGCGTACTGGTAGTTGGCGCCCTTCTCGCGCGCCAGTTTCAGGAATTCGGCGAAGTTCTTCGCGGGGAACGACGGGTTCACCAGCAGCACGTTGGGCACGGCGCCGACCAGGCCGACGGGCTTGAAGTCTTTCTCGGGGTCGAAGCCCGGGTTCTTGTACAGCGCGGGGTTGATGGCCTGGCTGCTGCTGATCGTCATGAGCAGCGTGTAGCCGTCCTTCGGGCCCTTGGCGACCAGCTGCGTGCCGATGTTGCCGCCCGCGCCGGGGCGGTTGTCGACCACCACGCTGGCGTTGTTCAACACCTCGCCGAGCTTCTGGCCGACGAGGCGGCCGACGATGTCGTTGGTGCCGCCCGCGGCCTGCGGCACGACGAGCGTGATGGGGCGCGAGGGGTAGGTCTGGGCGGTGGCTGGGCTGGTGGCCAGCAAGGCGGTGGCAGTGAGTCCGAAAGCGAGCAGCGCGCGGGCGCGGAATCTCATCGGGACAGAGCAACGGACTTTTAATCCGCTGGTGGTTGGCTTGTGTTGTGTCTCCATCGCCGCATGGTCTTCTGCCCGCCCCGCCGGCGCAATCTGCGATTTCGGAAGCCAGGCTTCTGAAATTCCGAAGGCTTGACTACCATCGCCCCATGCTCTTCGACCTCACCGACCTGCGCCTGTTCGTGGCCACGGCCGAACTCGGCAACCTCACGCGGGCGGCCGAGCGCCAGCACCTGTCGCTGGCCGCGGCCAGCGCGCGCATCAAGGCGCTCGAGACCCAGGCCGGCCTGCAGCTGCTGCAGCGCGAGGCCCGCGGCGTACGGCTGCTGCCGCCGGGCGAAGCCTTCCTGCACCACGCCCGGCTGGTGCTGCACCAGGCCGACCAGCTGCGCGCCGACCTGCTCGAGTACGGCGGCGGCCTGCGCGGCCACCTGCGCGTGTTCGCCAACACCACGGCGGTGACCGATTTCCTGCCCGAGATCCTGCCCGGCTTCCTGGCCGCCAACCCGCGCATCAACGTCGACCTTCAGGAAAAACCGAATGCTCAGATCCCGCGCGGCGTGCGCGACGGGCGCGCCGACATCGGCATCGTCGCGGGCCAGATGGACACGCTGGGCCTGGACACCATCCACTTCAGCACCGACCGGCTGGTGCTCGTCACCTCGCGCCTGCACCGCTTTGCGCGGCGGCGCCGCATCTCGTTCGCCGAAACGCTCGACGAAGACGCCATCGGCATGCAGCAGGGCAGCACGCTGCAGGCCTTCCTGGGGCAGATCACCGACCACCTGGGCAAGCGCCAGAAGCTGCGCATCCAGCTCGGCAGCTTCGACGCCATGTGCCGGATGATCGGCAGCGGCGTGGGCATCGGCGTGGTGCCGGAATCGGCCGCGCGGCGCAACCAGGAGAGCATGCGGCTCGCGCTGGTCGAGCTCAGCGACCCGTGGTGCGTGCGCGAGCGCTACCTGCTCGTGCGCGACCGCGCCGCCCTGCCCGTCTACGCGCAGGCGCTGGTCGAGACGCTGTGCCGGCACTACACAGACCAGCAAGCCGAAACCGGCTGACAGCCCGATTTCCGGCCAAAAACAGGCACTTGCAGGCGGCTTGTGAGAAACCCGATGTCTTCCCCATTTTCTGTGCACAACTTTGGGGGTAAGTCAGGGGCAGCGTTGTAAAGCGATTGCAAGTCGTTGTTTTATAAAGAGAATAGTTAGTTTGCTTAAAATTTTTGCAGTGCACAAGTCTGGCGGCCGACAGGTCCAAAAATGGCTCTAAAACAGGAAAGTCAAGCGAAAAAACAGGGGGTTGCCTGTGCTAGGCCACCCTTTGAAACCAACGACTTGCCGCCGGTTGTGAAGAAGTCCGCTTCAATCCCCACTTTCTGTGGGCAACTTTGGGGGTAACTGGGGCGGAGCTTTGTAAAACGAATGCAAGTTGTTGTTTTACAAAGGGATTCCACACATTGCTCAATTTTTGAGCGGTGAACAAGAGCGTCAGCCAGTCGGGTGACCGTCGCCCAAATGAATCCAAAGGTTCTCAGAACGCCGAATCGGGTCGATGCGAGGCGCGAAAGAGGGTCGCTACAGTCGCCCTGACATGCTCGAAGCCCTCAGCTCCCCCGGGTCCTGCCTCGGTGCCGTCGCCGGGCTGCTGATCGCCCTGCTGGTTCACCGGCTGGCACCGGCCGACATCGACACGGTGCACGCCGGCGCGTGGCTGGTGGGCATCGGCTGGCTCGCGGGCCTGGCCTGGGACCTCGTGGACTCAGACCGGTCGAAGTAATCCGCAGGCGAAACCCGCAAACAGCGCGCACAAAAAAGGGAGGGGAGGCAGCGGCCCTTGCGAGCCCCTGCCTCCCCTCCCCGTACCGGTTCACCCGGTGCTCAGGCTCAGCGCTCGATCGTCAGCGCCACGCCCATGCCGCCGCCGATGCACAGCGAGGCGATGCCCTTCTTGGCGTTCTGGCGTTGCATTTCGTGAAGCAGCGTCACCAGGATGCGGCAGCCCGACGCGCCGATGGGGTGGCCGATGGCGATGGCGCCGCCGTTCACGTTCACCTTGTTCACGTCCCAGCCCATTTCGCGGTTCACGGCGCAGGCCTGTGCGGCGAAGGCTTCGTTGATCTCGAGCAGGTCGAGGTCGGCGGCCTTCCAGCCAGCGCGCTGCAGCGCCTTCTGCGATGCCGGCACGGGGCCCATGCCCATGATGGTCGGGTCCAGGCCGGCGGTGGCGTAGCTGGCGATGCGGCCCAGCGGCTTCAGGCCCAGGGCGGCGGCCTTCTTGGCCGTCATGACCATCACGGCGGCAGCGCCGTCGTTCAGGCCCGAGGCATTGCCCGCGGTCACGCCGCCGGCCTTGTCGAAGGCGGGACGCAGGCCGGCCAGCACTTCGGCGTTGGTCTTGCGGTTGATGAACTCGTCCTGGTTGAAGACGATGGGGTCGCCCTTCTTCTGCGGAATGCTCACGCCGACGATCTCGTCCTTGAACTTGCCGGCGTCCTGCGCGGCAGCAGCCTTGGTCTGGCTGGCCAGGGCCAGTTCGTCCTGCGAGGCGCGGTCGATGTTGTACTTCTTGGCCACGTTCTCGGCCGTGATGCCCATGTGGTACTGGTTGTACACGTCCCACAGGCCGTCGACGATCATGGTGTCGACCAGCTTCCAGTCGCCCATGCGCTGGCCGTTGCGCGAGTTGGGCAGCACGTGCGGCGCCATGCTCATGTTTTCCTGGCCGCCGGCGATCACGATTTCGCTGTCGCCCGTGGCCACGGCCTGCGCCGCCAGCATCACGGCCTTCAGGCCCGAGCCGCACACGGCGTTGATGGTGAGCGCCGGCGTTTCCTTGGTGCCGCCGCCCTTGAGCCAGGCCTGGCGCGCGGGGTTCTGGCCGGCACCGGCCGCGAGCACCTGGCCCATGATGGCCTCGCCCACCTGGTCGGCCGTGAGGTTGGCGCGCGCGATCACTTCCTTGATCACGAGGGCGCCCAGCTCGGTGGCGGGAATGCCGGCGAGCGAGCCGCCGAATTTGCCGACCGCCGTACGCGCAGCCGAAACGATGACGATGTCTTCCATGAGGTTCTCTCCGTTGAGGTGATTTGAAATCGGTTGCGATCTTGCGGGAGCTGGCGCCCGTTCAGGCCTTGGCCTTCACGTAGCGTCCCGGCGCCGGTTCGATGGCCTTGTAGGCCTTGCCGTTGCCGTAGCCCTTGGGCGCGGGGATCTGCTTGCCCGCGTGGCCCTTGAGCCATTGTGCCCAGTCGGTCCACCAGCTGCCCGGCTGCTCCTGCGCGCCGGCCAGCCATTCGGGCTGGGTCTTGGGAAACTTGCCGTCCTCGCGCAGCCAGTGGCTGCGCTTGTTCTTGGCGGGCGGATTGATCACGCCGGCGATGTGGCCCGAGGCGCCCATCACGAAGCGCTTCTTGCCCGTGAGCAACTGCGTGGAGGTGTAGGCGCCGCCGATGGGCACGATGTGATCTTCGCGCGAGCCGTAGATGTAGGCCGGGATGTCGATCTTGCCCAGGTCGATCTTCTCGCCGCAGACGGTGAGCGCATTCGGCTTGGCCAGCTTGTTCTCGTGGTACGTGTTGCGCAGGTACCAGGCGTAGAACGGGCCCGGCAGGTTGGTCGCGTCGCTGTTCCAGTACAGCAGGTCGAAGGCCGGCGGCGTCTCGCCCTTGAGGTAGTTGCCGACCACGTAGTTCCACACCAGATCGTTCGGGCGCAGGAAGCTGAAGGTCGAGGCCAGGTCGCCGCCGGGCAGCAGGCCGCCCTTGCCCAGCTGCATCTCGCGGTACTGCACCATGGGCTCGTCCACGAAGATGTCCAGGATGCCGGTGTCGCTGAAGTCGAGGAAGGTGGTCAGCAGCGTGACCGACGCGGCCGGCTTCTCGCCGCGCGCCGCGAGCACGGCCAGCGCAGTGCTCAGGATGGTGCCGCCCACGCAGAAGCCCAGCGTGTTGATCTGCTTGCTGCCGCTGATCTCCTGCACCGTGTGGATCGCCTTGATGGCGGCGTTCTCGATGTAGTCGTCCCAGGTGGCCTGGGCCAGCGACTCATCGGGGTTGCGCCAGCTCACCACGAACACGCGGTGGCCCTGCTCGTTCGCATAGCGGATGAGCGAGTTGTCGGGCTGCAGGTCGAGGATGTAGAACTTGTTGATGCACGGCGGCACCAGCAAGAACGGCCGCTCGTACACCTTGGCGGTGAGCGGCTTGTATTCGAGCAGCTGGAAATAGTCGTTCTCGAACACCACGGCGCCTTCGGTGGTGGCCACGTTGCGCCCCACTTCGAAGGCGCTCTCGTCGGTCATGCTGACGTGGCCCTGCTTCATGTCGTGCAGCAGGTTCTGGATGCCCTTGGCGATGCTCTCACCCTGCGTGTCGATGGCTTTCTTCTGCGCCTCGGCATTGAAGGCGAGCGAGTTGCTGGGCGAGGCCGCGGCCATCCACTGCTCGACCGCGAAGCGCAGGCGCGCCTTGGTCTTGTCGTCGGCGTCGATGGCCTCGGCCATGCGCATCATGGTACGGCCATTGAGCAGGTACACGGCGGCCGAGAAGGCCGCCAGCGGGTTGCTGCCCCAGGCCTCGGCGGCAAAGCGCTTGTCGCCCTCTGGGCGGGCACCGAAGCCGCGGCGCCACAGGTCGGTGGCGTCGCTCAGGTACTGCTGCTGGATGGACTGGAGCTGCTCGGGATCGATGGAGAACTTGGGCAGCTCGGGCATGGTGGCTGCGCCCGGGAATTGCGCCATTTGTGGCAATTGCCATAGCGGCGTGCCGCCGACGTCGAAAGCGGCGGAACCTCCTGGACCTGCAGCTTTCTGGAAAGCCTCCATGGCCTGGGTCCAGCCCTGCGTGAGGGCTTTTTGAAAGGGCGCGAACGCATCGGCCCCCGTGTCTTGTTGCTTCATCATGTCTCCTGGCCGTGGCCTGGGTCGATACGAACGGATGGCTTGCGTGTTTTGAGTATGCTGCATTCGCAAGGCACTCACAACGCCGCGCTTTCACTAATCCCTTGAAACAAAACGTCTGCGCCTGTGTTCATCCATTTGATCGTGATCGGCTGGCTCTATGTGGCCGTGATGATGGCGGTGGCCGAGGCCACCAACACCACGGGCACGGTGCTGGGTGCCATCTTCACATTTCTTCTTTACGGCCTCGCGCCGGTGGCGCTGGTGATCTACCTGATGGCCACGCCGGCGCGCCGGCGGGCGATCAAGGAACGCGAGGCGCAAGCGCAGGAAGCCGCCCGTCGCGCCGCCGCGGAAGCCGCGGCTTCAGACCATCCAGACCAGCGCAGCGAAACGCCCGCTGACGCCGTCGCGCCGGTGCGAAAAGAACCGTGACGGCTGCGCGACGGTGCACCACGCATCGCCGCTGTCGTTGCCATAGAGCGACTCGACACCCACCGCACGCAGCCGCAGCCGCGCCAGCGCAGGCAGGTCGGCCAGCCACTTGCCATCGGCCGCCGCGGGCGTGAAGCACGCTGCCGCCTCAGGCGACTGCGCCTCGAAGGCGGCCTTGACTTCCGCCCCCACCTCGAAAGCCTTCGGGCCGATGCAGGGGCCGAGCCAGGCCATCAGGCGCGGCGCCCCTTCATCCTGCGCGAAGGCGCGCACGGTCTGTTCGAGCACGCCGCCGGCCAGCCCGCGCCAGCCCGCATGCGCGGCGGCCACGCGGTGGCCGCGTTCGTCGGTGAAGAGCACGGGCAGGCAGTCGGCCACCATGACCGTGCAGGCGCGCGCGGAGGTCGTGGCGGTGCAGGCATCGGCGACGGTACCGTCAGGCAGCGCATCGTCGAGCGACACGAGCCCCGTGCCATGCACCTGCTGCAGGAACACCGGCCGCGTGCCGATCGCCTGCTGCAGCCGCCGGCGGTTCTCGGCGACGTGCGCGGCATCGTCGGCCACGTGGTCGCCGAGGTTCAGGCTCTCATAGCGCCCGGTCGACACCCCGCCGTCGCGCGTGGTGCACAGCGCGCGCACGTTCGGCGGCGCGGGCCACTCGGGCACCAGCCATTGCGGATTCATCGCGACGTGCCGGCTCAGGGTTCCGCGTCGGGCGACTGCGAGGGCTGCGCGCGCTGGAAGGCGTCGAGCTTCATGCAGGCATCGAAGGCGGCCATGGTGCGCGGCAGGCCGCTGAAGTCGCAGTCGAAGCGGCGGCCGTTGAAGATCTGCGGCACGAGGCAGCAGTCGGCGATGGTGGGCGTGTCGCCCCAGCAGTAGGTGCCGCCCGGGTGCTGCGCGAGCTGGCGCTCGAACGACAGCAGGCCGTCGCGCACCCAGTGGCGGTACCAGGTGTTCTTGGCTTCGTCGTCGACCTTCAGTTCCTTCACGAGGTACTTGAGCACGCGCAGGTTGTTCAGCGGATGGATCTCGCAGGCGATCGACTGCGCCAGCGCGCGCACGTGGGCGCGGCCCACCGGGTCGCTGGGCAGCAGCGCCGGCTCGGGGTGCGTTTCGTCCAGGTACTCGATGATGGCCATCGACTGCGAGAAGCGCTCGCCCTCGTCCTCGAGCAGCGGCACGAGCATGTCGGCCGAGATCGCCGAGTACGGACCGGTGCGGTGTTCGCCGCGCGCGATGTGCACGGGCACGTAGTCGTAGTCCAGGCCCTTGAGGTTCAGGGCGATGCGGACACGGAACGAGGCGGAGGAGCGGAAATAGTTATGCAGCTTCATGATTTCTCGAGGATAGCGCCCTCTCAGGAGCGTGGTGTGGCCGGCAATGCGCAGCGAAAGTCGCGCAGCCGGGCTTCGGGGTGTTCTTGCCGCCACGTGTCGAGCAGCGCGCGCGCTGCGGCTTCTTCGCGCGCGGCGATGCCCAGGTGCCACGGCCCTTCGGCCGCGGGTGGCTCGCCGGGCGCATGGTTGTGCTGGTCGTCGGGGCGGCCTTCAGAGCAGGCCTTGCACAGCACCTGCATGCTGCTGGTCCAGTTCTCGGCGCTGAGGCCCGCTTCCTCGAAGCGGCGCACCAGCGCATCGATCGCCTCGGCCTGCACCTCTTCGACGAAGACTTCGTAGGTCGCATGGTCCGACGGCGCGATCAGCGCGAGCGCGTCGAACACCGGCACCTCGCGTTCGCCGCGGCGGCGGTAGCCGTTGGCGGCGCCGTCGTGCAGCACCAGGTCGCCGTAGCGGTGGCCGCTGGCGGGCGTGGGCACGTTGCGCAGGATGGCGCGCGCCGGGTCGATGCGGTCGGCCCAGACCACCTCGCTGGCCTCGTCGCCGTGCACGCGGATGGGCGTGAGACCAACGAAATAGTCGACCGGCCCTTCGCCGTCCGGGATGCCGATGCCGTACTGGCGCCATGCGCGCCGCGCCGTGGGCCAGTCGCCCAGCGCGGTGGCCGCGATGCCCAGGTTCCACAGCGCGCCTTCGTTGCCCGGCTCGCACAGCACGGCGCGGGCGTTGGCCTGCAACGACGCGGCCCAGTCGCCGCGGTACTTGTGGATGAGCCCGGCGTTGTACCAGGGCGCCGACCAGTACGGATGGATGGCGCTGGCCTGCGTGTAGGCGGCCAGGGCGCCGTCCTGGTCGCCGGCCTCGTCGCGTTCGCGGCCGAGTTCGTTGAAGGCGGTGGCCTTGCCGGCTTTGCCGAGTCGGATGGGCATGGTGGAGCGAGGGAGAAAAGAGATCGGGGAAACGCGCAGAAGCGCCTATTGTGGGCCGCCGCAAAATCCCGAGTCCGGCGTGCCGGCAAGCCCGTGCCGCCTCTGGCACACTGCCGGTCTCCCCTCCCGCTTCGCTGAAAAAGGACACCTTCCCATGGCTTCCGAGTTTGTTTTCGCCCCGCCGGCCACCGTTTCGGTGCCGGTGGCCGGTCAGCCCGCACGCTTCCCGGTGCACCGCATCTACTGCGTGGGCCGCAACTACGAAGATCACGCCAAGGAAATGGGTTTCACCGGCCGCGAGCCGCCCTTCTTCTTCATGAAGCCGGCCGATGCGCTGGTGACGGTCGATGCGGGCCAGACCGGCACCATGGCCTACCCCACGCTCACGAAGAACCTGCACCACGAGATCGAACTCGTGGTGGCCATCGGCACCGGCGGCAAGAACATCCAAGCGGCCGACGCCCACAAGCACATCTACGGCTACGCCGTGGGCCTGGACATGACGCGTCGCGACCTGCAGAACGACATGAAGAAGCAGGGCCGCCCCTGGGACATCGGCAAGAGCTTCGAGCAGAGCGCGCCCATCGGCCCGATCGTGCCCGTGGCGCAGGCCGGCAACGCCGAGCAGGCCGAGATCTCGCTGCAGGTGAACGGCGAAGACCGCCAGCGCAGCACCGTGAGCAAGCTGATCTGGAACGTGGCCGAGACCATCGAGCACCTGTCGGCAGCCTGGGAGCTGCAGCCCGGCGACCTGATCTTCACGGGCACGCCCGAAGGCGTCGCGGCCGTGGTGGCCGGCGACATGCTGGTGGGCCAGGTCGCGGGCCTGCCCGCGCTGACCGTCAAGATCGTCTGACGCCCGCGCGGTCCCGCTTCATGCTCCTTCGCGTACCCATCAAGCATTGCAAGAACTGCGGCACGGCGGTGGTCTACCGCGTGCCGGACGACGGCGACACCAAGCAGCGCGCGGTGTGCCCGGCCTGCCACACGATCCATTACGAGAACCCGCTGAACGTGGTGGGCACCATCCCCGTGCTGGGCGACAAGGTGCTGCTGTGCAAGCGCAACATCGAGCCGCGCTGGGGCAAGTGGACGCTGCCCGCGGGCTTCATGGAGCTCGAGGAAACCACCGCCGAGGGCGCGGCCCGCGAGACCGACGAGGAGGCCGGCGCGAACTTCGAGATCGAGGGCCTGTTCGCCGTGATCAGCGTGGTGCGCGTGGGCCAGGTCCACATGTTCTACCGCGCCCGCCTGCTCGACGACCGCTTCGACCCGGGCCACGAGACGATCGAAGCGCGCCTGTTCACCGAGGACGAGATTCCCTGGGACGAGATCGCCTTTCGCACCGTGCGCCAGGCGCTCGAACATTACTTCGAAGACCGCAAGCGCGGCAGCTTCGACCGCGTCCACGAACTCAGCATCGTTTGAAAAACTTCCCCATGCTCAAGACCCTGCGCGCCACCCTCCTCTGTGGCGCCAGCCTCGGCTTCGCACTCGCAGCTTCGGCGGCCAAGGCTGACACGGTCGGCGAGGTCGACACCGCCTTCAAGCTCATCGGCCCGGACCACAAGATCGTGGTCGAGGCCTACGACGACCCCAAGGTCAGCGGTGTCACCTGCTATGTCTCGCGCGCGCGAACCGGCGGCATCGCCGGTGCCTTCGGCGTGGCCGAAGACAAGGCCGAGGCCTCCATCGCCTGCCGCCAGGTCGGCCCGGTGAGCATCACGCAGCCGCTGCCCAAGCGCGAAGAGGTCTACAGCGAACGCCTGTCGGTGCTCTTCAAGCGCCTGCGCGTGGTGCGCATGGTCGATCCCAAGCGCAACACGCTGGTCTACCTGACCTACTCCGACCTGCTGATCGACGGCTCGCCCAAGAACAGCGTGACGGCCGTGCCGGTCGATCGCGGCACGCCGATTCCGCTCAAGTGAACGGCCGCTGAAGGGCTGCTGAACGGCTCGGCGATGCGAGTTTGCTAGCATCGTCCGAGCGGCCGACACCGAGATGTCGGCCTTCGACGGAACCCTCCGCAACGAATCCGTTCCAACAGCGTCATGCACCTTCAGACTTTTGTTTTCCGAACCGCCGCCACGCTCCTCGTGGCTGGGGGCATTGCCGCCTGCACCACGCCCGGCCCCACGCCGCAGCAGCAGCCTGTTCCAGGCGCCACGCCGCCGCCACCGCGCCAGGCCCTCTTCATCCGCCCCGCCGCCGGCACCACCGTGGGCCGCTTCGACGGCGTGCGCAACAAGGGCCTGGACATCGCGGGCAACCTGGGCGACCCCATCGTGGCCTCGGCCGACGGCCGCGTGGTGTACGTGGGCGGCGAGTTGCGCTCCTACGGCAACATGGTCATCGTGAAACACAACGAAACCTTCCTCACGGCCTACGCCCACGCGAAGACCATCCTCGTGAAGGAAGGCGCCGTGGTGCGCCAGGGCCAGAAGATCGCCGAAATGGGCAACAGCGAATCCGACCGCGTGAAGCTGCATTTCGAGATCCGCAAGAACGGCACCGCCGTCGATCCCGAGCCGTACCTCAACGGCCGTTTGCAGCAGTAAACGTAAAAGCCGTTACAGCAGGCTTTCGGGCACCAGGGGCGCCAGCAGCTCCAGCCGCCAGCGGGCCCAGAAATGGGTTTCGGGCTCGGTGTGCAGGATGGTGTCCGCCCCGTCGCCCGACGCCGGGTTCACCCACTCGATGCCGCCGCGCGGCCCCAGCTGCAGCTGGTAGGCGCCGTCCAGCCGCATGAAACCGATCAGGCTCGTCAGCTGCTGCGCGATCTGCGGGCTGAAGATGAACAGGCCGATCTCCGTGTTGTGCAGCGCCGAGCGCGGGTCGAAGTTCATCGAGCCGACGAACACCACCTGCCCGTCGATCACCGCCGACTTGCCGTGCAGCCGCCCGCTGGCCGAGCCGTAGATGCCGAAGCGCTTCGTCTGCTCCACGCGCTTGGGGCTCAGCTCGTACAGCTCCACGCCCAGCCGCAGCATCTGCGCGCGATAGCGCCGGTAGCCGATGTGCACCAGCGACTCGTCGGTGGCCGCCAGCGAGTTGGTGACGATGGTGTAGCCCACGCCGTTGCCGCGCACGATCTGCATCGTCTCCATGCCGCCCCGCCCGGGGATCAGGTACGGCGTGGTCAGCAGCACCCCGTGCTGCGCGCCGCGCAGGTAGCGCTGCACGTTGTAGAGCACGCTGTCGGCGGCCTGGTCGGCCGGCAGCCCGCGCCCTTCGTCGGTGGGCGCCAGCGCCTTGGCGGGCGCGTCGGCGTACGCCTCGGCGCGCGCCCAGCTCAGCGCGAGCTTGCCGGCGTTGAGGTCCTTGGCCAGCGGGTTGTGGCCCAGCAGGTCCGTCGATTCGGGCTCTTCGGGGTGCAGCGTCTCGGGCCCCGTGGTGAGCCGGTCGAAGCGCGCACGCAGCGCCTGCGCCGACTCGCTGCCGCGCGGCACCAGCGACTCGATGGGGTACACGTAGGGGCTGTTCCAGTACATGTCGAACAGCGAGGACAGCCGGGGCACCACGGCGCCGGCCACCAGCGTGTCGATGTCGATGAAGTTGGAGCCGCCGTCGCGCAGGAAGTACTCGTTGGCGATGTTGCGCCCGCCCATGACCGCCATCGTGTTGTCGACCACGAACAGCTTGTTGTGCATGCGGCGGTGCACGCGGTCGAAGTCCAGGATCGACCAGGCCCAGCGCGTGCCGAAACGCGAGCGCCCGGCCGGGAACGGGTTGAACAGGCGCACCTCGACGTTCGGGTGCGACGCAAAGCTGGTGAACAGCGGGTCGGCGCCCGCCGTGTACAGGTCGTCCACCAGCAGGCGCACGCGCACGCCGCGATCGGCCGCGTCGCGCAGCGTGCGCAGCAGGTAGCGGCCGGTCTCGTCGTTCTGCACGAGGTAGTACTGCACGTCGATGGAGCGCTGCGCGCGGCGCGCCAGCTCGATGCGCGCGTGCAGCGAGAACTGCGGCATCGGCAGCAGCCGAAAGCCGCTGAGCGGTTCGCCCGGCGGTGCGGCAGCGCGCACGAGGCGGCCCAGCGCAGTGTCCGCACCGTCGGTGATGGCACTCGAGGGCTTGCGCACCACCTCGGTCGGCAAGCCGGCGCAACCGGCGAGCACGAGCAGCGCCAGGCTGCACAGCAGCCAGGCGAACCACCGGGCGCGCGGCACGTCAGCCCAGGGGGACAGGTTGCGCATGAACGACAGAAAAGAGGGAGGGCAAGGGCACGGGAGCGAAGGAGAAAAAACGCCGCTGCCGCGCGGCGCGGTGCACGACCGCGCCCACGGGTGGCGGTTTCTACCACGCGCGGCGCGAGCGCGCAGCCGATGCCTTCGTCAGTGCGCGCGCTCGGACCACTGCCGCACGAAGTGCTCCGCGCGCACGTTCGCGCGCGCCACGGCCGAGTCCCACGACAGCTGCTGGGTGATGACCAGCGCGCAGCGCGGAATGCCGTCCAGGCTCAGCGCCGCGATGCCGGCGTAGGTGCCCTTCGGGGTGCGCGTGAGTTCGAACCATCCCGTCCAGCCACCTGGCACGTGAAGGTCGAGTCGAGCGGAGTCCATGATGAATTCATCATAGGCCTTTAGTTTTCATTTGCAAACATTGCATACAAAAGCAACGGCTCAGGCATGCATGTCCGAGCGGCGACCGGTCGGCAGGCGCTGCAGCGCCTGGCGCAGCGTGGAATCCACCCGCCGCAGCGACAGCCCGTGCCGCACCGCCACCTCGTGCCGCGTCAGCTCGTGCACGCGCAAGGCCACGAAGATGTCCTGATGGCGGTGCGGCAGCCCCTGCATCGCGCGTTCGACCGCCTTCAGGTCGGAGCGCGCCTCGGCGATCAGCTCGGGCCCCGGTGCGTGATCGGCCACCTGGGCCAGCGTGTCGTCCGCCTCGCCGGTGTACTGCCAGGGGCGCTCGGCGCGCAGGCGGTCCATCGCGGCATTGCAGGCCACGCGGAAGATGTAGGCCACGGGGTTGTGCAAGGCATCCGTGAAGGCGGCCTCGGCCAGGCGCAGCCAGGCATCGTGCAGGCTTTCGGTGGCGGCGTCGGCACACCCCAGGTGCAGCGACAGCCGCCGGTGCAGCTGCGCGTAGTGCGCCACCAGCAGTTGCTGGACGTCCGGTGGCGCAGGGGCGGTCCCCGCGGCATCGCCGCGGGGCAGCAGGCAGGCGTGCGACATGGTGCGTCGCCGCCTAGCGGCCGCGCGGCAGGCCGCGCCGTTCGGGCTCGTTCAGGCGCGTCAGCTGCGCGTCGGTGAGCGCACCGTGCCCCACCATCTGGACGAAGCCCGACGGGTCGTAGCTCGCCTGCTCCGCCGGCCTGCGCCGCACCTCCGGGGCCTCGGGCGCGCCGGCCGCGGGCTCGTTGCCGAAGCCCAGCACGCGCACCGAGAACACCGACGGCAGGCTCTGGCGCGCCGCCGCGCGCTCGCGCTGCATCACGTCCTGCGCCGCCGCCGTGGCCTGCGACGCCGCGGCGCTGGCGTTGGTCAGTGCACCGACATTCACCGACGCCACCACCGGCAGCCCCGTGCTCTTGCCCTGCACCGCCATGTTGTCGGCGTTCACGATCTGCAGCGCCGCCAGGTTCACGTTGCCCGACACGCGGATGCCCGCCTCGCCCGCGTCGATGGTGCCCAGCGGCGCGATCAGGTCGATGTCGCCGGCCGGCACCTCGGGAATCGGGTTCAGCGTGGCAATGCCCGCGCCCGTGCTCGGCACGTCCGACGACAGCACCACGTTGCCCCAACGGTCGTACACGCGCTTGGGCGGCGTGTAGACCACCGTCGTCTTCGAGCCGCGACCGGCGTTGATGTCGCCCTCGGCCGACCAGCCCAGCACGCTGCCGCCGAAGGTGGTCATGATCCGGCTCTGGCCCAGCAGGATGCTGCCCAGCGCGTACAGAGAAATGTCGCCCGCGCCCTGCGTGATGACACCCGGAATCAGCGTGCCCACCGCCTTGGGCGCCGCGCCCTCGATGCCGAACACCTGGCGTCCGCCTGGCGTGAGCAGCGCGATGTCGCCGCCGAACAGCGTGTTGATGCCGGCCGCGCCGAACATCGTGATGTCGCCCCTGTAGCTCGTTCCCGGGAACAGCGACGCGATGGCGTTGCGCCCGCGCAGGTAGCTGCCGTAGCGCACGCCAGCCTCGTCGTTGTATTCGCGGCCGCCCTCCTTCAGCTCGGCGAAGTACACGCCGCGCAGGTAGCTGCGCTGCTGCTCCGGCGGCAGGGCGTTGAAGAAGGCCAGCGCCTCCTGTGCGCCGCCCTTGCCGCTGTAGCCCTGCGAGGCTTCGAGCCAGTTCACCAGGTACAGCTGACTCGCCTGCCGGTAGTCGTTGGCGAGCACGCGGCGCGGCGTGCCGGTGTCCGCGTCGAGGCGGGCTTGCCGCTGCGCCATCCAGGCCGCCGCGCCGTTGTCGTCGCCGCTGTAGCCAAGCTCGGCGCGCAGCCAGTCGCCCAGCGTGAGCTGGCGGTTGTAGTTCTTCACCACCTTCCCGGCCTGGTCGGCCAGCGGCTGGCCGCTTTGCATGAGGTGGGCGGGGTCGAGGTAGCGCTGCGCAAAGCCCGCGTAGTCGGGCCCGTGGGCGCCCACGCCGGCCAACATCGCGATGCCCGCACCGGGCCGGCTGTCGCCCGGCACCACCGCGCCGAGGCTGCTGACCGAGGCCCTGTTCTCCATGCGGATGTCGCGCCCGGCCGTGATCTCCAGCGTGCCGGGGCCGGCCACGTTGAAGGTGCTGAACAGGATGTCGCGGCCTGCCGAGACCACCGAGATGTCGCCCGGCCTTGCATGCGCGAACAGGTTGCCGCTGCTCTCGAAGTAGGTCTGCGCCACGCCGCTCGAAGCCTCGGTCTGCCCGACGGGCGTGCCGCTCGCGACGATGTCGCGCCCGGCCCGCATCCACACCGGCTGCGCGCCCTCGTACCAGGTCTGGCCGGCACGCGTCGCGTCGTCGGGCCCGAAGCGCAGGATGCGCCCGCTGCTCACGCCGACCAGGTCGCCATGCACGGCGTAGAAGCGCGCCGGCTGCGTGCCCACCGCTTCGCCCGACACCGTGTTGGGGCCGAAGGCGAACAGCGGACGCACACCGCCGCCGTCCAGGCGATTGCCGCCCGAGAGGTTGTCCAGCACCGTGCCATCGCCGGTCGTGCCCTGGAAGGCCGGACGCAGCGGCGTCGCCAGCGCAGAGGCCGCCGCGCCCGACTGGCTCACGATATTGCCTCCCGCATAGATCGAGTCGCTGGCCAGGAACTCCAGCGTGCCGTAGGCCGAGGGCGCCAGCACCAGCGGCGTGCCCGTGCCGGTGTTGTCGAAGGTCGCCGCATCGCCATAGAACAGGCTGCCGCTGGCGGCCACCGCACTCAGGATCGAGGGGTACACGAAGGCCGAGTCGGTCACGGGCACGCCCGCGCCACCCGTTACCGGCACCAGGTTGCCGCCTGCGCCAAAGAGGCGGATGGCCGTGTGCGGCGTCCACAGGGTGAACCAGCTCTGGCCCCGTCCTTCCAGGCCGTTGGCGCTGAACGGCGTGGCATTGGGGAGGTCGACGCGCGTCGGATCGATCACCCCCTTGACCACCAGGTCGCCACGCGTGGCGAGCGTGTAGTTCGCATCGCCCGGGGCCAACACGATGCCGCCTTGCGCCATGCCGCGGGTTGCCGTGTAGAGGTCGTAGGCGCGGGTCTCGCGGGGCGACTGCGCCCGCTCGGAGAGCCCATAGACCCGGGGCAGGCTGCCGAGGGTGCCGGCCTGCAGCTGCACGTCGCCCCGAAGGTTGACGATGGCCCCGTTGAGCCCGGCGTCGGAGTCACCACCGGCACCCTCGACGTAGGGCGTGTGGAGCGGATTGAAGGCGCCTCCCACGCGCACGAGCACGTCGCCACCGCCCGTCAGGCTCAGGCTGCCGTCGGCCAGCACACGGCCGGTGCCGCCCACCGCCAGCACCAAGCCCTGGCTGCGCCGGCTGTCGGTGGACGAATCTGTCTTGGCGCCGCGCCGTCCCTGCAGGCCCGCGTTGCCGCCCACGTCCACGCGCAGGTCGCCGCCGCCCAGCGTGCCGAAGCCGGTGAAGCCGAGCAACTTGTCGGCCGCCCCGGTCGTGCCGACATACGAGCCGAAGTTGATCCACCACGCCGTGGGCTGGTCCTGCGCGCCGCCGAAGCTGTCGCCCGTGCCCTGGCGCCACAGCCAGTTGCCGATGGCGCCGCTGCTGAAGCCCTTGTCGGCAGGATTCGGCCGCCCCAAACCGCTTCCCCCGGAGATCAGCGTCATGTCGCCGATCAGGTCGCCGCCGGCCTGGAGCGTCAGGTTGCCGCCGGAGGCGGGGTACCAGGCGCGTGCCAGGTTCTGCGTGCCGCCATCGACGAACTTCTCGTAGCCACCGCTCGCGTCGTTGAGCACCGTGCCCTTGGCGCCCACCGCGCGCGGCAGGTTGTAGGGGTCGCCGGCCCGCGTGGCCTGCGACGAGGCGCCGGCGGTGTACACGCCGAACAGCGAATCCATGCGCAGGTTGCCAGCGGCCAGCAGGTCGAGATCGGCCGCGCCGGTGCGCACCACGCTGAAGCGCGTGCTGCCCGGCAGGTAGCTGTACTCCGGGGCGGCGATGACGCAATAGCTGGGAAGGTCCACGCAAAGCTCCGGGTACTGGATGTCCGCGAAATCGATGGGCTTGCCAGCCATGCTCTCGTCGCCCACGAAGTTGATGGACCCTTCCACGCTCCACAACGCGCCGCCGGGCTTCAGCTTGCCGAACATGCCGTAGTGGCTGTCCGCCAGCCGCAGGTCGCCCCGGCCCGCCGCCGGATGCACCTGCACGATGCGGTTGTCCGCCGCGTTCAGGTCCGCACCCGCGGCCAGCCGCACCGACCACGACTGCGAACCTTCGGGCAGCATCGCCGCCGCGGCCCACAGCCTGCCGGCGCCGTCCGGGCGCAGGTTCACCGAAGTCACCCCGCCGGGCAGCTTGATGTTGGTCGCGGCCGGGAGCAGCGCGCCCAGCGGCAGCGTGAGGGCGCCGTTGAGCACGAACTTCTTGCCGTTGCCGGGCAGCGGCACGCCCTTGGGCCACACCACGCCCGACAGCGTGGCCGCCGACGGCAGGCGCATGCCGGCCCCCAGGCGCGTGCCCACCGGCAGCGTCACGTTGGCGCCGCCCACGATGCTGCCCGCCGCGAACAGCAGCGTGCCCGAGGCGTTGCGCACGTCGGCGCTCAGCACCGTGCCCACCTTCAGTTCGAGCGCCTTGGCCAGCACGCTGGCCACCGGCATCACCTGCCCGGCCCCGAAGGCCGTCGACTTGATCGGCAGGTCGTAGTTGAGCGTGCCGGCGCCTCCCTCGAAGGTCGTGCCGTCGGCCAGCACCACGCCGCCCCGCGGCAGCACGGTGTCGCCGCGCAGCAGGTTGACGCCCGGCAGCAGCAGCCAGCCGCCGTCGTCCGGCGTGGCGGGCGGCGGCGCAAAGCCGTCGTTGATGCTGCCGAAGATGTCGAGGTTGCCGCCCGCGCGCAGGGCCAGCGCGCCCACCTCGCCCGAGCCGTACACGCCGGTTTTTTGCGTGTGCGGATTGGCGCTGGCGTAGCGGTAGCCCGACAGGTCGATGTCGCCCTGCACCACCATGTCGCCGTCGGGCGTCTTGCTGACGATCTGCACGCCGGGGCGCAGGTGGAAGGCATCGGCATAGCGCGCGTTGTTCAGGCCCGCGAGCTTGCCGTTCATCAGCGCGCCGTTGGCCAGCGCGTGGTCGATGAAGGCCGTGCTCTGCAGGTGCTTGGCGTCGAGGTACGCCTGGTCGATGACCTGGTAAGGCCGGCCGGTGGCCGCGGCGTCGGTGCCGAAGCGTGCATCGTCGTAGCGCCACATGCCGTTCACGGCGATGGAGCGCGCGCCCTCGATGGCGAGAGTGCCGCTGGCGTCGATGCGGATGTCACCCACGGTCTCGCCGGTGCGGCCCGCGTTGAGCTCCAGCGTGCCGCGCGCCCGGCCGTCGTTCTGACCCGGTTCACCGCCCACCCGGGCGTCGGTGCCGTGGCGCAGGTCGATGCGCGAACCCGAGGCCAGCGTGAGCTGCCCGTCGTTCGACGTGAGTTCGATCATCGCGCGGTTCGGCGAATCGATGATCTGGCCGTGGCTGTCCACGCGCAGCGTGCGGCCGTGCGCATCGAGCACCGCGCTGCCGGCCAGCGTGAGGTTGTGCTTCGCGGCCAGGCTGATGCGGCCCACGCGCTCGCCGCTCGCGTCGATGGTGCCGGTGACGGAGAGGCTGCCGTTGTCGAGCGACACGTTCACCTCGCCGGCCTTCAGGCCGTCGCCAATGACAAGGTCGCCCTGGCGCAGCTGGAAGCTGCGCGCGCCGAACACACCGCCGTCGTTGAGCCGCTGGTTGAGCGCCGCGAACTCGGCATCGCCGAGCTGCCGCGCGCGCACGTCCACGCTGCCCGCCGCGAACGGCACCCGCGTGCCGCCCGCGTCGTAATGGCCGCTGCTCGCGCCGAGGATGCGGCCCTGCAAGTCGACTGCCCCGGCGGCATCGTCGAGCGCCATCGCCTTCAGCGTGCCGGCGCGGTTGTTCTTCGCCGAGATGTCGATCACCGACCCCGCCGCCTGCCGCAGGTTGCCGTGCAGGCTTTCGAGCACCACGTCGCCGCCGGCGCTGTACCTGCTCACGTCGTTGAACACCACCTCGCGGCCCGACAGGTCGAGCACCGCGCGGTCGGTCAGCGTGAGGTCGCGTTCGGCGCTCAGCGTGAGCTTGCCGCTGGGCAGCGCCACGGCGGTGTCCAGCGTCAACTCGCGCCCGCGCAGGCTCAGCTCGGCGCCCAGCGCGGCATCGCCGGTGGCCGCCGGCGCGCCCGCGGGTGCGGCCACGCGCAGTGTGCCGCCCGCCGTGATGCGGTTCACCGAGCCCGCCTCGCCCGTCAGCAGCGGCGCCACGATGCTCAGGTTGCCGCCGCTGTACGCGTAGCCCTTGCCTGCTTCGTACGCGCCCTGCGACTGGTAGACCGACAGGCTGCCCTTGTGGTTGGCGCTCACGCGCTCGGAGGCCTTGAGGTTCACGTCGGCAAAGCCCAGCACCAGGCGACCCGCGTCTTCCAGGCCGCTTGGCTGGCTGTGGGGACCGTAGCCGAATTCGATGTGCTCGGCCTCGATGTTCAGCGTGCCGCTGCCGGTGCCCGCGCCGTCGCGCACCACGGCGGAAGGCGCCGTGGTCGCGCCCTGCCACACCAGGCGGCCGGTGCGGATGGTCGCCACGTCGCCCGCGCCGCCCTGCCCATAGATGGCAGGCGTGGCCAGCACCAGCTGCGCCATCGTCGCCTTGCCGGTGGCGGGGTCGATGGTGTCCAGCGCCGCAGTGCCGAAGAAGTTGACGCCACCGCTGGCGCTCAGCTCCAGCGTTTCGAGCGCGGACGCACCGTACTGCCGGTCGCCGCGCAGCAGGCGGTCGAGCAGGGCCTGGCTCATGGCCAGTCCCGGCGGCAGCGTGTGGTTCTGCGCGGCGGCGGCCAGCGCGGCGCCGTCGCCCACGTTGATGCCGCGCACCGCCAGCGTGAGGTGGCGCGTGCCGTAGCGCACCGCCTCGTTCATCTCGAAGCGGTCGGATGTCACCATCGCGATGGTGCCTTCGGAATACAGCTCGGTCTGCCCGCCGCACGACGCGCTGGCACACACGCCGATCTGCAGACTGCGGTTGTCCGAGGTGGCCTGGGTCTGCGGCACCGGCAGCGTGCTCACCCGGCCGTTGGAGACCATCAGCATCTGGCCGGTCGCGGCGTAGACGAAGCCGTCGCCGGCATCGTAGGCGGCCTTGCCACGGCCCAGGGTGTGGATGCGCGCGCCCTGCTCGACCACCACGCTGAGCGGCGTGCCCTCGGTCGCGCCCACCGCGGCCAGGAACACCTCGGGTGCGGACAGCACCGCCCCCTGGCGAAGCACCACGCTCTGCCCGCCGTCGCCGGTCTGGATGACGTTGCCGCTCTGCCCATAGTCGGCGCCCTGCAACCCGCCGATGACCAGGCGCGACGCGCCCATGCCACTGAGCGCGCCCGCATCGAGCGTGACGCCCTGGAAGCCCGCCGTCGCCGGCGCGCCGGCCGCGACGATCTCGAGACCGAGCTGCTCCTCGCTGCTCGTGGCCACCACGGAACCGCCCCGCCCGCCCGCGCCCACCCGAAAACGCGCCGTGCCGTCGAATCGCAAGGCCTCGGCGCCCGCGCCGGGCGCGAGCTTCAGGTGCAGGTTGCGCGCGTCCGCCGGCAGCATGGCGCGCGGCACGCCCACGCGCAGCGCATCGGCGCGCACGAAGTCGCCGTAGCCCATCTCGTTGTATTGCGAGTAGCTGCGCAGCACCTCGCCCGCAGTCACGATGGCCTGACGGAACAGCGTGTCGCCGATGCCGGTGCGGCCCACGCCCAGCTGCGCGGCCGTGAGCCACGAGCCGTTGCGCATCGCCAGCGTGCCGGTGGGCGCGCCCAGGCCGGCCGCGCCGTTCAGCTCCACGCGGAAGGCGCCTTGCTGCAGCGCATAGGTCGAGGGCATCAGCGTGTAGGTGCCCGCGGGCAGGCCCGGCACGCCGGCGCCGATGGTGATGTGCTGACCGACCAGCGGATCGACCGCGCCCTTCTCCGCGCCGGTGGGTGCCACCGCCGGCTGCACGCCGGGCACGATGGCATACACGGGGTTGGTCGCGAGCCCCGGCAGCGTGAAGCCGCCGCGGGCGCCGACCTGCATCAGCGGGCTGAAGCGCGCGTCGGTCGAGCCGCCGCGTCCGCTCACGAAGCCCGCGCCCCTGAGGTTGCCGCCGCCCGACAGGTCGAGCGTGGCGCCTTCCTGGCCTTGCACGCTGGCCCCCATGAACGTGAGGCCGATCGTCTGGTTGCGCTTGTAGGTGTCGCCCGCGCCCACGCCGGTGAGCTTGACCTGCTTGCCGTCGTACAGGTAGTTGATGCCGTCGACCGTGCCGCCATAGGGCATGTCCAGCCCCTCGCCGCTCACGGACGTGAGGCTGCCGGGCATCAGCCTGACCTGCGTGGTGAGCGCATCGCCGAGCGTCAGCTGCCCGAGCGGCACCCGCACCGCACCGCCCTGCTCGATGACGCCGGCGCGCAGCGACAGGTCGCCGAAGGCCGAGTACGGCACCTGCGGGCTCGCACCCGTGCCCTCGATGCGCAGCGCCGTGTCGGGCCGGTAGGTGCCGTCCGGCGCCAGGCCCGCGGACACCAGCGCCACCACGCCGGTGGCCGGGTAGATCTGCGCGGCGCGCAGGGTCAGGCTGCCGGGCACGACGAGGCTCGTGGAAACGCCGACGTCCTGCCGGCCTTGCAGAAAGCGCAGATCGCCGCTGCTGGCCAGCGTGACATGGCCGAAGGCGGCCAGGTCGACCACGGGCGCTTCGCTCGCGCTGTCGAGCACGGGGACCTTGCCGTTGACGCCGAAGCCCATGCCATCGCGGATGTCGATCAGGTCGCCGGCCACATCGAGGCGGGCGCCCGACGGCACGCGCACCACACCGCCTTCGGCGACGGGCGCCCTCAGGACTTCACGCGTGAACGACGGCATCGCGCCGGCCAGTCGCACGTGCGCGGCCGACAGTGCCACATGCGCGTCGTCGGGCGCGTTCGTGCCGAGCGCGAGGCCGCCGGCGTAGATCTGCAGGCCCTGCCGCATGCGCAGGTCAACGCCGTCTTCGAAGGCGAGCGTGGAGCCGGCAAACAGCGAGAGGCTGTCGAAGCCGCCGCGCCGGACCGTGTCGGTGCCCAGCCGGGCCTGGCCGTAGGCGAGCGCACCGTCGTCGACGCCGGCTCGCAGGGTGTCGGGCGCGAGCGGTGCGCCTTGTTCCACACCCAGCACCAGCACGCGGTGCCGGCGCACGCGGTCTTCCGCCTGCTGCAGCGGGTCCAGGTGCAGGCGCAGGCCCGGCGTGCCGAGCACCACGGCCAGCGTACCGCCGGCCGCGCGCTCGCCGCCCGCGACGGCGCGCAGTGTGCCGTCCAGCTGCAGCCCGTTGTACGACGCGAGCGAGATGCTGCCGCCGTTGCTGGCGACATCGGTGGCGCCCATGCCGGGCACGTCGAGCACCGCATGCGTGCCCGAGGCATCGAGCAACGCGCCCGGGCGCACGACGACGAAGTTCTGCGACGCGGTGGCCTTGCCAGCGACCGCATCGATCTCGCCGCCGACCACGATGCTGCCGCCGTCGCGCACCAGGCCGTAGCGCTTGCCGGTGGTGTCGGTGGCGGTGGCCGCGTGCGCCGACGCATCGAGCACCGCCTGCCCGCCGATCCAGATCGAGCGGGCATGGGCCGTTGCATTGGCAATGTCGGCCTCGAGGTCGGTGATGTCCACCGTCTTCAGCACGATGCGCCCGCCGTTCGCGCGCAGCGTGCCGTCCACCGTGAGCTGGCCGGCGCTGCGCACCTCGATGGCCTGGCCTGGGTCGACATGGATCGCCGCGCCCTTGCCCACCACGGCCTGCACCGTCGGCAGCTCCTTGGCGAGCGTGGTCGTCGTGCCGGCCTGCAGCGACAGGCTCGCGCCCTTGCGCTGCGTGAGCACGGCTTGGGTGGCGTCTTCCTGGTAGAGCGGCGGCGTCCACACCTCCAGCGCCTGGGCCGGCGAGCTGCCGGTGGCGATGTCCTGCGCGTGGGCGCCGAAGCGGTACACCGGCATCTTTACGTCGATCTGCGCACCGTCGGCCACCGTGAGGCCATGGTTGCCGATGAGCGCATAGCGGCTGAAGCCCTTGTCGAAGAAGCCGGCGTCGAGCATCAGCGTGTCGGCCTGCGCCGCGCCCGAGGTGTCGCCGATGGCGACGCGCATCGTCTGCACGGTCAGCGTGCCGCCGCCGTCCACGCCGTGGCCGCGCAGCAGCGCGCCGTCGAGCGCGACATGGCCGCTGCCCGTGTTGAAGCCGTCCGCCTCGAGCGTGACGCTGCCGCCCTTGCCGCCTTGCGGCTTGGCCTTCGACAACAGCGCCGCGCCCGACGACACGTCGATGGCGCTGCCGGTGCCCAGCACCACGTCGCCGGTGCTGCGCACGGACACGCTGCCGCCGTTGCGGTAGGCCACGCCGCCCGCGTCGGCCGGGTTCGTCAGCAGATGGGTCCACAGGCCGCGGGTGTCGAGCGTCGCACCGCCTGCGAGCACCACCGAGGTCGTGCCGCCGTCGGGCGCGTTGAGCGTGCTGGTGTCCTTCAGGTAGTTGAGGCTGACCTGTTCAAGCACGTTGCCCAACTGGATGCCGCCGCCGCGCGCGACGAGGTCGGCGTTGACCTTCACGTTCGGGCTGTACAGCACGAGGTGGCCGCCGTCGCCGACCTGCAGCGCCTTGTCGACCGCGATGCTGTCGGTGGCCGCGATGCGCACCGCGCCCAGGCCAAAGCCGCTGAGCTGCGCCGCGTCGAGCACCAGCGTGTCGCGGCGTTCCGCCGGCAACACGGTCGCGAGGTCGAACCCCGCGGCAATGCCTTCGGCCGTGTCGCCGAGCACCACGTTCTTGATGCCCGCAGCATCGAGCCGCCGGTGGATCGCACCGCCCGTCTTGTCGTAGTAGGCGTCGTAGCGGCCCACGACGAGCTGCCCGCGCTGCGCCACCGCGCCTGTCGACTGCTGGTAGCCATCGAGCCCGGCCTGCCGCGCCTGTGTCTGGCGGTCGCCCTGGAAGGTCTCGCCGACGATCTCGCCTTCGAGCACCGCGGCCTGGGTGCCGACGATGAGCAGGCCGGCATCGCGGCCCACGGTGTAGCCGCTTTCCAGCCGCGTCTGCGGGCCGATCAGCGGGTTGTAGAAGAAGCCCGTCGTCTTCTTGCCCCAGCGCGCGTGCTCGTCTTCGAAGCCCTTGTAGACGCCCGTGTAGCGCAGGTCGCCGGGCGCCTTCGACACTTCGTAGAGCCGCCCGTCCGCGCCCTTGAGCCAGCTCTGGTTGAGCTTGCCCGTGAGCACGTCGAGCGTGCCGCCCGAAATGTTGATGCTCGCGCCGCGCTGCGTGACCAGCTCGCCGCCGCTGAAGCCCACCACGCCGCCCTGCGCCATCCACTCGCCCACGCCGTGCGCCTGCGTGCCGAGGTAGCCGCCCACCTCGAGCAAGCCGCCGCCGGTGTACCAGCGCTCGCCCTGGTAGCCGCCGGTGCCGCCGGGCACGAAGACCAGCGAGCGCCGGTCGATCCACAGGTCGTTGTTGTTGAGGTTCTTGCTGTCGCGGTTGAGCGGCGCATCGCGCTGCTCGTTGCCCTGCACGTTGATCTTGATGTTGTTGGATTCCATCGCGAGCTTCACGCCCACCGCGCCCGACACGTCGATGCGTGCGCCCTCGCGCACGAGGCTGCGCTGCTTCGCGTCGACCACCACCTGGCCACCGGTGGCCAGCGTGAGCGAGCCGGCCTGGAATTCGACCGTGCCGCCGCTGGCGACTTCGACGCGCGACAGGTCGCGGCGGTCGTTGCCCGCCAGCACGATGCTGCCGGTGCCCAGCTGGACCGCCGGCGCCATAAGCCCGGCGCGCTGGCTGTCGAGCGCGGTCGCGCCGCCGGTGTCGAGCACGATGGCGGTGGTGCTGCCTTCGCCGAGCGCGACCTTGCCCGTGGCGCCAATCGCGTTCAGATGCACCGTGCCCCGTGCGTTGACCGAGGTGCTGGAAAGGACGACGCCGCCCTGCACCACTTCGCGCCCGGCCAGCGTGACGTCGCCGGTGGTCGCCTGGATCAGCCCGGTGTTGCGCACCGTGCCCGCCGGGCTGTTCGTGTCCAGCGTCACCGCGACTTCGTTGCCGCGCGTGGTCGAGCCCAGGTTGCCGTCGGTGCCCACGCCCTTGCGGATGGTGAAGTGGTCGCCCGCCGCCAGCATCGTCTGCCCGCCGGGCGTGGCGATCTCGCCGGCGTTGTGCACCTCGGCGCCCAGCAGCAGCACATAGCCGCCGCCCTGCGTGGCCGAGCCCGGCGCGGGCGTGGAAAGCCGTGCGCCGGGCTGCACCTCGACGCGGCCTTGCGCGTTTTTGAAGTTGGGCGCGCTGCCGTTGGCGTACACGCCGTGGGCCTGAAACTGCGCGTCGTCGATCTGCGCCGCCGCGGCCACGAGGTTGCGTGTGTCGACCTGGCTGCTGCCGCTGAACACGATGCCGTTGCGGTTGACGACCATCACCGTGCCGTCGGCCCTGATCTGCCCCTGGATCTGCGAAGGCCGCGCCTGCGGGTCGTTCACCTTGTTGAGCACCGCCCAGTCCTTGCGCTGCGCGAAGGCCACGGTGGTGTTGCGCCCGACGTTGAAGGTCTCCCAGTTGAGGATCGCCTTGTCGGCCGTCTGCTCGACAGTGACGACCGTGCGACCGTCGACCTGCCGCTGCGAATCTCCGGTCAGTGCGCGTGCATTCGACCAGCCGGCGGTCAGCGAATTCGTGTCGACCTTCAGGCCGCCATCGGCCAGGCCGTCGGGCACCGAGGGGTCGTTCTGCGCGGCGCGCCGCGCGGCCGCCTGTGCCGCCTGCTGCGCCGCGATGCCGCGTGCCGCGAGGTTCAGGTTGCCGATCGACTGACGCAGCTGCTCGCTGGCGCGCTGCTGCTGCGCGAGCGGGCTCGTGAACTGCGCCGCCGGCGACCCGTTGGGCATCAGGCCGGTGGCCGTTGCGTTGGCCTGCGCCGCGCCCTTGGCGTTGAACCAGGTCGGGCTGAAGGCGCGCTGCGCATGCGCCGGCGCGGTGGCCGCACCGGCGGCCAGCGCCAGTGCCATGGCCTGTGCCAGCGGCGAAATCCGGAAGCTCCTCGCCTGCACGGCAGCGCCCTGGCGGCGGCTGCGGTGTCCCTCGTGTGTGTTCATCTGACGACCCGTAAAGAATGAAATGCACAGGCACGGAATCCGTGCCCCTTACGGGACAGACCGACGGACGCAAACAAAACCGCTAAGTTTCTGGACCAATCCTGAGTGCACGCGAGGGCCAATCAGGCTGTCACATTCATCAGCTAAGCAGCAGCACGCCGCCCGGCAGCGCACGCGCCTCGAGGTCGTACGAGCGCTGGATCTGCACCAGCACCGTGTCGAGCGAAGCGATGGCGAAACGCCCGCTGACTTCGCGCCCGGCCAGGCGCTGCGCCAGCAACACCACGCGGCCCGGCCGATAGCGGTTGATCTCCTCGATCACGTGCGCCAGCGGCGTCTGCCGGAACACCAGCACGCCGCTGCGCCAGGCCGAGGCTTCGCGGGTGGCCACAGCCGCCACCGGCCCGAGCGAACCCGCGTCGTACAGCACCTGCTCGCCGGCCTGCAGATCGCGCGTGCCCCTCGCGTGCGTGACGCGCACGCGCCCTTCGAGGCAGGTCACGCAGCCCCGGCCCGCGAGGTAGCGTACCTCGAAGCGGCCGGCCTGCGCCTCGCTGCGGGCCGCGCCCGCCACGACGCCGAAGGGTTGCGGCCCGGCCACCAGGTCGAGGGCCGCCTCGCCCGCGATCAGGTCGATGCCGACGACGCGGCCCTCGACGCTGCGGCGCTGCACACTGGTCTGCGTGTTGAGCGTCAGGTCGACGCCTTCGGCCACCTGCACCGCGCGCTGCTCGCCGGTGGCCGTGCGGTAGTCGGCGTTCCATTCGCCGAACGACGGCCACAGGCCCAGCGGCGGAGAGACCACCGCCACGCCCGCGGCGCCGGCTGCGCCCACCGCCGCGCCGAGGAACGCGCGGCGCGCGGCCACCGGCCGCGCCGACAACACGGGAGCTCGCTGGACTTCGGCCGGCATGCCGCCGATGGCCGGGTCGAGCGCTTGCCACAGGCGCCGGGCCTGCGCCAGCGCGGGCTGGTGCTGGGGGTTGCCATCGCGCCAGCGGCGAAAGCCCTCGACGTCGTGCTGCGTGGCCGCGCCGGACGACAGCCGGCGCAGCCAGGCCTGCGCTTCGCGCAAGGCCTGGGCGTGTGCATCGGGCGGGGTCATCGGGGCTTCAACCCGTGCGCGTTGAAAGATGTCGCATACCCATGAGACGGCTCTCGACGCGGTGAACCGCACTTTATTTTTCATGCGACTCCCTCCCTTGCGGCATGCGGTCCGCGCGGCCCATGCGGGCGGCGATGTGGTCATGCGCCTCCTTGAGTTCCTTCTCCACCGTGCGCAGCGAGATGCCCAGCCGTGCCGCCACCTCGCGCTGCGGCAGGTGCTGCCAGCGCACCATCACCAGCACCTGCCGGCGCCGTGGCGGCAGGCGCTCGATGAGCGCGCGCAGCGTGGCCAGCTCCGCGCGGTCCTGCGCGATCTGCGCGGGCCCCGGCGCAGGGTCGGGCGTTTCGTCGAGCAGCGCCTCGATCTCGTCGGACGTGGCCAGGCGCCCCTGCTTCGCGACCTGGTCGTAGGCCAGGTTGACGGCCACGCGCAGCAGGTAGGCGGCGGGGTCGTGCACGCCGTCGATGTCGTCGCGGCTTTCCAGGCGCAGCCAGGTGTCCTGCAGCGCATCGCCGGCGCGCTCGGCATTGCCCAGCCGCCGCGCAAGCCGCTGCTTGAGCTCGTCGTAGCGCGCGACCAGGAAGTCGCGCAACGCGGGCAGCGCGTTCTCGGGCATGGCGGTGGCGTCAGTGGCGCACCGGGCACTCGAGCCCGGGCGTCTGCGAGCGCGGCAGGATCAGCATCGTGAGCGGCTGCGCCATGTCCGGCGGCGGCGCGCGATCGATGCGCAACTGCCGCAGCGTATCGAGGATGGCCTCGTCGCGCACGCGCTCGCCGCTGGTGTGCAGCAGGAAGGCATGGGCGATGCGGCCGGTGCCGTCGATCACGAAGCGCATCGCCGCGCGGTAGCCGCCCGGTGCCGCGCGCGGGTGGGCGCACAGGGCTTCCCAGACGCGGGTCTGGACCAGCCCGTCGTAGCCGCGGTGAACGGTCGCAGGCGCGACCTGCACCGCATCAGCCGGACGTGCCGGCGCGGGCACAGCCGGCGCGAGCCGGAGCACGAAGGCGGTCGCGCCCCCCACGCCGGCGTCGTCGGCGACCAGGCCCGTGCCCGCGAGCAGCACATCGAGGGCGGCCTGCGCATCGAACAGGCCGTGCACGGGCGCGGCGTGACGTCCGGCCACGCGTTCGGCATCGAAGAACACGGGCAGCCCGGTCGCGCGGCCGTACTGCTCCAGCGCGGCGGCCAGCGGCTGGGCCGCGATGTCGAAGGCGATGCGCGCAGCCTGCGGCCGAGGCGGCGCCGCGTCGGACTGCGCGCGAGCGCTCATCCACGGCCCGGTCATGCAGGCGACCAGCGCGATGCCGACCAGGGAGACGAGAGGAAAGGAAGGAGGTGCATGCCGCATGAGTTCGATACGCCCGGCGAAAGCCACGGCCCGGGGGGCATGTCGAAGCGGATGCTAGGTTCGCTGCATGACGTTCGGATGACTTGGCCGGTCAGCGCGAGGCCTTCTCAGCACTTCGGCGACCCGGCCTGCGCGCAGATCGGCACGAAGATCCGCGCCCCCGCGCGCTGCACCAGCAACGCCGCCGTGCCGTCTGCCCCCTCCAGCGCCTGGGCCAGGGCTTCGGCGCTGTCGATCGGCTGGCCGTTGAGCGCCAGGATGACGTCGCCCGGCTGCACGCCCGCGCGCGACGCCGCCACGTTCACGCGCTGCACCAGCAGCCCGCCCTCCACGCGCAGGAACTGCCGCTCGGCCGGCGCCAGCGGGCGCACCGCGAAGCCCAGGCGCGAAGGCACCGAGGCCGCTGCCGCCGCGTCACCCTGCAGGCGCGGCGTGTCGTAGCCCTCCACCTTCACCTCGACCACGTGCTCGGCGCGGTCGCGCCACACCATGAGGCGTGCGCGCTGCCCCGGCACCTGCTCGGCAATGAAGCCCAGCGCGTCGGCCGCCTGCACCACCTCGCGGCCCTGCACCGACAGGATCACGTCGCCGGTCTTCAGCCCGCCCCGCGCAGCCGCGCCGCGCGGCTCCACGTCGGTCACCAGCGCGCCGGCCGGGCGCGGCAGGCGGAAGGTGTCGGCCAGCGCCTGCCCCACCTCCTGCACGGACACGCCGATGCGCCCGCGCGTGACGGTGCCGGTGGCCAGCAGCTGGTCCTTGATGCGCATGGCGGCGTCGATGGGAATGGCGAACGACAGCCCCTGGTAGCCGCCGCTGCGGCTGTAGATGCGCGAGTTGATGCCGATCACCTCGCCGCGCAGGTTGAACAGCGGCCCGCCCGAATTGCCGGGGTTGATCGGCACGTCGGTCTGCAAAAACTGCATCGACTCGGCGCCCGGCAGCAGCCGCCCCTTGGCGCTGACGATGCCGGCCGTCACCGAGTTGCCGAAGCCGTAGGGCGAGCCGATGGCCGCCACGCCGTCGCCGGGCTCCACGTCCGCTGGGTCGCCGATGCGCACGGTGGGCAGGCCGGTCGCGTCGATCTTCAGCAAGGCCACGTCGGCCAGTGCGTCCAGACCGATGAGCCGCGCCCGGAACTCGCGCCGATCGGGCAGCTTCACGCGGATCTGCGTGCCGTGCGCGACGACGTGCGCGTTGGTGAGGATGAGCCCGTCGGCGCTCACGAGGAAGCCGCTGCCCAGGCTGCTTTCATCGGCCTCGGCCGGCGGTGCGCGCAGCAGCCAGCGGTCGCTGAAGCGGCGCGCCGGCACCGACGGCCGCTCCACGCCGATGTGGACCACGGCCGGCCCGAAGGCCTTCACCAGTGCCGCGAGCCCCGGCACGGGCCAGGGCATGGCGGCGTGCAGCGGTACTGCAGCCGCAAGGCCCAGCAGCGCCACGCAAAGGCGGCGCGATCGGTCAGGTGCGCGCGACAAAGCTGAGCGTGAGTTGCAGCACCATCGGCTGGCGCATGTCGCGCGGCGGCGGTTCGGCCAGCGGCTGCGCAGTGAGCAGCGCGCGCAGGTCGGTGTCGGCCTGCGCATCGCCCAGCGAATCGAAGGCCACGCGCTCGACCTTGCCGCTGCCCGCGACCCACACGCGCACCACCACCGGCGCGGGCGGCACGGGCTGGCCTTCCTTCAGCATGCGTTCCTGCATCCACGTGTGCAGCCGCACCACGGTGTCGCTGGCCGGGTCGCTGAGCGACGACTGCAGCTGGTTGCTGGCGAGGTTGGCGTAGCTGATCCAGTGCTGCGGCACCTGCGGCTGGGCCTGCGCCGATGCGGCCAGGGGCGCGGCGGCGGCGGACAGCCCGAGGCCGAGCCCGCCGAGCGCCAGGCGCAGGCGGCGCCAGCCGCGGATCTTGCCGAAAGAAAAGGTCATGGGAGTTCCAATGAAAAAGTCGAAGAAGGACGCTCAGCCGCACAGCACGCCGACCGACAGGGTCGAGGCCCGCGCGGCGGGCGACTGCTGGGGGCCGAGCTGCGGTTCGCGGCTGTGCGCGTACGCGATGCCGTGGGCGTCCAGGAAGTCGCGCAGGCGCGCCGCCGGCACCGCACGCACCCGCGTCACGCCGCCCGCCACGCCCGCGGCCGAGGCCGCGCGGCTGAGCACCATGCCCGACGCATGCGGCGCGGCGGCGACACGCTCGACCACCACGCCGAGCAGCAGGCCGTCGGCGCCCAACACCGCGCTGCCGCTGGCGCCGGGCTGCACGCCCGACAGCAGCTGCAGGCCTTCCACGCCGGGCACGGTCATGGCGTTGCTGAGCAACGCCGCGCGGTCGGGCATGCGCTGCAGCACCGCGTAGGCCTCGGTGAACACGCCCACGCTGCCCGGAGCCGGCGTGCGTGCGTCCGCCGCGAGCGTGGCGTGCAGGTACGGCGTGAGGGTGGTGCGCAGCACCGCGACGTCGAGCTCGGCGCTCTCGGCGATCACCCGGGCCTGCGCCACCTGCGCGTCCTTGAGGGCGAACAGCGAACGACAGTCCGACACCGCATGGCGCGCGGTCAGCACGTCGCCGGCGGCGTTGAGGAACACGCCGCTGGCGTTGGCCTCGGGCGGCGCGCCATGCGCCGCGCCGGCCAGGGCGGTGAACGCCAGGGCGAACAGGAACGACGCCCGCGGGAACGGGCGGGGGCCGGCAGAAGACAGCAGCAGAGGGGGCATCGGACAGTCACGAAAACTCTGAGACAAAGACGGAACTGCGCGCCCCGGAATGTCGTTTGTCACAAAAATTTCATCTGCCGCCCTGCCCCGTCACTGCCCCAGCAGACGCCGCTCCTGCGCCGTGAGCTTCGTCTTCTGCGCATCGCCCAGCGGCCCGCGCCCCAGCACCTGCACCGGGCTGTGCGCGTCGTAGCCCACCGGGCGCGCCGTGGCGCGGCCCGCATCGGCCGGCGCGGCGGCGCCGTCGGCGGCCTCGTTGCCGAAGCCCAGCACGCGCACCGAGAACACCGACGGCAGCGCCTGGCGCGCCGCCGCGCGTTCGCGCTGCATCGCCTCCTGCGCCGCGCCCACGGCCTGCGAGGCCGCCGCGCTGGCGTTGGTGAGCGCGCCCACGTTCACCGAGGCCACCACCGGCAGGCCGGCCGACTCGCCCTTGACCTGGATGTTGGCCGCGTTCACCACCTGCAGGGCCGCGAGGTTCACGTTGCCCGACACGCGGATGCCCGCCTCGCCCGCGTCGATGGTGCCCAGCGGCGCGATCAGGTCCATGTCGCCCGCCGGCACTTCGGCGATGGGCGCCAAGGTGGCCAGGCCGGCGCCCGAGCTGGGCACCTGCGACGACAGCTTCACGTTGCCGATGTTGTCGTACACGCGCTTGGGCGGCGTGTAGACCAGCGTGGTCTTGGAACCCCGGCCCGCGTTGATGTCGCCCTGCTCCGACCAGGCCAGCACGTCGCCGCCGAAGGTGGTCATCACGCGCGACAGGCCCAGCAGCAGGCTGCCTTCGCTGAACAGCTGGATGTGGCCCATGCCCTGCGTGATGACGCCCGCGCTGCCCGGCGGCACCGCGCCCTGCACGCCCACCACGATCTGCCCGCCCGGCGCCATCATCTGGATGTCGCCGCCGAAGTCGGTGTGCACGCCCGAGGGGCCGTACAGGATGATGTCGCCGGTGCGCACGATCTCCTGGCCCGCCGCGTCGAGGTCCGGGAACAGCGTGGCGATCATGCCGCGCCCGCGCAGGTAGCTGCCGTAGCGCGGGCCGTCCACGTCGTTGTACTCGCGCCCGCCCGCACGCAGCTCGGCGAAGTACACGCCGCGCAGGAACACGCGCTGCTGCTCGGGCGCCAGCGCCTTGAAGTACGCGAGCGCGCTGCCCGGGTCCTTCACGTCGGCGCTGGTGGCGACGAAGCCGTAGCGTTCCTTGAGCCATGCGGCCAGCTCGGCGTCGTAGGTCTTCACCACGCGGCCCGGCTGGCTCGCCAGCGACTGGCCGGGGCCCGACTCGGCGCGCTTCGCGGGGTCGAGGTAGCGGTCGGCGATGGCCGAGAAGTCGGGACCACCCACGCCCATCGGGCCCATGCCGGCCATCATCGCGATGCTCGCGCCGGGGCGCGTGTCGCCCTCGGCCAGCGCGCCGCGGCTCACCACGCTGGCGCGGTCGTCCTGCGTGATGTGGCGACCGGCCGACACCTCCAGCGTGCCGGGGCCCGCCACCTGCAGGTTCGCGTACAGGATGTCGCGCCCGGCCTGCACCAGCGACACGTCGCGCGGGTCGTTGTTCACGATCAGCGCCTCGGTGCCGACGATGTCGCGCCCGGCGCGGATGCGTGCCGGCGCGGCCGAGCGGTACCAGGTCTCGGGCGCGGGTTCGCCGCTGGCCTGCACCTTGCGCGCCGTGCCACTGGCCAGGCCCAGGATGTCGCCGCGCACGGCGTAGAACAGCGAGGGCGGCGCATCGGCCGGGTGCAGCGCGCGGGCGCCCAGCGTGTCCGGTCCGAAGGCGAACAGAGGGTGGTTGTCGACCACCCCGTAGTTCGGCACGCCGGGCGATCCGACCATCGAGCCCTCCGGGCTGGTGTTGTAGACCACCGGCTGCTGGCGCGAGTTGTAGCCCACGAAGGCGGGTGCCCAGGGCGTGGGCAGCGGCGTGACCGCGCCCGACATCCCCACCGGATAGCCGCCGCCGAACAGCGAATTGCCCGCCAGGAACTCGAGCGCGCCCGAGGGCGACGGCGCGAGCACCAGCGCACGGCCGGGCGCCTCCTTGGCCGGCGTGGCCGAGAAGCCGAAGTACAGGCTGCCCGAGGCCGCCGTCGCGCGCAGGATCGACGGGTAGACCGTGACGTTGTCGCTCATGTTGATGCTGCCCAGGTACCGGCCGGCGGCCTCCCGGTTCGCCAGGTCGGTGCCGGGCGTGAGGTTGCCGCCCGCGCTGAACAGGTTGATCGCGGTGCGGTCGGTCCACAGCGTGAACCAGCCCTGGCCGATGCCGTACTCGGTGCCGCCCAGCCTGAACGCCGAGCTGTTCGGCACGCGCGCGCGGCCCGCGTCGGCCACGCTGGTGAGCACCAGGTCGCCCGGCGTGTCCAGGTACATCGCCGAATCGCCCGGCACGAGCACGATGCCGGCATTGCCGACACCGATGGTCGGGGTGAAGGGGTCGATGGGGCGCGTGTCCTTCACATCGCCCTCCTGGCCCGGCAGCGAGAACGCGTACTTGCGGTAGCGCACCTCAACGCCACCGATGGCGGAGGCCGACACGGTGGCCGCGCCGCGCAGGTTGACCAGGGCGCCGTTGAGGTCCTGGTACTGCGTATTGGTGCCAGAGCTGCCGTACTGCGCCGCGGCCAGGTTCGGATTGACCACGCCGCCGATGCGCAGCTGCAGGTCGCCGCCGCCGGTGAGCGTCAGTTGCCCGTTCGCATCGACGCGGCCCGTGCTGCCGACCGCCGCCACGATGGCTTCGCTGCGCTGCCAGACCTGGCCGTTGCCCAGCCGCGTGGTGAGGCCCGCGTCGCCGCCCGCGCGCAGCGTGAGATTGCCGCCGCCCAGCGTGCCCATGCCGGTGAAGCCCACCAGGAAGGGCTCGGGGCTGCTGTCGGTGCTGACCTGCGCACCGGCCGGCAGCGCGTAGGTGCCGAAGTTGATCCACCACGACGTCGCGATGCGGTCGCTGCCGGGCAGGGCCGTGCCCGAGCCCTGGCGCCACAGCCAGCTGCCCACCGCGGCGCTCGGCGCCTGTCCGCGCTCGCCCCCGAAATGACCCCAGACGTCGCCGACGACGTTGCCGCCCACCGTGATGTCGAGGTTGCCGCCCTGCTCGGGGTACCAGGCCTGGTAGGCCGCGAGCGCGGCGCTGTAGTCCGCCGTCTGCGGGCCGATCACCGAGCCGCCGACGGCCTTGCCGCGTGCGAGGTTGAAGGGGTCGATCCCGTTGGCGTCGAGCAGCGGCGCCGAGCGCGTGCCGGCCGTGTAGACGCCGAACGGCGACTCCATGACGAAGTTGCCGGCCGCCGCCAGGCCCAGGTCGCCGGTGCCGGTGCGCAGCACGCTGAACATCGGCGACAGCGGCGTGTACTTGGTGACGTCCTTGACGGGGTTGATGACCGTCGTGCAGATGCCCGGCCCCCACTCGCAGATCGTGACGTATTCGGGCAGCACCGGCGTGCCCTCGACGAAGCTCGGGTCCCAGTCGTCGCCGTTGGGGCCCCAGAAGTAGGAAAGGCGCGCCGGGTCGACCACGCAGGTGCCCTCACCGCCCCAGTCGCAGTAGCCCGCCTCGAAATCCAGCGGGTCCATCGGCGTTCCCTCGTCGTGGCCCCACATGGGCCCGTTCGGCCCCCACAGGAAGCCGCTGCCACCCGGCGTGAGCTTGACGTTGTACATCGCGTGGCTGTCGGCCAGGATGAGCGCGCCGTGCTTGGCCGGGTCGACCGCGCGGCGGTCGGCCGAGTCCAGGTCGGCGCCGGCCGTGAGCTGCAGGCTCCAGCTCGTCGCACCCTGCCCCAGCATCGGCGCCACCGCCCAGTTGCGGCCCTGCACGCCGTCGACTTCGGGCCGCAGGTTGACGGCCGCGTCGTTCGGCAGCTGCACATCGGTCAGCGACGGAATCACCGCGCCGCGCGCCAGCGCGATGGTGCCGTCGGCCTTCATCGCGACCGGCAGGCGCACGCCCTTGGGCCACACCATCGCCTGCACGCTGGCCTCGGCGCGCAGCGCGGTGCCGGCGCCCAGCTTCATGCCGCTGTCCAGCACCATGGCCTCGCCCAACACCGTGCCGGCCTTCAGGCGCACGCTGCCGTCGGCGTTGTAGACGTTGGCGCGCAGCACCGTGCCGGCGGGCAGCGTGTAGGCCGCGCCCAGCGTCACGGTCACGGGCAGCACCGTGCCGGCCGGCAGCACCATGGCTTCGGCGGGCACGTCGTAGTTGAGCAGCGCGTCCTTCGGGAACACGGTGCCCTTGTCGAGCACCACGCCGTCGATCGGCACGACGATGTCGCCGCCGTCGGGCGTGAACGGCGTGCCGAACTTCGTGCGCTGCTCGGTGAGGTACCAGCCCTTGTCGTCGGGCGTGGCCGGCGGCGGCGCGAAGCCGTCGTTGATGCTGCCGTACACGTTGAGGTTGCCGCCCGCGCGGATCACCAGCACGCCAGGCTCGCCGAAGCCGCGGCGCGCCGGGTCGTTGCGGTTCGCACCGGGGCCGTAGCGGTAGCCCGAGAGGTCGATGTCGCCGACCACGCTGAGGTCGCCCTCGCCGGTGCTGCTGACGATCTCCACGCCGGGGCGCAGGTGGTAGCTGCCCAGGCCCGCCAGGCGCGCCGACAGCGAGGTGTTGGCCAGCGCCTTGTCGATGAAGGCGCTGCTGTGGCCGTCGATCTCGTCGAGGTACTTCTGCGTGATGAGCTGCGGCACGTGGCCCGTGACGTCGGGCGCGCTCGCCAGCGGTGCGTCGCTGTAGGTGCGGAAGGCGTTGACCGCGCTGCTCTTCGCGCCCTGGATCGCGGGCGTGCCGGCGACGTTCACCGCCACGTCGTTGTCGCCGCGCCGCGGCGCGTTCAGCGCGAGCGTGCCGCGCGATGCGCCGTCGTTGCCTTGCGCCGCGCTCACGGCCGTGCCCGCGCGCAGGTCGATGGCCGCGCCGCCGCCCAGCGTCAGCGTGCCGTGCGTGCTCGTCAGGTCGACGATGGCGCGGTTCGGGCTGTCGATGATCTTGCCGTAGCTGTCCACGCGCAGGCCGGTGGCATGCGCGTCGAGCGTGCCGTTCACCGTGAGGTCGCCCTTGGCGGCGAGGCGGATCGCGCCCACCTGGAAGCCGCTGGCGTCGATGCGGCCGTTCACCGTGAGGCTGCCGCCGTCGAGCGTGACCTCGACCACGCGCGCCTTCACTTCGTCGCCGATGGCGAGGTCGCCCTGCTTGATCTGGAAGCGCCGCGCGCCGGTCACGCCGCCTTCGTTGAGGCGCGTGTTCAGGCCCGCGAAGTCGGCCACGGTCTGGCCGCGCAGGCTGATCTCGGCCGCGTCGTAGGGCACGATGGTGCCGCCCGCGTCGTACGTGCCGCTCGCGGTGCCGAGGATGCGCCCGCCCAGGTCGATGCGCCCCGCGCCGGCGCCCAGCGCCGTCGCCTGCAGCGTGCCGCCGCGGTTGTGCGTGGCCGACAGGTCGATCACCGAACCCGCCGCCTGCGCGATGTTGCCGGCCGTGCTCGTCACCTCCAGGTCGCCGCCGCGGCTGTAGCGCGTCTGCTCGAAGAACTTCACGGCGCGGCCCGCGAGGTCGATGCGCGAATTGGCACCCAGCGTCACGTCGCCACTGGCCGTGAGCTGCAGCTTGCCCGAGGGCAGGCCCACCGTGCCGTCGATGGTGATGTTGCGGCCCGTGAGCGCCAGCTGCGCGCCCAGCGCAGCATCGCCGGCCGGCTGCGCGCCCGCCGGAGCGCTCACCACGATGTCGCCGCCCGCCGTGATGCGGTTGTTCGAGCCGGCCTCGCCGGTGAGCAGCGGGGTGCGCAGGTTCAACTGGCCGCCCGTGAAGTCGTAGCCCTTGCCCGTCACGTACGCGCCCTGCTGGTGGTACACGCCCAGCGTGCCCTTGCCGTTGGCGGTGATGCGCTCGCTCGCGTTCAGGTTGACCGTGCCGAAGCCCAGTGCGAGCCGGTCCGCCGAGTAGCCCGCGTCGGGTTGCGTGTGGGGCGCGTGGCCCAGCACGATGCGCGCGGCCGACACGTCGAGCGTGCCGTGGCCCAGCAGGCTGCCGATGGCGCCGCCCGGTGCGTTCCCACCGGGAAAGACCTCGTCGTTGCCGGGCGGGCGCGGCGTGAGGCCGGTCCAGATGAATTCGCCGGTCGTGATCTTCGCGGTGTCACCCGCGCCGCCGTAGCCGTAGATGGCGGGCGTGCCCAGCACCAGCCGTTCGATCGACGACACGCCGGTGGCGGGGTCGAGCGTGTCCAGCGACACCGCGCCGTAGATGTTCACCGACTCGCGCGCGTTCAGCACCAGCGTCTCGACCGCGGGCACGCCTTCGCCCTTGTTGCCGGCCAGCAGGTTCGCCAGGATGACCTGGTTCATCGACAGGCCCGACGGCAGCTGGCCGTTGGCCGCCGCCTGCTGCAGCGCCGCGTCGCTGCCCAGGTTGACCGAGGACACGGCCAGCAGCAGGTTCTTCGCGCCGTAGCGCACGTTGTCGGCCATCGTGAACGAGCGGTTGGTGGCCACGGCCAGCGTGCCCTCGCCGTACAGCGTGGTGTGGCCGGTGCAGGCGCCGCTGGGGCACGCGCCGATCTGGACCATGGCGGGTATCCCCCCGGCGACGGGCGGCAGCAGGTTGATCCAGCCATTCGACAGGCCCAGCACCCCGCCCAATCCCGCCGAGAACACCACGCCGTCGGTGGAGTCGTAGGCCGGCGCACCGGCGCCCAGCGTGTTCAGCGACGCGCCCTGCTCCACCTGGATGCCGTCGCCGTAGCCGCCGGCCACGAGGAAGATTTCCGCGCCGCGCAAGGTCGCGCCGCTGCGCACGACGACATGGCCGGTGTTCGACTTGAAGGTCGCGTAGTTGTCGGCATACGGCAGATCGATCTGGCCGCCCAGGATCATCCGTGGCGCGCCGAAGGCGTTGAGCTGGTCGGCCTGCAGCGACGCGCCCGTGAACCCGGCCGTGCGCTGCGCACCCGGTGCCGTCACCTCGATGGCGATGCCCTTCGCCGACAGCGTGCCGCCGAAGCCCGCGCTGCCGGCCGCCGGGTTGAACAGCGCCGTGCCGTCGAACTGCAGCATCGACACGCCGTCCTTCGGCTTGGAATAGAAGTAGTCCAGCAGCAGGTTGCGGGCATCGGCCGCGATCTCGCCGCGCACGCCGCCGCGGCGTGCCGCATCGGCCACCACGAAGGCGTCGTAGCCCATCTCGTTGTAGCTGGCGTGCTGCTTCACCAGCGCCGCCGGCGTGACGACCAGCTGGCTGGCCAGCGACGACTTCACCGCCGTGTTCGCCACGCCCAGATAGCCGCTCGCCACGTACGAGCCGTAGCCGGCCGGCAGCGGCGTCGCGGGCAGCACGCTTTGCGCCCCCACTTCCACGCGGAAGGCACCGGGCAGCAGCGCGTAGGTCGAAGGCAGCAGCGTGTAGGTGCCGGCCTTGAGCCCGCCCACGTCATGATCGAGCGTGACCTGCCGGCCGATGGCCGGCTCGCCGGCGCCCGCGTCGGGCGACACCGGCGCGTAGCCGCCCTGGAAGCCCGGCACGATGGCGTACACGCCGTTGCCCGCCTTGCTGAAGGTGTTGGCCGGGTTGGCGTTGGCCAGCGGCGTGCGCAGCACGTCCACCGAACCGCCGCGACCGCTCACGAAGCCCGCGCCCGTGAGCTCGCCGCCGCCCGACAGGTCGAGCAGCGCGCCCCGGTGCCCGACCACGCTGTCGCCCGTGAGCAGGACGCCGCTGCTGCCGATGGCGCGCTTGTCGATGGGCGCCCCCGCCACGCTGTAGCCGATGCCGTCGGTCGTGCCGCCGTAGGGCATGAGCAGGCCGGCGCCGCTGACCGAGGTGATGCTGCCCGGCAGCAGGTCGACCACGGTGGCGCGCGCCTCGAAGGTGCTGCGCCCGTCCTGTCCCACGATCAGGTTGCCCAGCGGCGCGCGCACGATGCCGCCCTGGCGCACCGTGCCGCCGCCGAGCGCCAGCGTGCCGAACGCCGACTGCGGCATGGCCACGTCGCCCTCGACCTGGCGGCGGATGTCGAGCACGCGGCCCTCGTCGTAGCCCGCGCGGATCTGCGCGTTGGCGCCGGTGGCGGGATAGATCTGCGCGGCGGTGAGCGTGAGGTCGCCCAGCGTCGCCAGCTCGGTCGTGGTCGCGCCCAGCAGGCCGAGCGTGGGCGTGCCGCCCAGCAGGCGCAGGTCGCCGCGGCTGGTCATGCTCACGGTGTCGAAGCCGCGGCGGTCCACCACCTGCGCGGGGCCGGCCTTCATGGCGATCTCGCCGTGCGCGCCGAAGCCCACGCGGTCGCGGATGTCGATCAGGTCGGCCTCGGCCGTGAAGGTGGCCTCGCTCGCGCGGGTCGATGCGCCGTGGCGCCAGGTGGTGGTGTAGATCACCTCGTTGTCCTGCTTGGGCGCACCGGTCACGCCGGCCAGCCGCAGGTAGGACGAGGCGAGCCGCACGCTCGAATCGGTGGCCGCGCTGTCGGCCAGCGCGAAGCTGCCGGCGTACAGGCGCAAGCTCTGCGCGGTCGTGAGGTCGACGTGGCCGTCGAAGCTCAGCAGGCCGTTGACCAGCAGCGACAGGTTGCCGAAGCCGCCGTCCCGCACCTGGTCCGCGCTCAGGCGCCCCTTGCCGTAGGCCAGCGCCGCATCGGCATGGCCCGGCTTGAGGGTGGCCGGCAATCCGCTGGGCTGCTGCACCTGCGAGATCACCAGCTCGCGCGCCTGCCGCACGGCGTCGTCGACGGTGTAGATCTTCGAGAACACCGGCGCCTCGAGCGCCACCGCGAGCGTGCCGCCCGCCGCATTCGCGCCGCCCGCGTGGGCGCGCAGCGTGCCATCGAGGTACAGGCTGTGCGCCGACTTGAGCACGATGCTGCCGCCGTCGCTGGCCACGTCGAGTTCGCGCCACAGGCCGCCGGCCGCCGGCACGTCGATGCGCGCATGGCTGCCGGAGGCATCGAGCAGCGCACCGGGGCGGATGACGATCGCGAGGTCGGGTGCGTTGGCCGCGCCCTTCGCTTCCCAGTCGAGCCCGCCGCCGATGGAGATGGTGCCGCCGTTGCGCACGCTGCCGTAGCGGCGGCCGTCGTCGTCGACACCGGTCTGCGCGCGCGCCGCCACGTCGAGCACCGCGCCCTCGCCGATCCACACCGAGCGGTTGTGCGGCTGCAGCGAAGTGCTCAGCGGCGAGTTGAAAGCCGGCGCCTCGATGTCGATGGCGATGCGCCCGCCCCAGGCGTTGAGCCGGCCATCGACCACGAAGCTGCTCAGGCCGCCGCCGAGCAGCTGGATCGAGCGGCCCGGATCGACCGTCACCACCGCCCCCGCGCCGATGGCGATGTTGCCGCCTTCGGTGATGCGGCGCTGCGAACGCAGCACGAGGTCGGCGCCCTGGCGCTGCACGGCCTGGCGGTTCACCGTGTCCTGCTGCAGCAGCGGCGGCGTCCACAGTTGCAATGCGATGCCGCCTTCATGGTCGGCACCGGCCCCGGGCGCGATGCGGTAGACCGGCATGAGCACGTCGAGCTGCGCGCCCGGCGCGACCGTGAGGCCCGCATGGCCGTTGAGGTCGTAGGTGGAAAAGCCCGACTGCAGGCGCGACGCGTCGAGCACGAGCTGCGTCGCATCCGACAGCGCCGGGTCGGGACCGATGAGCAGCGCGTGACCCGTTTCGATCTTCAGCGTGCCGCCGCCGTTCACGCCATGGCCACGGATCTCGCCGCCCAGCGACAGGCGCCCCTTCGCGTCGGTGGGCGACGCGGCCGAGTCGGCCACCAGCGTCACGTTGCCGCCCTTGCCGCCCTTGCCGCCCTTCTGCTTGCCCTTGGCCAGCAGCGCCGCGCCCGACGACACGTCAATCAGGCTGCCCTGCCCGATCGTCACGCCGTGCGTCGATTCGAGGCGCACCGTGCCGCCGTCGATGACCGCGAGCGTGGCCGAGTCTTCAGGCGCCGTGCCGATGTCGACGCGGCGTCCACGCAGATCGAGCGTGACGCCGTCGCGCACGGTGAGCGACGAATCGGCGTCCTTCGCCAGCACGCGCGGCTGGGCGCCCGCCACCGGCGACGTGAAGACATTGCCGGCTTCCAGCGCGCCGCCGCGCACCGTGACGTCGGCGCCGATGTCGATGAACGCGCCGAGCAGGGCCATGCGTCCGCCGTCGGCCAGCGTGAGCGCCTTCTCGACGTTGATGCTGCCGCGCGTGCCGATGTCGAGCACCGACAGGCGCTGCGCATTCAGGTGCGCCGCGTCGAGCCACAGCGTGCCGATGCGCTCGTCGGCCAGTGCGTCGGCCGCGGCCATCTGCTGCGTGACCGGTGCCACGTCGCCGAAGCGCACGTCGGTGTCGAACAGGTCGATGCGGCCCAGCGCGCCGTAGCGCCCCACCGCCAGCACGCCGCCGCGCGCCACCGCCGTCTGCGACTGGCGGTAGCCGTCGTCCAGCGCGGCGTCGCGTGCGCGTGTCTGCTGCGCGCCGTTGAACACCTCGGCCACGATGTCGCCTTCGAGCACCGCCGTGGGCGCGCTCACCACCAGCCGGCCGGCGTCGCGCCCGACCGTGTAGCCGTTCTCCAGCTTGCGCTGCGGCCCGATCAGCGGGTTGTAGAAATAGTCGGTGTTCGCCTTGCCCCAGCGCACGTGCTCGGCCTCGAAGCCCTTGTAGACGCCGTCGTACAGCAGGTCCGACGGCGCGCTGTTCAGGTTGTACAGCCGACCGTCGCTGCCCTTGAGCCAGGTCTGGTAGATCTTGCCGGTCTGCACGTTGAGCGAACCGCCCGACAGGTTGACCTTCGAGCCCGCCTGCGTGACCACCTCGCTGCCGCCCAGCACCACCGTGCCGCCCTGCGCGGCCCATTCGCCGATGCCGTGGCCCTGGTTGCCCAGGTAGCCGCCGACCTCCAGCAGGCCGCCCGCCGCGTACCAGCGCTCGCCCTCGTAGCCGCCCACGCCCGGCGCCACGCGCACGAGCTTGCGCCGGTCGATCCACACGTCGTTGTTGAAGAGCTTGCCGCTTTCGCGGTTGCGCGGGGCGTCGCGCATCTCGTTGCCCTGCACGTTGACCTTGACGTTGTTGGATTCCATCGTCACGTTCACGCCCACCGCGCCCGACACATCGAGGCGCGCCTTGTCGGCCACGAAGCTGCGGCGCGTGGCGCTGGCCGCGATCTGCCCGCCGGTGGCCAACGTGAGCGACTCGCCCTCGAAACGGATGTCGCCGCCCGAGACGATCTCGATGCGCGACTGGTCGCGCCGGTCCGACAGCCGCGAGAGGTTGTCGAAGAGCGCGGGCGGCACGAGCGCGCGCGCGGCGTCCTGCGCGGCCGACTCCTTGATGAGCGCGTCGCGCTGGCTGTCGAGCGCGCTGGCCTTGCCGTCGTCCTCGATCAGCACGGCCGTGACCGCGCCCTGGCCGACGGCGACGTTGCCGCGCGTGTCGGCGGCCGAGTTCAGCAGGTGCACCGTGCCGCGCACGGCGATGGTGGAGGTGGCCAGCGCCACGCCGTCCTGCCGCACGTCGCGGCCGGCCAGCGTGATGTCGCCTTCGCGCGCCACGATGAGGCCAGTGTTGCGCACTGTGCCCGCCGTGCTGTCGGCCGCGAACTGCGGCGCGATCTCGTTGCCGCGCGTGGTCGAGAAGGCATTGGCCTCGGTGCCCATGCCCTTGCGGATCACGAAGCTGTCGCCCGCCGCGAGCTGCGCCTGGCCCTTGCGCGCGGCGATCTCGCCGGCGTTGGCCACTTCCTTGCCCAGCAGCAGCACGTAGCCGCCGCCCTGCGTGACGGAGGCGGGCTCCTTGGTGGTCAGTCGTGCGCCGGCCTGCACCTCGACCTTGCCCTGGTCTTCCTTGCGCGTGGTGAAGCTCGGCGCGGTGTCGTTCGAGTAGATGCCGCGCGCCTTGAACTGGTCGTCGCCGATGTGGGCGGCAGCGGCCACGAGGTTGCGCGTGTCGGTCTGGCTGGTGCCGCTGAACACGATGCCGTTGCGGTTGGCGATGAGCACCGTGCCGTCGGCCTTGATCTGGCCCTGGATCTGCGAGGGCCGCGCCTTCGGGTCGTTCACGCGGTTGAGCACGGCCCAGTCGGCCTGCTGCTTGAAATCGACCGTGGTGTTGCGCCCGACGTTGAAGGTCTCCCAGTTCAGGATGGCCTTGTCGCCGGTCTGCTCCACGGTGACGACGGTGCGGCCGTCGACCTGCTTCTGCGAATCGCGGTTCAGCGCACGGGCGTTGAGCCAGCCGGCGCTGAGCGAGTTGGTGTCGACCTTCAGGCCGCCCTCGGCCAGGCCGTCGGGCACCGAGGGCTCGTTCAGCGCGGCGGCGCGTGCGGCGGCCTGCGCGGCCTGCTGCGCGGCAATCGCCTGCGCCGCGAGGCCCAGGTTGCCGAGCGACTGGCGCAGCTGCTCGTTGGCCTTCTGCTGCTGCGCCAGCGGGTTCGTCAGCATCGAGGCCGGCGTGCCGTTGGGCAGGTAGCCCGTGACCACGGCGGTGCCCTGCGCCACGTTCTTCTGCGCCATCCACGCGGCGCTGAAGGCGCGCTGCGCCTGTGCATTGCCCGCCAGGCCCGCCATGGCCAGCGCGAGGGCGGCAGCGTGTGCGACCGGCGCGCGGCGGAATGTCTTGTTGCTCATGTCATACCCCAGAGAAAAACCGTTCTGGAGAAGAGACCGGGCTCACCGGATGCGACCGACACGCGTGCTGCAAAAGTTCGGGAGAATTTGCGAACGAAGACGACGCACTGCTTTTTTCACAGCCGCGTCACACAGCGCGGCTATCCGAGCAGCACGATGCCGGCGGGCAGCGACGTGAGCTTCGCGCCGTAGCTCACGGCGATCAGCGTCTCGACATGCGGCAGCTCGTCCAGCCGCAGCCGCGCCTGCACCTTGCGGCGGCCGAGTTCGGCGCGCGTGACGATGAGGCGCCCCGGCCGGTAGCGGTTGATCTCGTCGACCACGGCCGCCAGCGGCGTGTCGTCGAACACCAGTACGCGCTCGCGCCAGGCGGTCACTGCCGCGAGGTCGGGCGCGCGCGCCACCTCGGCCTCGCGCCGGCCGCCGTAGCGGATCTGCTGCGCCTCGCCCGCCACCAGCACGCGCTCGCCGTCGCGCAGCTCGACCGAGCCCGCGAAGCAGGTCACGCACACCTCGCCGCCGGTGGCGCGCACGTTGAAGCGGCTGGCCGACGCGGCCACGAGGCGCGCGCCGCCCACCGTCATGGTGAAGGGCGCGCGACGCGCCGCGTCGAGCTGCACCTGTGCCTCGCCGCCGAGCATGTCGAGCACGGGCGGCTCGCCCTCGGCGCCGCGCGCGAAGTTGAGGCTGGTCTGCGTGTTCATCTCGACCACCGCCGCCGCATCGGCCAGCACCACGCGGCGTTGCTCGCCGGTGCCGGTGCGGTAGTCGGCCGTCATGTCGGACAGCGCAGGCCACAGGCCGGCGGGCGGGCGCACCACCACGAAGGCGGCGGCACCGGCCGCGAGCGCGGCGCCGAGGAACTGGCGGCGGCCGAACATCGGCGGGCGCGACGCGGCGATGGCCGCGCGCGGCGGTGTGTCCACCGCGGGCATGCGCCGTGCCACCGCTTCAGCAGCGGGCCGGGTCAGGTCCCACAGCCGCGTCACCTCGGCCATGGCCTGCGCATGCTGCGGGCTGCGGGCGCACCAGCGACGGAAATCCTGCGCGTCGCCGGTGGTGGCGCGCCCGGAGGTCAGGCGCACGAGCCAGTCGTGCGCCTGCGTTTCCAGCGCGGCGCGTTCGCGATCGGTCGGGGTGGGGGCGGCCATCATGTCTTCTCAGACTGTTTTCCGGCACCGGGACCGAACCTTTGAATCACGTCGCGGCCCAAACGGCCGGCGCAATGCACCAGCGCAGCCTTCACTTCGCGCTCGACGATGCGCACCGACACGCCGTAGCGCCGCGCGAGGTCGGCATGCGGCGTCTCGTCCACGCGCGAGGCGATGAAGATGTCGCGGCGGCGGCGCGGCAGTTCCTCGAGCGCGCGCTCCAGCGCCTGCACCTCGCTGCGTGCCTCCGAGACGCGGGCCGGGTCGTGGCTGTCGTCCGAGAAATGCAGCAGCTCCTCGACCTCCACGAAGTCGAGCAGGCGCCCGTGGGAGATGCGCCGGTCTTCCGCCACGTTCGACGCGATGCGCAGCAGGTAGGCCATGGGGCTTTGCACCGGGCCGGGGTCGCTCATGCGCTGCACGCGCAGCCAGGTCTCGTGCAGCACGTCGTCGGCCTGCTCTTCCGAGCCCAGGCGGCGGCGCAGCCGGTTGCGGAAGTCGATGTAGCGGCTGGTCAGCAAGCTGCGCAGAAAGCCGGGGGTGTCCTGTTCCACGGCGTGCTCAGGGAGAAACCGCTGCGTCGCAGACGTCGGGGCGGTCGCCGGTGCGCGGCAGCAGCAGCACCGTGAGCGGCTGGTCGGCCTCGCCTTCGGGCGGGCGCTCGAGCACCAGCGTGTTCATCGCGGCTTCGAGCGCGGCGTCGCGCTGCGCCAAACCGGTGGAACTGAGCAGCCGCGTGCGCCGCACATGGCCGCCGGGCCCGACCCACAGCTGCACGAGCGCGCGGTAGGTGCCGGGGCGCGCATGCGGCCAGCGGCACAGCGTGCGCTCCAGCGCCTGCTGCACCACACGCGCGTCGCGCGGGGACATGGCGGGGACGGCGGGCGCGGCCGGTGCCGTCGCGGCCACGGGCGGCGGCGCCTCGGCCTCGACCAGCGTGAAGGTGCGCGCATCGGTATGGCGAGCGGCCAGCCGTGTGCCGGCCAACAGGCGCTGCAGCGCCTCGCGCGGGGTGAACAGGCCGTGCAACGCGGCGGATTCGAGGCCGGCGGTGAGCTGCCCGTCGAAGAACACGGACTGCCCCGTTGCCTGCGCGTAGACCTGCACGGCGGTGGCCAGCGGCTGGGCCGGCAGGTCGAAGACGATGCGCCCCGCCGCATCGGGCGAAGGCGCGGGTTCGCCGGCATGCGACACGGCCGCGAGGGACAGAATTCCGAGGATCAGGGTCAAGACACACACCCACCGTGACCGAGCAACGCGAGACATGCCGGGTCCTGTGACGAAGGAGGAATCGCAGGCGCCGGGCCGGTGCCGCGTACTGCTTTGGTGCTCGGAATGCTAGTGACGCTTTGTGACAGCTTGAATGCATTGCAGGCGCCGCCCGCAGTCCGAAGCGCCCTCGTCGCTGGCGACAATGCCTCCATGACGCTCGACCTCTTCGACGCTCCGCCGCGCGCCGCGCGCGAGCCGATCGGCCCGGCCGCCTTCGTGCTGCCGGGCTTTGCACTGCCGCGCGCCGAGGCGCTGCTCGACGCCATCGACGGCGTGGCGGCGCGCGCACCGTTTCGCCACCTGGTCACGCCGGGCGGCTTCACCATGTCGGTCGCGCTCACCAACTGCGGCGCGCTCGGCTGGACCAGCGACCGGCGCGGCTACCGCTACAGCGCGGTCGACCCCGACAGCGGCGTGCCCTGGCCCGCGATGCCCGAGGCCTTTGCACTGCTCGCGCGCGACGCGGCGGCGCTGGCGGGCTTCGACGGCTTTGCGCCCGACGCCTGCCTGGTCAACCGCTACCAGCCGGGCAGCCGGCTCTCGCTGCACCAGGACCGCGACGAGCGCGACCACGGCGCGCCGATCGTGTCGGTGTCGCTGGGCATGCCGGCGGTGTTCCAGTTCGGCGGGCTCGCGCGCGCCGACAAGACCACCCGCATTCCGCTGGTGCACGGCGACGTGGTGGTGTGGGGCGGCGTGGACCGGCTGCGCTTTCATGGCGTGCTGCCGCTCAAGGACGCCTCGCATCCGCTGCAGGCACGGCTCGGCGCGCAGCGCATCAACCTCACCTTCCGCAAGGCAGGCTGATGCGCGCATGACGAGTTCGACGACCCCCACCACCGAATCCCCCGGCCGCGCCATCCGCGCGCTCTACGCCGCGCTGTGGCACTTCGCGGCCGGTGCGCGTGCGCAGCTGCTGGCCGCCACCGCGCTGCTCGCGAGCTCGCAACTGATCCGCCTCACGCTGCCCTACCTCGCCGGCCAGGCGATCAACGCGCTGCAGCGCGGCGACCTGCCCGCGGCGGGCCGCTGGATCGCCACGCTCGCGGGGGTGTACGTCGGCGCGTGGGCGCTGCACGGACCGGGCCGCATCCTCGAGCGCAACGTGGGCCTGAAGGTGCGCGAGACGCTGGCCGACCAGCTCTATGCGCGCATCGCCGCCGCACCGCTCGCCTGGCACGACAGCCACCACTCGGGAGAGCTGCAGCACCGCGTGCACCAGGCCAGCCGCGCGCTCGCCGACTTCGCACAGAACCAGTTCATCTGGCTCACCAACGCCGTGAACTTCGTCGGGCCGCTGGTGGCGCTGGCGCTGCTGTCGCGCACCAGCGGCGTGACGGCGCTCGCGGGCTATGTGCTGATCGGCGTGGTGATCGTGCGCATCGACCGCGCGCTCATGAAGCTCGCACGCGCCGAGAACGACGCCGACCGGCGCTACGTGGCCGCGCTGCTCGACTTCCTGGGCAACGCCTCCACGGTGATCGGCCTGCGGCTGCAGGGCGCGTCGCGCCTGTTGCTGCGCCGTCGCATGGCGGCCGTGTCGCAGCCGCTGAAGCGCACCGTGGTGCTCAACGAGGGCAAGTGGTTCGCGGTCGACCTGATGGGGCTGGCGCTGACCTGGGGCCTGGTGGTGATCTATGTGTGGCAGGCGCGCGCGCCGGGCCAGGCCGTGATGCTGGGCGCGGTGTTCATGATCTACCAGTACGCGCAGCAGGCGGCGGGCGTGGTCACCTCGGTGGCGGCCAACTTCAGTTTCTTTGCGCGCATGCACACCGACTACAGCAGCGCCGAGCCGATCTGGCACGCGCCGACGAGCCCCACGCTCGAGGCCCCGCCCGAAGCAGTGCCGGCGCACGAGCGCATCGACGCGCAGGCGCCGTGGACGCAGCTGCAGGTCGCGCAGCTGCAATGGCGCTATGCCCCGCGCGGCGCCGTCGCCAACGACCCGGCCGCGCCCACGCGCAGCGGCCTGCACGACGTGGCGCTCACGCTGCGCCGGGGCCAGCGCGTGGCGCTCGTGGGCCCCAGCGGCGGCGGCAAGAGCACGCTGCTGCGCGTGCTGGCCGGCCTGTATGCACCGCACGGCGGCACACTCTCGCTCGACGGCGAGCGAACCGACTGGGCTCGGCTGCGCCAGCTCGCCACGCTGATCCCGCAGGAGACCGAGCTGTTCGAAGCCAGCGTGCGCGAGAACCTGGCCTTCGGTCGTCCCTGCGACGACGAGCGCCTGCGCGCCGCGCTGCACACCAGCACCTTCGACGAGGTGCTGCAGGCCACGCACGGCGACCTCGACAGCGCGATCTCGGAACGTGGGTTCAACCTGTCGGGCGGCCAGCGCCAGCGGCTGTGCCTGGCGCGCGGTGTGCTCGCGGCCGAAGGCAGCTCGCTGCTGCTGCTCGACGAGCCGACCAGCGCGCTCGACGCCGCCACCGAGGCGCGCGTGCTGGGGCGCATTGCAGCGGCGTTTCCGCAGGCCTGCGTGATCGCCTCGGTGCACCGGCTGAGCCTGCTCGAGCGCTTCGACACGGTGATCCTCATGGAAGCCGGCCATGTGCGCGACCACGGCCCGCGCGACGAGGTGATGGCGCGCCAGCCCATGCTTCGGGAGGCCGTGTCCGGTCACAAGCAGTAGGAACCCTCCTGCGCCAGAACGCGGCGTTCACACCCGCCGCGCTGGCATGCCTTCTGCAACAGTATCGGCATCCATTTGTTCACGCTTGGTCCTGCGCGGTCCCTTTTTGCGCCTCGGCTGCGTTCCAATCACATGGTTCTTCATTCCGCGAGCGTTTCCCGCCCCATGCGTTCTTCCCGCGCCACCCTTCCGCTCGCCCTGCTCGGTGCCCTGCTGGGCCTGTCCGCCTGCACCACCGGCACCACGGCCGAACAGCGCCAGGCCGCCGCCAGCAAGCCGCCGCCCACCGACTGCATGGCCTGGGTCGGCGCCGACCGCAACGCGCGGGTGGGTGGCTACCTGCTGCCGCAGGCCGGCACCGCGGTGAACGCCGGCGGCCCGCGCGTGTGCGTGCCGGTGCTCATGAGCGCCTACCCCGTGCCCACCGGCTACGCGGGCGGCGACTACCACGTGGGCGCGTTCACCGACGACCAGCTCAAGGCGCGCTGGCGCACCTGCAAGGCCGAGCCGGCCTGCTTCGAGCGCGTGAACGCACAGATGCAGCGCTGGCTGCCGCCCAACAAGGCGCGCGCCACGCGCGTGACGGGCGCGGTCGATCCGGCCGGGCGCATCGATGCCGACAGTCCGACCGTCGACCTGAAACAGATCCGCCGCCCCGCCTTCTTCGCGAAGGCGCCCTACCGCGAAGGCATTGCCGAGGCCGACGCGCGCACCCACATCGTCGAGTTCACCGTGCCGCGCGACACCTTCGAGCGGCTCGACCTGAAGCTCACCGACCCGATCAAGCTGCGCGGCTGGTACCTCGAAGGTGCGGGCGTGGACGACGGACGCGGCCGCAGGGTGCGCGCCCTCGCCGTCATGGCGGCGGGCGGCGGCGGGCAGCTCACGGCCCTCCAGCACCCGGACGAAGTGGCCTACCGCATCGAGGGCGCCAGCGGCAAGGCCGTGCCGGTGTCGTTCCCCAACGGCACCACCGAGGCCATGGGGCAGCGCTGGTGGCGCGAGAACCTGCATGCGCTGAACCAGGCCGGCTTCGACGTGCTGGCCTACGACCGGCGCGGCGAAGGCCTGTCGGGCGGCGTGAGCGACACCAACACGCTGGAGCAAGGCGAGGACGTGTTCCGCGTGCTCGCCCAGCTCGAGCACGGCCAGGGCCTGCGGGTGCTCACGCCCACGGGCCAGCTGCTCGAAGGCAATGCCGCGCGCGGCCGGCTGCTGGCGGGCCAGAAGGCCAGCGAAATTCCGCTGGTGCTGGGCGGCTACTCGCGCGGCTCGATGTCGACCGCCTGGGCCCTCACGCGCAACTACGTGGCCGCCTGCAGCTTCGACATGCCCGTGCCCAACTGCACGCCGGCGCGCGGCTGGCGCAACATCCGCGGGGCGATCCTGCTGTCGTCGTTCGCCAGCGGCGCGGGCTACCTGCCCGACGCGCCCGACCTGGCCGACCGCAACCTGTTTTTGGGCGGCATGGCGGCGGACCACCACATCCTTTTCTATCCGAACTCCGCCACGCTCGCGGGCATGGACCGCTGGCCCGCCGCCTTCTTCGGCAAGGGCCTGTGGGACCGTGCCGAATCGCTCGAAGGCACCGTGGCCGCCTACAACCGCATCCGCGGCGTGAAGGAGATCGTGCTGTCGCGCGGCCCGCACGCCATCGAGACCTGGCCCGAGTCCGAGCGCCGCTACCTGCGCGAGCGCATGGTGGCCTACGCGAAGGTGGTGATCGTCGGCGGGCGCACGGTGCCGGGCGCGCGGCCGTGGAAGGACTTCAAGTCGCTGGTCGCCACCACGCCCGATGTGTGGGAGCCTTCGTCACGGCCTGGCACAGGCCCCGGACGACAGCCCTGAGATCGACAGGCCACCGCCACAATGGCGGGCATGGACCTGCTCAAGACCCTCGGCCTCTTCATCGCGACCGCGCTCGCGGAAATCGTCGGCTGCTACCTGCCCTACCTGTGGCTCAAGCAAGGCCAGTCGGCCTGGCTGCTGCTGCCGGCGGCGCTGAGCCTGGCGCTCTTCGCGTGGCTGCTCTCGCTGCACCCGACCGCCGCGGGCCGCGTGTATGCGGCCTACGGCGGGGTCTACATCGGCGTGGCCATCCTGTGGCTCTGGGCGGTGGACAAGGTGACGCCCTCGGCCAGTGACTGGGTCGGCGTGGCCGTGTGCTTCGTCGGCATGGGCATCATCATGTTCGGGCCGCGCAGCGCGGCCTGAGGCGCGTGGCCACGATGAACCTGCGCGACTGGGCGCGCCGCATCAAACGCGACGCCGTCACCCTCTGGTTCGCCTGCCGCGACCCGGCCACGCCGTGGCTGCCGAAGGCGCTGTGCTGGTTCACCGTGGCCTATGCGCTGAGCCCCATCGACCTGATTCCCGACTTCATTCCCGTGCTCGGCTACCTCGACGACGTGCTGCTGCTGCCGGCGCTGATCTGGCTTGCGGTGCGCCTGCTGCCGCCCGAGGTCATCGTGCGCAGCCGCGTGCGGGCCGAGGAATGGATGACGCGCACGGGCAGCAAGCCGAAGAGCAAGGCCGGCATGGCCCTGGTCATCGGCATCTGGGTGCTGGTGGCGGCCGGGCTGGCCTGGTGGCTCTGGCCGCGCTGACGACAATCCGCTGGAAGTTCATCCTCTTCACAAGGAGCCGACGTGTTCTCTCATGTCTTCTTCAGCGTCTCCGATTTCGACCGCGCGCTGGCCTTCTACGACGCGGTGATGGACGGCCTCGGCCTGGAGCGCCGCTTCTGCGAGCCGGAGAAGCCCTGGGCGGGCTGGCACAGCGCGGGGCGCGCACGGCCCTTCTTCGTGATCTGCCAACCCCACGACGGCCGGCCGCACGACGCGGGCAACGGCCAGATGGCGGCGTTCACCGCCGGCACGCGGGCGATGGTCGATGCGGTGCACCGCATCGCGCTCGCGCACGGCGGCAGCTGCGAAGGCCCGCCGGGGCTGCGCACGCACTACCACCCGGACTACTACGGCGCGTACTTCCGCGACCCGGACGGCAACAAGCTGTGCGTCGTGTGCCACGACGCGGCCGGCTGAGCTTCTAGCTCACGCGGCTGCGCGAACTCTTGCGCGGGCTCTCGGTGCGCGCCACGCGCGCGGCCTCGGCGGCGGCGTTCACCTGCTCGATCCACAGCAGCGCATCGACGTGCGCCATGAAGCGCTGCAGGTACTGCGGCGACAGGTCGCGCATCAGCGTGAGCGCGCGCTGCACGAGGTGGTGCGTGTTGAGCGGGCCGGCGTTCTTCGGCACCTTGGCGAGCGACTGCGTCACGCGCTGGTCGGCGGCGAGCTTGGACCAGGTGCCGCGGAAATAGCTCAGCGTCTTGAGCTCGGGTGCCGTGGACAGGCTGGGCACGGTGTCGCCGTCGGTCGCCTCCGCGTCGGGCGGCGGCGGCAGCGGCGCGAGCTGGGCGATGTGGTTCATCAGCTCGGCGAGCGCGGTGTGCAGCGGCGCCTCGGCCGGCGCTTCGGCCTCGGGTTCGACCTTCTCCAGATCGGCGCGGTAGGTTGCCATGAGGCTGGCCAGCCGCGCATCGAGCAGGCGCCGTGCCTCGCCCTCGTGCGCCGCCGCGCGCTGCGCCATCGCCGCGATGAAGCGGAAGCGCACCGGGTCGAAGCGGTCGTCGCCGCGCGCGCGCCAGGCGTCGAGCGCCGCGATCGCGTCGACCTGATCGTCCGGTGCGGTGTCGTTACTCACGGGACTTCGCAGCGTCGGGTGCGTTCTTGGGTCGGGGCGTCGGCGCCATCTCCACGCGCCGGTTCTTCGCGCGGCCTTCGGCGTCGCTGTTCGAGGCGACGGCCTGCTCGGCGCCGAAGGCGGCGGCGAACACCGACGACGAGGGCACGCCCTCTTCGATCAGCGCGCGCGTCACGGTGAGCGCGCGCTGGGCCGACAGCTCCCAGTTGTCGGCGAACAGGCGCGCGCCGTCGCGCATCTGCCGGTCGTCGGTGAAGCCGCTCACCATCAGGATCTCGTCGCGCGCCTTCAGGTAGGCGCCCAGCGGGCCGGCCAGGCTTTTCAGCAGTTGCCGGCCGCCGGGTTGCAGGTCGGCGGAGTTGAAGGCGAACAGCACGCTGCCGCTGATGCCGATGCGGCCGTTGTTGAGCGTCACGCGGCCCGCGGCGAGCGGCCCAGCCAGCGCCTGTTCGAGCGCCTCGCGGCGCTGCGATTCGGCGCGGCGTTGCTGCACCTCGGTTTCAAGGCGGCTCGCCAGGTCCAGCTGCATGCCGAGCACGCACACCAGGATCAGCACGAACGCGCCCAGCATGCCCGCCATCAGGTCGCCGAACACCGCCCACACGGGGACGGTCGGCTCCAGGCCGGCGTCGAGGTCGATCTCGTCGCGCACCATCTCAGGCCTCGCTGGTCACGGCGGTCTGGCGGCTGGCGAACTGCTGCAGGTCTTCGACGATCTGCTTTTGCGACATGATGCTCAGGTCGATCACCTCGCGCGCCTGCGCCACGTAGTAGGCCAACTGCTCGTCGCTGCGCGCCAGCGACTTGCCCAGCGCGCCTTCGATGCGCTGCAGGTGCGCCACCAGCTTGTCGTTCGATTCGCCGAAGCGCTGCACGGCAAAGCCGAAGGCCTCGCCCAGGCTCGCCACCTCGACCGCGCCGCCGGTGATCTGCGCGGCGATGCCGGCCATCTTCTCGGTCTCGCTCTCGACCTTCTCGGTGAAGCGGCTGCCCACGCGTTCCATCATGTCGGCCGAGGCCGTGACGAGCGCGTCGATGGCGCTACGCTGTTCGGTCGAGGCGTGGTTCACCGCGCCGAGCAGGGTTTCGAGCGTGCCGAGGATGCGGCTGCGCTCTTCGAGCATGTCGTTGTCGCGCGCCATGCCGTCGGACAGCTTCTGGCGCAGCTCGGCGATCACGTCGGCCGCGGCCTTCGGTGCCTCGGCGGCCACCTGCAGCAGCTGCGCGACTTCGGCCACGGTCTGCTTCGCATTGGCCTCGGCCTGCGCCGACATGTCGCGCACGGTCTGCGCCAGCGTCTCGCTCATCTGCTGCTGCTGGCTCAGGCTGTGCGCGCCGGCCTGCTGCCATTCCTTCTGCAGCGAGGCGGCCATGGTCTCGAGCGACCCGCTCCAGGCCGCGAGGCGCTGCGCATCGCGCGTGGCGAGTTCGGTCTGCAGGTTGGCGTGCGCCTCGCGCACGGTGTCGAGCAGCGAGGCCGCGGCGCGGGGTGCGTCCGATGCGGCCTGCAGCAGCTGCGCGACTTCGGCGACGGTCTGCTTCGCATGCGCCTCGGCCTGCGCCGACACGTCGCGCGCGGCCTGCGCCAGCGTATCGCTCAGCTGCTGTTGCTGGCTCAGCGTGTGCGCGCCGGCCTGCTGCCATTCCTTCTGCAGCGACGCGGCCATGGCTTCGAGCGACTGGCTCCAGGCCGACAGGCGCTGCGCATCGCGCGCCGCCAGTTCGGTCTGCAGGCTGGTGTGGGCCTCGTCCACGGTGCGCAGCAGCGACACCGAATGCTGTTCGAAGGTGGCAGCGGCGGCGGCGAGCGCCTGGTGCGAATCGCCCGACAGTTTTTCGCTGACGCGCTGGTGCTGCGCGAGCGCGCTGCCCCAGGTGTCGGACACGCTGCCCACGGTGCTTTCGAGGCGGGCCGACACGCCGTCGACCAGCGCGGCCGAGCGCTGCTCGAAGGTCTCGGCAAAGCGTTCGAGCGTGCCGCGCAGGTCGCTCGACAGCGCCCCGCTCGCGCGCTCGTGTTCGGCCAGCGCGGCCTTCCAGGTGTCGGCCACGCCGGCGGTCGAGGCCTCGAAGCGGCCCGTGAGGCCTTCGAGCTGCCGTTCGACGGCCTGCGCCATGCCGCCCTGCAGCGACGCGGCTTCGCGCGCGATGCCGAGCATGGCCGCCTCGACCACGGGTTGGATCGTTGCGCCGGCGATGCGGGCGGTGTCGGTGAGGCTTTCTTTCAGCGAGCGATCGACCGAGGCGGCCAGGCCGCTGTACGCGGCTTCGGCCTTCTGGTGGAAGCTGTCCTGGCTGGCGACGAGGCGCTCGTTCTGCGCCTGGCCCTGGCGCTCCAGCGCGGCCATCATGGTCTGCAGCTGGCCGACCAGCTCGGGCATGACCTTCGCCACGGGCTGGATGGTCTCGCCGGCGATGCGGGCGCTGTCGGCCAGGCTGTCCTTCAGCGAGCGGTCGACCGAAGCGGCCAGCCCCGTGTAGGCGGCTTCGGCCTTCTGGTGGAAGCTGTCCTGGCTGGCCACGAGGCGGTCGTTCTGCGTCTGGGTCTGGCGCTCCATCGCGGCCATCATGGTCTGCAGCTGGCCGACCAGCTCGGGCATCACCTTCGCCACGGGCTGGATGGTTTCTCCGGCGATGCGCGCGCTGTCGGCCAGGCTGTCTTTGAGCGAGCGGTCGACCGAGGCGGCGAGCCCCGTGTAGGCGGCTTCGGTCTTCTGGTGGAACTGGTCCTGGCTGGCGACGAGACGTTCGTTGATCGACTGGCTCTGGCGGTCCATCGCGGCCACCATGGCCTGCAGCTGGTCGACCAGCGCGGGCATCGCGTGGGCCTGTTGCTGCATGAGCTTGAACGACTCTTCGCGGCGGTGCGCCAGCGAATGGCCGCGCAGCGACGTGGCGATGAGCGTGTCGAGCGACTGCCCGGCCAGCAGGCGTTCGCGCCGGCACAGCGCCGAGGCCAGGCCCAGCATGGCCGATGCGGCCACGCCCGCCACCGAGGTGCCGAAGGCCAGGCCCAGGCCGCGCACGGGCGCCGACAGCGAGTTGCGGATGGCCTGCACGTCGGTCGCGCTTTCGAGCGCCAGCCCCGTGCCGTTGAGCGTGACCACCATGCCCAGGAAGGTGCCCAGCATGCCCAGCAGCACCAGCAGGCCCGCGAGGTACGGCGTGAGCGCCGGGCCCGGCAGGCCGACGCGCTCGCCTTCGATGCGCAGGCGCACCGCGTTGCGCAGCGAAGGATGCAGGCCGGCGAGCCAGTCGCCGAGGCTCGCCGGCGGCGCCGACAGGTCGTTCACCGCATGCGACAGCGTGCCGGTGGCCTGGTGGAAGCGGTGCAGCTCCAGCGCGCCCATCAGGTAGAACGCGCCGATCAGCGCCGTGATCACCAGGGCCAGCGGGTTGTGGCCGACATAGCTGGCACCGACCCAGCACACGACGGCCAGGCCCACGAGGAAGACGGCGTAATGGAAAAATCTGTTCATGGAAGCTTGTTGTCTCTTGTAGGGCGGCACGCTAGCGATCGCGAAGGGCTTCGAGCAGGCCTTCGACCGGTTGCATGCGAATGTCCAGCTCGGCCCGCAGCACGCTTTGCATGTCGCGGCCGAACACGTCCAGCCAGCCGGCGGCGGCGGTCGCTGGCGGCTGGGGGTTGTCGGGGTTGGCGTCCTGCGCGGCCTGATGGGCCTCACGCAGACGCTTGAAGTGTTTCTCCAGCAGCGTGGGCACGCTCGCCAGCAGGCTGCGTTCGCGCGCGCCCACCACCTGTTCCAGGATGGCGTCCACCGCGGCCAGCCGGGCCAGCTCGGGCGAGCGGGTGGCCAGCCGGGCCCGCAGGCGGGCGCGCAGCGGTTCGATGGCCGTTTCCATGGCCTGCTGCCGCGCGAAGTAGCGGCGGCGGTACGGCGGAAAGTCGTCGTTCGCGCCGGGCAGCACCGAGGCCACACCGCCGTCTGCATTGCCCTTGGCCAGCGCGGCCTTCAGGCGCGCGCACTCCTGCGCCTCCTCGGCACCCTCGGACGCCCGGACGCCGGACACGGCGACGCCCAGATCGGAATCCAAAGCTGCAGACAAGGAGATGGCGTCGGTCCAACTGAACCACTGACTCAAACGATCCGCGAGGGCTTGCCTGGATTCGGGAACGTCGATGTCGCTCAATTGAGCGAGCAAGCGAGTGAGCGCCGAGCCGGTGAAGCCTGTGCGCCGTGACACTTGCACCATACCGCGAGAGAGGGAGAAAACCGGGCAGTTTACACCGGTCAACTGGCGGCTTTCCCTCTGTGAACTGGTGCACAGGAAGCGCGGGAGAAGTGAAACGGGGTGTGACCGAAACCGAGGAAAACGGGGCGCGAATACCTAAATCAGGTGAGTGTGCTTGTTTACATTTGTCGTAAGAATGAATACTTTCAATTCCCAGTAGCCGAAGAGCCGCAGAGCTTGGTCAGGGTGGGATCTGGACAGCATGGTCACTCTGACAAATGTCGTCGACTCATTCGGTTTCCGCCTGCCCCTGCCACCTTCAGGACATGGACCGCCAGCCGCGCAGAGGGTGGATGCGCCTGTTGCCCTGGCTGCGCCTGTACCGTTGCTCGAGCTGCAGCAGGATGCGGCTCCTGTCCAAGCAGAAGGTGGACAGCGCCCGCCTCCTGCATGCGGCCCAGGTGCGCGCACGCGGAGGCTGAGGGCGTCGCCCCCGATTTCCCTGCTATCATTTTTTCGTTCGCGCGCCCTGCGCGAACCGGGCCGAGGACGACCTCGGTCTTGCACCTTCACCTTGCAAGGGACGGCCCTTTCCTGACTTCTCGCGAAGTTTCGACATGGCCGTACTGCTCCCTTCCTGGCGCCTCGCTGCGCAACGCTTCTTCTCCCGTTTCCGCCTTCCTCGCGCTCGCGCCACCGTGCCGGATGCCTTCCGGTTGACGCTCGGCGCCGTGCGCCTGCACGTGCGCACGGGCGCGACCCGGCTGTCCTACCGCGCAGAATGCCCGCGCGCGCCCACCGCATCGGGAGCCGCGCGATGAACGGTCCTGATCTGCACTGGCCCGCGCTGACCATGGCGGTGGCCCTGGCCTATGCCGCCTGGCATGCGCGCCGCGAAGGCTGCGAACCGCGCGACGTGAAGGCCCTGTGGACCGCGAGCGGGCTGAGCCTCGCTGGCAGCGGCCTCTTGGCCCTGGCTTCCCTCTTGATGTCGGAGTGACAACGCCCATGACAACAACACCCTCCCCCGCCCGCCTCGTGCCGCACGCCACCTGGGCCCTGATCGCCGCCGCCTGGCTCGTGGTCGGGCTCTTCGTCGCTTTCGGCGACCGCTGGCTGGCCGCGCCGATCAGCCCCGTGGTGGCCGGCTGCGTCTTCCTGGCGCTGTTCGTCACCATCCTGGCCGCCTCGTTCGGCGTGGTGCGCGAGGCAGACCACCTGGCGCACCAGCTGGGCGAGCCGTATGGCACGCTGATCCTGACGCTCTCGATCGTGTCGATCGAGGTGATCCTCATCGCCTCGGTGCTGCTGGGCCCGGGCGAGTTTCCGACCATCGGGCGCGACTCGATCTTCGCCGTGATGATGATCATCCTGAACCTCGTCATCGGCATCTGCCTGATCGCGGGCGCAGCCCGCCACGGCGACCAGGAATACAACGCGCAGGGCGCCGGCGCCTACCTGTCGATGATCGTGCTGCTGACCGGCACTGCGCTGGTGCTGCCCAACCACAGCTCGGGCGCGGGCGAGTTCACGCCGGTGCAGGCGATCGGCATGTCGGTGCTCACGGCCGTGCTGTACGGCGCGTTTCTCTGGATGCAGATGCGCAGCCACCAGCGCTTCTTCATCCAGCCGGCGCCGGGGCGGATGTCGGTGCGGGCGACCTCGCCCTCGCCTGCCACGCAGGCCGATCACGCCCGCCTGGACAAACGCGCCGTGGTCGTTCGCTCGCTGCTGTTGCTCGCGATGATCCTGCCCATCGTGCTGCTCGCGCACTACCTCGCGGTGGTCACCGACTACGGCATTGCCGCGGCCGGCGTGCCCGCGGCCGTGGGCGGCGTGCTCATCGCCATCATCGTGTTCACGCCCGAGTCGATCACCGCCGTGCGCGCCGCGATGAACAACGAGATGCAGCGCGCCATCAACCTTTGCCTGGGCGCCTTCGTCTCCACCGTGGGGCTCACGGTGCCGGCCGTGCTGGCCATCGGGCTGGTCACGGGCAAGCAGGTGCTCATGGGCATCTCGGGCGCCGAAACCCTGCTGTTTGCGGTGACGGCGGTGCTGAGCCTGCTGAGCTTCAACGGGCAGCGCACCTCGCCGATCCAGGGGCTCATGCACCTGATGCTGTTTGCGGTCTACGGGATGCTGCTGTTCCTGCCCTGAGGCCGCGCAACCGGGTTACCCCGCGGCCTGCGCCTTCGCCAAGGCAGGCGAACGCCCCGTTGAGGTACCTTGCCCTCTCCTAGGCCTCCCCAACCGGCACCACGCCCTCTCGCCGCCCTCTGCAGCGGCCTCATTTATCCGCATGCAATCCAATGCAAATATAGTTACCAAACGTTAATGGAACGAGATTTCAATTGCATCTGAACACCAAAGTAGTAATGTGAACTCGTCACACGTTGTGGTCTCAGGCAAGAAAAATGTATTCCAAACTGTCACTGCCGAGCGCTCCTGTCCGTACCGCGATCTCCCGCGGTGCCTGACATGGTCCATGCACCGGATGCATCCCCATGCGAGCGCACGGCTCCGCCCCCAGCATCGACGCCAGCCTGGCGGCGGATGCGCTCATGGTGGGACGCATGCGGCTCGTGCTGTCGATCTCGGCCCTGCTGGCGATCACGGTCGACGCCGCCGATAGCCGGCAGCAGGTCCCCGCAGCGGTCTGGCTGGCCTTCTTCGGTTACATCCTTCACAGCCTGCTGATCCACGTCTGCACGGCGGTGGGGCGGCCCTACTTCCAGGGCCGAACCATCCACTGGTCCGACGTGCTGTGGTTCACGCTGATCATGGTGGTGACCGACGGCACCCACAGCCTGTTCTTCCTTTTCTACTTCTTCGCCATCCTCACCTCGTCGTTCCGTTGGGGCTTCGAGGAAGGTGCCCGCGTGACGATCGCCTCGGTCGCCTCCTTCGCCGCCTGCGGACTGGCCACAGGCACGGACGACACGCCGCAGCTGCTGATGCGCACCGCCTTCCTGCTGGCACTCGGGCACATGATCGTTTACTGGGGCGGCTCCAAGCTGGCGCTGCAACGGCGCCTTGCCCTCCTGGGCGAAGTGAGCCAGCTGTCGAACCCGCGCTTCGGCGCCGGACGCACCATCGCCCGCACGATGGAGCGCACGCTGGCCTTCTTCCGGGCCAGCCATTGCATCCTGCTGACGCGCGACCGCGCCACCGGCACCTGGCTGTTGCGCACGCTGCGCGAGGACGACACCTGCGAGCAGGTGAGCATCGAGACCATCGGCCGCCTCGCGGAATCGCCGCTCATGGCCCTGACGCCCGACAGCGTCGTACTCAGCAATCGCCTGCCCTGGCCGCTGAACCACCTGCGCGCGCAGCACCGTGTCTTCGAAGCGGGCGCCACCGCCTGGCGCAGCGCCGACGAAGCCGGCGCGCAGCGCTGCACCACCATCGCCGCCCTGCTGGAGGCGCGGGCCTTCATCAGCGCGCCGCTGCCGATGCGCCTGGGCGAAGGCCGGGTGTTCATCTCGTCGCGCGACGGGCGGCTGGGCAAGTCCGACGCGCTGTTCCTCGCCCACCTCATGGAACAGATCTTCCCGGTCATCGAGACCATCGAGGTGCTCGACCGCATGGCCTCCGAAGCCGCGTCGACGGAGCGCCTGAAGATCGCACTCAACCTGCACGACACCGCCATCCAGCCCTACATCGGCCTGCGCATGGGCCTGTGCGCGCTGCGCAAGCGGGCCGCCGCCGACAACCCGCTGCGCGAAGACCTGGACAAGCTCGCGGACGTGGCCGACGGCGTGATCGCCGACCTGCGCCGCTACGCCGGCGAAGTCAGGCACGGCGCGAACGACGATCCCGGCGGGCTGGTGCGGCCCCACCTGGAGCGCCAGGCCGCGCGGATCAAGGGCCTGTACGGCATCGACATCGACATCGTGATGGCCGTCGACGGCCCGCTGCACCTGGACGACCGCGTGACCGCGGAGCTGCTGCAGATGGTGAGCGAAGGGCTGAACAACATCTGCAAGCACACCCATGCGCGCCACGGCAGCGTGCGCATCGATTGCAAGAACGGCCAGCTGGCGTTGTGCATCGAGAACGACGCCTGCCAGGAAAGCTTCACCGCCTTCCACCCCCGCTCTCTCACCGAGCGCGCCGCGGCCCTGGGCGGCCAGGCGCATGTCGACCGATGCGCAAATGGCGGCACGGCGGTACGGATCGAAATCCCGATCTGACCGCTCGCCGCAGACACAGGAAGGAGTCCGTCATGCAAACCCTCGACCATCCCGACCATCCCATTGCCGTGCTGCTCGTGGACGACCACAAGACCATGCTGTGGGGCCTGTCGAAGCTGATCGACGGCGAGCAGCCACGCATGAAGGTGGTCGGCACGGCCAGCTGTTGCGACGAGGCGGTGGCCACGGCGCAAAGCCTCGCGCCCGATGTCATCGTGCTCGACCTCGACCTGGACGGCCACAGCGCGCTGGACATCCTGCCCCGGCTGCTGACCAACGAGGTGTCGCGCGTGATGGTGCTGACGGCCGAGAAAGAGCAGCGCACGCTCGATCTGGCCGTGCTGCGCGGCGCGCGCGGCGTGGTGGGCAAGGACGCCTCGGCGCAGCAGCTGCTCGACGCCATCGAGCGCGTGTTCCGTGGCGAGCTGTGCGTCGACGCACAGACCATGGGCCGCGTCTTCTCCGAACTCACGTCGGCCAGGAAGCCGCCGAAGGCCGACCCCGACACGGCGCGCCAGGCCACGCTGACGCACAAGGAGCGCGAGATCATCCGCATCGTCGCGACGGGCTGCGGCGCCTCCAACAAGGCGCTCGCCGAGCGCGCCTTCGTCACCGAGCACACGCTGCGCAATCACCTGTGCGCGATCTACCAGAAGCTGGGCGTCACGAACCGGCTCGAGCTGTACATCTACGCGATCAAGCACCAGCTCGACACGCTGGCGGCCTGATCCGCTGCAGCGGCGCCCGGCCGGCCTTCCGGCCCGGTCGCCTCCTCATTGATGCCCGGTCAGCATCGGCCCGATCATCCGGATCACGCGGATCGCCGCCGGCGTCAGGATCACGAGCGAGATGCACGGGAAGATGCACAGCACCAGCGGCAGCAGCATCTTGGTCGGCACCTTCGCCGCCAGCTCCTCGGCGCGCACCTGGCGCTTGTGACGCAGGTCGTCCGAAAACACGCGCAGCGACTCTCCGATGCTGGTGCCGAAGCGGTCCGCCTGGGTCAGCATGGTGGCGAAGGTGCCTATTTCTTCCACGCCCGTGCGCAGCGCCAGGTTGCGCAGCGACTTCTCGCGTGTGCCGCCGGCGCGCATTTCCAGGTTGGTCCAGTGCAGTTCCTGTGCGAGCGCCCGGCTCTTGATCTGGATTTCCTCCGTGACCTTGGCCAGCCCGGCGTCCAGCCCGAGCCCCGCCTCCACGCACACCAGCATGAGGTCGGCGGCGTCGGGAAAGTTCTCGAAGATCTCGCGGCGCCGCGTGCGGATGCGAAGGTACAGCAGCGCGTTGGGCAGGTAGCAGCCGGCCAGCGCCGCCAGCGCCAGCCACAGCAGCATCGTCATGCCGCCCGCCGAACCCGCCGCGCGCAGCATGAGGAACGCGACGGCCGCGAAGCCCAGCGGCAGCAGCGTCTTCAGGCCGAAGTAGATGAGGTACGCATCCGGGTGGCGGATGCCGGCATTGAGAAAGCGCACGCGCATCGGCGACAGGTCGGCGTCGCCGGTCGGCGACGACAGCTGCGCGAACGGCCCGACGAGCTTGACGGCGGTCTCGGTCCAGGCCGACTTGCCGGACGGCATCGCCACCGCCTGCAGCCGCTGCGCGGTGCGCGACGGGGAGAACCACACCGCCAGGCCGATGACCGTCAGCGACACGGACAGAAAAACCAGGATGGGGAACAACATGGCCATGACGCTTCTCCTTCAGACGTGAATCTTCACGATCTTGCGCAGCAGCACGATGCCCACGAGCATCAGCACCAGCATGTAGCGCAGCACCGTCTGACCGATCGGGTCGGTCCACAGCGGCGACATGAACTCGGGATTGAAGATGTTCATGAGTGCCGCCAGGGCGAACGGCATGATGCCCAGGATCCAGGCCGACAGCCGCCCTTCCGACGACAGCACCCGCACCCGCGCGAGCAGCTTGAAGCGCGCGCGGATGAGCTGGCTCAGGTTGCCCAGCACCTCGGTCAGGTTGCCGCCCGAATCGCGCTGGATCAGCACCGACACCACGAAGTAGCGCAGGTCGGTGAGCGGCACGCGCTCGCTGAGGTTGGTCAGCGCCTGCTGCAGCGAGACGCCGAAATTCACCTCGTCGGCCACCAGGCGGAACTCGCTGGCGATCGGGTCGGGCATTTCCTCGCCGATCATCTGCACGCCGCTGGCAAAGGAGTGGCCCGCGCGCAGCGCGCGCGTCACGAGGTCCAGCGCGTCCGGCAGCTGCTTTTCGAGGCGATCCAGCCGGCGGCTGCGCTGATGCTGCAGGTACAGGATGGGAAGCAGCGCGGCCACGGCCCCGGCCAGCAGCGCCAGCCACACGGGCTGGTGCGCCAGCCACACGGCGAAGAACGCGAACGCACCGAGTGCACCGCAGGCCAGCAGAAAGCTCGACACCGTCCAGTCCAGCCCCGCCTGCAGGATGAAGCGGTCCAGCCGGTGCGCCCGCGGCAGCGCCAGCAACTGGCGCTGCATCCACGGCATGTCGCTGAGCATGCGTTCCTTGGCGAGATGGGCCTGCGGCGTGCGGTCGACCGCGGCGGACATCGCCTGCAAGCGCTTTTCGATCTTGCGCGCGCCGGGCCCCTTGTAAGACCGCCACAGCAGGTAGAGCCCCTCGATCATGAGCAGCGCGGTCACGAAGACCAGCACCGTGACCGTGACCAGCGTGTTCCCCCCCAGGTTGTCGAACATGGCGCGCTCCTATTCGTAGTGCTTTTCGGGATCGAAGATGCTGTCGGGCAGCTCCACGCCGTACGCGTGCAGCCGCTCCATGAACTTCGGCCGCACGCCGGTCGCATGGAAATGGCCGCGCACCTGGCCGTCGGGGCTCATGCCCGTCTGGTGGAAGGTGAAGATCTCCTGCATGGTGACGATCTCGCCCTCCATGCCGGTGATCTCCTGGATGCTGGTGACCTTGCGCCGCCCGTCGACCAGCCGCAACACCTGGACCACCACCGTGATCGCCGAGGCGATCTGCTGGCGCACGGTGCGGTGGGGCAGGTTCAGGTTCGCCATGCCGATCATGTTTTCCAGCCGCGCCAGCGCATCGCGCGGCGAGTTGGCGTGGATGGTGGTCAGCGAGCCTTCGTGGCCGGTGTTCATGGCCTGCAGCATGTCGACCGCCTCGGCGCCGCGCACCTCGCCGATCACGATGCGGTCGGGCCGCATGCGCAGCGCGTTGCGCACCAGCGCACGCTGCGTGATCTCGCCCTTACCTTCGATGTTCATCGGCCGCGTCTCCATGCGCGCGACGTGCGGCTGCTGCAGCTGGAGCTCGGCCGCGTCCTCGATGGTGATGATGCGCTCGGACTCCGGAATGAAGCCCGAGAGAATGTTCAGCAGCGTGGTCTTCCCTGCCCCGGTGCCGCCCGAGATCAGCATGTTGATCTTGGCTTGCGCCAGGCCTTCGAGCATCTGCGCCATCGGTGGCGTGAGCGACTTGAGATCGTTCACGAGGTTGTTCATGCGCAGCGGGATCTTCGCGAAACGGCGGATCGACATCATCGGCCCGTCCAGCGCCACCGGCGCAATGACGGCGTTGACCCGTGAACCGTCGGGCAGCCGCGCATCGACCATCGGGCTGGACTCGTCGATGCGGCGCCCCACCAGCGAGACGATCTTGTCGATGATGCGCAGCAGGTGCTTCTCGTCGGTGAAGCTGACGTTGGTCAGCTCCAGCCGGCCCCGCCGCTCCACGTAGATCTGGTCCGGCGAGTTGACCAGGATGTCCGACACCGTCGGGTCGGCCATCAGCAGCTCGATCGGTCCGAAGCCCAGCATCTCGTGCTGGATGTCGCGGATCAGCGTGCGCCGCTCGATGTCGTTGAGCGCCTCGGGCTCTTCCTGCAGCAGCCGCCCGACCATGGTCGAGATTTCCTGCCGCAGGGCGTCGGGCTGGAGGGTTTCGAGCGCCGCCAGGTCGAAGCGGTCCAGCAGCTTCAGGTGCATGCGCTCCTTCAGCAGCTTGTAGGTGTCCGAGGCGAAAGGCGACGTGGTCAGCTCGAGGACCGGCCCCGCTGGCCCCGCCGAGCGCGCGCCGGCATCGCTGTCGATCGCATTGAGTTGGTCCCTGAATGACATGTTGGCACCTCCGCCTGGGTATTGATGGGAATCCGCCCTGTCTCAAGCACGGCGGAACAGCCGCCCCATGAAGCCGGGCGTCGCCTCCTGCCGCGGGCTGAGCGTGTGGGCGATCTCGTCCAGGCGCTTGGCGAGCGCGCTGCCGCGCGACATCTCCGCCAGCGGCACGCCGCGGTTGATGGACGCATCGACGTCCTTGCCGCCGTCCGGCACCGTCGTGAACGTCGCGCCGGGCAGCGACCGGCGCATGTCCGACAGCCCGATCTCGCCGCCGCCGGTGCTGCGGTTCACCAGCAGCTCAACCTTGCCGGTGGCGTAGCCGAGCGACTTGAACACCTGCATCAGGCGCGTCACGTTGCGGATGTGCGGCAGGCTGGTCTGCATCACGGGGAAGATGCGCTCCGCGCGGTCGAGCACGCGCAGCGTGAGCGTGTCGATGCGCGTGCCGAGGTCGAAGATCACGAAGTCGTACTGCGCGAGCGCCACCTGCAGGATGGCGTCGATGTGCTCGGCCTTGACGTCCATCGCGCGCGCCAGGTCTTCGGGCGCGGGCAGGATGCTGTAGCTGGGCGACACGCGCACCACGCTCGCCGCCAGCAGCGAAGCGTCGAGGCGCCCGATGTCGCGCGCCACGTCGGCCATCGTCGCGGTCGGGCGCAGGTCGCTCACATACGACAGCGCATCGCCGAACTGCAGGTTCAGGTCGATCAGCAGCACCGAGCGCTCGCGCGACAGCTGGTGCGCGATGTTGGTCGCGAGAAAGGTCGCGCCGCTGCCGCCCTTGCAGGGCATGAACGCCACCACCCGCCCAGGGCTGCGCGCCTGCGAACCGGCCATTTTGAGCGCGATGCGATCGACGGCGGCCTCGAGTGCGACGGTGTCGGCGGGCGACGGCAGCACCTCGCGCACGCCCGCGCGCATCGCGTGGATCAGGAACTCGGGCGTCTGCATCGCGCACAGCAGCACCACCGCCACCGCCGGATGCCGCAAGGTCAGGGCCTCCACCAGCGAGAGCTCCTGCGGGTCGCAGCACATGCCGTCGACCAGCAGCAGGTCGGGTGCGACCTTGTCGACGACCGCCTGCATCCGGCTCTTGCCGCCTTCGAAGAGCGACACGACATGGCCGCGCGGCTCCAGCACCTTGCGCATGTCCTGCAGGTGGTTCGGATTGGGGGAAACGATGGCGATCTTCATGGTCATGGTCGTGTCCGGTGTGTTGCTAGGAGCAGACGGCGTTGCTGTTCGGGTCCTGCCCCATGATTTCGCGCGGCAGATAGGTGGAAAAACCCGGCATCGGGATCGGAGAACGAGTTCCGAATCCGATGGGTGAAATCCATCGGTAGTCGAGATCGACGATGCGGACGTTCACGCCGCTGCAATTGGCGGAAGTACAGGTCGCGCTGATGCTGCCTGCCGCGTCGTACCAGTCGACACTGACATTGGCTGCGGTCAACTGGGGCAGGAATTTCTGCATGTTGGAAAGTACGACCGTGGCGTTTCGGTCGCACACGACGGCCGCACGCGCACCCCAGCGCGTCGCTTCGGCGGCTGCATTCCACGTCCACAACATGCGCACGAAATCCATGATGCCCAGCAGGAAGGTCAGGAAGAACATCAGGACCAGCGCGAACTCCACCGCGGTCGCACCCATCTGTCTTGTTCGATTCATGATTGACCTCGCATGGTGGCGCTGATATCCCCGAAGGGAATTTCTCCGTTCGCATCACCAAAACCAAGCCCGAACGCGCCGGTGAGGAGCGGGCGGAACTTGTATCCCGTGACCTTGATGGTCACGGTATTGATGGCCGGGCCGCTGCCCTTGAATTGCCAGGTCGGGGCGGGGACGTGAGAAGTGGTGAGGCCCAGGACCAATGGCGAGCCGCTACCTCCCGGGTTGCCATAGACCACCAGGTTCCTGGCCGTCGTGATCTTGGAGGGATCCGTGGTTGCGATCGACGGGTCCTGGGTGGACAGATAGCGAGAGGCGTCGCGGAGCGATTTCGCGATGGTGTTGTACTGGTACAGCGCCCGCCCGAACTCGGTCGTGATGAACGTCAGGATGAGCAGCAAGGGAAGAATCAGGGCGAATTCGACCAGTGCCACGCCGTTCTGTTTCTTTTTCATGCCAGCTCCTACTGAACGAGCGTCGGGACCCTGGGTCCGTTTGTGCCGCCGGCCAAACCCGCGGTGGCGCATGGACTGCCGGCGAGCGTCGCATCGCCAATGAACTCGAGCCACATCTTCGACTTCTTTCCGCTCGCATTCTTTTCCAGCGGATGCAGCATCAGCATGCAGCTGAAACCCTTGAGCGTGATCGACGGGCAGTCGACCACCGCAGTCGTGACCACACGTCGATTGGCACCCTTGGTGTAGTCGGTGGCATTGAAATTTCCCTGAGTCTTGAGGTTCTTGGTGTCGGGGTTCTTGTTGTCCCCTTCGTAAGGCGCGAATGAATTGCGCTTGGCAGTAAATCCGTTCGAGCCGGCGTCGTCATACCTGCCTGGCTTCACGGCGGCAGCGCTGTCGGCATACCAGGCGTACCCGGTCTGATCGGGAATGGCAGTCGCGGCGTTGAGGCTGCCCTGATAGATGCCGAAGCGGGTATTCCACGCGGCAACCGCTCCATTGGTCTTGCCTGCCTTGCCGACGTTTGTACCCATACCGGGAAGACCGCATTGCCCACTGCTGGTCAGGAGATCCTTGATCTCGCGCGCCCCGCCGCCGCTGCCGGTGAAATCCACCCAGTGAAACTGACCGGACTCCACATCGTCGTTGTCATTGGTCACGCCCTCGACCCATTCCCCTCGCGTGAACCCCCAGCCGGGGGCGGTGGATTTTTGGCAGATGCCGACGGGAATGAGGCAATTGGACTGGGACGGAGCCCTGGTGGCAACGGCGACTGCGGCCACGCTGTGCGATGCCCCATAAGTAGCACTTCCGCTGAACGCGCCCAGGGCATTGAGGATCCAAGGCGCGATGCCCGACTTCGTATGCAGGCACTTGGCGTACCTGGCATTCGCAACGGGCGTGAAGGTATGGCTGTAGGTGCCGATCAGCGAGTCGCTGAACACGATATCGGTCTGGGCGATGCCGGTCGCCCCACCTTGAAAATTGATCTTGTTGAGATCGGCCGCGGTCTTTCCTGCGCTGGTGGCACGCGTCAACGCATCGCTGGCGCCGTCGAGCTCCTGCGCGGCAGACAGGGCACAACTGTCCATGGCGGTTTGCAGCTCCGTTTTCACGATGAAGAGGCGACCGAAGTCCAGTGCGATGCCCATGAACCCGAGGAGGAACAGCAGGACCAGAGCGACGGTGACGATTACCGCGCCGCCTTGGCTGTGGCCGGAAGTGTGGACTTTCATGATCGGCTCCTGTGTGTGGGTGGCGGTTCGAAAAAGCTCTGTGCTTCAGCCGCATGTCACGCCACCAAGGCAGGTGCGGACGAGATCGACAACATTGCTGAGGTCGGTGTCCGTCACCAATGGCCGCAACGCGATGGCCAGCAGGATCGAGATCACGGCAATGACCAGCGCGTACTCCATCACTTGGGCGCCGCTCTCATCCCGCAGGAATGACTTGAACATGATGAGTACCTCGCTTTGTACTGGGCGGCGGCGGGCAACGGACAAGCCGGCCCCACCACCGCCACCGCCATAGCCATCGTTCCAATAAATGCGATCGCCGGGCTTAAGGGTTGCAGACGGCCATGTTGCCCTGGAGGCAAGCGGCCACGCGCTCAATGAAGGTTGTGAAATAACCTCCGGTGGTCAGGCCCTGCAGTGCAATGACCAGGGCGATCGACACGACTGCGATGATGAGCGCGTACTCGATAACTTGCGCACCATCCTCTTCCTTGACGAACGAGGACATGAAGTTGCCGGCACGGACAAAAAGTTGGTTCATTTTTTTCACCTTTGAATTGCAGTAAGAAAACAGAAAAATCTTGCGTTGGTTCTTGGGTTGATTGACTTCTATCTTTGCGTGGCAACTCCTTTCTGATCGAATTCAAGAATCGTTCGAGGGCCGCCTAACGACCCCCGCCGCCGTTATCTCCACCACCAATCCCGCCACCGATGTTGATGACGTTCACCGCCGGCGGCGGCGCCTTGTAGGACTTCTGGTACTGCACCATCGACTCCCGCGCCGCCCGGCCGTCCATGCCCACCACCGGATTGCCGTCCTTGCCGGCATCTGGATTGATCGTCATCTTCCTTTTCGCGTCGCGCACCGCGTCGCCAAAGCGCGCGTCGTAGTTGGGAGTGACGTGGGAGCATCCGGTGCCCAGGAGCAGCGTCAATGCGAGAGTCGTCGACTTGATGAACATGGTGATGCTCCTCACTGGGTATTGGTGGCCGGTGCGGCCGGTGCCGGGGTGGCGCTTTCGAGGCTGCCGTTCAGATAAACCTCCGCACGGCTGGGAACGACGTGGTTGTCGGTCGGCAGGCGAGGCGACTCGGCCAGCGGCCGGACCAGGCGGGGCGTGATCACGAACATCAGCTCGGTCTGGTCGTTCTGGAACTCCGTGCTACGGAACAACGCCCCCATCACCGGCACTTCGCCCAATCCGGGATAGCGCTTGATGGACTCCGTGACGTTGCTCTTGATGAGCCCCGCGATGACGAAGCTCTGCCCGTCGTTGAGTTGCACGGTGGTGTCGGCACGGCGCACCGTGAGCGATGGCAGCACGGCGGTCACGCCGCCGATGGTGGTGAAAGGCGAGCCGGTTTGCGACAGGTCCGACACCTCCGAGACCATCTTGAGGTTGACGCGGCCGCCGTTGAGCACGGTCGGGGTGAACTTGACCCCGATACCGAACTCCTTTTCTTCCAGCGTGATGTTCGTGCCATTGCCGCTGGAGGAGCTCTGCGCCACCGGAATGAAGATCTTGCCGCCCGACAGGAAGCTCGCCTGCTGGCCGCTGATGGCCATGATGTTGGGCTCCGCCAGGATGCGCACCAGGCCGTCGTCCTTCTGGCCGTCGATGGAGATCGACGTGCGACCGATCCTCAACGCCTCGATCAGGCCGCCACCGCCGCTCAGGAAATTGGAGATCAGCGAATAGCTGTTGAGACCACCGTTACCGGAGCGGGCCAGCCCGACGCGTGCGCCAAGGCGGTCCAGCAAGTTCTTGCTGATCTCGGCGATCTTCACTTCGAGCATGACCTGCTGTGGCGCAGTGACACGCAGCAGGTTCACCACCTTCTTGCCGTCGGCGCCGTAGGCCGAGGCCAGACTCATCACGTCATCGAGCTTGAGCGCGTCGCTGATCTCGCCGGTGAGCACGATGGATTTTTCCGCGCTGCGCACTCGGATGCGGCTCTCTTCCGGCATCAGCTCCGCCAGCTTGGACTGCAGCGCCCCGGGGTCGACGGTAACGACCACATCCTTGATGTAGCAGGTGCCGTCGGCACTTTGCAACACCACGTTCATCGAGCCGGCCTGGCGGCCGCGGAAGAACAGGTCGGTCGGACTCAGCAGCGTGACCTCGATGTCAGCTACGCCGTCGCCCACGTTCGCATTAGGCGCCGGCATCGCTGCTCCGGGCTGCGCCGGCGCTGCTGGCGCAGCCGCCCGGCCCTGCGGCTGTCCGCCGAACACGATGCGCACCACGCGCGCCTTCAACGGAATGACCACCGACTTGCCGAGCACGGCATAGGTCGGCTCGGAGTCCGGAATGATGGCGGTGCAGCGCCGGCTGGCCGGGGCTGCGGGTGCTGCAGCAACAGTTGCTGCTGCAGCGGTTGCAGCAGGCGCAGGCATGGCGACGGCCGTGGCCGGGGCGGCTGCCACGACCTCCGCGGCCATGGCGGGGGTCGCCACTGTCGCGAGGGTCGCCAGCAGACGGGCGATGGTTGTTGTGAGTGGGCGCACTTGGTGTTCCTCCTGATGGACGATCAGAAACAGGTGACCGAACGGGCGGCGCTCTGGATCACCTCCACGCATTCGGTGGCTCGCGGCGTGGCGGGACCTGCCAGCCGCACCCGCGGGTGGGCCGGAGCCGCCGCGGTGGAAACCGGCACGATGTCCTTCTTCTCGCCGAACAGCTGCCCCTTGGTGATGCCCAGGGTGGCGACCGTGGTCTTGTCCATCTGGTTGCGCAGCACGAGCGACAGGGTGCCCACGCTGCGTGCCAGGTCGAGCTTCTCGGAGTCTTCGAGCGAGAGTTCGAGCGTCACCGCGCTCACGACCTTCGGCTTGGTGTCGTCGCGGTTGGCCTCCTGGGCCACCGCCAGCACCAGCACCTTCTCGAGCACGGTCTTGCTGATCTGCAGCGCGTCTTCGCCGCGCCCTTTGTCCTGCTGGGCGTTGACCATCACGTCGACGTAGTTGCCCGGCAGCGCGAAGCCCGCCACGCCGACGACGTCGTTGACGCGCACCGTCATGGCCCGCTTGCCGCTGGCGATCACCGCCGACAGCCCGCCCTGCGTGCCCACCGGCGCCAGCTTGCCCTCCATGAGCGCTTCGCCGCGCAGCACGCCGACCTTCACCACGCGGTCGTTCAGCGCCTTGATGTCGCTGAAGGAGCCGTTCGGCACCGAGCCGCTGGGCCAGTCGACCGTGGACAGCATCTGTGCATTGACGCGGCTGCCCAGGTCGATGTCGACGGCGGCCACCACGACCTTGTTGGACGCGATGCCACTTTGTCGGGAGATCCAGCCGGTCGCGTAGACCGCGGCCGCCAGCCCGAACAGCAGGGCCAGAAAGATCAGCCCGATCGCCTTGATGTTCTTCATACGAACCTCCGCCAGGGGTGAAACATGTAGGAGCTAGACAAAGCCCAGCTGGTGCGCCAGCACTTGGACCACCGTGCCCGCCGCGATGCAGACGCCGTAGGGCAACTTGCCCACGGACTGGCCCGCCTGCAGGCGCCCGTCGGGCCGCATGCCCGCGATGCTGGAAATGACCATGCCCTGCGCCGTGGCCTTGACGTTGCCAAGCATGTGGACCAGGCGGCGGCGATGGATCGCGAAGGCCAGCGCCGCGACGCCGCCCGCGATGAAAGTGAAGAGCAAGGCCATCAGCGTCTGCTGGGGCCCCAGGAAGGCCCCGGTCATCGCCATCAGCTTGACGTCGCCGGCGCCCATGATCCCGAGCGCATAGAACGGCAGCATCGCGGCGAAGCCCACGGCCAGGCCACCGAATGCACTCGCCGCGCCCGACGCCGGCGTGCGTGCCGCCATCGTTCCGTAGATGAGGGCGAAGCACGCGCCGCCGAAGGTCAGCCAGTTGGGAATGCGATAAGAGCGCCAGTCGCTGACAGCCGCCACGCCGAGCAGCGCGAAGAGCGCCAGCATGCGGATGTCGGTGGCCAGCATCGCGAGCAGTTCGAGAACAGCGTTGAATTCCTGCATGGCGGGCTCCCCGTGTTCAGGCACTGCGCCGCAGGGCGAGCACCAGCAAAATGGCCACGACCATCACCAGCGCACCGATCAGCGCAACCTCCATGAACGACATGCCGGCGTCTTCGCGCAGCAGGCTCAGGGCGGTTCTCGGCAGAACTTCGAGCGGTTCCATGCGGTGTCCCCGGTGATCGTGGCCGGCCGAAGCCGCTGGCCTTCCCGGCGTGGGAAGAAGCGTTCGGCATGGGGATGACTGTAGGAATCGCACCGCTTTCGCACATGAGCGGAGCGCCCTTTTCTGGGGGAGTCAGGTGTCCCGCGACGGCACGGGGGCAGGCATGACAAAACGCCTACCCCGCAGGGCAGGCGAAAGCGCAGGCGCGCTTCAGATCACCTGCGCGTCACGCAGTGCCTCGAGCTGCGCCTCGCTCAGGCCCAGCGCGCCATACACCTGGGCGTTGTGCTGCCCCGTGCGCGGCCCCGTGGCGGCCGGGCGAACGCCGTCGCGCCCCACGAAGCGCGGCACCGGCGCCGGTGCGGGCACGGTGCCGAACTGCTCGTCGGGCACGTCGATGAAGGCACCGCGTGCCTGCATGTGCGGATCGGCCCGCAGGTCGGCGATCGAATACACCTTGCTGTAGGGGACGTCTTCGCGGTCCAGCCGCACGGCCAGTTCCGCGAATGGAAGACTGCCGCACCAGTCGGCAATGATGCGGTCCAGCGCCTCAAGGTGGCGGATGCGCGCGGCGTTGTCGGCAAAGCGCACGTCGGTGAGCAGGTCTTCCCGGTCGATCGCGCGACAGATGCGCGCGAAGATCGGCCCGCCCGTACCCACCAGCGTGAACCACACGCCGTCGAGCGCGCGGAACACGTTGGACGGCGCGGTGTAGGTGGCGCGCGAACCGGTTCGTTCGCGCACCACGCCGCCGATGCGGTGCTCGGCCGCCAGCGGATCGAGCAGGCGCGACATCGCCTCGGTGGCCGACAGGTCGATCTCGGCGCCCCGCTGCCGATCGCGCGGCAACGCATTGCGCTCGGCCAACGCGGTGCTGATGGCGAAGGCGCCGAACAACCCGGCCACCACGTCGCCCAGCGGATAGTTCATGTGCTGCGGCGGACCGCCGGGCTCGCCGGTCAGGTGCGTGAAGCCGCTCATCGCCTCGAAGATGCGCGCAAAGCCCGGCCGGCGCGCGTACGGGCCGGTCTGGCCGAAGCCCGTGAGGCGCAGCACGATGAGCCGCGGGTTGGCCGCGTGCAGCGTGGCGATGTCCAGGCCCCAGCCGTCCAGCGTGCCGGTGCGGAAGTTTTCCACCAGCACGTCGAAGCCGGCGATGAGCTGCAGGAACAGCGCGCGGCCCTCGGGCTTGCGCACGTCCAGCGAGATGCCCTTCTTGCCGCGGTTCGCGGTCTTCCAGAACAGCGGATGGCCCTCGTGCACCGGCGTGAGCCCGCGCAGCGGATCGCCGCCGCCCGGCAGCTCGAGCTTGACGACGTCGGCGCCCATGTCGCCGCACAGCGTGGCCGAGAACGGCGCGGCGAGCACGGTCGCCATGTCGAGGATGCGCACCCCGTGCAGGGGCGCGTGGTCGGCAGGCTGGCCCATCAGTTGCCCTTCAGGTCGACGCGCTTGAGCACCGGGTCCCACAGCTTGCGGTCGGCGGCGATGCGCTGGCCGAACGCGGGCAGCGACGGATCGAGCGCGGCTGCACCCAGCTTGGCCAGCTTGTCCTTCACCGCGGGCAAGGCCTTGGCCAGCGCGGCGCGCAGCGGACGCATCACGGCATCGGGCGTTCCCTTCGGCGCGACGATGCCCATCCACAGGCCACTGTCGAAGCCCTGCAGGCCCAGCTCGGCGAAGGTGGGCACGTCGGGCGCCGAGGGCGAGCGCGTGCGGCCGGTCTGCGCCAGGATGCGGATCTGCCCGCTGCTCATGTAGGGCAGCGTGCCGCCGAGGTTGTTGCACATCACCGGGATGTGGCCGGCGATCAGGTCGTTCACCGCCGGTGCGTTCCCCTTGTAGGGCACGTGCTGCATCTTGATGCCGGCCTGGTGGTTGATCATTTCGCACACCAGGTGCGACGGCGTGCTGGGGCCCGCGGAGCCGAAGGCGAGCTGGCCCGGCTTGGCCTTGTCGGTGGCAATGAGCTCGGACAGCTTCTGGTACGGCGTCTTCGCGTTGACCGCGATCACGTTGGGCAGGTCGGCCACCAGGCCCACGGGCACGAAGTCGTCCACCGGGTTCCAGGTGAGGCCCTTGTGCACGTAAGGCAGGAAGATGTTGGTCAGGCCCGCCATGAGCAGCGTGTAGCCGTCGGGCGCGGACTTGGCCACGAGTTCGGAACCGATGAGGCTGCCGGCGCCGGGCTTGTTCTCCACGATGACCGGCTGGCCCAGCGCGTGGCCCAGTTCCAGCGCCACCTCGCGCGCCACCAGGTCGGTGCTGCCGCCAGCAGGGAAAGGCACGACCAGCTTCACGGGGCGATCGGGGAAGGCAGCCATCGCCAGCGAGCCGGCGAGGCTGAGTACGAAGCCTGCGGTCAGGTGCGAAATTTTCTTGATCAAGGACGTCATCGTCAGTCTCCAGTTTCTCTGTGTGTTCAGCGTGTCAGTGCGTGAGGAAGCGGCGCCCGAGCGTGGCGCGGTGCAGCTCGGAGGCGCCGTCGTAGATACGGAAGGGCCGCAGCTCGCGCACGATGAGGGCGATGGGCGCGTCTTCCGACATGCCCAGCGCGCCGCACATCTGCGCCGCGCGGTCGGCCACGCGGTTCAGGGCCTCGGACACGAAGACCTTCGTCATCGCCGACTCGGTCTTCACCGACAGGCCCGCGTCCATGCAGCGCGCGCAGTCCAGGCTCATGAGCCGGCTGGCATGCAGGTCGATGTGGCAGTCGGCCACCATCGCCTGGATCTGCTGCAGGTCGGCCAGACGATCGCCGAACGACGTGCGCTCGCACACGTAGGCCTGCGCGATCTCGAGCGCACGCCGCGCGCGGCCCATGAGCCGCAGGCAGTGCGACAGCCGCGCGGGCTCCAGCCGCTGCTGCGCCGCCACGAAGCCCGAGCCCACCTCGCCCAGCACCGCGTCGGCGCCCACGCGGCAGGCCGTGAAGCGCAGCTCGCCGTGGCCGCCCACGGCGAAGGGGTCGACGGCACGGATGGCGCGCACCAGCGAAAGGCCCGGGTGGTCCATGTCCACGATGAACTGCGTGGGCCCCTCGTCCGTCTGCGCCAGCACGATGCAGAAGGCCGCGCCCACCGCGCCGGTGATGAACCACTTATGGCCGTCGATGACCCACCCGTCCCCCTCGCGCCGCGCGGTGGTGCGCAGCATCGACGGGTCGGAGCCCGCGCCGGGCGCCGGCTCGGTCATCGCGAAGCACGAGCGGATGCGGCCCTCGGCCAGCGGTCGCAGGTAGCGCTGCTGCTGCGTGGGCGTGCCCTGGCGCAGCAGGCTGATCATGTTGGGCTGGTCGGGCGCGGCGCAGTTGAGCGCGGCCGGGCCCAGGTAGCTGCGGCCGGCCTCCTCGAACACCGCCGCGCGCTCGACCCACGACAGGCCCAGCCCGCCCTCCTCCACCGGCATCTGCGGCAGGTACAGGCCCAGCTCGCGCGCGACCGGGCGCAGCTGCGACAGCGCCGCGTCCATCGCCCGCGGGTCGTGCACGTGGACCGTCGATTCGAGCGGGATGCAATGCCGCTCGACGAAGTCGCGCACCCGTGCAACGAGGTCCGTGCGCACGTTCATCGCGCACCCGCCTCGCGCAGCGCCAGCTTGGCGATGTTCAACTGGTGGATCTGGCTCGTGCCCTCGTACAGGCGGAACAGGCGCACGTCGCGGTAGTAGCGCTCGATGGGGCTGAAGTCAGCCACGTAGCCCGAGCCACCGAACATCTGCACCGCGCGGTCGGCCACGCGGCCGCACATCTCCGACGCGAAGTACTTGCACATCGAGGCCGACATCGCCACGTCTTCGCCGCGATCGCGTGCACGCGCCGCCTCGAGGATCATCGAACGCGCCGCGTAGATCTCGGTGCGGCTGTCGGCGATCATGGCCTGCACCAGCTGGAAGTCGGCCACCGCCTGGCCGAACTGATGGCGGCTGCTGGTGTGCGCCATGGCCAGGTCCAGCATGCGGATCGCCGGGCCCGTGCACAGCGCCGCCAGGTGCAGGCGCTGCTTGTTGAGCACCTTCATCACCGTCTGGAAGCCCATGCCCTCGCGCCCTCCGATGAGCTGGTCGGCGTGCACGCGGCATTCGTCGAAATGCACGTCCGACACGAAGGAGCCGGCCTGGCCCATCATGCGGTAGGGCGCGCCCGTCGTCAGGCCCGGCCCGCGCTCGACCAGGAACGCCGACACCCCCTTGCTGCCCTTCGAGCCGTCTTCGGTGCGGGCGATGACGGTGAACACATCGGCCACCGGCGCGTTGGTGATGAAGCGCTTGCTGCCGTTGAGCACGTAGTGGTCGCCCTCGCGGCGCGCAGTGGTCTGCACGTTGCTCGCCTCCGAGCCCGCCTCGGGCTCCGTGAGCGCCAGGCAGCCCGTGAGCTCGCCCGTCGCCATGCGCGGCAGCCAGCGCTGCTTCTGCGCCTCGGTGCCGTCGGCCACCAGCGCTTCGGAGCCGATGCCCGTGTTGGTGCCCACGCGGGCGCGCAGCGCCACCGACGACTGCGACAGCTCCATCGCGCACAGCACCAGTTCCTCGGTCGTCAGGCCCAGGCCGCCGTAAGCCTCGGGAATGCTCCAGCCGAAGTAGCCCTTGCGTCGCAGCTCGTCGACCACGTCGGACGGGATGTCGTTGTCGCGGCTGACCTGGTCTTCCAGCGGATGCCAGCGTTCGCGAACGAAGGCGCGGATGTCGGCCCGCAGGGCCTCGAAGTGGGGGGTGTCTCGGATCATGGTGGCCGCGACTGTAGGAAGCAGGTCCACAATTGCCGGCACTGAATTTCAATCATTGAAACTACGATTCACTCCCATGCCCCGCCCTGTCCAGAATCGCCGCCAGCCCATGAAGCATTCCGACGACCTGCGCCGCGTGCGGGACGAAGACCCGTACATCGCCGGCACCCTGGCCAAGGGCCTGCTCATCCTGCAGACCTTCGTGGGCGACCCGCGCGCGCACGCCAACAGCGAGTTCGCCGCCAAGCTGGGCCTGTCGCGCCCCACCGTCTCGCGCCTGTGCCGCACCTTGCTGACCATGGGTTTCCTGGACCACGACGAACGCCTGGACCGCTACTTCATCGGCCCCGCTGCCGTGGCGCTGTGCTACCCCTACGTCATCAACACGCCGATGCTGGCCCTGCTGCGCCCGGCCATGCAGCAACTGGCCGACCGCGTCGAGGGCGCGGTGTCGGTCGGCGTGACCAGCGACCTCGACGTGGTCTACCTGGAAACGTGCGCCCACGAAGGCGGCACCCTCAAGCGCCCCGGTGTCGGCGCCGTGCGCGGCATCGTCGAAACCGCCATGGGGCGTGCGTGGCTGGCGCAGCTGCCTGCGGGTGAGCGCCAGGAGTTCCTGGCCCGCGTGAAGCACGAGCGGCCCGACGAGCACGCGCGCTGCCTCGAAGGCGTGCGCGAGAGCGTGGCGCACTACGGCAAGCGCGGCTTCGCCATCAACCTGGGCGACTCAGGCTTCGGCGTGCTCGCCGCAGGCGCCGCCGCACGCATCCGCTACGGGCCGCGCCGGTTGCTGTTCAACTGCGCGGTGCCGGGGTTTCGCTGGAAGAAGGCGCAGCTGCTGGACACCATCGGGCCGGGGTTGATGCAGCTGGTGGAGGCGGCGGATCGGCAATCGGGGTTGCGGTGAGGGGGCGGATTGCGGATCTCGCGGAGGGTGTTTTTCGGACGGGATGAGGTGAGCCTTGCCAACCTTCAATCCGGCAGGACCAATGACTGCTCGGCTGCGGTAGTAGACAACGACGTGCTTCGCCACTGCGTAGCGCCAAGACTCCCCTCCCGCGAACACTCCGTGCACCACTAAGCCGAGTATCTGCTCCAGCAGCGTGCGAGTGAAGTGGTGCCAGTTCGCAACCAGCACGTTCTTCGAGCTGGTGGCTTGGAACGGCGCACCTGCATTATTGGCGACCACGCAAGGAGCAAGTTACCCAGAAGCGGACGGCCCAACATTCAAGACGTCTTGATGAAAGGCATCCAGATGCCAAAATGCACTCGTAACAACCAGAAACATGAGGGCGTGATGCAAGGGTCGATCCTTTTCAACTGGCGGAGCTCCTTGTCAGGACTTCGCCGCATATTTCCAGCCTCAGACGCCCCGCAGCATCCGAGTCGGCGCAGCTAAGTCAAGCCGACCAACATCTTCATCACTTTGTCGCCTTGGAGGCGCAACCCGTCGCCGAGCAATGGGAAGGCGTCAGCGTATCCCCAGGCCTCTTGCGATGAACGTCAATCTCTCCAATCCAGAAATCCCTGACGGAAATGTCCAACACCAACACTACGGATCAGGTCTACGATCAAGTCACCGCAATGATCGATCAATCGCTTGCAGCGGTGCTCAAGAAGGCCTCAGCCACCAATGGCAACCACGACTTGGCGAAGGCGATCGCCAGCTCCAAAACATTGCTAGAGAATTTCCGCGACAAGACCAACGAAGACATTCGCGAACTTCGGGAGCTCGCCGAATGGGACACATTCACCATTGCGTTCTATGGAGAGACGAACGCGGGCAAGTCAACGCTGATCGAAACCCTGCGAATCCTTCTGAGCGACAGCGAGAAGCTCGCCACGCAGCAGAAATTCAAGGCGCTGGCCAAGGACCTTCGTATCGATACACACAGCCTCGCGGCCTTGGAGCAATCCATCCGGCAACTGAATTTGCAACTCACCGGAATCCAAGGTCAAGTGGAGATCCTCAAGCAGACGCTGCAAGAAGAGGAGCGACAGCAAGGCGCCCATCTGCAGGCACTGAAAGCTACCATTGAGCACAAGCGCAAGAGCCTGAACTGGTGGCAGAAGACGGTATACCTGTTCAAGAAACTGGGCGAAGAAAAAGCTCTGCACGCGCTGGAGCTGCAACTCGCTCAGCTCAAGGCCAGCAACGGAGGAGAACTCGAAGCCATCGCCGCGGAATCGCTCAAAGTGAGCGCTGAGCTAGATGCGCGCCGCAGCGAGCAAGTCCAAGTGGAGAACTCGTGTGCGCAACTGGTACCACTGCAGGACGGCAACATCATCGGCAACGGCCGATCCGACTTCACACTGCTGTCGCATGCCTACCGCTTCACGGCAAACGGCCAGAAGTTTCAGTTGATCGATGTCCCCGGCATCGAAGGCGACGAAACGCAGGTAATGAGCGCCATCGAAGCGTCCGTCAAGAAAGCTCATGCCATCTTCTATGTGACGCGCGCAGCCACACCACCCGGCTCGGGAAGCGAAGGCCAGGAAGGCACGATCGACAAGATCAAGCGCCAACTCGGCAAGCAGACTGAAGTCTGGGCGATCTATAACAAGAGCGCGACGAACCCGCAGGTTCTGCAGGGCGAGACGCTGATCAACAAGAATGATTCCGTCGGTCTGGTTGACATGGGCAAGTCATTGACCGGCACGCTGGGCCCAGAAACCTACAAAGGCCACATCTGCCTGAGCGGCATGCCGGCCTTTCTAGCGTCGGCAAGTTGCTTGGCCCCCAACAACCCGCATGTCAAAAGTCGCGAGAAATTTTTGCTGGCAATGAGTACCAGCGAAATTCTTAAGCGCAGTGGCATGGACGCATTTCTGCAATTCATACGCACCGATATCTGCCAGAACTTCCAGAGAAAAATCGCCGACGCCAACTTGAAAAAGATCCGGAGCTGTCTGCAGGAAGGCATCAACCACCTGCACCAGGCACGCGACAACTTCGCCAACGCGGCGCAAAAGTTAGGCGCCCAGCAGAAATCCGCATCCTCGCAGATCGATGTCCTGCTCTCCGGCACTTCGCAGAAACTCAAGAACGAATGCCACGACCAATTGACCGAGAAGAAGACCGCCATGCGCAGGGCGATCTACGACTACATCAGCACAGACCAGAGCAACGATGACTTCAAAGATCGCCTGACCACGGACTTCGAGGAGCTCAAGACCAACGCTGGCAAAGACCTGGAAGCGCGATTTTCCAAAGTGTTTGAGATGTTCAAACACGAGGCCGGGGAGATCATCAAGAAGAACCAGGAGAACGTGGACGAGATCCTGCACTACACGATCGACGCCCCATTCTCGTCCATGAAGCTCAGATTCAACACCGACTTCAAGTTGGATAGCGGCATCAACGTCTTCGGCCTCATCTCGACCCTCGGTGGTGCAGTGGCACTGGTTTGGACATCGTTTTTGGCCTCCAATCCCGTGGGCTGGACTGCCGCCGCCGTGATTGCAGCGGTCGGTCTCGTGTTCAGCTTCTACAAAGCCGTTCGCAGCTTCTTCAGCAGCGACTACAAGAAAAAGCAGCAGCGCAAGTCTGCCGATGACAACCTGGAAAAGGTGTTCGCGAAGCTCAGCGAAATGCTGGACAACAACCTCGACTCCGCGAGCGCCAAGATCAATGAAGCGCTGCAGGACACCAAAATGCAGATGCGCATTCCCTACGAGCAAAGCATCAACACCAAGACGGCGTTGAAAGAAATTGCCGACAAGATGACGACCTTGCGCGACAAGCTCATTCCTGAGCCAGCACCGGGAGCAGCAATTACCACCACAGCCATCAAAACTGCCGCAGACGCTGCGGCAGCCGCATGAAAACAGGAGCCATCACAAACATGACCAGCGCAATTCATTCGTTTGAGCAACAGAAGCTGCAGGCTTTGAACATCTTGTCCAGTCTGACGACCTTCGTGAAGGAAGGCCGCGAGCTAGGCATTCAACTGCATCCTGAACTGGCAGAAAAGCTACAGAAATCAGTGGAGAGCGCCACCGACCAGAAGCTCAGGGTCGCGTTGATCGGCGGCTTCTCCGAGGGGAAAACCTCTATCGCCGCCGCGTGGCTAGAAGAGCTCGACCGAAAGAGCATGAACATCAGCCAGCAAGAATCCTCCAGCGAAGTCGCGATCTACAACTTCAAAGACCAGCTGCAGATCATCGATACACCTGGTCTTTTCGGCTTCAAGGAAAAGACCAACGCATCGACTGAGCAGATCGAAAAATACAAGGACATCACCAAGCGCTACGTGAGCGAAGCCCACCTTGTTCTGTATGTGATGAATTCGACCAATCCGATCAAGGAAAGCCACACAGAAGACCTGAAGTGGCTGTTCCGTACGCTGAACCTGTTGCCCCGAACCGTGTTCGTACTCAGCCGATTCGACGAAGTAGCAGACATGGCGGACTCTGCCGAATTCCAGGAAAAATTCCTCATCAAGAAGACCTCGGTCCTCAAGCGCTTGAACGACGTGCTCGAGCTGGCGCCGCAGGAGCAAACTGATGCCGCCATCGTAGCGGTGTCGGCCAATCCCTTCGACATGGGCGTGGAGCACTGGCTGCGCAACATCGCCGACTTCCGCAAGCTCTCCCGCATCGGGGAGCTGCAGACTGCAACACAGAAGAAGATCGAAAGCAATGGTGGACTTCTGGCAATGGCCAACGAGACCAAGAAATCCATCATCTCGGACGTCATCACCAAGCAGTTGCCCGCGGCCAAGGAGGCCTATGCCCTGCTGGCCGATGAAGCGCGCCGCGTCACAGCAATCAAGCAAAGCCAGGCCATCGAACTTCAAAAGATCCACGCCAGCATCGGGCAAACGCAAGTGCGTCTGCGCGGTCGTCTGCTGCGCTACTTCGAAGACCTGCAACTGCAGGCCAAGAACGTGAGCGTGGATGCATTCGACGACTTCGTGCATCGGGAAATCGGCAATGAAGGCTGTTTGGTCCAGCAACGAATCGAGGAAATTTTCAGTGACGAAGTGGGAGGAATCTCACGCGATCTGAGCCGAATTCAGATCAACGTCAACAACGAACTTGCGCACTACAACGATGTGGTGAGCTCGCTTGGCAAGAAGGGCGTCAACTTTCTCTCGCAGCCGGGCGTCATCACGAACAGCAAGGTTCTCGCCGTGCGCGATAGCGTCAATGCCGCCACCAAAATGGTGGGCCTCGACATCAGCAAGTACCTCAAATTCAAGCCCTGGGGCGCTACAAAGGTGGCCAACGGCCTCGGCAGCACGCTGGCCGTTGCCGGCATCGCGCTCGAAGCTTGGGACAGTTACAAGGAACAAGAGCGTCAGGCCAAGTTCGCGCAGATGATCAGTGCCATGATCGCCAATCTCCAGGAGCAATCCAAGGAAGTGACACGGCTGGTGGACGCACCCGATTTCTCGGACCGGTTCTTCCCGGCCTTCCTGAGCCTCAAGCAGCAACTCACTGCCATCGACACCGAGATGAGCACGCTGCAGGAGCGCCAGATGCGCTTCAAAAAGTGGTATGACAACGGCACGGCGATCGACGCGGAGTTCCGTGAAATCAGCCACAACGACCGCGTGAAATGGGAAAGCGTGCCCGACATCGTGCTCGACACCACCCCCTCCATCGAGACCATTGCGTCTGCCTCCCCCGCAGTACCACCCAAGGTGGCGGACGCACCGGCTGCGAAAAAATCGTTCTGGTCCAAGATGTTCTCGTGATCCCCGTGGCGCCTTAGTTCTTGAGCCAGTCGCTGATCGGAGTCCGCCAGCTCTGCTCCACAGTGTGTGCCGTGCATGCGCTTGAAAGCAGCGCCCATCGCTTGGGCATTCACAGTCCGGCGGCACACCCACGCTCGATCGGACTTTGCAACGCCTGCTCACGAGGCCATGGCGGCCTTCACTCCCTCTTCAGCCCAATCTGCCGCGCAATCTCCCCAAACCGCGCCAGGTCCGCCCGCGCCCGATCCACCGCCTCCCCAGGTGAACTGCCCATCGGCATCCACCCCGCGTCAATCAACCTCTTCCGCGTCTCAGGCCGCGCCATGCCCTGGACGATCACCGCGTTGAGCTTGTCGACGATGGCCTGCGGCGTACCCTTCGGCGCGGCCAGCCCGAACCACCCCGAGGTCACGAAGCCCGGCAACCCCGCCTCCTGCGCCGTGGGCACGCCGGGCAGCGATTCGCTGCGCTCGCGCGTGGTGACGAACAGCGCGCGCACCTTGCCGGCCTGCACGTTCGCAACCTGCGCGGCGGCGTTGTCGATCATGGCGTCGATGTGGCCGCCGAGCAGGTCGGCGATGGCGCCCGTGCCGCCCTTGTAGGGAACGACGTTGGCCGAGATGCCAGCCTCCTTCATGAACATCATCTGCGTCAGGTGGGCCTGCGTGCCCACGCCTGCATTCGCGAACGAGATCTTTCCCGGATTCGCCTTGGCATGGGCGATGAATTCCTTGAGGGTGCGTGCGGGAAAGTCCGGCCTTGTCACGACCACGAAGGGAATGTCGACCAGGATCGTGATGGGCGCCAGGTCTTCCACCGGCTTGTACTTCAGGTCGTACAGGTAAGGGTTGACGGCCATCGTTCCGCTGGCCACGAGCACCAGCGTGTGCCCGTCCGGGTTGGCGCGCACGGCCTGCTGCAGCGCCATCGATCCACCGGCGCCCGGCTTCGCGTCGACGATGACCGGCTGGCCGAGCGCCTTGGCCATGAGGTCCGCGATTTGCCGCGTCATGGCGTCGGTGGCACCGCCTGCCGCATAAGGAAACACGATGGTGATCGGCTTGCTGGGGTAGCCCGGGCCGGCTGCACGCGCCGCGGTGGCGAGCGATGCCGCATACAGGGACACGGCAGCATTCAGCACGAAGGTTCGGCGATGGATCGTCATGCGGGCATCTCAACGTATCGGAGCGAAAGAAGCAAGGGTGCGGCCTGTTCGGCGAAGCGCATCAGCGCGGGCACCATGTCGGGCTGGTACCAGTGTTCCTCGTGCAGCAGGTTCAGCGAACCGAGGGTGCGGCCGTCGTGCCGGATCGGCACATTGATGGCAGACCGGCAGCCCAGCGCGTCGATCAGCGCATGGTCCGGGAACGCGCGACGGCAGTCTTCCTGATCAACGCAGATGCGCGCCCGGCCGCCCTGCACCACCTCGCGAAAGAAGTCGTTGTCATGGTGCAGTGGCTTGGTACCGCCGCACGGATACGCCACCGGGTCGCTCGTGTACAGGCGCCGGGACGCCGCAAGGCCGGGGTCGATCGCCAGCACGGTGAACAGCCGGTGCCCCGGAAACCGCCGCAGCGCGTGGTCCAGCGCCTCGAAAGAAACCTGCGCCATGTCACTCACTGTGCGATGCCCAGCCGATCGATGATGGGCCCCCAGGTCGCCGACTCGCGCTGCGTGAACTTCAAGACATCGGCCGGGGTCGACTTGACGCCGATCAGCATCTGGCCGGCCAGGCGCTCCTTCATCTCGGGCGTGTCCAGGGCTTTATTGATCTCGGCGTTGAGCCGCGTGACCGCGTCGCCGGGTGCGCCTGCGCGCGCCACCAGGGAGTACCAGCCGGGCACTTCCATGTCGATGCCCAGCTCCTTGAACGTGGGCACGTCGGGCAGCTGCGCCAGCCGCCGCTCACCGGTCACGGCCAATGGCACCAGCTTGCCGCTCTTGACCAGCGGCACGACGCCGACGGGGACGGTCGTCATCACCGGCGTGTCGCCCGCCATCACGCTGGTCAGCGCGTTGGGGCCACCTGCGCCGCTGATGGGCACGTGCTGCATCTGGATGCCGGTGCGCGACTTCAGCAGCTCGCTCGCAAGATGGGTGGAGTTGCCGATGCCGGCGGATGCAAAGCTGAGCCGCTGCGGCTCTGCCTTGGCCATCTTGATGAGCTCGGGCAGCGTCTTCACGCCCAGGCTCGGCGACACGACCGTCACGAACGGGGTGTTGGCGATGACGGCGACGCCGGTGAAGTCGCGCGCCGGCTGGTGCCCCAGCGACTTGTACAGGTGCGGGTTCCACGACATGTTCGAGACGCCGGCCAGGAACAGCGTGTAGCCGTCCGCAGGCTGCGAGAGCACATAAGCCGCAGCCAGCGTGCCGTTGGCGCCGGGCCGGTTCTCCACCACGACGCTCTGCCCGATGCTCTTGGCGAGCACGTCGGCCAGCGTGCGCGCCAGCGTGTCCGGCCCCGAGCCGGCCGGCTGCGGAACCACGACCTTGATCGGCTTGGAAGGAAAGCCCTGCGCGAAGGCGGGTGCGGCGAGCAGCGAAGCTGCAACGGCCAACGCGGAAAGCATGGTGCGACGGGTGGTCATGATGAAGTCAAGGTCGGTGGTTGCGAAAGGTGTGAGCGGTATCAACCGACGGTGGCGTAGTCGAGCGACTTGGGCGTGGCGGTGAGCACGCGCGGCGTCGCGCCCACCACGACCGTGTCGTCGATTCGAAAGCCGCCCACGCCGTAGACGTACAGGCCGGGCTCGGCCGAATAGACCTCGTTGTCGCGCAGCGGGCGCTGGCTGAAGGCCATGTCCTCCGGGTACTCGTGGTGCACGATGCCGATGGCGTGGCCCGTGCGGTGGCGGATGCAGTCGGCAAAGCCGGCGCGTTCGATCACGGCCTGCGCCGCGGCGTCGATCGCGCACACAGGCCGGCCTGTCACGGCCGCGCCGATGGCCGCATCGGTCGCGTCGCGCGCGGCCGTCCACAGCGCCTTCTTCTGGTCGTCGGGGCGCCCGCAGAACCAGGTGCGCTCGTTCTCGATCGTCAGGCCGTTGAGCCGGGGAATCACGATGTTGACCAGCACGTCGCCTTCGCGGATGCGCGCGCCGCAGGAGGCACCGTCGCCGTGCGGCGAGGCCGACGCCGGGCCGCTGAGCGTCCAGCAGCGCACGACCTCGAACTGCTCGCCGGGAAAGCGCTCGGCGGCCTCCTGCACGAACAGGCTGGCCATGGCGCAGTCCATCTCCTGCACCAGGCGGCCGGGCTTGATCGCTTCGCGGTAGCGGTCCTGCAGCCAGTCCGTCAGCCCGGCCATGGCCTGCATGACGGCCAGTTCCTCGGCGTGCTTCTGCCAGCGCAGGCTGCGCACTTCCGCGGTGGCGACGCGCACGTTCAGGTCGGGCAGCAGGCGCTGCACGGCCGCCATCACGCCGCTGCCGGCATCCAGCGCGATGCGCGAGCGGCGCAGGCCGGCGCGGCTCAGGCGCTCGGCGAGGATCTCGGGGAGCTGCGACACGAGCGGCAGGCGGTTGCTCACCATCGGATGCTCGGCATAGAACGTCACGTCCGTGATCCACACCTTGTGCGCTTCCATCGAGAAGCGCATGTGGTTCGTGGACAGCTCGTTCATGACCAGGAAGCCCTCGCCCTGGCGCGGCACGACCGCGAAGATCGGCCGCTCCCAGGGCTGCACGTCGGTGTGGAAGTTGGTCGCGAACTGAAAGAAATCGGCGGTGGTGAACACCAGCGCATCGACGGCGAGTTCGTCCATCAACCGGACCATCTGGTCGTGGCGGTACCGCCAGACGGCTTGCGTCAGCTTGGGCATGTGTCGTTTCCTTGAAGAGGGCCGGAGGCATCCGGCGGGTTGTCTGAACAGCTCGGGAGCGTGGGCTACAGCGCGTCGAACTCGACCACGCCGGCCTTCATCACCAGGGGAATGCGCTCGCCCTGCCCCAGCAGGCAATCGAGATTGCGCATCGGATCGCCATCGACCAGCAGCAGGTCGGCCAGCGCGCCCGGGATCAACCGGCCGAGCCGGTCGCTCATGCCCAGCACCTCGGCGCCGATCCGCGTGGCGCTGGCGATGATCTCGGCCGGCGACAGCACCTGCGCGCGCAGGCGGAACTCGTCGCTCTGCAGCCGATGCGATTCGCCCAGCAGGTCAGTGCCGAAGCCCATCTTCACGCCGGCCGCCTTGTAGATCTCGAGCGAGCGCAGCCCGGCGCCGCGCACGTCTTCCACCTTGGCCACGCTGGCGGGCGGCAGCCCCAGGGCCGCGCCTTCGTTGGCGAGCGCGTCGTAGGTCACCAGCGTGGGCACCACATAGGCGCCGTGCGCGGCCATGAGCGCGGCGGTGGGTGCATCGACCAGGTTGCCGTGCTCGATCGTGCGCACGCCGCAGCGCACCACGCGCTGGATCGCGGCCGGGGTGTAGGCGTGGGCCAGTACGTAGGTGTTGCGGGCCGCGGCCTCCCCGACGATGGCGCGGATCTCGTCCTCGCTGTAGCCCAGGGCGTCGACCGGGTCGGTGGGCGACGCCACGCCGCCGCCGGCCATGATCTTGATCTGGTCTGCGCCCATCTGCAGTTCTTCGCGCACGGCCTTGCGCACGGCGTCCACGCCGTCGGCCACGCGGGCGAGCATGCCCACACGGGCGCAGTTGGGGCACACGGCGTTGGCCACCAGATAGTCGGAACGCGCACGGCCGTCGCCATGGCCGCCGGTCTGGCTCAGCGCGCGGCCCGAGACGAACAGGCGCGGCCCCTGCGCCAGCCCCGACTGCACCGCCTGCTTGAACGCATCGCCCGCGCCGGCGGCGTCGCGCACGGTGGTGAAGCCGCGGCGCAGCATGCCGCGCAGGATCGGCAGACTGCGCAGCGTCGCCAGCACGTTGGGCATCAGCGCCTGGCGCTGCAGGTTCAGGTCGACGGCCACCACGTGCACATGCAGGTCGATCAGGCCGGGCATCACGGTCTTGCCGGCGGCGTCGATGACCCGCGCATCGCGCGCCACGATCGGCCGGTCGGACACCTCGCGGATGGTGTCGCCCTCGATCAGGATGTCGTGGCGGTCCTGCAGCTCGGGCTTCAGCGGATCGAGCAGGCGGGCGTTCTTGACGAGGATCTGAGTCATGGGTCTGTTTGCCGGGTTCCGAGGGCATGGGCGGTGAGGAATGACGGGATCGTAGGATCGCGTCACAATTCCGAAAAATTTATATGCTGAATCCATTCCATTGACCATGTGAATGGTTTCAGCCTCCCCTGTCCATGAACTACCGCAACGCCGATCTGAACCTGCTGAAGGTCTTCGAAGCCCTCATGAACGAAGGCAACGTGACGCGTGCCGCGTCCAAGCTGTCGCTGACGCAGCCCACGGTCAGCAACGCGCTGCGCCGGCTGCGCGAAACCTACGGCGACCCTTTGTTCGTGCGCAACGGCGCGGGCATCCGCCCGACGCGGCGCGCCACGGAGTTGTGGGCGCCGCTGGCGCGCTCGCTGCGCACCATCCGGGGCACGCTCGAGGGCGAGAGCTTCGATGCCTCGCAAAGCGACGCCCGCCTGACAGTCTCGATGACCGACTACGTGGCCTGCATCGTCGCCCCCCGCCTGCTCGAGCGGCTCGGCGAACTTGCGCCGGGCATGCGCTTGCACACCCACCCCGGCACGGTCGTGGACTTCGGGCAGTCGCTGGACGACAACCGGGCCGATTTCGCCATCGGCGCCTACAACGACGACGTGCAGCGCCCGGGCTTCATGCGCTCACGCCGGCTGTGGTCGGTGGACTTCGCCTGCTTCATGCGCAACGACCATCCGCTGGCGAAGCTGGACAAGATTCCGCTGAAGAAATTCCTGGCCGCCCGCCACCTCGACGTGAGCCTGGCGGGCCGTGTCGGTGGCATCTACGACCGCGTGCTGCAAGGCCGCGGCCTGCAGCGCAACCTCGTCAGCACGGTGAGTCACTACTCCGCAGCCTACGAGGCCGTGCGCCGCTCCGACCTGATCGCCGTGCTGCCCTGGTCCGAGGGCCTGGAGACGATGCGCATGACGGGCCTCAAGCGCGTGGCGCCACCGCTGGCGGCGCCGGCGCGCACCGTCGAGCTGGTCTGGCACGAGCGGCACGAGACCTCGGCGCTGCACCAGTGGTTCATTGCTTTGGTCGTCGAGATGCTGGCGCGGGAGCCGGCTGCGCGCACTGCGCGGGCTAAGCCCGGAACCAGATCCTGAGCGTCACGTACATCGCATAGCCCAAGCCCAGGACGCACCACGCCAGGAAGAACAGGTTGGCCCAGTAGTCACCCGCATGCGCCGCCAGCGTGTAGACCTGCCCCACGCAGCCCTTTCCGACGCACGGCACCTCGCCCCGGACCAGGGCGCGCAGCATCGCGAAGAAGAGGTAGCAGGTCACGCCACCGGCCATGAGGAATCCGACGGGCCCTACGAGCCCCTGGGTGAGTTCGCCCTCCTCATCGCGATAGCCCTTGCGCAGCAGCTTCTGTCCGTACCTGTACCAGGCATATCCGAGCAGGAGCATCAGGGCGTAGTAGAGGAAGGCGCGCATGTCCTGCGATCGTCGGGGTGTGGCGGGCGTGAGTGTTTCGGCAAGGATCGTAGCCGAGCAACTCACGCTCGCCGCCCGCGCCCACTACCGCGCGCTTGCCACGATGGCGATACCCCGAATCTGCCCGGCGCTGGGTGCGTCCACCGGCTTCGCGTAGCGCGACGGCGCAAAGCGGTGCAGCAGCTCGGCCTCGCGCAGGCGCGCCGCGTCCAGGTTCGCCAGCTTCACATGGCCGAAGCCGCGCACCGACAGCGGCAGCGCCGCGATGCGTGCGGCGGTCGGCTGGTTGTCGGGGGTCAGCGCGGTGGCCATCTCCTGCAGCAGGCGGTCGAAGTGCTCGATCAACGCGCGCTCGGTGCGGCGCTCCGCCGTGTGGCCGAACAGGTCGAAGGGCGTGCCGCGCAGGCGCTTGCCGTGGGCCAGCCACTTCATGGCCGGCAGCATCCATCCACCGAGGCGCACCTTGGCGGGTGCCTGCCCGTGCGCTGGGCGCGAGAGCAGTGGCGGGGCCATGTGGAACTCGAGCTTCAGATCGCCTTCGAACTGGTCCTTCAGCTTCTGCAGGAACGCGCCGTCGGTGTACAGGCGCGCGACCTCGTACTCGTCCTTGTAGCTCATGAGCTTCAAGAGGCTGCGCGCCGCGTTGCGCGTGAAAGGCAGGCTCGCGTCGCCGCCCGGCAACGCGGACTCGACCGCCTGCAGTGCGCGGATGCGCTGCTCGAAGCGCGCAGCCCACGCGGCGCTCTGGTAGCCGGTGAGATGGCGACGCGCATCGGCCAGCAGCGTTTCCAGCGGGCGGTCGTCGACCTGGTGCGCCGCCGCCTCGACCGGTGCCGCACGCAACTGGTCAAGCGCCGCAGGGTCGCCCGCCGCGAGCCGCCCCAGCGAGAACGCCGACTGGTTCGCCGCCACGGCCACGCCGTTGAGTTCGATCGCGTGCATGAGCGCCTCAAGGCTCAGCGGCACGAGGCCGCGCTGCCACGCATAGCCGGTCGCGACGATGTTCGCGGCCAGCGTGTCGCCCAGAAACTCCTCGGCCAGGCTCTGCGCATCGAAGGTCTCGACCTGCTCTTCGCCCGCGACGAAGCGCATCTTCTCCAGCAGCAGGTCGACATGCAGGTCGGCATCGGGGTTGCGCAGCGACTCGGCCACCGGGATCTCGTGGATGTTGGCAAGCACGCGCGTGCGCCCATGCCGCACGGTCTGCAGCGCGTCGGCCGAGGCGCCCACCACCACGTCGCACGCGAGGATGGCGTCGGCCTGCTGCGTGTCGATGCGCACCTGGTTCAGGCGTTCGGGCGTGTCGGCCAGCCGCACGAAGCTCAGCACCGAGCCGCCCTTCTGCGCAAAGCCCATGAAGTCGAGCACGCTGGCCGACTTGGCTTCGAGGTGCGCGGCCATCGCGATGACCGCGCCCACCGTCACCACGCCGGTGCCGCCCACGCCGGTCACGAGCAGGTCGTACGGGCCGGTCCACGCATGCGGCGCGGGATGCGCGAGCGCGCCCACGCGGTGCAGGAAGGCATCGCGCCCGGCCGCGAGCGCCCCGCTCTTGCGGCGCAACTTGCCGCCCGTGACGCCCACGAAGCTGGGGCAGAAGCCCTTGGCGCAGGAATAGTCCTTGTTGCAGCTGGTCTGGTCGATCTTGCGCTTGCGGCCCATCGGCGTTTCGTGCGGGAGCACGGCCACGCAGTTGCTCTGCACGGTGCAGTCGCCGCAGCCTTCGCACACGGCCTCGTTGATGAAGAGGCGCTTGGGCGGATCGGCCAGCTCGCCCTTCTTGCGGCGGCGCCGCTTCTCGGCGGCGCAGGTCTGCTCGTAGATGAGCACGGTCACGCCGGGCATCTCGCGCAGGCGGCGCTGCACCTCGTCGAGCGCGGCGCGGTCGTGGAACTCGGTGCCCGCCGGAAACTTGTTCTTGATGGCGTCGTAGTGATGGATGGCATCGCTCACGACCACCACCTTGGTGACGCCTTCCGACTCCACCTGCCGCGCAATGGCGTCCACGCTGATGACACCGTCGACCGGCTGCCCGCCGGTCATCGCGACCGCGTCGTTGAACAGGATCTTGTAGGTGAGCGTGGCCTTGGCCGCCACGGCCTGGCGGATCGCGAGGTAGCCCGAGTGGTAGTAGGTGCCGTCGCCCAGGTTCTGGAACACGTGCGGCGTCTTCGTGAACATCGCGTGCGAGATCCAGTCGACGCCCTCGCCGCCCATCTGGATCAGGCCCGCCGTGCTGCGGTCCATCCAGTTGGCCATGAAGTGGCAGCCGATACCCGCGCGCGCCGTCGAGCCTTCAGGCACCTTGGTGCTGGTGTTGTGCGGGCAGCCGGCGCAGAAGTACGGCAGGCGCTTGACCGCATCGCTCGCGTTGGCCAGCAGCTCGGGCGGCGTGAAGTCGCGCACATGCTGCAGGTGATCACCCAGGTCGTGGTTCTCCGGAAAGTGCGCGGCCAGCCAGTGTGCGACCAGCTCGATGAGGCGCGACGGCCGCAGCTCGCCGAGCGCCGACACCAGCGGCTGGCCCGCGTGGTCGTGCTTGCCCACGAGCACGGGGCGCGCCTCGGGCGGCGCGTTGTAGAAGATGTCGCGCAGCTGCGTCTCGACCACCGCGCCCTTCTCTTCCACGATGAGGATCTCGCCAAGCCCGCGCGCGAATTCCTTGAGGCGCGTCTGCTCGACCGGAAAGCTCAGGCCCACCTTGTACAGCCGCACACCGGCGCGCGCGAGCTGATCGGGCGAGAGTTCGAGCCGGCGCAGCACCTCCATCAGGTCGTGGTGCGCCTTGCCGCAGGTGACGATGCCCACCTTGGCATGCGGGCTCACGATGACATGGCGGTCGATGCTGTTGCGCCGGGTGAAGGCGGCCACGGCCGCGAGCTTGTCTTCCAGCCGCGACTCGATGCGCAGCGACGGCAGGTCGGGCCAGCGGTAGTGCAGGCCGTCGGGCGGCGCGGCGTGGCCGGTGGCGGCGCGCACGGCGTCGGCGTCTTCCCAGGCGGCGACGCGCGCATTCACCGCATCGAGGTCCACCGTGCCCGCGCTCTCCACGATTTCGGACAGTGCCGCCATGCCGACCCACGCGCCCGAGTAGCGCGACAGCTCGTAGCCGTACAGGCCGAACTCCAGGTACTCGGCCACGCTCGCGGGCTGCATCACGGGCATGCGCCAGGCCATGAAGGCGTGGTCGCTCTGGTGCGGCATCGACGACGACACGCAGCCGTGGTCGTCGCCCGCTACCACCAGCACGCCGCCGTGCGGCGACGAGCCATACGCATTGCCGTGCTTGAGCGCGTCGCCTGCGCGGTCCACGCCCGGGCCCTTGCCGTACCACATGGCGTACACGCCATCGACGGTGCGCTCGGGGTCGGATTCGACACGCTGCGTGCCCAGCACCTGCGTGGCGGCCAGCTCCTCGTTCACGGCGGGCACGAAGCGGATGCCTGTCTTCTTGAAGCGCTCGCCGGCCTTCCAGATGGCCTGGTCGACCATGCCCAGCGGCGAGCCGCGGTAGCCGCTCACGAAGCCCTGCGTGTGCAGGCCGCGTGCCGCATCGCGCTGTTTCTGCATCGCCAGGATGCGGATCAGCGCCTGCGTGCCGGTGAGGAAGACCGAGCCGGCATCGGCCCAGAGGTTGTCGGAAAGTTGGTAGTCGGGCCGTCGGAGTGCGGTCGCTTCAAGTGGGGCGTTCATGCCCGAAATTGTTCTGCGCCCCCCCAAGTAAGTGTTTCTTCAATACACTGGCGCAGACCCTTGTTTGAAGAAGAATTCACTCGAAAACCACGATGAACGTCGGTTCTGTTTCTCTTGACGAGCATTGCCTCAAGATTCTTTCTGCACTGCAGCATGACGGGCGGCAGACCGTGCAGCAGATTTCCGAGGCCGTGGGCCTGTCGCCCACGCCCTGCTGGAAGCGCATCAAGGACATGGAGGCGGCCGGCGTCATCCGCGGCTACACCGCGCTCGTCGACCCCGAGCACGTGGGCCTGCACGTGTCGGCCGTGGCCGAGGTGAACCTCGACCGCCACAGCGAGGCGATGGTGCAGCGCTTCGAAGAAGCCGTGGCCGCGAGCCCGCAGATCATCCGCTGCGTGTCGGCCACCGGGCCCGCGGACTACATCCTCAACGTGACCGTGCCCGACATGAAGCACTACGAGCGCTTCCTGCACGAGGTGCTGTTCAGCCTGCCCGGCGTGACGCACGTGCGCTCGAGCATCGTGCTGCGCGAGATCAAGTCGGAGACGGCGCTGCCGCTCGGACACCTGCTGGATGCGAAGGCCGGGCTGGCGGGGTCACGGCGGTCGCCGTAGCGGCTTCTAGCGTTTGCGCCGGATGACGTATGCGTTCTGCGCCAGTTCGAAGCCGAGCGTCGGGTAGTAAGACATCGCGTCAGGTGCAGACAGCAAGATCAGCGACACCTCGTCGCCGATGATCGCCTGCGTGCGCTGCACGAGCTCCCGGCCGATGCCATGGCCCTGGTACTTCTTGTCCACCGCCAGGTCCGACAGGTAGCAGCAGTACGCATGGTCGGTCAGCGACCGCGACAGCCCCACCAGTTCGTTGTCGACCCAGGCCGACAGCAAAAGGCTGGGCGCGGCGAACATCCGTGCAATGCGGGCGAGATCGTTCGTGGGGCGCTTGATGCCGGAACGGTCGAAGACGCGGGCGACGTCGACCGGGTCTAGGGGCACGTCCTGGCGGTAGTCGATGGTGATGTGGTTCATGTGTTTCCTGGGCAGCGCCTGCGGCAGCGTCATTCCGTCTCGGAAGACCCGAGCTTCTTCAGTTCGGCGAACTTGGCCGCCATCGTCGGGTTGCCGCGCGTCAGCTTCTTGATCGTCACGTCCTGTGCCTTGTCGTTCGCAAGGCGCAGGTTGCGGTCGGTGCCGAGCAGCGCTTCCTTCGTCTTCTGCAGGTGATCGATCGACTTGTCGATCTCCGCGATCGCCTTCTGGAAGTGGCCGTGGGCCAGGTCGTAGTTCCTGCCGAAGGCGGCCTTGAAGGTCTCCAGCTCGGTCTCGAACTTCGTGATGTCGATGTTCTGCGCCTTGACCAGCGCCAGCTCCGACTTGTACTTGAGCGAATTCATCGCCGCATTGCGCAGCAGCGTGATGATGGGCAGGAAGAACTGCGGCCGCACGACATACATCTTCGGGTAGCGATGGAACACATCGACGATCCCGGTGTTGTAGAGCTCGTTGTCGGGCTCGAGCAGCGACACCAGCACCGCGTACTCGCAGCCCTTCTCGGTGCGGTCCTTGTCGAGTTCCTTCAGGAAGTCTTCGTTCCTGTTCTTCGTGGCCGTGCGGTCGTTCTCGTTCTTCATCTCGAACATGATCGAGACGATCTCGGTGCCGGCCTCGTCCGCGTCGCGGAAGATGTAGTCGCCCTTGCTGCCCGTGCGCGCGTCGTTGTCCTTCTCGAAGTAGGCGCGGGGAAACGCCATCGACCGGATGCGGTTGAATTCGGTCTCGCAGTGCTGCTCCAGGGTTTCGCCCACCATCTTGGTCGACAGGCGCGCCTTCATGTCGCGCAGCCGCTCGATCGCGTCGTCGCGGTCCTTGATCTGCGTCTCGTACTTGTCCTTGAGCGATTTCTCGGCGAGCTGCTTCTCGAGCTCCGCCCGCTCGAGGCCGCTCTTCCACTGATCCCGCTCCTTCTCGACGACGCTGACGGCCTCGCTGATCGCGAGCTTCTTCGCCACCTCGATGGCGTCGAGCCGGGCCTTCAGTTCCTGGATTTCCACGTCCTTCGCGGCGGCGCTCTTCTGCAGCTCGCCCACGTGCCGCGCCTCGGCGAGCGCGGTGGCGGCCAGCTTGTCCTGCTTGGCCTTTTCAAGCTCGTTGGCGAGCGCGTCGCGCTCCCGTTCCACGGCGCCCAGGGCCTCGCTCACGGCGAGCTTGCGCGCGACATCGCCGGCTTCGAGCTTCGCCTTGAGTTCCTGGATCTCGCCGTCCTTGGCGGCGGCGGCCTTCTGCAGTTCGCCAGCGGCCCGGGTCTGGGCGAGTTCGACGGCAGCGCGCTTGTCGCGCTCGGCCAGTTCCAGCCGCTCGTGCAACTGCTTCTCGAAATCGCCGTCGCGCACCTGCTTCAGGATGTCCGCGTAACCGGCTTCGTCGATCTTGAATGCCTTGCTGCAATGGGGGCAGATGATTTCGTGCATGGCTATGTGCGCTCCATCGTCAGGGTGGGCGTCGACAAGAGAGGGAATGCAGCGAAGCGCCGCGCCGTTCGGGCGGAATCGCAGGGAGTGATGCTGTTCATAGGGTCAGGGACATGGAGCCATCCGACTGTAGCCGGACAGGAAGCGCCGGCGAGCGGCAGGCTCGTGAAGACCGGGCCGAAGTCTGCGCGCGAGCGATCCGTTCTCGATCACGTTGCTAGAATCGCCGCTGCAAAAATCGACTCTGACCTGTTCAGAGCTCCATCCCGCCGTAAGCGTTTACGTCAACCAACGCATCACCAGTGGCACCCGCATGCCGACTGGCGGTGCGCGTGGGTCGCTTCGGTGCTCATCGTCCCGCCCATTCGACCGGCTGGTGCTGCCTTTGAAAACTCAAGGAGCGGCGCTCGATGACGAACGTCCAAACAAATTCTTCTTCCCTGCGCACGTTGGTCTGGATGACCCTCGCGCTTTTTCTCGCTTACCTGTCTGTCGCGATGTCGATGCCGGCCGTGACGCTCCATGTGTCGCAGACGCTGGGCCTGGGCAATGTCGCGTCCGGCCTGGGCGTCGGCATTGCCTTTTTGTCCACCATCCTCAGTCGCGGCTGGGCGGGTCGGCTGGCTGACGAACGCGGCGGCAAGGTCGCCATGTTCCGGGGCCTTGTCCTCTATGCGGCGGCATCGCTCCTGTGCTGGGCCTCCTCGCTGCCCGTGCTGGGCCATGGCGTCGGCGCGTACCTGGTTCTTCTGGTGGGGCGTCTCGTGCTGGGCCTCGGCGAAAGCTTCGCGCTCGTCGGCATGCTGGGCTGGGCGATGGCGGCCATGGGCCCCGCGCGGTCCGGGCAGGTCATGGCGCTCGTCGGCACCGGCATGTACGGCGCTTTCGCGGTGGGCGGCCCGCTGGGCCTCTGGCTGCTGGAGCGGCTCGGTTTCGCCGGCCTGATGGCGGGCAGCATCGCCTTGCCGCTGGTCAGCGGCGCGATGCTGTGGTCCATCGCGCCCGCCATGTCGGCACAGGGGCGCCGAGCACCGTTCTCGGATGTCTTGGGACTCATCTGGAAGCAAGGCGCGGTCGTGGGCCTGCAAGGCGTTGGCTTTGCCGCCTTGGGCGCGTTCTTTCCCTTGTACTTCCTGGCCCATGGCTGGCAGGGTGCCGGCTACGGACTGACATGCTTCGGCCTGGGCTTCGTCCTGGTGCGCCTGCTGGCAGGTCGCTTGCCCGACCGCATCGGAGGAATCAAAGTGGCGCTCGTCTCCCTGGCGATCGAGGCCGTGGGTCAAGCGCTGCTGTGGCTCGCGCCCCATCCCGCCGTGGCGATGGTGGGCGCACTGCTCACCGGCATGGGGTGCTCGATGGTCTTCCCCGCCATGGGACTGGAGGCCGTCAAGCGCGTGCCCGCCCACCTGCGCGGAACAGCCATCGGCGGCTTCGCGGCGTTCCAGGATCTGGCGTACGGCGTCACAGGCCCGATGGCGGGGCTGATTGCCGACCACTACGGTCACGACAGTGTGTTCCTGGTGGGGTTGATCGCGACGGTTGTGGGGATCGGGATGACGTGGCGGCTTGCGAGGGTGTCTCTCGCTGAGCGCGTATCGACGTTGGCCTGAGGCAGTCGCAGGCCGGTTGAGCTCTCCCACAGCCCTGCGCCTGCGAAGCACGCGACGCCCACATAGACTGTGGAAATGTCCCAGCCCACCGCCGCCTTCAGCACGTCGTCCACCACCAACAACTACGCCGAAAAGACCGCCCGCCTGGTGCCAGGCCTGCATGACCTGCAGACGATGGCAGCCCTGCTCGTCGCCGAGCGCGCGCCCGATGCGGCCAACGTGCTGGTCATCGGCGCCGGCGGTGGCATGGAGTTGAAGGTGCTCGCGCAGGCGCATCCCCGATGGCATTTCGTCGGTGTCGATCCGTCGCAGCCCATGCTCGACCTCGCCGCGGCAACGCTGGGTCCGCTCGCCGAGCGGGTCGCGCTGCACCACGGCTACACCGACACCGCACCCGAAGGTCCGTTCGATGCGGCGACCTGTCTGCTGACGATGCACTTCCTGACGCTCGATGAACGCAAGTCGACGCTGATGGAAATTCGTCGTCGCCTGAAGCCCGGTGCGCCGTTCGTCATGGCGCATCTCAGCTTTCCCCAGGCAGATGGGGAGCGAGAGCTGTGGCTCTCACGCTACGTCGCCTTCGCGGCGGCTTCCGGCGTCGATCCGGACAACGCGCGCAAGGCGGCCTCCGCGATCGGTTCCACGCTGACGCTGCTCAGCCCGGCGCAGGAAGAGGCATTGCTTGAAGAGACGGGTTTCATCAACGTCCGCCTGTTCTATGCAGGCATGGCCTTCAGGGGCTGGGTGGCGCAAGCCTGAGCCGAACCCTCACTCCGGCGTCTGCAACTCCGCCCACGCCGTCAACATCTTCACCTGCGTGCGCAGCCAGCTCGTCGGCATCGACTGCGTGCCCCACACCGCGATGCGGCCCGCGTGTTCGCCCATGAGCCAGAACTGCCGCACGGCCATGAAGGCGGCGATGGCGTCGACGTCCGCCGAAGGCAACGGACGCGCGCTGCGATAGCCCGCCAGGTAGCTGCGCCAACGCGCCAGCGACGTCGCGTCGAGTGATCCGCCCACGGTGCGCGGGTGCATCGCCCACAGGTACACGCACAGGTCGTAGGCCAGCCAGCCGGGGCCTGCATCGTCGAAGTCGAAGAACGAGGCGACGCGCACGCCGTCAAGTCCCTCCGTCACGAAGTTGTTCATGCCGTGGCAATCGCCATGCCCGTGAACGCGCGTCAGGGCCGGCATCGCGGTGATGCGGGCTTCGAGCGCGCGCGCGATGGCGCCGAACTCCGGGCGCAGCGCGTCGGTCATGGTGGGCGCGGCGTGCAGGCGCTCCAGCGACGCGTGCAGCAGGTCGGGCAGTTCCAGTGTGTAGCGGCTGGCGGGGCCGTGGTAGTCCTGCGCGGCGTCGTGCAACAGCGCCAGACCGCGGCCGGTGGCTTCGACGTCGGACAGCACGTCGCCGGGCACGTCGCCGTCGAGGTGCTCGAACAGGATCAGCGGACGCTCGCCCTCGGGCAAGTCCATCGCGACAGCATGTGCGCCATCGCGTGCCGCCAGCGCACCGGCCACCGGCACGCCCCTGGCCTTCAGATGCACGAGCAGCGCCGTTTCGTAGCCGATGTTGGGCGCGCCGCGCGGGCGGTCGGCGCTCAGGCGCGCGACGGCGTGGCGGCCGTCGGCAAACTGCAGGCCGTAGACATGGTTGAAGCTGCGCCGCAGCAGCTCGCACGACCGGACCTCGCCGAAGTCGTAGGCCTGCGCCACCTTCTCTGCGATGGCGGCGCCCGTGGGCGTGGTCTGTGCGATCTGGGCAGAGCGGGCGGGCGTCGTCACGGGTGCGGCCTTTCGGGAGCGTGGGGCGCGCGATTCTGCCCTACCCTGCGCCGCCTCACCGCCTTGCGTCAACGCTCCAGATCGCGATCGAGCGAAGCGCCCCCATCCCCCACCTGCCGCCAAGCCGGCGCCAGCGCCTTGCGCGCCGCATTGAGCTCGGCCATCGAGATGTGCAACTCCGCCATGGTCTGCACCAGCAGCTCGAGCAGCGCGGCGCGCTGGCGCAGCCGCACGGTTTCGGCGCGGCGCGCGCGTTGGGCCTGGCGCGCCGCGGCCTGGATGGCGCGGCCCGTGGGCGAGTCGTGCGAGGGATGGTGGTGGTCGTCCACGGACAGGCCGGATGCGGCGCGCATGGGCAGTGGCATCACGCGGCGGCGGGCACACCCTGGACGGCGGCGGTGGCTGCAGCGGCGTCGGCATTCGCCGCATCGCCGCGCGTCTCGGCGGCGGGGCCGTAGTTGCGCAGGTGCAGGAAGAACTCGCCCATCATCTGCATCCACAGCCGCACGGCAAAGGCCAGGTAGGCGGGGCTGACGCCGCCGGCCACGACCACGTCCATCTCGAGCACGACGAAGTCGCCGTGCTGCGCCACGCGCGCAAAGCGCTTGCTGCGGTGCCAGGCGGCGAGCACGGCCTCGGGCAGCGTGCCGCCCTGCACGCGCAGTGGGCAGCTCAGGGTGAAGTCGGTGTACTGGGTGGTGGTGACGGCGTTGCCCCACAGCACCTGGAAGCCGATGCCGTGGCTGGCGCTGTGCAGGCGCACCACGCCATCCTGTTCGATGGCGGTGACGGCGCCGCCGGCGGCCTTGATGGCGTCCGACACCTGGTCGGGCGTGACGGCGTCGAGCATGTCGAAAGGCACCGGCGTGGCGGCCTGGTCGTCGGTGTCCGGGGTCGTGGCGGTGGTGTTCATGGTGTGGTTCTTCTTTCAGGAAAGGGGGGAAACGGGTTCAGTTGGTTTTCTTGAGCGCGGCGTCGAGCGCGGCGCTGTCGATGCTCAGTTGCGCCGGCGGCGCCAGCTGGGCCATGTAGGCCTGCACCAGCTGCTGCTGCCGCTGCTGGCGCAGCGCGGCCTGCAGTTGCGGCTTCATTTCCTCGAGGGTGGCGGTGCGCGCGGGCTGGGTGTCGAGCAGCTTGACGATGTGAAAGCCGGCCTCGGCCTGCACCGGTTCGCTGACCTGGCCCTGCTTGAGCCTGGCCACGGTGTCGCGCAGCTCGGGCAGGATGCGCGCGAGTGGCAGCGTGTCGACCTCGCCGCCGCGTTCGGCGGTGCGGCGGTCCTGCGAGCTGGCGCGCGCCACGGCGGCAAAGTCGCCGGTGCGGGCCTGCTTGGCGAGGCGATTCGCTTCGTCGCGCACCTTGGCGATGGCGGCCGGGTCGCGCTCGGGCGTGGCCAGGTAGATCTGCGCCACGCGGTAGGCGGCCGGCAGGTTGAAGCCGGTCTTGCCCTGGTCGTAGGCAGTCTTCACCTCGGCGTCCGACGGAAAGCCCGCGGGCACCTGGCTCACGGATTCGAGGTAGCTGGTGGCGACGATGCGCGCGGTGATCTCGCGCGTGGCGGCGTCGATCTTGGCCTTCACGTCGGGCCGGTCGGCCCAGCCCTTGGCGCGGGCGTCGCGCAGCAGCGCTTCGCTCACGAGGCGCTGGCGCAGCCAGCCGTCGAGGCTCGCGCGGTCGGCCTTGACGGCGGCGCGTTCGGTCTCGGGCAGGGTCTGCAGCAGCTTCTCGATCTCGTCCTGGCCGATGGTCACTTCGCCGATGCGCGCGACCACGGCGGGGCCGGGCGCGGCGGGTTGCTGCGCGGCGGCGACGCCGACCGACGAGACGAGCAGCACGCCGGCTGCCGCGCGCAGGCGGCGGCCGAGCCCGGCTGCGGGGGTGGCTTGTGCGGGGTTCATTGGGGCTTTCCTTCCGTGGCGGATGCAGCAGCCGCAGGCGCCGGCGCGCTCACGGCGCGCACGTCGAAGCGGCTCTCGTAGAGCTTGTCACCGTACTGCTGCGCGATCTGTTCGTACTTGACGCGGCTTTGCGCCGCGAAGGGCTGGCGCGAGGCGAGCACGCTGCCCACGTCCATGGTTTCGTAGGCGCGCAGCACTTCCTGCCCGACGGCATACAGCTGCGTGTTCTTCGCCTCGCACTGCGTGAGCGCGGTGCGCTGCAGCGCGGCCTCGCCGGCCAGGCGCTGGCGCTCGGCCTCGGAGGCGCGCGCCATCTTCAGCAGCTCGTCGTAGGCGCCGCGGAACTGCGCGATCTGCGCACCCGCCTTCTCGCTGGCGGCCTGGGCCTGCTCGCGCAGCTGCGCGTTGCCGGCGCTGGCCTGGCCGCGTGCGTGGCGCTCGGACGCAAGCTGGGCCTGGCTGGCGGCCAGTTCCTTCTTCAGCGTTTCGAGCTCGGACGCGGGCGGCGGCGCGCCGGGTGCCGCGGGCGCCTTGCCCGCGGGCTGGCCGGCCTTGAGCGCGGCCAGCTCGTTCTGCGCCTGCTGCAGCTGGGTGGTGGTGGTGCGCAGCTGCGCGCGCAGCCGCTCCTCCATGCTCTGGCCCTGCGGCTGCTGGGCCTGCGCGACGCCGGCCGTGGCGGCCAGCGCGGCCAGGGCCAGCGCCGGGAAGATCGTTCGGGACACGGCGGACTCCTTCTTAGAAACGCGCATTGAATTCGAGCTGCAGGGTGTCGATCGACAGCGGCGGGCCGTAGACCTCCTTGGTCGAGATCCAGCGGCCGGTGAACCACATGTTCTTGTCGATCGCGTACGAGCCGCCCAGGAAGTAGCCGCGCGCGTTGGTGCCGCCGCCGTGGAAGCTCGAATCGTTGTAGCCGTCGGGCATGGCGTCGGGCTCGATGCGCTTGTAGCCCGCGAGCACGTTCCAGTCGCCGCGCGCGGCCGGTGCCGGCTTGCCGTAGGTGGCCTGCAGCATGTAGGCGTTGCCGCCGCTCTTGAAGTCGGACTTGCTGGTGCCGCCGGTGGGACCGAAGTTGTTGACGATGGCGCCGCGGATGCCCGCGCGGTTCCAGATGTCGTTGGCGTCGTAGGCGGTGTTGCGCACGAAGTTGGCGTCCAGGCGCAGGTTGTTGCCGGCCACCTGGGTGTCCCAGCGCAGGTTCAGGTCGATCAGGCGGAACTTCGAGGCCAGGCCCACGTACTGCGGCTGCGGCGTGCCGGCCGGGTTGAGCGGGTCGAGCGAGATGTCGCGCAGCAGCATGAGCGTGTTGCCCTTCTGCATGAAGGCCGGACGCGACCAGTCGGTGCTGCAGCCGTCGGCGCCCGCATACAGCGCACAAGGCTCGGAGACCTTGCCGCTGACGTTGCGGAAGTTGTAGTACGCCAGCGCGCCGCGCACGCGGTTGTCTTCGTTGATCTTCCAGTCGGCGCCCACCTGCGCGCCGAGCAGCCACTTGTTCTCGCTCTTCATCTTGCGCTGGCTGCGCGTGGGCGAACCGTCCGCCGAGTATTCGAGCGGGATGAGGCCCAGCGTGCCGAAGAGAGAGAGGTCGCGGTTCGCAGCCAGCTTCTTGTCGAACTGCGCGGCAATGCCGTCGAAGTTCAGGTCGCTGGAGTACAGCAGGTCGGTCGACATGAAGGGGTTGCCGAAGCGACCGCCGGTCACGGTGAGCCAGTCGGTCGGCTTGTGCGAGATCCACATCTGGTCGAGCCACACGCTCTTCTTGCCCAGGCCGCCGCCCAGCGTGGTGGTGGTCGAGACGGGGCTGTCATCGCTGCCCGAGGCCAGGCGCACGCCGGCCTTGGTGTTCTCCGACAGGTCGGCCAGCAGGCCCACGCGTGCGCGGGCGCGGAACAGGTTGCGGCGGTCCTGGCGCGTGTTCAGGATCGACGGCAGCGACAGGTTGGTGTTCGGGTTGACGTCGTAGCCGCTGCCCTGGTTGAGCGAGGGCCAGTTGATCTCGATGTCGCTGTTGTTGCCGGCGTAGCTGCGCGACTCGTTGCGCACGCGCACGTCGCCTTCGAAGCGGATGCGTTTGCTCCACTCGGGCGTCTCGTTGGGCGCGGCCCAGCCTTCGTCCTTGGCCTGGGCCATGACCTGCGCCTTGACCTCGTCGCGGATCTGGTCGCGCACGGTCTGCGAGATGTAGGGCACGCGCACGTCGCCGGCTTCGAGGCGCATGCCGCCCGCGACGGTGGCCGACGCGGCGGTGGCCGACACGGCCGCCTGGCGCTGTGCCTGCTGCGCGGCGATGGCTTCGGTCTGGGCCTGGGCCAGCAGCGCTTCGCCCACGTCCTTGGCGAGCGTGCCGCTTTGAATGAGGCCACGAATCAGCTTGACCATGGCGGATTCGCCCGCGGGCGCGGCGGCGGTCTGGGCCATGGCGGTGCCGGCCGACAGCACGAAGGCGGAGGCCACGGCCGCCGCGAGCGCGCACTGGCGCAGGGCCGGCATCGCGCCCCGGCGCGGGAGGGTGTTGTGCAGGGTGTTCATCGCTTCGTTCACTGGAGGAAAGGAGTCGGGCCGGGCGTCGGCCGTACAGGAATGGAAAGTCATGGCCGGCGGCCTTTCATCGACACGCGCATCGGAAAGCGCATCGAGGCCGGCGGACGTTCGTCGACGCGATCGAGCCCGCGCACCAGCGCCAGCACGGCCTCGTCGATGTCCTCGGTGCCGGTGCCGCGCACCAGCTGGGCGCGCGTGGTCTTGCCGTCGGCGCCGAGCCACAGGTCGATCTGGATGTCGTCGAACACCAGCTGGCGCGTGCGCGGATCGCGCGACAGCGCCTGCTGCAACATGCTCGACACGTAGCGCGCATACGAGCCGCTGCCCAGGCCGCCGCCGGCGCCGGTGCCGCTCATGCCGCCGCCGCTGCCGGCCTGGATGCCGAAGGCGTCGTTGCCGGCCTGGCCGGCGCTGTCCATGGTCACCGGGTCGCCCAGGTCTTTCGAGGGGCTGGGCGGCGCGTCGTCCTTCGGCGCTTCCAGCGGCTCGACCGGCTTGGGCTCGGGCTCGACCACTTCGGGCTTGATCTTTTCCGGCTCGGGCTCGGGCAGCTTCTCGGGTTCGGGCGGCGGTGGCGGGGGCGGCGGCAGCATCAGCGTGGGCGCGTCGGCCACCACGCGCTTCTGGCTCGCGGTGTCGGACAAGAGCCGCCACACGAGCAGCGCCAGCGCCACGACGATCGCCAGGCCGATGACCACCCCGCCCCAGCGGCGCCACAGCGCGGCCGTTCCACCCGTGCCACTCGTACGAGGCGCGGGCGAGGCAGAAGAAATCGGGTCGCGAGGGTTCACGCTCCGGTCCTCACTTCTGCTTGCCGGTCACGAGGCCGATCTGGTTCAGCTCGATGCGGCGCAGCAGGTCGAGCACGTCGACCACCTTCGCGTACTGCACGCTGGCATCGCCGCGCACGATCACGGGAAAGTCGGGCGACAGCGCCTTCTCGGTGCGCAGGCGCTCCTCGAGCTCGGGCAGCGTGACCGGGTAGGCGTCCAGGAACACGTTGCCCGCGTTGTCGATCGTGATGGCCTTGGTCTTGGGCTTCTCCAGCGCCACCGAGGCGCTGGCCTTGGGCAGGTCGACCTTGATGCCCGGGATGCTGGCGTTGCTGGTGAGGATGAAGATCACCAGCACCACCAGCAGCACGTCGACGAAGGGCGTGATGTTGATGCCGCCCGTGCGCTTGCGCACGGCGAACTTCGCGGCTGTGTTTGCCATGGTGCGCGGTCCTCAGGCGCGGCGCGCCTGCACGGCCACCGGCAGCGAGCGGCCCTCGCCCTGCTCTTCGGCCAGGCGCGTGACGAACTCGTCGACGAACACGGCCATGTCGGCGCCGATGGCGTCCGAGCGCGAGGCCAGCCAGTTGTAGCCAAAGAGCGCGGGGATCGCGACGCCCAGGCCGGCGGCGGTACACAGCAGCGCGGCGGCCATGCCGGGCGCCACCGAGTTGATGTCCACGGCGCCGGCCATGGCCGCCACCACGAACACCAGCATGATGCCGATCACGGTGCCAAAGAGGCCCACGTACGGCGCGCCTTCGATGGTGGTCGACAGCCAGTTCATGCGCTTGGACATGCGCTCGGTCTCGCGCACCATCACGCCGTCCATCGCGGCGCGGATGGCGCCGATGGTGGAGGCCGACACGGCGTTCAGGTCGTAGCCGCGGTCATGGCGGCGGCGCATCTCCTCGATGGCCACTTCGTACAGGCGCCACAGCGAGGAATCGGCACGCACCTCTTGCGGCACGGTGTTGTTGGTGGCCAGGCGGTCCAGCGGCGCACCGGCGGCCTCGCGGAAGTGCTCGATGAAGGTGGCGTTGGCGCGCGAGGTGGCGCCGAAGTTGCGGCCCTTGCCGATCATGATGGCCCACGACAGCGCCATCATCAGGCCCAGCAGGCCGACCACGATCCACGCGTCCAGCGGCATCGCGGCCAGGATGAAGCCGAAGTGGCTCTTGCCGGCCTGCTGCTCGTCGGGGCCGAACGCGGCCAGGCGCGATTCGGCGCCTTGCGACACGGCATCGGCCAGCAACAGCGCGTCAGGGCGTGCGACCTTCGACAGGCGCACTTCGTCGATCGCGCCGGTGAACGGCGCAAAGCCGGCCACGGGTGCAGCGCCCGGTGCAGCGGGTGCGGCAACCGGTGCATCCGCGCCGAGCGCGGCGGCGGTGTTCAGCGCGGGCAGCTTCGCGGCCAGCGACACGGCGGGACGGCCGCCCACATACAGCGCGACGCTGTCGCCCTCGGCCTTCACCGCCAGGTGCGACCACTGGCCGGCCTGCACCGGTTGGCCGGGCGTGCTGCGCTGGCCGTTCACCTGCACGAAGGGCACGCCCTGGTCGATGCCGACCACGAGCTCGCCGGCGCCGTCGCGGCGCGCATAGATCGCCTGGCGCGCGCCGAGCGAATCGGGCTTGATCCAGGCCGAGAAGGTCAGCGTGCCGCCGGCCGTCACGGCCAGCGAGGGCGTGGCGGGCAGCATCAGCGCACCGTTGCCGAGCTGCGCGCCCTTGCCGATGACCGTGCCTTCGACGGGCACCGCCGCGGTCTGGCCGTTGTTGCCGTAGGCGGTGGTGTCGCGCGGCGGCACCGCGCCTTCGGCGAAGTGGTAGACCAGCGTGTAGTCGGGGTCGAAGCTGCGCTGGCCGTTGCCCGAGGCCGGGGCCTTGGGGTTGCCGTAGTACATCCACAGCTTTTGCGGCGTGCCGGCCGAGACGTTGGGCACGTCGACCCAGATCAGCGCGATGCCCAGCAGCGGATCGAACTGTTCGATCTGGTGGTTGAGCACGGTCTTGTCGTCGCCCGCCACAAAGCGCAGGTCGGCGCCGGTCTCGCTCACGCCTTCGAACTTGAAGTTGCCCGTGTGCAGGCGCACCAGCACCGGCACGCGGCCGGCATCGCTGCCGATGGCGCCGGCCTGCGGGCCGCCGTCGATGGTGACGGGTTTGCGGTAGGCCCATTCGGCCTGCCACCAGGCATGGGCCAGGCCCGGCAGGAGCGTGCTCAGCAGCGTGAGCGCGATGAAAAGAAGTCGTCGCATGACAGGGTTCTCCGGAAAGCTCGTGGAATGAGAAAAAAAATCGAAAAGAGGAATGGCTGTTGCCGTCGGTCGTTCGTTCGGTCAGTAGCTCGCGGTGATGCTGAAATTCACCTGCGTGTCGTGCTTCTTGGTGCGCGGCCCGTCGACCAGCGGATAGCCGATGTCGACGCGGCCCGAGAAATACGTGCCCACCTTGAAGGTCGTGCCCACGCCCACCGAATACAGCGAGAAGCGGTCGGCCTGCTCGGGCAGCGGGCTCTTCAGGCGCAGCCGCGCGGCGTCGGCGAAGGCGTACACGCGCCAGTTCTCGACGGTGCTGCCCAGGAAGGCGAGCGGCTTGCTGCGCAGCTCGACCGAGCCGACCACGCCGTAGTCGCCGGTGGCCTCGGCCGAGAGGTAGCCGCGCACCGAGTTCATGCCGCCCGCGGCGATCTGCTCGCTCGAGACGAGCGGCGAATCGGTCATCTGCGCGTTGACGCGGAAGGCCACCTGCGTGCCGCCCTCGAAGCTGTGCGCGCCGTTGAGGTCGGTCTTCAGCACCATGAAGCTGGGCGAGGCCTTGTAGCGCTTGTAGTCGAAGGCCGCCCAGTCGCTGCCGTACTTGAACGAGCTGCTGGTGCCCGCCACCAGCGACACGCCCACGCCGTACTGGCTCTTGTCGGTCTGGCGGAAGCCCGAGTACGACAGCGTGATCGGCGCGTACTTGAGCGGCACGGTGTCGCCGCTGCCCTTGAGCGTCAGCGCTTCCTTGTTGTTCTTGAAGTCGACGCCCACGCTGAAGGCATGCCACCAGTTGCCGGTGTTGGGCACGGTGTAGGTGGCCTTCAGGCCGATCGAGTGGCCCTTGCCCAGCACGGTGGTGCCGCCCACGGTGGCCACGTTGCTGTCGGACACGAAGGCGTTGGCTTCGAGGCTCCAGTTCGTGCCCTTGAGCGGCGCGTTGTACGAGGCCGAGAACACCTGCGTCTGGTTCAGGTCCTGCGGCGCGCCGAAGAAGCTGATGGAGGCGCTGTGGCCCATCTGCCAGAGGTTGTCGTGGCCCAGCGAGGCGCTGGCGCGCAGCTTGCGCGTGTCGGCGCTGTAGTCGTTGTTCAGGCCGACGCTGGCACGCCACGGGCTCTGGTCCTCGACCTTCAGGTCGACGTCCATCGTGCCCGGCATCGCACCCGGTCGCACCAGCGGCATCACCTGGCGCTTGGGGCTGCGGTTGAGCGCGGTAAGTTCGGCCTGGGCCTTGTTGAAGTCGGGCACGCCGCCCTCCTTCAGCGCCGGCACCTGGTCGCGCACGTCGAGCGGCGAGTTGTACTCGGCGCCCACCACGCGCACGCGGCCCACGCGGGTCTCGTTGACCTGCAGGAACACCACGCCCTGCGTGACCTGTTGCTCGGGCAGGTCGACGTACACCGACTGGTAGCCCGCCGCCTGGTAGGCCGCGAGCAGCGCGTCGCGCGCGCCCTCCACGTCCTTGAGCGTGCGCTCGGGGCCGAGAAAGGGCGTGACCGCCTTCTCGATGGCGCGGGCGTCGAGCACGGTGTTGCCGCGCACGATGTATTCGGCGATGTCGACCTTGCGGGTCGGTTCGGTGGCCGCGGGCGCGGCCGGTGGGGTGGCCGAGGTCGCGGCCGGCGTGGAGACAGCGGCAGGTGCTTGTGCGAACGCTGCCACCGGGGCACCGATCGCCATCACCGCCAGCCACACCGCTCTCCAGCAGGTCGGTGGGGCGTTCTTCTTCATGTCATGCATTTACAGCTCGGTTCTCAAGGATGAAGCTCGCGTGGCAGCGGCTCATGGTGGAGAGCCTTCATGTCGCTGCTGCGTACCGATACCTAGACGCACGGCGTGCGCGGCGACTGTCGTTTGTCACGAAAACTTCATCAAGAAATCGGCACGAGGCCCGGCGCGGTGGGTTTCGCGCACATAAGAAGAAGGGCCTCCGCATGGGAGGCCCTTCTGTTTTTTCCGCCTGCGCGGGTAGCGCAAAGGTTCAGCGCCTCAGCGTTTCAGGCCCCGCTGCTCGCCCGGCGTGAGCGACTGCATCTGCGCGGTCGTGAGCGCGCCCGCGCCGAGCACCTGCACCACGCCCCTGGGGTCGTAGGCCGCGCCGCTGCGCTCGCGGCCGGCACCGCCGCCACCGCCCTCGCCGCCCGCGGGTTCGTTGCCGAAGCCGAGCACGCGCACGGTGAACACCGAGGGCAGCGCCTGGCGCTGCGCCGCGCGGTCGCGCTGCACGGCGTCCTGCGCCGCGGTGGCGGCCTGCGAGGCGGCGGCGCTGGCGTTGGTGAGCGCGCCCACGTTCACCGCCGCCACCACCGGAACGCCGGTGGACTTGCCCTGCACCTGGATGTTCTCGGCGTTGGCCACGCGCAGCGCCGCCAGGTTCACGTTGCCCGACACGCGGATGCCCGCCTCGCCCGCGTCGATGGTGCCCAGCGGCGCGATCAGGTCGATGTCGCCCGGCGGCACCTCGGGGATCGGGTTCAGCGTGGCGATGCCGGCGCCGGTGTTGGGCGTGGTCGGCGACAGGCTGACATTGCCGGCGTCGTCGTACAGGCGCCGCTGCGGCGTGTAGACCACGGTCGACTTGGAGCCGCGCCCGGCGTTGATGTCGCCCTGCGCCGACCAGGCCAGGATGCCGCCGCCGAAGGTGGTGAAGATGCGGCTCTGGCCCAGCAGGATGCTGTCCAGCGAATAGATCTGCACCTCGCCCGCGCCCTGCGTCAGCACGCCCGATCCCTCGCCCGGCACGAAGCCGCCGTCCACCCCCACCAGCGTGCGCCCGCCCGGCACGAGGATGTTCACGTTGCCGCCGAAGTTGGTGTGGATGCCGGCATCGAGCGCGTCGTACACGCCGATGTCGCTGGGCCGGCCGGCGGCCGTCCAGGCGTCGCGCCGCAGGTAGTTCTTGCCGGCCTGCGGGCGCTTGGTGAACGGGTCCGAGCTGCTCGCGTAGTAGTTGGCGCTGCTGAACATGGTCAGGTCGCCCTGGTAGCGGCGCGCGCCGCCGTCGGCGCCCTGCGCGGGGAACAGCGTGGCGATGGCCTCGCGCCCGCGCAGGTAGCTGCCCCGGCGCGGACCGCCCTCTTCGTTGTACTCGCGCCCGCCGGCGCGCAGCTCGGCGAAGTACACGTTGCGCAGGTACACCTGCTGCTGCTCGGGCGGCAGCGCGGCGAAGAAGGCCTGCGCGTCCATGGTGGCGGCGTCGAAGTGGCGGCCCTGGCTGTTGCGCCCGCCGAAGCGGTCGCGCAGCCAGTTCACCAGGTGCAGGCCTTCGGCCAGGCCGAACTCGCGCACCAGGTCGCGGCGCGTGCTGCCGCCGCCTTCGCTGCGCTGGCCGTCGATCTCGGCCTGCTTGCGCTTCAGGTAGGCATCGGCAGCGGCCTCGTCGCCGCCGTAGCCGAACTGCTGCGACAGCCAGCCGGCCAGCGTGAGCTCGCCGCCGTAGCTGTACAGCGCGGTGCCGGGCTGGTCGGCGAAGGGCTGGCCGCTCGCGGCGCGGCGCCTGGGGTCGAGGTAGCGCGCGGCGAAGCCGGCCCAGTCCGGCCCGTCGCGGCCCACGCCCACCGCCACCGAGATGCCGGCACCGCTGCTGCGGTCGCCCGGCTTCACGTTGACGATGGCGCCCAGGCTCTTGAGCTCGCCCTTGTCGGCCATGTACAGCTCGCGGCCGGCGCTCAGTACCAGCTCGCCGGGGCCGGCGATGTGGAAGCTGCTGTTGCGGATGTCGCGCCCGGCCTCCACCACCGACACGTCGTCGGCGTGGCGGTGCACGATCAGGTTGCCGCGCGCCGAGGCGGCGTTCAGCGTCTGCGGCTGCGGCGGCAGCTCCGGCCGGCCGGGGAAGTCGCGCCCGCGCCAGCCCGCGCCCTCCGACGGCACGAGATCGACCTCGCCCAGCGCGGTGCCGGCACCGACGATGTCGCGCCCGGCGCGGATCGCCACCGGGCCCGCCCCTTCGTACCAGAGCCCGTTCGGCGTCGCCACGCCGGTGTTGGAGCCGCGGTAGACGATCGAGCCGGTGCGCAGGCCCACGATGTCGCCCTCCAGCGCATAGAAGCGCGACGGCGGCTGGCCCGCCGGCGCCACGTCGGCCACGCTGGGCGAGGTGAGCGTGAACAGCGGAAAGCGCAGCCACGAATTCTGGCCGTCCAGTGCAATGGAGGGCAGCAGCGCGTCGGCGGCCGTGTTGTGGATCAGCTCGCGGCCGTACCAGAGTTCGCCGCCCAGCGCGGCGAAGCCCGGCTGGAACGGGTCCACCAGCCGCGACGGATCGGCGCCCGAGGGCGTGATGGTGTAGCCCGCCGCGTGAATGGAGTCGCGCGCCAGCAGCTCCAGCTGCGCGGTGCGCTTCACCGCGTACTGCGGGCCGACCGGCGACGGCGCCAGCGTGAGGCTCCAGGGCGACAGCACCGGCCCGTTGCTCGATTCGTCGCGCACGCCCGAGCTCGCGCTGCCGTAGTACAGGCTGCCGCTGGCCGCCAGCGCGCGCAGCACGGCCGGGTAGACGAAGCGGCCGTCGGTCGCCTGGTGGTTGGTGCGATCGCCCAGGTCGGTCCAGCCCAGCGTCGGCGTGAGGTTGCCGCCGGCGCTGAACAGGTCGATCGCGGTCGACGGCGTCCACAGCGAGAACCAGGTCCAGCCTTCGCCGGGGTGCTGCGTGCCGTTGGCGCTGAAGGGCGTGCCGTGCGTGAGCGTGGGCACGCGCCCCGGATCGGCCACGCCGCCGAGCACCAGGTCGCCGCGCGCGTCGAGCCGCACGCCGGCATCGCCGGGAATCAGCACCGGGCCGCCCGAGGCGATCGACGAGCCGGCGACGTAGGGGCTGAGCGCGCGCGAGTCCTTCGGGCCGGGGGTGCCGAAGTCCAGCTCGATGCCGCCCACCGCGCCGCTTTCCAGCCGCAGCGCGCCGCGCAGGTTGGCGAAGACCCCGTTCAGGTCCAGCCGCATGCGGTCGTAGCGCTGGAGGCTGCCGGCCTGCCAGGTGGTGCTGGCGGGCACTGCGCGCACCTCGGGCGCCGGGTTCAGCGTGCCGCCGATGCGCACGTCCAGGTCGCCGCCGCCGGTCAGCAGCAGCTCGCCCGCGCGCGTCACGCGGCCGGTGCTGCCCACGGCGAGATGCAGGCCCTGGCTGCGTGCCACGTAGGTGGCGCTGTGGTCGCCCATCTGCTCCATCATCCCGGCGTTGCCGCCGGTCTCGAACACCAGGTTGCCGCCGCCCAGCGTGCCGATGCCGGTGAAGCCGACCAGGTAGGGCCAGAGGCCGCCGAGGTCGTAGGTCGTGCCCTCGTGGCCCGCGACGTAGCTGCCGAAGTTGACCCACCACGCGGTGGGCACGCCCTCGGCACCCGGCACCACGCTGCCGGTGCCCTGGCGCCACAGCCAGTTGCCGAGCATGGCGCTGGGCATCTGCTTGCGGAACACGCCCAGTTCGTCGGTCGTGCGGCGCATGTTGCCGCGCACGCCGATGGTGTCGCCGCGCGCATCGCCCTGCACGCGCATGCGCAGGTTGCCGCCGTGGTCGGGGTACCAGGCGCGGTACAGGCTCTGGCTGTCGACGAACTGCTCGAAGATGTCGTAGCCGCCGTTGAGCACCGTGCCTTGCGGGCCCTTGGCGCGCGGCAGGTGGAAGTCGGCGTCGTCCGCGCGCGCCGCGGCGCGGGTGCCGGCGGTGTAGATGCCGTAGGGCGAGCGCTGCGTGAAGTCGTTGCCGGCCAGCAGGTCCAGGTCGCCGGTGCCGGTGCGCACCACGCTGAACAGCGGCTGGCGCACGGGGTAGGACTTGAAGTCCCAGACCTCGGGGGTCTCGGAGACCAGGTCGCAATAGCCGATGTCGCACATGCCCCAGGACACTTCCTCCGGCGTGAGGATCACGCCCTTCCCGCCCAGGCCTTCGTCCTCCGCCTGCTGGTTCCAGGACCACACCTTGCCGCCGGAGACCAGCTGCTTCGTGAAGGCGTTGCCGTAGTGCGTGTCGGCCAGCAGCAGGTCGCGCTGCGGCCCGCGCGGCTGCAGCGCGCGGCTGTCGGCGGCCTGCGTGTCGGCACCGGCCACCAGGCGCATCGACCACGACTGCGAGCCCTCGGCCAGCATCGGCGCGATGGCGAAGTTGCGGCCCTGGTTGCCGTCGCCGTCGGCCAGGCGCAGCCGCACCGACGCCGCGCCGCCGGGCAGCACGACCACCGTCTCGGCCGGGATGACGGCGCCGCGCTGCAGCGGCACCTCGCGCGCCAGCACCGGGCCGTTGTAGCGGTAGAACGGCGGCTGGTTGACGTCCAGCACGGCGCCGTCGGGGAACGGCAGCGGCACGCCGACCGGCCACAGCATCGGGCCGACCTTGGCCGCGCCCGCCAGCCGCACGCCGGGGTCCAGCTGCATGTTCGCGCCCAGCACGAGCGGCTGCGCCAGCACGGTGCCGGCCGCATGAAGGACCTGGCCGGACGCATCGCGCACCGCACCGCCGAGCACGGTGCCCGCGGGCAGCGTGTAGCCCTCGGTGAGCACCGCGCGCACCGGCAGCACGGTGCCGGCGGCCAGGCTCATGGCCTTGAGCGGCGCCTGGAAGTTGAGCGCGCGCCCGGGCTGCAGGAAGGTGTTCTCGGCCAGCGTGACCACGCCGCCGCGCGGCACCACCACGTCGCCACCGAAGGGCACGCGCCCTTTCAGCAGCACCCAGCCGTCGTCGTCGCGCGTGGCCGGCAGCGCCGAGGTGTCGAAGCCGTCGTTGATGCTGCCGTGGATCTTCAGGTTGCCGCCCGCGCGCATCACCAGCGCGCCGGCCTCGCCCGAGCCGTAGACGCCGGTGCGCTGCGTGCGCGCGTTGAGGCTGTCGTAGCGGAAGGCCGAGAGGTCGAGGTCGCCGTCGATCTGCAGGTCGCCGTCGGGCGTCCGGCTCACGATCTGCACGCCGGGGCGCAGGTGGAAGGCATCGCCGTAGGCGCGCAGGCCGGCCAGCCGGCCGTCGACCAGTGCGCCGTTGGCCAGCACGTTGCGCATGAAGGCCGTGCTGTCCTCGTGCTTGGCTTGCAGGTAGGCCTGGTCGATGCGCTGGTAGGGCCGCCCGCTGATGTCCGGGTCGGTGCCCGTGGGCGCGTCGTCGTAGCGGAAGAAGCCGTTGACGGTGATCGTGCGCGCGCCCTCGATGCGCTGCGTGCCGCCGGCGTCGATGTCGATGTCGTTGCCGCGCGCGCCGCCCAGGCGCGGCGCGTTGAGTTCCACCGTGCCGAAGGCGCGCGGCGTGCCGTCGGTGCCGGCGCGCAGGTCCATGCGCGCGCCGCTCTCCAGCACGAGGCGGCCCTTGCCGCTGTCGATCTCGATGGTGGCGCGGTTGGGCGCCTCGATGGCCTGGCCGTAGCTGTCCACGCGCAGCCGCGTGCCGTGCGCGTCGAGCAGCGCGTTGCCGGCGAGGGTCACGCCGTCGCGTGCCGCCAGCCGGATGCTGCCGACCTGCACGCCGCCGGCGTCCACGGTGCCGGCCACGGTGAGGTGGCCGCCGTCGACCGAGAGGTTGATCTCGCGCGCCTTCAGCTCGTCGCCCACCACCAGGTCGCCCTGCTTGAGCTGGAAGCTGCGCTCGCCGACCACGCCGCCGTCGGTCAGGCGGCGGTTCAGGCCGGCGAAGTCGGCCAGGCGCTGCGCGCGCACGTCGATGCGCCCGGCCGCGTAAGGCACCGCCGTGCCGCCCGCGTCGTACTCGCCGCTGCTGCCGCCCGCAATGCGGCCCAGCAGCTCGACCTGGCCGGCGCCCGCGCCGAGCGCGGTGACGGCCAGCCGGCCGGCGCGGTTGTTCTGCGCCGACAGGTCGATCTGCGCGCCCTGTGCCTGGCGCACGTTGCCCGTGCGGCTTTCGATCTCCACGTCGCCGCCCCAGCTGTACTTGTCGACGTCGAAGAAGCGCAGGCGCCGGCCGGCCAGGTCCAGCCGCGCGCCGTCGTGCAGCTGCACGTCGCCCTCGGCGCGCAGCACCAGCTTGCCGCTGGGCAGCACCACCGCGGTGTCGAGCGTCACGCTGCGCCCGTCGATGGCGATCTCGGCACCCAGCGCGCGCGACGCCTCCACGTCGGTCGTCGCGGCCGGCTGCATGCCTTGCGGCGCGGCCACGCGCACGTCGCCGCCGGCGGTGTAGCGCATCACCGAGCCGGCCTCGCCGGTCAAGAGTGGCGTGTCGATGCGCAGCGCGCCGCCCGTGCGCACATGGCCCTTGGCCGCCTCGTCCCACGCGCCCTGCGACTGGTAGACCGAGAGCGAACCCTTCTGGCGCGCCGTGACCTGCTCGCTCGCGTTGAGTTGCACCTCGCCGAAGCCCAGCACCAGCCGGTCCATGTCGTGCACGGTGTCCACGCGCATGTCGCGCGCGGCGCCCAGTTCGATGCGCCGCGCGTCGATCTGCAGCCGGCCGCTGCCGGTGCCCGCGCCGCCGGTGGCCACCAGGCCGGGCGGCGTGCGCGTGCCGTTCCACACCAGCGCGTCGGTGTGGATGCGCGCCACGCTGTCGGCATCGCCCCAGCCGTAGATCGCGGGCGTGGTCAGCATCAGGCGCGAGATCGTCGACCGGCCGGTGGCGGGGTCGATGGTCGACAGCTGCGTGGAGCCGAAGAAGTTGACCGCGTCGCGCACGGTGAACACGAGGTTCTCCAGCGCCGGCGCGCCGGTGCTGGTGTCGCCGCGCAGCAGGCGGTCGAGCACCGACTGGTTCAGCGTCAGGCCCGGCGGCAGCGCGCCGCGTGCGGCGGCGTCGCCCAGCGCGCGTTCGCCGCCCACGTTGATGCCGCCCAGCGCCAGCACCAGGTTGCGCGTGCCGTAGCGCGTGCTTTCGCCGAGCGTGAAGGCCTGGTCGGTGGCGGCGGTGATGGTGCCTTCGGAATACAGCCGCGCGCCGGCGCTGCAGCTGCCGCTGGGGGTGCACACGCCGATGTCGATGCGGCCGGGGCCCGTTTGTCCGCCGCTGGACGCGGACGGCGGCTGGATGTCGATCCAGCCGTTGGACACCGCCAGCACGCTGCGCAAGCCCGGCTCGTAGATGTAGCCACGGCGCGAGTCCCAGGCCGCCGGCCCGCGGCCCAGCGTGTCGATGCCGGCACCGGACTCGACGGTGATGCCCGAGTCGCGGCGGTCGGTGACCAGGAACACCTCGCCCGCGCGCAGCACCGCGCCCTCGCGCAGCACGATGCCCTCGGCGGCGCTGCTGAAGCCCAGGCGGTTGGCGTCCCTCAGCCGGTCGGCCGCGGTGGCGTCCTGCACGAAGGTGCCCGCCGGCGCGCCGCCGATGGCCAGCTGCGCGGCACCGATGGCATTGAGGTCGCGCGCATGCAGCGAGGTGCCCTTGAAGTCCGGCGTGGGCGCGGCGCCGTCGCCCAGCACCTCGAAGGAGCGCGCCGTTCCGCCGATCACCAGCGCCGTGCCGCCCATGCCGTCGCCCACCGTGGCGTAGCGCGCGGTGCCGGCGAAGCGCAGCGCGGGTTCGCCGGGCATCTCGCCCGCCGAGCCCTTCAGGCCGAACTGGAAGCGCAGCGCCTTGGCGTCGCGCTCCAGCAGCGGGCGCGGCACGCCGTCGCGCAGCGCCTGCGCCACGGCGAAGTCGGCATAACCGGTCTCGTTGTACTGCGCGTAGGTGCGCAGCACGTCGCCCGGCGTGAACACCGCCTGCAGCGGCAGCGCGTCGTGGATGCCGGTGCCGGCCACGCCCAATTGCGCGGGCGCGGTGTAGGAGCCGTTGCGCATCGCCGTCGCGCTGCCCGGCGCGCCGACCTGCGTGGCCAGCCCGTTGAGCTCGACGCGGAAGGCGCCGGGCAGCAGCGCGTAGGTGGACGGCATCAGCGTGTAGCGGCCCGGCGCCAGGCCAGGCACGCCGGCGCCGACGGTGATCTGCCGGCCCAGTGCCGGATCGCTCGCGCCCTTCTCTGCGCCGAGCGGCGCCTGCAGCGGCTGCACGCCCGGCACGATGGCATAGACCGGGTTGGTGGCCAGGCCGGGCAGCACGAAGCCCTTGCGCTGCGCGCCCACCTGCACCAGCGGGTGCATGCGCGCGTCGGTGGAGCCGCCGCGCCCGGCCAGGAAGGCGGTGCCGGTGAGCGTGCCGCCGCCCGACATGTCGAGCACCGCGCCCTCGCGCACGTCCACCGCGTGGCCGGACAGCGTGATGGCCGGGCCGACGCCGGGCACGCGGTAGGCCACGTCCTTGCCGTTGAAGAGATAGGTCAGTCCGTCCTGCGTGCCGCCGTAGGGCATCAGCAGCCCGTCGGCGCTGACCGAGGTCAGGCTGCCCGCATGCAGCTGCACGGTGCTGGTGGCGGTGTCGCCGAAGACGCTGCCCAGCGCGATGCCGCCCAGCGGCGCGCGCAGCACGCCGCGCTGCTCGATGTGGGCGGCGTGGAAGGTGAGCGAACCGAAGGCCGACTGCGGCATGGCCGGCGTATCGCCCACGCGCTCGATCACCAGCCGGCGGTTCATGTCCATCTCGGCCTGGCGGGTGCCCCACTTGTCGATGACGTTGCGCTGGCCGACCTGCACCAGCCCGCTGTCGCCGGTGGCCGGATAGATCTGCGCCGCCGCCAGCGTGAGGTCGCCCGGCACGTAGAACCTGGCGTTGTTCGAGAAACGCAGGTCGCCGCTGCTGCGCAGCAGCGTGCGGTCGAAGGCGTTGCGCTCCACGACCAGGTCCTCGGGCACGTTGCGCACGATGGTGCCGCGCACGCCCTGCTGCACCATGCCCGCCAGGTCGATGAGCTGCGCGTCCAGCCGCAGCGAACTGCCGGCCGACACCAGCGGCACGCCCAGCGTGCCGGCCCCTCCGCCCGCGTTGCGCGAGCCGAGCACCGGGTTGGGCAGGATGTAGTCGTCGATCTGGGTGCGCCCACTGGCGGCCAGGCGGATGTAAGGCGCAGCCAGCGTCACGCGCGCATCGGGCGCGGACGCCTCGGCCAGGGCCAGCGCGGTGGTGGTCAGGCGCAGGCTCTGGCCCAGCGAGAGATCGACGCTGCCGTCGAAGGACAGCATGCCGTGACTGAGCAGCGACAGGTTGTCGAAGCCGCCGTCGTGGATGCGATCGACGCCGATGCGCGCCGTGCCGTAGGCCAGCGCGCCGTGCGCCTGGCCCGGACGCAGGCCCGCGGCGTCGGCCACCGCGCTGCGGCCCTGCACCTGCGCCAGCAGCATCTCGCGCGGCACGCGCACCGCGTCGTCGACGTTCTCGCCCTTCAGGTTGTAGCGCGCCACCGTGCCGTAGAGGGGCGTGTCCAGGTTCAGCGCCAGCATGCCGCCGGCCGCGCCCGCGCCACCCGCTGCGGCGCGCATGTCGCCGTCCAGGAACAGGCCGCGGAAGGAACTCAGCGCGATGGTGCCGCCATGGCTGGCGACCTCGGTGGCGCCACGGCCCGGCAGGTCGAGCGTCGCCGACGTGCCCGAGGCCTCCAGCCGCGCGCCGGGGCGCAGCACCACGAAGGCATCGGCCGCGTCCAGCTGCGTGGCATCGAGCACGTGGCGCCCGCCGATCTCGATGGTGCCGCCGTTGGCCACCTGGCCGTAGCGGTGGCCGCGCGCGTCGGTGGCCACCACCGGGCGCGCGGCGACGTCGATCAGCGCGTGCTCGCCGATCCAGTACGAGCGCGCGTTGGGCATGCCGTCGGCCAGGTTGCGCGCGTTGCCCATGCCGTGATCGCCCGGCAGCAGCGCGACGCGCCCGCCCCAGGCCGAGAGCGTGCCATCGACCGTGATCTGGTCGTTGCCGCGCAGCGTGAGCGTGCGGCCGGGATCGAGCGCGATGTGGGCGCCCTCGCCCACCACCAGCGGCGCGCGCTGGTAGAGCGTGCCGGCCTCCAGCGTCAGGTCGGCGCCGGCGCGCTGGGTGAGCTTCTGCTTCACCGGATCGTCCTGGTACACCGGCGGCGTCCACAGCGGCAGCGCGATGGACGGGTCGGCGCCGGTGGGCGCGAGCGCGCCAGCGACGGGGTCGAAGCGCTGCACCGGCATGCGCACGTCCACGCGCGCGCCGTCGGCCACGGCCACGCCGTCCTGGCCGCGCACCGTGTACTGCGCGAAGCCGCTGTGGAACAAGTCGGTGTCCAGGCGCAGCAGCGGCTGCACCGCGACCGCGCGCGGCAGCGCGGTGCCCGCGACGATCGGCGTGCCCGCGGGCATCACGGTGTCGGCGGCGGCCACCGTGCCGGCCTTGTACGACGTGGTCTTGGGCGGGATCGGCAGGCCCGAGGGGAACACGTCTTTGGGCAGCACGTAGCCCTGGGCCAGCAGGGTGATGGCCGCCAGCACGCTGCCGGCCGGCACCGTCTGGCCCGGCTCGTAACCCTTGCCGTCGAGCAGGAACGCCTGCGTGCCCGGCGGCACCACCCAGTCGGCGCCGGTGATGACGGTGCGCGCGTTGCTGACGCCGGGTTGCACGCTCTCCTTGAGCGCCTCGCCCGGCAGCGCGCGCGACACCGTGACGGCGAAGTCCATCGGGATCTCGCTGCCGGCGGCGATCACGTAGTCGCCGGCCAGCCGCAGGTGCACGGTGCTGCTGCGCCCGGCCGCGAGCTGCCCGTCGCCGCCGGCGGGCAGTTCGCCGATGCCGATGGCCGCGCCGTTGGCCAGCGTCAGCTTGCCGCCGCCCTTCACGCCGTGGCCGCGCACCTCGCCGTCCATGCGCAGCGTGCCCGGGCCCGCGCCATCGTTGCCGGGCTGGGCCGCCATCAGCGTCACGTCGCCGCCACGGCCGCCGCGCAGTTCGTTGCCGGCCAGCAGGGCCGCGCCGCCCGACACGTCGACCAGGCTGCGCGCGCCGAGCACCACGTCGCCGGTGCTGCGCAGCGTGACCTGTCCGCCATCGACATAGGGCAGGCCCTCGATGCGATCGGGCGACTGCGCGATGTGGCTCCACAGGCCGCGCGCATCCAGCCGCACGCCCTCGCCCACCGCCACGCGCGGCGCGTAGCCGACCGGCAGCACGTCGGCAATGGAGATGTCGACCCAGCTGCCGCCGTTGGCGCTGGCGAAGCGGCTGACCAGGTCGCCCAGCGCGATGCTACCGCCGCGCGCGACCAGGTCGGCCTCCACCGCCACCGTGGGCGCGTGCAGCGCGATGCTGCCGCCGGGCGCGACCGCGAGCGCGGACGTCACCGCCACCGTGTCGTTCGCATAGGCGACGACGCCGCCCAGGCGCTGGCGCTGCAGCCACTGGCTGTCGATGCGCACGTGGCCCGCGAGGTCCTTCGGCAGCGCCTCGCCGGCGGCCAGCGCGTCGGCCAGCGAGGCGGGCGAGATCGGCGCCTCGGCGAAGGTGACGCGGTCGACCCGCGCGGACGGGTTGTCGCGCAGCAGGCCGGTGGCGGCGTCGTACACCGGCGCCACGCCGCCGATGACCAGGCGCCCGGCCAGCGGGGCCGCGGTCTGCAGCTGGCGGTAGCTGTCCAGGCCGGCATCGCGCTTGCGCTGCTGGCGCTCGCCCTGGAACACGGTGGCGTCGATGTCGCCTTCGAGCACCGCGGCGCGCGTGCCGACCTGCACCTGGCCGGCATCGCGGCCCACGGTGTAGCCGTTTTCCAGTCGCTCGCGCGGTGCGATCAGCGGGTTGTAGAAGTAGCCGGTGGTGGTCTTGCCCCAGCGCGCGTGCTCGTCCTCGAAGCCGCGGTACAGGCCGGTGTAGACGATGTCGGCCGGCGCGGTCGACAGGTTGTACAGGCGCCCGTCGGGGCCCTTGAGCCAGCTCTGCTGCAGCCGGCCGGTCTGCACGTCGAGCGTGCCGCCGGCCACGTTGATGCGCGAGCCGCGCTGCGTGACCAACTCGCCGCCGGCAAAGGCCACCGTGCCGCCCGACGCGGCCCATTCGCCGACGGTGTGGCCGTCGGTGTTGAGGTAGCCGCCGACCTCCAGCAGGCCGCCGCCGGTGTACCAGCGCTCGCCGGCGTAGCCGTTGACGCCGGCCGCCACGCGCACGAGGTCGCGGCGGTCGATCCACATGTCCAGGTTGTTCAGGCGCTTGCCGTCGCGGTTGAGCGGCGCGTCGCGCTGCTCGTTGCCCTGCACGTTGATCTTCACGTTGTTCGACGCCATGGCCACGCCGACGCCGACCGCGCCGGCCACGTCGATGGCGGCGCCGCTGGCGACGCGCGTGCGGCGCTCGGCGCGCGCCTGCACCTGGCCGCCGGTGGCCAGGGTGAGCGAGCCGCCGTCGAAGTCGATGTCGCCGGCCGAGTCGATCTTCACCAGCGACTGGTCGCGGCGGTTGTAGCCGCCGTCGCTCAGGCGCATCGAGTCCTTCAGCAGGGTGTCGCGCTGCACGTCGAGCGCGGTCGCGCCGTCGTTCTCCAGCACGATCGCGCTGGTGCTCTGCGGCGCCAGCGTGACGCGCGCCTCGCCGGCCTCGCCCACCGCCCGCAGGTGCAGCGTGCCGCGCGTGTTGACCGAGCTGCTGGACAGCAGCACGCCCTGCTGCTCCACGGTTTTGCCGACCAGGGTCACGTCGCCGGTCGGCGCGGCGATCAGGCCGGTGTTGCGCACGCGGCCGGCGGCGCTGCCGGCCAGGCGCAGCGGATCGACCTCGTTGCCGCGCGTGCTCGAGTCGCTGTTGCCGTCGGTACCCATGCCCTTGCGGATCACGAAGGCGTCGCCGGCGGCCAGCACGGTCTGGCCGTTGGCGGTCGTGATGCTGCCGTGGTTGTGCGCCTCGCGCCCGGCCAGCAGCACGTAGCCGCCGCCCTCGGTCACGCTGGTGGGCCGGCGCGTGGCGATGCGCGCGCCGGGCTCCACCACCACGTCGGCGGTGGCCGCGCCGTGCGTGGCGCCGGTGGCGTGGAGCACCAGATCGTTGGCCAGCACCGGCACCTGGGCGCTGCCGCGCGTTTCGCTGTACAGGCCCCGCTTGAACTGCGCGTCGCTCATGCCCACGGCCGCGGCCACGAGGTTGCGCGTGTCGACCTGGCTGCTGCCGCTGAACACGATGCCGTTGCGGTTCACGACCATCACCGTGCCGTCGGTCTGGATCTGCCCCTGGATCTGCGAAGGCCGAGCCTTCGGGTCGTTCACGCGGTTGAGCACCGACCAGCTGGCCTGCTGGTCGAACTTCACCGTGGTGTTGCGCCCGACGTTGAAGGTCTCCCAGTTGAGGATCGCCTTGTCGGCCGTCTGCTCGACCGTGACCACGGTGCGGCCCGCGGCCTGGCGCTGCGAATCGGTCGTGAGCGGGCGCGCGTTGTGCCAGCCGGCGGTGAGCGCGTTCGTGTCGACCTTCAGGCCGCCTTCGGCCAGGCCGTCGGGCACCGACGGATCGTGCTGCGCGGCGGCGCGCGCCGCGGCCTGCGCCGACTGCTGCGCCGCGATGGCACGCGCCGCCAGGTTCAGGTTGCCGAGGGACTGCTGCAGCTGTTCATTGGCACGCTGCTGCTGCGCCTGCGGCCCCGCGAGCATCGCGGCGGGCAGGCCGTTGGGCAGGCGGCCGGTGGCGAGCGCGGTGCTCTGCGCCATGTTCTTCTGCGCCATCCAGGCGCCGCTGAACGCCTGCTGCGCCTGCGCGCCGTCGAACGCGGCGCCGCCGGCCAGCAGCAGCGCGATGGCGCGCACCAGCGGCGTGAGCCGGACCTGCGCGAATGCGGCGGACGAATAAGAAGAAGAGGACGCGTTCGGCGGATTGCGCCGGGACACCGTGCGGCGGCTGCTGCGTTGCATGCGGACTTCCATGGGTTCGTGTTTCGTTGCTCGATCGGGGCCACGAAGCGCAAGGGCCCGTGGACTACCGAGCTATGACAGCGAAGGTCCGGCGCGACTGCACCATGTCACGAAATCTTCACGAACGCACTTCAGGCGCTGGCGGCGCCCAGCAGCACGATGCCGCCGGGCAGCTGCGTGAGTTCGGCGCCGTACACGTCGCGCACGAGGAAGGCCACGTCGTCCAGCCGGTCGATGGAGAAGCTGGCCTGCACGCGGCTGCGGCCCAGCGCCTCGTTCGTGAGGATGAGCCGGCCGTGGCGGTAGCGGTTGACCTCGGCCACCACTTCGGACAGCGGCACCTGGTCGAACACGAGCTGGCGGCGGCGCCAGGCGACAACCGGGCCCGTGTCCACACCGGTGACGACGCCGAGCCCCGCGGGGCCGTAGCGCAGCTGCCGGCCTTCGTCGAGCCGCGCCTGCTGCGTGCCTTGCGCCACGTCGACCTGGCCCGCCAGGCAGGTCACGCAGACCTCGCCGTCGAGGTGGCGGATGTTGAAACGCGCGCGCGTCGCCGACACCGTGCCGCCGCCCGCCGCGACCGTGACGCGCGCCGACGCCGGGCCGCCGGCGAGCACCTCGGCCTCGCCGGACACCAGCTCGATGGCTTCGCCCGCGCTCTCCGTTGTGCCGTGCCGCAGGTTGATGCGCGTCTGCGTGTTCATCTGCAGCACCACGCCGTCGCCCATGGCGACCTCGCGCTGCTCGCCGGTGGCGGTGCGGTAGTCGTCGCCCCATTCGGCGACCGAGGGCCACAGCGCCAGCGGCGGCGACACCGCGAGGTAGGCGACCGACGCCGCGACCGCGCCGCCCAGGAAGGCACGGCGTCCGGGCACCGGCAGACGGCGAGCCGCCTCGCGCGCTTCCTGCTGGCGCACGCGCTGCGCGGCCGGCGCCATGGCCTGCCACACCTGCCGCGCCTGCACGAAGGCCTGCGCGTGCTCGCGGCTGCGCGCGCACCAGCGCCGGAAGGCCTGGGCGTCGTCTTCGGTGGCCTGTTGCGAGCCGAGCCGCACCACCCAGGCTTGCGCTTCGCGTTGCAGGGTCTGCTTCATGGCCTCGGTCGCCTGGGATTCTTCAGCGGTCATCATGGGGAGACTGTTTTCCGGCGCCAGGACCGAAGCGCTGGATGAAATCCCGGCCGAGCCGCTCGCAGCAATGTTCCAGGCCGGCGCGCAGTTCCTTCTCGACGGTGCGCGCCGACACGCCGTAGCGCGCCGCGATGTCCTTGTGCGGCATCTCGTCGACGCGCGCGGCCAGCACGATGGCGCGGCGGCGGCGCGGCAGCTCGGCCAGCGCGCGCTCGAGCGCCTCGAGCTCGTTGCGCGCCTCGGCGCCGCGCGCGGGGTCGGCGGCCTCGTCGGCCATGTCGTACAGCGCCTCGACCTCGCCCACGCTCAGCAGCCGCGCGTTGCTCTTGCGCTGGTCTTCCGCCACGTTGAGCGCAATGCGGAACAGGTAGGCCGAGGGGTAGCGCACGGCGCTGCGCACGGTCGAGTTCTCCACGCGCAGGTAGGCCTCCTGCAGCGCGTCGTTGGCGAGGTCTTCCGAACCGAGGCGGTGGTGCAGGTGCTTGCGGAACTGCGCATAGCGCGCCAGGAACAGCGCACGCAGCGAGGCCTTGATCGATTCGGACATGCGCCTCAGCCTGCGCGCGCGCGCAGGTACGGCCGGCAGTCGCGCGCCGGATCGGGGCGCGGCGTCAGCAGCAGCGTGACGGGTTGCGGCAGCGCGGCCGGCGGCGGCGTGTCCAGCCCGAGCGTGCGCAGGCTGGCGAGCACCGTGGCATCGCGCGCCGGCACGCCGCTGCCCTCGAGCAGGCGGGCCTCGGTGACGGCGCCCGCCGGGTCGATCCACAACTGGACCGCGAGCCGGTAGCGGCCGAAGGCGTCGGGCTGCGCGATGCACAGCACGCGCGTGACCGCGCCCTGCAGCACGGCCGCGTAGGCCTGCAAGGCCGGGGCATTGCCGGCCGGGGCGGCGCCCGCCGGCGCGCGTTCTTCGGGGACGGCGGTCGCCGACTGTGCGGGCACGAGCGTGAACGCGCTGGCGCCGGTGTAGCGCGCCACCAGCCCGGTGCCCACGAGCATCCGCTGCAGCGCGTCGCGCGGCGCGAAGTCGCCCTGCACCGGCGACGCCTCGCGGCCGTCGGTGAGGCGGCTGGTGACGAGCACCGAATGCCCGGTGAGGCGGCCGAAGACGGCGAGGGAGCGTGCCAGCGGCTGCGCCGGCAGGTCGAAATGCAGCGCCGGCGCGTCGCTCGCCATGTCGTCGGCTGCCGCGGCGTGGGCGGCGCACATCACCAGCGCCATGACCAGGCACCAGGACAGTGTCAGGCCACCGCCCGATGCGGAAGTACGTGTCATGTGACGGAGGATCAACAGCAGCAACGAAGGGTCTGGAAAGCGGCCGTCCGCCGTGCGGCCCGGGTGAGCGTGCGGGCGAGACTAGCGACCGTGCATGACCGACATGTGACGTTTCGTTCACACTTCCGAGCTCGCGAGATTCCGTCTTCTTCCTGACTTGCGCGCGGTCCAGACTGCCGGGTTGGCCGTGATCGCGGTACGGCGTTTCTTCTTCTTTTTTTTCCTGGGGTGCAACGATGCGCGTCGGTGTGTGGCTGTTCGGCGTGATGCTCTCGGTGATCGGCACTGGCGCGGCGGCGCAGACGCCGCCCTCCGGTGGCGGCGAAGCCGACGGCAGCTGCGTCGAAGTGGTGGTGAACGGCGAGCGCACGCCCGCCTACGACTGCCTGACCCGCAAGCTCGCGCCCACGATGCCCGCGCGCGGGCCGGACGACGCGGCGCCCGGGCTGGCGTCGGAAGCGATCACGCAGCGGCCGGGCAATCAGCTGGGGTTGTTCAACCGCGCGGCGACCGGGCATCGCATGGGCAACACCTTCGGCACCTCGGTGCATCCGCAGCGCCCGCCGCCGGCGGTGTACACCTCGCCGCTGCTGCCGGCGCGGCCCTGAGCTGCAGCATGTGGGAAAAGAGGCCGGGCGTTCAGAGTTGCTGGGTCACCAGCACCACGAACCCGGCCAGCGAAATGGCGGCGCCCATGGCTTTCCTGAAGGTCTTCAACATGTCGTGTGCTCCATCGGTGAGATCCGTGAGCCTCGATGGTGCGCCGCTTGCGGGCGCAGCGGGTTTGGCAATGCCGATGGCCGGGATAGAAAAACTTCAACCGCAAGTGCGGCGGGTGCGGCGGGTGCGGATGAACCCGCTCAGCTCGCCCGTGCGCCGGTCCGGGCTTCGGCGAGCGACAGGCGCTCGCGGGCGAACTGGCTGGCCCGCAGTCGCACGCGCGCGAGCGCGGCGTCCAGCGAGGGCTGTTGCATGAAGACGAGCACGCCGCGCTTGAGCCCGCGCAGGCGGAGTTCGGCCACGCCGGCATAGCGGCCGCCGGTGGTCTGGCGGATGTCGATCTCGCTGGACCAACCGTCGGAAAGTTCGACGAAAAGATGTTGCTGTGTGGCGCTCATGTCAGTGAGGAGCTTAGGGCTACTGCCGGCGCCGCCCTAGGACATAGTTCCTAGGTATTAGCATTTAATTTCGTTTAATAACAATTTCACGCGCTTCGCGCAAAGGGACACCATGTGTGAACATCCGCATGACTTTCGGCACTCGCGCCGAAACAGCGTGCCATCTAGGATGGAGCGGCCGTGATCCGTCTCCCTCTTTCTGCGCATCCTCCCGACCGGCCTGCCCTGCAGGTCGACACCGTCCGCCCCGATTTCCGCGCCGCCGCATGAAGGACGAGATCCACTCCGCCGAGCACCTCTACACCATCGAAGTCGAGGGCCGCAACGTCACGGTGCGCGACGTGATGGTGGCGGCATTCACCTACCGCATCAAACTCGAGGAACTGCTCGGCTCGCCCCGGCAGGTCGCGCACTGCTACCGGCTCTGGCGCCGGCTCGAGCGGCTCGACGAACCGCCCATGACCCGCCTGGACATCAAGTACGCCACCGCCTGGCGCGACGCGCATGCGCAGGCCTGGCAGGTGGCGCAGGTGTTTCTCACCGACCCGCACACCAAGACCTTCGTGCTGCGGCTCGCCGCTCCCTAGCGGAGCGCGTCAGCGCATGTGCGCCATGTCGCGGATGTCGGAGCGCAGCGCGCTGCGGTCGGCGCCCACGAGCGGCAGGTTGACCAGCAATTCGAGCCGGCGGCGCAGCGAATACAGCACCAGGAGCGCGCCATGCGCCGCGTCGTCCGGGCCGGCATTGGCGCCGGCCACGTCGGGGTAAGGCCACAGCGCCGCATCGGGCTGGCCGGGCCAGCGCGGCTGCAGCGGTTCGAGCGCGGGGTCGAGCGTGATGACGACATCGGCGTTGTGCGATCCCGCGCGCGCCAGCAGGTCCCAGCTGCGCGGCGGCGAGGTCGGCAAGGCCATGCCGGCGCTGCCCAGTGCCTCGACGGCCGCGGGGTGCACGTCCGCCGCCAGCCGCCCCGGCTGCCCGCACGAGCGCACCGAAAAGCGCTTCGCATCGAGGTGGGCAAGACAGGCCTCGGCCAGCACGCTGCGCAGCGAATTGCGCCGCGAGACAAAGACAACCTCGATCCGTTTCTGCATGGTCGAACGACTATAGCCACGCCGTGTGGCAGGTGGGTGCCGAAGCACAGGGACCCTCTTGTGGACGCCTGTTTACCCCGGACCTGCAGACATGACAAATAAGTGTAAACACTCGTAAACCTTGCGGGATGGGTCGGCGTTAGAACCGCATGACAACCGACCCCTCCCTCGTTGTGCTTGCTTTCCTGGTCGGTCTTGCCGCGGGCGTGACGCTCATGAGCATGCTGGCAGTCCTGCGTTCCGACCAGGACCGCCTGCCGCGCTCCGAGCACACCCGGCTGTAAGGCAGACCGCGGGCATCGCCTGCCGGCACATGGCCGGCCGGCGCAAGCGGGCGCGCTTGTTCAGAACCCCGACTGCTCGATCAGCACCGAGGTCGCCGCATGGATCCAGCGGCGGGCCAGGCTCTCGCGGGTGCCTTCGAAATGCGCGCGCACCTCGCGCACGCCATCGACCGGCGCGTCGTCTTCTCCCTCCACCGTCACGCGGAACCAGGCTTCGGCCGGACGCAGGTCTTTCTTCTGCGCGGTCGGGTTGAGCGCGATCGGGCCGCCGTGGTCCTGCGCCAGCAGCAGGTGCGGCAGCCGGCGCACCGGGCTGTTGTCGATGGCGCGCACCTGCCCTTCGAGCTTGCGCGTGCGGCCCTTCACGAGGATCACCGCGCGGCTGCCGGCAGCCAGGCGCTGGCGGTCGTGCTCGGGCACCAGCGCTTCCACGCGCCAGCGCCGGCCGTCGACCACCATCGCCATCAGTTGCGACGGCGCCACCCACGTGCCGGACTGCAGCAGCGGATCGACGTCGCGCAGCGTGCCGCCGTGCGCCGCCACCAGCCGCAGGCGCAGCAGCTCGGCGTCGCGCGCGCGGCGTTCGGTGTCCCAGCGGCTGGCCTGCTGCTCGGCCAGCACCTGCTGCGCCGCCGGTCGTTCTTCCAGGCCCATGGCGCCGCGCGCCGCGCGCGCGTAGGCGCTGGACATCACGCGCGCCTTCTCGCGCTCCTCGGTCTGGCCGGGCGCCTCGAGCGTGACCAGCGACTGCCCCGCCGCCACGGCCGCGCCGTCGTTCGCTTCCATCGCCGCCAGCCGCGCCGCGTAAGGCGAGAACACGGGCTGCTCGACGCCCGCCCGGATCACGCCCGGCGCCGAGATGCCGCCGTGCCACGGCACCAGCAGCACGACCGCCACGAGCGCGAGCAGCAGCGCCGCGCCGAGGCGCCGCCGTGGCTTGATCTCGCCGCGCCGCGCGTGCCACACGCGCAGCTCCGCCATCACCGGCCGCACCACGAACACGCCCATCTCGACGATGAAAAGGAACACACCCAGCGCCTTGAAGAACGCGTGATAGACCACGACCGCGATGCCGATGAACAGCACCAGCCGGTAGACCCAGGTGGCGAACGCGAAGGCGATGAGAAAACGCCGGAAGCCCGGCGTCAGCGTCTCGGGCGACGGATCGTCGAAGCCCAGCAGCCAGCGCCGCAGCGCGCGCTTCGCCTGCTGGCCGGCACGCTCGTGCAGGCCCGGAAAATCGAGCGCGTCGGTCAGCATGTAGTAGCCGTCGAAGCGCATGAAGGGACTGGCGTTCACCGCGAGCGTCAGCACCCAGGCCGTGGTCGCCAAAAAGAACAGCGCATTGCGCAGGTCGCCGTCGGGCATGAAGGCCCACAACAGCGTCGACCACGCGGCCAGCACCAGCTCGGCGCAGATGCCGGCCGACGCGATGGCCAGGCGGTGCCGCGAGCGCGCCAGCTTCCAGCTTTCGCCGGTGTCGGTGTAGGCCATCGGCCACATCACGAGCAGCGCGACGCCCATGTGCCCCACGCGCACGCCGTGGCGCGTGGACATGAGCGCGTGCCCCATCTCGTGCAGCAGCTTCGACACCACGAGCGCGCCCGCAAAACCCAGCACGCCTTCCCAGCTGATGGCGCCGCGCAGCTGGGCCGCCACCGTGTCCCACTGCCGCGCGGCCAGCAGCATGCCGACGCCGGCGGCCAGCGCGCTGAGCGCCACGAACCAGCGGCTGTAGAGCCACTCGACCCAGGGCAGCATCTTCTCGAGCAGCCGCGCCGGCCGCACCAGCGGAATGCGCACGAACAGGTAGTTGTTGAGCAGCCATCGCCAGGCCGGCATCGGCGGCTTGCGGCGCACGGTGCGCAGCAGCTGGTGCTGTTCGAGAAAGCCCTGGAAGCGCGCCACGTCGTCGGCGTCGGGCGCCAGCGGGGTGTCGCGTTCGATCGCCTGCGCGATGCGCGCGGCGTCGGCCATCGGCCAGCGCTGAAGGATCTCGAACTCGAGCCAGCCGATGCGAAAGAACAGGTTGCGCACCGGGTCGCACACGTGCCAGGCCGGCGAGCCGTCGCCGTTGGCGCCGGCCGGATGGATCTGCAGTTCCTCGCGCAGCGCCGGCCACGGCGGCGGCGCTGCAGCACCCGCCGGGGCGCCACGGCCTGCGGGCGCCGTGCCGCTCAGCACCCGCACCACTCCCGCGCCGCCGCGAACGGCCGGCGCAGCAGCAGGTAGCCGAGCACGGTCCACTCGCCCGACACGCGCGCCGTGCCGCGCAGGCCGATGCGCGCCACGCCCGAGGGTTCGCTCAGGTGGCCGCGCAGCTGGTAGCTCGCCACGCCGTTGGGCGCCTCGACCGCCTGGTAGCCGGCGTGATCGAGCCGGGCCGACACCGGGTCCAGCGGCGCCACGCGCAGGAACAGCGTCATGGGCGCGCCCGGCGCCAGGTTGACCGCTTCGCTCACCGGTGCCCAGGCCTGCACGCCGAGCACGGCCGGGTCGGCCAGCAGCCCGACGCGCTCGCCGGTCTGCACCGGGCGGCCGGCCCAGTCGTCGGGGTCGGAGTACACGAACACGCCCGCGGCCGGCGCCTTGATCTGCAGCTGCGCCACTTCGCGCTGCAGCGCACCCACCTCCACCTCGCGCTCGCGCAGCTTGCCTTCGGCCAGGCTCAGCTCGGCCTTGGCCGACTGCGACTCGATGGCCCGTTGCGAGGCCTGGTGCAGCTCCAGCCGCGCGGTCGACAGCGCCGCGCGCGCCACGGCCAGGCGGTTGTCCAGCGTGGTGTCGTCGAGCTCGGCGATGGTCTGGTCGGCCACCACCGGCGTGTTGGGCGGCACGGTCATGCGACGGATCACGCCGTCGCGCGGCGAGGCGATCACCTGGCTGCGCGTGGAGATCACCTCCGCCTGCAGCAGCGCGTACTCGCGCACCGGCACCAGCAGCGCGAGCGGCAGCAGCGCCAGCGCCCAGCGCAGCGGCTTGCGCGCCCAGGCTTCCTGCAGCAGCGTGCCGATGGAGCGGCGGCGCCCGGTCAGTGCCCACCACGCATGGCCGTACATCGCGGCGGCCTGCAGCAGCAGGAACTCGGGCGCCTTGGCGTCGAACTCAGTGGGCCACGGCGCCTCGCGCGCCAGGAACAGCGCGGCGCGTGCGCGGCCGTCGGGGTCGGCCATGGGCAGCACCCACACCTGGTCGGGCAGCCAGTCGGCCCATGAGGCGGCGAGCGCGGGCGGCAGCATGCCGGGCGACAACGCCAGCACGCGCGCGGCGGCCGGCAGTTCGTCCAGCCGCGCCTTCAGGTGGTCGGCCACCGAGGCCAGCCACAGCGCATAGGGCGAGTCGGACTCCACATCGGCCAGCCCCGAATGCGCCACCAGCCGCGTGCGGCGCGCACCGAAGAAGCCGACCAGCGCGGCCTGCCGGTACGGCGCGATCGCGTGGGTCTCGTTGCAGATCAGAAAGGCCAGGTCGGCCGGACGCTGCGCCGCGCGCACCTTCGCGGCCAGCGCATGGAACGCGAGATCGGTCACGACGCTCCGCCCTTGCCGCGCGCGGCGCTCATCCCCTGCCGACCGGCGCGCGCACCTGCCCGCTCATGCCCGGCAGCACCTGGCCGGCCGCATCGCCCGCGAGCTCGGCCTCGATCTCGATGGTCTGGCTCACCGCGTCCACGCGGCCCGACACGCGCGTGACCTTCAACACCAACGCAGCGCCGGTCTCGTCGACCGTGGCGTCCAGGCGCTGGCCGGTCTTCAGCCACGCGAGCCATTGCGAGGGCACGTTCATGCGCGCCTTCAATGGGCCATTGCCGACCAGCTCGACCACCGGCGCGCCGGGGTTCACGCCCTGCCCCACCTTCACATGCACGCGCGCCACCTTGCCGGCGAACGGCGCCACGAAATTGCACTGCGCGATCTGCGCATCGAAGATGCGGACCTGGCTCTGCGCCTTGTTCACGTTGGCCGCCGCCAGCTCGACCTCGATCTCGGCCGCCGACTGCAGACCCTGCAGCTTCAGCTTGCCCACGTACTGCACCTTGGCGGCCTCGTGCTCGGCCCGCGCGGCGGCGCGGCGCGCCTGGATCTCGTCGCATTCGTAGGCGGCCAGCACCTGGCCCGCGCGCACTGTGTCGCCCAGGCTCACCGGCACCTTCGCGAACCGGCCCGGTGCCGAGGCCGAGAGCACGCTTTCCTGCGCGGCCACGACGAGAAAACGCACCGGCGCCAGGTTGCCCGGCGCACCCGCCGGGGCGGCGCGCGGCGCGGGTGCCGGCTGGGCGCCGGCCTGCAGGGCACCGCCCAGGGCGCAGGCCAGGAGCACGCCGATGCGAAGCGCGGAGAAGGACGACGGTTTCAAGGGCGGGCTCGCTTTCACTTCTGCGTCACCGTGGCGCCCGTGCGCGCGAGGCGCCGCACATCCGTGATCACCGACAGCGTCGCCGCCTCGGCGAAGGCGCTCACGGCACTCTCCGTGGTCACGGCCGGCACGTAGCTCGCGTAGTTCTGCGACAGCAGCTCGCGCCCGCCCGGCTCGGCCAGCGTGAGCCGCCACTGGGCGCGCGTGGTGCCGCGCTGCTGCGGCACGTTGCGCTGGAAGGCCAGCGTGAGCACGAGCGCATCGGCCGACCCCGAGGCCACCAGCTCGTTGCGCGTGACGATGCGCTCGACCGCGCCGCGCACCGCCGCTTCGCTCACGCCCGCTGGCAGGTCGCGCACGCGCACGGTCACCGGCCGGTTGCGCACCGGGATCAGCGCCGCCTCGAGGAACACCGCCTTCTCGCCCTCGGCCATGCTCTGCTCGATGGCCTTGGCGACGGTCTTGATGTCGGTGCTGGCCACCGTGGCCGGCATCAGGTCGATGCCGACCGAGTTGAGCACCCGGCCGTACGAGGTCTGCGTGGCCGCATAAGCCGTGGCCAGCTGGAAGCGCGACACCAGCGCGCGCGCATCGACGCGCAGCGCCTCGAGTTCGCTCTCGAGCTGGTTGCTCGCGCCGGCACGCGCCACGCTGGCCATGCGCTGATCGACGCGGCTGGATTCGGCGGCCAGTTCCTGGTCAACCACCGCCAGCTTGTAGCGCTCGGCCGACACGCGCACCTGCGTGACCACCGCCATGGTCAGCGCCAGGCGGCGGGCTTCGTCGGTCTTCTTGCGCGCGTCGTTGGTGCGGTTGATGGCCGGGATGGCCGCCAGCCGGAACAGGTCCATCGACAGGCTCACGCCCGCGTCGCTCCAGTTGCTGTTGTAGAGGAAGGAGTTGGAGTCGTAGCGCGCCCCGGCGTACAGGTTCAGGCTGGGGAACAGCGAGGCGATCTGCTTCTTGGTCTCGGCGATGCCGATGCGCGCCTTGTAGTCTTCCTCGCGCAGCTCCGCGCGGTTTTCCAGCGCGGCGACCTCCAGCTTGTCGATGTCCAGCGTGACCGGTGCGCGCCCGTCCTGTGGCCCTTCGACCAGCGTGAAGTCGACGCCCGGCGGCAGGCTCATGAGTGCGGCCAGCTCGCGCTTGGCGAACTGCATCTCCTGGCGCTTGGCGTTGACCAGCGACATTGCGTCGAGCAGCGCGCGCTGGTAGGCCAGGCCCTGCGCGGGCGGCAGCACGCCGGCGCGCTCGGCCTCGCGCGACTTCTTCAACGCGTCCTCGATGCGCACAGCCAGCCGGTCGGCATCGCCGATGAGCTGCTGCGCGCCGATGGCACGCCAGTAGGCGCTGCGCACGTCCTGCGCGATGTTCTGCAGGATCTTGCGGCGGCGCTCTTCCGAGATGTTGACCTCGTCGGCCGCCTGCTTGGCGCGGAAGTAGCTGATGCCGAAGTCCAGCGCGTTCCACGACAGCGTGGCGCGGCCGTAGTAGTGCGAGCGCTGCTCCGAGGTCGAGGGCCGCAGGCTCACCACGCGGTCCTCGATGCCGATGCTGGTGCCGCCCGAGTCGTTGCTGCGGTCGTTGTAGCCGGCGTCGGCCACCAGCTTGGGCAGCATGTCGGCGGCCGACACGTCGAGCAGGCCGCGCGCCAGGGCCGACTCCATGAGCTTCAGGCGGTAGTCGGCGTTGTACTTGAGCGCGCGCGCCAGCACCTCGGAATACGTCATGGGCGTGGCGACCGCGGCCTGGTCCTTGTAGAGCTGCTTCTGGTCGTGGCGCACGCGCACCACGATCTCGTCGCGCGTGAGCTGCACCGGCGTCATGCTGCAGCCGGCCAGCATCAGCGCGGCCGCGGCAGCGGTCCACGACAGGGGGAAACGGAAGGTCGACGCGGGTTGCTTGTGAATGTCGGTCATGGTGCTCGATGGGTAGGACATGGTTCGATGGCTCCGGCGTTTTTCTCTGCGTCGATCAGCTCGTGGGCACGCGCACGGTGGGCGTGGCGCGCTGCGGATGCCGCAGCAGCTCGCGCACCGCGTCGCGCTCCGCGGCGGCCGCGGCCACGCGGCTGGAGAACGAGCGCGCCGTGTCGGCGGCCACCGGCGCGGCGGCACCGGCCGCCGGCACCGCATCGGCCTGCGCGGGCTCGGTGGACGGATGCGCCGCATCGGCACGCGGCACCACGATGCGCCCGCCTTCGCGCGCCGGCGCCTCCTGCGGCGCTTGCTGCTGCGGCGCCGAGAAGCTGTCGAAGTCGCCGAACAGCGGGCTCGCGCCGTCGACCAGCTTGCCGGCCGTGACGCCGCGCAGCGCGAGCGTCTGCTCCACGTCGCGCACCATGCGCAGCGAGAAGGCCACGCCGTCGCGGCTCACGTGCTCGGCGTAGTCCACGCCCTGCGGCTCGCCCCACAGGTCGGTGGGACGGTCCTCGCCGAAGAGGCGGTCGCCGCCCAGCGCGCGCGCGGCGATCGCGCCCGACAAGCTCTGGCTCAGGCGCTGCGATTCCTGCACCGCGATCTGCACGAACAGCGCCGGTGTCATCGACTGGTCGATGCGGCGGCTGGGGTCGCCGAAGTCCGCCGGGAACACCTGGTCACCCGTGAGCGGCCGGTGCTGCGAGGTGCCGTTGATGGTGACGACCAGCTTCGCCGTGCTGGTGCTGCCGTCGGCGTCGGTGATGACGTAGTCGAACACCTCGGTCAGCGTCTGGCCGTCGCCCAGCGAGGCCACGCGCACATTGCTGGCGTTCACCGAATAGCTGTAGCTGCCGTCGGCGTTCAGGCGCAGGTTGCCGTAGCGGCCCGCCGTCGATCCGCCGATGGTGCCGGCCACGCCCTCGAAAGAGACGCCCGTGACCGGCGTCGGCGTGCCGTCCGCGCCCAGGCGGTCGGCCACGTCGTTCGCGCCCATGCCGCTGCCGCCGAACACGTTGCCGGTGGCCGTGGCGCCGGGGCGCGTGGTGCCGATGGCGGTGGCGTCGTTGCGTGCCGTGGGCACGTCGTCGATCACCAGCACGCGCAGCGTGCCCTGCGTGGTGTCGCCGTCGCGGTCGGTCACCTGCAGCGCGATGTCGTCGGTGACCTGCCCGCCCGCATGGCTCTGCGCGGCGCCCAGCACGTAGGTGTAGCGCACGGTGCCCGTGGCCGCATCGAAGCCGGTGAGCGTGATGCGCCCGCGGTCGGTGGCGATGGTGACCGGGCTGGTGCCGAGCGCGGCCAGCTGCGCCGGCGTGAGCGTGGTGCCGTGCACCGCGATGCTGCCCAGGCCATCGGGCGCGGTGACGAAGAAGCTGCCCGAGACGGTCTCGCTCGCGTCGCCCGGCTCGACCAGGCCGCGCTCGTACACGGTGGCCTGCCCTGCCGTGTCGGGGCCGTTGTTGTCGCCGATCACCAGCGTCACGCCGTCGTTGGCGCCGTGGATGGTGAGGGTCAGCGTGGCGGTGCTGGTGTCGCCGTCCGCGTCGGTGATCGTGTAGCTCACCACCTCGGTCAGCGTGTCGCCCACGACCAGCGCCTGCACGCGCGGGTCGGCGTTGTTCAGCGTGTAGGTGTAGCTGCCGTCGGCGTTCAGCACGATGCGGCCGTAGGTGGTGGTGATCGGCACGCCCACCGTGCCGGCCACGCCGCCGAAGCTCACGCCCGTCACCGGCACGCCGTTGGCGTCGTCGGCGCCGACGATGTCGTTGGCCTTCACGTCGCCGCCCACCGTGTTCGGCGCGCCGTCCTCGGTGATGGCGTTGGTGTCGTTCACGGCCTCGGGCACGTCGTCCACGATGCGCACGGTGAGCGTGCCCGTGGCCGTGTCGCCGCCGGCGTCGGTCACCACCAGCGCGATGTCTTCCGTGCTCTCGGTCGCGTTCGGCTGCGCCACCTGCCCGTCCAGCGTGTAGGTGTAGGCCAGTTCGCCCGTCGTCGGCACGCCACCCACCGAACTGGTGGGCGTGAAGCCGGTGAGCACCAGCGTGCCGCGCGGCGTGTCGATGGTGACCGGCGTCGTGCCCAGGTTCGCCAGCTCGGCCAGCGTCAGCGTGCGCCCGCCCACGGTGACGCTGCGCATGCCGTCGCTCGCCGAGACCACGATCGTGCCGGTGGTGCGCTCGCGGGTGTCGGGGCCGGCCGGGCCGTCGACCAGCCCGCGCTCGTGCACCTCGGCCTGTCCCGTGGCCGCGCCGTTGCCGTCCACCGCGCCGATGGCCGGGTCGCCGTCCAGCCGGCCGTGGATGGTGATCGTCAGCGTGGCGGTGCTGGTGTCGCCGTCGGCGTCGGTGATCGTGTAGCGCACCGTCTCGGTCAGCTGCTCGTTGGTCTTGAGCGCGTTGACGGCGGCGTTGTCGTTGTCCAGCGTGTAGGTGTAGCTGCCGTCGGCGTTCAGCACGATGGCGCCGTACGTGGTCGTGAGCGACACGCCCACCGTGCCGGCCGCGCCGCCGAAGCTCACGCCCGTCACCGGCACGCCGTTGCCGTTGTCCGCGCCGTCGCGGTCGTTGGCCTTCACGTTGCCGCTCACCGTGTCGGGCACCGCGTCCTCGGTGATGGCGGCCGTGTCGTCGGTGGCCTGCGGCGTGTCGTTGACGATGAGCACGGTGAGCGTGCCGTTCGCCACGTCGCCGTCGCGGTCGGTCACCGACAGCGCGATCTGCTCGGTCACCTCGGTCAGCACGCCGCCGGAGCGATGGCTCTGCGGGGCGCCCAGCGTGTAGGTGTAGCTGACCGCGCCGCCGGTCACGATGCCGTTGGGCAGCGTGGTGCCGCTGAAGCCCGTCAGCTGGATCTGCCCGTCGGGCGTGGTGATCGTGACCGGCGCGCCCGGCGTGAGCGCCTGCAGCTGCGCCAGCGTCACCACCGTGCCGCCGACGTTGATGCTGGCCACGCCGTCCGGCGCGGTGATGTTGAAGCTGCTGGCGGCGCGCTCGCCCGTGTCGGTGATGCTCACCAGGCCCGACTCGAACACCGTGACCTGCCCGGTCGCCGCGCCGTTGGCATCGGTGACGGCGATGCCCGGCAGGTCGTTGGCGCCGCGGATGGTGATCGTGAGCGTGGCGGTGCTGGTGTCGCCGTCGGCATCGGTGATCGTGTAGCGCACCTGCTCGGTCAGCGTCTCGCCCACCGACAGCGCCTGCACGCGCGCGTCGGTGTTGTTCAGCGTGTAGGTGTAGCTGCCGTCGGCGTTCAGCACGATGGCGCCGTAGGTCGTGGTGATCGACGCACCCACCGTGCCGGCCGCGCCGCCGAAGCTCACGCCCGTCACCGGCGCCACGTTGCGGTCGTCCGCGCCGATGGTGTCGTTGGTCGCCACGTTGCCCGACACCGTGTTCGGCGCGGCGTCTTCGGTGATGGCGGCCGTGTCGTCGGTGGCCTGCGGCACGTCGTCCACGATGCGCACGGTGAGCGTGCCCGTGGCCGTGGCGCCGCCGGCGTCGGTCACCTGCAGGTCGATGGCTTCCGTGCTCTCGGTCGCGTTCGGCTGCGACACCTGCGCGCGCAGCGTGTAGGTGTAGGCCAGGTTGCCCGCCGTCGGCACGCCGCCCACCGAGGTGGTGGCCGTGAAGCCCGTCAGCGTGATCGTGCCCAGCGGCGTCGTGATGACGACCGGCGTGGTGCCCAGGTTGGCCAGCTCGGCCAGCGTCAGCGTGCGGTTGCCCACGGTGACGGTCTGCAGGCCGTCGGCCGCCGACACCGTGACGACGCCGCTGCCGTTCTCGCGTGCATCGGGACCGCCCGGGCCGTCGACCAGGCCGCGCTCGTAGACCTCGGTCTGGCCCGTGGCCGCGCCGTTGCCGTCCAACGGCACGATCTCGGGGCTGGCGTCGGTGCGGCCGTGGATGGTGATCGTCAGCGTGGTGGTCGAGGTGTCGCCGTCGGCATCGGTGAGGGTGTAGCTCACCGTGTCCGTGAGCGTCTCGCCGTCCTTCAGCGCGTTGACGCGCGGGTCGCTGTTGTTCAGCGTGTAGCTGTAGGTTCCGTTCGCGTTCAGCACGATGCTGCCGTATTCCATGCCCAGCGCGCTGCCCACCGTGCCTGCGTTGCCGCCGAAGCTCACGCCGGTCACCGGCACGGCCGTGTCCGCGCCCTCGCGGTCGTTGGTCTTCACGTTGCCGCTCACGGGGTTCGGCGCGGTGTCTTCGGTGACACTGTTGGTGTCGGGGTTCGCGGTGGGCACGTCGTTCACGATCAGCACCGTGAGCGTGCCGCTGGCCACGTCGCCGTCGCGGTCGGTCACGCTCAGCGCCACCGCCTCGGTCACTTCGCCCGCGCTGTGGTTCTGCGCCGAGGTCAGCGTGTAGGTGTAGCTGACCGTGCCGCCGGTCACGACGCCGTTGGACAGCGTGGTGCCGCTGAAGCCCGTGAGGCGGATCTGGCCGTCGGGCGTGGTGATCGTGATCGGTGCGCCCGGCGTGAGGGCCTGCAGCTGCGCCAGCGTCACCATCGTGCCGCCCACGTTGATGCTCGCCACGCCGTCGGCCGCCGCGATATTGAAGCCGGCGCCCGCTGTCTCGCTCGTGTCGCCCACGCTCGTCAGGCCCGACTCGTGCACCGTCACCTGGCCGGTCGCGTTGCCGTTGGCGTCGGTCACCGTGATGCCCGGCACGTCGTTGCTGGCGCCGCGGATCGTGATGGTGATCTGCGCGGTGTCGGTGCCGCCCGCGCCGTCGGAGATGGCGTAGGTGAACAGGTCGGTGAGCGTCTCGCCGGCGATCAGCGCCTGCACGCGCGGGTCGGTGTTGTCCAGCGTGTAGGTGTAGCTGCCGTCGGCGTTCAGCACGATGCTGCCGTGGGTGCCAGTCAGCGGGCTGCCCAGCGTGCCGGCCGTGCCGGCGCCGGCCTCGGGGCCGGTGCGGATGCTGGTGACCGTGAGCGTGGTGCTGTCTGGGTCGTGGTCGGCCTCGCCTGGAATGCGCCCGCTGATGACGTTACTGCCCACCGAGGGCGTGTCTTCGTCGATGCTGTGCGTGTCGTCGACCGCGGTCGGCGGGTCGTTCACGGCGGTGATCGTGAGCGTGCCGGTGAGCACGTTGCTGTTCAGCGGCTGCGGGCCGCCCGCGTTGCCGCCGGGCTGCACGTTGTTGCCGTCGTTGAGCACGATGGAGTAGACGCGCTCGTTGTCGGTGCCGAACGCCGTCGGGTTGTCGCTGCTGCTGCGGTAGGACAGCTGGTCGAGCACCGCCCGCACCTCCGCCACGGTGGTGTCGGCGTCGAACTGCACCACCAGCGGCGCGCCGTTGCCGCCCGAGACGGTGACGCCCGGGGGCAGCGCGCCGTTGACGAACAGCTGGTCGCCCGGCTGGTAGCCGTCCAGGCTCACGGTGAGCGAACCCGCGCCGAACACGCCAGCGGCCAGGCCGGGCGTGGTCGCCAGGTCGAGGTCGCCGACTGTGCCGCCGCTGACCAGCGCCACGGGCGGAATGCTGACGCCGGTGCCGGTCTGGTTGTTCTCCACCGCGGTCGCGCCGGTGGTGCCGCCGATCACCGGTGCGTCGTTGCGCGGCGCGATGCTGGTCGACACGTTGCGCAGCACCGACCACTGGCTGGTGGCGTCGTTGACGATGGCGCTGATGTCGCCGCTGCCCGCCGCCACCGGCGCATCGGACACGCGCACGACCAGCCCGCCGGGCGTGCCGTTGAAGTCGGCCGCCGGCACGAAGCGCAGCTGCGCGCTGGTGGGCAGCAGCAAGGCGCTGGTGTCGGAGGCGCCCGTCGGCACGGCGAGCCAGTCGGTGCCGTTCAGGCTGTACTCCCACGCGCCCTGCGCGGCGTTGGCGTTGTTGCCCACGATGGCGATGCCGCCGAACGAGGTCGATGCATCGCCGCCGCCGCTGATGGCCGTCTGGTTGTCGGTCGCGTCGCCGTAGCCGTCGCCCAGCAGCGTGTCGACGCGCACGCCGGCACCCGTCACGTCCTCGACGCCGGCGGGCACGGTCGCATCGGTCGCCGTCGGCCGGTCGTTCACGTTGATCACCGTGGTGCCGAGCACGATGGTGCCGGCGCTGTAGACGGTGGTGCCGCCATTGCGGGCACCGGACGTGTCGACCTGGCTGCCCGAGGTGGGGTCGGCGGTGGCGCTGTCGTTGTTGGTGTCGGTCTCGACCAGCCGCACGGTCAGCGTGGTGGGCGTGCCGTGGAAGTTGGCGGCCGGCACGAAGCGCAGCTGCGCGTCGGCCGCCAGCACCAGGGCCGTGCCGTCGGTGCGTGCGCCGACGGGAATCCAGGTGGTGCCGTTGTCCAGCGAGTACTGCCAGGCCCCTTGCGCGGGGTCCGGGACGTGGCCCGTGATCGCGACGCCGAAGAAGGTGTCGGACGAACTGCCGCCGGTGCCACCGTTGCCGCTGTTGTCGATCAGGTCGGCGCCGTCGTCGAAGTGCGAGCCGAACAGGGTGCCCACGGGGGTGCCGGCCGCGTTGTTGCCCACGTCTTCGGTGACGTTCGGCAGCGTCTGGGTGGTGCCGCCCACCACCACCGGCGCGTCGTTGACCGGCGCCACCGTGAAGACGAAGGTGCGCGTGGTGACCAGGCGGTTGCCGACCCCGTCCGCGTAGGCGAAGGTGCCGGTCGTGCTGTTGTCGCCGGGCGCCAGGACGCCCGGACGCCCGCCGGTGTGGCCCTCGTCGTTGACCACCACGGTCACGGTGAAGGTGCCGTTCCAGTCGGCCGGCAGCGCGGCGCCGGGGGCGTCGGGCAGCGCGATCGAGATGGCGTTGATGCGGCTGTTGATCTGCGCCAGTGTGCCGGTGATGGTGATGCTGGCGCCGCCCAACGGGCCGACCGTGCCGCCGCTGCCGCCCACGCCGTTGATGACGAAGCCCGGGGGCACCGACACCGTGGCTGTCAGCACGTCGGTGGCGGCCGCGTCCTGGTCGGTGACCGTGAGGCCGGTCAGCGTGACGCTGCCGTTGCCCTCGTCCACCGTCGGGTTGCCGGCCGCGATGTGGGCCGGGTCGTTGATCGACGACGGGAACAGCGTGCGGTAGGCCGAGGCCACGTTGGCCGTCAGCCCCGCGGGGATCAGCGCGTAGGGGTTGACGTTGGTGGTGGGCACCGCCACCGTGCCGCCGTTCGCGTTGTTGTTCTGGCCGCCGTTGGCGCCGCCCGCCAGCGCGCCGCTGCTGTTCTCGCGCAGGCGGTCGTCCACGATGACCTGCACGCGGTAGGCCTGGTCGGTGTTGGCCAGGCTGCCGCCCAGCGCCACCTGCAGGCCATCGAGGTAGGCCTGCACCTGCGCGCGCGTGCCGCGGATGACGAGTGCGCTGCCGGTGCCGTCGTAGGTGCTGTCGATGGTCACGCCCGAGCCGGCTGCATTGCTCGAGGTGATGGTGATGGCGTCGCTGCCGCCGTCCGTGTACTGCGCCGCGCCCAGCGGCGCGCCCGTGCCGTTGGTGATGCGCACGGTGACCTGCAGGAAATCGGCTTCGCCGGGCGCGATGCCGCCGCCGTCGCCGTCGATGTCCAGGTCGCGCACGACAAAGCCCGGCACGGCCGACGGCGTGCTGCCGCCCGTCAGGTACAGCGGCGTGTTCGGGTTGGTGCCCGGCGTGAGCCCGGCCGTCGGCGCGTCGTTGACCGCCACGATGGTCAGCGCCATCGTCATGTCGGGCGGGTTGTTCGACACGCTGCCGCCGCCGGTGTCGCCGCCGATCTGCGAACCGGTGTCGTCGAAGGAGACGGTGAGCGTCACGTCGCCGGCGTCGGCGCCGTTGAGGTCGTGGTTGACGTGGGTGGCGCTGCGGTAGGTCAGGCCCGTGGCGGCGCCGCTGGTGATCAGCTCCTGGATGTCACTGGCGCGCCCGGCGAGCGTGAGCGCGCCGGTGTTGTCGCCGGCGATGGTCACGACGCGCCCGCTGGGCAGCGTGAAGCTCGTCTGCCCGCCGGTGCCGCCGATGCCCAGCGTGCCGTTGGGCACGGTCAGTCGCAGCGTGATGGGCGTGCCGAAGGCGGCCGACTCGGGGTCGGACACCACGAAGCCCGCGCCGATGTAGGTCGGCTGGTCTTCGTAGACCGTGTGCGCGGGCGGCACGACCAGCACGCCCGGGTCGTTCTCGCTCGACGCGCGCACCAGCACCGAGGCGGCCGCGATGTTGCCCGTGATGTCGCCGGTGGTGGGCACCGTGTCGGCGTACCAGTCGTACTCGGTGGTCGGGATCGTGATGTTCGGCCCGCCCGGAACGCTCGGCTCGTTCTGCGGGCCGCCGTTGGCGCCGGGCTGCAGCACGCCGGTGGCGGTGTCGCGCAGGCGGTCGTCGACGATCACCTGCAGCCGATAGGCCTGGTCGCGGTCGGTGTCGAAGGTCAGTGTCAGGCCGGCGAGCGCGGCGTTCACCTGGGCGCGCGTGCCGCGCAGCGTGAGGAAGTCGCCGCTGCCGTTCTTGTCGGCGTCGACGGTCACGCCGCCCATCGAGGTCGAGCCGATGGTGGCGCCCGCGTAGGCCGCGGCATTCAGCGGGTTGCCGTTGGCGTCCAGCAGCCGCACCGTCACCTGGACGAAGTCGGTCTCGCCCTGGATCACCGCGTCCAGGTCGGTGTCGCCGACGTTGAAGCCGGGCACGGGGTTGTGCGCCGGGTTGCTGCTGTCGATGTCGATCGGCCCGGCCGGTGCGGTCACCGTGGGCGCGTCGTTCAGCGGCGTGACGTAGATCCAGAACTGGCCGCCGGTCTGTTCCTTGTCGCCGTCGCTCAGCGTGAAGGTGAAGCGGTCGCTCGGCGGATCGCCGTTGGCTTCGGTGTGGCCGTCGGATTCGTCGCCCGAATTGAAATAGTAGATGCGCCCGGCGTTCACATCGGCCTGCGTGAACGAGGAGCCCACACCCAGCGCCACGAAGTTGACGCCGTCGGTCGAGTACATGATGCGCCCGTGCGTGGTGACGGAGGTGATCGTGTACTGCAGCTGCGTGAGCGTGCTGTCGGGGTCGAAGGCCCTGAGCATGCCCGGCGTGATCTGGCCGCGCCCGCCCTCGGCCACGGTCAGCGGCTGGTTGGCGGTGCCGGGCGGGTCGGGCTGCGTCGGGTCGGGCGCGATCACCGGCGCGTCGTTGACGTTGGTGATCTGGATGCCGACGGTGACGGGGTTCGACGCGGCGCCCCAGCGGTCCACGGCATGCACGTTGAACTGGGTGGTGCGCACCTCGGAGCCGTCGCTCACGAAGCGCAGGCCCGTGGTGCCGGCACTGCCGGTGATGAGCGAGGCGTCGATGCGCTGCCCCACGGCCACGGCCACCCAGGCGGCGCCGTTCCAGTACTGCAGCTGGCCGCCGGTGGGCAGGCTGTCGAACTCGAACTGCATCGCGCCCGGCCCGCTGCCGGCGTTGTTGAAGGCGTAGTTCGGGTCGCCGTTCAGCAGCGTGGCCGAGCCTTCGAGGTAGCTTTCGCTCGCGGCATCGTCGGCATCGACGACGCGGATCTGCCCGGTCGTGAGGTAGGCGGTCTCGCCTTCGCGGATGACCGTGTTCGACGAACCGGTGGCCACGGGCACGTCGTTGACCGGCGTGATGAAGAACGAGAAGCTGGTGTTCCAGACGTTGCGCACGCCGCCGACGGCGACGCCGGCCGTCACCGAGAGCGACACGGCCGATTCGAAGTCTTCCACGTCGCCGTCGTGCTGGAAGCGGATGCGCCCGGCGTTCAGGTCTTCCTGCGTGAAGGTCTCGTAGGTGTCGATGTCGACCCAGGCCGCGCCGTCGAAGCGCTGCAGCACGCCGTTGCGCACGGGCCCCGTGGTGCCGGTGTAGTCGGTGACCGTGTAGATCACCTGCGACGGCGGCACGCCTTCGACCACGTAGCTCAGGCCCGGCACGGTGTTGAAGTCGGAGCCGGTGCCGCCCAGCACCACCGAGCCGCCTTCGCTGAGCGTGCCGCGCGTGGCGCCGTTCTGGTCGGTGCCCGCGTGGTTGGAGCCCGAGGTGGTGACGGTGCCGTCGATGGTCTGCAGCGGATCGCCGTTGCCCGCCGGGGTTTCGACGAGGTTGATCGTGAACTCGTAGGTCTTCAGCGTGCCGTCGGGGTTGCGGTCGGCGCCCTCGCGGATCACGGTGTTGCCGTTGGCGTCCCAGGTCGGCCCGAGCGTGTTGTCGACCACCTGGAAGCTGAAGGTGTCGGTGTCGCCCGCCGCCGCGCCCTGCGTCTGCACGTACTGCACGCGGCCCGAACGCACGTCTTCCATGGTGAAGGTGCCGCCCGGCGGCAGGATCTTTCCGTCGAGCAACAGGTAGCCCTGGTTCAGGCCGTTCATCGAGGTGACGGCAAAGGTCAGGTTGTCGTCGCTCGAATCGACGTCGGTCGCGCCGAGCATGCCGGGCGTGAGCGTCACGGTGTAGCCGCCGCCCGCCGGGTCCACGGTCGCCTCGAGCGTGCTGCCGGGGTCGAGCACCGGGTCGTCGTTGGCCGGACGCACGTTGATGGCGATGGTGCCCGAGGTGGACGACGGCGTGCCCGTGCCGCCGCCGGCGTCGCTCACCGTGACGCCGAAGCCGTCGGTGAACGGGTAGCTCTGCCCGTTGTTGTCGCGCTGGCCGTTGTTGCCGTAGGTGAGGCCGCCGCGGTCGTCGTAGCCGAACACGAAGCCGGCATCGATGTCGGCCTGCGTGATGGCGCGGTTGGTGACGTTCTGGGGCACGCCGCCGATCAGCACCGTGCCGGTGAAGTACAGCGTGCCGTCGGTGGGCAGGCTGGTCAGCCGCACCGTGAGGTCGCCGCTGGCATCGTCGCCGCCGCCGTCGGCGACGATGAAGTTGCCCACGACCGAGGCCGGGTTGCCGCCGGGGTCGATGGCGTTGGGTGGCTGCCCTTCGAACACGCTGCCCCCGCCCGAGACCACCGGCGGCTGGTTCAGCGGCGTGACGTTCAGTGTGATGGTGGCGTGGTCGGAGCCGGCCAGCGGCGTGGCGCCGTCGTTGACCACGATGACGAAGCTGTCGTCCAGGTTCTGGTCCGCGCCGGTGGCCGTGTGCACATAGGCGACGCGGCCCGCGAGCACGTCGGCCTGCGTGAAGACCGAGCCCACGCCGATGCGTTCGCCGTTGAGCGTGAGGTAGCCGTGCGTGGTGTTGGTCGCGATGCCGTAGACGATCTGGCCGGTGTTCTGCGAGCCGACCGTCACCTCGGGGTCGACGGCGTCGAGCGTGGTGCCGGTCAGCAGCGTGGTGCCGCCCTCGGAGACCGTCTGCGCCGCGTCGGCCACCGTGGTCGGGTCGTTCGACGGCGTGATCGTCACGTCGAGCGCGCGGTTGGCGGTGAGCGCCGGCGTTTCCGAATCGGTGATCGACACCAGGATGCGCGTGGTGGCCGTGGCGTTGCCCAATTCGGTGTCGGCGGCGGTGAACACCAGCTGGTTGATCCAGGCGTTGGCATCGGCCACGCTGCCGACGAAGCGGTAGCCGCCGGGCACGGTGGTGACGCCGCTCATGCTGGCGCTGGACAGCGCGCCCAGCGCGGGGTTCTCGACGGTCACGTCGACCGTGACGTTGCCCGCGCCGTCGTCGGTGAGCGTCCAGCCGCTGAGCGTGGCGCGGTCGGCGCCCGGCGCGTTGAGCGAGCTGGGTTCGCTGACCGTGAGGCGCGGCGTGGTCGTCGACACGGTGGGCGCGGCCAGCAGGCCGTCGTAGTCGGCGGCGGCGAAGGCGCGCGACTCGATGAGGCCCGTCGCGACTTCGAGCGACCAGTCGCCCTGGCGCGAGGCGGCGCCGGTGGCGTCGCTCGACGCCGCCACGTCGGCGCCCGTGGCGCGACCCAGGGCCTGCACGAAGCGTTGCCCGTCGGCGCCCACGTCGCACCCGTAGAGCAGGATGTCGCCGTTCGCGCCCAGGCTCGCGCCGATCGCCTGCCAGGCGCCGGCCGAGCGCGCCAGGCCGGCGACGTCGAGGGTTTCGTTGCCCAGCGTGATCTCGCCCGCGCTGCCGTGGCTGAGGATGTGCAGCGCCGTGAGGCCGCTGCGCCCCTCGAGCGCCTGGCGCAGCTGTTCGACGCCGGACGAGCCGGTGTCCAGCAGGATCAGGCCGGCGCCCTGCGGCACCGAGGCTGCGAGCTGCTGCCAATTGGCAACGTTCTTGTCGACGACGTAGACCTCGCTGGACGAGGCCGGGGCCGGGCCGGGCGCGGATCGCGCGTCCGCTTCGGGCGTGCTTTCGCGCCCATGCGGCACGGCAACGGGTGCCGCCGCGTCCGCGGCATGCGGCGCATCCCCGTGCGGGCCCTGCGGCGCGTCCGCCGGTGCCGCCGCGGCGGCCTCCACAAAAGCGGCGCCATCAAATAGCTGCCGGCTTTCCAGCGCAAATCGATGAGCGCGTGGGCGAAGGAATTGGGGCGATTGAGACCTTGGCATGGCTCAAAGTGTGACGACAAATATGCAAATGTGTCCACTATTAACGTTCTATCTTTTCGAGCCAATACCGTCAAAAAATCGCAAAAACAACGGCTTCCTTTGCTTTTCCCATCAATTTGAAATTAATTGTTACCCGCTCATAGTGAGCCATTCGCCGGCTCATATGTGAGGCATATCCATCGCCGTACTCCTCTCCGCACAAGGCGATCCTCCCTCGACAGCAAGGCGATCGAAGCCTTTGCAAATTTCGCGCGATTTAATTACCCGATTTATTTCCGATTTTCAACTACGGGATTCCGTAGAAAATCGGGGTGGGAATTCCCTATTCCTTGATGACAAAGAACTCGGTCGTCATGAATGGCGCACCAACGCCTCAATTCATCGCAGCCGATTCACAACTGAAAGAGCATGTGCATGCCATCCTGCAATGAGAACCTTTGCCATAAGAATTAATTGATGCAATGCACAAGCCAAGGGTCCGGCGGCAATTCGATCGACCGGGAACCGGGCCACATCCGGCCATGTCCCGCCGGCTGCCGCGCACCGCGAGGAGCGGGTCTGCGGCACGGGGTTGTAACCATGTGCGTGACCGCTGAAGAGGCACGACAGGCCGATCGGCCGACTCCGGAAATGGCCCGCGCCGCGCCTCCGGGAAACTTCGCGCGGCCTCGTCGCTTCGATGTAATTCGAAAGAATCAACAACATCCGCTTGCAGATGCGAGGCCGGTCGAGCACCCGGTTCGGCGGGCCATCACGCCCCCTGTGTACGCCCGCGCAGCTTCGACTGCTTAACCCGGCAATATTTAACGATTCAAGATAATTGTTACGTTTTTGGAGCATCTGCAGACCCCCGATTCCTGCCTTCGCGGGGGTCTGTTGCACAGGGCGCGGTGATACTGTTCCGGCCCCGAATCTTGCGTTCCTGGTGTGCGCACTGCGCGCCGGAGGACACGAGGCGTGGCACATCATCCAACTCGCTCATGTAAGAAAAAATGAACAAACTGCTCGCACTCATCTTCGTGGCTGCCGCCATCACCGCTTGCTCGAAGCAAGAGTCCACGCCCGCAGCGCCGGCCGCACCCGCAGCACCTGCTGCCACCGCACCGGCCACGCCGGCACCCGCACCGGCCGCCAGCGCACCGGCTGCTGCCGCGCCCGCTGCCACCACGACGGCATCGGCCGACGTGCCCAAGGAATGCCAGGAGTACCTGGACAAGGTGAGCGCCTGCGTGGGCAAGCAAAGCGGTGCCGCCGCCGACGCGCTCAAGGGCAGCCTCGAGCAGACCAAGGCCACCTGGGCCAGCTACGGCGCCAACGCCGCCCAACTCGGCGCTGCCTGCAAGGCCGCTTCCGACGCCTTCGCCGCACAAGCCACGGCCATGAAGTGCTGATGCACTGAGTCGCCGACGCCGGCGAGGTTGCCCTCGCCTCGTGACGCGACACACCTCCTCGTCACCGACGAGGAGGCGCCGCCCCCACATCAACGGTCGGCGCAAAACGGTCCCTGTCAGACCGCAAGAATCCAGTCCCATGACAGACCTCCTCACGAACCTCACCTGGCACGCCCTTTCAGGCCCGCATGCGCCCTATGCCAGCGGCACAGCGACCTCCCGCCGGTACGCCACAGGCTTCTCCCCCATCGTCGGTTTTGCCGACGCACTGCACCCCGACCTCGACGCGCTCCTGCCCTTCTGCACGCCGGACGAGCACTTCTATGCCATCGGCTGGTCGGGCACCGCACCGTCCACCTGGCAGGTCGACATGGAGTCGGTCATCGTGAAGATGATCTGGGACGCGACTGTGCCCGTGGCCGACACGCTCCCCGATGTCGTTCGACTGGGCGCAGCAGATCTGGAACAAGTGCTGGCCCTGGCCGACCTGACGCGCCCCGGTCCCTTCTCCACGCGGACCATCGAACTCGGCGAGTATTTCGGCTGCTTCGACGACAACGGCCGTCTCGTGGCGATGGCCGGCGAACGCATGGCCGCCGGCACGCTGCGCGAGATCAGCGGTGTCTGCACGCACCCCGACGCGCAGGGCAAGGGCTACGCGAAGCGCCTCGTCACGCGCCTGGTGGCGCAGCAGATGCAGCGTGGCGAAATGCCCGTGCTGCATGTGATGCAGGGCAACGCGGGCGCGCGGCGCATCTATGAGCGCATGGGTTTCCGCGTGCACAGCGAACCGGTGGTTCGCGTGATCTCGCGGCGCTGAACAGCGCCGCGCCTGCTGCCTGAATCAGGCCGCAGCCACCCCACGCTCGCTCGTGATCTCGGCGCCTTCGCGCATCGTCTTCGTGACGGGCGTGTTGGCCACCACCTCGAGCAGCCGGCTCCACTGCGCATCGGTCAGCGGTGCGCTGGCGTCCAGCACGCGGTGGATGTGCGCCTTGCCGTCCGCGTCTTTCGAAAAGCTCAGCTCGGCCTTGAACTCGCCCAGCTCCCAGCCCTTGCGCTGGGCGTACATCCGCAGCGTGATCGCGGTGCAGGCGGACAGCGCGGCCAGGTAGTAGTCATAGGGCGCCGGCCCCGCGCCCTGCCCGCCCAGCGACGCCGGCTCGTCCGCCACGAGCTGGAACTTGCCGACCTGGATGCGGTGGTTGAAATTGACGTCCGTGGAGACGATCGTTGCGGTGTGGCCCATGGGGTGTGCTCCTGTTGACAAGCAAGCATTCTGGCGCGGCCGAACGCCCGAAAACATCAGCGCCAACGCGGTTGATCCAGACGCTCATAATGCTCGCCGGGCGGCCATGCCAGGGGTCGCCAGCCACCCGGCACAAGCGGGTGCGCCGCCTTCCTGCCTGGCATCGACGGAACGACACCATGAGCGCTTTGCACATGTTTCTACCGGTCTCCGAGCCCGCGCGCAGCGAGGCGCTGGCGCTTTTCATCAAGACACACCACGTGCCCCGCCACCTCGTGAGAGGCACCTCGCGCAAGATGCCGGACGACTGCGGTCCCCCCGCGCCGGTTCGCACCTCGCAGGAACAACCGCAGGCCGCATCCGCCCAGCCATCGGCCGCATCGGCCTAGGGCGGACAGACCGCAAGGAAGACAGCCCTCGCCGCGCCGGTCGCGCGCGGCGCGTGTTCGTGCGCCCTTCTTGGCTCGCCTCCGGTGACCGGTGGGCATCGCGTGCCACATCGCCGCGAGGCAGCCCGTCTTTCCATTCGCCTACACCGAAAGCCCGGGATAAAACCCGCCTTCATCGGTCACACTGGCGACATCGACAAAAGAATGCGCGAGTTGTCGCGACATACTGCACGAATGCAAAAAAATCACATGGAAACGAGCCGCCCCACGCTGCGCTCGTTCCGCAGCCAGCCATGACGGAGTTGAGGGTCAGCTGGGAGCACACGTTCCCCGACGACGGGACGAAGCTGGTCATCCATTCGAACTGGGTTTCCAACACCCCCGCCACGCAGGCCTACCTCGAGGCCTTGGTCGCGCGGGTCGGGCAGATGGACCCGGCGCCCCACTGCGTTTTCGAGAAACGCCAGGCCGTCCCTTCGCGCTCGTTACCGCCGGACCTCGGCACCTTCACCTCGGCCGAGTTCTGGCAGGTGGCCGAGCTGCTGCACCTGCAAGCCACCCCGTCCCTTGCCGCCGCGCGGCTGGTGCTGGTCGAGGGCATGCGCCCGGCCAAGGCGGCGAGGCAGCTCAACACGAGCCCGCAGGCGTTGACGAACACGCTGCGCAAGATCCGCACGGAGCGCGCGACCTCCTCGCGGCTGGGCAGGTTGCCCGCCGACCGGCCGCCATCCGAAGGCACCGCGCCGCAGGAGCCCTGAGCGGCTGACCGGCGCGCCCTCCCCGGCTTGCATCGGCACGGTCAATCCCGTACGCTGCCCCGGCGTCGATGCGCAGCACCCGAGCCCTTGCGGGCCGCCGGGCCGGCCTTGCGGACGCGCAAAGGAGTCCCGCCATGCCAAGCCGATCGAACGGCCTCGCGGCCGAAATGGAAGCAGTGCGAACGCTGGCGCTGGTGGGCGCGGCGGCCGCTGGCAAGACCTCCCTGGCCGAGGCCCTGTTGTTCAAGGCGGGCGCCGTCGGCGCGTGCGGCAGCGTCGAGCGCGGCAGCACCGTCAGCGACCACGACCCGCTCGAGCGCCGCATGCTGCATTCGCTCAACGCCTCGGTGATGCACCTCACGCACGCCGCCACGCGCATCCACCTCATCGACACGCCCGGCGGCCCCGACTTTCTCGGCCAGAGCCTGCCGGCGCTGGAGGCGGTCGAGACGGTGGCGGTGGTCATCAATGCCGCCACCGGCATCGAGCCGATGGCGGTGCGCATGATGGCGTACGCGGCCTCGCGCCACCTGGCCCGCATGATCATCGTCAACAAGATCGATTCGCAGGGCGTCTCGCTGTCGGGCCTGCTGGCCGACATCCAGGCCACCTTCGGCCGTGAATGCCTGCCGCTGAACGTGCCCGATGGGGTCAACCGGCAGGTGATCGACTGCTTCTTCAACCGCTTCGGACGCTCCGACTTCGGGCCCGTCGAAGCGGCGCACCGCGCGCTGGTGGAACAGGTGGTCGAGGTCGATGCGGCCTTCGTCGACCGCTACCTCGAAGAGGGCGACGTCGACCCGTCCGAGCTGCACGCGCCGCTCGAGCAGGCGCTGCGCGAAGGCCACCTGATTCCGGTGTGCTTCACCTCGTCGCGCAGCGGCGCCGGCGTGGCCGAGCTGCTGGACGTGATCGTCAAGCTCCTGCCCGACCCGACCGAGGCCAACCCGCCGGAGTTCCTCGTCGGCGAAGGCGCGCAGGCCCAGCCCATGCAGGCCCGGCCCGACCCGTCGCTGCACGTGCTGGCGCACGTGTTCAAGGTCACGATCGACCCCTATGTCGGCAAGATGGGCATCTTTCGCGTGCACCAGGGCACGGTCACGCGCGACAGCCAGCTCTACATCGGCGACGGCCGCAAGCCGTTCAAGGTGGGGCACCTGTTCATGCTCCAGGGCAAGGACCACGTCGAGGTGTCGCACGCGGTGCCGGGCGACATCGTGGCGGTGGCCAAGGTCGATGAGATCCATTTCGATGCCGTGCTGCACGACGCGGCCGAAGACAGCCACGTGCACCTCGCGCCGCTGCCGTTCCCGGTGCCCGTGTACGGCCTGGCCGTGGAGCCCAAGCGCCATGGCGACGAGCAGCGCGCCTGGGAAATCCTGGGCAAGCTCGCGGCCGAAGACCCGTGCCTGCGCATCGAGCATGTGGCCGCGACCAACGAGACGGTGCTCTACGGCCTCGGCGAGCTGCACCTGCGCCTCGTGCTCGAACGCCTGCGCGAGGTGTACCGCTTCGAGGTCCAGACGCGGCCGCCACGCATCGCCTACCGCGAGACCGTGACCGCGCCGGCCGAGGGCCATCACCGCCACAAGAAGCAGACCGGCGGCGCCGGCCAGTTCGCCGAAGTCTTCCTGCGCATCGAACCGCTGGCGCGCGGCGCGGGTTTCGAGTTCGCCGACGAAGTCCGGGGCGGCGCCATTCCGAACCAGTTCATCCCCGCGGTCGAGAAAGGCGTGCGCGAGGTACTGGCGTACGGCGCGATCGCCGGCTACCCGGTGGTCGACGTGCGCGTGGTGGTCTACGACGGCAAGCACCACAGCGTGGACAGCAAGGACATCGCCTTCGCGACCGCCGGCCGCAAGGCCTTCATGGCGGCGATCCGCGAGGCGCAACCGGCCGTGCTCGAGCCGATCGTGCAGATCGAGATCGCCGTGCCCGAGCATGCCGTGGGCGACGTCACGAGCGACCTGTCGGCGCGGCGCGGCCTGGTCACTGGCACGTCGGGCCTGGGGGCCGGCACGGTGGCCATCGGCGGACAGGTGCCCGAGGTCGAGCTGGCCAACTACCAGTCGCGCCTCAACGCGATGACCAGCGGCCAGGGGCGCTACACCATCGCGCTGTCGCACTACGAGGCCGTGCCGCCGACCGTGCAGCGCACGCTGATGGGGCAGTACCGGGTGCGCGACGACGACTAGGAGCGCACCGGGGGCATGACGCTGCCATGGCCTAATGGCCGGCATCCGTCATTCGTCCCGCACGGGCTCCCCGATGAAGAAACTGCTGCCGCTGGTCCTGTCCACCCTGTTCGCACTGCCCGCCTCCCAGGCCCACGCCGCACCGCGCCAGCCGTACACCCCGGACCAGGCGCGGGCGCTGCTCGCGCAACTCGGTGCCCATGTGATGGTCATCAATTCCGACCAGACGCTGATCCGGAAAAAACCGGCGAGCGCGTTCGACGTGTTGACCTACTACCCGCTGCCCAAGGCCAAGGTCGACGAATACCAACGCAACGGCCACATCGTCAACACGAACGACGACATCGCCGACGCTGCCACCTACCGGATCAAGGACTACGCGCTGACCAACGAGAAGAACGAAAAGCTGCGCCTGAAGGACGACAGCGGTGCGTCGTCGCTGCAGGACTTTTCGCTCTGGACCTACGACAACGCCCTGAGCAGCCAGCGGGGCTTCTACGTGAAGCTGGACAAGCCTTTCGAGCGCGTCAAGGGGCACCTCACGGTGGTGTTCGAGATGCCCGGAAACCTCCGGCACGAGACGCGGGTGCCGGTCGACCTGTCCATTACGGACAAGGACCCGCGACCCGGCACCTGATCCTGCGGTCGCTTCACGGCGATCCTGGCTCGAAGAGCTCGCGCTGCGACGTCGTCAAGGCCGCGAAGCTGTCGCCCATGGGCTGAAGAATGGCATCGGCGATCGGCTGCAGTTGCCGGGTGAGGTAGTGCTCGTAGTCGATGCGCGAATGGCGGGTTTCCAGCGGCTCCGGCCCGTTGCGGGTCATGACGTACTGGATCCAGCCGCCCTTCTGGTACTGCTGGGTCCGGCCGACCCGGGCGTTGTGCTCGTCGGCGATGCGCGCGGCCCGCACCTGGGGCGGCACGTTGACCAGGTAGTCGTCGAGCCGGTGGCGCAGGCGCTTGCGGTAGATGAGCAGGTCGTCCTTGGCGCCCGCCAGCGTCGCCTTCGCATAGTCGGTCACGAAGGCCTTGTAGGGCTCACCCTGGAAGATGCGTGACAGCAGGCCCTCCTGGAACTGGCGCGCCAGCGGGGTCCAGTCGCTGCGCGCCATCTCGAGGCCGCGATACACCATCTCCTCGTTGCCCGCGGTATCCACGCTGAGTCCGGCGTAGCGCTTCTTGCTGCCCACCTCCGAGCCGCGGATGGTGGGCATGAAGAACTTCTTGTAGTGCGTGTCGACCTCGATCTCGAGAAAGCTCTGCAGGCCCTGTTCCTCGCGCAGCGTGCGCGCCCACCAGTCGTTGATGTCGCCCGCCAGGCGAGCCGCGACGGCATGCGCCTCCTCGTTGGTATGGGTGCGCCGGAGCCAGATGAAGATCGAGTCGGTGTCGCCATAGATCGCCTCGTAGCCCCGCTGCTCCACGAACTCGCGCGTGAGCTTCATCATCTCGTGCCCGCGCAGGGTCACGGCGGACACCAGCTTCGGGTTGAAGAACCGGCACTCGGACGCGCCCAGCACGCCGGCGAAGGAGTTCATGAGCAGCTTCAGCGCCTGCGACAGCGGCTCGTTCTTCGCCCGCTTGGCTTCGTCCCGCGCGTGCCAGAGCGTGGTCACGATCTGCGGCAGGCAGTGCCTGTCGCGTGAGAAGACAGTCTCCTGCGGTCCGTGGATGAGCCCGGTCGGATCGGCGGCGTTCGAGCCCTCGACGAGGCCCACCGGATCGACCAGGAAGGTGCGGATGATCGAGGGATAGAGGCTCTTGTAGTCCAGCACCACGACGGAGTCGTAGAAGCCCGGCTTCGAGTCCATCACGTAGCCGCCCGGGTAGGCCTTGCTCGCAATCTCGCCCACGTTCGGCGCCACGTAGCCCAGGCGATGCATCCGCGGCAGGTAGTGGTGGCTGAATGCGGCGATGGAGCCGCCGAAGTGGTCGGCCTGCAGGCCGGTGACCTGGGCGCGCTCCATCATGAACTGCAGCAGCTTCGCCTTCTCGAAGATGCGCAGGACCAGCTCGCAGTCGCGGATGTTGTACAGCGCGAGCGCGGGCTTGTCGTGCTGATACCGCCGCTCGATCTCCGCCATCTTGTCGTACTCATCGCCGATGGCCTTGCCTTCGCCCAGCAGCGTCTGCGAGACATTCTCGAGGCTGAAGGACGGAAAGCTCCACACCGCGGCCCGGAGCGCCTCGATGCCATCGAGGACGATCCGCCCCGGCGTGGGCGCGAACAGGTAGCCCTGCTTGCCCGGGTGCGTGCGCCACTCGATGGGCCGGCGCTCCCGCCCCAGCAGCAGCGGCACGCCGCAGTCGTTGGCGGTCTTCTGCAGCACGCGCAGGTCGAACTGGACCACGTTCCAGCCGATGAGGACGTCGGGGTCGTTGCGCTCGAACCAGTCGTTGAGCTGCTCGATCATGGCCTTGCGGGTCGGGCAGTAGACGAGCGAGAAGTCCATGGAGTCGCCCGGCTCGGGCGGCGGCTCGCCGAGCATGAAGACGACGCGCTCCGCCGTGCCGTCCAGCGCAATGGAATAGAGCCCTTCATGCTGGCTCGTCTCGATGTCCAGCGACACGACCTTGAGTACCGGTCGGAATTCAGGCGCAGGACTGAGCTTGCAGTCGACGAGCGTGGCGCGCTCGGCGCGCCCGCCTTCCACCCGCACACCGGCGGTGATGAAGCGCTCCATCAGGTAGCGGTCGTGCGGGCGCACGTCGGCTTCGAGCAAGGGGATGCCCTGCGCCTGCAGGGCGCGCGCCAACCGGCCGATCTGGCGGAAGTGCGTCGCATAGATGCCGAGGACGGCTTCCTGCTGGAAATTCCGGAGCTCCAGCTCGCGCAACTGCACGCCCAGCATGGCCGCGAGGTGGGCTTCCACAGCCGCCCTGTGCCGGGCGGCGACGAACGCAACGCTGCTGCGGGAGGTCAGCACCACTTTCCTCGGCCCCGCCTCGGTGGCCAGCCAGTACTCGATCTCGGTGCCGGTCGGTGCATCACGCCAGTGGCGCGTGAGGATGAAGCCCTGGAGGTCGGTGGAGGTCACGGGCGCTGGGCGATTCGGGTGGAACGGGAAGGCGGACGGGGAATCGGAGGATTCTCGCCCGGCCCGGCCAGCTGGCGCCCGGTGATCGCAACCCGTCCGAGCGGGACTACTGGATTGAACAGATGCGCGGACCGTGCCGAATCGCCTCCCCCCGTTCTCGCCCCGAGCGTCAAGTTCGGCGCTGTGGGGTTCCGGTCACGATGATCGGATCGACGGGATCCATGCGGACGGCAGCGCGCGGGAAGTCGAAAAGCTCCTCAGGGTTGGAGGCAAGGATCCTCTCGATGGCGCTTGCATCTTGGTCAAACCAACTCGCCAGAGCATTAAGCAAGACGCCAGCGTCTTGCTCCACCGAAAATCCCACATGGGGCCAGTCGGTTCCCCAGACCATGCGAGTTGGCGCTTCGGAGTACAAGCGCTGGGCGCGGCGGGCGATGCGAGGATCTCGAAGGTCGGCCGACAGGCGATAGCCGATCAGCTTGACCCACACACGGCCCGTTGACAGCAGCGACGACAAGACGCGCTCAGCCTCGCTGGACTGCTCCCCCAAGGACAACCCGCCGAGATGGTCGACGACCAGCGTGCAGGGCAACTGCTCCAGCGTTGACTTGAGCGAGGGCCACTGATCCTCCCTGGGAAGAATCTCGGCATGCCAACCACGGTCCGCCAGTTTCGGCGCCAGGACCTTCAGGTCGTTGAGATCGACGGTGCCGCCAAGTTGGCCGGACATGATGAATCTCATCCCCCTGACGCCCATGGCGTGCCAGGCATCGAGCTGTGCATCGGTCGTGTCCGCATCACCCACCACCACGCCACGCAGCACCTGCGGCTCAGCGCGCAGTGCTTGCTCGACGGCGCGGTTGTCCTTGCCATACACGCTGGCCTGAACGACCACCGATCGCTCGAACTTGATCGATCGGCGCAGGCGGCGCAGTTCCGCAGGCGGTGCCGGTGCGGGCTCGTAGCTCGCGTCCGGCACCGTGTTCAAGAAATCTTCAGGCGTGACATGGCAATGAGAATCGCACGCCCGCGCGGGGACCTGAAAGTCGGGGGCCGCATAGTGCTCCGGCGGCGGCAGGCAGGCTGCTGTCAATTGCATTGTTCTTCTCCAGACACGGTGAACACTTTCCAGGAAATCAGAGGCATTGGCACGCCGCCGAACGCTTGTCGATGACAACGTCGGTGAGTGCCTCGCGATGCAGGTAGCTGTGCACGTTGCGCACGACGGTTTCAACCCGGCGCGTTTCCAGTGCATCCGTCCATCCCGCGGCATGCGGCGTCATCACCAGGTTGTCCAAGGTTTCGAACGCCAGGCTGCCGGGTGCGCCCACCATCGAAGACGGCGGCGGATACGTGTACCAGGTGTCAACGATGGCACCACGAATTTCGCGCCGCTGAAGCGCTCCAAAAAGTGACGCCTCGTTGACGACCGGCCCGCGTGCAACGTTGATGAGGATGGCGTTCGACTTCATGCGAGACAGCTCATCCTTGTCGATCAGGTTCAGCGTTTCTGCGCCACCCGGTACACACAGGAGAACATAGTCGCTCTGCGCAAGGAGGGTCGGCAGAGCCTCCATGCCGCGCCACCAGTTCAGCTCGCGGGAGACGCCGGGCGATCGACTCACGGCGATCGCCTGCATTCGAAACGCAGTGGCCAATTGAGCGACACGTTGGCCGATTCTTCCGTAGCCCACCAGGCCGATGGTCTTGCCTTGCAACTCTCCGTGCTTGCGACCGACAACGGAGCCGCCGCCCCAGGTCCATCGGTGCTGCCGCAATTCGGCATCCATCTCGCGGAATGGAATCTCGGCGTTCAAGATGGCGCCCATCACGTACTCGGCGATGGGATCGCTGCCGTTGCTGACGTTGCAGACCACCGAGTTGGCTGGCACCCACTCGGAGCGCAACCAGTCGACACCCGAGAACGGGAGAATGGTCAGGCCGAGCCGGCGGCTGGCGGCGAAGGTCGCTTCAACGCCGAGGCCTTGTGCGTGTCGCGCCCATTCGGCAGATCCGATCAGGATTTCGGCCGCGGCTGCCTTGCGCGTCAAGCCTTCCGTGCCCTCCTCGGCGCACCATGACTCGGCAACCCAACCGGGGCCGAGACAGGCCAGCAGAGGTTCCTTGAAGACCTGGCTGTAGCGCCCAGCCAGTAGCAGCGTGCGAGGTGTTGGTGTCACGGCCTTCATACCTTCGGGATACCCAGTCGATCGACCAACTGCTTGTAGAGCGCAATGTCGGCAGCGATCAACGCCTTGGTCTGCGCTGCGGTGCGATAGACGTAGCCGAGGTCTCGCTCGCGGAGCCAATCCTGCGTCGATCGCAGCTTGGCGGCCTTCGCCAGCACCGTGGCGTAGTAGTCAACCACATGATCCGGAGTGCCCGCAGCTACCGCAGCGACGATCCAGGATTCACCGGTATAGCCCCTCACACCGAGTTGCGCGGTCGTCGGCACACCCGGGAGCGAGGCGAGAGGCTGGCTTGCGCCAAGCACAAGACCTCGCAATTTGCCCGACCGGATGAGGGCATGTGCTGCCGACACATCCAGCATTCCAACGTCGACGGCGTTTGCCAACAAGGCGGAGGCCACTTCACTGCCACCCTTGTACGGAATGGTCGTGGTCTTGATGCCCACCGTCTCGTTGAGCCACTCGGCTTGCAGCTGCAAGGCCGTGGAGCCGATGCCCAGGTTCAGGGTCTTGGGACGGGCCTGTGCTTTCTGGACCAGGTCTTCGAAGCTCTTGATTCCCGAAGATGCCCCCGTCACAAGCACAACGGGCCCTGTTGCCAGGACACCCACGGGTACAAAGTCGGTCAGGGGATCGTAGGGCAAGCTCTTGGCGATGGCGGCGTTCACTGCAAGCGTCGACGAACTCCCGATCAGCAGCGAATATCCGTCGCGCGCAGATGCAAGCACGTTCTGTGCACCGATCAGGCCACTTGCGCCAGGCCTGTTGTCAGGAACCACCGGCTGACCCGAGAGTTCTGCCAGAGCCTTGGCATACACGCGGCCGACGAGATCGGCGGCGCCCGATGGAGGAAATGGAATGACCATGCGAATGGGCCGCACGGGAAAGGCGTCGCTCTGCGCCGACGCCGCCCATGCACCTGCAGTCCACACCGCCAGACCGGCGGCCGCGAGCTGCACGGCGGATCGCCGACTCAGGTGGGTCGAGCGATCAGGAGCCCCTGGATGTCTCTCGGTAAGTGTTCGATTCATATCGTGTCCCGTGAATGTTCAATGCGCCCTGCACTGACAGATCAAGCGAAGGTCCAGGCTCCGCAACGCTGCGGGCCTGATGTAGAAGGCGTTCAACGGCCCTGAAACACCGGAACGCGGCGTTGTGCGGCAGCCCTCACGCCCTCCAGAAAGTCGGGATGCCGAAACTGCTCGCGTTGAACCGCGCACTCATGGCGATTCACTTGCATCACGTGGTCCGCGAATCCCGCTCGCAACGTGCGCCTCGTGCTTTGGACGGCACCGGGCGCCGAGCGCGCGATCTCTTCCGCCATGGCCAGTGCCGTGGCAAACGGGTCTTGATCCTCGGAAAGAGCGTCGATCAACCCCAGCGCCAATGCCTGCTGCGCGCTGATCCGCTCGCCCGTGTAGAGCATCCAGGCGGCCTTTTGCGCGCCCACGACGCGCGGCAAGGTGTGGCTGATTCCGAAACCGGGATGAATGCCCAGTCGGTTGAAGTTGGCGCTGAACCGCGACTGGGGCGATCCCACGCGGAAGTCAGCGACCAGGGTCAGCCCCAATCCGGCGCCAATGGCAGCGCCCTGTATCGCGGCAACGATGGGTTTCCTGTTCGAGAAAAGCCGCATGGCCTGCGCGTAGAACGGCGACGGGTCGAGCGCCGTGCTGTTTTCGGCTTGATCGAAATTCGCTCCAGCGCAAAACACGCTGCCGCCACTGCGCAGAACGATCGAGCGGCAATCCTCGACCGCATCGAAATGCTCAAGACTGTCGGCCAATTCCTTGACCAGCTCGATGTCGACGAAATTGTGCGGGGGATTGTTGATTTCGAGCACGGCAACATGCCCTGTGAGTTCACAGCTGACACGACAAGCATTCATGAAACGTACCCTCGAGTGCTATTGCGCGGAAACTTCATGGCGCCACAGTGCGTGCTCATCGTGCAGCCGTCGGCGCTGAACCTTGTTCACTCCGGTGTCGCGGGGGAGGCTCGCGATCTGGATGATTTCCACGGGCCGCATGATGCTCGGCAGACGCTGAATTGCTGCGAGCGTCTTCTCCAGGTCAATTCGAGGATCTGCAATCCACAAGACGACGCGTTGACCGCTCACCGCATCCGCTCTCGACCAGATCGCGAACTCGGACAACTCCGCTTCCTTTTCCAAAGAACGTTCCACGAAATCGATCGGAACGTATTCGCCGTTGACTCGAATGGATTCGCTCATCCGCTCGATGAAGACAAGGTTTCCAAGGTGGTCAACGCGGCCTCGGTCGCCCGTGTGAAACCAGCTGTCGGCGTCCGTCGAAGGGTCTAAAGCTCCGTCGCGAAGGTAGCCAGAAAACAGCGTGTCCGCCTCCCGCGCTCTGACATGGATTTCGCCCTCTTCGGATATCTTGAATTCGGCGTCGAAACGCACGCGCCCGGCGTAGTGGGTAGGGCCTTCTTCCGCCAAGGAGCGGTCGCCTGCGCGAACATGCCATGTGTGACAAAGCCCACCGGCTTCGGTGGACCCATACGCCGTGATTCCAATGGGAATTCCGAACATGCCCAGGAATTCGCTGATGGCGCCAAATACCACGCGCACCTGATGGCCCGCGCTTGCGTCGACATCCGCTTCCTTCATCAGCATTTGAAGGGGCGTGACATGCAGAACGAGCGCGGTCGCGCCGATCTGCTTCACGGTGCTCCAGAAATTCTGTGCGGCAAAACGCTGTGTCCCCAGAACGCCCGCGCCTGCAGTCCAGGCCGCCACGACACCGTAGCCGAGGGGGTTGATATGGAACATCGGCATCGGCGCAAAGACAACGTCATCGCGAACGTAGCCGAGAGAGTCGGCAATGAAGCGGCCCAGCCTGATGAAATAGGAGTGGCTCAGTGCGCAAAACTTGGGGCGACCCGAGGTGCCCGAGGTATGCATATAGCACGCGATCTCCGAGCCGTCGCAGGCCAGCCCCGTCAAGAGCGCATCGCCCTCGACTGGCACGTCTGATTTGCCTGGTCTCGGGATCTCGGCACTCTTTACAACCAAATGGCCGGACCACGCGTTCCGTGCGTCGATAGAAGCCCAGTTCGGATGAGTGGGTGCGCAGTACGTGTCATCGAAAAATGCAACGGCATCCGGATTCAGATCAAGCAGCATTTCCCTGATCAGGTCTTGAGGGTAGTGCGGATTGATGAGTGCCGTGCGGACGCCGTGCAACTGGCAAGCCATCCAGAAGATCAAATAGTGCTCGCTGGTGACCCCAACAAAAGCGACTGTTTGCCCCTTGAGAATGGCGCCAGACATCGATGCGCAAAGCGCCTGCGCCGTCTTGAAAGCATCTGCCATGGGGGCCGACACCTTGTCTGTGCCGAACACCGCTTCAGGCGATCGTCGAACGGCGTCCTGAATGAGGAGCGCCAAATTGCGGATATTTTGATTGAGCATTGCTTGGGTTCTCTGCAGAATATTTGAAACGTTTCGCCACCACTCTCTTCTTCAGAAGAAGGTGGGCAGTGACCTTTTGTCAGCCGATCGATTTGCAGGCTGTTTTCAATCAACCCAACTCCATTCGGCCGATGTATTTGCCAATCGTGTTCTTCAATATTTCCACCGACCCTCCCCCGATCTCAGCAACCTTGGCATCCCGCCAATAGCGATTGAAAGGCGAATTCACAGCCGTTCCGTATGCGCCGCAAACCTGAATGGCCTGGGACGTCACCCGATTGGCGACGGAGCAGCAAAACAGCTTTGCTTCACTGGCGTAACGCTCGGGCTCGCGCTGCGCCTCCAATGCGTCAGCCGCCGAGTACAGCAACAGGCGGGCTGCGTCGATGTCCGTGAGCATTTCTGCGAAATACCATTGGATTCCTTGAAAATCGAAGACGGACTGCCCGAAGGCCTTTCGGTTTTTGACGTAGGCAAGGGATTCGTCGAATGCCGCACGGGCCATTCCGATGACCATGGCCGCATTGAGCGTGCGCGAATAGTTCAGATTGCGCAGCACGACTTTCAGGCCTCCACCCGGTTCACCCAGAAGGTATTCGTAGGGCAAGCGAACGTTCTCGAGTTTGAGTTCCACGTGTGGCCCATTTCGCCCGCCAAAGGTCTCGCTCCTCTCTCCGACAAAGGTGCTCACGCCAGGTACTTCTCGCGGAACTGCAAAAACCCCCAGTCCTTTCTCGGTTTGGGCCAGGATGATGAACAGATCGGCACCACTCCCCGATGTAATGAATGATTTTTGGCCGGACAGGACCCAATGATCACTTTCGAGCACCGCTTTGGTGTCCAAGGAACGGATGTCGCTGCCATGATTTTGCTCAGTCAGTGCATATGCTGCTGTCAGGCCCTGGGAAAATTTTGGCAAGAATTCTCTTTTCAACTTTTCATTGCCAGATCGCAAAATTGCGTTCTGCGCCTGAAAATTCGAATTCAATGAAATCCCGACAGAGGCGCTGGCGACCCCGATTTCCTCGAAAAACGAAACCACTCGCCGGAATGAGCATCCGCCACCTCCATATTCTTGAGGGACGATCAACGCATTCAGGCCCTGTTTGGCCGCTTGCTCCACGACATCGGAGGGGTATGCATCATCCCGATCGAGTTGAGCCGCAGCAGGCTTTGCGTAGGTTTCGGCAAAGGCGCGAAATTCATTCACGGCCTGTGCAGGTTCAAATTCCGTCCACAGCGGCATTTTTCGTCTCCTATCTTGTCAATCAAGGGGTAAAGTTTTTGATTCCGTATCAACCAGAAAATCAGCGGGCTGTAAATCGCTCGGCCCGTACGGTGGAAATTGAGAGCCGCTCGCGCACGGCTGCGTCGTGTGGCCGGCGGATTCAGCAGGGAGAGAGTTCGGCGCAGAAGCGCTGGATGCGCTTGCAGGCTTCGACCAGGCTCTGCGTGCTCGCGGCGTACGAAACGCGGAAGTGACCGGGCATGCCGAATGCGCTTCCATGCACAACGCTGACGCCTTCTGCGGCAAGAAGCTCCAGCGCGAATGTCGCGTCGTCCTGAATCGGCTTGCCACTGGGCGCTTGTTTCCCGAAGGTTCCGGCGCACGATGGAAATACATAGAAGGCGCCCTCGGGTCGTGCGCATGCGAGGCCAACGCAGGCATCGAGTTGGTCAACGACCAGGTCTCGGCGTTGCTTGAACACTTCGCGCCTCGCCGCCAGAAAATCTTGTGGGCCTTGCAGCGCCGCCACAGCCGCCCATTGCGCGACGGAACTGGCGGCGGACGTCACCTGCCCCTGGACCACGTCCATCGCCTTGATCAAGGAGGCCGGCCCGGCCCCGTAGCCGATGCGCCACCCCGTCATCGCATAGGCTTTCGAAACGCCATTGACGATCAACGTCCGCTCCCGCAGCCGCGGCTCGACGGCTGCAATGGTTGCGAACTCGAACGCGTCGTACACCAGGTGCTCGTAGATGTCGTCGCTCATGACCCAGACGTGCTCATGACGCAGCAGGACATCTGCAAGCGCACGCAGTTCATCGCGCGTGTAGGCTGCGCCGGAGGGGTTCCCTGGCGAGTTGAGAACGACCCATTTCGTTTGGGGAGTGATGTGCCGCTCGAGCGCTTCCGGTGTCAGCTTCAGGCCGTTGGCGGCGGTCGTCTGCGCAATGACGGAGGTCGCTCCGCACATGGCCACGAGCTCCGGATACGAGACCCAGTAGGGAGCGGGAATCAGCACCTCGTCGTGCTCGTTGAGCGTGGCCATGAACGCATTCGCGATGACCTGCTTGCCTCCATTGCTGATGATGATTTCATCGCGCGTGTAGACAACGCCGTTCTCCCGCTGGAACTTCTCGACGACGGCATCACGCAACTCGGGAATGCCATGGGTCGGCGTGTACCTGGTCTTGCCGCCAGTGAGTGCGCGGATGGCAGCCACCTGAACATGCTCGGGTGTCTCGAAGTCGGGCTCGCCCGTGCTGAGCGCAATCACGTCGCGGCCCTGCGCGGCAAGCTCGCGAGCCCGCTGCGTGGCGGCAATGGTGCTCGACGGTTTGATGCGAGCCAGAGACTTGGAAAGAAAATTGGACATGACGACTCCTGTGCAGCTACGCACAATCGGCTTGATCGGAATGCGGCCGGGACTCAGGGGCGCCGAACTTCGGCGATGAATTTCCGGGCGCGGGGGTGTTGTGGATTGGCGAAGAACTGATCGGGAACGGCACGCTCGACGATCGCCCCCGCGTCCATGAACAAGATTCGGTCGGCCACTTCTTTCGCGAAACCCATCTCGTGGGTCACGCACATCATGGTCATGCCATCCAAGGCCAGCTGCTTCATGACGGCCAGGACCTCACCCACCATCTCAGGGTCCAGCGCGCTCGTGGGTTCATCGAAAAGCATCACCGGCGGACGCATCGCGAGCGCTCTGGCAATCGCCACACGCTGCTGCTGGCCTCCCGAGAGCTGTGGCGGGTAGGCATCCGCCTTGTGCGCCAAGCCAACCTTCACCAGCAACTCCATTGCGCGCTCGCGCGCCTCGCTCTGGCTCACCTTCGCCACCGTCATGGGCGCCAGCTCGAGATTGCGCATGACACTCAAATGGGGGAAGAGATTGAAGCTCTGGAAGACGAAGCCAATGCGACTGCGCAAGCTGTTCACGTCAGTCTTCGGGTTGTGCACGTCTTCGCCGTTGACCATGACGCGGCCCTTCGAAATCGGCTCCAGCCGATTGACCGTTCGGATCAACGTGGACTTGCCGGAACCCGAGGGCCCGCACACCACCACCACCTCGCCTTGCTTGACGGTTTCGTTGATCTGGTTGAGGGCTTGATAGCCGCCGTAGAACTTGTCCACGTTGTCGAAGGTGATCATGTCGTGGCCTCTTTGGACACCAGGCGCTGGAGGGGGGTCGGCACGTCGGGCGTGCAGCGTGCTTGGTTCAACTTCTTTTCCAACCGGGAAACAGCCAATCCCAGCGTCCAGCAGAGGACGAAATAGGTGATGGCCAGAATCAGATACACCTGAAATGGGCGGGTGAGCAGTTGGGCGTTGATCTGGTAGGCCGAATAGGTCAGCTCTCCGACGCTGATGATGTAGCCGAGCGACGTGTTCTTGATCAGGTTGATCAACTGGTTCAGGATGCTCGGGATCATGTTGACGAGTGCCTGCGGCAGGATCACCTTGCGCATCGTTGCAAAGTAGGTCATCCCCAACGATCGAGCGGCCTCGACCTGGCCCTTGGGGACAGCCACGATGCCCGCCTTCACGACCTCCCCCATGAAGGCGAGCTCGTAGACGACAAGGGCGACGATCAAGGTGGTGATCCCGGAGATGCTGTGCCCCACGACCATCGGCACGATGAAGTAGGCCCAGAAGATCAGCATCAGGACAGGCAGGCCGCGCACGGCGTAGACGACAGCGGTCGCCGGGTACTGAATAGCCTTGATGGGGGACGTCCGGGCCACCCCCATCACGACGGCGAGGGGAAACGAAAGCAGCAGCCCCGACACGGCGAGAAACAGCGTGAGCGCCAAGCCGCCAACGGGACCGTTCGGAAATTGGCCGACCAGGAGCAGAAGCCCATAGTCACGAAGGATGTCGATCATCGGACACCTCGCAGCGGATCCAGGCGAACGCTCCAGGCGTGGCCGATGCCCATCAGCGCGAAGGAGCAGACCCAGTAGAAGATCGATGCAATGGCGTAGACCTCGAAGGTGCGAAAACTCTCGCTCTCGATCTGGTGGGCCGCGTAGGTCAGTTCGGCGAGGCCGATCGCCATGGCCAAGCTCGTTGCCTTGAACAGCCCGAGAGTCTGGTTGGTCAAAGGCGGCACTGCGACGCGAAGTGCCTGCGGAAGAACGACGAAGCGCATCGCCTTGGCGTAGGACAGGCCCAACGCTCGCGCCGCCTCCATCTGCGTGGGCGACAGGGACCGCACACCACTGCGCAGATCCTCCGACATGAAGGCCGCCGCGTTCAGCGTCAGCGCGATCCAGACGAAGATGAATTCGCTCCCATGGGCGTTGATCCACGCCTGCCAGGCCTCGGGCAGCACCTGAGGCACGCCGAAGTACCAGATGAAGATCTGGACCAGGCCAGGCACGTTCCGGTGATAGCCAACGAACCCTTTGGAGACGGCATGGAGTCCGGCCAGACCGGACTGCCGCATGGAAACGACGACAAGTGCCAGAAGGAGGCCCGACACCCATGCAGCCGCGAAGAGCACGAGTGTGTTGCACGCGCCGGCGATCAACCAGTCCAGATAGCGGCCGTTCAACACGGCCCCGAAATTCAGATCAAGCATGGATGCGCTCGTGGCTCTGATTTGCGAGCTTGATCAGAATGCACTGAGCGGCGTCAGCTTCTTCTCGCGAACGATCTTCAGCTTCGTGTCGGGCCCGAACCACTTGCGCCACAACGCGTCGAGTTCCCCGGACGACTCCATGTCGCGCAGCGCCTTGTTCACCGCATCGAGCAGTTCGCTCTCGCCTTTCTTCACACCCAGGCCCGTGGGCTCGTAGACGAGGGACTCGTCGAGGAAGCGGAACTTGCCCGAGCTTTCGTGGAGCAGTCGCGCGCCAGGTGCTTGAGAAATGGCATAGGCCTGAACCTTTCCCTGTGCGAGCGCCAGGAAGGCCATGGTGCCGTCCTGGTAGGTCACCACTTCGGAACCCGCAAGCTTGTTGCGAGCGTTGAGCTCCGAGGTCGAGCCCTTGTTGGCGGCGATCTTCTTCCCGGCAAGGTCGGCGAACGTCCGGATGGGCGAATTGCTCGCCACGATGATCTTCAAGGGCAGCTGGTAGTAGATGTCCGAAAAGGCGATCTGCTCGGCGCGCTCCTTCGTGTAGCCCAGGGAGGCCGCCACCACATCCACACGCCCCAGCGCCAACTCGGGAATGCGAGCTTCGACGGAAATCGGGCGGTGCTCCAGTTCAACGTGGAGGTGCTTTGCGAGGCTCTTGCACGTATCCACGTCGAAGCCGACGTACTCGCGGGTGGCGGGGTTCTGAAACGCAAGGGGTTCCGCCCCCGTCAGCGTGGCGCACACCAGCTTGGAGCGCGCCTTGATGTCGCTGAGGCGATCGGCCTGTGCCGTGGTGGCGCAGACGCAAAGAGCGACGGCGATGACGCGAGTGAAAGTCAATCGGAACATGAGCGCAACTCCTGAAGCGGCTGGATGCCAGAGGCCAAGAAATGAGATGGAAGCCCGCATTCTGGAGACTTTGAAAAATTAAAAAAAACGATTTATTTTTATAGAATTGCATCTGTTTTTCACATATACCAAGGGGGAACCCGCAGTGCATGAAGTCCCACCGGCAGAACGAACATGATGTCGTTCAAGCAACTTGAAGCGATCTATTGGGTGGTCAAGCTTGGCGGCTTCTCGCAGGCCGCCGAGAAGCTTCACACCACGCAGTCGGCGATCTCGCGGCGAGTCCAGGAACTGGAGAGCCTCCTCGATACTTCACTGTTCGACCGCTCTTCACGCGCCGCCCGATTGACGGAGAAGGGGCAGCAGACCTTTGCGATCGCAAAGCGGCTTCTTGCCCAGCGCGACGAAGCGATGGAGCAGCTTGCACAGGCACAGGTTGTCGAGCGCAGACTGCGGATCGGCCTCACCGAACTCACCGCAATGACCTGGTTCCCGCGGCTGGTGGGCATGATGCAGGTCCATCACCCCCGCGTTGTGCTGGAGCCCGACGTCGACGGCAGCGTGACCATTCGCAAGAGACTCCTGGCCGACGAGATCGATCTTGCGATCGTTCCGGACGCGGAAGACGACAGCCGGATCACCAAGAAAGCCATCGGCAAGGTGGTCAGCGCCTGGATGTGCAAGCCCGGCATGCTGCCTGCGGACAGGACGTTGCGCCTCCACGAGCTGGCCTCGCATCGAATCCTGACCCAGGGCAGCCGCTCGGGGGCGGGCCTCGCCTCGGAGAACTGGTTCAAGTCCTTCGGCCTCACCCCGAAGCAATCGCTGCCCAGCAACAGCATCATTGCCATCATCGGCATGACCGTGTCTGGAATCGGGATCAGTCCCCTTCCTCGCGATTGCCTCGCTCCGATGGTCGACCTGGGCTTGCTGCAACCCATCAAGGTCACGCCGGCAATCCCCGACATCACCTACGTCGCAATGAGCAGGAGCGAGCAGCGAAGCACGTTGATCGACTCCACGGTGCTGCTTGCACAGGAGTGCTGCGACTTCACGCAGGTTTTCCAACCCGGCGCCATCCCCGCCGACGCCCCGGCGCCTCCCAGCTATTGATCGGACTTCGGGAAGCCGCGACGAACCCCGACGTCACCTTGCGCGTGTGGGAAGACGGCGAGCACACGATCTACAACCATGCGGCGGAGCGGACCGCCTTCGTGGCGGACTGGTTCGCCCAGCGGCTCGCACCGGGTTGAGGCTTCGCCCCGGCCCCTCAAAGCACCCCAGCCCCATCCCCCTGCGCGCCATCGTCCAGCACCGGCACCTCGCTGGCCACCAGCGGTTGGCCGATGGGCGCGCCGGCCTTCCCCACCTGGACCGCCGCCATGTCGGCGTCGTTCGGGTACTGCCCTGCAATCCAGTAGTCGAACACCCGCCGCACGATCGGCGCCGCGTGCGCCGCGCCGAAGCCCGCGTTCTCGACGATCGCGGCCACCGCGATGGTCGGGTCTTCGGCCGGGGCGAATGCCATGTACAGCGCGTGGTCGCGCTGGCGCGCATCGAGCGCCTTGCCGCTCGCGCGCGCCTTCGGGCTCAGGCCCACGGCCTGCGAGGTGCCTGTCTTGCCGGCCGAGGTGTACGCGGCGCCCGCGAACACGCGCGTGCCGGTGCCGCCCTTGGTGACCGCCACCATCGCGTCGCGCACCACCTCGACGTGCTTGCGCGCATAGCCCAGGTCCTGGGCCGGCGGCTGGACCTGCCGCACCACCTCGCCGGTCGATGTGTCGCGGATGGCCCGCACCAGGTGGGGCTGGTAGCGCACGCCGCCGTTGGCCAGCGTGGCGTTGGCCGAGGCCAGCTGCAGCATCGTGAAGCTGTTGTAGCCCTGGCCGATACCCAGTGAAATCGTCTCGCCCGGGTGCCAGGTCTTCATGTCGGCGCGCCGGTAGGCCGCGCGCTTCCACGCCCTGCTGGGCAGCACGCCGCGCGACTCGCCTTGCAGGTCGATGCCGGTGAACTGCCCGAAGCCCAGGGGCGCCATGAAGTCGTGGATCAGGTCCACGCCCATCTCGGCGGCCAGCGAATAGAAGTACGTGTTGCTTGAAAACTGGATGGCGCGGTGCATGTCGACGCCGCCCAGCCCGCCCCGGTGGCTGCGGAAGGTGCGCCCGCCGAAGTTGTAGAAGCCCGGGTCGTTCTCCACCTTGTCCGCGCTGCGCTTGCCGGTCTGCAGCGCCGCCATCGCCATGAAGGGCTTGTAGGTGGAGCCCGGCGGGTAGGTGCCGCGCAGCGCGCGGTTCAGCAGCGGGTTGTCGGGCGACTCGGTCAACGCCTTCCAGTTCTCGGTGTCGATGCCCTCGACGAACAGATTGGGGTCGAAGGTGGGCTTGCTCACGAAGGCCAGCACCTCGCCGGTCTTGGGGTCGATGGCGACCAGCGCGCCCCGGCGCTCGCCGAACATGTCTTCCACGAGCTTCTGCAGCTTGATGTCGAGCGACAGCATCACCGTCTGCCCCGGCCTGGCGGGGTGGCGCGACAGGCGACGCACCGCGTGCCCGCCGGCCGAGGTTTCCATCTGCTCCACGCCGGTCTGGCCGTGCAGCGCCTTTTCGTAGCTCTGCTCGATGCCGACCTTGCCGATGTAGTCGGTGCCCCTGTAGTTGGCGCGCTCGTCTTCCTCCCAGTCGTCCATCGCGGTCTTCTCGCGCTGGTTGATGCGGCCGATGTAGCCGATCACGTGCGCGCCCACCTCGCCGTGCGGGTAGGTGCGAAACAGCCGCGCCCGGATTTCCACGCCCGGGAAGCGGTAGCGCTGCGCCGCGAAACGCGCCACCTCTTCGTCGCTCAGGCGGGTGCGGATGGGCAGGGAGTCGAAGCTGCGCGAATCCTCGCGCAGGCGCTGGAAGCGGCGGCGGTCCTTGGGCGTCACTTCGAGCAGTTCGCCCAGCTCGTCGATGACGGTGGCGATGTCGCCCACCTTCGACGGCGTGATCTCCAGCGTGTAGGCCGCGTAGTTGGACGCCAGCACCACGCCGTTGCGGTCCAGGATCTGGCCGCGGTTGGGAACCACGGGGACGATCGCGGTGCGATTGCTCTCGGCCCGGTCCGCCAGCGTTTCATGGCGCACCACCTGCAGGTAGACCAGCCGCGCGCCGATCAGTCCGAATCCGAACAGCACCGCGCAACCGACCACCACCACGCGGCGGCGAAAAAGAGCGAGCTCGGCGGCGGCATTGCGGATTTCATTCATCGGGCGAAACGGGGGGAAAGAAGCGGAGAAGCCAGATAGGAGGCCCTGCTCGCCCGAAGGTTCCGTGTCGGCGGTCGACGAAACACGATCGTCCGCTCAGGCCCACGCCTCTTCGGCACCGATGCGAACCTGGCGGGTCGGCACCACCTGCTTGAGGCCGTACCCCGTACGCTCGTCGCCTTCGGAGATCAGCCGCACCATGGCCTCGCGCAGCGCGGGGCACACGCATCTGCCTGCGTGCAGGTCACGAAAGAACCGCATCGTGGCGCCCGCCACCACCTCGGCCATCTGCACACCCGCTGCTTCGTGCGACTGCCTGAAATCGAGGGCGGCCACGTCCTCGAAGCGGTGGTCGGACGGGGGCGTGCACAGCAGTTCCATCGCACGGTCCGCTCCTTCGGCGGCGGCCTTCCCTTGACCCAGGATGCGCTGCACCTCGAAATTCTGGTCGTGCACCAGCCGGACATCGGCCAGGCAGTGCCGGTAGTACAGATGGATCCGCGCGTAGATGCGCATGAACGACGTCAGGTTCGGCAGCGTCCAGGCCTGTGTCGACGACGTGTTGAGCTCGGGCGGCGGAAGAAACTCCAGCCAGGGCTGATGCTGGGCCTCGCTCAGCGCGTGGTACTCGGTGTTCGCCGCTTCGACGATGCGGCCGAACCCCTTGGCGATCTGCGCCGCGGCCTCTTCCTCCTCCTCGGCGGTTTGCGTGGCCAGCTCGCGCAGGCTGGCAAACGATGCGTGAAGTGTTCCAGCCTCCGGCGTCAGGCAGGACGCGACGAAGCGGTCCAGCACCTGCGCATCGGCATGGACGTGCAGGAAATCCGCGACGGCGTTCCTGAGGAAGTCGAGCCGCATCGACTCGGGGTAGCCCAGGCAGGACGGCAGCAGCTGGAACGACGTGATGCAGGTGCAGATGAAGTAGCGCTTGTCGACCAGCTCGACGAACAGCGGGGCCCGCCGGTCGAGCAAGGCGTGGATCACCGCAGCGGAGAACTCCGGCCTGGATGCCAGCGATCGGGCACCGGGTTCGCCCAAAGGAATGCGATGGCGATCGCGCAACGCCTGGAGGCGCGCATCCCACTCCTCTTCGTCCTGCAGCCCGACGCCCGCCAAGGCAAAGTAGGGTTGCCGCTTGAAGTCGTAGCCCGTGCCGCTGTCGACCATGTCGCCGCTGTGGCCGCTTTCGTCGATGTAGATGGTGGTCATGGTGCCGGGGCGAACGCCTCGCGCCGTGGTGCGGTCACAGGGGCCTCTTCATGCGGCAGGTCGTGGGCTGCTCGGCCGCCTTGGCATCCACGCTCGCGATCTGCTTCCAGCCGAACCCGGTGCCTTCCTGGTCGTAGCGGACGGCCGCGCCGTCGACCTTCTCCCAGCTCTGGACGAACATCGCCTGCTGGGCCTGGTGGTCGGACTTGCGCAGCACCACGGGACCGTTGATGCCGTCGAAGCGCAAGCCCTCGAGCTGGGCGGCCACCTTCGCCGGTTCGGCCGACTTCGCGCTGCGGATGGCGCCGGACAGCGCGACGACGGCGTTGTAGCCCATGCCGTTGATGAAGTCCTCGCCGAACTGCTTCTTGAAGTTGCCCAGCACGGCCGAGCTCTTCGCACCGGGGTCGTTGGGGTTGAAGGTCGAGACCAGCTTGACGCGGCCCTCGCCCGTCGCGCCGATGGTGCCGGGCACGCCGTAGTTGCTGCCGTTGAAGGTGTAGAAGTCGACCTTCAGCCCGAAGTCGTTGGCCGCGCGCACGATGAGCGCCAGGTCGGAGCCCGAGCTGGCCGTGATCACCGCGTCGGCGCCGGACTGGCGGATCTTGGCCATGTAGGGCGCGAAGTCCTTCACCTGTGCGGTCGGGTGCAGGTCGTCGCCCACGATCTCGATGTCCGCGCGCTTGCGCGCGAGCGACTCGCGCGATGCGCGCGCCGTGTCCTGCCCGTAGGCGTAGTTGGGGTTGAGCAGGTGAATCTTGCGGATGTCCTTGCGGCCGGCCAGGTAGGTCGTGAGCGCATCGACCTTCATGTCCGAGTGCGCGTCGGTGCGGAAGTGCCAGTAGCTGCACTTCTCGTTCGTGAGCACCGGCGCCTGCGACGCGTAGTTCAGGAACACGATCTCCTTGCCCGGATTGCGGGCGTTGTGCTTGTCGATGGCCTCGCCCAGCGCGATGCCCACGCTGGACGAACTCGCGCCCTGGACCACATAGCGGATGTCCTTGGCCACGACCGTGCCGAGCAGCGCCACGGCCTCCTGCGGCGACAGCTTGTTGTCGAAGGGAACGATCTCGAACTGGTAGGGCCCCGCCCACTTCTCCTCATTCGCGACCCGCGCCGCGTACTGGAAGCTCTTCAACACGTTCTGTCCCAGTCCGGCCATCGGGCCCGACAGCATGTCGAGCGTGGCGATCTTCACGGTCTGCACGGGTTGGGCGCTGGCGGCCAGGGCGATGCACAGCATCGGCGCGGCGATGGTCTTTGTCAGGCTCACGGTAAGTCTCCTCGTGTGGATGTCGATCGATGGGTGTTCAGACGATGACGGCGCCGCCGTCGGCGACGAGCGTCTGGCCGGTCACGAACGCGGCTGCGGGCGATGCCAGGAAGGCGATGGCGCCGGCGATCTCCTGCGGCTGCCCGACGCGCCGCAACGGCAATTTCTTCTGCGTGAACGACTGGATCTCGGGGTCCGCGAGCAGCATGCCGGCCATCTTGGTGTCGATCAGGCCCGGGGCGATGCAGTTGACGCGAATGCCCTGCGGGCCCCACTCGACCGCCAGGTCGCGGGCCAGTTGCATGTCGCCGGCCTTGGACAATCCGTAGGCGCCGATCGTCGAAGAGCCCTGCAGGCCCGCGATGGACGAGACGATCACGATGGCGCCGCTGCCCCTGGCCTGCATGTCGGGCCGAACGAGGTTGGCCAGCCAGAGATTGCTCAGCACGTTGTTGCGCACGATCTTCATGAACATCTCGTCCGCGATCTCGGCCAGCGGCCCGTAGTGCGGGTTGGTGGCCGCATTGCAGACCAGGATGTCGATGGCGCCGAAGCGCTCGCGCACCTCCGCCACCATCGCGCGCAGCTCCTCGGGCTGCGAGATGCTGGCCTGGCAGGCGAAGGCCTGCCCGCCCTGCGCGCGGATGCCCTCGGCCACTTCCTCGCAGGCCTCGAGCCGCCGGCTGGAAACACAGACTTTGGCCCCGAGCAGCGCCAGGTGCTCGGCGGTGGCGCGGCCGATGCCGCGGCTGGCACCGGTCACGACGGCGACTTTTCCGTTCAGGTCGAACAGGTTCATGCGTGGATGTCCTTGAAAGTGGAAAGAAGAGAGGGAGCCGGTGCACCGATGTCTTCTCGGAGCAGGTGCTTTTGCAACTTGCCCGACGGCGTGCGCGGCAGCGTGTCGACGCAGACGTAGTCGCGCGGGATCTTGTAGCGGGCCAGCTTGTCGGCCAGGAAGGCCTTGAGCGCCTCCGCGTCCGGCTGCCGGCCGGGCCGGGGCACGATGACCGCCACCACGGTTTCGCCCCAGTCCGGGTGGGGGCGGCCGATGACGGCCACGTCGGCCAGATCGGGATGCGGCGACAGCGCGTCTTCCACCTCCTTGGAGTACACGTTCTCGCCGCCCGTGGTGATCAGGTCCTTGAGCCGGTCCACCACGTAGTAGTAGCCGTCCTCGTCGACCCGGGCCAGGTCGCCGCTTCGGTACCAGCCGTCGGGCGTATACGCGGCGCGCGTGGCCTCGGGGTCGTTCAGGTAGCCGCGCATGGCGGCTTCGCTGCGCAGCTGGATCTCGCCGACCTGGCCCGCGGGCGTCGCGCTGCCGTCCTCAGCAACCACGCGCACCTGCACGCCTGGCAGGCTGGAGCGGCCGATCGACCCGGCCTTGCGCAGCGCGTCCTCCGGGAACAGCGCGGTGCCCAGCGGGCCCATCTCGGTCATGCCGTAGACCTGCATGAACTGCGTCGTGCGATAGCGCTGCATGAGCCGCTTCGCCATGTCTTCGCCCAGCGGGCCGCCGCCATAGATCCACAGGCGCATCGAGCCCAGGTCGTGGCGGTCGAAGTCGGTGAGTTCGAGCGGCGCGAGCAAGGCGATGGGCGCGCCGAAGGTCAGCGTGACGCGGTGCCGCGCAATCGCTTCCAGGAATCCGCGCGGCGCGTACTCGCGCAGGAAGACCAGCGTGCCGCCCATCAGCAGCGTCCCGAAGGTCCAGTTGTTGAGCGGCGCCGCATGCCAGATCGGCATGGCGATGAGCATCCGATCGTTGTGCGTCATCGACAGGGCCGCCGAGCAGACCAGCGCCGTGGTGAAGACCGCGCGGTGGCTGTGCAGGCACCCCTTGGGCTGGCCGGTGGTTCCCGAGGTGTAGAGCACCTGCGCCAGCGCATCGTCATCGACCGGCGCAGGCAGCTCGCCCGCTTCCGTGCGCTGCACCAGCGTGTCGAAGCGATCGAAGCCGACATCCGCCGCGCCGGCCATGTCGCCGGTGCCCAGCAGGCAGGCCTCGGTCTCGATGCGTTGCGCCAACGGGCCCAGGGCGACGTCGATGATGCAGAGCATTGCGGCGCTGTGGCGCAGGATGAACTCGACCTCGGGCTTTTGCAGCTTGTGGTTGACCGGCACGATGACCGCGCCCAGGCGCAGCGCGCCCAGCACGCCGATGAGGAAGTACGGCGTGTTGAAGCACATGAGCGCCACGCGGTCGCCCTGCCCCACGCCCCGGTCACGCAGCACCTGCGCGGCGCGGCGGCTGAGCGCCTGGATCTGCGCGTAGCTGAAGGCCTCGTCGCCGCAGTGCAGCAGCGTCTTCGTCGGCCAGCGCGACGCGCTCTCGTCGAACATCGAGATCAGGTTCATGGAGTTTTTTCCAGTTGGATGCAGGGCCGGGCAGCGCGATGCCGCCGGGCCCCGCCTCCGGTGTTTTTTGTGGGCGCAGCCGGGAGCAGCTGCGCGGCGGGATCAGAAGAAGTCGGCGTCCAGCGCCATCACGGCGTCGTCGTCCTGCGCGGCCACCAGCAAGTGCTGCTCGACCTCGGGAAACAGGTGCGCGAAATAGAAGCGGGCCGTGGCCACCTTGGCGACGTCGAAGCCATCGGACTGCCGCGCGTCGATCCTGCGCTGCGCGATCGAGGCCATGCCGATCCACTGCCACGCGAGGGCCAGCACACCGACGATGCGCAGGCAGCTGTGGCCGGACGCGCCGACCTGGTCGGGGTGCGACGGTGCCCGAGCGATCAGGTGCCGGGCCAGCGCCTCGAGGCGCGCGCACAGCGTCCGCGTCTGCGCCACCCAGGGCTGCAGCACCGGGTGCGCCTCGTGCTTCTCGAGCACCTGGTGCACCACGTCCAGGAACCGGCGCAGCCTGGCGCCCCCGTCGCCGAGGATCTTGCGACCGAGCAGGTCCTGACCCTGGATGCCGTTGGCCCCTTCGTAGATCTGCCCCACGCGCACATCGCGGAGGTACTGGTGAACACCGCTATCGTCCAGGTAGCCCCAGCCGCCCATGACCTGCTGTGCCAGGGTGGCGCTGGCGTAGCCGTTGTCCGTCGCGAAGGCCTTGAGCACCGGCGTGAGCAACGAGACGAGCTCGTCGGCCTCGCCGCGCACCGAAGGCTCGGGGTGGAGCTTCGAGCGATCGACCTGCAACGCGAGCCAGTAGGCCAGCGCGCGCGAACCTTCCGTCCAGGCCTTCTGCACCAGCAGCATGCGGCGCACGTCGGCATGCACGATCAACGGATCGGCGGCCGGCTGTGGCTCGGGCTTGCGCGCCCCGCTGAAGCCGCGCCCCTGCAGCCGCGTGCGGGCGTAGTCGCGCGCCAGCTGGTAGGCCGCCTCGGCCTGGTTCACGCCCTGCATGCCCGTGGCCAGGCGGGCGATGTTCATCATCACGAACATGGCCGCCAGGCCGTTGCCGGCGGTGTTCAGCAGTTCGCCGCGCGCACCGTCGAGCCGCAGCCAGCAGGTCGGCGTGCCGCGGATGCCCATCTTGTCCTCGAGCCCTTCGCAGCGCACGCCGTTGCGCTCGGCAGCGCCGGGCAGATGCCGGGGCACGATGAACAGCGAAAGCCCCCGCGCGCCCTCGGGCGCACCCGCGATCCGGGCCAGCACGAGATGGACGATGTTGTCCGCCAGGTCGTGCTCGGCGGCCGTGACCATGCGCTTGAGACCGGTGAGGCGGTAGCCGCCGTCCGGCTGCGGAACGGCCACCGTGCGCAGCAGGCCCACGTCGGTGCCGGCCTCGCGCTCGGTGATGCACATGCTGCTGGTCCACGCGCCGCTGGCCAGGTGGGGAAGGTACGCCGCCTGCTGCGCGGCCGTGCCGTTGGCGCGGATGCATTCGTAGCCGCCGCGCGAAATGCTGTGGTACATCAGCCAGGAATGGTTGGCCGAGCCGATCAGCTCCGTCACCAGATGGGTCAGCACCGTCGGCCACGCGCGGCCGCCGTGTTCGAGCGCCGCGCCCAGGCCGGCCCAGCCCTTGCCTCGGAACATGTCGTAGGCGGCCTTGAAGCCGCCGGGGATGGCGACTTCGCCGTCACGCCAGGCGCAGCCTTCGCGGTCCGCGCTCTGGTTGAGCGGTGCGAGCACCTCTTCGGCGAAGGCCGCCATGTCCTCCATCAGCGCGTCGATGTCTTCACGGGCGATGGCGCCGGGCAGGCGAAGTGCCTTCAGTTCTTCATCGATGCCGAGCAGGTCGTTCAGGACGAAGCGCAGTTCGCGCAAGGGTGCTTTGTAGGTCGCTGGAGGTGACATGCAAGAATGACGAGTGCGCGCGCGTTGGCCTTGGATTGAAGTGAGGTTCGGGGCTCGCGGCCACCGGCTGCCTTGGGTTGGAAGAAGTCTAGGAAATCGACCGGGCAGGCATGTTCAGTTTTCGGAACGCGCGCCGAGGCGTTGATTTCCCTCTGCAACGAGGCCCTCCTCCTTGCGTGCGCCGTCCCGGTGTTCGCTTTTCAGCCATGACGACCGCCCTCAAACCCCGACGCAAGCCCTCCCAGTCACGCGCATGGATGACGTCCATCGCCATCCAGGATGCCTTCGTGCTCCTGCTGCTGGAAAAGGGTTATGAGAAGACGTCGATGCGCGACATCGCCAACGTGGCCGGCGTCAGCGTCGGCAGCGTCTACCAGTACTTCCCCGGCAAGGAAGCGGTCGCGGCCATGACCGTGCGCACCTGGGTGCGCAAGCTCTCGACGGCGCTGTCGAGCGCGGTGGACGACGTCGTCCAGGCGAAAGGCCAACGCACGCTGAGCGAGATCACGCGTCTGCTGGCGCAGACCCAGGTGCACACGATGCTGGAGGGCGGCGGGCGCTGGCGGGCGCTGAGCTCCATCGAGCGCCGCGTCTCGCCGCAGCTCGTCTACAACCGCCTGTACCAGCACAACGTCAACCTCTTCGGCAAGGCACTGACGTGCGCGGTGGACTGGCCCGAAGGGCTGCACGATGCGCGCGTGGCCTTCGGCGCCTACACCGTCGTCGATGCTTTGGTGAAGCAGACGCTGCTGGTGAGCGCCGTGTTGCCGAGCGCGGACATCATGGTTCAGGAGGTCCTGCTGGCATTGGACGGGTATCTGCAAGCCGTGCGCCAAAGCCACGCGCGCCAGGAATGAGCGCTGGCCCGAATATGCGGGTGGGGGTGCCCAAGCCGGTCAGTGCGGCCATGCTCATGCAGGCCGTCTCCGAATTGATGAGTACAGACATCGCCTCGCAGTTCAATGCGACGACCACGCCAAGGGTCGCGATGTCACCGCCACCATCCGCCATCGTCCCACAGGCCTGAATCCTCGATCGCCTGCCGCGCGAGCTTGTGCTCGCGGGCGCTTTTCAATCCCACCATCAGGCGCTTCAGGGGGCCGGGCTGACGCAGGAGACTCTGGATGTCACCGTGCACCAGCGTTGGCATCTGAAACATGGCCAGGCTTTCGAGCGCCGGTGCAGAGGCCACCCACCTCAGGTCCTTCAGCCCCACGTTGTTGAGAACGATCAGCGCCAGATCCTCAAGCGCAGCCAACGAGGGCAAGCTGGCAAGGTGTGACTGATCTTGCGCAGTCAACCTTCGCAGCGTCTCCAGTTGGCTGACGACCGACAGGTCCGACAAATCCTTGATCCGCAGCAGTGCCAGGTGTCTCAGGGCGTTCAGGCCCGCAAGCGTGTCCAGGTTCTGCGCGCTTCCGAATCCCAGTTGAAGCGTATGCAGGTGGGGCAGATGCCGTAGAAAGACCAGGTTCGACAGAGGCATCCCCATGAGGGACACCTCATTCAAGGTCGACAGCTTTCCAATCACCTCGAGGCCTCGCGTGTGGCCGGCAACAACGAGTTGTCTCAGATGGGAAAAGCGCTCCAGCCCGAAAAGATCGGTCTTCTTCGTTTTCGTCTTGCCGATTCTGAGTCTTTGCAGGTCTGTGGGCACTGCGTTCAACACATCCAGCGAATCTGCTTCGTACACATCAAAGACGAACTCCTTCAGCTTCGGCAAGGCATCTACGGCATGCGCGTTGCTGACCCGAGTGAGGCAGTCAAGGCTCAACCTTTCGACATGGGGCATGAGCCTCAGGCAAGAAAGATCGCACACACGCGCGTAGCTTCCATACATCCGCCATGTGATGTCCGGCCGATGCCTGAAGAGATCTTCGTTCAGGATTTCCAGCAGCGAAGGCGGCACCTCCTGTGCGGCGGCAAATTGCAGGATGGACACCTCGCCGTTTGCGGCCAGTTGCCGGACCTGTTTTCTTGTCCAATCAAGCTTCAGTTCGATTCGTTCCGACATGGGGTTGACGTTTTCAATGAATCAAAAGCCGGCGAGTGACCGGCATGCTGCTGACGACGATTCAGCGCCGCACTGACCGCCCGCGCCCGATGCCGTAGTACGCGATGCCGGCGGCTTCGACTTCGGCGGCGTCGTAGAGGTTGCGGCCGTCGAAGATCGCGGGCGCCTTCAATGTGCTGGCGATGCGCGCCAGATCGGGGCGACGAAACACGGGCCATTCGGTCACGAGCGCCAGCACGTCGGCGCCCTGCAAGGCGTCTTCGGGCGTGTCGCACCAGCGCACGTCGGCGCGCTCGCCGACGATGGCGCGCGCATTCGGCATCGCCGCCGGGTCGTGCACCTGCACGTGCGCGCCCGCCGCCCACAAGCGCTCCAGCAGCACGAGGCTCGGCGCATCGCGCATGTCGTCGGTGTCGGGCTTGAAGGCCAGGCCCCAGAGGGCGATGGTCTTGTTCGCGATGCGGCCTTCGAAGTGATGCGTCATCAGGTCGAAGAGGCGTCCCTTCTGCTCATGGTTCGCCGCCTCGACGGCCGCGAGGAGACGCAGCGGCTGCCCCTCGCGATCGGCCGCATGCCGCAGCGCCCGCACGTCCTTCGCCAGGCACGAGCCGCCATAGCCCGCACCCGCTTGCAGGAAGTCGGGGCCGATGCGCCGATCCGAGCCGATGCCGCGACGCACCATCTCGATGTCGGCGCCCGCATGCTCGGCCACGCGCGCCATCTCGTTCATGAAGCTGATACGGGTCGCGAGCATCGCGTTGGCGGCGTACTTGGTGAGCTCGGCGGAGCGCCGGTCCATCACCAGAAGCTGCTTCGCCGGGTCGCGCACGAAGGGTTCGTAGAGCCGTGTCAGCAGATCGATGGCCGCGGGGTCGGTCGCACCAATCACCACGCGGTCGGGCTGGCGGCAGTCGCGCACGGCCGAGCCCTCGCGCAGGAACTCGGGGTTCACGGCCACCGCGACGCGATGGGCCGCACCGCGCTGCGAAAGCGCCGCGTGCAGCACGGCCTCGACCTGCTCCGCGGTACCGACCGGTGCGGTGGACTTGCAGACGACCACGGCATCGCGGTCCCGGTGCTGCCCGATGCTGCGGGCCACGGCCATCACATGCCGCAGGTCGACATCGCCTTGCGCATCGGCCGGCGTGTTGACCACGATGAAGAGCACGTCGCCATGCAGGCTCGCGGCACGCTCGTCGGCCGTGAAGCGCAGCTTCCCCGTCGAGAGGCCTGTGGACACCAGCGCCTCCAGCCCCGGCTCGTGCAGCGGCATCCGGCCCTGCTGCAGGCCCTCGATGCGGCCGGCATCGGCATCCGCGCACAGCACGTCGTGCCCCGCTTCGGCCATGCAGGCGGCGAAGCTGAGGCCCACATAACCGGCACCGAAGATGGCGAGCCTCATGCGCAGCGCCCTCCCCCAAGGCACTGGCAGCCGCGGCGGTTGTGAGATAAAAGCAGGATGCAAGCCTTCAAAACAATGTCCAGACAGGAAAATTCGATGATGCCCGATCACGTTGCCGCGCGTTGCGCGCTGGTCCTGGAGACCAACAACCTGCGCGGCGGAGCGGATGCCGAAGCCGCCGCAAGCATCAGCCTGCAGCGCCTGGTCGCCCTGTTGGCCAAGCAGAAGCTGCCGCTCACGGCCCTGGCCCAGGTGGTCATCACGCACGACGGGCTGAACGCCGCATCGTGCGAGGCCGTCATGGCGCTGGCGGGCCGCCCCATCGACTTCGTGCGCATCGACGCCGCCACCGGCTACTACGACGCCAAGAACGTCGGCTTCGCGGCCACCGATGCGGCGCGCTGCGACCACGTGGTGTTCGCCGATGCCGATTGCCTGCCCGACGACGACTGGCTGCTGCAGATGCTCACGCCCTTCACGCGCGGCGCCGACGCGCCCGCGGTGGTGGCCGGCCGCACGAGCTACGCGGCCAGCATCGTGGGCACCGCGCTCACGACCATCGACTTCATGTACTTTCCCAACGCCGACCACGCGGGCGCGACGAGCAACTTCTACGCGAACAACGTGGCCTTCCGCCGCGACGTGTTCGAGCAGCACAGCTACCAGGCGCTCGATGGCGTGTACCGCGCGCACTGCCAGGTGCTGGGCATGCGGCTGAAGGCGGCCAACGTTCCCATCCACTACGCGGCCGCGGCCCACACCGAGCACCGCCTGCCCGACACGCGCGCCGAAGCGCTCAAGCTGCGCTGGATGCGCGGGCAGGACACGTACTCGCTCACGCCGCATCTCTTGCGCAGCTACGTGTCGGCGCGCTGGCAGTGGCTTGCGAAGAGCGGGCCGATCGGGCCGCTGTGCGTGCTGTTCACGCGGCTGGGTTTCAGCGTGCGCGCGCTCAACCACCAGGACCTGCCGCCCCTGCGGGGCCTGCGCTGGCTCGCGGGCGTGGCGCTGATCGTGGGCTTCTCGGCCATCGACATGCTCGGCGCCTTCGCGCGCGGCATCGGCCTGCACACGACGGGCCGCACGAACGCGGACGCGCAGGCGCTTTCGTACCATCGCCCGACATGAACAAGAAAAATATCTTCAGCCTTCTCGTGCTGGCCGGCGCATGCGCCGCGGCGGGCGCTGCCGACTTCACCGGGCGTGGCGTCTTCAACTTCAAGTCCGACAGCGGCTGCCCCTTCTCCGCGCTCGCGGGCCCCGCCAACGAGTGCAACCGCCTCGCCCTCGACGATGCCGACACGCGCGTCGCACTCGACAGCGCGGCGCACACCCTGCGCTTTGCGAACCCGCGCAGCTACGGCCGCAAGACCGTCGTGGGCGACGTGCTGCTGCAAGGCTCGGGCCAGTCGCGTCACAGTGGCCAGCGCGTGCCGCTGACCTTCCATGCGCTGCTGAGCCGCTCGGGCAACGACTGGTCGGTGAGCAGCCATGCGCACTCGCCCGTCGGCGGCGAATTCAGCGACATCCGCATCGACCCGTACCAGGTCGTGGTGATCGAAGGCGGCGCTGAGCGCGTGGTGCTCACGCCGGCGCAGATCGCCGAGACGCTCTCCAGGCCCTCGATCGCCGCGCGGCTCGCCAACGAATTCGTGCAGGTGCGGGACAACCGCAAAGGCGACGCCACCGATGCGGACATCACCGTCGGCCTGGGGTTGGGCCGCGCCTCCAAGTCGGTGGCGCGCGCGCATTTCCACGCGCCGGGGGCCAAGGGCAGCGAGCTGTCCGAGGCGATGCGGCAAGGCGACTGGTCGCTCGAGCTGCAGGCGCTGAGCGGACAGATTCCGCGTCAGGTGGTGCAGCGCGACCTGTTCCTCTATGGCCTCGAATCGCAGTCGCTGCTGCTGCCGCTGATGCAACGCGGCTTTCATAAGAACGAGAAGCTGGTGCTCGGTGCCGCGGGCGGCAAGGGCTACGTGCGCTACGACGGCCAGCAGCGCGAGTTCGCCGGTGCCGATGCATCGGCGCGCGCCTTCCTCCAAGGCAGCTTCATCGGCCTCGTGCTCGGTTGGCAGCAACTGCAGCCGCAGACCCCGGTGGCCCAAAAAACCGATGGACGCTGACACCGCCACGGCGAACGCGGCATTCGACTGCCTCTCGCCGCCGCAACTGCGTGGCTGGCCGGCGCTGCAGGCCCGGCTGGTGCACCACATCAAGCGCGCCGCATTGCGCCAGATGCATGCGAGCCGCGCCGGCGAAGTGATGTTGCTGCGCCTTTATCTGATCGGCGAAGAATCGTCCGAGCAGGCGCTGCAGCGCGAGCTGCGCACCAACGCGCCCGAATGGCTCACGCGCCAGCTTGACCAACACCTGGCCGACGAGCAACTGCATGCGCGGCTCTTCGCCGACGCCATCGCCGCGCGCGGCGGCACGGCGCAGGCAGCTGCATCGCCGGAAGCGGCGCCGAAGCCCGACTGGCTGAGCCAGCGCAAGCTCGCGCGCTGGCAGCGCCTCATCCAGCGCCATGCGCCGCACTTCGCGCACGGTGGCCTCGTGCCGGCCTATGCGATCGGCCTCGCCGCCGAGCAGATGGCCTCGCGCATCCTGCAGCGCCACTGCGCGCTGATCGGCCCGCGGCATGCGCTGCACCCGCTGCTCACGCGCGTGCTGGCCGACGAAGACCGCCACATCCGCCTGTGCAGCCACACGCTGCAGCGCTGCGTGGCGCCGCACGAAGAAGCACGGCTCGCGCAGCTGATGCGTGAAGTGCGCGACACCGAGCGCGGCTTCGGCATCACCGGCGCGCTGGGCATGTACCTCGCGGGCGTAGCCTTGCGCCTGGGCCCCGGCCGTGCGCGGCCGGTGGCAGCCTGAGTCCGTCGATGCCGCCGCGCATCGTCTACCTCGCGACCGCGGACGCGCGCGGCCACCTGATGCGCGCGCAACTGCTCACGCATTCGCTGCGCGCCGCGGGCGCGAGCGTGCAGGTGCTCACCACCTCCGATGAAGGCGCGCGTTTTCTTGCTGGCTTCGGCATCGAGGCGCCGGTGCTCTCGCGCCATTACGCGGTGCAGTTCGACCGCGAGCAGAACATGCTGCGCCGCGAAACCGATCGCAACGTGGCGCACTACGTGTTCCGCCCGGAGCGCATGCTGCGCGACATCCTTCGGCTGCGCGCGTGGTTCCGCGATGCGGACCTGGTGGTGAACGACTCCTTCCACCCCGCGCTGCTGTTCATGGGCTGGATGCCGGGCTGGCGGCGCAAGGTGGTGCATGTGTATGGCGCGAGCCTGCGGCATGCGCTGCAGACCAACTTCAGCGGGCGCATGCCGGCGTGGATGGCGAATAGCTTCAGCCGCATCGTCGCGTGGCAGATCGACCGCAGCCGCGCGCGCATCGCGCACGATTTCGCCTACGGCGAGCCGCAGGCCGACGGACGCGGCGGCCACCGGCTCGCCACGCCGGTGGCCGCAGTGGGCGCCGACACGGAAGCGCACGACGACCTCGCGCCGCAGGCCGCCGTGTACCTCAACCCGCATTTCAAGGAAGCCGCGCTGGCCGACGGCCTGGAGCGCGGCCTGGCCGAGGCGCGCACGCCGGCGCACCTCGTCGGCGAAGGCTATGCGCAGCGCGCGGGCTGGCACGCGCAGGACGGGCACTGGATCGAGAGGGCTGCGCGCAGCGCCTTCATCGTCTCGGCACCCGGCATGGCGGCGCTGTCGGTCGCGGCGGTGTACCGCAAGCCGATCCTCCTGCTCCTGACCGACCAGCCCGAGCAGGCGATCAATGCGCAGCGCGCCGCGCAATTGGGCCTGCACCATCGCATCGTGGTGTGGCGAGGCCACACCGAGGACTTCGCGCGGACCGTGACGACGGCTGCCCACGAACTGATCGCGCTGGCCGACGACGGCAGCGGTCCGCAAGCGGCGCAGAAAGGCCGCGAGGCCGCCATGGCCCGACTGCAGCACTGGACGGTGCTGCTCCACGGCCTCGCGGCTGCGCCGCCTGTTCGATGAATGAACCACCGAGGAAGCTGCGCCCTTCGATGCAGAAACGCCTCGACGGAAATTGCCGGTCAGGGACTCAATGTCCTCTGGATTCAACGGGGGACGAGGATCGACGTTGCTGTATCAGCATCGCAGTCATGCCGCCTGTGACGATGACCAGCCCGGCAATGGCTGTGGCGCTGGGCCGCTCGTCAAGAATCAGCAGGGCGAGCAGCGTCGCTGCGCCGGGAACGAGTGCAGCGAACGTGGCACCGACGGCTGCGCCCAGAATTTGGACGGACTTGCTGAAAAAGAACAAGGCCACCGTGGAGACCATGACCCCCTGATAGAACGCCTGCACACCGATGTCGCCCAGCGGCGCTTGCAACAGGTGCAGCCCGCGCGTCGCTAGGTAGGCGGGCAGGTAGATGATCATCGAGAACACCGAAACGATGGCGGTGGCGTGCAGCGCCGATGCAGAGAACTGCTTGGACGAGACCGTGTAGATGGCCCACAGCAGCCCGCCCAGCAGGAAGATCAGGTAGGCCCACGGCGAGGAGCGGACGGCGCTGAAGTTGTGGAAGCCGACCAACGCGACCCCGAGGATGATCAGCGCAATGCCCGCCGTCTCCCTGCGCGAGAGCCTGGCGCCGAGTCCCCAGGCGCTGATGAGCGCGGAGAACAGGATCATGCTGCCAGGCGTGACCACGGCGAACTGCTCCACCGGCGCCATGCCGAGGCCGAAGGCGACCACCAGCATGTAGGGCGCGCCAATGCCGGCGGTCATGAGCGCGATGGCGGTCCAGCTCAGCCCCATGAGACCTCGTCGTACGAGAAACGGCAGCAGCATCACGCCCGAGACCGTGTACCGGATGCAGGTGATGTCGTAGACGTCCAATGCCGTGTGAGTCAGCCCGAAGCGAGTCACGACCGGAAAGGCGCCCCAGATCAGGGCCGAAGCGAGTCCGAACAGCACACCCACCCATCGACGATCGATGCCGAGCTGGGAAACTGGCGGTGAGGCAGAAAGCCGAGTCATCGGAATGGGTTCCTTCAAAGCGATGCGAGTGTCTTGCCTGGCGCCGCGGGCATCGCCTGCGTGGCAGACGGACTATCATTGACAGTATTGTCAAGTTTGACGTCGTTGTCAAAAATAGAAAGCGCGAGGATTTCTCATGGCAGGAGTCAGGCAGTTCGATGAGGCCAAGGTGCTGGACGCGGTGCTGGACGTGTTCTGGCAAAAAGGCTGGCGGGCCACGTCCATGGCCGATCTGGCAGAGGCCGCCGATGTGCAGCGCGGTTCGCTCTATCACGCCTATGGCGGCAAGGAGGAGCTGTTCTTGCTGGCCTTCGAGGCGTACGCCACCAGGTTTCTGGACAACGCGCGCACAGCCCTCGACAAACCCCGTGCAGAGACGGCGTTGCGCGCCTTCTTCAAGGTCGCGATCACCAACATGACGCAAGGCGTACCGCCTCGGGGCTGTCTCACCACGAAGACGGCAACGGAGGTCGATGGTGCAGGCCCGCGCATCCAGGAGCGGCTGCGTCAGTTGCTCGACGAGCTCCAGGGCGTCGTCTCAGCCGCCATGTCGACGGGGGATATGTCGACACAGCTGTCGCTGTCCCCCAAGGAAACCGCGCAGGTTGTCATCACATTCACCCGAGGCCTGGCAGTGATGGAGCGGGTTTATCAGAACGCGCCGTCTCTGCATCGGATGGCCGACGCGGTGATCAAGGCCTTGGTTCCGAATGTGAAGCGCCGAACGAGCTGACGCCGTTGCACGGAGCCGCCGGGTGCAGGCGTCGACCGGAAAGGCTCAGCGGTTCGAGCATCGCCTGACTCCGCGCGAACAAACGGTCATGCGCTGGATGGCTGCCGGAAAGCGGCCGGCGGAAGCCTGCATCCAGCATGGGCCTTTCCGAACGCAACATCGAGAATCACCTGCGGCGTGTCCGCCGACGTTTGGGGGCCACGACGACAGCCGAAGCTGTTCGCATGGCCATCCGATCCGGAGAGATCACTCCGTGAACTCCAGCCCCTCCGTCAGGCTTCGAGTGACCGCCACCGGCAGTTGATCGACAGCCGAAGCCTGAGGGGGAGAAAGGCGCGCCGCCGGCCAGGCACTTGGCCCGCGAGGCGCTCACTGTCATCATCCGCTTCGCGGGCCCGGCGCCTTGGCGGCTGCGGCCATTCGGACACCCGAATGAGAGGAGTCAGCGATGGCAACCTACAGGAGCGCATTGCCGCAGCTCGGCGATGATTTCTTCATGACCGACGGTGGCATCGAGACCACCCTGATCTTTCTGGAGGGGCAGGAACTTCCCGACTTTGCCGCCTTTCACCTGCTCCGGACGCCGGAAGGCGAAAGAGCGTTGCGGAAGTATTTCCGGACCTACGCGGCGCTGGCCAGAAGCTTCGACGTCGGGCTGATTCTGGAAACGGCAACCTGGCGGTCCAATCCAGACTGGGGGAACAGGCTGGGCTACGGCCCCGAGGAGCTCGCGGCGGTCAACCGGCAGCTGGTGGGTCTGCTGGAGGACATCCGCGATGCCTACCAGACTCGCCGGACGCCGATCGTCATCAGCGGATGCCTTGGACCTCGCGGCGACGGCTATGTCCCGGACCGTGCCATGTCGGTGCGCGAAGCGCAGGACTACCATCGTGCGCAGGTCGAGACCTTCGCCGGCACCGCGGCCGACCTGGTGACCGCCATCACCATGAACTACGTCGAAGAGGCGTCGGGGATCGCGCTGGCCGCGAAGCAGGCGAACATGCCCGTCGTCATTTCCTTCACGGTGGAGACCGATGGCAGGCTGCCGACGGGGCAGTCCCTGGCGGACGCCATCCAGCAGGTGGACGGCGCCACCGCGGGTTATCCGGCCTACTTCATGATCAACTGCGCCCACCCCAGCCACTTCCAGCAGGTGGTGCATGGCGACGCGCCGTGGGCCGAGCGGATTCGCGGTCTGCGCGCGAACGCCTCCAGGATGAGCCATGCCGAGTTGAACGAGGCGCCCGAACTGGATGCGGGCGACCCGGTGGAGTTGGGGCAGGCCTATGCCGCGCTCAAGATGCACCGGTTGAAGCGCCTCAATGTCATGGGCGGTTGCTGCGGCACCGACGACCGCCACGTCAAACAGCTTGCAATGGCCTGCCTGCCCTTGTTCCGGGGCGTGGTCTAGCCGTTCACCCAGGGTTTGCACCCGCCCGCCCATCCGGCGATTCAGACGGCCCCTGCGTCTGCGATCCGGATCGTCGGCCGGTCGCGCCACGCGCCGATGCATCAAGCCTCGTGAAATCAACGTCGGCGCGGGCTCAGCCCCCTCTTGACGCCGGGAGCCGTGTGCACAGCTACGTCCGCTTCGCAGCTCTTGCGGTGCATGTCCAGTTTGTCCAGAGATAGTGGGCCTGGCCTGTAGCGCCGCCAAGTGTCCGACCGCCGTACTTCGCACCGTCGCCTCAGTCCCCATGCGCTGAAGTCGACGAACAGTGATCCATTGCGGCCGGCCTGGCGTAGGAGGAAGAGACTCTCTCCTGCACCCACCGCCATGCCCCAAGCCTCGAGCACCTCCACTGCCATCCATTGGGTTGAACAAGGCCTGGTGCCCGACGGCGCCGTTCGGGTGGGGGTGCGGCGGCTGCTGCGCCAGCGCCTGGTCGAGCTGGACAGCGGCGACCCGGAAGCCGTCGCCCTGCGTTCGGAGGCATTTTTCGACGGACTGCAGGAGGCACCGTTGGCCCTGCTGCCCGAAAAAGCCAACGAGCAGCACTACGAGTTGCCCGCTGAGTTCTTCACAGGCGTGCTGGGCCTCCACCGGAAGTACAGCTGCTGCTGGTGGCCTGAAGGAGTGCAGACGCTCGAGCAGGCCGAGGCGGCGGCCCTGGCCGAAACCTGCGCCCGCGCCGGCCTGGAAGACGGGCTGCGCATTCTGGAGCTGGGCTGCGGCTGGGGCTCGCTGAGCCTGTGGATGGCCGAACACTTCCCACGCGCCCGCATCACGGCGGTCTCCAATTCGCACTCGCAGCGGCTGTTCATCACGACCGAGGCCGCCGCACGCGGCCTGGACAACCTCGAGGTGATCACCTGCGACTTCAATGATTTCGAGACCGGCGAGCGCTTCGACCGGGTGGTGTCGGTGGAGATGTTCGAGCACCTGCGCAACTGGCCGCGCGCCTTTTCGCACGTGGCCCGCTGGTTGAAACCGCAGGGGCGGTTCTTCATGCACGTCTTCGTTCACCGCGAAGCGCCCTACCCGTTCGAGGAGCGCGATGCCAGCGACTGGATGAGCCGCCACTTTTTCTCCGGCGGCATGATGCCGAGCGACGATCTCGCCCTGCGCTGCCAAGACGACTTGCGCCTGCTGCACCGCTGGCGCTGGGATGGCCGCCACTACGCGCGGACCTCGGCCGCCTGGCTGGCGCGCATGGACGCCCGGCGGGTCACCCTCATGCCCCTGCTGGCCGCCGTCTACGGAGAGCGCGACGCGCCGGTGTGGTGGACCCGCTGGCGGCTCTTCTTCATTTCGGTGGAAGAGCTGTTCGGCTACGCCGAGGGCGGCCAGTGGTGGGTCGGTCACTACCTGTTCGAGAAACGGTGATGCTGTCGCTCGCATGCCTGGGTCTGGCGATCGCCCTCGGCCTGGCGTTGCCGGTCTGGGTGTTCAGCGTCGTGGTGCGCGATGCCAGCCTGGCGGACCGGATCTGGCCCCTGATGATCGCGGCGCCGGCCCTGGCCTACGCCGGCGCCGATGCCCGCGCGCTCGACGCCCGCAGCATCTGGATGCTCGGGCTGCTGCTGGTATGGGCTTGCCGGCTGGCGCTGCACATCGGGCGTCGCAACTGGGGCCACGGCGAAGACCGCCGCTACCAGGCCATGCGTGCGCGCAACGAACCGCACTTCGGACTGAAAAGCCTTTACCTCGTGTTCGGGCTCCAGGCGGTGTTGGCATGGATCGTCGGTTGGCCGCTGCTGGCCGCGTTCGCGCACCCGTCGCCCCTGTCCTGGCTGGATGTGCTGGCCCTGCTGCTGGCCGGCGGCGGTGTGGTCTTCGAGGCCGTGGCCGACGCCCAGCTCGCCCGCTTCCTGCGCAACCCGCGCCGCGAGGATGCGGTGATGGACCGCGGCCTCTGGGCCTGGTCGCGCCACCCCAACTACTTCGGCGAGGCCTGCGTTTGGTGGGGCCTTGGGTTGGCAGCGCTGTCAGCGGGCGGATGGGCGGTGGCGTGGTGCCTGGTGTCTCCGCTGCTGATGACCGTCCTGCTGCTCAAGGTGTCGGGCGTGTCGCTGCTGGAGCACGACATCGCCGAGCGCCGGCCCGCCTACCGCAGCTACGCGGCACGCACCAGTGCCTTCATCCCCTGGCCGCCGCGACGTGGCGCCCGTCCATGAAGCACCGAGCCTTGGGGCTGATGCTGGCACTGGCGACCTGCCTGGCCGTGGCACAGGAAGGTGACGAGGAAGCGGGCGAATGGCACTTCACCGCCATGCTCGATGGCAAGCCGATCGGGACCCATCGCTTTGTCGTCGGCGGCACGGCGGCGACGCGCAGCGTCGACAGTCGTGCCCGGTTCACCGTGCGCGTGCTCGGCATCCCTGTCTACCGCTACCGGCACCAGGCCGAGGAGCGCTGGGCCGGCGACTGCCTGCGTGAACTGCGCGCCGAGACCGACGACGACGGCATCCGCCAGCAGATCGCGCAGCGCTTCGACGGCGACTGCCCGATGAGCTTTGCCTACTGGAATCCCCGGCTGGTGAAACAACAGCGCCTGATCGATCCCCAGACGGGCAAGGTCGAGCCGGTCCGCTTCGAGCCGCTGCCCGATGCGACCCTCGAGGTCCGCGGTCAGCCCGTGCGGGCGCGCGGCTGGCGACTGCAGGCGGCGCAGCAGCGCATCCGCATCTGGTATGCCGCCGACAGCGGACGCTGGATCGGGCTCGACGCTGACACCAAGGGCGATCGCCAACTGAGCTACCGACTGACCTCTCCTGCACGGAGCACCCCATGAAGCCCTCCCCGCGTACCTTGCTCGCTGCCTACCTGTGGGCGCTCGTGTGTTTTCTGGTGCTGGACGCCATCTGGCTGTCGGTCATGGGACCGCGCCTGTACCAGCCCGCGCTCGGTGCGCTGATGGCGCCGCAGGTGGACTGGACGGCGGCGGCGCTGTTCTATGCGCTCTACCTGGTCGGCCTGGTCGTCTTGGCGATCGCGCCGGCACTGGAGGCTGGCGAGCCCGCCGTGGCGTTGCGTCGCGGCGCGCTGCTCGGGCTCGTGGCCTACGCGACCTATGACCTGACGAACCAGGCCACGCTGCGCGACTGGCCCTGGGCCGTCACGGCCGCCGACCTGGCATGGGGCACGGCCGTGAGCGGCGTGTCGGCGTGGGTCGCGGCGCGCATCACATCCCGACCAGCGCGCCGAAGAAACGCGCAATAGCCCCGTCGAAGCGCAGCCGACCGTCCAGCGAGGCGAGGCAGATGCACTCGCTGCCGTCCTGAACCACCGGCTGGTGGTTGATCTCGGCATCGGCCGCATCGAAATCGCCGGCGCCGAATAAAGCCCGGCCATCGTGGAAGCGGCCGTGCAGCACCTGGGTGAACTCCTGCCCCTGGTGCGTGTGCTGCGGCAGGTACTTGCCGGCCGCGATGCGCAGAAGAAAGACGTTGGCCTCCGGGGCCTCGGGCACGGTCACACGGCTCCAGCGCATGCCGGGGCCGATCCAGCGCCAGGGCGTGGCACTGCAATGAGCGAGCGCGCGCGGCCAGCGCGCACCGGGCGGCAGCGGCGGGGGCGCGCTGACCCGCACGCGAGCGGGTTCAGCGCCTTCGTGCGCATCGATCCGGGCCCAGGTGCGCGCCAGCGCGTCGTCGGCCATCGGGGCCGCCTCCAGGCCGTCGAGCAGGATGCCGCCCACGGCATCGAGTGCGCGCGCGCGCTCACGGCACAGCGGGCACAGTTCCAGGTGGCTGGCCAGGACCAGTCGCATGCCAGCCGGCAAGTGGCCGGAGGACCCGGCCAGCAGCAGGTCGTCGTCGGGGTGGTGTCGGATGTCCATCGTCAATGTTCCAGCAGGCGGCGCAGTTGGGCGACCGCCAGGCGCACGCGCGACTTCACCGTGCCCAGCGGAATGCGCAGCTGGGCTGCGATGCGGGCATGCGGCGCGTCTTCGAAATAGGAAAGGTGCAGCACCTGCTGCTGCTCGGGCGGAAGCTGGCGCAGCGCGCCGCGCAGCCGTTCGCTCAGGCGCGCGTCGTGCAGCTGGTCTTCGACGGCCGGGTCGTCCGACTGGAGCAGGTCGAAGTCGAACACGTCTTCAGACGACTGCACGCCCTGGCGCCGCCGCAGCGCGTCCACGCGCAGGTTCCGCGCGATGGCGAAGATCCAGGTCGTGGCGGCCGCCCGGGCCGGATCGAACAGCGCGGCCTTGCGCCAGACGGTGACCAGGGCTTCCTGGGCCAGTTCTTCGGCCTGGATGGCCGGGCTGCCACTGTGCATCAGGTAGTGCTTGATGCGCGGCGCGAAATGCGAGAACAGCTGCGCGAACGCGTCCCGGTCCTGTCGCTGCGCCACGGCGGCCATCGCCTCGGCCCAGAGGTCGTCGGGCAAGGCAGATGGCTCGGAATCGGGGGAGACAACGGTCAAGAGGGACGCTCGACGACTGCGGGGCAACGGAGTGCCCGCAGAGGGGTTGGACGGATCAGGAGCCGCGGTCATGTGCTGTCATACGCAAGGAAGCCGCGTTCGGATCATCGCAGCGACACGCCGGTAATCCAAACGGCCATTTCCTGCGTACAGGCAGCACGACCCGACGGAGACTCCCCATGCTGCCTCTTCTCGCCCCGCCTGCCGCCTTGCCGATGCCTGCCTCGGTGCCCTCGGGCCAGCGCATCGCCGTCGTCGGCACCGGCATCGCGGGCCTGTCGTGCGCCTGGCTGCTGTCGCAGCGCCACGAGGTCACGGTGTTCGAGAGCGAGCCCCGGCTGGGCGGCCACAGCCATACCGTGGACGCACCGGGCCGGCGCGGCAGCGTGCCGGTGGACACCGGCTTCATCGTCTACAACGAGCCCGCGTACCCGAACCTCACCGCGTTGTTCCAGCACCTGGCCGTGCCGACCGCGGCCTCGGACATGTCGTTCGCAGTGAGCCTGGACGCCGGCGGGCTCGAATACGCCGGCACCGACCTGCGCGGCTTGTTCGCGCAAAAGCGCAACCTGGCGCGCCCCCGCTTCTGGGCCATGCTGCGCGACCTGCTGCGGTTCTACCGCGAGGCTCCGCGCGATGCGCAGGTCGCAGGCGACCAGGCGCTCGACGACTACCTGGATGCCCACGGCTATGGCCGCGCGTTTCGCGACGACCACCTCTACCCCATGGCTGCGGCCATCTGGTCCACGCCAGCGGCGCAGGTGGGTCGCCATCCGGTGGCCGCCTTTGTTCGGTTCTGCGAGAACCATGGGCTTCTGCAGATCAGCGGCCGCCCCATCTGGCGCACCGTGGTGGGCGGCAGCCGCGAATACGTACAGCGCCTCAGCCAGCCTTTCGCCGACCGCATCCAGCTGGACCGGGCCGTGCTCGAACTGCATCGCGAGCCGGCAGGTGTGCGGCTTCGCACGAGCGCCGGCTGGTGGCCCGAGCGCTTCGACCAGGTGGTCCTGGCCACCCATGCGGACCGCTCGCTGGCGCTGCTTGACGCACCCACCGGTGCCGAGCGTGCCCTGCTCGGTGCCCTGCCCTACAGCCGCAACCTGGCCGTGCTGCACCGCGACCCCGCCCTGATGCCGGCGCGGCGCGCCGTGTGGTCGAGCTGGAACTACCTCGGCACGCGCGGCAGCGGGGCGGCCCCGACGGTGACCTACTGGATGAACCGGCTGCAGCCCCACCTGCCGCAGGGCGCGGCGGCCGAGCCGCTGTTCCTGACCCTGAACCCGGCGATCGACCCGCGGCCCGAGCACCTGATCCGCACCGAGGTCTACGACCACCCGCTGTTCGATGCCGCGGCCATGGCCGCGCAGCGCCAGCTGTGGCAGCTGCAGGGCCAGCGCCGCACCTGGTTTTGCGGCGCCTACTTCGGCGCCGGCTTCCACGAGGACGGATTGCAGGCCGGCCTGGCCGTCGCCGAAGCGCTCGGCGGCGTACGCCGGCCCTGGCGCGTGGCGCAGGAGTCCGGGCGCATCCACCTGCCGCAAGGCGCACAGACCGTCGCACCATGAATGCGCACGAAGGCTCGGCGCTCTACATCGGACGCGTCATGCACCAGCGGCTGCGGCCGAAGCGGCACCGGCTGAGCTACCGGGTCTACAACCTGCTGATCGACATCGACGAACTGCCGCAGTTGCACGCCCGGTTGCGCTGCTTCTCGGTGGACCGGTTCAACCTGTTCAGCTTCCATGCCGCCGACCATGGCGACGGCTCGGGCCGCGACCTGCGGGTCCAGGTGGAGGCGCGGCTGCGCGAGGCCGGCCTTCCGACCGGCGGCGCGATCCGGCTGCTGGCCATGCCGCGGCTGCTCGGCCATGTGTTCAACCCGCTCAGCGTCTGGTTCTGCCATGCACCCGACGGCGCGCTGCAGGCGCTGCTGTACGAGGTCAACAACACCTTCGGGCAGCGGCACAGCTACCTGATCCCCGTCGCTGACGACGGCGCGTCCATCGTCGAGCAGCACTGCGACAAGCAGATGTACGTCTCCCCCTTCAACGGCATGGACCTGCACTACCGGTTCCGCGTCGCACCGCCGGGCGAGGCGGTCTCGGTCGGAATCAGCGTGCACGACGCGGCTGGCGCCGTGCTCAACGCGCGGCTCGACGGCCAACGCGTCCCCCTGAGCGACCTGGCGCTGCTGCGCGTGTTCATCACGCATCCGTTGCTGACCCTCAAGGTGGTGGCCGCCATCCACTGGCAGGCCCTGCGTCTGTGGATCAAGCGCGTGCCGCTGCATCCGCGACCGGCTGCCCCCGACCACGACCTCACCATCGTTCCTTCGAACAAGACCCCATGAGCCTGACCACACCTTCCGCACCCGCCCTCGATGCCGCGCCGGTCTTCTCCCCGCTGCGCCGGCTGCTGGCCCGCACGCGTTTCGGCCGGCTGAGCTTGAGCCTTCCGGGCGGCCGGTGCATCGAGGTGGTCGGCCGCGAACCCGGGCCGCACGCGAGCCTGCGCCTGCTGAGCTGGCGCCCGCTGCTGCACCTGGCGCTGCAAGGCGATCTGGGCCTGGCCCTGTCATTTCGCGATGGCGAGTGGGAAAGTCCGGACCTGCTGGCCTTGTTCGAATTCGGCCTGGCCAACGAATCGGCCTGGGGATCGCTGCTCAAGGGACGCGGGCTGGCGCGCTGGGCGGCGCGGCTGCGGCACCTGACCCACGGCAACAGCCGGCGCGGAAGCCGGCACAACATCGCGTTCCACTACGACCTGGGCAACGCGTTCTACCGGCACTGGCTGGACGACAGCATGCTGTATTCGAGCGCGATGTTCAGCGACGCCGACGACGACACGCTGGAAGCCGCCCAGGCGCGTCGCCTCGCCGCCATCGCCGACATGCTCGACACCCCGCAAGGGGGCGACGTGCTCGAGATCGGCTGCGGCTGGGGAACGCTGGCCGCGAGCCTGGCCCGCCGGCACGAAGCGCGCGTCACCGGCGTCACGCTGTCGAGCGAGCAACTGGCCTTCGCCCGCGAACGCGCGCAGGACTGGGGCGTGGCCGACCGGGTCGACCTGCGGTTGCAGGACTACCGCGACGTGCAGGGCCGGTTCGATCGCATCGTGTCCATCGAGATGATCGAGGCCGTCGGCGAGGCCTACTGGCCCACCTACTTCGCCACCTTGCGCGAGCGCCTCCAGCCTGGTGGCGTCGTGGTGCTGCAGGCGATCACGATCGCCGATGCGCAGTTCGACAGCTACCGCCAGGGGACCGATTTCATCCAGCACTGCATCTTTCCCGGCGGCATGCTGCCAAGTCCGCGCGTGCTGCGGGAACAGGCGCAACGCGCAGGGTTGGTGATCGAGGCTTCTCGCTGCTTCGGCAAGGACTACGCGCGAACCCTGGCAGAGTGGCGTCGCCGGTTCCTCGCCGCCTGGCCGCAGATCGAGCCGCTCGGCTTCGACGCCGCGTTCAAGCGCTTGTGGACCTACTACCTCTCCTACTGCGAGGCCGGCTTCCGCGCGGGGCTCGTCGACGTCGGTCTCTACCGGTTGCGCGTGGCTGAAGCCGGACCCGGCTGATCAGCCCGCGCCGCGCTCTTCCTTCTTCTTGGCAGGGTGACCCGCCGCGGTACTACCTGATTCAGCGGGAAAGAAGTGAGGCTGGTGGAATTCTGCACGCCCTACCGCTGCCGCAGTTCGGGTGACCGCCGGGGACGCCAAATTCATGCTTGTGACACGAGCGGGAGAAGTTGAATACCCAGTTATCGGCTGTTGAGAGCGCGCCGAAAGCGGTAGAAGCGTGCTGGGCGCAATCCGGCAGCTCATCCTTGCGAGGGGCTGCTATGCAACGATTTCCGCCGCCGGACTCGGGGCCGCCGATGTCTGCTTTAAGGACGATCCCGGCAGGCAAGCCCGTAGAACGGCCTGTCGTAGACCGCATTGGAACTCCCTTGGACCTGAAATTCCCTATGCGATCGCAGCAACTGCCGCCTGCTCGCTCGGCAATGCACAACTCGATGCACTGAGCGCTCGCGGCGACGCGCCGATGATCCCGGCCATCGTCGCCGGCTTGAGCCGAAAGCTGGAGGAAAGTCGTTTCGCCCCCCACAGGTCGCGAGGATTCTTGCGGGATCCATGGCCGTATATCCGACCCGGGCAGCCGGAATTCGGATGCATCAACCATTGCGCATGAGAAGCTAGGTGAGCTTCATCACTTTGAGAGTGCAATGGTCAAAAAGACAACTGAACAGAAAGCTGCAGAGGCGCTTCGTTACATCGCTGCCAGTGGAGCGGCCAATGCGGTTGAGCTCGAGCCCTTCTTGACTGATCCCAATCAGGCCATACGCGCCGTGGCGGCCATGAACCCGGATGCAGACGAAGAGATCCTGGATCGTTTTGCGAATGACAAGTTCTGGGGCGTCCGCATGGAAGTGGTGCGCAATGCCAATGTCAGCCAGGCCACGTTGCGCAGGCTGCTGGAGTCCGACACGCGCAAACGCGGCGTGGTGCACCACGCCGCGCGCGAGAAGCTGGAAGAGCGCGGTGTTGCATTTGGTGCTGATGGCATGCCGGAAGGCGCGGCGTAGAGAACGAAGTCGCATTTCCTGAGCGTCATTTGATCGCGTCGCTTTCGATCTCGATCACTGCGGCCGGTGTTCGTGAGGGGTCCTGTTATTGGCGCTCCGGCCTCCTGTTTCAGACGAGCAGTGCCATGGCCGCCAGCGCGACCGGAACATTCGAATCACGTATCTCAGTGCTGCCCCCGAACCAGACGCTTGTCTGTCAGGTGGCCCGTCAACCCGCGGATCTGGGCGCCGGCTTTGCCTTGAGACCGGCCTCGATGAAGTTCACCAGGAAGTCGACACCGGCCTCGATGCTGGTCTGCTGCAGCTTCTCGGGCCACAGCGCCTGCACCCGCGTGTGCGTGCTGTGCGCATAGAAGAAGGCTCCGTAGACGAAGATGACGCGCCAGTAGAACTCTTCGCTGCTCAAGTGAGGAAGCTCGTGGCTTACGACATCCACGAAGCGTCGCGCGAAGTCGTCCACGATGGAGGCTGTCAGCGCATGCACTTCATCGGCAGGGTCCATCAACATGCGGCCGTAGAACGCGCGGAACGACTCGCGCTCCTGGACACTGGCTCCCGCGACAAGCAGTGACGGCGCCATGGAGGCCCGCAGGATGTCTCGCAACGGGACCTTCCGACCCTCGAATGCATCCAGGCGCTCCTTGCGCTCCTTCATCACCGGCCCAAGGCGGCGCTCCAGCACTGCCTTGCACAGCGCTTGTTTCGATCCCCAGTAGTAATGGAAGGCTCCCAGGTTGGCGTTGGCCCGCTCCGCGATCGCTCGCATGCTGGTGCCCCCGTAGCCATGTGCAGCAAACAGGGCCTCGGCGGCATCGAGGATCTGGTTTGCGGTGGTGTCGGAAAGCGCCTGCCGCTTCGAAGAGACGGCGGTTTTCGCTGCGGTGGGCTTGGGCATGAGGGAAGTGGCGAGGTATTGAAGTTCGTTGACAGCCAATCCTTGAAATCATACAGTTGTATATTTATACGCACGTATGACTTAAAGGAGACTTCATGAGATTGATCGATCTGTCCTCGACGCTGGACCCGCACGACCGCGATCTGCTTCCTCCCGCCATGGCCGCCGCCGCGGGCGTGGTGGCGCCCCGGGTGGACTATTCCCACCCGGCGACGCCGGACGGCCGCGACCGCTTCTGCCACTTCTTCGGCTGCAGCCACGACGACTTGCCCGACGGCGAGGGTTGGGGTTCGGAGGTGCTCAACGACATGTCGTCGCATTGCGGCACGCACGTGGACGCACCGCTGCACAGCGGGTCGACCTGCGAGGGACGAACCTCACGCACCATCGACCAGGTCGAACTGAACGAGCTCTTCTGCCCCGGCAAGGTGCTCGATGTGCGCCCTTGGGCGCAGCCTGGGCAGGCCATCCCCGTCGATGCGCTTCGCCAGGCGTTGTCCGCAGTGGGCGAGCCCATCCGTCCCGGCGACGCCGTGCTGATCCGGACCGGTCAAGAGCGATATCGCCTGGGCGAGCCGGCCTTCTTTCAGTACCCGGGGATGAGCCGCGAAGGCACGCTGTTCCTGTCGGAGCAAGGGGCCACCGTGCTCGGCACGGATGCGGTCGGCTGGGACCGTCCCTTCGCCGTGATGGCCCAGGCCTTCAGGGACACGGGCGACAAGCAGCAGCTGTGGGACGGCCACAAGGCGATCCGCGAGAAGGAGGCCTTCATCGTGCAGCAGCTGTGCAACCTCGGTGCCTTGCCGCTTCGCGGCTTCCACGTGGGCTTCTTCCCGCTGAAGCTGGCGCGCGCCAGCGCAGCCCCCGCCCGTGCCGTGGCCTTCCTGTCCAACTGAGGAGCGACTTCAATGCGTATCGTGACTTTCGTGCGTGAGGGCTTTGACGCACCTCGCCTCGGTGCCCTCATCGGCGTCGACGGCGTGCTGGACCTCACGGCTCGCCACCCTGGCGAAGAGGCCTTCGGCTCTGCGTTGGCTTTCCTGCGCGCAGGCCCTGCATCCTGGGACCTTGCGCGTGCGCAGATCGCCAAGCACGGCGGCGCTGCAGAGTCCCTGGTCGGCGCCGCGTTGCTTCCCCCGCTGCCCAATCCGCCGCTGATCCGGGACTGGGGAACCATGATCGAGCACCCCAGGTTCTTCCTGCGGCGACGCGCCGAGCAACTGGCCGCCCGGTCGGCCGACCCGGAGGCCGCCATGGCCGCCGCACGAGCCGATGGCTCGCTCGAGTTGCCCCCGAACTGGTTCACCGTGCCTCGCTTCTATACCGGCAATCCGCTCAACATGACCGGGCCGGATGCCGAGATCGCCTGGCCGGGTTTCGCCGAATCGCTGGACTACGAACTCGAACTGGCCGTCGTCATCGGCGTGGGTGGCAAGGACATCCCCGTGTCGCGAGCACGCGACCACATCTTCGGGGTCACGCTGTTCAACGACTTCACCGCGCGGGATACGCAAGTGGCTGAAGGCAGCCCGGCTGGCAAGAGCAAGGACTTCGACGGCGCCTATGCCATCGGCCCCTGCATCGCCACGCTGGACGAGATCCCCGACCTCTACCAGCTGCAGGTGCAGTCGAGGCTCAACGGTGTCGTCCAGACCACCCGCAGCACCGCCGACATGCAGCTGACCTTCGAGGACATCGTGAGCTATGCCAGTCGCTCGTGCACGCTGCACCCTGGCGAACTCTTCGCCTCGGGCACCTTCGAAGGTGGCTGTGGCGTGGAGACCGGCCGGCTGCTGCGCGATGGCGATGTCATCGAACTCGAGGCGCAGGGCATCGGCACGCTGCGCAACCGGATCCGCCGCACGGCAGTGCCCGCCGCGGCAGCGAAGGCCTGAGATGACGGTTCCGCTGTACATCGTGGGCGTGGGCAGCACGCCCACGGGCCGCTTCGCGGACGTTGCGCTGCGCACGATGGCCTGCCAGGCCATCGATCTCGCCCTGGCCGACGCCGGCGCGACGACCGATCAGGTGGGTGCCGCGTTCTTCGCCAACGTCGGCCAGTCGCTGCTGCAGGGACAGCACATGATCGGTGGTCAGGTGGCGCTGCGCGAGGCAGGATTGGATGGCATTCCGATCATCAACGTCGAGAACGCATGTGCCAGTGCTTCGACCGCCTTCTACCTCGCCTGCGCCCATCTGCGCGCCGGGCTGTGTGACGTCGCATTGGCGGTGGGAGCGGAGAAGCTGTCGCACCCGGACAAAGCCCGCACCTTTTCCATCTTCGATGGCGCCCATGACGCCGAAAGGCCTGAGGCACTGCTGCGCTTTCTTGCACAACAAGCTGGTGAGGACCCCACACAAGCCGCCGTCGCACAGCAACGCAGCGTCTTCATGGACATCTATGCGGCCCTGGCTCGCGCGCACATGGCACGCCACGGCACCACGCAGCGGCAGCTGGCCCATGTGGCCGCCAAGAACCACGGCCACTCCGTGCACAACCCGTTGGCCCAGCATCGCGTCGCGATGTCGGTCGACGAGGTGCTCGCGGCCCGCGCCATCACCTGGCCCCTGACTCTGCCGATGTGTGCGCCGATCGGCGATGGCGCGGCTGCGGCGTTGATCGTGCGCGAGGACGCCCTGGAGCGCTTCGATGCGAAGCGTGCGGTGCGCGTGCGGGCCAGTGTTCTCGTCAGCGGATCGGACCGCGTCGATGGACGCGAGACGCCCATCAGCCGCCGCGCGGCACTGGGCGCCTACGCTGATGCCGGCGTCGGGCCTGAGGACATCGACGTGAGCGAGGTCCATGACGCCACGGCCTTCGGAGAAATCGTCCAGTGCGAACACCTGGGCTTGTGCGAGCCCGGCCAGGGTGGATGGCTCGCGGAGCATGGCCACACCGCACTGGGCGGCCGCCGGCCGGTCAACCCCTCGGGGGGACTGGAGTCGAAGGGCCACCCCATCGGCGCCACCGGCCTGATGCAGATCCATGAGCTCGTCCTGCAATTGCGCGGCGAGGCCGGCGGGCGACAGGTGGCCAATGCGCGCCTGGCCCTCGCCGAGAACGGCGGCGGCTTCCTGGGCCACGAGGAAGCGGCCGCGACCATCACCATTCTTGAACGGGCTGCACAACGCACATGAAGCACGCCACCATGTATTCCAGACGCACTCTCCTCGGGCAATCGCTCGCCCTGGGCTTGTCCAGCCTCGTCGGCAACGCTGCCAGAGCCGCCACGGCGGCCTGGCCGTCCAAACCGATCCAGGTCATCGTGCCCGCGACCACCGGCAGCGCACCCGAGATCGTGGCTCGCCTGATCGCCGAAGCTTTGTCGGCACGCCTGTCGAACCCCGTCTATGTGGAAGGCATGCCGGGGGCCTCGGGGATCATCGGCACCGACAAGGCGCTCAAGGCGCCCGCCGACGGGCACACGCTGCTCTACGCCATGAACCAGGTGGCGACGATGAACCCGCACCTCTACCCACGGCTGCCCTACAACCCGGCCAGGGACATGGCGCCGATCAGCCTGGTCGCGCGCGGCGGGTACGTGCTGCTCGCCCACAGCGGCTTGCCGGCCTCCGACCTTCCGTCGCTGATCGCCCTGGCCAAGCGCGAGCCCGGCAAGCTGGCCTATGCCTCCACCGGCAACGGCAGTGCTTTCCACCTGGGCATGGAACTGATCAAGGCGCAGTGCGGCATCGATCTGCTGCATGTGCCCTACCGCAGCGGCGCCAATGCCAACACCGAGCTGATGGCGGGGCGCGTGCAGGTCCGGCTCGAGCCCCAGGCCTCGGCGCTGGCGCTCGTTCGCGGCGGTCGCGTCAAGGCCTTGGCGGTGACCACACCCACGCGACTCCCCGTCCTGCCGCAAGTGCCGACGGTCCGGGAGACCCTGCCCGGATTCGAGCTGAGCGGCTGGAACGCCTTGTGGGCACCGGCGGGCACGCCCGCGCCGGTCATCGTGCGACTCAACGCCGAAGTGCAGCAGATCCTGAAGAGCGACGCATTCCGAAGCCATCTGCTGCAACTCGGCCTGACACCCGAGGGCTCGACACCGGCTGAACTGGCTGCGCTGACGGCGCAAGAGACGGCGCAATGGAAGGCCCTGATCGACAAGACGGGCATCAAGGCAGACTGACATGACGGATTTCAAGACCCTGGCCGATCTCGTCGGCCATCACGCACGCACGCGTCCCCATGCGATCGCCCTCACGTTCGAGGCGGGCCCGGCCTTGCCCGAGCAGCAGCGCAGCTTCCTGCAACTGCACGAGAACGGCCTGGCGCTGGCCCGGGCCCTGCAAGGTCTCGGTGTCCGACGCGGCGACGCCATCGCACTGGTGATGGCGAACCACCCCGAGTTCGTCGAAGCCATGGTGGCGACCGCGCACCTCGGGGCGGTGCTGGTACCGATCGATGCGCGGGCGCAAGGCGACAGGCTCGCCGCACTGATCGATCGCACGCACTGCGTGGGTGTGATCGCGGCGGACTATGCCGCCGCTGCGGTCGCGCAGATTCGACCGCGCGCCACCCACCTGCGCTGGGTCGTGCGTGTGGTCTCGGGCGAACTTGCGGCAGATGCGCCGCACGCCTGCGAAGCGCTGGACTACGCGCAACTGCTGGCCCGCCACACACAGGCAGGCCTCCCCTCGGCACACTTCACGCCCGTCGATCCCGATGACCCCATGCAGATTCTCTTCACCTCCGGCACGACCGGAGAGCCCAAGGGGATCGTGATCACCCACCGCCGCTTCGTCGACACGGCGGCACTGGCGGCCTCCGCCTTCGGCTACACCGACGACGATCGCCTCTACTCCGGCCTGTCGCTGACGCACGCCAATGCCCAGTTGGTCACGCTGGGTGCAGCCCTGAGGCTCGGGATCGCCTGTGTCATGTCGCGCCGCTTCACCAAGTCGCGGTTGTGGGAGATCGTGCGTCGGCACCGGTGCACCGCCTTCACCCTGCTGGGCGGCATGACCACCGCCGTCTATTGCGAGCCGCCGTCGCCCGGCGACCGGGATCATGTCGTGCGCTTCGTCGTCGCCGCGGGCATGCCGCAGGCCATCTGGCGCGACTTCGAGCAGCGCTTCGGCGTCCACGTTCTGGAGTTCTACGGCACCGCCGAAGGCGGGCTGACGGTCAACCCCTTCGGGAAAGGACCGATCGGCAGCATCGGCCGCCCACACCCGGCGTTCTCCGTCCGCATCGTTGCCGAAGACGGCAGCGATGCGCCTGCGGGCACGCCCGGCGAACTGGCGTTCCGGCCGGCCAGCGGCGCGCCCTTCGACATCGCGTACTTCGAAGACCCGCAGGCCTCGCAGAGCAAAGGCAAGGATGGTTGGCTCTGGACCGGCGACATCGTGCGCGCCGATGCGCACGGCTGGCTCTACTTCGAGCACCGCCGCGGCCATGGCATTCGCCGCAACGGCGAATTCATCGACCCTGCTCAGATCGAGAAAGCCATCGCGGACACCGGCCTGGTCCGCGATGCGTTTGTGTTCGGCACGGCAGCGGCCTCGGGGGCGCCTGGCGAACGCGATGTCGTCGCAGCCGTCGTCCCCCATCACGCCGACCTGGACCTTTCGGTGCTCCATGCGCGTTTGCGCGAGACGCTGTCGAAGAACGCCCTTCCCGGGCGGCTGATGGCCATCGAAGCGATCCCCAAGACCGCGTCGGAAAAGCCGTTGGCGCGGGTTCTGGAGGAATGGCTGCGCGACGGGACGGTCGCGACCGTGTTCGAGGCGCCCTCAGCCTAGACACAAGACCTGGGCGCAGGCGGCGGCAGGCCGTTTTTCCCCTGCGCAATCAACAACAACGAAGGAGACATTCATGCACAACCACGGGCGTAAGCTTTTTCTTCCCATCTCACTTGCATCGCTGTTCATCGGGCCTTCGAGCTGGGCGCAGTCTTCTGTGACGCTCTTCGGCGTCATCGACATCTCGGTGAGCCACTACCAGACCAAGAGCGTGCTGCCCGCAGGCCTGCCTTGGTGGTCCCTGGCAGCGCCGGCATCCATCTCGCAAGGCGCCACGAAGCTCGCGTCGGGCGCGCACACCCCTTCTCTCTTGGGCATTCGCGGACAGGAAGATCTGGGCGGCGGGCTTGCTGCAGGCTTCTGGCTGGAATCCACACTCACACCGGACGACGGAGCCCAGGGGCTTGGCGTTTTCGACCGCCGCTCGACGGTCAGCCTGTCGGGGCCGTTTGGCGAAGTGCGCCTGGGCCGCGACTACGTGCCGACCTATTGGAATCTGACGGTCTTCGATCCCTTCGGCACGGTCGGGGTTGGCGCGAACCTATGGAATCCGATCGGCACGGGGCTCACCACCAGCCACGGAAAGTCGCCCACGAACCTGATGCCCTTTGACAACTACGTTCGCGCCTCCAACAGCGTCGGCTATTTCCTGCCGGGCCATCTTGGCGGGTTCTACGGCCAGGTCATGTACTCGCTGCATGAGAACCTGAAGCAGAGTGGCGTGAGCCACAGTCCGAGCAAGGGCGGACGAAACGTCGGGGGGCGCTTCGGCTATCAACGTGGCCCGCTCAACCTGGCCATCGCCTACCAGGAAGACACCAAGGACGATCTCAGCGGATTCGACAAGGACCGTTTGAAGATCCTCAACGCTGGGGTCTCCTACGATTTCGATGTCGTCAAATTGTTCGGCCAGTTGTCGCAGATCAGGGATGAGCGCAGCAAGATGAACGTAGCCAATATCGGCGGTATTCCGTATCCCTTCAGGAACGAGAGCAATGGAAAGTACACCGGCGGCTTGATCGGCATCACGGCCCCGGTCGGGCCTGGATTGATCCGTGCGTCCTATTCGCGCGTGAACTACGCATCTCCTCATGCGGTGAATGCCTTGAATCCCGCTGCATGGGCGCAAGACAACGACGCCAGGATCGAGAAGTTCGCCGTCGGCTATGTGTACAACCTGTCAAAGCGCACCGCGCTCTATGCCACTGTTGCGCGAACCAAGATGAAGTGGAACGGGTCTGTGAATGCGGCGATGGCCATCAGTCCCGGAGGCGGGGTGAGGTTTGCGAACGGCATCGCCGGGATCAGCGCACCTTATGTCCCCTCGAGCACCACCGGCTACGACATGGGCATTCGGCACGCCTTCTGAGGGCACCGACTCGCACTGCGGACCTTCCAGGTGGTCGGCCCTGAACTCCCGCGTGCTGCAGCGCTGCGCGCTTGCCGGGCAAAGGGAAGGCCCGCACAGGGGCCGTCTCTTCCGGCCCAGAAGGGCAACGCTCTTTGACTCACAAGGCGCATGCGGTGCAACGGCAAGGATCCAGAGGGAGCGATGCACCACTGTCTAGCGTGCTCGATTGCGCATCGCATACAACAGCACGAGCGTCGCGATGATTTCCAGTCCCGCGACCGCATAGAGGCCCACGGCCACGCTTCCCGTCGACGTCTTCAGCCACCCCATCGTGAAGGGCGCAGCGAACCCCGCCAGGTTGCCGACCGAGTTGATGAAAGCGATGCCACCCGCCGCAGCGGTGCCCGTGAGAAAGGAAGCGGGGATCGACCAGAACACGGGAAAGGCGGCGAGGATGCCGATGGTCGCGAAGCTCAACGCGACCATGGCGAACACAGGTTGCTCGATCAACACGCCGGTGGCCACGAGCCCGACGCCAGCAATCAGCGTCGCATAGGCGCAGTGCCGCCGCCGCTCGCCGGTGGCATCCGAATGCATGCCGTTGAGCACCATCGCGACCGTTCCCAGAATGAACGGAATGGCCGACAGCAGGCCGATGTTCAGCGTGCCCTTCACGCCCAGCTCCTTGACGATCGAGGGCGTCCAGAACGCAATGGTGGCGTTGCCGCTCACGATGCAGAAATAGGCGGCGGTGCACAGCCACAGCATGGGGTTGCGCAACGCCCGGCCGAAGCTCGATTGCTTGGGGGCGTCGGCGTTCTCCTTCTGCAGTTCGGCGGCCAGCGCGTGCTTCTCGGCCTCGGTCAGCCAGCGTGCGGATTGGGGCCGGTCCGGCAGCCAAGCCAGCACCGCGAAGCCGGCAAGCACCGAAGGAATGCCTTCGAGCAAGAAGAGCCACTGCCAGTTTCGAAACGGCGCGACGCCTTCCATGCCGCTCATGATCAGCCCTGCGAGCGGCCCGCCGACGACGCCCGCGATGGCAAACGAGGTCATGAAGAGCCCGTTGATCTTGCCGCGGCGATGCGCCGGCACCCAGTACGTCAGGTACAGCATCACGCCCGGGAAAAAGCCGGCCTCGAATGCGCCGAGCAGGAAGCGCAGCACATAGAAGGACGTGGGCGTTTCCACGTAGATCATCGCCATCGACGTGAGGCCCCAGAGGATCGTGATGCGCGCGAGCGTCTTGCGCGCACCGATCTTCTGCAGCAGCAGGTTGCTCGGCACCTCGAACAGGAAGTAGCCGATGAAGAAGATGCCGGCACCCAGCCCGTAGACCGCTTCGCTGAACTGCAGGTCCTGCAGCATCTGCAGCTTGGCGAAGCCCACGTTGACGCGGTCGATCCACGCCAGCAGGAACAGGAACACCAGGAACGGCACCAGCCGCCATGCGATCTTGCGGTGCATGCGGTCGTGGTCCGAGGGGGAATGGGCGCCGGCCGAAGGCCGCGCGAGGGATGAGACGGAGGTAGCGTCCACAGCAGTTTCCTTTTTCTTCAATGACAGAACTCCAGGAATGCGCCGCCCTTTATGGTGTACGCATAATGTTTATAAATATATTTATAGGCACTCCATCGCACATTGGTAGTTACCCTCCGTGGGATCTTTCTTCACCGGTTTCATCGTTCGCGAATCGAGAAAGGTCCTTTGCCGCCGGCGCGGTTTCCGCGCGACTTCGTTCCTCCTAAGGTCAGCACCTGGCACCGCGCAGTGCGTGCCAAGCCAACCAAGCAACCGAACGAAATGGAGCAGTTTTCAATGTCGCAATGGATACGCAAGATCGGCGCCGCAGCGTCTCTATGGGGTGCAATGAGCGTCACCCTCGCCTTCGCAGCCCCCGTCGTGGGCAAGAGCCCGTGGGGCCCGAACGACGAACTCGGCCGACTCAACCTCATGACCGCGAGCACCAAGGCCCAGGTGCTTTCCCGCGCGGACGGTGCGCGTGTGTACGACCTGTCGGTCGAGTACTTCGTCGGCATGCCGAGCTGGCACGGCATCGGCGATCCGCGCTACCAGATCTGGATGACGCACACGCCGCACGGCACCGTGGTCGACGACCCGATGGGCGTCGGCCACACGCAGAACAAGCACGTGAGCTACACCGGCGCGGCCATCTCGATGTACACCCACATGGGCACGCACATCGACGCGCTCAACCATTTCGGCCTCGACGGCAAGATCTGGAACGGCTTCGAGGCGCGCGAACACCTGGGCGACCGCGGCTGGAAGAAGACCGGCGCCGAGACCATCCCGCCGATCGTGGCCCGCGGGGTCCTGATCGACGTTGCCGCCGCCAAGGGCGTCGAGATGCTGGCGCCCGGCTACCGCGTCACCCGGGCCGATCTGCAGGAGACGCTCGACAAGCAGCGCGTGAAGCTGGAGACAGGCGACGTGGTCCTGATCCGCACCGGCCGCATGAAGCTCTACGACAAGGCCGATGCCTACATGGATTCGCCACCGGGCATGAGCGTGGATGCCGCGCGCTTTCTCGTGGAGTCGGGTGGCGCGATGGTCGTGGGTGCCGACAACCTGAGCTTTGAAACCTTCCCGCCCGATGCCGACGACAACTACGTGCCGGTGCACACCTACCTGCTCGCACAGCAGGGCGCGCCGATCATCGAGCTGGTCAACCTGGAGGCGCTCGCCAAGGACCGCGTCTACGAGTTCGCGTTCATCGGTGCGTCGCTCAAGCTGCGTGGCGGCGACGCCGCACCGATGCGCCCCATCGCCATCCCGCTGCGGCGCTGAGACGCTCGCGCGTGCTGCGTTGGCCTCGTCGGCTGGTACGCTCGGCGCCATGGATCGCTACGCTGCCATGCAGTACTTTTGCCGCGTCGTCGAGCAGGGCAGCCTGGCCGCTGGCGCGCGCGCGCTGAACCTCTCGAACTCGGTTGTCACGAAGGCCATCCAGTCGCTGGAAGCCTGGACCGATTGCCGCCTGCTCGCGCGAACCACGCGCAGCATGCAGCTCACCGAAGCCGGTGAACGCTTCTACAGCTTCTGCCAGCGAACGCTGGCAGACACCGAGCGCACGCTGACCGATGTCCGCTCGGTGAGCCGCGGGTTGACCGGGCGGCTGGTCGTGGCGGCGCCGGTTTCTCTCACGCTGTCGCATCTACACGAGTATCTGCATGCGTTCCAGGCGCAACACCCGGGCATCGAGCTCGAGATGCGGCTGAACGACCGGCCGGTCGATCTGGTGCGCGAAGGCATCGACGTCGCGCTGCGCGGCCAGGCGCGGCTGGAAGATTCGAGCCTGGTGGCCATGCCGCTGATGGACCTGGCCCGCGTGGTGTGCGCCGCACCCGCCTATTGGGAGCGCCACGGCCGGCCCGCGACACCCGCCGACCTGTCGGGCCACAACTGCCTGCAGTACCTGCTGGGCGATGACCGCGATGAATGGGTGTTCGACGGACCGGACGGACGCGCGCGTGTGCGGGTGAGCGGCACGTTCCGCGCCGACAACAGCCTGCTGCTGATCGACGCGATGCGCCGGGGCGTCGGGCTGGGCCTGGTGCCGTCGGTGATGGTGAAGGATGCACTGGCCGATGGCTCGCTGCAGACCGCGCTCGACGCCTACGTGGCGCCGCCGCGGCGCCTCTTTGCGGTCTACCCGACGCGCGACCACCTGATGCTGAAGGTGCACGCGCTGGTCACCTTCCTGAAGCAGCAGTTGCCGCCGCTCACCCCATCAGTTCCTTCGGCAGCGCCGCCATGAACGATGCGAAGTTGGTCGAGCCCTGGCCGGGGCTCATGTGCTCGACCATCAGTTCGGCCGCCGCCCTGGCATCGCGCCGCTGAATCGCGTCGAGCAGCTTGGAATGCTGCTCCCATGACGACTTGAGGCGACCGAACGCGGCAAAGGCGTGGCGCCTGTAGGCGCCGGTCTGCGAACGCATCCGCAGGATTTCCTGGCGCAGGTAGGGATTGCGCGCCCCCTGGTAGAGCGCCTCGTGGAAGCGCCGGTTGTGCTCCTGCCAGGCCTTGACGTCTTCTTTCTTGACCGCGGCGGCGGCGCGCTCGTGCGACTTGGCGAGGTCGAGCCGCTCTTCGGGCGTCATGCGCTCACAGGCCAGCCGCACGCACAGGCCCTCGAGCTCGGCCAGCAGCTCCCACATGGCCAGCAGCTGGGTCATGTCCATCTTCGCGACGACCATGCCGCCACGCGGCAGGCTTTCCACCAGGCCCTGGGCCTGCAGTTGCAGCAGCGCCTCGCGCACCGGCGTGCGCGAGACCTCGTAGGCCGTCATCAGCGCCTGTTCGTCCACCGTGTCTCCGGGCAGGAGCGTGCCGTCGCGGATGGACTCCTCGACCGCAAGGCGGATGCGTTCAGCGGTTTTCATGGGGCGAGCTCCCGTAAAACAACGATTGAATAAAACATTTTTGTGAGTTATAAATATATTTATAGACCTCATCCATCTTTTAATTTTACCTGCTCCAGAGAGAGCGCACGGTGCCAGGAGACCGCTTTGACCGACCCCACCCTCGAGCCATGGAAGACATGGGTCACGCTGAGCCTGCAGTTGCATGGCATCGATGCCGCACCCGGACTTCAGGTCCGCGCGGCGCGCACGTTGGCACGGCTGGCGCCCATGGCAAGCCGTCTGGCCGCCGGCACCACACCGCCGTTCGACATCCGCCCCGTGGAGCACGCGCATGAGTGATGCGGGCACGCCCTCCATCGCCGCGCTGCGCCGGTCGATTGCCACGGGTGCCAGCTCGGCCGACGAAGCGCTGGCCTTGCAGCGCGAGGCCTTCGAGCGCGGCGCTGCCATCCATCGCTGCGTGGTCGAGCGCGCGACGGACAGCCGGCCGGTCGCGCATGCGCCGCTCTCCGGCATCGCGATGGCGCACAAGGATGTGTTCGGCACAGGGCTGCGCGCCGCAGGGCAAGGACGACCGGAAGGCGCTGCGGCCGATGCGTTGATCAGCCCTCCTTCCGCCCCGTTGCAACGCCTCTCCGAGCGTGGCGCGACCTACCTCGGCGCCCTTGTGATGGCGGAGTACGCTTGCGGCGCCACCGCGGAGAACCCGCACTTTCCCGCACCGCTGAATCCGCTGGACCCGGCGGCGGCGGTCGGCGGGTCGTCCAGCGGCTCGGCGGTGGCGGTGGCTGCCGGCTTGTGCCGGGCCTCGCTGGGGACGGACACCGCGGGATCGGTGCGCATTCCCGCATCCACCTGCGGCGTGGTCGGATTCAAGCCCGGCGCCGGCGCGATCGACGCGGGTGGCGTGTCGCAGCTGGCGCCGTCGCTGGACACCGTCGGCGTGGTGGCGCGCTCGGTGTCGGATGCGGCCCATGTGTTCGCGGCGCTGCTGCCCGACGAAGCGCCGATGGCGCAGCGTCTGCTCAGCATGGAAGGCATCGAGGAAGACCTGTCGCGCCACCGCCGCTGGCGCGTGGCGTCGGCACTGGACCAGCCCGACCTGCGCGACGACGTTGCAAGCCGGCTCGGGGCCTTCGAATCTCGCGCCACCTCGCACGCAGTGGCATGGCACCGCGCGTCCTTGCACGGGCTCGACGAACTGTCGTGTCTTGCCCAGATCGTGCTCCACGTCGAGGCCGCGGCCACGCATGCGCACAGCGTGCGCCAAGCACTCGGCTCGCTGGCGCCGATCACGCAGTCGATTCTCCTGCCGGGCTGGGCCGTCCCGGCCGCCTGGTACCGGCAAGCCTGCGAAGCCCGCGCGGGCTGGCGAGACGCCTTCGTCGCCGGGCACCTTTCGCAAGCCGACGTGCTGCTGTTGCCTTCGCTGCCGCGCGGCGTGCCCGACGCGCAAACGGTGACCACCACCTCCGACCGCTTCGACCCGCGCGAACTGGTCGCGCTGCACCGTTACCACGCCTTCGTGAACTACCTAGGGCTCCCTTCGTTGTCGTTCCCGATCGGCACCGATGCGCGCGGCCGGCCCGTCTGCATCCAGGCCATCGGTGCGCCGGGCGCCGAGGCCGAGCTGCTGGCCTTCGGGCACCAGTTCGCCGCGCCGACGGGCGCTCCTTCCGTTCCCGCGGCGCGCAACGTCCGTCGCGCCAGCGCCCTGCTTCATTGACTTCCCACGGAGAAACCATGCCCAAGATCAACGCCTCCCCTGCCCTCGCACGCTTTCGCGTGCTCGACCTGTCCCGCGTTCGCGCCGGCCCCACATGCGTGCGCATCCTTGCGGATTTCGGCGCCGACGTGATCCGCATCGAGCCCCCGGCGGGTGTCGACCCGAACGAGGCGATGTTCGCAGCCGACCGCTGGGGCGGCGACTTCCAGAACCTCAACCGCAACAAGCGATCGATGACGCTGAACCTCAAGAAGCCGGAAGGGCTCGAGGCCTTCATGCGGCTGGTGGAAACAGCCGACGTGGTGGTGGAAAACTGGCGCCCCGACGTCAAGGCGCGACTGGGCATCGACTACGAGGCGCTGCGCGCGGTCAACCCCCGGATCATCCTCGCGAGCATCTCGGGCTTTGGCCAGGACGGTCCCTATGCCTGGCGCCCTGGCTTCGACCAGATCATCCAGGGCATGGGCGGACTGATGTCGGTCACCGGCTTTCCGGCGCAAGGCCCCGTGCGCGCCGGCCTCGCGGTGGCCGATTCGGGCACCGGCGTCTATGCAGCAGCGGGCATCCTGATCGCGCTGCTGGAGCGCGAGCGTTCCGGGCAGGGGCAATGGGTGCACGGCTCGCTGCTGCACACGCAAGTGGCACTGATGGACTTCCAGGCCGCGCGCTACCTCAACGACGGCGACGTGCCCGCCCAGGCAGGCAACGACCACCCGACGAGCAGCCCGATGGGCCTCTTCCAGGCCAGCGACGGCGTGTTCAATCTCGGCGCGTCCGGCGAAGGCAACTGGGTACGGTTGTGCGAATGCCTGCAGGCTCCGCAGCTAAGAGCGGTGCCCGAATTCGCCACCGAGAAGCTGCGTGTCGAACACCGGCTGGCACTCAACGAGGCCCTGGCCGAGGTCTTCAAGAACCAGACGGTTGCGCACTGGGTCGAACTGCTGAACCGCGCCAGTGTGCCCGCCGGCCCCGTCTATTCGATCCCACAAGTCTTCGAGGACGCCCAGGTGAACCATCTGGGCATCGCGCAGGATGTGGAAGCGGGCAATGGCCGGCGCTACCGGCTGGTGTCGCAGCCCATCACGCTGGCGCGCACGCCAGCGCGCATCGCGCACGCCGCCCCGGCCTGGGGCGAGCACACCACCGAGATGCTGACCGAGATCGGCTACACGCCTTCCGACATCGAACAGCTGCAAGCGAAGGCTGCGGTATGAGCGAAGGACACATCCGGACCGAGACCGCAGCGGGGGTCGGAACCTTGGTGATCAGCCATGCGCGCAAACACAACGCGATGACGCTGGCCATGTGGCAGCAGCTCACCGAAGCCGTACAGGCGCTGGCCGACGACCGCGCCGTGCGCGTGATTGTCGTCACCGGTGAAGGCGACGCCGCTTTCGTCTCGGGCGCCGACATCAGCGAGTTTGCGCAACAGCGCAGTGGCACCGACGCCGTGGCCGCCTACGACCACGCGGTGGCGACCGCCCAGCGCGTGCTGGCCGAATGCGCCAAGCCAACGGTGGCACGCATCCAGGGCATCTGCATGGGCGGCGGCATGGGCATCGCCCTCGCCTGCGACCTTCGCTTCGCCGCATCGAACGCGCGCTTTCGCATGCCGGCCGCGCGCATCGGCCTGGGCTACGCGTTCGAGGGCATGCAGCGGCTGGTGAGATTGCTGGGCGCACCGCCCACCTTCGACCTGTTCTACACGGCGCGCAGCCTCCACGCTCCCGAGGCGATGCGCCTGGGCCTGGTCAACGACTGCATCGACGCCGAGATCTTCGACGCCGAAGTGGCGTCACGCGTGGCGCTGATCGCCCAGAACGCGCCGTTGGCGTTGCGGGCCGCAAAGGCCGCGATTCTCGCTACGCTGGAGCCCCCGACAGCGCAGGCCCGGGAAGCGATCGACGCAATGGTGCGCCAGTGCTTCGCCAGCCGGGACTACGCCGAGGGCCAGGCTGCATTTGCCGAGCGGCGCGCGCCGCATTTCGAAGGGAGCTGAACCGATGACCGCCACCCTGCAAGAGAACCCGTCATGAGCAATCCACGCGTCCCCTTTCAACTCTCGTCCGAGCGCCCACCGTTGATGCCGCTGGACGGCGGCCACATCCTCGCGCACATCGTCGTGAACGTGGAGCACTGGCCTTTCGACCGCCCCATGCCGCGCACGCTGCTGACGCCGCCGCACGGCAAGGAGACGGTGCCCGACGTGCCGAACTTCAGCTGGGCCGAGTACGGCCTGCGCTGCGGGCTGCCACGCATGATCGAGGCGCTGCGCAGTCGCGGATTGCGCGCGTCCGCCAGCCTCAACGCCTCCGTGATCGATTCGCACCCGAGCGCCGCGCAGGCCATCCTGGAGGCCGGCTGGGAATTCATCGGCCACGGGGTGCAGCAGCAGTCGCTGGCGCAACTCGACGGGCACGCCCAGGCGGAAGCCATCGTGAAGTCGCTCGACCGCATCGCCGTCTTCACCGGCGTTCGTCCGCGCGGCTGGCTCTCGCCCGGGCTGCGCGAAGCGGCGGACACACCCGACATCCTCGCCGCCGCCGGCATCGACCATGTGTTCGACTGGTGCCTGGACGACTTGCCGTGCTGGATGCAAACCGAGCACCGTTCGCTGATGGCCCTGCCCTACATGCTGGAGGTCAACGATTCGGTGATCTATGCGGTCGAGAAGCACTCCTCGCCCGAAATGAAGCTGCGGCTCGAACGCACCCTGGAGGTCTTTGCGCGCGAAGTCGCCCGCCTCGGCCAGCCCCGGGTGCTGGCCATCGGGCTGCATCCGCACCTGATGGGCGTGCCCCACCGCTTCGGCGATTTCGAAGCCATGCTGGACCTGCTGCTCGCGCACCCGATGGTGCGGGTGGTGACGGGCTCGTCCCTCCATGACTGGTACGCCGCGCAGGTCCCCGCGCCGGCGCCGCTCGTTGCCCGGTCCGGCGACGTCCCCTTTGTCCCGATGCCTCAATGAACGCCATCGACACCCTCATCGCCCACGTGCGCTCGCGCGATTTCGACTCCCTGCCACCCGAAGTGGTGAATGCGGCGCGGATGTTCATCTACGACACCATCGGTGTCGGCATTTCCGGCTCGCGCCATCCGCGCATGCCGGCCCTCAAGCAGGCCGCGCAGTCCCTGGGCGACGGCGACGCCGTCACGGTCTGGGGCAGCGGTGAGAAGCTGCCGTTCCCGTCGGCCGTGATGCTCAACGCCTACCAGGTGTTCAACCAGGAGTTCGATGCGGTGCACGACGTCGCCGTGGTCCACGCCTTCGCCTGCATCGTGCCGGCCGCGCTCGGCTATGCCCAACGCGAAGGCGGCGTCTCGGGCAAGGCGTTGATCACGGCGGTGACGTTGGGACTCGACGTGGCCATCTACGTCGCGCTGGCGCAGCGTGCGCCGATGCGCTTCTTCCGCCCTGCCATGTGCGGCGGCCTCGGCGCCACGGCCGCACTGTGCAAGCTCGCCGGCATGGACGCCGACACGATGCACAACGCACTCGGCCTCATGTACAGCCACCTCTCCGGCACCATGCAGGCCCATGCCGAGGGCTCGCCCGCGGTCGGCCTGCAGGTGGGCCTGAACGCACGCGCAGCCGTCACCGCCTTCGAACTGGCGCGTGCCGGCTTCCCGGGACCACGAGACATCCTGGAGGGCCCGTTCGGCTACTTCGCGCTCTATGACTTCGGCCAGTCGCGCTGGGCCGACGTGGCGAACGACGTCGGCCAGGTCTTCCAGATCGCGCGCATGAGCCACAAGCCCTACCCCACCGGCCGCGCGACCCATGCGGGCGTCGATGCGGTCGTCGATCTCATGGCCGCGCACGGCTTCGGAGCGGACGACGTGGAAACCGTGCGCGTGCATGCCTCGGCGCTGATCGCGCGACTCGTGGGGCGGCCGGCGCAGCCTGGCATGGACTCGGCCAGCGCCAAGCTCAGCATGGGCTACGTGGTGGCCACGGCACTGCGCAAGGGCCGGGTGGGCATCGAGGCCTTCGACCCGCCCGCGTTGAACGACGCGCGCACCTTCGAGTTGGCACGCCGGGTCGAGGTGCTGGACGACGGCAACCCCAACCCGAACGCCCTGGGCCCGCAAGTGGTCGAGGTGGTGCTCAAACGGGGCGACACGCTGCGGCTGGCCGTGCCGCACTTTCTCGGCAGCCCCGGCCGGCCGCTGCCCGCGCCGGATCAGCAGGCCAAGTTCATGGCCTGCTGCGCCTCGGCCAAGCCGCGCCTGCCGCCGTCCCAGGCCGAAACACTGGATTCGGCACTGCGCCGGCTCGAGGAACTGCCTGACGTGCGCGAACTCATCCCAATGATGACGGCGCCCGCCTGACACCCCGGGGCCGCCCGGCCCCTTTCGCTTCTTTCCGTTCCCTGCATCGGTCGTTCATTGCGCCCTCGTGGCCGCAAGGGATGCGCGCGCTCGCGCGGCCGATGCCCCACTCACCCTGCCATCGAGATACACCATGAACCGTTCTTCCGACAACTACCAGGACATCCGTGACGCCGTGCGCGCGCTGTGCGCCGAGTTTCCCGACGAATACCACCGCAAGATCGACGAGCAACGCGCTTACCCCGAAGCCTTTGTCGATGCACTGACTGCCGCGGGCTGGCTGGCAGCGCTGATCCCGCAGTCCTACGGCGGTTCCGGCCTCGGGCTCGCGGAAGCCTCGGTGATCATGGAGGAGATCAACCGCTGCGGCGGCAACTCGGGCGCCTGCCACGGCCAGATGTACAACATGGGCACGCTGCTGCGCCACGGCAGCGAGGCGCAGAAAAGCCGCTACCTCCCAAGGATCGCCAGCGGCGAGCTGCGGCTTCAGTCGATGGGCGTGACCGAGCCCACCACCGGCACCGACACCACGAAGATCAAGACCACGGCCGTGCGCAAGGGCGACACCTATGTCGTCAACGGGCAGAAGGTGTGGATCTCGCGCGTGCAGCACTCCGACCTGATGATTCTCTTGGCGCGCACCACGCCGCTGGCCGAGGTGAAGAAGAAATCCGAAGGCATGTCGATCTTTTTGGTCGACCTGCACCAGGCCATCGGCAACGGCCTGACCGTACAGCCGATCGCGAACATGGTGAACCACGAGACCAATGAGCTGTTCATCGAAAACCTGGAGATTCCGGCAGACCACCTGATCGGCGAGGAAGGCCAGGGCTTCCGCTACATCCTCGACGGGCTCAACGCAGAGCGCACGCTGATTGCCGCGGAATGCATCGGCGATGGCAAGTGGTTCATCGACCGCGTGACCGGGTATGTGAAGGACCGTGTCGTGTTCGGCCGCCCCATCGGTCAGAACCAGGGCGTGCAGTTCCCGATTGCCGAGAGCCACATCGAGGTGGAAGCCGCCGACCTCATGCGCTGGCGTGCCTGCGAGCTTTTCGACGCCCGACAGCCTTGCGGCGCGGAAGCGAACATGGCGAAGTACCTGGCAGCCAAGGCCAGCTGGGAGGCCGCCAATGCGTGCCTGCAGTTTCATGGCGGTTTCGGCTTTGCCAACGAGTACGACGTCGAACGCAAATTCCGGGAGACCCGGCTCTACCAGGTGGCGCCGATCTCGACCAACCTGATCCTCGCGTATGTCGCGGAACATCTGCTCGGTCTGCCGCGCTCGTTCTGAAGAAGCCAGGCTGGGGCTGCAACACAAGTGGAAGCGGACACTCAGGCGGGCCAGATTGAGTGTCGGCAACCCGCCTGGAGCCGCCGTACGCGAAGGACTGCCATGCAACGAATGCCCACGTCGGACTTGCAGCCACCGACGTCAAGCTCGAGAGCCTGATTGCTACTGGGAGCATCGCGCCGTCAGTCCCACGTCCGATTCCCTCCTCGCTGAAATTGCCGCCGGTACGCAGAAGGCGTCGCCCCCACGATCTGTCCGAAGCGGCGCGCGAACTGCGTCGGCTCTCCGAAACCGGTGCTTTCACCGATCTCCGCCGCAGAGGCGCCGGTAAAGACCAGCAGCGTCTTGGCGCGCTCGATCCGGCGTTCGGTCACCAGCTCCAGGAAGGTCTTGCCCGTTTCGCTCTTCAGCAGGTGGGCCAGATGCGTGGGCGACACATGGCTCGCATGCGCCGCATCGCCCAACGTCAGCTCCTGCGCGAGGTTGCGGCTGATGTAGCGGATGCAGCGCAGCACCGCCGGCCGGTACGACTGCAGGGCCATCCCCTGCGCCTCGCAGTTGCGAAACTCCTCGCCGTAGCGCCGCCACACCATGCCGATCAGGTGAAGCAGATGGCTGCGAATCAGCAGGTGGCTGGCGGTGTCTTCGCCCGGCGGCCGCTGCGCTTCCTGCGCCATGTGTTCGCACAGCGCTTGGAGCTGGTGGGTCTCGGTTTCATCGAAGCGGAAATCCAGGCAATGCTGGAACCGGAAAGGCGCGAGCTCGGGCGCGCGTGACAACGGCACCTCCGACAGCTCGAACACGTCGAGGTCAAGTGACGGCAGCAGGTAGTCCTTGCTGATGTTGATCACATGGAACACGCCGTCGGCCGCGTTCGGGATGTAGTGAACCAGGAAGGGCAGCACGAAGCTCACCGTGCCGGCGCCGATGGCGCGCTGGTTGCCGCCGATGTAGTGCGTGGTCTCGCCCCGCGTGTTGACGTAGATCTGGAAGTACTCGTGCCGGTGCGGCACCGGATTCGGCAGGCAGTTGCTTTGGTCGTGGATACCGAAATAGGCGCGCTGCGCCCGCGCTGCCATCGTGTAGTTGCTGATGGCGGCACGCGCGGCACCGGCGCGGGGCGGCGGCACGAATTCGTCGGGGGAAGGCGTGGGTGGCATGAAGAGCTGATCTCAAGATCGCAAGGATTGCATATCTTTGCGCAAGCCTGCGCGTTGAGGTGAGAAGGCCTCGTTCCTAGACTCTAGCCACTCCTTTCCAAACCTTCCAGAGAGACAAACCCATGTCCCCCCACCCGACGGCCGAGCGCGCGACCGATACCCGTACCGACGCCCTTCAAGTCCAGCCCATCTCCATCGACATCGTGGACAGCGACCAGCGTTTTCCCGTGCGCCGCGTCTACTGCGTGGGCCGCAACTACCTGGCCCACATCCGGGAGATGAAGGAAGGCGACGAGCGCGATCCGCCGTTCTTCTTCCAGAAGCCGTCCGACTCGGTGGTGACCGACGGGCGCGTGCCCTACCCCACGCTGACGGACGACTTCCAGTTCGAGTTCGAACTCGTCGTGGCCATCGGCACTCATGCGTCGAACGTGACGCCCGAGGACGCGCTGGATCACGTCTTTGGCTACGCTGCGGGCCTCGACATGACAAGGCGTGACCGCCAGCGCGAATGCAACAAGCGCGGCCTGCCGTGGGAACAGGGCAAGTCTTTCGATCACTCGGCGCCCTGCGGCCCGATCCATCCGGTGGCGAAGGTCGGGCACATCCGCTCGGGAACACTCAACCTCTCGGTCAACGGCGCGGTGCGGCAAGACTCGGTGCTCGAAAAGATGATCTGGAACGTCCACGAGATCGTCAGCGAGCTGTCCAAGCAATACCGCCTGCTGCCCGGCGACCTGATCTTCACCGGGACGCCCGAAGGGGTCGGCCCGGTGCAGCGCGGCGACAAGCTCACCGGCCGCATCGACGGGCTCGCGCCCCTGCAGGTCGAGATCGTCTGAGCCCGCAACAGCACACGGAGACACCATGAAACCACTCGAACGCATCTCGTACTCGTCCATCGCGGATCGCCCCGCACTGAAGTTGCCCGGCGGCAAACGACTGGCCGTCTGGGTGATCGTCAACGTCGAGGAATGGAACATCGACGAGACCATGCCCCGCACCGTGCTGACGCCACCGGCCGGCGGTTCGCCGATGCCCGACATCCCGAACTGGGCCTGGCACGAGTACGGCAACCGCGTCGGCTTCTGGCGCATGCTCGAAGTGATCGACGCACTCGGCATCAACGCCACGCTCGCCATCAACGGTTCGGCCATCGGCGCCTACGAGCCCATCGCCAAGGCGGCGAAGGAACGCCAGTGGGAGTTCATCGGCCACGGCTTCGGGCAACGCAACATGCAGAAGGTCCCCGACGAGGTCGAGGACATCGCCAGGACCACCGAGGCCATTCGCGCCTACACCGGCAAGCGCCCGCGCGGCTGGCTCGGCCCGGGGCTCACCGAGACCTGGCACACGCCCGACATCCTGGCCGAGCAGGGCTACGAGTACGTGTGCGACTGGGTGCTCGACGATCAGCCGGTGCGGCTGAAGACGCGCGACGGCGGCACGATCGTGAACGTGCCCTACACGCAGGAATGCAACGACGTGGCAATGATGCTGATCCAGCATCACAAGGCCAGCGAGTACCGCGACCGCGCCATCGACCAGTTCGAACAGCTCTACGCAGACGCAAAAGACTCGGCCCGTGTCATGGCGCTGGTGGTGCACCCGTACATCATGGGCGCGCCGCACCGCCTGCGCTACTTTCGCGAAGCGCTGGCGCACATCCAGCAGCATGAGGACGTGGCCTTCCTGACCGGCGAGCAGATCCTCGACTGGTACGGCGCGGCGAGCCCCGCTAGCACCGCTGCGTGAACCCTCGCCGGCACAGCGCCGGCGACCCCGTGCAACGAACGAACAACAAGCAGATTTCTCGCTCGGCGAGAAGGAGACAACACGTGCATTCCTCAACCTCGGTCATTTCCCCGGCCGGTGGCGCGCGCCGCGAGGCCCCCATCACCGCGTTGGAGATCGGCATGTTCCTGGTGCTGCTCGCCTCGTACGCGCTCAACGCGATGGACCGACAGATCTTTCCGCTCATCGCCGCGGACGTGCGCAAGGAGTTCGGCTTCAGCCTGGCAGACACCGGCTTGCTGTCCACCATCTTCACGCTGGGCATGGCCGTGGCCGGCATTCCGACCGGCTATCTGCTGGCGCGGCTGTCGCGCAAGACGGTGTTGCAGATCGGCATTGCGATCTTCTCGCTGGGCACGCTGCTGGCGGCCTACTCGTACGGCTTCGCCGACATGATCGTCTACCGGGCCGTCACCGGCATCGGCGAAGCGATGCAACTGACGGTGGTGATCGCCATTGCCGCGAGCTACTTCGCGCGCTACCGGGCCACCGCCGTGGGCGCCATCAACTTCTCTTTCGGCATCGGCGCGATCCTGGGGCCGCTGCTCGGCGGCCACCTGATCGGCGTCGAGCGCGATTGGCGCCTGCCGCTCATCGTGTTCGGCGTCGCGGGCTTCGCGGCCATGGCGATCATCGCGCTCACCGTGAGCAAGCGCATGACCGAGAACGTGGCGGCCACCGGCGGGCGCACCGACCAGCGCGGCGCCACCACCCTGTGGAACCGCAACACAGCCCTGCTGACTGGCATGAGCGTCATCGGTGGGCTCTGCATCTACGGCTACCTGGGCATGTACCCGACCTTCCTGCGCGAGCACCTGCACTACACGCCATCGGACACCGGCCGCGTGATGAGCATCTTCGGTTTCGGTGTGTTCGCATCGATCTTCGGCGGCTGGCTCGGCGACCGCTTCCATCCCAAGCTCGTGCTCTCGGCGAGCTTCATGGGCACCGGCCTGCTGGGCTTCCTGATGTTCTCGGGCCCCACCGACATCGTGGTGCAGTCGGCGCTGTCCTTCGCGTGGGGTTTCGTGGTGAGCGGCGTGCTGTACGTGAATCTGGCGGGGTATCACATCAAGGCGGTGCATGCCTCGCTCACGAGCCGCGCCACGGGCGTGTTCGTCACCACGCTGTACGGCGCGGGTGCAGTCGCGGGCTTCATCATCGGCGGCATCGCCTCGCGCTTCGGCTGGAGCACGGCCGGACTGGTGCAGATCACGCTGCTGGCGGCTGTCGGCGTGCTGCTCACGCTGCTGCTGCACACCGACCGCATGTCGCTGCCGGCACGCAAGCCGTGATGCTGCTCGACGGGGCGCTGCTCGGCGGCGCCGCGGCCCTGGCCGGCGCACTCAATGCCGTGGCGGGCGGCGGCAGCTTCCTGACGCTGCCGGCACTGGCGATGGTCGGCGTGCCGCTGGTGTCGGCCAACGCCACCGGAACCGCCGCGCTGCTGCCGGGCTACCTGGCCGGTGCCTGGGCATTGCGCAAGGAACTTTCGGGCCCGATGTCGCCTTCGCTCCTGCGGTTGGGTGTGCTGTCGGTGCTCGGCGGCGCGGCCGGTGCGGCGCTGTTGCTGTCGACCTCGAACCATGCCTTTGCCCGCATCGTGCCGTGGCTTCTGCTGGCCGCGACGCTGCTCTTCGCGATCGGGCCCGGCCTGGTGCGCCGAAGGCTCGCCGCCGCCGACAACAACAACAAGCCGCGAGGCCGTTGGATCGCCGACTTGGGCATCGCCGCGGTCGCCGTCTATGGCGGCTACTTCAACGGCGGCCTCGGCATCCTGCTGCTCGCCGTGCTTGGTGCGCTGGGGCACACGGACATGGGACGCATGAACGGCATCAAGAACTTCGTCTCCGCGATCCTGACGCTGATCGCCGTCGCCATCTACGCGGCCAGCGGCGCGATCGTCTGGACGCACGCGCTGTGGATGGCCCTCGGTGCCACGGTGGGTGGCTATGCCGGCGGCATGGCGGCACGGCGGCTGAAGCCCGAGGTGGTGCGCGGCTTCGTCGTGCTGACGGGGCTGGCGATGACGGCGGCCTTTCTTCTCAAGGCGTATTGAACGGACTTTCGTTTCTTTCTTCTTTCCGTCACTTCAATCACTCGGTCGACCCATGAAAACAACCAAGAGAGACTTCACCCGTTTTGTCGGCGCCTTGATGGTCGCCGCCACCGGTGCGCCGGCGCTCGTCGGCTCGGCATCGGTATCGGCCCGCACAGCGCGTGCGCCCGCATCGCCCGCCATCCGGCGCGGCAGCTACCTCATCCGCAACGGCGCGGTCATCACGGTCGACCGCAGCAAGGGCGTGCTGCCGCGAGCCGACGTGTGGGTCCGCAACGGCGTGATCGAGAAGATCGGGCGCGGCCTGAGCGCACCGGCTGGCGCAGAGATCATCGATGCGACCGACATGATCGTCATGCCGGGCTTCGTCAATTCGCACTATCACATGTGGAGCGCCATCGGGCGCAGCTTCACCGCGCGCGACGGCGGCTTCTCGTACTACCCCGCCAAGAACGCGACCTCGACCCTGTACACGCCCGACGATTTCTACAACAGCGTGATGCTGGGCTGCGCCGAGCTGGCGAACGACGGCACGACGACCGTGCACAACTGGTCGCACAACACCCGCTCTCCCGCCCATGCCGATGCCGAGCTGCGTGCGCACCAGCACGCGCTGCTGCGCGCCCGCTACGCCTACGGCCACGTCGACAAGATGCCCGCCGACGAACTCAACCGCTATGACGATCTGGCCCGCGTGCGACGCGAATGGTTCGGCGAGCGTTCGCCTTTCGACGGGCTGGTGCACCTGGGGCTGAACCTGCGCGGGCCGCAGCAGAGCACCGACGCCGTGTTCCACGAAGAGATGAAGGCCGCCAAGGCCAGCGGCTTGCCCGTTGCGATTCACGCGCCGCAGGAGGCACCGAACAACGTCGATGCGGTCGACTATGAACGGCGCGGCTACCTGGGCCCGGATTTCATGCTCGCGCACTACGTGCCCGCCAGCACGGCCGACCTGGCGGCGATGGCGCGCACGAAAACGCCGTTGTCCTTTGCCACGCATTCCGAACTGCGGCTCAGCGGTACCGGCGATGCACGTGCCGCGCTCTTCGCGATGCGCAACGCGGGCCTGACCATTTCGCTGTCAAGCGATGCGACCTCCATCGCACCGCCCGACATGTTCGAGGCCATGCGCTTCACCTGGAACCTGGGCGTGCCGTGGGCCGGCACGCCCAGCGCGCAGTCGAAGGCGATCGGCGTGCCCGAGGCGATCGAGATGGCGACCCTCAACGGCGCCATCGCGATGGGGCTGGGCGAGGTCACCGGCTCGATCACCGAAGGCAAGCGCGCCGACCTCATCCTGGTGCGCACGCAAGACCTGAACATGGGCCCGGTCGGCAATGTCGAGACCGCCATCGTGCAAAGCGGCAGTGCCGCCAACGTCGACACCGTGATGGTCGACGGGCGGATCGTGAAGCGCAACGGCAGACTGCTGGCCTACGACACACGCGGCATCATGCGGCGCGCGCGGCAATCGGCGGACCGGATTCGCGCTGCGGCGAGCGAGGCCCTGAAGGCCTGAAGCTCTTGCTGCCATTCGCACGCGGCGTACACGTCGGCGGTCGAGCGGTTGGCGGGCCGACACCGGGAAAACCGAGTCACCGAGTCACGAACGGCTGCAGCAGATGGCGACGCGCCCGCCGCAGGAACTCAATGCCCGGCGCCGAGCCTCAGCACCTGCCCGGTCAGAAACTGCGCGCGCGGGCCGGCCACGTAGTCGAGCAGCGGCAGGCAGGCCTGTGGCACCAGGCCGTGCGACAGCTCCAGCGCATTGATGCGCAGCCCGTGCGCGCCCCATTCGGCGGCCAGCGTGGCCACCAGCATGCGGGCCGCATCGGCGTCGCCGGCCAGTGGCCAATCGAGCCCCGGTTCGGACGCAGGCAGCAGCAGCGTGAGACTGGCCAGCGCGGCGTGGCGCGAACGAAAGCAGCGAGCCGCATCGAACACGGCATCGAGCCGCGTGCCGGGCTGTGCCTCTAGCGCGCGCGCGTCGATGACCGCCAGACAGCCCGCGCGGTCGAGGTGGCCTGCATGCGCGCGCACCCACACGCCCAGTGCCGCATGCCAGGCCGGCTCGCGCACGGACTCGAGATGCGGGCGCAAGGGCGCATCGAACGGAAGCAGCAGATGCGCGCCGGCCGGCAGCGGCTGGCTTCCTCCGCACACGGACGAGCCGCCGTCGAGCACCAGCAGTTGTCCGGTGAGCACGCGCGCGCCGGGACTGGCCAGAAAGCACAACGCGTGCGCCATGTCCTCAGGCTCGGCCATCCGACCCAGGGGAATCTTCGAAACCGCCTGCGCCGGGTTCAGCCGACCGCCCTCGATCAGGCGCTGCACGAGTTCGGTGCGCACGAAGCCCGGTGCCAGCGTGGTCACCGTCCAGTCGGGCCGGGCTTGCGCCAACGCCCGGCTCTGCGCGATCAGTCCCGCCTTGCTGGGGCTGTAGAGACCGCGCCACGGAATGGCGCGCAGGCCTGCACCGGACGCCACGTTGACGATGCGCGCCCCGGGCCGCAGGTGCGGCGCACAGGCCTGCACCATGCGCGCCGGCGCGGCCAGGTTGAGCGCGAGAAGGCGAGCCGCCGAGCCGTCGTCATGGCCCGACGTGGCCTCGGCGCCACCGGCCGACAGGCCAGCGTTGTTGATCAATGCATCGAGCGGCGGAATCTCGTGCCCCAGGCGCTCGATCCGCGCCGCATCCGTCAGGTCGGCCACGAGGCGCATCGGTGGCACGGCATCGGCCGGCCACGCAGCTTCGAGGCGCTGCAGCGCCTGCGCATCGGCGTCGACCAGCACGCAGCGCCATCCTGCGCGCGCCAGGGCCAAGGCCGTGGCGCGGCCGATGCCCGCAGCAGCGCCGGTGAGCAGAACGGTGGGCATCAGGTGCCGCGTACGTCGCGCAACAGCGCGTACACGGCGTCGTGCGGCGCGGCCCTGCCGACCGGCTGGCGCACGCCGAACAGGGCGGCGTCGTCCTGCGTCAGCTCGGGCCGTGTGCGCTCCTCGATCCAGTCGTAGACCACGGTCCGCGCGGCCACGCGCCACTCGCCGCCACGACGTTCGAAACGGTCCACGTAACGCCCGCAAAGGAAAGTCTCGAGGTCCGGGCGTGTGGCCGTGGCCTGCAGCGCGAAGAAGCTGCTTTCCACCGCAGCCACCTCGCCATGCAGTTCGATCAGCACGTTGGTGATCTGGTGGACGCGGCGTCCGCCTTGCCGCAACCTGGGCAGCGCCTGCGCGATGAAGCCGGCGGCGCTGCCGTTCCACGCGCCGTGACAGTCCGTGGCGTCCTCCCAGTAGGCCGAACGCAAGGCGGCCTCGTCGCAGCGGTCGATGCCGCGGCAATAGCGCAGCAGACAATCGCGAATCGCCTCGCGGTCCAGCAGCGACTGCAAGGCCACCGGCATCGGCTTGGGTGTACTCATGCAGCAGTGGGCGCGGCGCGCCGAAACAGCAGCACCAGGTTGCCCTCGGGATCGCGCAGCGACAGCACGGCCCCGTGGTCGCCCATGTCGCGCAGGCCCAGGACCTGCCCGCCGGCGGCAACGATGCGTTCCTGCGCGCCCTCGAAGTCGTCCACCTCCAGCACCATCACCAGCCCGCTGGTCGCGGGTGCGGCCTCTTCAAGACAGGCCAGGGCCACGTTGGTGTTGCCCAGGCCGTATTGGATCCAGCGGTCGCCATCGCGGAACTTCATCGGCAGGCCGAGCGCGCCTTCGTAGAAGGCATTCAGGCTGGCGGGCTCCTTCGCCACGACGAACACGTTCTGCACGCGCTTGGGCGATGCGACGGCGCCGCTCACAGCGAGGTCTCCGAAGCGCCGCCGTCCAGGCGCAGCACATCCGCGTTGAAGAAGCGCGAGCCGTCACCAGCCAGGAAGCAGATCGCATCGGCGATGTCCTCCACCGTGCCCAGGCGGCCCAGCGGTGTGCGTGCGATCCGCCTGGCATCGAGCTCTGCGTTGCGATGCTTGGCCGTGCCCTCGGTGGGCACGGCACCGGGCGCGACCGCGTTCACGCGGATGTTGCGCGCGCCCAGGTCGGCCGCCGATGCGCGGGTGATGCCCAGCACGCCGGCCTTGATGCCGCTGTAGACCACCGACCGCATCGGCGACTTGAAGGCCGCGATGGACGCCACGTTGATGATCGAGCCACCGCGCTCCGGGTCCATGACTTCCGCCGCGGCCTGGATGCCCCAGATCACCGACTTGAAGCCGATCTCCACCATGCGGTCCATGACCTCCGGCGTGATCTCGGCGAGCGGCTGGTAGCGCACCCAGGCGGCGTTGTTGACCATGATGTCCAGCCGTCCCGCGTCGCGCACGAACTGCGCGACGGCCTCGCGCATGCCTTCGCGCGTCGACACATCGCAGGGCAGCCCGATGGCCTGGCCGCCGAGCGCGCGGATCTCGGCCACGGCCTCCTCCACGAATTCGGGCTTGAGGTCGTTGATGCCGACCGTGGCGCCCAGGCGGGCCATGGCGCGTGCGGTGGCGCGACCGATGCCGTGGCCGGCGCCGCTGATGAAGGCCGCTCGGCCTGAAAGAGACATGGTCATGGGTGGGCTTTCGTGAGGGGTGGCTCGGGCACCAGCAGGGCGTCCAGCGCATGCGCGCCGCGCCCCTGGTCCAGCACCATCAAGGGGTTGATATCGATCTCCGACACGCTGTCGGCATGGCGCACGGCGAATCGCGACAGCGCCGCGATGGCCTTCGCCGCCGCCGGCACATCGGCCTTCGGCCGGCCGCGCGCGCCGTCGAGCAGCGGGAAGGCCTTGAGCGACTGCAGCATGGCGGTGGCCTGCGCCTCGTCCACGGGCGCCGGCTGCAGCGCCACGTCCTTGAAGATCTCGGCAAAGATGCCGCCCAGGCCGACCATCACCATCGGGCCGAACATCGGGTCCTTCTTCGTACCCAGGATCAGCTCGACGCCGCCTTGCACCATCTGCGCGACGAGCACGCCGGCGATGCGGGCCGCGGGCGCCTTCTGCGCCACGCGTGCGAGCAGCTGGTCGTACTCCTCGAGCAGTTGCGCTTCGGACCGCACGCCGACGAACACGCCGCCGACCTCGGTCTTGTGGGCGATGTCGGGCGAGACGATCTTGAGCACCAGCGGAAAGCCCATTGCGCGCGCCGCGGCGAGCGCCTCGTCGCGGTTGGCGGCAATCGCCTCACGCGGCACGGGCAGGCCGGCTTCGGCCAGCACGGCCTTGGCGCTCGCTTCGGTGGCGAAGGCCTGTGCGGCCAACGGCGCGCGCTCGATGGCCGGCACCGCCACCCGTGCAGCGTCGCGCGCTCCGAAGCGCAGCAGGGCCGCCAGGGTCGCGCAGGCCGCGTCGGTGCCTTCGACCACGGGGAACCCCATCGCGTTGAGCGTGGCCCGCACCTCCTGCGGCGCGCGAGCGCACAGGAGGATCAGGCGCGAAGGATGGTCCTTGCGCACCTGTTCCAGCGCGGCAAGAAACACATCGCGCAGCCGGGGCACATGGAAGGCATTGGCCGACTGCAGGATCAGCGCATCGCAACTGGCATCGCGCGCCACCGCATCGAGCATCTGGGCCAGGACCTCGGGCCGGCTCGACACCTGCGCCGTCATGTCCACCGGGTTGGAGGGCGCGGCGAAGGGCACGACCGACAGGATGCGTTCCTGCGTCTGCGCGGCGAGCTTGGGCAGCGCCAGGCCTTGCGCGCTGGCCGCATCGGCCAGCAGCACGCCGAAGCCGCCGGAGGCCGTGAGCACGGCCACGCGGTGGCCGCCGGGCACATGCGCAGGACCGACGACCGACAGCGCATGGCCAACTTCGAGCAGCTGCTCGATGCTGGGCACGCGGATGGCGCCGCCGTTGCGCAGCACGGCATCGAACACCGCGTCGGAACAGGCCAGCGCGCCGGTGTGCGAGGCCGCCGCCTCGCTGCCGGCCTCCGAGACGCCGACCTTCAGAACCACCAGGGGTTTGCCCGCCTCCCGGGCCATGGCCATGGCCTGCGTCAGCTTGGCGCCGTCGCGGCAGGTTTCCATGCAGCAAAGGATCACGCGCGTGCCAGGGTCGGTTGCCAGCGAAGCGATGGCATCGGCGATGTCCACGTCGCATTCGTTGCCCGTGGTCAGCATGCGGCTGACGCCCAGGCCGCGCTCGCCGGCCAGGCGCAGGGTGAAGCTGCCCAGGTTGCCGCTTTGCGAGACGATGCCCACCGGGCCGGCGACTGGAAAGGACGACTCCAGCGCCACCGAGAAGGTGGCGATGCTCTTGTCGGGCACACCGATCGCGCCCAGGCAGTTGGGGCCGACCACGCGCAGGCCGGTGGCGCGGGCGACATCGCCGATCTGCGCCTGCAGGCGGCTGCCCTCCTCGCCCATCTCGGAAAATCCGGCCGACAGGATGACCGCGGCTTTCACGCCGCGCCGGGCGCAGTCCTTCACTGCATCGAGCACGCCCGCGGGCGGCACGGCGACCACGGCCAGCTCGGGCACTGCGGGAACGTCGTCCAGACTGGCATAGGCCGGCAGCGACTGCACGAGGCCCGCCTTGCGGTTGATCGGATAGATGCCACCCGCGTAGCCGTACTTCTGCAAAAACTGCAAGGGCCGGCCGCCGATCTTGGTGACGTCGTCCGACGCCCCGAAGATGGCGATCGAGCGCGGCTTGAACAGCGCGTCCATGCCGCGCCCCACTTCCACGACCGGCATCTCAGCGCCCCTTGTAGACAGGTTTGCGCTTCTCGAGGAAGGCCGTGCGGGCTTCCTGCGCGTCTTCGGTGCGGGCCAGCGCCATGGTGAAGTTCTGCTCGAAGCGGTAGCCGTCGCGCTGCGGCATCAGGTCCATCATGTTGGCGGCCTGCTTGGCATAGGCGATGGCCAGCGGCGCCTTGGAGGCGATCTCCTGCGCGATTTCCATCGCGAGCGGCATCAGCTGCTCGGCGGGCACCACTTCATCGATCACGCCGCGGCGGTACAGCTCGGCGGCCGGCACCTTCATGCCGGTGAAGAACATGCGGCGCGTGAACGACCGCCCGACCATGGTGCGCAGCATCGAGACACCGCCTGCGAGCCCGACGTTGATCTCGGGCATGGCGAAGGTGGCGTCCTCGCTCGCCAGGAAGATGTCGCACGCGGCCATGAGGCCGAAGCCCGCGCCCAGCGCGGGGCCGTTGACGGCCGCGATCACGGGCTTGGCGCATTCGCGAATGGCATTGCCCGTCTCGCGCGTCCAGCGGTTGTGGTCGAGGAAGTCGCCGGCCTTCTCGGCATTGGGGCGGTCCTTCAGGTCCGCGCCGGAGCAGAAGAACTTGCCGGTGCCCGTGAGGATCGCCACGCGCACGTCAGGGCGCTCGGAGACCTCATCGAAGATCTCGATCAGGCGGCGGCGCGTGGCGCGGTCCAGCGCGTTGACCGGCGGCTTGTCGAGCCGGACGACGGCGATGTAGTCGGAAACTTCCAGATTGATGCTCATCGCACACTCCCGGTTTGGTTGGAAAAAGAAACTTGCGGTGCACACGCCTGTGGCGCCAGCAGCTGGGCGACATGCAGGAGGCGATCGCCGTAGCGGAACTCGGAGGCGATGAGGCGCTGCGCGGTGCGCGTGGCCAGCACCTCTTCGCTCACGCCCATGCCCCCGTGCATCTGGATGGCCGCCTCCGCACAGGCGCGCGCCGACTCGGCCAGCGACACCTTGGCCAGGCGCAGGGTGCGGCGCAGATCGGGCGCGTCCTGCTCGTATTCGTTGAAGCAATGGATCACCAGACCCTTGGCGCCCAGGTACTTCACGTACATGTGGGCCACGCGATGGCGCAGCACCTGGAAGCTCGAGAGCGCCACGCCGAACTGGCGCCGCTCCTTCAGGTGGGTGACCGTCTGGCGGATGAGGGTGGCCAGCGCGGCCACGGTGTCGGCGGCCGTGAGCAGCAACGCGGCATCGGTGGCCTTGGCGCACGCATCGCGCGCAGCGGCACCGCGCGCGATGCACGCGCTCTCGGGCACGGCCAGTTGCGCCAGCGTGAAGTCCGCGCCCGCGCGGCCCTCCATCGTCCGGTATCGGGCCTTCGGTGCGCCGACACGTTCGGCATCGACCAGGAAGATGGCGTCCTCGCCATCGACTTGCGCAGGCACGAGGTAATGCGTGGCAGGCAGCGTCGCATCGACGCCCTGCACGGCGCCGCTCAGCTCATAGCCGATGTCGAGGTGCCTGGCCGTCACGGCATGGACGTCGGGCGTGGAAGACAAGGCGGTCAAGGGTGCCATCTGCACGCTGCCCTCGGCCACGGCTTCCAGCCAGCGCCGAGCCGTTTCGGCACCTGCGGCCTGCAGCAACAGCGGCACCACGGCGCAGGTCTCGACCACCGGCAGTTGAAGGCCGTGCGTGGCGAGCCCCTCCACGATGGACGCCAGATCGCTCAGGCTGCCGCCGACACCGCCGGTCTCCTCGGGCACGAGGGTGGCCGTCCAGCCCAGTTCGCGCACGGGGTCGCCCTGGATCGCGACGGCGATGTGGTCTTCGGCATAGCGGCTCGCCGCGTCCAGCAGCATGCCGGGAAAGAGCGACGGGAAAGAGGTGGACATGGCTCAGGCTCCCAGGAGTTCGTTGGCGACCACGTTGCGCTGCACCTCGGAGGTGCCGCCGGCGATGGTGCGGGCGCGCGTGAACATGTAGTTCTGGATCCAGGTGGCGTCGGGCACGTCGTCCCCGGCTTCGGCGAGAAAACGATGGGCGGCATCGGGACCGACCGCATCGAGGGCGATGGTCGTCAGGCGCTGCGCGACGTCGGCGCAGGTCATCTTGATGACCGAGGGCTGCACGCCCAGCGGACGCTGGTGGATCAGGTCGTCGGTGGCCTGCGCCATCATCACGCGCGCCCCCTTCACGTCGGCCTCGCACAGCAGCAGCTTGTGGTGCAGGCCGCTGAAGTCGCGCAGCCCCGCAGTGGCACGGCTCGCCTCTTCCACCAGCTGCGTGACCTGGCGGCGCATGAGTTCCAGCCGCGCCACGTTGGCCGGCGGGAGGCGTTCACGCTCGAGCAGGAACTTGGCGCAGGTCCAGCCCTTGCCGACTTCGCCGACAAGGTTGTCGGCGCGCACGCGCACCTCGTCGAAGAACACCTCGTTCAGGTGGTGCCAACCATCGATGGTCTTGATGGGACGCACGGTGACGCCCTGGGTGTCCATGGGCACCAGCAGCAGCGAGATGCCTTCCTGCTTCTTCGCTTCCTTCGACGTGCGCACGAGCATGTAGATCATGCTGGCCTCGTGGGCATGCGAGGTCCAGATCTTCTGGCCATTGACGACCCACTCGTCGCCCTCCCGCCGTGCGCTGGTGGACAGCGAGGCCAGGTCGGAGCCCGAGCCGGGCTCCGAGTAGCCCTGGCACCACCAGTCCGAACCGTCGAGGATGCGCGGCAGGAACCGCGCCTTCTGCTCGGGCGTGCCGAAGCGGATGATCACCGGCCCGATGTGGCCCAGCCCATGGTGATACAGGGGCGGACAGTCGTTCTCGGCCATCACCTCCTCGAAGATGAGGCGCTGGCGAATGTCCCAACCCGTGCCGCCGGCTTCGCGCGGCCAGCTCGGCGCACCCCAGCCCTGGGCGTTGAGGATCTGCTGCCAGGCCTGGTATTCGCGCTTGGTGATCTTCTGGCCGGCCGCGACGACGGCGCGGATCTCTGGCGGGCAGGCGCTGCGCACGAACGATTCGAGTTCGCGCCGGAAGCCGGCGTAGTCGATGGACATCTTGTCTCCTGTGGAATTTCGGAAAGGCTCAACCCTTGCGCAGCTGCGTGATCAGCTCGTCCAGGGCGGCGGTGGCACCGGCGGCGTCGCGCTGGTGCAGGTTGTGCGCCACCTTGCGGCGCAGCGGAAACAGGTCGGGACGCGGGCGCACCGAGAGCACATGCGTCATGCGCTCGCGCAGCACGCTGGTCATGGTCTGCGCCATCAGCGTGAGCGCTTCGTTGTGGCCGGCCGTGGCGATCGAGGAGAAGAACGCACTGGCGGAGGCGATGCGCTCTTTGAGCGGTGCGTCGTCGGGATGCGCCTCGATCGCACCGGCGGCTTCATGCACGGCGTCCAGCTCGGCCTCGGTGGCGCGTTCGCTGGCCAGGCGCAGCAACGTGCCATAGAGCGTGCGATAGGCCTCGTCGATGTCGGCGTCTCCCAGCCGCCCTTCCACGACCAGCTTGCGCAGCGACTCGGCCAGCTTCATGTAGGCGCCCTTGTAGAACACCAGCGCCTGGTCGGCTGCTCCGGCGCTCAGGTGCCGGACCTCGCCGATGAAGATGGTGTGGTCGCCAGCTTCGTGGGCCGCATGCACGCGGCACTCGAAGCTCGCCAGGCAATCGTCGATCAGCGGCATGCCCAGCGCGCCGGTGCGCCACGGCACGCCCTCGAACTTGTCCTCGATCTTGCTCGATGCAAACCGGCCCGACAGCGCATCCTGCTGCTCGGAAAGGATGTTGATGACAAAGCCGTCCGCCGCCTGGAACGTGCCCAGCAATCGGCTCGCATTGCGCAGGCTGAACAGCACCAGCGGCGGGTCCAGCGAGACCGAACTGAAGGAGTTGCAGGTCAGGCCGGCCGGCTGGCCGTCCGGCGTGCAGGTGGTGATGACCGCCACGCCGGTCGGAAAGCACCCGAGCAGCTGACGGAACTGGGCAGGCTCGATGGCGCCGCGGGTGCTTTCTTCTTCAGCGACTTCGGACATGGCGTCTCCTGGCGCTCGGCCTCAGGCCGCAGCAAGTTCGCTCTGGGCCACAGGCCGGTGCGGCGGATCGTTGGCGATCTCCTGCTGCACCGTCGGAATGATGACCTTGCCCCAGACCTCGAGCTGGCGCAGCATCGTGGCGTGGTCGAAATCGCCCATCTGCGTCTGGAAGCAGTAGTGCACCGGCTTGAGCGTGCGGATTTCGTTGATCACGCGCTCGATCACGGTGTCGATGTCGCCCACGGGCAGCAGCGCGCGCATCTCGTTCAGCGTGGGCTCGCCCTCGACGATGCCTTCCTCGACCTGGTAGTCGTCGGCGATCTGCGCGGTGCGCCGCTTCAGGCTCACGGCGATGCGGCGCTGGTAGCGGGCGCACTCGAGGTAGCTCTCGACCTCGTCCTTGTTGTTGCTGGCATAGGCCGCGCGCAACAGGCCGACCTGCACGCCGGCCGGGTCCTTGCCCTCCGCCGCGGCCACCTTGTCGATGAGCGCCCGGGTGCCCGCCAGCTTCTCCAGGCCGCCGTCGCCGCCGGAGACGAACACATGGTGGTCGGACTTCACGGCGCGCGACAGGAAGGCCGGGTCGACGCTGGTGATCCACATCGGCGGCATGGGGCGTTGCACCGCGCGCTGGCTGATGGCGCTCATCGGCTGCTGGTAGTACGCGCCGTCGTAGCTGAACTTCGGCTCCTTCAGGCCCGCCTCGAGCATGTCGAGCATCTCGAAGGTGCGGCCCTTGGCGGACTCGAGCGACACGCCGAAACGCTCGAACTCGAACTGCTGGTAGCCCGAGCCGATGCCCAGGTTCAAACGGCCGTTCGACAACTGGTCGACCATCGCCACATCGGCGATCAGGCGGGCCGGCGTGTACAGCGGAGCGACGACAATGCCGGTTCCCAGCCGGATGTTGCGGGTGACCGCGGCGCAGTGCGCGATCATGGTCAACGGCGACGAGCACATGCCGTAGTTGCTGAAGTGGTGCTCGGCGTACCACGCGGCCCCGAAACCCAGTTCGTCCGCCAGACGCGTCTGCTCGATGGCGTCGCGCAGGATCTGGTGGGAGGTCTTATGCTTGTTCCGCTGCTGCATCAAAATGAAGATTCCGAAATCCATCGCTGTTGCTCCTGGTTGGCTGGTGTTGATCGAGGTCCATCGTAGGAACTCAACGCCTGCGTGGATCACCAGCGAACGCACAGCTTCTTTGCGTCTTTCGAAATGAAGGCCCTCGACTCGCTGCGCATCTTTGTGGCCACCCAGAGAAAGGGCAGCCTCTCGGCCGCGGCCCGCAGCCTCAGCCTCTCGCCCGCGACCATCTCGCGGCGCATCAGCGCACTGGAAGAAGAACTGGGCGTGCAACTGGTGGACCGCACCAGCCGCAACCTCAAGGTGACGGAAGCAGGCCAGGCCTTCCTGGAACGGGCCGAGGCGATGCTGGAACTCATGAGCGAGGCCGAGCAGGCCGTGCACAACGCACGCCAGCGACCAGAAGGCCGGCTGCGCGTGCATTCGCGCACGCACATCGGCCTGCGGGTGCTCGCGCCGCTGCTGCCGCGCTTCGCGGAGCTCTATCCGGACATCCGTGTCGAGCTCGAACTCTCCGAGCATCCGATCAACCTGGTGGAGCACGACTTCGACGTCGACATCCGCACGGGAGAGTCCAACGATTCAGGCTTCGTCATCAAACGGCTGCAGTCCAGCGACGAGGTGCTGGTGGCCAGCCCGGCCTTCGTGAAGACCTACTCGCGCATCCGCCACCCCAGCGACCTGCCGCACGTGCGCTGCCTCACCTACCGGCGCGAGCGCGAGGTCATCACCTGGAAGTACATCGACCCGGCGGGTGAACAGCAGGAACTGGCCATACAGGGCGTGCTGAGTGCCAACAACGGCGAGCTGCTGCGGCTGGCCGCCATCGGCGGCATGGGCGTGGCGCTGCTGTCCGAGGCCACCGTGCGCGACGACCTGCGCGACGGCACGCTGGTGCGGCTGCTGCCCGAATACCGCTTTGCCGTGCGGGCGTTCTCCAACGGCGTCTTCGCCGTCTTCCGGCAGAGCCGCGTGCTGCCGCTGAAGGTGCGCGCCTTCGTGGACTACGTGGCAGACGCACTCAGAAGCGAGACCCGCTAGACGTCCGCGAAATGATGGGGCAGACGCCCCGTGGCGGGCAGGCCGGTGATCACGAACAGCCCGCCATCCTGCGCCTGGTTGCCCTCCAGCCGCGCGCTGCGTGAAATGCTGGTCAGGTACATGTGCTCCAGGCGGGGCCCGCCGAAGCAGATGCTCGTGGGGTAGCTCACCGGCAACTCGACAAGGCGCTCCAGCGTGCCGTCCGGGGCATAGCGCGCCAGCTTGGCGGCGCGGGTCAGCACTGTCCAGAGGAACCCTTGTGCATCGACCGTCGCCCCGTCGGGCCCGGAGTCGAAGGCGTGCGTCTTTGCAAACAGGCGCTTGTTGCGCAAGGGGCCATCCGGGTCGTAGTCATAGACCCAAATGGTTCGCTCCAGGCTGTCGGCCAGGTACAGCACGCGGCCGTCGGGGCTGAAGCAAGGCCCGTTGGCAAAACCGATGTCGTCGGCCAGGTGCTCCACGCGAAGGTCGGGGCGCAGCCGGTAGAGCCCGCCCTTCACCGCCTCGCCGGCCTGGCGATCGACGTGCATGGTGCCCGCCAGGAAGTTGCCCGCCGGATCGCACTTGCCATCGTTGAAGCGGACGTTCGGATGGTCGACGGGAATGCGGGCCAGATGTTCGAGCGTGCGCGTGGCGAAGTCATAGCGCGCAAAGGTGTGGCGCAGCGCCACCACGACGGCCTCACTGCGACACGGCGCGATCGACCCCACGGGCGCGGGCAACGGGTGCGGCTCGGGCACTCCGCCCTCGGGGTTCAACCGCCACAGCGTGCCGGCCAGCGCGTCGATCCAGTTCAGCGCCTGTGCATCGGCATCCCAGCAGGGGCTCTCGCCCAATTGGTCTTTGGTCGTCCCGACCCGGGTGATCTTCACGGTCATCGGGCAAGTGTGCGGGCGCGCTGGCGCCCCTGTCGGCGCATCCCGCAAAGCTGCTTTTCATTCCTTGCAGATCACTGCTGGGAGCTGCGCCCTAGACTGAATCCAGCGTTCGATTCGAACCAGAACAGGAGACAAGAATGAGCTATCGAAAACTCGTCATGGGGTTGGCGCTGGGTGCCTGCGCGCTCGCCCCGGCCCTCGCCCTTGCCCAACAGGTGACCCGCCTCGTCGTGCCCTTTGCGGCCGGCGGCGGCACCGACCAGTACTGCCGCATCCTGGCCCAGGAACTCGGCAAGCAGGGGCTGAACGTCATCATCGAGAACAAGCCCGGCGCCAGCGGCATCCTTGCCGCCGACTACGTGGCCCGCGCCAAACCGGATGGGCAGACCGTGCTCGTGTCGTCGCTGGGCACGCTCGCGAACAACAGCGTGCTCTACGAGAAGCTGCCCTACGACCCCGTGAAGGACTTCGCACCGGTCACGCAGATCGCCTACCAGCCCGCCATCGTCGTGGGCCGCACCGACCTGCCCTACAAGAACATCAAGGAAATGGTGGCCTACGCCAAGCAGAACCCCGGCAAGATCAACCGCGGTTCGCCCGGCGCGGCCATCCTGACCAACCTGGCACCCATCGCTTTCGAAAAGGAGCAAGGCATCAGCACCTTGCACATTCCTTTCAACGGAGACGCCCCCGCGCTGCAGGCCCTGCTGGGCAACCAGATCGACATCCACGGCACGTCCATCACGGGATCGCTGCCCTACGTGAAATCGGGCAAATTGCGCGTGCTCGGCGTGATGGATGCACAGCGCCTGCCGCAGGTGCCCGACGCCCCCACGTTCAAGGAACAGGGCTTCGACATGGAAGCCACGCTCTGGTACTCGCTCTCGGTGCCTACCGGCACGCCCAAGCCGGCGATCGACCGGCTGAACAAGGCCGTGAACCAGGTGATCGCAGACCCCGACTTCGTGGCCCGCGCCCGCGCCATCGGCATGGAGCCCCGCGGCGGCACGCCCGAAGAGCTGGCCCGGTTCATCAAGGTCGAGGCGGACCGCTGGCTTCCGATCTTGCGCAGTTTGAATCTGCCGAAGCAATCGCACTGATCCTCGGGCCCCATGCACAACGCCCCGGAACTCAAGCCTCGAAGGGCGGCTTCGGGTTCCAGGGCGTTGCTGCGATGGCGCCGGCACCCGAGGGTGCCAACCCCAAATCAGATCGAGATGTCCTTCTCCGACGCCACCTTGTTCCAGCGCTCGAACTCGCTGGCCATTCGCAGCTTCATGACTTCCGGCGGTTGGTAGGCGCTGAGCGCGCCGATGTTTTCGAGCCCGCGCTTCGTGTCCGCTTCGGCCAGGATGCGGCGCAGTTCCGAGTCGAGCCGGGTCACCACGCCGGCCGGCGTGCCGTTCGGCACGATCAGGCCGCTCCAGCTGCTCACGTTGAAACCGGCGAAGCCTTGCTGCGCGATGGACGGCACCTCGGGCAGGAAGGCCCGGGCATCGGCGGAGCCGAGCGCCAGCGCCTTGAGGCGTCCGCTGCGGATGTGCGGCATGGCCGCGACCAGGTCGACGAACATGGCGCCGATCTGCCCACCCAGCAGATCGGTGATGGCCGGCGCACTGCCCTTGTAGCCCACGTGCTGCATGGGAAAGCCGCCCATATCCTTGAGCTGCTCCATCGCCAGGTGGCCGATGCTGCCCGACCCCGCGGTGGAGTAGTTGACCGGCTGCGCTTTGGCGGCCGCGATGAAGCCCTTGAGATCGTTCACGCCCGGCAGCACCAGCGGGTTGATCATCAAGACCAGCGGCAAGTCGTAGACCGACGCCACGCAGGTGAAATCCTTGCGCACGTCGTACTGGTTGTTCCTGTAGACGATCGGCGCCACCAGCGCGGGCATGCCGAACATCGACACCGTGTAGCCGTCGGGCGCCGACTTGATCAGCGACGTGGTGCCGATGGACCCCGAGGCGCCGGGACGGTTGTCCACGATGACGGGCTGGCCGAGCGCGCCGGTCAGCTTCTGCGCGACCAGGCGCGCGGTCGCATCGGTCGGGCCGCCGGCCGGAAAGGCCACGACCATGCGAACGGTTTTTTCGGGCCAGCGGCTCGCCGCGTTGGCGCCGGCGGACAGCGACGCCAGCCAGGGCGCTGCGCCGGCCGCGAGGCACGACTTCAGCAGGAGCCGGCGCGGGGCGGCTGATTCGGTTTCGCGCATGCGGTGTTCGTTCATTTGATGACGCTTCTTTGGCTCAGGGAATCAAGTTGGCCGTCGCCCATGTCGAGCAGCTCACGCAGCACTTCGGCCGTGTGCTCCCCCAGGTGCGGCGGGTGGTGGCGCACGCCCGCGCGTGCGCCGTCGATGATGTAGGGCGGCGCGTGCACGGCCTGTGGCCCCGCCTGCGTGTCTTCGAAGCGGTGCCAGACCTGCGTCTGCGCCGTGCGGTCGGACTGCAGCGCGTCGTACAGGCCGAGCACCTCCCCGCAGGGAATGCCCGCCGTGTTCATGCGTTCGATGAGAACGGCGCGCGAGAACTGCCCGATCTTCGCGAGCAGGAGCGGCAGCAACTCATGCCGGTGCTTCGAGCGTTCGGTGTTGGTGGCGAACTTCGGATCGACCGGCAGCTCGGGGCAAAAAATCACTTCGTCGCAGAACTTCCTGAACTGGCCGTTGTTGCCGACCGCGATCACCACCGGGCCATCCGCGGCCTCGAACACGCCGTAGGGCACGATCGACGGGTGCGAGTTGCCGAACTTGGCGGGGTCGCCCTTGTTGAGCCAGGCGGTCAGCCCGTAGTACGAGGTGATCATCATCCCGCTGTCGTACAGCGACATCTGGATGTGGCGGCCCTCGCCGGTGCGCGTGCGTTCGTAGAGCACGGCCAGGATGGCCTGTGCCGAGTACATGCCGGTGAACATGTCGACCGCGGCAATGCCGAACTTCAGTGGGCCCTGGCCTTCTTCACCGTTCATGGCCATCAAGCCCGTCTCGCCCTGGATCACGAGGTCGTAGCCCGGCCGCGCTTTTTCCTCGCTGAGCACCGAGTAGCCCGAGATCGAACAGTAGATGAGCTTCGGGTTGAGCTTGCGCAGGTCGTCGTAGCCCAGGCCCATCTTCTGCGCGCCGCCGTACTTGAAGTTCTGGATGACCACGTCGCACTGCGCGGCGAGCTGGCGCACGATGTCCTGGCCCTCCTTGTCCTGCAGGTCCACGCAGATGGAGCGCTTGTTGCGGTTGCAGCTGTTGAAGTAGGACGTGTTGTGGCTGCCGATGCGCACGCCCCAGTCGCGCGTGTCGTCGCCGCGCTCAGGGTGTTCGACCTTGATCACGTCGGCGCCCAGGTCGGCCAGCGCCATGCCGCACAGAGGGCCGGCCATGACGCGTGACAGGTCCAGCACGCGCACGCCTGCAAGGGGTTGCATGAAAGTTGGGTTCATTCGATGGTTCTCGGGTCTTGTCTTCGATGCGGTTCGCCTGTTCGCCCAGGCGATCGCCGGACGACCGCGCACGGCGCAGCTGCGCGGCCTCCATCAGTTGGCGGTGTAGCCGCCGTCGACCGGCAGGATGGTTCCGGTGACGTAGCGCGCCTGCTCCGAGGCCAGGAACACCACGGGGCCCGCGATGTCCTGCGGATCGCCCACGCGGCGCAGGAACGTGCGGCGCACCATCCGCTCGTGACGCTCGGCGTCATTCGTGATGTGGGCGGTCATCGGCGTCATGACCAGGCCCGGCGCGACGGCATTCACGCGCACGCCGTGCGGACCGAAGTCGCGCGCCAGGAATTTCGTGAGCTGACCGACCGCCCCTTTTGAAGCGCCATAGGCCATGTGGGCCGAGGTCGCGACGAGCGAGGTGATGGACGCCACATTGACGATGGCGCCCCGCGTCTTGCGCAGGCCTTCGGTGCAGGCCACCGTCAGGTTGAGCACGCCCTTGACGTTCACCGCCATCACGTGGTCGATGTCATCCGAGAGCGACTGCGCATCGAACGCCGCGCTGCGGCCACCGACGCCCGCGTTGTTCACGAGCACGCCCACGGGGCCCCAGGCTTGCTGCAGGTCGGCGACCACGGCCTCGCATTGCGCGGCGTCGCGCACGTCCAGCGCGTACGGGCGCACGCGGTCCGCCGCATGGCCCGTGCGCGCGGCGGCCTCGCGCGTTTTGTCGGCGTCGATGTCGGTCAACGCGACGCGACAGCCGGCCTCCAGCAGGCGGGTCGCAATGGCGAAGCCGATGCCCTGGCTCGCCCCGCTGACCAGGGCCACCGTGTCATCGAACAACGGACGCATTCAATGCCCCTGCTTGGGCAGATCCAGGCGCTGAAGCAATGGAACCCAGCGCTCGGTCTCGGCCTTCACATAGGCGGCCAGCGCCTGCGGCGTTCCGCCTCGCGGCTCCATGCCGATCGCCTGGGAGCGCGCGATGAAGTCCGGATCGACCAGCACCTGGTTGACGGCGCGATTGAGCTTGTCGATGGTGTCCGTGGGCGTGGCGACTGGCGCGGACAGCGCGTACCACAGCAGTGCCTCGATGTCGTAGCCCTGCTCCTTGAACGTGGACGCATCGGGCACCTGAGGCAGGCGCTTGGCGTCCATGACGCCCAGCACACGCATCTTGCCCGCCTTGATGTGCTGCAACGGGCCGGTGATGGAGGTCCCCTGGATGTCGATCTGGCTGCCCAGCAGCGCCTGCAAGCCGGGCGAATCGCCATTGAACGGAATGTGCGTCGTGCGAATGCCGGCCATGCCCTCGAAGGCCAGCGGCGCCAGGTTGGTCAGGATGGAGGCGCCCGGCGAACCGCGGTTGATCTTGTCCGGATGGGCCTTGGCATAGGCCACCATTTCCTTGATGTTCTTGTAAGGCAGGTCCGAGCGCCCCACGATGATGGTCGGCTGGTAGGCGATCTGCGTGACGGGCGCGAAGCTCTTCACCGGGTCGTAAGGCAGCTTGTCGTACATCACCGTGTTGCTGGCCAGGATGCTCAGCGAGCTCATGAGCACCGTGGTGCCATCCGGCTTGGAACGCGCGACGTTGTCGGCGGCCACGATGCCGCTGGCGCCGGGCTTGTTGTCGACGATGGTCTGGGTGCCGCGCCTGGTGAGTTCAGCGGCCAGCAGCCGCGCGTACTGGTCGGTGCCGCCGCCGGCCGCAAAGGGCACGACGATGCGAAGGGGTTGCTGGGCCTGCGCCGTGCCGACGGCGAGGACGAGGCCGAGCAGAAAGCCGCCGAGGCGCTTCCGGGATTGCATGGCGATGTCTCCTGAATGGGGTGCCGAGATGGCTTTCCTCAGTTTAGGAGCGCGGGCTCGGCGGCATGCATCAAGGGATGAAAAGGTGCTTTGTAGTTTCGGGAGGAACGTCCGAGAGGTGTCCACCTACAGTGAACCGCCCTCGGAGGAAGCCACCGGCGCTGCACGGGGAGGAAACGCAGCTTCATCTTCGCAAGATTTCACAGCCTCACATCCATCAGAAGGAAAAGCGACATCGTGAACGTCCTGAAACCACTCCTGTGTGCAGCGGCAATCGCCATGCAAATGGCCACCGCTTCCGCGGCGACACCGCAGCCCTTGCTCGAGCGCGCGCTCGCCTTGTCCGATGCAGCCGAGCCCGACGTCATCGCGTGGCGTCGCCATCTCCATCAGCATCCAGAACTTGCGTACGCAGAAGTCGAGACGGCCAAGTACATTGCTGCCGCATTGGACAAGATCCCAGGTGTCGAAGTCCAGACCGGCATTGCCAAGACTGGCATCAAGGCCGTATTGCGTGGCGGCAAGCCCGGCCCGGTGGTTGCGTTGCGCGCCGACATGGACGCCCTGCCTGTCGAGGAGCGCAACGACCTGCCGTTCCGTTCAACGGCCAAGGCTCTGTGGCGTGGCCAGGAAGTTTCGGTGTCGCATGTCTGCGGCCACGACACACACGTAGCCATGTTGCTGGGCGCGGCTCAAGCCCTTTCGGCCATGCGAGAGGATCTGCCCGGCACGGTGGTCTTCCTGTTCCAACCAGCCGAAGAGATCGGCCCCGGCGCCGAAAACCCCAGCGGCGCGCTGGCAATGGTCAAGGCCGGCGTTCTGGACAATCCCAAGGTCGATGTCGTATTGGGCCAGCACATCGGCGCACAAGCGCCCAAGGGCTCCATCTCCTATCGACCTGGTGCCATGCTGGCCAGCATCGACGTGTTCAACATCAAGCTCAACGGCGCTGGCGGGCACGGCGCCGCGCCATGGGCGGCCAACTCTCCCATGTTGGCGACGGCGGAAATTGCCCTGGGCTTGCAGAACATCGTCAGCCACCGCACCAACCCGACGATCGATGGAGGCGCCACCGTGGTGACGGTGGGCATGCTGCAAAGTGGCAACCGCTTCAACATCCTGCCCGAGACCGCAGAACTCTCAGGCACGGTACGCGCGCTGTCGGCGCAGAACCAGAAGGTCGCCCACGAGCAGATTCGCATGAAAGCCGAGCACATCGCGGCCAGCTACGGCGTCAAGGCCAGTGTCCGCATCGATACCGGCGGGGGCTACGGCGTGCTTGTCAACGATGCACCGACCACGCTGGCGCTCGTCGATGCATTGAAGGCTGCAGCAGGAAAAGACAAGGTCGCGGAGATCTTGCCGTCGATGGGATCGGAGGACTTTGGCGCCTTCGGCGGCACGGGCGTGCCGGTGGTGTTCTGGATTTTGAACGCCTCGCCGTACCCCGATCGCGCTGGCCCGACCAATCATTCGCCGCTGTTCACCGTCGATGAGTCCGCGATGCGCATCGGGGTGAGAGCCTTGACCAGTGCGACCCTGGCGCAAGTGACACGTGCAAGGACAGGCACGCCCTGATGAATCGGATGGTGCAAGCCGCGCGGCACATGCCCTTGAAACTTCGCCCCCAACTCGCTGAAGGATTTGCGTATCAGGAAACGCGCCTCCACTGGACGCATAAAGAAAAAGCCGCCGCTCAAGTGAGCAGCGGCTTGATGTGTGTTTCTGTTGGCGCCACTCCGATTCGCCGAGCGAGCGCCGGGCCCTTAGCCTAGCCCCAGTAGCCGGTCCATTTCCTTGGGAAATGTCTTCGCGCTCTGGCGGTCGTGCTGACATCTCGACGAGGTCGAAGCGTCACGATTGAGGGGACCTCTAGGTGCATGGGCAGCACAAATGACGAAGGGGTTAGCAACTACTACGCTGCTAACCCCTGTCAATTTTGGTCGTGTGAAACCGATCTAAAGATGGCCTATAGACCGCATGAATACTGGCTTCGGCCGATTCGAAAAAGCTTTTGTACCCCCTCTTGTACCCCAACAGCGCTTTGTGCCGACTTCCGCCTCACGCGCCGATCACAAGGCGATTGCCGTTTCAGCCCGGCTGGCTCCTCAATGCAAGCGCACTCCTCGGCATCTCGACACCGCAGCATGCGGCGAGGATGTGATCGCGCAAAGCACAGTCCTGTTCGATCATCCAGTGAATCGACGAGGTGTCAGACTAAGGCGATCGCGCCCAGCAGGCGCAAAACTGTCCGCGCCAGTCTGCACCTCTCCAGCAGCGGCTAGGGTTGCGGCATCGCAGCGAAGTCGGCGGCTATATAACGTCCAGCAGAAACTGGAAACATCGGACAAATCGCCAGCACCGTCTACACCCCTCGCGGCATCACATATGCTGGGTATTTACACAGTATGAAAATTCGGATACAACTTTCACAAGTCGGTAAATGTTTGTGGTTCGCACAGGCACGCGTCACCGACGATTCGCAGAGTGGAGGTTCCGAGTGCCATCAGCAGAGCGTCGCCATTTGTTCATCAGTCATCATCACAAAGATGATGGGCTGGTGGACAAATTCGTATCCCTCCTCGGCAATAAGGGCTGGGATGTTCGAAACAGTTCAATTCGCGCGAAGCCTGCGAATCAAGAGAAGATCGAAAAGGGTTTGATCAAGCCGGCGGTAATACAGCGATTACTGCGGATGAAAATATCTTGGGCGTCGACCGTGGTCGTCTTGGTTGGGTCTGAGACGCACAGTCGGCCTTGGGTTAACTGGGAAATTGAACAAGCGCATGCGCAGGGAAAGCGGATCGTGGGCGTGTTCGAGCATGGTGGCAAGGACGCTGATGTACCGCCAAGCCTGGAGAAGTACGCATCGACCATGGTGGCTTGGAATACAGAGAGTATTCAGCGTGCCATAGATGGCGAGGTCCTCTTCCAAAACTCGGACGGTTCAGAGCGGTCGCCCTCAGCTGTGCGCGTAACATCGCAGTGCTGAAGTGAGCAATATTTATTTCTACGTCGTAGATCGCGACTTTGGATTCGCCCCGAATCCGTTCCATGGTATTTGTACGTTGGCAACTTGCAAACCAGTTGTGCGACGGGTGGCAAAGACGGGGGACTGGATATTAGGAATGGGTGGTTCTCGACTGAAGGCTACGGGCAAGTGCATATTTGCCATGAAGGTGTCAAAGAAGATCACTTTCAATGACTATTGGAACGATCCGAGCTATCGTGACAAAAAACCCGTCAGAAACGGGAGCAGGAAAATGGTAGTTGGGGATAACATTTATTGGGAGCAGGATGGACACTGGAATCAAGCGGACTCCCATCACAGCAATCCAGACGGCTCACCAAATTTGCACAACGTAAAAAATGACACCAAATCAAATCTGATCCTTATTTCCGATTACTTCTACTATTTTGGCTCATCTGCAACTTCCATTCCGCCAGAAATTCTTTCGAAAATCGGGTATAAAAACGGCAGGCATCATCGTGTGTTCCCACTCGCGATCGCCCAGCCTGCAATTTCCTATATCGAGCGAACCGGCAGGCTCAATCAGGTCGTAGCCGATCCGTATGATTTCAGCGCGGCTGATGCCAGGTACAGCGTCCACAAAAACAAAGTCACTAAGGCCCCGGACGTCGCGCCGCGCCCTGGCGCCGGAATAGCGGGCGCGATGCAACAATAACGATCAAGCAAAGCCATGGATGATCGCAGGCCGGCTCGCACCACAATAGAGCGCCAAATCCATCAGTGCCTCGTACAGATCGCAGTAGGGATATGAGAAACAGCTATGAATGATGCGGCACGAAGCGCAACTTGGTTGGAGTGGGTCACCGAAGCGTGCAGCGATTCCGCAATGGCTGCTCACCTAGTGCCAGCGAGTCGCACCACTCTGTCTTGGGTGCCTCAAAATCAAGATGTCCAGTTGGCGTGGATTTTATATAACGAACTGCGGACGCGCATTACCACGCAGCCATTGCCAATAGGTTACGGCGACGAAGCGGCCGCGCTCCAGAGTCTCGTAGAGTTCTTCCAAGTTGCGAGGGAGGCGATCGTAGAACACTCCAGTGCATTACATGCGAGTGCACTTATGGTGCATGCCTTGAACGGTCGTATTCGGCCGTTTACGGCGCGGTGGCATGCTAAAGCAGACAAGCTCCAGAGCCTCGACAAGCGCTACCTATTTCGAAGAGAGCTGGAGGACCTTCAGGAAACGCTCCGCGCGCTCAATCAGGTATTTGGAGCCCTGGCGGGCGATTTGGAGCACGAGAGCCCCTGCACCCCATTCGCTGCAGAGGTGAAGTCTAGCGACAGTAAGACCAATGATCTGGCGTATGGTACCCCTCAAACCGGGCCATGGGCGGCACAAATAATTGATATGAATGAAGCGGAGTCGAGGTTCATTCGGAAACGGCGCAGGCAATCATCAGAAGCTCAATCGACCCCGGTGGAGAATGTCGTCGGCCTAGCGATTTCTGGCGGCGGGCTTCGATCTGCCACATTCGCACTTGGCATTGTTCAGGAGTTAGCCCGAAAAGGCGTAATGAAGGATATCGACGTCATGTCGACCGTATCTGGTGGCGGTTATATCGGCTCATTTTTGAGTTGCGTACTAAGCGACCCGAATCCGAATGTTGGTCTAGCGCCAGGCAATCAACCATTCGGAAAGGTAGGAACAGCCGAGTCCTCGCCAATCAGGCACATCCGCAATCACAGCAAGTACCTTGCGGAAGGAGGTTTCTCTACTTTCGCTCACATTGCATTTCTGATCCTATATGGAATTGCAATGTCCCTGCTCTTGTCAGCTCCCACCGTTCTGATTGCTGCCGTGATAGCCATCTATGGGTTCGGCATTGGAGGAGCCCGGGGCAAACTGTTACCCGACGGCGCACTGATATGGGTAAGCAGCGTTGGTTGGCTTGGACTGCTCGGTTCTGCGGTATTGCTATCCGTCGTGCGCAGTCCCTACTGGAGGCCTCGGCTGGAGCGCATGGCGGTAGTCTTCTTTGTCTGGGTCGCAGGAACGCTGGCCCTTCGGCTGCTGCCGGATGCCTACGCTCTCTTTGCGGGCAGCGCCGTGACGTACTTCTTGCTCTTTGCGTCAGTTCTTTTGATGCTCGGAACGACGGGCATTTGGCTTGGCGAATTGCGCGCTGCCGGGCGGGCTGCTCTCATGTGCCTAGCACTTGTTGGTCCGATCTTTTTCTTTTTCGCGTGGGTGCTCGCTGTCGATGTTCTGTCGAAGTTGGACCTCTGGGTCGTTAGTGGCGTTGTCGCGGCCGTGGTGGGCTACGGGTGGTTCTTTCTCAACGCAAACTTCACATCGCTGCACGGGTTCTATCGAGGTCGCCTTGCTAGGACCTTCCTGCGCCGTGCGGACAACACCGCTTCCCCCGACCCACAACCGCTATCCGGGTTAAATCCGCACGCGAAGGCACCACTTCACTTGTTGTGCGCATCGCTGAATGTTCCTGCGTCCAAGAGTGACGAGTTGCGGGGCCGAGGGGCAGACTTATTCACTTTTAGTAGTCTGTATTGTGGAGGCCCTTTGACTGGTTGGAGGCCGACCACTGAATGGGAAGACGCCGATCCTTCTTTGGATCTTGGTACCGCTATGGCAATATCTGGTGCCGCCGCAGCACCACGAATGGGCACGTTGACATCCGTCAAATACACGGCCTTACTCGCCCTCCTAAATTTCAGACTTGGCTACTGGCTGGCAAAACCGGGTAGTCAAAAAAAGTGGGATCGTGTACCTGGGGGTCTCCACTTTATGCGCGAGATAACGGGTCGAGTCCACGAACGCCTAAACTTTCTCAACTTGTCCGACGGTGGCCATATTGAAAACTCGGGAATTTACGAGCTGCTCCGGCGGAGATGCCGCTACATCATTGCAATCGACGGTGAAGCCGATCCCGAGCACACCTTTGCGGGCTTGCTTAATGCAATCAGGATGGCCAATATTGACTTTGGCGTAAGCATCAGCCCAGACTTCTCCGACTTGCGAGACGGGATTGAGCCATTCAAACGCGCGCATTTTGCAATGACGCGAATCTCATATCCATCTACAGATGACTCCACGTCATCCGAGGGCTTACTTTTCATTTTCAAGCTTGCATTGACTGGAAATGAATCAGAGTTGATCATGCGATTTCGACAACAACATCCAGCCTTTCCTCATCAAAGCACCTTTCAGCAGCTTTTCAGCGAAGCGCAATTTGAGGCCTATCGAGAGCTAGGACAGCATGCGGCAGAGGCCGCATTCGATCCCGTCCTGACCGGGAGAAAATATAATGATGCAGCCAGTTGGCTCCATTGCCTAGAAAAAAGTCTTTTGCCGAAACTTTGAGTCACGATCGAATACAACGACTTGCTCTCGGGTTAGTCGGACAGAGCGATCGCAGTGCAGTGAATCGTGTGTGAGTCCAGCTCCATTATTGTGGTCCTGTAGCTGACGATCCCTCTTTCCCACATGACTTTTCGGGCGGAACCCGTTGTACTCACACTAAAACCCCCCTCCTTTAGTTCCTCGACAGAGACGCTGTCGAGATCGGTTACGGGGAGACCCAACGCGTCATTGATGGCCAACTGCGCTGCAGCCGCCCGCCACCGGGCAATATCGGGGACGGCTTGAGATGCCGGCGGCAATTGGACCGCGCCTGAGCCGAGCCCTGCTACACCTCCCCTGTGCAGCATTACGTTTACATGTGGCGAGAATGAAAGTGTCCTAGCGTCCAAATCAGCGGTGACGGTGCCTTGTCCATGCAGTCGCAAAAAATAGAAGATCTCGTGACCACAACGAATGGCGTCCTCCCACTCCCAAAAACGATTTTTCGAAACCTCAAGACCCTGCACCAGCGTATTCAACAGCTTGAGAAACGTGAAATTGATATCTGACGATCGGGAGAAAAGTTTATATGGAACTTGATCTCGATTGATGCCGGAAAATTGAGCCGCACGCATGCCTACCGAATGGATGGTTTTGATTACTGCTTCTTCAACGATCTGCGCGCGTGCGCCGTCTTCCACCTCGTCCACTTGTGGATTAGACTTTCTCTTTCGGCCCATTAACCCCCTCAGGACGGGCGACCATCCGAGTTTCGCGACATTGGCGAGATGCATAATGTCGTGATACCTATAGCCGTCATCAACGTATGAGTTATCCGATAGTTCATCGCCTAATCGCCGTCCATTGAAATACATTCTGCACCGATGTTCAGCTACGCTAACAAAAGCAATCTCAAATTTCCTCGGAAACTGCTGAGATCCAATCGCATCGGCATCATGCAGCGGTGTTGGGACACCTTTTTTTCTGAATTCGACCTTCTCCATGTTGCGCTGAGCGACATCGCTCAAATTGACACGGTACAAACTCGCAACTGCTGCTACATGCCACGCAATTCCGCCTAGAAGGTCGTTCATAGGACGATCAGTTGCACCATTGTTCAATTCCAGCTCAATATCCGGAAGCTTCTTTCTCAAGATTTGCGCCGACAGCTGCCAAAGAACAGCCATGCAAACTTCGATCAGAGTTTGGTCACCCGTTCTAGCAGTCAGAAAAGCCAGCGTCTGATAGTCATCAAATGTCATGACCCTAGTCGCTCTTGGAAAGCTGGCCGCGCGAACCAGGAACTCTTCGCACTTGCTCTTATCAAGGATTGCGCGCAGCCTCTCGCCGCGAGCATCTGGCGCCTCGATCTCTGCTCGAAGATTCCTGATGTCGTGCGCGAAGATATTCACTGGGTGCGTAGAATTTTCGATGCGGGCGAGAGAGAATCCGTACCAAAGAATGTCGCCTAACTCATCAAGAATTTCCTCATTGACGACATTCCAGTTCGCCGGTCCATCCTCGTCAAGCAGGCGCTTCTTAATGGCCGCCAGCAACGAGCCTATCTCACTCGCGAGTCCATAGATGGCGATATCCCACCGCACAGCCTTCGGCTTGTCTGCCGCTTGATCCGTGTCGGCAACAAAGCGATCATAGGTAGATATCTTCATCTTGGATTAGGGCATCTAAATAGCGTGATTGAGGCGCTAAATCATGCGCCAGCCGCAGTTCGCCGCGCACCTTTATCGGCCTTGGTCTTCATCAACGGTGAGGGGTTGATCTTGTTTTCGCTGGACAGAGTATCTCCGGCTCCGTGAAGGCATAGCTTAGAAGGATGTCAAACTCTTCGTAGCCCGCATCTACCGCACTCCCTTCTAGGTCAAAGTTGGCGCGCAATCTTGTTTAATTGCCGAGCAGCCCGCAGGCGGTAGCTTTGATTTGGGAGCAGTGCCAAGGTCGAGCCGCCCCTATACCCAGACACGACGAAGGCCGCGCATCATCAGAATGATGGCCTGATCTATGTGGGGCGTCTTGGCAAGCATTTCGTTCTCTCGCCTCGCCAAACCACTATGCAAGTCGCCCGGGTTAAATTGCTTGAACGATGTTCGACCCGGCCAATCGCCTCGCGAACCGGGCCAGCTCGGCGCTAGCCCGACGCTTTCGGCGATGTCACGCGCGCAACCGCCGAATCCACCTAGCAGGTACACCGGCCGCTTTTCGGTTAGCGACATCAAGGCCTCCTCAGCGAGTCCTGGCAACGCCCCCTTGAATCCTGCGAGCTGCCCACCTAGCAGCACACGGGCGTCACTCTCATCTAGCATGGTGCGCCGCATTGCCGTGAGCCCGCGAGCCCATTCGGCTGGAGAAGCTGCTTGCCGAGGAAGATGCTGTCGCGTATCCATCGGCATCCGCGCTCCATCCAAGTCAAGGCAGATGAGCTCCGCGACACCGCTAAGTTCTTCCTTGGCCTTCAGCAGCTGATCGAAGCTCATACCGATATGAACTGGCCACGCTAGGTAAGAATAGACACCCGTCACGCTGGTGGCGTCGATGGTGTCTGGGCGATGTCGCGCAACTAGTTCAAACAGCAGTTCGCTGAACCCGCCTGTCCGCAGGTCGCCACCGTAAGCCAGTCGCGCGCCCAATGCCAGCATATGGCGCGCGATCTCCACCATCGCGTCCTCAAGATGCTGCTTACTTAGACCCAGCGCTGCAATATCCGGGCTATCCGAAACCGAAATCGCCAGTGTGCGTCCATCAAAAGACTCTTGGTAGCTCATCGCATCACTCCAGCCAGCCACTCTGCTCGACTACGCAATTGAATGTGGGGCGCGATTCTGTCGAAAAGTCGTTCTTCTTCAGCGCTTAGCGGCGGATCCGGGTAGACGACCACGAGGTTAGATGTTTCGTCCGCCCGAGGAAGGCTTGCAAGCAAGATCAGTTCCGGGGGACGCGGAACGAAGATCACTGCAGGATCCTCGTTCTGCGAGGTCTGAATTTGACATCGCCATAGAAAGTCCTTAAGGACCTCATCCAAAAGGCGCGCGATCACGAAGTCGATGCGCTCTTCGTGTCCGGACTCAAGCCTCACCAACGGAACGTTCCCCATGTACGGGAATCCTCGTTCGTCCACATTGCGAATGCTGTTCGCCACTACAAGCGGCACGTTGCTGCGCTTCGCTTCAAGGATCTCTTTGCGGCACCATTCTCGAGACGAATACGAGTCAGTATGAATTGCTACGACTGCGCTCGTACGCACCTTTTGAAGAATAACGTTTTGAAATCGAAGGCCGCCAGGAATGTCGTGTACGTCGAAGAAACTGGCCAGCCCATGGCCCTGATGAAGTCGCTCTCGAATGGCTTGTGCAATTGCAACGCCGTGCTCATCATGTTTAGAGTGGCTGAGAAATATCTCTACCTTCTTGAGGTACTTCTCTAGTGCCGCCTCATCTTCCTCCGGGTGCTTCAAGTGCTCCAAGTAGTGCCGCAACATGCGGCAGAACTCGTATGTAAGCTCAGTAAGTAGCCGCTGCTGACGGTTCTCCAACGTCCCGCCCCAAAGGTCCCAACGTAGCGCCTGCTCATCAATGGCAAGATTGCCCAATACCCCGTCCTGTAGGGCGACCGGAAAGAGCATGGTCGCGAGTCCGCCCGCGTTCGTCTGTGCCGCAATATGTTGGACATACGCCACCCACGCAGGGTCATCAGCGAGGCTTGCCTCAGCAAGGACAACGATGGCTGTGGTCTCGGCGTCGTCGAGCGGAATCGGCAGCGGCACGTCACCACCCGGAACAGGAGCTGAGCGATATATAACGCTCAATCCGGCGCCTCCGGCCACGTTGGCATACAGTTGACGCCTAAAGTGCTCACGCACGCACTCGGCCAAGACAGTCCCTTGCGCGAAGTCCGGGTGCCAAACCACATACAGGACTAAAAATGGGCGCGTGGAATCCGGCATGACTGTTAAGAGGCGTTCCGAAGACGTCTGTCCCGAATGTTATTGATCAGCAACGCAGGTCGCGACTTCGCTGCAGCAATGTGCCGGTTCAGTTGGTCAGCGCTGGAGAAAAGCTCGTCCCAACTCATCCATAGAGCATACCCACTCTCGACGTTGTCGTGCAGGCGATCCGGAACGGTTACGCGTCCCATTGCATCTCGTGGCGCCGATGGCAAGTACACGCCGATGAGCCCATGGCACCTGTCCAAAGTAGCCTTGATTTCCCAGTCTACATACTTGCGGCCCCAAGTTTCGGCACCGATGAGAGCGATAGTGCACGAAGTCCCGGTGATGTAGTTCTCGCGAATGCGACGGATGACGTAGTCCACGTCGTCACTATCAATCCGTCGCTCGAGTGAGTTGTCATAGATCGCCTCATGCGTATCGTGGAAGGCGCGGGAAAATGCGTCGTAGTACCCCTGATCACGAGAATGGTGATAGCTGACGAAAATTCTGTGTCTCACGGGCGGTTGGAAAAATCTTTTAGTTCCCACTGGTAGCTCATAGAGGTCTTTCGGCGGCTTGGTACCGGCCCTTCTCACTTCTCGCCGGCGGTAGACAGGCCAAATACCCTCCTCCAGTCCAATGCAGACAGTCGGAGCTACTCCACACAAAACTTAGGCAAAGAGTTCAGGTTGCCGAACTTGAGCATCATGCGTGGCTCCAGGACCGCAGGACTTCGACAGCACAACGTTGATACCCCACTTCGGCGGGAAGAACGGCACCGAAGACGTCACCGTCGGAGAAAACAGCTGCTTGATACGCGCGCGGCCTGTTAGTGCACTGAATTCTGGGTGTGCCACTCGAGCGTACTTGTCGACCTCGCAGAACAGATTCTGGCAGTCGATGAGATGCAACGAGCGCCCCCAAAGGCCCTTGAACTCAATGCCCCTCGCGGAAAATTCTTCACCTTGTCTGTCGGCAACCCAGGTGATCGCATCGGCCGACGAATAGTCTCCTAGCGAGATGAAGCACTTTTTAAGGCCGTTCAACGCACCCGGACCAGGCTGAACGAAGTCGTTCTCGCTGAAGTGAAAATGTGGCCCGTAGTTGAGGTCGATGGCGTACTGGTAGGCAAGGAAGGGGCCAATGCTCGGTATGCTGAGAAGTAGATCGTAGACCTCCTTCATCGAACCGCCGGCAAGGATGCGATCAAGTGTGCCATCGGTGAGCACTCGAGAAAGCAGGTCTAGATGCGTACGGTGCTTGAATGAACCCTCATTGAGCCTCGGTGCATTTGGCATGATGTATGCAGCGGAATAGATGCGAGTCCCCGCGCGCAATGCCTTGCTGAGCGTAGCGTCGAATAGCTCGACATTGAAGCTTCGAATATTCAGCACTCCAACCTGCTCCTGCAGTAGCAGCCATGTCTCGATCTTGTTGAAGAGTTTGAACAGGAGTACTCGAAAGGCTGTGTCACGCGCGTCAAATGTATCTTGGTAGATGACACTACGGATGAGATATTGGCTCACCCGGTCGGTGGCGCGATATGCATTGGTGAACTTATACGTGCTTAGGATGGGGTCTTCTGTCCATGGCCCCGCGCGACCGCTGACCCGCCGCAGATACACCTCTTGACGCTCCGCAGCGAAACGCCAGTATGTGTCGAACACCCGCGACGGCGTTGGGGGGGTGCGGCGCACGAAGGCCACAGGCTTATGCGTCATGTCCTTGCGAGTGCCTCGCCCTTGTATGCTCTTTGTCACCGTTCGTCGGCCTCCAGTTCACGGGGAACGCCGAGCTGACACCTCGGGCCCCTCCACCAAGCCCACATCTTCTCATGCAGGCGCGCGACGCGCCGCAGATTTCCCGTCAAAATACAACGTTCGTCGGCACTGAGTACGTCGTTCGGAGATAGCATTTTGCGGATCAGACGGCGCCGACATCCTCCACATCGCGAGAGGCTAGGGTTGAGCTTTGCTACGCCTCCGATCCGGACATCGAAAACCTCGGTCCCTGGCCATGAACGTCTCCAGCATGTGCGGGATCAGCGCGACCGCTTCCACTACCTCCCCATAGGCCTGCGAATGCAGCGCCGCATAACGGTCCAAGTCCGCCTTCAAACTGGCCGTACACGTGAATGTCAGCTTGACACTCTCGGTCCTGGGCAGTGGCCCCAGCCGCAGCTTGCGCGTCGTACTCATCGCAGTACTCCCCGATTAAAGAACAGCGGCTGGTACGGCCGCAGAACGAGATCCTTGCTCACGATGACTCCCACCGGAAACCCCGGCCGGATCGTCAGCGTCGGCTGAATGCTCGCATTGCGCTTCGTGATCTCCTGCCCGACCTGGTTCACCGTGTCCTGAGTCCCCTCGCGCACGGCGATCACGAGGCGATTGCCGTCCTGGTCCGTCCGGCTCTGCGGCGCCGCCAGTTCGGCCCCTACGCCGAGCAACGTGGACAACGCTGCGCCCGAGAGGATGCGATCCCAGTGCCAGTCGACACCGTCCTCGAGCCCCGCGTAGCCGGCCGGATCGATACCCGGCAACCGATCCAGCGCCACCGACGATGTGTCCGGCAGGATCAGCCGCGTCCACACCAGCAGCACGCGCCGCTGCCCGAAGGCCACCTGGCTGTCGTAGCGCCCGATCAGCCGCGAGCCCTGCGGGATCAGCAGGTGGCGCCCCGTGGCCGTGTCATAGACCGCCTCGGTCACAGTGGCGATCACCTGCCCCGGCAGGTCGGAGTTGATGCCTGTCACAAGCGCCGCCGGAATGATGGTCCCTGCCATCACCTGGTACGGAGAGGCCGGCAGTTGCAGGCTGCCCGGATTGCGTGTGCCCGTGTCACCGGCCTTCGCAAGAAAGGCTTCCTTGCGGTCCTGGCGGTTCTGCGCCACTACAGGGTCGGCCGGCGAAGCCACGGCCGGGCTCATCGTGCCCAACGGGTTGAACGGCTGCTGACCCGTTGTCAGCCCAGACGCATCGGCGGTACTTGCGGACATGGCCTTCTCGGCGACCGCCCCCCGCTTCGCAGCGGCACCGTCACCACTGCGCCGGAAGAACACCGAGGACCGCGCGGCCTCCTCGGCCGCCATCTGTTCGGCCTGCGCCGGATCGACGCCATGGCCCGCCCTCGCCTCCATCGGCTGCTGAGCCTTCGCCATGGCCGACCCGAGGTCTCCCGGCAGCGGTGGCCCCAGCATCGGTGGCACCGGCTTCGATGCCGGCGAAATCCCGGCATAGTCCTTCGGCAGTTGCTCCAGCCCATCCGCCCGGGCCACGCGGTCCACGTTGTACAGCTCGGCGGCCGGGTTGCGCTCGCGTCTCTGCGACTGCAGCGACCACATCGTGCCGCCTAACACGGCCGCGGCCAGGGTGCCGGCGCCAACCGCCAGCATGCGCCGGTTGAGCCGCACGACCGACCGCGGCTGCGCGCGCAAGGCCATCGTCTCCGGCGCGACCTTGGGCGTAACCTGAGGCGACAGTGGTGGCGCCGTGTCTTCCTCGCTCATGATCCATCGCTCCGTGCACCACGTACGCTGCCGATCGCGCCATCCGTGCGCTCGATGCGCACGACCTCGGCCTTGCCGTCCTTGAAGCCACCCAGCCGCAACTCCGCCGCGCCGAAGAGACGGTCCACCACGTAGTACGGCGAGCGGAAGCGGTAGTTCACGAGCTGCCCATCGCCCTGCGGGCCGATCACGAACAGCGGCGGCAACTCGCCCTGCGCGATGCCGCCCGGGAACTGGATGTAAACCCGCTGCCCGTCGTCGAAGGCACGCAGCGGCTTCCAGGATGGCGCATCGCCGCTGATCGCATAGCGGAACCGGATCTGTTCCACCGACAGGCCCGAGTCCACCGGCGCCGCGGCCTGCGCCTCCCTCGCCTGCTTCTGCAGCGCCAGCATCCGATCCGTCGGATAGTCCCAGGACACCGACGCCATCCAGGCCTGCGGTGTCGAGGACAGCTCCAGCAGGTAGGCGCGCCGGTTGGTCGTGATGACCAGGTTCGTCTTCAGGCCCACGCGCGTGGGTTTCACCAGTACGTTGACCCGCTGGTTCGCACCGCTGCCGCTGAGCGTGTCTCCCACGATCCAGCGCACCGTGTCACCAGCCGACACCGCCACCAGCTCCTCGCCCTCTTGCAGCGCGATGAGGGTCACGCGGCCCGGACTGGTGTAGACCTGATACAGCGCGCCGTCGGCATACGGCCAGACCTGGATCGCATTGACGTAACCCTCGCGCGTCGGCGCGACGCGAGCCTCTTCGTTGGCCCGCGAGACCCGCACTTTCTCGTCCGCGGGCTCGGGCGCCGGCTTCGCTTCCTGTTCGCTCGGCAGCGCCTTCAGTTGCCCAGGCAGCGGCAAGGGCTTCGGCACCTCGACCACCTCGACAGGCGGGGTCGATTCCCGCAACGGCTGCGCGGCGACGGCCACCGGCTCGTCCAGCGAGATCGCCGGCGGCGGCTTGCCCTGCGTGGCACAGCCGGCAAGGGCCGCCACCGCAATCAGAATCGGCGTAAATACGCGCTTACGGAAATCCGTCTTCATGGCTTGGCTCCTTTGGCTGTATCCGTCGCATCGAGCTCGCGGCTCCAGGACAGGCCGTTGACGTAGATGCCCAGCGGGTTCCTGCGCAGCCGCTCCTCGGTGCGCGGCGCCTGCAGCACGATCGCGAGCACCGCGGTCCAGCGCTCGAGCCCTGCCGCTTCGCCATTGACGTAGCGCCGCTCCGTCCAGCGCACCTGGAACGAGGCATTGCTGGCGCGCACCACGCTGTTGATCTGTACCGCCACCGAGTTCTGCCCGATGCGCGAGAACGGGTCGTTGGCACGTGCGTAATCGTTCAGCGTCGCGGCGCCGCGGTCCGTCGTGTACTCGTAGGCCTCGAGCCAGTTCTGCCGCACCACGATCGGATCGATCGACAGCGAGCGCACGTCGGTCACAAAGCGCGCCAGGTGGTGCGCGATCTGCGCGTCGCTGGGCTTGTAAGGCGTGGCGGCCTCGCCGACCGCACGCACCTGGCCGGCGCTGTCCACCTCGACGACGTAGGGCGTCACGATGGACTGCGCCGAGCGCCAGACCAGTCCACCGGCCATCAGCAGGGCCAGCGAGAGACAGCCGAAGGCCATGTACCGCCAGTTCTTCGCTTGCACGCGCGCGCTGCCGATGCGCGCGTCCCAGACCTGCGCCGCGGCTTGATAAGGGGTGACGGGCTCGGGCGTGTCCGAGTACCGCACCTGGGGTCGCTTGAATCGCATGGATGGTTCTCCTCAAAAAGAAACCGGATCAGGCGTTGGAGTCATCGCGCAGGCTCGGGCCGGCGCCGCCGCCGCCGCCGTGGTCGCCCGAGCGCAGGACGTGCGCCGTCGTCGAGGCCGCATGGCTCAGCTGCTGCTTGCGGCGCATCTGCCTGGCCCATACAGGCTCGGGGGGCGGTGCGCCGGCCTCGTCCACACCAGCAGATGCCGCACTCCCCGCGACGGCAGGTGCCACGGCATCGGCCACGAAATTCGACACGCCGTCCCTCGCGGCCCTGGCACCGGATGCGACGCTCTGACCGACGGCCCCGGCACCGCTTTTCGCGACATGGGCGAGACCGGCACCGGCCGCACGCACGCCGCCACCGCCGGAGGCCGTGGCGCCGGCCTGGTAGGCCGACTTCGCGCCGCTCGCCAGGCCACTGGCCGAACGCGCGGCCGCAGCGCCGCCGCCAATCGCTGCCCGCGCTGCGCCGGGCGCCATGCGCGCCCCCGCGGCCACGGCGGAACCCGCACTCGCCACAGCCGCCCCACCGGCAACGGCCAGGCCCGCTGCACCCAGGGCCGTGCCCGCTGCCGCGCCGGCACCGAGTTGCGGTGCGCCCGACACCAGTCCCGTCGCGATCCCCGGCCCAAAGATCCCCAGGCCCAGCATCGCGAGCGCCGCCAGCATGACGGTCAGCGCATGGTCGATGGACGGATCGACCCCGGCCGGCGTGCGGAACTCCGCGAAGAGGCCGGTGCCAATACCGACGATCACGGACAGCACCAGCACCTTGATCCCGGAGGACACGACGTTGCCCAGCACCTTTTCCGCCAGGAACGCGGTCTTGTTCCACAGTGCGAAGGGAACGAGCACGAAGCCCGCCAACGCCGTCAGCTTGAACTCGATCAAGGTGACGAAGAGCTGCACCGCGAGCACGAAGAAGCTCACGATCAACACCAGCCAGGCCAGAAGCAGCACTGCGATGGTGTCCAGATGGGCGAAGGCTTCGGGGAAGCCCGTCATCTCACTGATCTGTTCCATGATCGGCCGGCCCGCATCGATGCCGACTTTGGCGAGCTGGCCCGGCTGCAGAAGTTGCGCCTGGGACATGCTCGAGCCCGAAGCCGTCAGGCCCAGCCCGGCGAAGGACCGAAAGACGATCCCGGCCAAGCTGTTGAAGTTGCCAATGATGTAGGCGAAGGCACCGACGTACAGCACCTTCTTGACAAGCTTGCCCATGATGTCGTCGCCGCCACCACTGGCATGGCTCAAGGCCCAGAATAGCCCGGCCAGGGTCATGTCGATCGCGACCAGCGTAGCGGTGAGAAAAGCCACTTCGCCGTGCAGCAGCCCGAAGCCCGAATCGATGTAGCGCGAAAAGACATCGAGGAAGCGATCGATGACAGCCACGTCGTCCACGGCTAGTCCTTCGGCGTGGGCAGTGCAGAGGGTGCAGGCGATGCCGGCCCCAGCGCCTTGGACGCATCCTCCTGCCAGAAGCCACCCGGCGACGACGCGGGCGGTGTGTACTTCGGACCGCCGCTGCCGAAGAAGCGCCGACGCGTGGCCTCGGCCACCGCATTGCACTGCGCGTCGCCGACCCTGGCATGGTCGGCCTTGCACAGCGCTCGCAGTTCCCTGAGGCGCTCGGGATTCGCGACCAGGGATTCGACAGACTCGATCGCGGACCGCGAAGGCTCGGACTTGCCGCAGCCGGCGAGCACCGCGACCACGGCGGCGATGACGAAGAGAAGGGTCTTCATGGATGCCCCTCAGTTGCCGTAGAAGTTCACGCTGTAGGGCGTGTACGGCGTGCCGCTCCCCATGAAGCGCCGACGCACCTCGCGCGCACGCTCCTGCACCGCGACCTGCCGCGCCTGTTCCAGCGCCGCAGCGCGGTCCTGCGTGATCTGCAGTTGCTGCGCTTGCATCGCCTGGCGCGACTGCAGCGCGAGCAGTTGATTGGTCGCCTGCGCAGCCTGCAAGGCGCCCGTGGCCGACTGGCTGCGGCTCACGAGATCCGTGAGCGTCCGCTCGTCGGAGGCCAGGTTCTCCTGCGCCTGCGATTGAACCTTCGTGGCGGTGCGCAGGGCTTCCAGCGAATTGCGCCAGCGCTGCCGCACATCGCCAGCCATCTGGGCGCCGGACATCCCCGGCGAGAAGGACTCGGGATACAGCCGCTTGAACTCGTCCTCCATGCGCGAGACGTTGAAGGCGAGCCCCTGCGCCTGCTGGATCAGCCGGTTCGTCGCCGACAGGGTCGACTTGAGTTCGGACAGCGCGCTGAAGTCGAGGCCCGCGAGGTTCCTCGCCTGGTTCCTGAGCATCTCGGACTGGTTCTGCAGCTGCTTGATCTGGTTGTTGATCTGCTCCAGCGTATTGGCCGCCGTCATGAGGTTCTGCGCGAGGTTCGTGGGGTCGACCACGACCCACTGCGCGTGTGCGGCGGGCATGGCGCCGATCAGTGCGGCGGCGGCAACGGCGATCAAACTCTTCTTCATGGCGATTTCTCCTACTGGGTTGAGGAATGGGATGTCGATGCAGATGCGGATGGCAGAGGGGATGGAAACGAAGGGATGAGATCGGCGGCCCAAGCAAGGCCCTGCCGGCGCAGCCAGGCACCGGCGAAGTCCGTGCAGGGCACGGCGGCGAACATCTCGCCGATGGCCCGCTGGTCCTCTGGCGAGGAAGCACCCGCGAAGGCCAACGCCACCGGCCCGAGCCCGAGCTCGAAGACCCGGTTGCCCAGGCGGGACTGGTAGTAATAGTCGCGCTTGGGCTGCGCCGCGGCGACGATGTCGATCTGCCGGCGGTTGAGTCCGAAGCCCTCGTAGATCACCCGGATTTGCGGCTCCGTGGCCTGTGGGTTGGGCAGGAAGATCCGGCTGGCGCAACTCTCCACGATCGCCGGCGCGATGCTGGAGTTCTGGATGTCGGCCAGGCTCTGCGTCGCGAAGATCACCGAGACGTTCTTCTTGCGCAGCGTCTTGAGCCACTGTCGGATGCGCGCGGCGAACACCGGGTCGTCCAGGAACAGCCAGGCCTCGTCGAGGATCAGGAGGGTCGGCGCGCCGTCGAAGCGTTCGTCGAAGCGCGCGAACAGGTAGCTCAGCACGGCCAGCACGGCCGCCTTGCTGTGCATCAGCTCCTCCATCTCGAAACACTGGATGGAGGACGCCCCCAACCGGTCCTGGTCCGCATCCAGCAGCCGCCCGTGCGCGCCGCCGAGCACATACGGCGCCAGCGCCTGACGCAGGGCATTGGACTGCAGCAGCACCGCCAGGCCCGTCATCGTGCGTTGCTCGGGCGGTGCGGTGGCGAGGCTGGCCAGCGCGGACCACACCATCTCCCGCTCGGCCGGTCCGATCTCGAGGCCCTCCTGCCGAAGCCGACCTTCCACCCACTCCGCCGCCCAGGCGCGGTACCCGTCCTGATCAATGCGCGTCAGCGGCTGGAAGGCGATGGCACCGTCCGAGCCGAGGTCGTAGTGTTCGCCACCCAGTCCGAGGATCGTGGCGCGCATCGAGCGCCCCATGTCGAAGGCCAGGATGCGCGAGCCGGCATAGCGTCGGAACTGCAGCGCCAGCGTGGCCAGCAGCACCGACTTGCCCATGCCGGTCGGCCCCACCACCAGCGTGTGGCCGACGTCGCCGATGTGCGTGACTAGCCGGAACGGCGTCGCGCCATCGGTGCGCGTGACGATCAGCGGCGGGCCGTCGAGATGCGCATTGCGCTCGGGCCCGGCCCACACCGCCGACACCGGCATCATGTGCGCGAGGTTCAAGGTCGAGACGATGGGTTGGCGCACGTTCGCGTACGCGTGGCCCGGGACCGACGAGAGCCAGGCATCGACCGCGTTGAGGGTCTCGGGGATCGTCACGAAGCCGCGCCCCTGGATGGCCCGCTCGATCGCACGCAGCTTCTCGTCGGCCGCCGCTGCATCGGCATCGAGCACGGTCACTGTAGCCGTCACGTAGCCGAAGGCCACCTGGTCGCTGCCCAGTTCCTGCAGCGCGGCATCGGCATCGGCCGCCTTGTTCGAGGCGTCGGAGTCGACCAGCGGACTCTCCTGCTGGAAGATCGTCTCGCGCAACAGTGCGACGATGTTCTTGCGCTTGGCAAACCACTGGCGACGCAGACGCCCGAGCTCCCTCTCGGCCTCGGCCTTGTCCAGACAGAGGAAGCGGGTGCTCCAGCGGTAGGCAAAGCCCAGGCGGTTCAGGTCGTCGAGCAGGCCCGGCCAGGTCGAGGTCGGGAAGCCGCGCACCGACAGCACGCGAAGATGCCGGCTGCCGAGCATCGGCGCCAGCCCGCCCGTCAGCGGCTCGTCGGCCAGCAGCGCATCGAGATGCATCGCCACCTCGGGCACCGCGACCGCATGCCGGCGCGTGGAGATACAGCCGTGCAGGTGGGTCAAGGTCTGCGCATCGTCGAGCCAGGCGATCTCAGGCATCACGCCTTCGAGCAGACCGAGGAAGCGTTCGGTCTCGGAGGCAAAGGCTTCCAGCCGGCCCTTCCAGTCCGTCCCGTTCGACCCACCCTGCCCTTCCTCGCCTTGCGTCCGGGCGTTCTCGTAGAGCAGGCCCGCCGCGCGCGCTTTCGACTCCTCGGGCGGCAGGTACAGCAGCGTCAGGTGGTAGCGGCTCTCGAAGTGGCTGGCGTCTTCCTCGAAGGCGGCGCGGCGTTCCTCATCGACCAGCCAGGACAGCGGCTCCGGAAACGACGACTCCGGATAGCCGGCCGCCTCGCGCCGCTCGGCCTGAACGAACAGCGCCCAGCCCGAGCCGAGCCGGCGCAGCGCGTTGTTCAGGCGTGCCGAGGTGGCGACGAGCTCGCCCTGCGTGGCGCTGTCCAGGTCCGGCCCGCGGAACCGCGCCGTGCGCTGGAACGCGCCATCCTTGTTGAGCACAACCCCGGGCGCGACCAGGCCGGCCCAGGGCAGCCAGTCGGCCAGCAGCGCAGGGCGCTTGCGGTATTCGGCGAGGTTCAGCATGGCGTCTCCCCTCTGCGCCTATGCGTCCAGCAGCGGCCGCTGCTTGATGTGCCGCGCGAAGACCTGCATGAACTGCGGATCCAGTCGAGCGCCCCAGACGGCCAATGCATGACCCACCATCCACAGGGCGACACCGGGCAGCCACAGTTGCAGCCCCAGGCCCACGGCGGCGGCCAGCGTGCCGTTGGCGATCGCCACGGTGCGCGGCGCCCCGCCCATCAGGATCGGCTCGGTGAGGGAGCGGTGCAGCGGGATCTCGAAGCCGGGCAGAACACCCGGGGCCGTGCCCGGCGAAGCGCTCGCCGAGAAGGCGTTTGGCGCACTCATGCCAGCACCGCCCCGCCCGAGAAGCTGAAGAAGGTCAGGAAGAAGCTGGACGCGGCGAACGCGATCGACAGCCCGAACACGATCTGGATCAGCTTGCGAAAACCCCCCGAGGTGTCGCCGAAGGCCAGCGTCAGGCCAGTGGCGATGATGATGATCACCGCGACGATCTTGGCGACGGGCCCCTGGATCGAGTCGAGAATCGACTGCAGTGGCGCCTCCCAGGGCATGTTGGAGCCGGCCGCCTGTGCGGGCAACGCGACGGCCAGCAAGAGCGCTGCCGCAGCAGCCGTGTGCAGAAGCGGCTTTGCGGGACTGCGTGAAATCGTCATGACGGTTCTCCAGGAGACGATGGGGTTGAGGGGGCAGAGAAGGATGAAGAGAGCAAGGGGAAGCCAGGCACCGCCGAGGCATCGAGCTGGTAGCCGTGGCTGTCGTGGCCGATGACGCGCGCGATCTCGCGCACCCGCCGGGTGCGCCCGCGCCCGGCAATGAAGACGATGACGTGGACCGCCTCCGCAATCAGGGCGCGCGGCACGGTCACGGAGACTTCCTGCACCAGTTGCTCCAGCCGCGTGAGGGCGCCCTGCGCGGAGCCGGCATGCACGGTGGCGATCCCGCCCGGATGTCCGGTACCCCAGGCCTTGAGCAGGTCCAATGCTTCGGCGCCGCGCACCTCGCCAACCACGATGCGGTCGGGGCGCAGCCGCAATGTGGCGCGCACCAGGTCGGCCATGGTGGTCACACCCGGCTCGGTACGCATGCTCACATGGTCGTGCGAGCGGCATTGCAGCTCCACCGTGTCCTCGAGGATCAGCACACGGTCGTGCGTCTGGGCGATCTCGTCGAGCAGCGCGTTGGCCAGGGTGGTCTTGCCGGTGCTGGTGCCGCCGGCCACGACGATGTTCAGGCGCTCGCGCACCGCCTGCCGCAGGAACGCCGCCTGATCCTCGGTCAGGATCCCGTCGGCCACGTACTGCGCCAGGCTCATGATGCGCAGCGCCCGCTTGCGGATCGCGAACGAGGGCGCGCGCACCACCGGCGGCAGCACGCCCAGGAAGCGCTCGCCGGTCTCGGGCAGCTCGGCCGAAAGGATCGGCGCGCCGGGATGCACCTCGGCACGCACATGCGCGGCGACGAGGCGGATGATGCGTTCGGCCATGGGCGGCGGCAGCGCCGAGCCGGTCGGCTCGCGACCGGTGCCGAGCCGATCCACCCACAGCGAGCCATCCGGGTTGAGCATCACCTCCACCACTTCCGGATCCGCGAGGGCCGCCGCGATCTCCGGTCCCATGGCCGTGCGCAGCATGCGGATTCGCCGGGCCAGCGCGCTGTCCGCGGCGGCGCCGGTCAACGCGACGGAAGAAGAGTCAGGCGGCGGGACCATCAGCGGCCTCCTCCGATTCCCCCCGACCGGCCTGCATTGGCACTGCTTCGGGCTCGATCTCTTCATGGACTTCCCGCACCAGGCTGCGCCCGCGCTGCAGGTGGCGCCCGAGCTGCTCGATGAACTGGGCAAAGCGGGCACGCCCCTGCGCGCGGGCGGCTTCCTGCTGCCCTTCGGGCACGGGCAGCGAGACCGTGAGGAAGTAGCGCACGTACAGCGCGAGCGTCTCGATCAGCACGTTCTGGTCGCGCTCCAGCCGCTCGAACTGGCGCGAGAGTCGGTCCAGGCGCTTGGCGATCGCCGCCTCGCGCTGGTCACCCCCGTCGGGTGACAGGAACGACGCCAGCGCCGCCGCGATCACGGCAGACTTCGAGACGCCCTTGTGCACGGCCAGCTGATCCAGTCGTTTGGCATGCTCCGGCTCGATGAAGATGTTCAGGCGGGCGCGGCTCATAGCGCAATCCCGTCGTCAGGGTCCAGCGCCGCGAGGCGCGCGGTACGCGTGAGCTGACGGTCCACGTCCCGCGGACGCAGGGGAACGTCGTCCTCATCATCGAGCACCAACAAGCCGTCGTCCTCCGGCAGCGCCGGCGTGTCGCGCACAACCTCCAGTTCGGGCTTGAGTTGGTGGTCGCCTTCGTCGGCGAAGCCACCCGCGACGTCGGTCGACGAAGGCTCAGGCGCGACTAGCGGAACCAGCCCGCTCCAGTCGTCGGGCCGCACCATCGGCCTGTCCGCGTAGAGGCCTGAAGCCAGCACGGGCGGCGCCAGCACGCGCCGCGTGAAGTTGCGGTCCTGGTAGTAGCGCAGCTTCCTGGCCTTGATCGGCGGGTGGCCCGAGACCATCACCACCGCGTCATCCGGCGGCAACTGCATCACCTCGCCCGGCGTCAGCAGCGGCCGGGCCGTCTCTTGGCGCGAGACCATCAGGTGGCCCAACCACGGCGACAGGCGGTGCCCCGCGTAATTGCGTTGTGCGCGCAGCTCGGTGGCGGTGCCCAGCGCTTCCGAGATCCGCTTGGCCGTGCGCTCATCGTTGGTGGCGAAGGCGATGCGCACGTGGCAGTTGTCGAGGATCGAGTGGTTCAGGCCGTAGGCCTTGTCGATCTGATTCAGGGACTGTGCGATCAGGAAGGCGCGCAAGCCGTAGCCTGCCATGAAGGCCAACGCCGACTCGAAGAAGTCCAGCCGGCCCAAGGCCGGGAATTCGTCGAGCATCAGCAGCAGCTGGTGGCAGCGCGCGATGCCGTCCGAGCCGTCGAGCGATTCGGTCAGACGCCGGCCGACCTGGTTGAGAATCAGGCGGATCAGCGGTTTGGTGCGACTGATGTCCGAGGGCGGCACAACCAAGTACAGCGACACGGGATGCTGCGCCGAGATCAGGTCGGCGATGCGCCAGTCGCAACGCGAGGTGACTTCGGCCACCGTCGGGTCGCGGTACAGCCCCAGGAAAGACATGGCCGTGGACAGCACGCCCGAGCGCTCGTTCTCGCTCTTGTTGAGCACCTCGCGGGCGGCCGAGGCCACGACCGGATGGACTTCCTCGCCCAGGTGCCGCGTCGTCATCATCCGGTGCAGCGTGACCTCGAAGGGGCACGCAGGATCGGACAGAAAGTTGGCGACGCCGCGCAGCGTCTTGTCCTCGCCAGCATAGAGCACGTGCAGGATCGCGCCGACCAGCAGCGCATGCGAAGTCTTCTCCCAGTGGTTGCGGCGTTCCAGTGCGCCTTCGGGATCGACCAGGATGTCCGCGATGTTCTGCACGTCGCGCACTTCGTGGATACCGCGACGGACTTCCAGCAGTGGGTTGTAGGCGGCGGAGCGCGCGTCGGTCGGGTTGAACAGCAGGCAGTGCGAGAAGCGTGAGCGCCAGCCGGCGGTGAGCGACCAGTTCTCGCCCTTGATGTCATGGATCACGGCCGAGCCAGTCCAGGTGAGCAGAGTGGGAACGACCAAGCCGACGCCCTTGCCGGAGCGCGTCGGTGCGAAGGCCATCACATGCTCCGGGCCTTCGTGGCGCAAATAGATGCCCTCCTTATCGGGCCTCTTGCCGAGGAACACGCCTGCCGGCTTCGCCAGACCGGCCTTGGCGATCTCCTCACACACAGCCCAACGGGCGGATCCGTAGGTCGTGACGCGCCTGGCCATCCGCGCGCGCCATACCGCCATCGCAATGGCTGCGCCCGTGGCCGACATCCCGCTCGATGCGGCAATGGCCCCGCCGCGCTCGAACACCTGGGGCGCATAGGCGTCGTAGAGGTACCACCACTCGAACAGCTTCCATGGCTCGTAGACCGGCACGCCGGAAACCTCGAACCACCGGGGTCCGAGCCTTGGCTGGTAACCCAGCTCTTGCGCCGTCCACTGCGTGGCGCCCCACATCCCGCCCAGCGCGACGCCGAGCACCACGAAAATCTGTCCGAACAGGATGCCGGTCGCTGCTGTCGGCATAGGGCGCCACCTCCCAGGCGTATGTGTTCCAGCACATGCGTGCCACTGCGGCACACAGGCATGAGTCTGGAATAAAGCCGCCGCGCAACACACCCATGGAGGGGTGGCGTGGCGTACGCTGGCGTGGGGCTTGGCTGCTACTCCTTCTTCTGCTGGGTGCACGAGCCTTCAGGCTGTCTCGGCGGGGAGCATTCCAGCGGCAGCGCGGCGGGTCCATGGCCGTTGGGGCGAGGCCGTGCGCCAGGAAAAACGGGCACGTAACGCTCAGTTCACAACTGTGACGTGGGTAAGGAATCGTTGCAGTGATTCGGTCAAGCCGTTGCGCTGGTGCTTGTGCAACACATAGGTTGTGAAGTGCACCGGCTCGGCGAGCGGCACCACCACGACGTCCGTTCGCCGCAGTGCTCGCATGTGATCGGCGTCAGCCACGCCGACCCCCTGGCCCGCCGCCACACGGGTCAGGTAGCCGGTCAATGTGCGAGCTTCCCCGACGATTGTCGGAGTCACGGAATACTGCCGAAAAATTGCTCCCATCTGCTGGCACAGTCCTGGGTGGTAAGCCGCATTGCAGGCGATGGCGGGAAAAGACAACAGCTCGGCCAAGGAAACCGCCTCACGGCACGCAAGTTCGTGTGTCAATGGAAGCAACGCCACGATAGGGCTCATCCAGACCGGCTGCCGGGCAATGGCTTCATCATTCGGCAGACCGAAGGAAAAGGCTGCATCCACCTCCTCGCTGCGCAGCGCGGCCAGGAGTTCGTTCGTGCGCATCTCCGTTAGCTCCACCGGAATATCGGGGACAAGCCCCCGCCAGCGGGTCAGGCATTCGGCTAGCTTCGGCTGCACAGTGCTGTCGTCCACGCCGATGTGCAGGGGCTCGCGGTGGCGGGCATCGGTTTCTCGCACGACGCGCTTGGTGCGCTCCAGCCGAATGAAGAGCTTGCGCGCATGCTCGAGCAGCTTAGCGCCCGCGGGCGTGAGCTGCAGCTTACGAGGTGCACGAACGAAGAGCGTTACGCCCAACCGCTCCTCCAGATCCCGAATGGCGCGCGACAGCGGGGTCTGGTCGATGTGGACGCGCTCGGCTGCCTTCCGAAAGTTGAGCTCTTCGGCAACGGCGATGAAGTAGCGAAGGTGGCGCAGTTCAATCATGGATCACACAAAAACTGAGCCAGGTCGCGGTATTTAAGTCCTCAGAACTGTCGACGCTAGAAAGGCTCTGCCTACAGGCCACAAACCTTTTTAATCGCCGAAGCAATATCAGTCGCGCTGTCCGCTAATTCACAAACGACCACCGCGGCTTCGGATAGTTCGCGATGGCACAACGCCCAGCTATCCTGCGAAGACATAGGCTGTCTTGACGCCGGTGTAGAACTCTCGAGCGTGGCTCCCCTGCTCTCGCGGCCCGTAGCTCGACCCCTTGCGCCCGCCGAAGGGCACGTGGTAGTCCACCCCTGCGGTGGGGAGGTTGACCATCACCATGCCCGCTTGGGCCTGCTGCTTAAAGTGCGTGGCGTATTTCAACGAGGAGGTGCAGATGCCCGCGGAAAGGCCGAATTCGGTGTCATTGGCCAGCGCCAGCGCCTCGTCGTAGTCCTTGACCCGGATGACGCTCGCCACGGGGCCGAACACCTCTTCCCGGTTGATCGTCATCGACGGCAACGAATCCACCACCAGCGCGGGGCGCTGATAGAAGCCCGGAGTGGCGCGCTCCAGGCGTTCGCCCCCTATGACCTTGCCGCCTTCCTGGGCGGCGACGCTCACATAGTGCAGGTTACTTGCCAACTGGCGTTCGTCCACCACCGGTCCGATCTCGATTCCCTGCTGCAAGGCATGGCCTACGTTCAGCGCAGCGATACGATCTGCCACAGCCGCGACAAATCGATCATGGATGCCCTGGGTCACGATGATGCGACTGGATGCCGTGCAGCGCTGGCCTGTAGAGAAGTAGGCGCTTTGGACTGCGGAATTGACCGCCACGCCCAAGTCGGCATCGTCCAGAACGATCAGCGGGTTCTTACCGCCCATTTCGGCTTGCACCTTGGCGCCGCGCGCAGCGCAACTGGCGATGATCCGGCGGCCCGTGGCCACTGACCCGGTGAAACTTACCGCGTCAACGCGCTCATCGTTCACAAAGGTATTTCCAACCTGGCTGCCGGGTCCCATCACCAAATTGAACACACCCTTGGGTACGCCAGCGCGATGGAGGACATCAGCCAGCACCCAGCCGCACCCGGGCACCAGTTCAGCGGGCTTGAACACCACGCAGTTCCCGTAGGCCAGCGCAGGCGCTATCTTCCAGGCCGGGATGGCGATGGGGAAATTCCATGGCGCAATGAGCCCCACCACGCCCAACGGCTGGCGCAGGATCTCCACGCCCACGCCCGGGCGAACCGATGGCAACGCTTCGCCACCACAGCGCAGGGCCTCGCCAGCGAAGAACTTGAAAATCATGGCGGCGCGTACCGTTTCGCCAATGCCTTCGGGGAGGGTCTTCCCTTCCTCACGCGAGAGCAGGCGGCCGATCTCGTCCCTGCGCGCCAGGATCTCGTTTCCGACTGCATCCAACAAGTCGAAGCGCTGCTGCGACGTGCCCGCGGCCCACGCCGGAAAGGCTCGGCGCGCCGCGTCAACCGCGGCCGCGGCCTGCGCCGCATCAGCCTGGGCGTACTGGCCGATGATGTCAGTAGTGTCGGACGGGTTGATGTTGGACTGCCAGCTCACCCCTGGCACCCATTCGCCGTCAATGTAGTTGGCGTATTCAGCCATGGTCATTTACCCCAATGCAGTACCAGCGGATCAAGTCGCTTTGCAGCATCCAGCAGTCCGTCGCGCACGGCAGGCAGCATGACCGGGAAAGGATGGCGTGGCGCGTCACAGGAGATAACGCCGCCTTCCTTCATCAAGGCCTTCGCGGTGAGAATCCCCCCTTGCCGGTTCTCGTAGTTGATGAGCGGCAACCATTTGGCATACGCGGTCACGGCCGCTTCGCGGTTGCCACTCGCATAGGCGTCGACGATGGTGCGGATTCCATCGGGAAAGGCGCCGCCGGTCATCGCCCCGGTACAACCAGCATCCAGGTCGGCCAGCAAGGTGATGGCCTCTTCACCGTCCCAGGGCCCCTCGATGTCGTCGCCGCCGAGGCGGATCAGTTCGCGCAGCTTGGTCGCCGCGCCGGCCGTCTCGATCTTGAAGTAGGCGACCTGCTCGATCTCCCGCGCCATGCGCGCCAGGAACGCAGGTGAAAGCGGCGTACCCGCCATCGGCGCATCTTGGATCATGATGGGAATCGAGATCGCGTCTGAGAGACGGGCGTAGAACTCATAGATCTTGTCCTCGCTCACGCGGAGGGTCGCGCCGTGATAAGGCGGCATCACCATGACCATGGATGCGCCCATGGCCTGGGCGCGGCGGCTGCGTTCGGCGCAGACCTGGGTCCCAAAATGGGTAGTGGTCACGATCACTGGCACGCGGCCGGCCACGTGCTCCAGGATCGTACGGGTGAGCACCTCGCGGTCGTCATCGGACAGCACGAATTGCTCCGAGAAGTTCGCCAGAATGCACAGACCTGTGGAACCTGCGTCAATCATGAAGTCCACGCAGCGCTTTTGACTGACGAGGTCCAGTTCTCCGGACTGTGAAAAAGTTGTGGGCACGACAGGGAACACACCTCGATAGCGAGGATGGATGCGCGAAGGCTTCATTCGATGATCCAGAAAGGGTTGAAGTAGTCGATTGGGCGGATCATTCGGCAGTGATGCCGGCATCCTTGATCACCTTCCCCCAGCTTTCCAGTTCGCTGCCGGTGAAGTCGGCCAGTCGCTTCGGCGTCATGATGTCTACGGTCGTGCCGGCCTCCTCGGCCCTCCTGCGAATCTCCGGCATTTGCAAGATCTTGTTCACCTCGTCGTTGATTTGACGAATGATCTCGGGCGGTGTTCCCGCCGGCGCGTACAGCGCGAACCAGGAGTCCATCTCATAGCCATTCAATCCGGCTTCAGCGGCGGTTGGCACATTGGGCAGCGACGCGAGGCGTTTCGAACTCGCCACCGCCAGCCCCTTCAACTTGCCCGCCTGGATCTGGCTGATAAGAGTGGCAGGAGCCGTAATGACCAGATCCACAGAGCCGCCGAGCAGGTCTTGCACCGCAGGGGCAGCACCTTTGTAGGGGACGTGCGTCATGGAGGTCCCGGTCATCTGCTTGAGCAACTCCCCCGCAATGTGCTGAATCGATCCACTGCCTGCAGAGCCGAAGTTCAGCTTGCCAGGATTCGCCTTGGCGTATTGGATCAGTTCCTTCAGGCTGTTAACTGGCAAGCCCTGGCGCACTGCAATGAGCTGTGGTGCCCGCGTCAACATGGCCACGGGCGCGAAATCCTTGATCGGATCCCACCCGGATTTCTTGAACAAGTGAGGACTCCCCACTTGATAGCCACTGTAGGCAACCAGCAGTGTGTACCCATCCGGTTTGGCGCGCGCGACTGCAATGTTGGCGATGCTGCCGTTGGCCCCCGCCTTGTTGTCGACGACAACAGGCTGTCCGAACGCACGACCCAAGGCGTCTGCGATGAGACGGCCAGAGAAATCCGTCGTGCCCCCGGGTGCCCCGGGCACGACCAAGGTTATGGGCCTTTGCGGAAACTTCTCAGCGGCGAACAGAGTGGTCGCGGCGAAAAGCATTCCGGAGCCGCATCCAAGAAAATGACGTCGTTTCAAGATTGTCTCCTTCAGTGTTTTTTCGAAAAGTAGCGGCCCTAGCTACTTCCAAGTTCGAATGTCGACAAGATGCCCCGCAATGGCCGCTGCCGCAGCCATACCTGGCGACATGAGATGGGTCCGGCCCTTGTAGCCCTGGCGGCCCACAAAGTTCCTGTTGGACGTGGAGGCACAGCGCTCGCCAGGTTCAAGCCTGTCTTCGTTCATGGCGAGGCACATTGAGCAACCCGGTTCGCGCCATTCGAAGCCTGCGGCCTCGAAGACCTTGTCGAGACCTTCGGTCTCGGCCTCGCGTTTGACCTGCATCGAGCCCGGCACCACCATGGCCTGCAGCCCAGCGGCGACACGATGCCCACGCACGACATGTGCTGCCGCGCGCAGGTCGCTGATGCGGCCATTCGTGCAAGAGCCGATGAACACGCGATCGATCGCAATTTCCGTCATGCGCTGCCCCGCGCGCAGGCCCATGTACTCCAGTGCACGCCGCTTGCTTTCAGCCAATTCATCCGAATCCAGTTCCTCCGGATCGGGTATGCAGCCATCGATCCCGACAACGTCTTCGGGCGATGTACCCCAAGTCACAACGGGTGCTATCGAGCGTGCATCAATGTGCACCTCGAGATCGAATGTCGCGTCAACATCGGTCGTGAGCGTTCTCCAGTGAGCAAGCGCGGCCTCCCACTTTGCGCCTTGAGGCGCCTTCGGCCGGCCACGCACATAGGCGAAGGTTGTTTCATCAGGGGCGATGAGACCTGCCCGCGCACCTGCCTCGATGGACATATTGCACAGCGTCATTCGGGCTTCCATGTCCATTGCGCAGACAGCTTCACCAGAATACTCGATGACATGTCCGGTCGCGCCACTCGTTCCGATCCGTCCGATGACGGAAAGAATTAGGTCCTTTGCCGTCACATACTCAGGCAACATGCCGCTCACACAAACACGCATATTGAGCGCCTTCTTCTGAATCAGAGTCTGCGTGGCAAGCACATGCTCGACTTCGCTCGTGCCGATTCCGATCGCCAGCGCACCAAATGCTCCGTGCGTCGCCGTATGGCTGTCCCCGCAGACGAGCAACGCGCCCGGCAGGGTGAAGCCTTGTTCCGGACCAATAACGTGAACGATGCCTTGCCGGCTGTCGGTCTCATCGAAATACTCGACGCCGAACTCCGTGGTATTTCCTCTCAGCAACTTGATCTGCCTCGCGCTCTCGGCATCCTTGAGACCGAGATCACGCCGGGTAGTAGGCACGTTGTGATCGACGACTGCGAGCGTGCGCTCCGGAGATGACACGACGCGGTGCGCGGATCTCAGGCCTTCGAAGGCTTGTGGAGACGTCACCTCATGAATCAGATGCCGATCAACAAACAGAAGGCTGGAGCCATCCGGAAGCTTCGTGACCACATGAGAGTCCCAAAGCTTGTCATACAAAGTACGAGCGGAATTCATCGATCTGCCTCATGAATGGCTCAAAGCGACTCGCATTCCTTCTGGAACGCGCGCAGCACGGCATCGCCCATTCCAGCCGTTCCAACAACCTGCGACGTCGCCGATCGAATGTCGCCGGTGCGGATGCCCGATGCGAGGACGTTTCCAACGGCGACGTCAAGTCTGCCTGCGATATCCGGCCTTTCAAAGGTGTGCCGCAAGGCCATCGATAGAGATCCGATAGCGGCAATTGGATTGGCGAGATCCTTGCCAGCGATGTCCGGCGCCGATCCATGAATCGGCTCATACAGCGCTTTCCGTTTGCCAGTCACCGTATCCGGTGCTCCCAGCGCGGCAGAAGGCAGCATGCCAATAGAACCTGTGAGCATTGCCGCGACGTCCGAAAGAAGATCGCCGAAGAGGTTGTCCATGACCAGGACGTCGTACTGCTTGGGTGCTCGGACCAGTTGCATACCGCACGCGTCGGCGAGATGGTGCTCCAGTCCGACGTCAGGATATTCATCCGCCTGAAGTTGGGTCATCACCTGATGCCAAAGAACACCCGACTTCATCACGTTTCGCTTTTCGACGGACGTGACCTTGTTCCGTCGGGTGCGGGCGAGCTCAAACGCTACGCGCCCGATGCGCTGAATCTCGGACGTCGTATAGCGCTGCGTATCCGTCGCGGCGACCTGACCGTCTGGCAGACTTTCGATGAATTTGGGATCGTTGAAGTAGACGCCCCCCGTCAACTCGCGCACGATCATCATGTCCAGGCCTTCTATGACCTCTTGGCGCAAGGTTGAAGATCCCGCCAAAGCAGGAAAGCATTTGGCAGGACGCAGATTTGCAAAGAGCTCCAGTTCACGGCGGAACGTCAGCACGCCGAGCTCTGGGCGATTTTCGAAAGGCACCTTGCCGTCCCACTTCGGCCCGCCGACGGATCCGAAGAGCACAGCGTCGGCCTGACGCGCTCGTGTCACGGTTTCGGGTCGCACCGGGACGCCGAATGCGTCGATGGCCGCGCCTCCAGCGATGTCGTTCTCGAACTCAAATTGCAGCAGACCGGAACTGCTTATCCAAGACGCGATCTTCACGGCCTCGCGCGTTACCTCGGGGCCGATGCCGTCGCCGGGGACGACCAGGATCTTGAAAGACTTCATAGTGTCGATGTGTTGGGTTGTCAAAGCCAAGGGTGAGTTGCAGAACGCCGTTCTTTGAACTCGGAGATGTCAGCGACCAGAGCGAGGGATCTCGCGATCGGATCGCGCCCCTCTAAGAGGATCTGGCGGTCTCCGTCGCCAATGTTGAAAGGGACCTCCTTGCCATCAGGCAAGCCAATGCGGCGCACGTCGAGGTCAACGGACAGTTCGAGGGGCGTCTCGTCGTCCGAGAGTGAGAACAGCAAATCGAGGTCCGCCGGTGACACGCGAGCCGGCAGCATTCCGTTGTTGATGCAGTTCGAGTAGAAGATGTCGGCGAACGAACTGGAGACGATGCACGAGATGCCCCAGTCGAGTAGAGCCCATTGCGCATGCTCTCTCGATGAACCGCAGCCAAAGTTGTCTCCCGCGATCAGTATCGACGCCTGCGAAAATTCAGGCCTATTCAGAATGAAGAGAGGATCTAGAGTGCGATCATCCAGATACCTCAACTCGCGGAAAAGACCTTCCCCGAGACCCTTTCGAGTGACGTTCTTAAGGTATTGCTTCGGGATGATCAGATCTGTGTCGATATTGATCATCCGCAAACACGCGGCCTGTCCATGATGACGCCTGAATGGTTTCACGATAACCGCAAGTTTCGATTGAGAAACTGCCTGGAGGGATATCCTCCGACCGTCGCAATCGCTATGCGTGAATTATCAAAGTCGCGCTCAATCCGCGGAATGCGTCATTTGGCAACCAGGGTTCTTCGGCGGAGAACGCTGCACCTGCTACGTCAGTTCTAGTGCACCGCTTCGCGCTTGCTGCCAGCAATCAAGTGATCGACAAGAAGTCGAGAGTCCTCAGTCAACTTTTCCATGTCTCCAACTCCGATCTGCAGGTTCGCACTGCCCAAAGATCCTGCAGCTCAATAGATGAGCCCTTCCTGCCTTGAACTGCCCCTTAGAAGTCGTACGACTTCAAGGGGTTTCATGGGAAGATACAAAGCGACGTTCAAGCTCGAGGTCGTCAAGGGCTTTCTGGGCGGTAAAGGCCGAGCGAGGCTACTGGCGAGGCGGGATCAGTGCCCGGGCAGAAAGTCTGCATTGGGAGAAGGTGCTGTAGGCCTGGATCGCCAGGACCTCATGGCGCCGGCACCGGTTAAAGGCGGCGGTATTCGAAGGAATGGAGAGTCAGGTCTGTGGCGTCGCAGTACCGCGCAGGCGCGATACCGCAACTGCCTCGCGCAAACGCCCGTTGTCTTCGGCGAGCCTGGCAAAACGATGCAGGAATTCCCGACCGGCCATGCGCCCTCGCGGCGTGCCAAGGGCGAAGTGCTCGTGTCCCCACGCGCCGGGCAGAACCCGCGCTCCGGGCACCTGGTCGGCCAGTTCAAACAGGATGGCCTTGTTCGTGGCAAACCCATCGAGTTGCCCTGCGCTCAGCAAGCGGGCCGCCTCGTCCAGGGTCGCAATCGGAACCAACTCGGCTGAGGGGTATTTCGGTTTGAGCTCGGCGCCCGTGGAACTACCGACGTTGATGCCAATGCGCAGCGGCAGCCCTTCCAAGGCGGCCAGTTCAACGTGTGGCGAGCTACCCGGCACCAGGATGCTCTTTTCAACGTCCACCAGCGCATCGGTGAATTCGATGAAGCGGGCGCGCGCAGGCGTGGCGTTGGTGAAGACCAAGTCGACCTCAGCAGCCTCCACGGCCGCCAGCACGTCGGCATTCTTGGGGAACACGATCGGCCGGAACACGACCCCCAGGGCGTCGGCGACCGAACGTCCCAGCAGGAAGCCCACGCCCCGGTCGAGTTCGCCCTCGGCGCCCTGGAGATAGGAGGATGGACTGCCCCGGTAGACCCCAACACGCAGCGTTCCATCGGGTGCCAGGTCGCTACGGCCGGAGGCGATCGCTTCCGGCCAGTCGAGCGGGGAGCGGTCGGCCACTTCCGACGATATGTGAGAGGTGACGTGTGCGTTCATGTCGGTCTTGCCCAAAAGTAGTGAAGCGAAAGAAGAGGCGCAGCATCTGCAAGCGCAAGGAACGGGAAGCCGGTCAATCGACCGAGATGTGCATCTTCTTGACGAAGGGCACCCAGCGGCGGAACTCCGCCTGGGTGAAGGCCAGGGTGCTCTCAGGCGTCTGCTTCGCCACAGGCAGCATCCCCTGCTCCTCCAGCTTCGCGATCACCTCGTGTTTGGCCATGATCTTGTTGACGGCCGCGCAGAGAGTGTCGGTCACGGAACTTGGCGTGCCCTTAGGCACGAACAGGCAGTTCCAGGAATAGGCGTCGAACTTCGAGAAGCCGGCCTCCGCCACCGTGGGTACGCTGGGCAACGCCTTCAGCCGGCTGGGCGACACGGAGGCCAAGGCCACAACCTTGCCCGACTTGATGTGCTCCAGCACGGTGGTCGGCGAAGTGAAGAGGATGCCGATGTTGCCCGCAAGCAAGTCGACAACAGCTTGCGAAACCCCCTTGTAGGGCACATGCGTGGCCTGCGTGCCCGTCTGCTCGAGGAACAGCGCCAGTGCGATGTGGCTGGACGTTCCATTGCCCGCCGAACCGTAGTTGAACTTGCCCGGACTGGCCTTCAGCAGGGCCACCAGGCCCTTGAGATCACGCACCCCCAGCGACGGCGACACCACGATGGCACCGGGGACCAGGGTAGTCATCGCGGCGGGAACGAGGTCGGTCAGCGGGTCGTAGCCGATGCTGCGGTAGACGGCGGCGTTGAGGGCGAAGGTCGACAGCGAGCCCGCCAGCAGCGTGTAGCCGTCCGGTGCTGCCTTCACGACCATGTTGCTACCGATGTTGCCGCCCGCGCCGGGCCGGTTGTCGACGATGAAGCTCTGGCCCAGTACATCCCGCAAGTTCTGGGCGAAGAGACGGGTGATGAAGTCGGTCGTACCGCCTGCCGCATAGGGCGCGATGATCCGGACCGGATGGTCGGGATAACGCGCCGCCATGGTACGGCCGGCAAAGGTGCAGGCACTGGCGGCTGCGAACGTGGTCAGGAAATGGCGGCGATCCAGATGCATGCGGTGTCTCCAGGGATTGATCAACTGAGTGCGAAGAAGGCCGGGCCTTGGTCCGCGTGAAGGATCGAAGCGTCGACCGAGTCGATGTCGCATACGCCGAGCGACGCCATGTTCCGCCGCACCTCCTCCTTAAGGAGCCCAATGCAGTGGCCGACGCCAGCTTCTCCGCCAACGGCGGCTGCGTACATGAACGGTCGGGCGACGAAAACGAAGTCAGCTCCCAGGGCCAGCGCCTTGAGCACATCGCCGCCACGGCGGACGCCGCCGTCGTATATCACCTTCATCGCGCCGGCGGCTTCGGCCACGGCCGTCAGAACCTTCAACGGCGCGACGGCACCATCGAGCTGCCTCCCTCCGTGGTTGGACACGACGATGCCGTCGACTCCAAGCTGGGCTGCCGTGCGTGCGTCGCCGGGGTGCAGGACCCCCTTGATCACTAGATTTCCACGCCAAGCCGCGCGCATGGCCTTGACGTGTTCCCAGTTGAGCGAGTCGCGATTGAACTGCCGGGCGGCCTGAGAGGAAATCACCGGCACGCCGCGGCCCTTCTCGGTGTTCTCGAAGCACGGGATGCCCTGGCGCAGCAAGGTTCGCAGCAGGTTGCCGACGAGCCAGCGGGGGTGGGTGAGGCCCTGGTAAGCCAACTTGGCACTGGGCCGCAGCGGTGTCGAGAAGCCGGCGCGGATGTTGTTCTCGCGATTGGCCCGCGCAGCGGTGTCGGCAGTCAGCACAAGCGTCTCATAGCCCGCCTTCTGGGCGCGTGCGGCCGTACCCCGGATCAGTTCGACGTCGCCAGGCAGGTAGACCTGGAACCAGGCGTTGCCGCGGCCGGCCTCGGCCACCGCTTCCATGGGCGTGAGCGATGCGCCGCTGAGCACCATGGGCAGGCCGGCTTGCGCGGCCGCACTGGCCATCACACAGTCGCCGTCGTACGCGATGAGCGCCGCGATCCCCATGGGCCCGATGCCGAAAGGCGCCGCATACTCCCGGCCGAACAGCGTGGTGGCGGTACTGCGCCCGGAGACATCTTTCAGCACCCGAGGCTGGAATTCATGGAATTGAAAAGCCCTTAGATTTTCTTCGCGCGAGTGATTGTCTTCGACGCCGCCGGAAACATAGGCATACAGCGGGTGCGGCAGATATTTTTGGGCAGCCACTTCGAAATCGGCCAGCGACAGATATTTTCGCAACCTGGCCTTGTGTTTCTTGGCTGCATCCAGTGGATTGAGCTCAGGCTGAATTGCCGCAATCGGCGGCCGTTTTGCGATCGGGTTTGAAAAAGGATGAGAACAGAATTCTTTGCGATCCATGATGCAGTTGCGACACATGCCATCTGCAATGAGGATGAGCACGGGAACGGAATTTTGGCGTGGCTGCACGGATCGCGAAAGCAACATTTTTACGGCCTACCCCAACAATTTATTGGGGTCTTCCAGACGTCTGGCGGATCGGATATGTACCGTCCGAAACTATCTTCTCGATTCTGGAGTCTTGCACCACGCCGCTCCACTTCTTGATATCGGAAAGCTGAAGTGTTCGCATGGACTGGGAGTCGCCATACAGTCGTGGCTCGTGGAATTTCTTTGTGGCGTTCGGCAAAGAAGCTTAAGCTGGCTAGGTCCCGCCGCCTCCCGTGGGGCTACGAGCGCTTGCCATACGGATGCCGAGTTTTCGCCACTCACCTAGAGCGCGCTATGAACTTCTCGCCACAGCCAGCACCCGAGTGCCGCCGGCAGCATGAGCACGGCTAAGTCCAGGAAATACAGGCTGCTCAGGACGAAACTGTGCCGCTCTGTTGTTTTCTATCAGTGTATTCAGCGGTATGAAGAACTCTTCAAGGCGCTGGGCGTCAAAACTGAATAAGGAGAAATACCTTTAGGATTTCCTTAATATTCACGTCTCGATAGAAATGAAATAACCGGAAAGGCGAGTCACCCGCAGAATGACATGACAATCTCAATTGTCCACCACAATGTCCACAAAGGACGTACCGTGAAGTTCATCCAACAGTTTGCCGATCAGAATTTTCGACCAGCAGGAGCCGCAGCGCAGTTCCGAGGCAATGACAAAGCGCTTCAATTTCCTGTGACTCGCCAATTATTGATCACCCGCAACACGCGGCTTGCCCATGATGACGCCTGAATGGATTCACGAAACCACAAATTTCGATTGAAAATCTGCTTGAAGGGATATCCCCCGACCATCGCAATCGCAATCGCAATCGCAATCGCAATCGCAATGCGTGAATTATTAAATTTCAGCTCAATCTGTGGAATGCGTCATTTGCCAACCGGGGCTCTTCAGCGGAGAACGCTGCAGCCGCCGCGCCACGCCTAGCCAGAGGGAAGGCTCCGCACGATTCGTGCGACCCATCGTCGGCTTCCTGATGCCGCTGTCACGCTCGCGCGGAGAAATCGCAGCATTCCGCGACAACGCGGGCGATCTTTTCGTGGAAAGCCGTAGGGCCATCGTCCCTGTACATCACGCGGTAGGCCACGGTCGGAAGCGAGGGCAGGGTGTCGATCACGCTCAGTTGCCGGTTGCGTGATAGCGGCAGGAAATGGAGGGGCAGGTTCGCGATGCCCAACCCAGCCAGAACCATGCCACTCAACGCCGAGTTGCTGTTGCTTGAAAGGTGTTCCTTAGGCACTACGCCATGGCTAGCCATCCATTGCAGGATCAGGTCGCCAATGTAGGACTGCTCATTGAGCGTTAAGACGGTCATGCCAGCCAAAGTAGACAGGGGCACAGCCTTGCGGGCCTTGAGCAACGTTGGATGCACCATCCAAATCTGCTCCGATTCACCCACGTACTTCTGAATGAAACCATCGGTGCTCCTGGGCGAGGCAACACCTGGGACCACAATCATGTCGACCAGTGCGGCCGCCAACTGGCGCTTCAAGTGGTCACTGGAATCCACGCGTGGAAGCACAGTGACATGCGGATGCGACCTTCTCAGCTTGGCGATGAAACTGGGTAACCAAGTCAGAGCAACAAGCTCCGTGACTCCGAGTTGAAGTCTCCCGGCTACTGGTCGGTCTAGCGCCATCGATTCGACAAGCGCGGTATGCATTCGCAAGATCTCTGTGCTCCTCGCGAGGACGTCCCGCCCCTTGTCCGTCAGCCGCGCGCTTCGCCGGGATCGGTCGAACAGTTGCAAGCTGAACGCTTCCTCGACCTCCTGAACACGCTTTGAAATGGCGGCCTGCGAAGTGCAAAGCTTGCGTCCGGCGGCTTCGAAGCTACCGAGCTTATCGACCCAGTAGATAGCTTCCATCTGCTTGATGGTGATCATCTTGCCGCCTGGATATCATAAAAAAAAGTTGTGGGAAATTATAAATTTATATCGCTTTTTATTCTGAAACTGGACCTCTAGGATCGCGCTGTTCTCCATCCGAAGCAGAGATGACTCCAGTGCCATATCTCACGCCAGCACCCGATCGCAACCCTCGGCGCCCGAAATTCAAGCTTCCGGCCGGGGCAATCGATTCGCATTTCCATGCGTTCGGACCGGCAGACCGCTACGCCTTCCATCCGAAGAGCAAGTACGTCGCCGAGCGGTCGTCACCGGAGGACTACTTCGAACTCCAGGCTGCAGTAGGCCTGGAGCGAGGGGTGTTCGTAAGTGGTGGCGGGTACGGGCCGGACTTCCGGTTCATGGCGGACACCCTGAGAGCGCACAGCCGCAGGCTCCGGGGTGTGGCGCTCCTACCTGAGGACGTTTCCCGCCACGACTTGTCCATGCTGGATTCGCTCGGTGTGCGCGGAGCCCGCTTCGCCAGCCCTGCACATGGTGGCGTCATGCCAGCGTTTTCGAAGAGCGTTGCACACAAGGTCGCCGATTTGGGATGGCACATTCAGTTTTATCCGCACTCAAGCGACTTCATGGATTTCGCACCGCGTCTGCTGGACCTGCCGAACATCCTCGTGCTGGATCACTTCGCGTCCATACCAGCTGCAGACGGAATCAACCAGCCTGCGCTCAAGGTCCTGCTGAAGATGCTGGACAGCGGCCGTGTCTGGGTGAAGCTGTCCGGCCCTATGCGTTGCACAGGAACGGAGCCGCCCTACCGCGAGGTCACACCCATCGCCCGTGCGCTGGTAGCGCACGCACCTCACCGGCTTGTCTGGGGTTCCGATTGGCCGCACGTGAATATGCATGGCAGAACCATGCCCAATGATGGGGATCTGCTGGATCAACTCGCGGATTGGGTTCCTCATGAAGCCCAACGCAACGCTGTGCTGGTCGACAACCCGAGCCGGCTCTACGGCTTTGAAGGGAAGCTGCTGGGCGCCTGAATGGAATGAATTAGCTGAAAAGGCTTTGGAGACATAAACATGGTTCGCAATTTCGCGCGCATTCGACAGACGCTTCTACTTCTTGGGGCCTTGGCGGCAATGCTCCCCGGTACGGTCACTGCGCAGTCCCGCGAATACCCGAACCGCCCCATTCGCCTGATCGTTGGATTTGTTGCAGGTGGGCCATCGGACATTCTGGCGCGCCTGATCGCACGCGAATTGAACGTCACTCTTGGGCAACCAGTGGTCGTGGACAACAAGCCGGGCGCTGACGCCAACATCGCGATGGACACCGTTGCGCGCTCCACCCCGGACGGCTACACGCTGTTGCTCGCTCAGAGCGGTATGACCATAAATCCAGCCATGTATGACAGCTTCAAACTGCGGCCCGACAAGGATTTCACGCCTATTGGAATGATCGGAGAAGCAGCGAATGTGGTGGCAGTCAACAGCAGTGTTCCAGTTCGATCGGTCGAGGAACTCATTGCCTACACCAAGGCTAATCCCGGGAAGCTCAACTTCGCCTCGAGTTCAAGTCCCACGCGCTTGGCGACCGAAATGCTCAACACCATGGCGGGCACGAAGATGATGATGATTCCTTACAAGGGAACACCGCCCGCCGTAACCGATCTTCTGGCCGGCAACGTGCAGGTCCTGATCAGCAGCGTCACGACACTGCAGCCACAGCGGCAGGACAGGCGACTGCGTTTCCTAGCGACGACTGGCAGCAAGCGCGCTGGCCTCATGAGTGATTTGCCCACCGTGGCAGAGAGCGGCATCCCGGGTTACGAAGCGGTGACTTGGTACGGACTCGCGGGGCCCGCCAAAATGCCATTCGATGTCGTCGGGAAACTTGAGAAGGCGCTTAACGCTGCGCTGACAAAGCCGGAATTGCTCGAGCAGATGCGTGGATTGGGCCTCGATGTCCGGCAGCGGACACCTGCTGATTTCGCACGCTTCCTAAAGGCGGATCTCGCAAAGTGGGAAGATGTCGTCGCGAAGTCGGGCGCGAAAGCGGAATGACGCGTGAAACGCGTCCTCGCGCCGCTGAATCCTCTGCGGTCTTTTGAGGCCGCAGCACGGCTCCTGAGCTTCACCGCCGCGGGCGACGAACTCAGCGTGACCCAAGCGGCCATCAGCCGGCAGGTTCGCGTGCTGGAGCAGTACCTTGGCCAAGAGCTCTTTTTGCGGCACGCACAGACCATCGAGTTGACGGCGGCTGGCGCACGCCTATATCCAGCCATCAGCCGAGCTCTGGACGACCTGGCGATCGCAACCGCGCAAGCCAGTCGTCGCCGCAGGCAGGAGGTGTTGTCAATCCAAGCCTTCAGCACATTCTCGCAGTGCTGGCTGATCCCCATGCTGTCGGAGTTTCAGGCGTTGCACAGCGACATCGATGTGCACCTGTCTGCATCATCGGCACGCGTGAACTTCGACCACCAAGACGTCGATGCGGCGATCTACTCCGGCATCGTCGAGGAAAGAGGCGTACAAGCCGATTTTCTGACGCCGATCGAACTCATCCCGGTCATGAGCCCCGCATTGCTTGAGCGCCTGCCGGGTCATCAGGCCAATCTTTCCACGTTGAAGTTGCTCCACTCGCTGTCCCGCCCCTCGGGCTGGAACGACTGGCTTCATGGTGCCGGCATGGGACATGTCGACGGCCACAGTGGACACAAGTTCGAGAACTCCGCCATGGCGTTCGAGGCGGCCGTCCAGGGTGCAGGCGTGGCCTTGGGTGTCAAAGTGCTGGTCGAGCACTACCTTTTGTCGGGCGCGCTCATCGCGCCTTTCGACCATGTGCACGTTCTTGCGGGTGGCTACTACTTGGTTAGTCCCACCTCTCGCCCCACGTCACGCGCCTTGAGGGTGTTCCGGAGCTGGTTGCTTGAATCCCTCTCAGCCACGGCAAGACCCGTATCTTGAATCGTTGACGCGGGCACTACGCAGCCCGACAAAAGGTCGATGTGCGGGTACTAGGCTCCGCAGCTCGGCAGCTCGGCAGCACGGCAGTTCGTCGGGGCGAAAGCCTGCCTTCAGCACTTTCGAATGCGCGGGGATACGGTGCATCGAGACATGGCGCGCGCGAGCGGGCGCTGGCCACCCTCGCCATCCATAAGCCAAGCTTATCGAAAAACAACGAAAGTCGGACTTACACCGCTCTTGCCGCTTGACGATACTGCCCGCCAGCCGTCCGCGGTTCCGAAATAGACCTCCCGACGATTGCTTGAACGCAATGCCTTTCGCTTAGCCATGGAAACCAGTCCACCGAGCATCACCGCCATCGATAGTCACGCACACGTGTTCGTGCGCAGTCTGCAGCTGGCATCGCGGCGCCGGCATGCACCCGACTATGACGCGACGTTAGCCGAGTACCTGGCATTGCTCGACGCCCACGACGTGTCGCACGGAATACTTGTTCAGCCGAGCTTTCTCGGTACCAACAACGGCTTCATGCTCGAAGCGATACGCGCGCAACCACAGCGCTTGCGCGGGGTTGCAGTGATCGAAGCGGATACCAATGACGACGAACTGCTTGCGCTAGCCAATGGTGGCATCGTCGGCATCAGGCTCAACCTGATCGGTATGCCGACTCGCGACTACACGCGCGGCGCATGGCAGCGGCTGTTTGGGCGCATTCGAGCGTTCGACTGGCACGTGGAGTTGCATTGCGAACTGTCCGAACTGGCGCACGCCGGGCAGGCTGTGCTAGATGCCGGCTGCAAGCTGGTAGTGGACCATTTCGGCCGGCCAACTCCGGTAGGCAATGAGGGCCTCGACTGGCTATTGAATTGTGCGCACGGCAATAGCACTTGGGTGAAGCTCTCCGCAGCCTATCGAAATTGGCCCGACGCACAGGATTCTTCGGCCTTCGAAGCCGCACAAGCCCTGCTTCACAGCTTTGGCGCTGCTCGCCTCGTATGGGGCAGCGACTGGCCTCACACGCAACACCGCGATGTCGCCAACTACGCAGCATCCCTCGACGCGCTGGCCCGGTGGGTGCCGGATGCCGCAGAGCGACGCCGCATCCTGATCGACACACCGGCTCAACTATTTCACTTTTCATCTGGAGACATTTATGCGCAATAAGACACCGCGCCAGCAACGATTCGCACATTTCGCCGCGAGCGCCGCAATGTTGCTGGCGGCGCTGGGTGCTCAGGCTCAGACTTGGCCCGCCAAACCTGTCAAACTGGTCGTGACATATCCACCTGGCGGGACGGTCGACGCCGTTGCGCGCGTCATCGCCCCCAAGCTGTCGACGCGGCTTGGTCAGCCCGTCGTTATCGACAATCGAGCTGGAGCCGGCGGCGCGATCGGCGGTGATGTCGTCGCAAAGAGCCCGGCAGATGGGTACACCGTATTGTTCGACGCCTCCAACCACGCACAGAACCCTGCCCTGCGCAGCAAGATGCCGTTTGACACGCTGCGCGACTTCGCCAGCGTATCGCTGCTTGTCAAGGTGCCCAATGTCCTGGTGGTGAATCCAGCAACATCGATCAACAGCATTAAGGATTTGATGGTGCAGGCCAAGGCCAAGCCTGGGGGGATCGACTACGCCTCGTCAGGGAACGGATCTGCGCAGCACCTCGCCGCGGAACTGTTCTCCTCAATGGCTGGTGTAAAGATTAACCACGTGGCCTACAAAGGCGGCGGTCCCGCACTCACTGACGTGATGGCCGGCCAGGTGCCGGTATTCTTCGCCAGCCTAGCCTCCAGCCTGCCTTATATCCAGAGCGGAAAACTGCGCGCGGTGGCTGTAACCGGCAAGACGCGCTCGCCTGTGCTGCCGCAGGTGCCGACCGTGGCCGAATCGGGCTTGCCGGGCTATGAGGTCTACGAATGGAATGGGGTATTTGTGCCGGCCGCCACGCCGGCTCTCGCTGTCGAGCGCCTGTCGAAGGAGCTCGCCGCGGTGCTAAAGGAGCCCGACGTCCGTACTCGCCTGGAAGCCATGGGTGCCGAAGTCGTCGGGTCCGGCCCTGCCGAGCTCGACGCCTTTCGCCGCGCCGAACTGAGCAAATGGAGCAAACTGGCGAAGGACAACAAGATTCAACTTGACTAGCACCTCAAGGCCGCAGCAGCGCCGCAAACATGTCTGCAAAGGTCGGGCGCGAGCGCGCCAACCACATGGCAGCAAGTTCAAAAGACGGCAGGCCGGCCCCGTCACGCACCTCGGCGTAGCGGACACCCTCATGCCGCAACGCGCGTACCGAGCGCGGAAGAAGGGACCACCCTAACCCGGCAGCTACGCAGGCCAGCACCGTGAGGGTGCGGCTCGCATCTTGCACGACGCGCGTGTCGTGGCCGGCGCTACGAAGCGCACCGAGCATCTGTGTACGCAAGGTTGGAATATCCTGCTCGGGAAACCACACCAAGCCCTGCTTGGATATCTCGGCCATCGACACGCAGCCGTCGGCCGCCAGTTCGTAGTCCGACGGCAATGCCGCCAGCATGGGCTCTGCACCGACGCGCAGTTCGCGGATCCGAGCACTCACGGCCACTGGAGGGTGCAATAGGGCGATGTCGATGCGCCCGCCCTCCAATGCATCAACCTGCTCGGCGTTGCTCATCTCGCGCAGTAGCACGTCGAGTTGCGGGTGCTCCGCGCGCAGCCTGCGAAGAGCGCGTGGCAACACATCGTAGACGGCATGCGTAACGAAACCGATCGTCAGACGTCCCGCGCGCCCGGCCCCCATGGCACGGGCTCGCTCGACTGCAGCGTCGCCATGTGCAAGAGCCGCTCGCACGTCGCCGACTACCGCCAAGCCAACTTCGGTTAGCAATGCGCCACTCCGGCCGCGTTTGAACAGCTTGGCGCCGATCTCTTGCTCCACACGATTGAGCGTCTGGGTCAACGCTGGCTGCGCAAGCCCGAGTCGCTCTGCCGCGCGTGTCAGGCTTCCGGCCTCCGAGATCGCAACGATGCAGCGCATCTGCCGTGTGTCCATGGATTGGATTGTAGTAAGCGTGGCCTCAGCGCCCAATTGAGCTGACCGAGAGGTCAATTCAGCATGTGTCCATGATGCAATGAACTGCTGCCGGTCTGGTAGACAAACCCCGTCTATCCAGACCGCATCAGCTCACTTTTGGTGCTGCGCAACCTACGCCCGCACGTCATCATCGGCGTTTGTCTAGTGCTTGGCTTCGCGCTTGCTGCTGGCGATCAAGTGCTCGACAAGAAGTCGAGAGCCTTCAGTCAATTTTTCCATATCTCTGACTCCGATCTGCAGGGTTCGCACTGCCCATGAATCCTGCAACTCAATCAGATGAACCCTCCCCGCCTGGAGGACATCGCTGGCCATTTCTTTTGGAATGATGCTGATACCCAATGCTGCTTGCACCATTCTGAGTACCGCATCCAATCCCGCTACACGCACTTTGGGATGGAACGGTACGTTCAGCCTGGAGGCCTCCGCGACGCACAAGCTGTCGATGGAACTCCCTTCGCGCATCCCAACCCAGTCTTCCTCGACCAAGTCCGAAAACTTGAGCCCGAGGGCCTTCTCGAGTCGATGACCTGGCGGCAACGCAACACAGAGATGATCTGTACGGTAGGCGTGCAGTTCCAGACCCGCAGCAGCAATGTTTCCACCGAAGATTCCGATGTCCGTTTCGTTGTCCAGGACTGCACGGACGATCGCAGGGCTGATTCTTTCCTGCAGGTCAAATTTGACGTGTGGGTGGACCTTGGAGAAGTCGGCAAGATCTTGTGGGAGGAACTCCGATATTGCAGAGATGTTGGCGTAGATCCGGATGTGACCTCTCGCCCCCTTCGCGTGGGCCATAAGCTCGGACTCCATCGCATACAGGCCGCGTTGCAGCCCTCGTGCATGCCTCAAAAGCGCGTGGCCAGAGGCAGTCAGATCCACTCCCTTGCTGTGGCGCCGTAGCAAGGTGACCTTGAGCGAATCTTCGAGATCCGAGATGCGCTTACTAACTGCCGACAGCGCAATATGATTTCGCTCTGCCGCACGGGCGAGACTTCGTTCTTCAGCAACCGAGATGAAAACGTTCAGGGAGAAGAAATCGAAATGCTTGCTCAACAGGTTCATGACTTTCTCCCTGGCGAACCGAGAACGCCAATCAACTGCCTCTACCAAGCGGGGCTGCTGTCTCCCAGATTTCCGGCAGGCAACGCCCAGCGCACCGGCGCCCCCACGATCGTGTACGGTGGCAGTAGGCGCCGAGCCGGCCCCCACGGCGTTTGCTCGATCTCATCAGAGTAGTCACTCGCCCGCTCATTGCGCAAGGCCGTGGTCTCACGCAGGCGTGGAGCACTGTGTTGCGTGAACATAGCCGCTGTACGCGCCAGCGACGCTCTTATGCTGCTGCCGCCCCCATGGTCGACCCTGCGCGTGAGCCCAGTTAGCACTGCAGCGGCCAGCAGGTATCCTGTTGCATGGTCCAGGGCCTGCACGGGCAACGGCGTTGGCTCTAATCTGTTCTGGGCTCGCATGCCCGCTTCGGCGATGCCTGAGCTCATCTGAACAAGGCTGTCGAAACCGCGACGGACTCGCCAAGGTCCGGTCCAGCCGTACGCATCCAGACTAACGTCGACCAGGCAGGGATTCAATTCACGTCTTCGGTGCGCCCCGAGTCCGAGCTTTTCAAGCGCGTCACCGCGGTAGCCGTGCACCAGTACGTCGGCTTCCGAAAGCAGGCGTTCAAAGGTCGCAAGACCGCCGCTGCTGCGCAGATCCAGGCGTGCGCGCTTTTTTCCCAGCGTGACCTCGGGTGCGACAACGGGTTCTTCCCAGTCGATAGGATCGATGCGGAGGACGTGAGCACCATAGCCGGCCAGAAATCGAGTTGCCACGGGACCAGCAAGGATGCGAGTCAGATCCAGCACGCGTATGCCACGCAACGGTTGCTCCATATCAAGGGGCCAATCCGCCGGCATTGCTCCGGCTCCCGATTCTTGGATCGCCAGCAACGGTTCAAGGCTCACCGCTCGTCCCTGAGCGTGAGTTGCCCACGCTTGCGCACTGCGCATCTCTGCGGCGCATCCGCCCTGCGCAATGACTTCTGTTTCCAGATCGCCCGCATTCATGGTGCGCACCGCTGCCGCAACCGTCTCGCGGCGCATGCTGCCGTCGTTCGAATTCAGTGCGAGCGCACGTAGCGCCGCCGAACGATGCAGAGGCGCATTGGTGTGCAGCTTGATCCAACCATCGCGTGCTTCGTAGTCGCCCGCGATGGCGTCCCACGTGGGGGGGAGCGACCACCCCTGAGGCTGAATAGATTGCCTGAACCAACGAGAGGCAAGCACGCGGTCGACCTGCACCGCTGGAACACGGCCGTGACGGCGCGCGATCAGCGACGCCATCGACAATGCGGCTGCGCCGACACTGGCCGCGGCCAGGTCCGTCACGGCATAGACCGACGCCAAGTCGCCCTCTCCGACTGCGCGCAAGTGCGCCAACAGCTCGGCAGGCTGCCCCAGTGCCGCCCAAATCTCTCGCAGCATTCCCGTGCCTTCCAAGCCAAATCCTTCCTGGATATGACCTTCCCTCGGGGTCAAGGGCTTCTGCTCCTTCTCGGATTCGTCTCGCTGCATTGCTGCTTCCCTGGATGATTGATGACTTGGTTACCGGATCGAGGCATCATCCTTCCGTGCCCTCCTTGTTGTCAATATTGATTGATTTGATCAACATCGACTTCCATCGCTGCCATTCACGATGAACGCAAACACAACTCCGTCCTTCCTGGACGCCGCCGAGGCCTCGGCTCGCTTGGGAATCACGCGCGCAACCCTGTACGCATACGTCAGCCGCGGCCTCTTGCGGGCACATGCACCCGAACTGCCCTCCGATCGCAAGAGCAGGTACCTTCATTCCGATGTTGAGCGGTTGGCAGGTGAGCGCAAACGCGGTCGCAAACCCAAGGAAGTGGCTCGAGCAGCCCTGAACTGGGGCGTACCTGTGCTGGAATCCGGGATCACACTCATTTCCCAGGGCTGTCTGTACTACCGAGGCATCCCGGCAGTGGAGCTCGCGGCAGAGGCCACGCTTGAAGAGGTCGCGGCATTGCTATGGCCTGGTGACGTAAGGCAAGCCTTTGGCCCGGAAGCGCCGAAGCCGGGTCCGCTTTGGCGAGCCGTTCTGGCGCATCACGCAGCGCGATCGATCGAGCAGCGTTTGCTCCCACTTTTCACGGTCGCGAGCGAAGGCCTTGACGCAGGAGCCTGGGAACAAGCACCCGCAGTCATGGCGCAGGGCTGCGGCGCCTTGCTGCGCCTCCTCGCAGCGAGCATGCTGGGGCGCCAACCCGCAGCCTTGCCGATACACCAGCAATGCGCGCGAGCATGGAAGCTGGATGATGACGGCGCCAGGCTGCTGCGAATGGCCTTGATACTGTCCGCGGACCACGAGTTGAACGCATCCAGTTTCACCGTGCGCTGCGTCAGCTCTGCGCAGGCTACCGTACGACTCGCGATCATCGCGGGATTGGCTGCGCTGGCCGGTGCCGGGCACGGCGGTATTACCTCGCGGGTCGAGGCACTGTTCGATGAACTAGAGGGTCACCGCGATCCTCGTCCGCAGATACGGCTGCGTCTCGCTCGTGGCGAAGCGTTGCCCGGGTTCGGCCATCCACTCTATCCACGCGGCGACGTCCGCGCGCATGCTCTCCTGGCTCAATTGCCTCCCCGCAACGCCACATGGCGGCGGATCGTGGATTCCGCGCACGACCTGACGGGACTAGAACCCACGCTCGACGTAGCGTTGGTTGCGCTTCGGCGCCATCTGCATCTCGCGCCCGGTACTGCATTCGGACTTTTCGCTTTGGGGCGCACGGTGGGTTGGATCGCACATGCGCTTGAACAGCGCGACTGCGCCGAACTGATAAGGCCTCGAGCAACCTATACAGGTCCAATGCCTCAAGACAACTGAGATACCCGAACCACGCAGGGCTGACTAGCTGTCGTCGCTAAGCGCTCTTTTGCGCAGTTGACGGATGCCTCTAGGGACTGCAGCGCGTTGATCTGCGCTGAGCCGTCATCGGATGCGGTACGGCAACTGCGTCGTCAGGCGGCAAGCTTCGGCGGAGTGCGGCCCGGGCGGTTGTCACGAGGGTTGACCAATGGCGGGGCGTTGCTACGCAAGTGAACCGTCGTGCGCGTTGCGTCGAACATCGTAGAGGCTGATGGGCTACCTGAGCGCGAATACGTGGGAGAGTTCCAACGCGCTCCCAAACAAATCTCGCCCAGGAATGGCTATCCTCTAATCACAACGATTTCTCCAAACCGTCATCTTCGGAACATGGAACTGAGACAGCTTCGATATTTCGTCAAGATCTGCGAGCTTCGCAGCATGGGCCGTGCGGCGGTTGAGTTGAGCGTGGTGACCTCTGCGCTCAGTCAGCAAATCAGCCGGCTCGAAAGTGAGCTGAGCACACGCCTATTGCAGCGTAGTCCGGCCGGTGTTGTGCCGACCGCCGCCGGAGTGGCCTTCTTGCACCAAGCTCAACTCGTTTTGCGCCACGCAGAAGATGCAGTTCGCGCAGCACAGCAAGGTCGACTCTCCGGCCACGTCAGTGTGGGTTTGGCACCCACCACAGCCGCGGTGCTCGGCGTACCCCTGATTCGAGCGATGCACGAACGTTACCCAGAAGTGAGCCTGCACTTGGTTGAAGCGCTCTCTGGCCATCTGACGACAATGCTGCAGGCTCGCCAACTGGACATGGCGATACTTTTCCAGACCGATACGCCTCGCCGCTGGAGCGTCACACCTTTGCTCGACGAGAAGCTGTTTGTGATTGCTGCACCCACGCTCGCTGGTGGACCCCGCGGCAAACGGACCCGTCTATCGCAGCTGAAAGAACTGCCCCTTATCCTTCCAAGTGTCAATCACGGTCTACGCGCCACACTCATGGGCGCATTCGCGCGCGTACATGTACAGCCCCACATCGTGGCCGAGGTAGATGGACTCGCGCTATTGATGGATGCCGTGCGGGCCGGCTATGGAGCGACCATCCAACCTGGCGCCGCTACGGCGCGTCATGACCCTGAGAACCTCGTACTGACCGAAATCTCTGACGCTCATGTCGGTCGGCGCAATCTTCTGGTGAGCCTCTCTGACGACGAGCTGTCACCGGTTGCGTTAGCCACGCGCATCATTGTGGCTGAAACGGTTCGAGAGCTGGCAAGTACGGGGCGCTGGGCGGGCGCAAGTCTTCTCAAGAACTGAACACGTCTTGCCGCCTTCGACCTTTCGTCCAAAAGGCTGACCACATACAGTCTCCTGCATTCCAAGGAGACCCACGAGTGATCGATGTACTGGTTGTCGGTGGCGGCAATGCCGCGCTGTGCGCCGCGCTGATGGCGCGCGAAGCCGGCGCTTCGGTGCTGCTGCTGGAGGCCTCGCCCAAAGAATGGCGCGGCGGCAATTCGCAGCACACCCGCAACCTGCGCTGCATGCACGACGCGCCGCAGGACGTGCTGGTCGAGGCCTACCCTGAAGAGGAGTACTGGCAAGACCTGCTGAAGGTGACCGGCGGCCTCACCAACGAGCACCTGGCGCGCCTCGTGATCCGCGCCTCGTCGAACTGCCGCGACTGGATGCGCCGCCACGGCGTGCGCTTCCAGCCGCCGCTGTCGGGCGCGCTGCACGTGGCGCGCACCAACGCCTTCTTCATGGGCGGGGGCAAGGCGCTCGTCAACGCCTACTACCGCAGCGCCGAAGCGCTCGGGGTGCAGATCCGCTACGACACGCCCGTGGCCTCGGTCGAGCTCGACGGCGAGCGCTTCGTGGCCGTGCGCACCGAGGCCGGCGAGCGCGTCGCGGCCAGGAGCTGCGTGCTGGCCTCGGGCGGTTTCGAATCGAACCGCGACTGGCTGCGCGAAGCGTGGGGGCAAAACGAACGCGGCGAATGGCCGGCCGACAACTTCCTCATCCGCGGCACGCGCTTCAACCAGGGCGTGCTGCTCAGGCACATGATCGCCGCGGGCGCCGACAGCATCGGCGACCCGTCGCAGGGCCACATGGTGGCCATCGATGCGCGCGCACCGCTGTACGACGGCGGCATCTGCACGCGCATCGATTGCGTGTCGCTCGGCGTGGTGGTCAACCGCGACGCGCGGCGCTTCTACGACGAGGGCGAAGACTTCTGGCCCAAGCGCTATGCGATCTGGGGCCGGCTCGTGGCGCAGCAGCCGGGGCAGATCGCGTGGTCGGTCATCGACCAGCAGGCGATCGGTCGCTTCATGCCGCCGGTGTTCCCCGGCACGCAGGCCGGCACGCTCGGCGAACTCGCGCAGAAGATCGGCCTGGACGAAGCCACCTTCGTGCGCACCGTGCAGGACTACAACGCCGCCTGCCGCGTCGGCCGCTTCGATCACACCGCGCTGGACGACTGCCACACCGAAGGCCTCGCGCCCGCCAAGACGCACTGGGCGCGCCCGATCGACACAACGCCCTTCCATGCGTATCCGCTGCGCCCCGGCATCACCTTCACGTACCTCGGCCTGAAGGTGGACGAGACCGCCGCCGTGCGCTTCGGTGGACGCCCGAGTCCCAACCTCTTCGTGGCCGGCGAAATGATGGCCGGCAACGTGCTGGGCAAGGGCTACACGGCCGGCGTGGGCATGAGCATCGGCACGGCCTTCGGCCGCATCGCCGGCACGCAGGCAGCGAAGGCCGCCAAGAACATTTCGAAGAAATCCCCGGAGACCGCCCTTGCAGCAGCTCACTGACCTCGTCGCACGCGCCCGTGCGGATGCCGATGGCATCGGCAGCGCCCCGCCATCGCAGCGCGTGATCCCGATCCAGCCCGCCCTGCCGTTGACCGCGAGCGAGGGCGAGGTCGCGCGCATCCTGCAGATCTGCAACGCCTGCCGCTACTGCGAGGGCTTCTGCGCCGTGTTTCCCGCCATGACGCGCCGGCTCGAATTCGGCAAGGCCGACACGCACTACCTCGCCAACCTGTGCCACAACTGCGGCGCCTGCCTGCATGCCTGCCAGTACGCACCGCCGCACGAGTTCGCCGTGAACGTGCCACAGGCGATGGCGCAGGTGCGCCTGCAGACCTACCACGACTACGCCTGGCCGCCCGCGATGGGCGCGCTCTACAAGCGGGCCGGGCTCACCGTCGCATTGGCACTGGCGGGCGGGCTCGCGCTCTTCCTCGTGCTGGCCGTGGCGATGTCGGGTTCGCTCGTGCACGCGCCGCTCGCGGGCAACTTCTACGCGATCTTTCCGCACAACTTCCTGGCACTGGTGTTCGGCGCGGTGTTCCTGTTCGTGATGTTCGCGCTGGCCATGGGTACGCGCCGCTTCTGGCGCGAGGTCTCGCCCGCGAACGACCCGGGCAACGCCCCCGACCTGCCGGGTGTGCGCCGCGCAGCGAGCGCCGAAGCCGCGCACGACGCGCTGCGCCTGAAGTACCTCGATGGCGGCCATGGCGAAGGCTGCAACAACGCCGACGACCGCTTCACGCTCTGGCGCCGGCGCTTCCATCACTTCACCTTCTACGGCTTCATGCTGTGCTTCGCCTCCACCTGCGTGGCAACGCTCTACCACTACCTGTTCGACCTGCACGCGCCCTATGCGCTCACGAGTGCGCCCGTGCTGCTGGGCACCACGGGCGGCATCGGCCTCGTGATCGGCCCTGTCGGCCTGTTGTGGCTCAACCTGCGGCGCCATGCCGCGCACGGCGACGTGGCGCAGCGGCCGATGGACCGCGGCTTCATCGCGTTGCTGCTGCTCACGAGCCTCACGGGCCTGGCCCTGCTCGCATGGCGCGACACCCGCTTCATGGCACTGCTGCTGGCGGTGCACCTGGGCGTGGTGATGGCGCTCTTTCTCACGCTGCCCTACGGCAAGTTCGCGCACGGCATCTTCCGCTGCGCGGCGCTCCTGAAGTTCGCCATCGAGAAGCGCCTGCCCAGCCGGCTGCGGCTGGGTGCCGACTGAATGCAACCGACACAGAAAGGAACCCCGCGATGACGACCCCTGGCGTGCTCCAGATCCCATCCATGAAGGACCAATGCACCGCGGCCGAATGGCAGGCCCGCATCGACCTGGCTGCCTGCTACCGCCTCGTCGACCTGTACGGCATGTCGGACATGATGGCCAACCACATCTCCTCGCACGTGCCCGGCGAACCCGGCGCGTTCCTCATCAACCCCTACGGGATGATGTACGAGGAGATCACCGCGTCGAGCCTCATCAAGGTCGACGCCGACGGCCGCATCCTCTCGTCGCCCGACTTCGGCGAGCTGGCCTATGGCATCAACAAGGCCGGCTACGTGATCCACAGCGCCGTGCATGCCGCGCGGCCCGACGTGGCCTGCGTGATCCACACGCACAGCTGGGCGTCGATGGCCGTGTCCTCGCTCGAATGCGGCCTGCTGCCGCTCACGCAGACCGCCATGCGCTTTTTGAAGATCGGTTACCACGACTACCAGGGCGTGGTGCTCAACACCGAGGAGCAGGCCTCGCTGCTCGCCGACCTGGGCCAGAGCGAGGCCGTGGTCTTCCGCAACCACGGTGCGCTCGTGGTGGGCCGCAGCGTGGGCGAGGCCTTCAACTGGATGCACCGGCTCGAGCTGGCCTGCCGTGCGCAGATCGGTGCGATGTCGTGCAACACGCCGCTCCAGGCCGTGCCGCCGCACATCCTCGAAGAGACCTGGAACAACTACCAGCCCGGCACCCGCCGGCCCTACGGGCTCATGGAATGGCCGGCGCTGCTGCGCAAGCTCGACCGCATGGACCCGGGCTTTCGCGACTGACGCCACGCACACACCACAGAACAACAGAGACAACGCCCCATGCATAGAAGACACCTCCCCGCCGTGCTGTCGGCGCTCGCAGCGGCGGCTTTCGCCCTGCCCTCGCTACCCGCGCTCGCGCAGAAATTTCCGCAGAAGCCGATCATGCTCGTCGTGCCGTTCGCACCCGGCGGCAACCTCGACGTCGTCGCGCGCACCTTAGCACCGGCCATGGGCCAGATCCTCGGCCAGTCGGTGATCGTGGAAAACCGCGCCGGGGCGGGTGGCGCCATCGGCGCGTCGTACGTGGCGCGTGCGCAGCCCGACGGCTACACGCTATTGGTCAGCACGCCGAACGCGCTCGTGGTGCTGCCGCTGATGACGAAGACGACTTACGCGCTCGACAATTTCGCCCCCATCGGCCTCGCCGCCACCACGCCGCTGGTGATCGCGGTGCGCGCGCAAGGCCCGTACCAGGACATCGAAGCCGTGCTCTCGGCCGCGCGGGGCAAGCCGGGTCAGGTCACGGCCGGCCATGCGGGCCCCGGCACCACCAACCACATCGCGCTGCTGCAGCTCGAACAGGCCGGCAAGCTGAGTCTCAACACCGTGCCGTACAAGGGCTCAGCCCCGGCGCTCACGGACCTGCTGGGCGGGCAGATCGATCTTGTGGTGGACCAGCTCACAAGCTCCGCCGCGCACATCCAGTCGGGCATGCTGCGAGCGGTGGCCGTGATGTCGAAGGACCGCGACCCTGCATTGCCGAACGTGCCCACGCTACGCGAGGCCGGCCTGAAGGATTTCGACGCCACCACCGCGACCGGCCTGCTCGCGCCCACCGGCACGCCGCCCGACGTGGTCAACGCGCTCAACGCCGCGCTGCGCAAGGCGCTGGCCGACGAGACGGTCAAGCGCCGCCTCATCTCCGTCGGCAGCCCCGGCCAGCCCTCGTCGCCCGACGAATGGCTCGCGACGCTGAAGAAGGAAGACGCGAACGCCCGGCTGCTCGCGAAAAGCGGCAAGTTCAAGGTCGATTGAGAGGACGCGCGCACCATGACCCGCTCCTGCCTGCCTCCCCGCGATGCATTCACCCCGGTGTCGTTCGCGCTGCCGCCCGGCGCGTGCGACAGCCACGCGCATGTCTTTGGCCCCTACGACCGCTTTCCGCTGGCCGACGACCGCAGCTACACACCGGGCGAGTACCCGGGCGAAGCCTTCATCGCGCACATCGACCGGCTGGGTTTGTCGCGCGGCGTGCTGGTGACAGGCAGCGCGAGCGGCACCCACAACGGCGCCGTGCTCGCCGCGTTGTCGCAGTACCCCGACCGCCTGCGCGGCATCGCCGTGCCGCAGGCGGACACCACCGATGCGGAGCTCGACCGCTGGCACGCGGCGGGCATCCGCGGCGTGCGCTTCAACCTCTTCAAGCGTGACGGCCACGCCGTGTACCGCAACGGCGTGGGCATCGAAGTGCTCGAAGCGCTGGCACCGCGTCTCGCGGAGCGCGGCTGGCACGCGCAGATCTGGATCCACGCGCCCGACCTCGTCGAGCTGGCGCCGCGCCTGCTGCGCCTCGGCGTGCCGCTCGTGATCGACCACATGGGCCGCATGGCGGCATCGCGCGGCATCGATGACCCGGGCTTTCGCACGCTGTGCCGCCTGCTCGCCGAAGGCAAGGCCTGGACCAAGATCTCGGGCGCCGACCGCAACACCGGCATGGGCCCGCCCTACGCCGACATCGACTCCTTCGCCACCTCGCTGCTGCAGGCCAACGCCGAGCGCGTGGTGTGGGGCACCGACTGGCCGCACATCAACTACTTCGAAGCGCAGCAGGTGCCGGACGACGGCGCCCTCGTGAACCTGCTGGCGCGCTGGCTGCCCGACGAGGCGCTGCGGCGTCGCGTGCTGGTCGACAACCCGGCGGCGCTGTACGACTTTCCCCTGCCCGTGTAGAGCCCTGAAAAAAGGAGAAAAAATGAACCGAGACAAGCCCTCCTTCCTACTGCAAAAGCTCATGGCCACGGCTTCCGCTGTGCTGCTGGCCACAGGCCTTGGTGGCGCCGCGCCCCACGCCGAGGCGCAGTCCGCGTACCCCAACAAGCCCGTGCGCGTGATCGTCGCCTTCACCGCGGGCGGCACCACCGACATCCTCGCGCGCGCCGTCACGCAGCAGCTGTCGGAGAAGCTCGGTCAGCCTTTCGTCATCGACAACAAGCCCGGCGGTGGCGGCAACATCGGCACCGAGTTCGTGGTGCGCGCGCCGGCCGACGGCTACACGCTCATCGTCAACTCGGTCGGCCCGATGGCCGTGAACCAGACGCTCTACAAGAACCTGCCATACGACCCACTCACCGACCTCGTGCCAGTGGTGCAAATCGCCGACGTGCCCAACGTGCTGGTGGTGAACCCCGAGGTGCCCGCCAAGACGATGGAAGAGTTCATCGCCTACGCCAAGGCCAACCCCAACAAGCTGAACTACGGCTCGACCGGCGTCGGCACCTCGTCGCACCTGTCGAGCTACATGCTCAGCCAACGCATCGGCGCCGAGACGCTGCACATTCCCTACAAGGGCGCCAATGCGCTGAACGACCTGCTGGCAGGCCGCGTGCAGTTCATGTTCGCGACCATTCCCTCGGTGATCTCGCACATCCGCGCGGGCAAGCTGCGCGCCATCGCGGTGAGCAGCCTGAAGCGCTCGCGTTCGTTGCCCGATGTGCCGACGGTGGCCGAGAAAGGCTTCGCCGGTTTCTCGGCGGGCTCGTGGTTCGGCTTCTTCGCGCCCAAGGGCACGCCGGCGCCGGTGATCGCGCTGCTCAACAAGTCGGTGAACAACGCACTGCCCTCGCTCGAGGCGCAGATGATCCGCGAAGGTGCCGACCCGGTGGGCGGCACGCCCGAGCAGTTCGGCAAGTTCACGCGGCAGGAGTATGAGAAGTGGAAGCTGATCGTGCGCGAGTCGGGCGCCACGGCCGAATGAGTTCGCCGCCGCTGCGTCTCCTGATGACGCCCGCGGCCGTGCAGCAGGCCGGCATCGGCCTGGCCGACGCACTCGGCGGCCGGGCACATGTGGTGGTCAATGAAGGAGACGATGCCGACATCGCCTTCGTCTCGCGCGACGTCACCGGCCTCTCGACCAAGCACCAGGTGCTGCCCCACACGCAGCAGTTTCACGATGCCTTGCGCAACGCGCCGTCGCTGCGCTGGGTGCACGCGCACTCGTCGGGTGCGGACCGGCCGGTGTACGGCGAGCTGCGCGCACGCGGTGTGGAGGTGACGACCTCATCAGGCGCCAATGCGGGGGTGGTGGTACAGAGCGCGCTGGCCGGAGTGCTGATGCTGGCGCGGCAGTTTCCGCAACTGCTCGAGGCTCAGCGAGCCCACAAGTGGTCCCCCCTCGTGGACAGCGGCTTGCCACGCGATCTTTCAGGCCAGACCGCCGTGGTGGTTGGCTGGGGTGCAATCGGCAACGGAATCGGCGAGCTGCTCGCCATGTTGGGTCTGCGTATTGTGGCTGTGCGCGGCAGCAATGTTGAGGCGCCACCTGCTCAGTTCAGTGTGAGCTACGAGGCGCTGCGCACGGTACTTCCAAATGCCGACTGGCTAATATTAGCTTGCCCGTTGAGCGACCGCACTCAACGCCTTGTGGATGCATCGGCGCTTGCATTGCTGCCTGAAGGCGCACGGCTCGTCAATGTCGCACGAGGCGAGGTCGTCGACGAGACGGCGCTGACCGAAGCGTTGCGCTGCGGAAGGCTTGCTGGCGCGTACCTGGACGTATTCGTGCATGAACCCCTTCCTGTTGCATCACCGTTGTGGGAACTGCGGAACGTGATTGTCACGCCGCACACGGCCGGGCATTCAGACGGCAACGAAGCACGCATCTCGGCCGTGTTTCTGCAAAACCTTAGCCGCTGGATTAAGGGACGCCCCTTGATCAACAGAGTGCCCTGATCGGTAGTCGGCGGCCATCGTCAGCACGAACAGTTGGTCGGCCTTCTTGACACCGCGCACCATCACCTGTCGGATGGGACCGACGAACTTGACCCAGCGAAGCCTTGCTCGATGAGCTTTCGCTTGCGCTGCAAGATCGCATAACCCTCGCTCTGAGCGATCTCGTCGGCCGCCGCCGAGCGGAGGCTCGACTTGTTCTGTGCGACGTGTGGCGTGACCGTTATGCGACGCAGCGCCTCGTGCACTCGCCCACGTCGTCGCCTTTGTGGGCGTGGATAAAAAGTTCGCATGCCACAGGTGGCTGGTCAGCCAGAGCTCGTACGCACTGCCACGGAACTCTTCTATAGCGCTCGCATACTGCGAGCCGCGAACACGCTTTTAGCTAAGCATTGCGAAAGCTGAAGTGAAGAAGTCAGCGCCTCCGAAGTTGCCCGACTTCAAGGCGATGTGGATGTCTGCGTCCGACACCGTTGAAGCGTGGCACCACGGTACGCCAGGCGAAATCTGAGGACCGATTCTCAACCGTTGGATCCCGAGCGCCTGTACGCATGCGCCGGACGTCTCGCCGCCTGCGACGACCAGTTGACGGACACCCTGCTCGACCAGCCCGCGCGCAATCTTCGCCAAAGCATCTTCGACAATCTGGCCCGCATTCTCAGTTCCCAGCCGGGCCTGGACCTGACGAACTGCAGCGGGTTCGGCAGTCGCGTACACCAAAAAGGTGCCATGTCGAAGGCTGCCTGAAGCCTGGGTCAGGACCTGACTAACGAGATCTTCGCCATCTGCCAGCCTGAGCGGGTCGATGGCAAACGACGCACCCCCACGCCCTATGAAATCCGCAACCTGAGCATTGGTCGCGACTGAGCAACTTCCTGAGACGATGGCACGCAGCCCGGTGACTTCGGGAAGCTTCGCAGCCGGGTCTCCAGGAAAAATGCTGAAATTTTGCGGCAGGCCAATCGCCACTCCGGAACCTGCGGTGACGAGCGGCATCGACGCCAAAGATCGCCCGAGAGTTATCAGATCGGCATTGTCCGTCGCATCGACCACCGCAATGGAAACTGCATCCTTGCGCAGCGCCTCGATCCGATGTCTGACCGCGTCCGCTCCGGCGCGGACCGTCGCAAGGTCAATTAGCCCCACTCGCCGCGTCGTCTGGGATTGCAGTACTCGAACGAGGTTCGAATCTGTCATTGGTGTGAGCGGATGGTTCCTCATACCAGACTCCTGGAGCAATTCATCCCCGACAAACAGATAGCCCTTGAAGACTGTTCGACCAGTTTCTGGGAAAGCCGGACACGCAATCGTGAAGTCGCTATCGAGCGCCGTCATGAGTGCATCGGTGACAGGTCCGATGTTTCCGAGCGAAGTCGAATCGAACGTCGAGCAGTACTTGAAGTAGATCTGCCTCGCGTCGTGCGCCTTGAGCCAGTGCAGAGCTGCCAATGATTGGCCGACGGCGTCCTTCGCAGCAACGGTCCGCGATTTGAGGCTGATGACGACAGCATCGATTCCATCGTCAAGCGGCGAGATCGGAACTCCTATGGTCTGAATTACCCGCATACCGCTTCGCACAAGATTACTTGCAAGATCCGTCGCGCCGGTGAAATCGTCGGCAATGCAGCCAAGCCTGATTTTTTGATGAGTCATTGTCAAATACGCTCATAATGAAATGTGAAGCCGCAACTGCCCAACCCGTCGGAATCTCATGACGACGCTGCTAGCGGCACATCTAGGGCCTTGCACAGATGGTCCGCGAATGCGCGTGCACTAGAAGGCAATGAGTTGAAGTCGTACGCGACGATGAAAATGACGGAATGGTCCCGCTCGTCTGATGGAGGGACCAAGCGTCAACCCTTCTTGCCGCGGACAGATTTAAGGAACCTGGGAACCACTCCAGTGCCCATCTCCTCACCATCATGCGATAGACCGCGCTGGCCACGCTCGACCAGCTCCACCTAGCATCCCTCAAGCTCACCCAAGCGTTTGCTCACGGGCGACGGCACGATGTTCTCCAGCGCTGCCACTCGGCCGACGCTACCTTCCTCGACCATGACAACGAACACCCTGGCCGGCGCGGAATCGACTTTTCGCACGGCAATGCTTAGGTTGACAGCCCGCGCATCCAACCCATCCCCTCGACGGTTCCCGCAGACGGAAGGTACTCGCATCCGATCCATCCGGACCACTGCGATTGGAGCTCCTCAAAGACCTTTTCGAAGCGGATCTCGCCCGTCCCTGGCTCGTGCCGCCCAGGGACATCCGCGATCTGAACATGGGCGGCGTACGGTAGGCTTCGACGCATGCGCTCGATCAGATTGCCCTCGCCGCGTTGAAGATGGAATAGGTCCAGCATGAGTCCAAGACGGTCGCGCCCCAGTTCATCGATCAGCGCAATCGCCTGGTCCTGACGCTGCAGCAGATAACGCGGACGGTCGAGCGCGTTGAGCGGCTCGATCATCGGCCGGCAACCGTAGCTCCCTGCGATGTCAATCGCTCGCCGCAGGTTGGCCCGATAGGTGTCCCAGGCGACTTCTGCTTGAATATCCGATCGCGGTTGCCCCGCCATGACGTGCACGTTCCGGCATCCGATCGTTCGCGCGTACTTCATAGCCTCTTCGACGCTGGTCTCGAACTCGCCGACGCGGTTCGGCTCAACAGCCAACCCCCAGTCACCCGCCGCAGCATCACCGGCCGGCGAATTGATGCCAACACATACGAGCTTGTTCAAAGCTAGCTCATCAGCGAATCGCTCGGCCTCCACTTCGTACGGAAACCACACCTCCACTGCTTGAAAGCCCACGGCACGCGCTGCAGGAAGTCTCTCAAGGAAGGGCAACTCCTGGAACATTGTCGAAAGGTTGGCGGAGAAACGTAACATGCTTTTTCTTTAAGAAGATCCGACCTCTAGAGACGATCTCGGCTTGGGGTTTTGGTTGGATAGAGCGCTAGTGCGAAGCGCCTGTGCGACACCCCATTCATTGAGCACTTCTTTGGTGTGCGCGCCATGTTCTGGCGCAGCGCGCCGTACGCTCGCAGGCGTTTCTGACAGCTTTGTCGCAAACCCCAGCATCCGCACGTTTCCATGGCCCGGATGTGGCACGTCGATCACCCACTCCTGGTGCACCGTCTGCGGGTCGGTGAAGGCTTGATCCAGATCCTGAACGATGCCGCACGGCACGCCGGCATCGTTGAGCGTCTGAAGCCAGAAGGCTTGCGACTGCTTTTTCAGTTGCTCATCGACCAACGCATGGATAGCGCGTCGGTTCTTCACCCGCAAGGCATTCGTCGCAAAGTCGGGCTGACTAAGAAGATGCGAGAGATTGATCTCCGCCAGAAACTTGCGCAGCACTGCGTCCGTGCTCGGCGCAATTGCCAAGTCGCCGTCTGCTGCAGAAAATATGCCGTACGGTGAACTAATGGGGTGGTCGTTGCCCTGCCTTTGGGGTATCCGGCCCGTCGCGAGATGATCAGCAGCAAGAAAGGCGAACATGCTCATGATGCCGCCCATCATTGATGCTTCCACTCTCTGGCCAGCTCCATTGAGTTCGCGGGCACGAAGGGCGTTCACCACGCCGAAGGCACAATACAAGCCTGCCACGAGGTCAGTGATCGGCGGACCGCTTCGCATCGCCCGCCCATCAGGATCGCCGTTCACACTCATGAACCCGCTCATGGCCTGCGTGACGAAATCGAATGCCGGCCGGTCGGCGTAGGGCCCTGTCGATCCATAGCCGTTGATGCTCGCCACGATGAGATTTGGATTGATCGAGCGCAGCCTTTCGTCGCTGAATCCCATTCGCTCCAGAACGCCCGGCTTGAAGTTCTCGACCAAGACGTCGGCCTTCGCCAAGAGGGCTGCCAGCGTTTTCAGCCCTTCCTCGCTGCGAAGATCCAGCACGATGGATCGCTTGTTTCTGTTGAAAGCTGCAAAGTACCAGCTAACTCCATCGCGCATCTCGCCAATGCCGCGAATCGGGTCGCCATCATTCGGCCCCTCGACTTTGACGACATCCGCCCCCATATCTCCGAGCATCATGGTACAGAAAGGACCGGAAAGGATTCGGGTCAGATCGACCACCCTGATGCCATCAAGCGGAGGTCTTGCAATATTGGTCATAGTCGCGCTCTCTCTTGTCCATCGGCAGTCGCCACATCGTTGACGGCATGCACACGCAAACGAGGATCCGCGCGCATTCCATGTCCGACAAAGTGCTCGCCCGAACACCCCTCGATATTCAGTGCGACGTCGACGACTTTGTTTAGCTCGACGCCGACCCCGCCTTCGATCATCTTGTTTATGGGTCCTGTCTTTTGAACTGCAGGCACGATGGATATCTCGATTCGCAGGCCGTCGGGGGTGCCGACCTCGATCATCCTGACCCGTCGGCCCGCTGCTGCGCTTAGCGTGTTGAACATTCAATCTCCAGTGCTTGCGGAACATCACCTGCGACCGCGCCAAGAGGCTGGCCTGCCTCAGTCGATCTTGACGCCGGTCTCGGCGATGATTCCTTTCCAGGCCACGTAGTCGGACTGCACCATGCGCGCGAAATCTTCGGGCGACGCCGGCTTCGGCTCCAGGCCCTGTTCGCGAAGCAACTTTGCAACTTCAGGGCGCCGGACAATCTGATTGACTTCGGCGTTGAGTTGGGTGACCACCTCCGGACCCAGACCGGCAGGCCCCAAGAGGCCGTACCAGATCTGAACGTCTACATTTCGCACGCCCAGTTCTGCGAGCGTCGGGACATTCGGAAGCGACGGACTGCGTGTCGCGCTGCTGACCGCCAGAGGCTTGAGCTTACCGGCCTGTATCAGCGAACTTGCCGAGGCGATAGATGAACCAACCAGATCGATCTGTCCGCCTAGCAAGTCGGTGAGCGCCGGAGTGGATCCTTTGTAGGGAACGTGCTGGAAATGAATGCTGGCTCGTTTCCGCATCAACTCCGTCGTGATATGGGCAACGCTTCCAGAGCCTGAACTCCCCATCGTCAGCGAGTCGGGCTTAGCCCTCACCGCGGCAATAACGTCGGCGAAACTTTGGTACTTCCCGTTCGCCGCGCTCAAGAACACCACTGGCGATCCGCCGATGTAGGCCACGGGACGGAAGTCCTTCACCGTGTCGAAGGGAACCTTCTGCAACCAAGGGGCCAGAATCAGATTGTCTTTTTGGCCGATGACAAGATCGTAACCAGCCGGGTTTGCCCGACTGACCTCGGCTACGCCGATTGTTCCGTTAGCTCCCGGTCGGTTGTCGACCACCACAGTCCACTGCTTGGTCTCCGTGAGCTTCGCCGCGATCGTACGCGCAATGAGGTCCGTTCCGCCACCAGGTGGAAATGGCGATACAAGCCTGATCGGCATTGTTGGATAAGTCTGTGCATGGGAAAGGACAGACGTGGCGAGCAGCAGCGCCACGCCAAGCATTCGGCGGATCATCGATTAGTCTCCTTTTTCAAGTTGGGCGCTTGCACCATTCCGAAAGGAAGGGATGGGCATGGTAGTGGGCCAACTCGGCTGCTCGCAAATGAGCATTCCAGCGCCCTCCCCTCTCGAAAATAGATGGGTCCAGCATCCCAACTGGCATCGGCCTTGATCGAACAGGCGTGCATGGAACCGCCATTGATGGCAAAGCCAACTGCATGTTGAACCGGAGAGATCAAACAAAGTTCGTCAACACCGCGAATCCGGTCGTGCGTCTCTACTACGATTCATCGTTCGCCTCGGTGATACCCACAAGTAAGCCGACGTGCAATCCGGACAGCGAAGTCTGCCCCCCAGCAACGATCAACTAGCGCGCAAGTTCCTCCCGCGTGAGCGAGGAAATGTTGCTCAAGAATACGGCGCTGTGCGATGCCTTGGTCTGGCACAACGCGAAGAATCTCAAATGAATGTGCAGCCCCTTGGAGCAGCGAGACGGAAGCAACGCGGGGGCGCCGCGCCGCATTCCACGGGAGAGAACGCACCGGCCTTTGAAGTGCCCTCGGGCGCCTGCGATTGCCACATGCATTTCTTCGACCCGGCGCTGCCGTTCGCGCCGGGACCGGTGCTCCAGCATGGACTCGCCAGCCCTGAGGACTATGGCAAGCTGAAAGGCCGGCTTGGCATTGACCGGAACGTCATCGTTCAGCCGTCTAGCTACGGCCGTGACCATCGTGTACTCCTGACGGGTCTCCGCAGTCTCGAAGGCACCGCGCGAGGTGTCGCTGTCGTTGGCCCTGATGTCAACGAAGCCGAGTTGCGAACACTCGACGACCATGGCGTCGTCGGCGTGCGCTTCAACCTCGTGCAAAAAGGTGCTAACACTGCGGCGATGCTGGAAGACGTGGCAGCAAAGATCGCGCCGTTCGGCTGGCACCTTCAGCTACATGCACATCCAAAGGAACTTCTAGACTTGGCCGACAGGCTCCTCGCCTTGCCCATCCCCGTGGTCATCGACCACTTCGCGTTTCTTAACGTGGAGCCGGAACTGACTACTGACGTTGCAGGAGCTACTCACCGGCTGCTGGGCAGCGGTCGGGTGTGGATGAAACTCTCTGCCCCCTACATCGCGTCGCCTGACTCCGACGCCTACGAAGACCTCGACGCGTTTGTGCGACAGCTCGCCGACGAGTCACTGGACCAGCTGGTGTGGGGCACCGACTGGCCCCATGTAACCATGCGCCAAAAGCCGGATGACGCCGTCCTCATGAACCTGCTCGCACGCTGGCTGTCGCACCATGAGTGCCGGCAGGTGCTCGTGGACAACCCACAGCGTCTGTATCGATCTTGACCACTGAAACTCGAGGCCCCTGGCGGTTGCCTCTGAATTCAGACCGCCCCCACCCCTGCAATGGCACGGCACAATGCGTCCATGCCAAACATCGCCTCGATCCTCAAAACTGAAATCTCCCGTGTGGCTCGCAAAGAAGTACGCGCCGAGATCGAAACGCTCAAGAAGGCATCAGTCGCTTATCGCGCGTCGATTGCTGAGCTGCGCCGCCAAGTGAATGCGCTTGAGAAGGAGTTGCGTCATGTTTCGAGGGGCGCGGCACTTCGGGGCACAGCGCCTGATTCGGTCAATGAAGCGACTGGAGACAGGAAGCGCCGATTCAGCGCACCCAGGTTGGCGGCGCATCGCGCAAAGCTTGGGCTGTCCGCTGCGATCTATGGGCAGTTGGTTGGCGTGTCCGGGCAAACGATTTATCACTGGGAGCAAGGCAAGGCACGACCGCGGGCGGCGCAGCTCGAAAGCCTTGCGGCAGTGCGAGACCTCGGCGCACGCGAGATTACGGAGCACCTAGCGACGCGATAGAGCCAGACCGCAGCAAGAATGAGACGGCAGAACTCGGGTCCGCGCGAGCTTCTGCAGTAGCCGGCCACTTACCTTCGAGATGCACGACGCGGATTCGAATACTCATATTCGGTGCGCTGTGGACCTTCAACCCGGCAATGCTGGACTCGTTGACGGCTTGAACGTCTTCGGGATGCCGGCGGCTGCCACTCCGCTTCGCAAGATCTCATCGGGCAAACTTTCGGCTAGAAGCTGCCGTGCTCCAATCAGCCTCGGGAGTTGAACGCCCGTGGTGTAACCCATGCTTTCAAGAAGGAAGATGAGGTCTTCCGTCACGACATTGCCAGACGCATTCGGCGCGAAAGGACACCCGCCGAGCCCGGCGAGACATGCGTCGAAGCTTCTGATCCCTTCATCAAGGCCCGCGAGAACGTTAGCGAGTCCGAGCCCCATCGTGTCATGCAGATGCAGCTTGGTAAGCGTCGCGCCGACCCGATCCTGCACACCACGAACCAACGCCCTGATCTGGGCAGGGTGGGCGTAGCCGACGGTATCCGACAAAGTTATCTCATCGACACCAGTGGCCTGCAGCGCAGCAGCAACCTCGACTACTCGAGCACCGGAGACGTCGCCCTCCATGGAGCAACCGAAAGCCGTCGCAACGGCCGCATCAATGCGCATGGGTCGTGACTGCGCGCGCACCCAGTCTACGATGCTACGGACGGCCTCCACTTGAGCGTCTGTGCTCTTATTGACATTAGCCCGGCTATGCGTTTCGCTCGCCGACACTGGAATGCAAAGAACATGGGCGCCCGCTTCGTGAGCAGCTATCGCACCTTTGAGATTCGCAGCCAACGTGCAGACAGTCAAACCATCGATGTTTAGCGCGTCCCGGACAATCTCCGCAGTGTCGGCCATCTGAGGGACGAGTTTCGGATTCACAAAACTGCCAACTTCTACTTCCTTCAAGCCTGATGAAGCGAGCTGCCGTATCCAGCGCTTCTTGGTTTCTGTCGGCATGATCTGCTGAGCCATTTGGAGCCCGTCGCGCGGGCTGACTTCGCAAACATTAACGTGTTCTGTGGGCATGCTTACTCCTGGTTGGTTGAGGTATCAGACGGGACTGATCTGTACTATGCTTTGAGGAAGTCGGTCGTTATCCAAGTCACTGCCGCGACGATGAAAGTATTGAGGAACTGCATCCCAAGGCAGCCTCTTTCCGACCAAACGCCGTTGTCTGAACTCGATCTACCGAGGGCCCGGGCGGCGTGGCAGCCGATCCCGACGAGCGGTGCACCAAGGCCGATACCCATCTCAGGTGTAAGTGGTGCAGTTCGCCATACTGAGTTCGGCCATTGGTTTTCAGGTACCACGTAGGTGACCCACCTCGCGTATTGCGTCGAACATCTGTTTGGCGTCCGGGTGTCTATTTGCGAACTCGCGCAACTCGGCCAACGTCCTCAAATCAACGCCGCTTTCAATGCCCAAATCCTCCAGAAGCGATGCGACACACTCGACGGAAACATTGCCATCTGATCCGATGACGAAAGCGTTTCCACCTATTCCCCCCAATGTTGCGTCGAGTCTGTCAACCCCGGCCGCGACCGCTGCAGCGACATTGGCGAGTGACGAGGAGCCGTGCAGGTGTGCTGTGAGCAGCGTTCCTGATGCAACAGCGCGCACACGGGTGCACAGAACGCTAACCGCGTGTGGATTCGCGCGGGCGAAGGTATCGGCGAGCGTAATGGCGTCGGCCCCTGCCTCAATCGCCGCTGCGACCAGGTCAAGCACTCTTGCATGCTCGATATCCCCCTCAAGTGCGCATCCGAAAGCAGCACTGATACCTGCTTCGATGTGAGCATTCGGATCGATTTCATCGCGTAGCGCACAAATTCGCTTCAAATTACCGAGCATTTCATTGACTGACCGCCCCGTGCTTGCGACGCAGTACCTCTCGCTCGCGGAAAGGGGCACTATCACTGTGGTCGCGCCGTCGAGCATGGCGCGCTGACTGCTCTTCAGATCATGCGCGAACACGGACACGTTGAACTCTGAAAGCGTCGATGCAAAGGCAACCACCTCCGACGAATCAGCCATTGGTGGCGCAAGTTCAGATGCCCGATAGGTACCGACCTCCATCTGGCGCAGTCCGGCTGCGTAGGCGAGCAAGATCCAATCACACTTGAATGTGGTGGGCAGCACCGTGCCGCAAGCCTGCACGCCGTCCCGCAGCCCAACCTCGCGAACGCCCACGCGCCGAGAAGAAACTGATGCGCCCTGTCTTGACTGCAGATCAACTCGTTCCATTGCTCGAAGATTCGTTGACGGAAGACACCTTTGACCCGAAGCGGCGGCCACGACGCCTGCAGATGGCTCTGATCAGAGATTTGGCAGCCACGTGGCAGTTGCAGGAAAGAGGATGATCAAGCCGAGAACGACTAAAGACCACAACACGAAAGGCACGATCTGCCTGATGATGGCCCCCATAGGTTCGCGCCCGACAGCCGATGTGACGAAGAGCAGTAGCCCGATGGGCGGGGTTTGCAAACCGATCATTAGGTTAACCACTACCATGATGGCGAAGTGGGTCGGGTCAAGATGGAGTTCGGCTGCAATCGGAAGAAGCGTGGGAACAAACAGGATCATTGCTGGCAGCGGCTCGAGAATCTTCCCAACCAGAAGCAGCAGCACATTGATCATCAGCACCACTACGAGCGGGTCAGAGGACAGCGCAAATACCAAACCCCGCACGCCATCCGCAAGACGCCCCTCGGCCATCAGCCAACTGAACGGGCCTGCTGCCGCAAGCAGGAAAAGAATGGTCGCTGACGTCTTTCCGGACGCCAACAGCAACCTCCAGATCTCGCGCCGCCCCAGCTCCTTGTAGATGAACCAGCCGACGAGGCCTGCATAGACAGTCACTACAGCAGCGGCTTCGGTGTCAGTCACTACTCCCATCCGAATCCCGCCGATCACCATGACCGGCATGGCAAGGGCCCAAGAGGCAAGCCGAGTTGCCTTGAGACGCTCTGGCCAGGTGGACTTGGCCTTCGACGGGTAGCCATGTCGCCCCGCAACAAAGCGGCAGATCACCATGTACCCACCTGCGAGAAGAAGGCCGGGAACGATGCCGCCCATGAATATCTTGATGATCGAGTGATTTGCGATCACCGCGTAGATCACCATCGGAATGGAAGGCGGGATGATCGGGCCCAGCATCGCGGCGGCGGCTATCACAGCACCTGGATAGCCCTCCTTGTAGCCCTCTTTCTTCATCTCCGGGATCAATGCAGAACCGACGGCGGTCGCGTCGGCCACCGCAGACCCCGAGATGCCGGACATGATCAGATTGGTCGTCACCGCCACTTGTGACAGCGCACCTTTGAAGTGCCCAACGAATGCCATGGACCATTCAATGAGGCGCCGAGTGACGCCGCCGGCATTCATGAGCTCTCCGGCCAGAATGAACAGAGGGATGGAAAGAAGCGCGGCGCTGTCCACGCCCGTCAGCATGGTGAGCGGCAGCATGGCCGCGTCGCCCAAGGGATCTGCACGCATGGCGAATCCGACGACACTTGCCGCGATCATGGCAAACGCGACGTCCATGCCCAGCAAGAGCAGCACCAAGAACACGATGATGATGATTCCTAGCATGACGAATCCATTTTCCGTGCTCCCGCGAGCATTTCTGAAAGGCGCACGACGCAGGTCATGGCGATGGTCAAGGTACCAAGCAGCAACACGCTATAGGGAAGGGCATTCGTGAAAGGAGTCCCCATGATTTGTTGGAAGCCGGCAACTTCAAGCACCGCCCACCCCTTCCAGTGCAACAGCACGCAAATCAGGAGGATGGCGGTCTCATAAAGCGCATCGCGCACTCTCCTGACCACAGGCGGAAGTCGCTTGGCGAACAGATCGATGCGCAGGTTTTCTCCTGCGGCGTACGCCAGAGACATCCCCGTGAACACAACCCAGACAAGCCCCACCTTGGCGAGCTGGTCATGAGCGTCGAAACTCGTCTTAAGCGTGTATCTGTCTGCTGCCTGCGCAAAGCAGAAGAAGACCAGGGCGATCATGCCTGCCAGCAGCATCGCGGCGTTGATTCGCAGGAGGACGGCTTCGGACAGTGCGAGGAGCCGACGAATACCGCTGGGGCGTCCCGCAGCAACTTCACCCAAGGGGAGCGCGCTCCTCATGCTCAATCCGCCTTGCGGATCTGTTCAACCAGGCCGGCCGGCCACAGCTTGCCTTCATAGGGCTTATGCGCGTCCTTGAGCGCGGCGCGAAAAGCAGCTCGATCCGGTACCGTGTAGGTTCCACCAGCGGCCTTGATTGTCTCGATCGATTCAGCGTCGAGCTTCTTAGTTTCGCTGGTCGTCACTTCTCCGCCGGCCCGTGCAGCCTTCACGATTGCGACTCGCTCTGCGTCGCTGAGGCTCTTCCATAGCCGCTCCGACATGAACCATCCTGTGAGCTCGTAGGCGTGATCGGTGGCGGACCAGTGCTTCGCGGCTTCGTGGAATTTCAGTGGCATCGAGAGGTCGAAACCATTGTCCTGCCCTTCAACGGTACCGCGCGAGAGCGCGGTATAGATATCAAGCATCCCCATGGGGGTCACCTGAACGCCGAGCGTCTCGAAGGTAGCCTTGAGCATCTCGATCGGCGGAACGCGCAGGCGCATGCCCTTCAGATCGGTTGGTTTCGAGATCGGGCCTTTGATAGTCTGCACCGCACGCGCGGAGCGCTGACCGAAAGCGCCAACGACGCGGACTCCGGTTTTCGCGGCCGTGTCGGAATAGATCTTTTTGAACTCGTCGTTGTTGAGAATCTGCTCGGCCTGCCCGGCGCTCTTGAACAGATAGGGCGTGTAGAGCACATTGAGCGTCTCGGCTCCCCTCAATTGCGTGATCGCGGCCAGCCCGAAGTATCCCATCTCCACCGTACCCAACTGCATTGACGAATACATCTGGAGGATGTCGCCCAACTGACCGTCAGTGAACACCTGCACCTTGATCTGCCCGTTGGACTCCCTCTCTGCTACCTCCGCAAAGCGCAACATCGCCTTGTGCCATGGGCTGTTGTGCGCCGAGATCGTTCCGATGCGAATGCGGCGCTCTGCATGGACTGGCAGAGCGGCCACAGCCGTGAGCACGGCAGCGGCAACGAGCTTGAGAATGGTTCTCTTCATGATGTCTCCTACTTGTAATGCTGGGCGGACGCTCACCACTTCCAGTGCACCGGCGGCGCGCCGGCTACTGGAGAGCGGAATGCGGCAAGTTGGCTGCCGCTGACGGAACCGATAAAGGCGGTGCGCAGATCCGGTCCGCCGAAGGCGATGCTGGTGACGTTTGGCAGGACACGCGCGGGATTCGTGTAAAGCAGGGACCGATCCAACGATCCGTCGCGGACAGCTGAGCGGATCCGCTCCATGTGTTCGGGGTCACTGTCTTCCGCCACTTTGTGCCAAGCGCCATCGGGCAGAATGCGGATGATCTTGTTGGCGGCAATGCCTGTGACCCAGAGACCGCCGTCCGCGTCCAGCGTGATCCCGTCTGGCAACGTATCCTCGTCGAACTGCACGAACACCTCTCTGCCGGAGAGGCTGCCGTCCGCGGCGAGTGCGTACCTGACGACGCGGTGCGAGAAGGTCTCATTGATCACCATCCACTGACCATCAAGCGAGATGCGGCATTCATTTGGTGTGTGAAGGCCACTGGCTACGATTCGCATGCTTTCCGGACGGTCAACGGAATCGGCGACCGCGATGAAGCCGTCGCCGATGTCGGCACGAAATCGGTTGCGGCCGGCGCCTGGATGCGACCGGTACATGACAGTGATCCACACTCTTTCTGCGTCGTCGAGCCAGACGAAGTTGACCGCCGGGAGGCGTTCACCCGCAATTTCAAGCAACCACGGCGAACGTGTGCCGTCTTCGTGGAGTCGCCAAACACCGCCTTCGATCCCCAAGTTGGCAACCAGCAGGCTGCGATCCCGAAGCAAGGCGATGCCGTTGGGCATAAAGTCCGTGTCCTCTCGACGTGCCACGCATGCAATGGATGTCTGCTCGCCATTCGGATCGATGCGCACAACGCCGCCGCGCCAGTCGGAACAATAGCGGCGGCCGTCGCTCGTGGTGAGCACGCATTCGGGGCGCAGCAGGTCGCGTCCGATGAAACTGACTTGGTCCAGCGCCAACTGGAATGACTTGGGCATGTCTCTTGTCTCCTAGATTCTGTTCTTCGCCCCCCGCAGGGGGATGGAAGCTCGGGCCGTATCATCGAAGCCTCCTCCTCCTTCCTCCAAGTGACCTTTCCAGGCCTACCCCCTCACCAAAGGTGATGCCCATGCGCCATATCGACTCCACGTCTGCGCGGATCTTCGTTTCGGTCATTGAGGAAGGCAGCATCGCCAAGGCTGCCTCCAGGGAAAGCATCGTTCCCTCGGCGGTTAGCAAACGGCTCGCTGAGCTTGAGGCAAGCTTGGGTGTGCTGCTCGTGGAGCGCGGCTCCCACGGCGTTCGTGCGACTCCCGCCGGCGAAGCCTTGGTCTATCACGCTCGCATGGTGCTGCAGGCTCTAGACCGCCTGCACGAAGAGATGGGAGAGTACCGAGAAGGCGTGCGCGGCCATATACGCGTTCGTGCAAGTGCCTCGGCCCTCTCTGCCGGTTTGACCGCTGAAATTGAGGCCTTCCTACGAGACAATCCACAGATCAAGATCGATTTGGAGGAACAGGAGACCCCACGAATCCTCCAGGAGGTGGCGGAGGGTAAGGCGGACGTCGGCGTAGGTCCCGATTTCTTCCGGAATGATGCGCTCCAGTTCCTGCCGTACCGGAGGTACCAACTGGGAGTGGCAGCGCCCGGCAACCACCCCCTCTCCTCGCTAGAGCAGGTCGCCTTTCAGGAGACGCTCCAATACGATCAGGTCGAACAGAGCGCCAGCAGCGCGGTGTCCCAAATGCTCGATTACGCCGCACGCCAAGCTTCACATGTGAAGCGCACGCGGATTCGGGTGAGAGGGTTCGAGAGTGTGTGCCGCATGATCAGCGCGGGCATGGGAGTCGGTGTTGTGCCCTCCTTCTTGGAGCCTCTTTACAAGGAGCTCTATGACCTGAAGTTCGTTCCATTGACTGATCCATGGGCGAGCCCGATGGTCTGCGTCATCTTGCGGGATAGGGAGACGTTGACAAGCGCAGCGCGATTCTTTGTCAATCGACTTCTTTCTTCTGCCGAAGGCCCGACGGACAAGTGTCGGACGATCAGCTCCAAGCCTTCTCGCTGAGAACGTCTTTGGTCGAGCAATATCGACATCGGGCTGTATCTCTTACCGTGTGCTTGTGCACATCGGCAAATGGCCGATCATCTGATCATCTTTGGCCGCGGCACCATTGATGGCCGTTCTGGTACTTCAAGGTGCTCAACTAGGCCAGCGCCGCTTTGCTCAGCAAGATCACCTGTGGCCGCTTTGACACCACAAAGTGCATGCCGCAGCAGCAGCGCGGGCATGCGTATTTCACTCGCTCGTCGCAGATCAGGATCTATGAGCCACCCAGTTTCCCTATCTAGAGGAGCGCCTCTACATGGATTTTCCGAGCTAAGTGATCAGGAGCTGCAATGCTATTTGCTGGATTAATGGCGACATCGCCTTTTGCGTGAGCGTCGCTGTGCGCCGCGAGCTCGTCGCCATCACCAACTTGCTATGCAGACGGGGAACACTGATTGGCCTTGTCACGAAAGCCTGCGGGCGCGCGGCGGTGGCGACGGCGTTGAGCGGCAAGATCGCACTGCCCGCACCGTCTTCGACCAAATCGAGAATCGCTGCAACCCCATCAATCTCCAAAGCCACCTGCGGTCGGCAGCCCAGGGAGGCCATCTCGTTTTCCACGAGCATCCGGATTGCATTGGGCCGGCTTGGGATCACGAGCGGCAGACCGGCCACTTCGCGCAGCGGAATCGCCCTCGCTTTCGCCAAGGGCACCGCCTTTCCGCTCCTGCGCTGTACGACGAAGAGCTGCTCTTCGAGCAAAGGAGTGAGCTCCACTTCCGGCGTCGCGCCCGCGTTGTACAGCAGTGCGATATCAAGCTGCCCCGTCACGAGCGACTCATACAGCGCCACCGACAGGCTCTCCCTGACAGACAGCGATGCCTCAGGCATGCGCTTTCGAACTTCGCGTATGAGCGGAACAGTCAGTACCTTCGCTACGCTGGGCGGCAGGCCGATTACAACCTGCCCGGCGAGGGCGCCGCGCACGCGCCCCAGTTCCTCGCGTGCACGCTCGACCTGATGAAGAATGCCTCGCCCGTGCTCGAGCAGTAGCCGGCCGGCCTCGGTAGGCACGGCACCCCTTCCGTTGCGGGTCAGCAGGGTCTGGCGCAGTTCCACCTCGAGCAACCGGACCTGACGGCTGAGTGCGGGCTGGGCAATGTCCAGTGCGAGGGACGCGCGAGTAAAGCTGCCCAGCTCAGCCACACGAACAAAGTAGTCCAGTTGGCGAAGGTCCATGAATCGCAGTGTAGCGACAACAGGCGCTGAGGTATAGCAGATTGCTCTAACTGAAAGTACGCGCGGCGGCTTCCTGCGCGATGCGGCGCGAAGCAGAATTGCGCATGAGATTGATCAAGGGAATTTCGTCCATGGCCACTCGCCTGGTACTTGGCGACCTGGCCGAGGCGTATGGGCATCGTTCAGGCTGCGCTGTGGAAATCGAATCAGTGGGCGGTCTCGACGCAGCCCGCCGGGTCGAGGCTGGCGAGCCATTCGACGTCGTCTTCCTGGCCTCCAATGCGATCGACAAACTCGTCGCGTCGGGGCAAGTGGTCAGAGGCAGCAAGGTTGATCTTGTCCATTCGGACGTCGCCATCGCCGTGCGAGCTGGCTCGCCGAGGCCGGATATTGCTTCCGAGGATGCCGTGCGCCGCGCGGTACTAGAGGCCAGAACGATCGGCTATTCCACTGGGCCGAGCGGCGTGGCGCTGACAAGACTTTTCGAGCGCTGGGGGATCGCCTCAGAGATTGCGCCACGCATCGTGCAGGCGCCGCCGGGCGTTCCGGTGGGCGAACTGGTCGCACGTGGCGAAGTGGCACTCGGCTTCCAACAGTTGAGCGAACTGATGCATGTCGATGGCATCGACGTTGTCGGCCGATTGCCCCGCGCCATCCAGGTCACGACCACTTTTTCCGGGGGCCTTTGCTCCGCGTCGTCGCACGGCGAGGAAGTACACCGCTTGCTCGACTTCATGGGTTCAAGTGCCGCCGCTGAAGTGAAGCGCCGTCACGGCTTGGAGCCGACCAATATCACAAGAGGAACATCATGATCATCGATTGCCACGGCCACTACACCACCGCTCCCAAGTCGCTAGAGGCATGGCGCAACAAGCAGATTGCGGGTATCAAGGATCCGTCATTGATGCCGATGGCGTCGGACCTGAAAATCAGCGACGACGAACTGCGCGAGTCCATCGAGAACAATCAGCTGCGCCTTATGAAAGAGCGGGGCAGCGACATCACCTTGTTCTCGCCGCGCGCGAGCTTCATGGCCCATCACATCGGCGACTTCAATGTGTCGTCGACCTGGGCGGCCATCTGCAACGAACTCTGCTTTCGCGTCAGCACGCTGTTCCCAGACAGCTTCGTCCCGGTCGCCATGCTGCCGCAGTCGCCTGGCGTGGATCCCAAAACGTGCATTCCGGAGCTCGATAGGTGCGTCAAGGAGTATGGCAACGTTGGCATCAACTTGAATCCTGATCCTTCCGGTGGTCACTGGACCTCGCCGCCACTCTCGGACAAGTATTGGTACCCCATCTACGAGAAGATGGTCGAGTACGACATGCCGGCGATGATTCATGTCAGCACCAGCTGCAACCCGTGCTTTCACACCACCGGCGCACACTACCTGAACGCGGATACGACTGCTTTCATGCAGTGCCTGACCTCCGACCTGTTCAAGGATTTCCCGACACTTCGCTTTCTGATTCCGCATGGCGGCGGCGCTGTTCCGTATCACTGGGGGCGCTTCCGCGGCCTCGCCCAGGAGTTGAAGAAGCCACTCCTGTCCGAACACCTGCTGAACAACATCTACTTCGACACCTGCGTGTATCACCAGCCCGGCATCGACCTGCTCAACACCGTCATCCCGGTGAAGAACGTACTGTTCGCCTCCGAAATGATCGGCGCCGTCCGCGGTATCGATCCGGAGACGGGCCACTACTACGACGACACCAGACGCTATATCGAGGCCTCGAAGATCCTGAGCGACGAAGACAGGCATCTGATCTACGAGGGCAACGCGCGGCGACTGTTCCCGCGGCTCGATGCCCTGTTGAAGGCGAAAGGACTCTGAACATGACCACACTGGGAATCGTCAAACGCCATATCGTTCGCGCCGACCGTGGTGCCATCGATACGCTGGGGCGCGTCGGGTCGGCCACTTCGCACGAAGCCATGGGCAGGGTCGGACTCATGAAGCCCTATTTGCGGCCCATATATCCTGGCGCGCAGGTCGCCGGCTCGGCCGTAACAGTGCTGCTGCATCCCGGAGACAACTGGATGATGCATGTGGTTGCCGAACAGATCCAGCCTGGAGACATCGTCGTGGCCGCGGTCACCGCTGACTGCTCCGACGGCTATTTCGGTGATCTGCTCGCGACCTCGTTCATGGCGCGCGGCGCGGTCGCGCTGGTCATCGACGCGGGTTGTCGCGACATCAAGACGCTGAAGGAAATGGGCTTCCCGGTTTGGAGCAAGGCGATCAGCGCCAAGGGGACCATCAAGGCCACGCTCGGCTCGGTCAACATTCCGGTCGTTTGCGCAGGCGCACTCGTCAATCCCGGTGACGTGATCGTTGCGGATGACGATGGCGTGACCGTGGTTCCCGCGGAACGAGCCGCAAAGACCGCCGAAGCGGCTGCAGCTCGCGAAGCGCTGGAGGGCGAGAAACGCGCCAGGCTGGCCGCGGGTGTGCTGGGCCTGGACATGTACAACATGCGAGAGCCGCTAGAGAAGGCCGGCCTCAAGTACATCGACTGAGTGCCGCTGCTAGGGGTCTAGGGGTCGGGCGTTGCAGGTAGAGCAATCGGCGGCGCCACAAGTTTGCTCAGGAACATCTCGGCCACCATCGCTTCGTTGCCGCCAGAGAAATCGGCGCTGTGCGGCGTCACTATGACATCTGAGCGGTCCCACAGCGAAGACCTGGGTGACCAACGGCCGAAGGCGATCAGCCGGAGCTTCAGGGCGCCGTCAGCAAGGGTCTTGTGCAGCATGTCGATCAGGGGAGGTATCCTCGTGGCGTGAGGACCGTAGGCACTGCGGCGTTCAAGCGAAACGCTGCGCCTGGTCACGGGCCGTCATTTCTTGTGAAGCGTGCCGCTCAGCAGGATCAGTGGCAGCGTCCCGAGCCTCGCTAGGCGTACTCGTGGCCCAGCCGGCAGGCCCGGCGGACCGGCGGCACCGATCACGTAGATCCGCTCGCTCAGCAGCAGGGTCGCACCCCAGCGTCGCACTGCTACGTGGAAAGCTCGCCCCCAAGCCGACTGATCTGCCGGCTTAGGGCCGCAGTCGCCAACTCCAGTTCGAGCGCTGCCCGGCCCATGCTGCCGAGCTCGCATACCTTGACGAAGTAGCGCAGTTACCCAATTTCCATGGTCGCTATCCAAAATCGGGATGCAGCGTGAATGCTCAACTCCACGCTACTCAAAGCCTGAGAGCCTACGGTTGTGGGCTGTAGACCCGCAGCGTCGCGCACCGCCCAAGCCGATGATGCAGCCAGTATCCACCCACGTGACGCAGCTACGCAGATGCTGAAGCCATCAAGAAGCTGCGCGAACTGCAAGTGCCGGATCGCGAACCTGCCCAAGCAACAGGCAGCCGTTCGTTGCACAGATAGCGATCTTCCTTGCGGTCGAGAACCTGAAAGCCTCGGCCAAGGCTAGTTCACTTGGGGCCAATAGAGGCGCGTGGGGTTGTCGACCAGCAGCTTCCTCTGCAGTTCGGCCGTCGGCGCGATGTGCGGAATGAAATCCACCAGCAGACCGTCGTCAGGCATATGGTCTTTCAGGTTCGGATGCGGCCAGTCGGTGCCCCACAGGACGCGATCGGGGAACAACTCGACGATGCGGCGCGCGAACGGCACCACATCGCGATAAGCGGCATGTTCGCCGTCGCGGGCTGCCGGTCCAGTGACGGACAGACGTTCTGGGCAACTCACCTTAGCCCACACGTTGGCATGCTCGCTCATGAACCTGATAAATAGCTTGAATTCGGGACCGTCGACCGGTTTGCTCACGTCGGGACGTCCCAAGTGGTCGACCACCACCGTGGTCGGCAGGCTGGTGAAGAAGTCCCACAACTCAGGCAGGTCCACCGCCTCGAAATAGATCACCACGTGCCAGCCCAGCTGGTGAATTCGAGCCGCAATCTCCATCAATTCGTCCTTCGGCGTGAAGTCCACCAATCGCTTGACGAAGTTGAATCGCACGGCGCGAACGCCGGCGGTGTGCAGCGCCTGGAGTTCCTCGTCGCTCACGTCGCGCTTGACAGTGGCCACGCCCCTGGCGCGCCCGCCGGAGGCATGGAGTGCATCCACCAGCGCGCGATTGTCCGCGCCGTGGCATGTAGCCTGCACGATCACATTGCGCTCGAACCCCAAGTGATCGCGCAGGGTGAACAGCTGTTCCTTCGACGCATCGCAGGGCGTGTACTTGCGCTCCGGCGCATAGGGGAACTGCGCCCCCGGGCCAAACACGTGGCAGTGGGCGTCAACGCTGCCGGGCGGTAGCTTGAACTTGGGCTTTGTCGGACCGGAGTACCAATCCAGCCAGCCGGGAGACTTAGCGAACGCAGTCATGGTGTACCTCTCCAGCGATTTCTTTAGAAAGCATGTCTGATCCCGAAGTCATACCCGGTTGACCTGCTCGGTGCGTAGCCCGAAATCCCTGCCCCTGTGGAGAGGTAGGCCACGGAGCCTCCCGTGATAGCCCCCATGATGGCCGGATTGTTCTGACCATTCTTCACGCGGATACGTGCCGCTGTTGCGTAGAGGGCTGTTCGCTTGGAGAGGTTGTACTCGTACCCGATGGCGAGTTTGTTGACCGAAGCGTCTCGACGGGGTGTGAACGACGTGGCCAGCGAACCCGGATCGTTGTCGAACTTGACGCGCGAGTACGACGCCTTGATAAGACCTGCGCCAACAGGCACCGTCACCCCGAAGAGCCCACCGGTGTACTTGTCGTTTTCGCGAGCGGTGGGCAGCCCGAAGACGGGAGCGGTCGATGTCGATCTGCTCCGGTCCTTCACCTGCGAAAGCTCGCCGAAGATCTTGAGAACATCGAAGTTGTACGACGCACCAAGACTCATCGTCTTGATCTTCTCGTTGAGATGGACCCCCGTGGAAAGGCCCGCGGCATTCAAGACCGCGCCGTCGGCAGCGGTACTTTCCGCATACGCCAGCGCCACGTCCAACGGACCCGAAGCGTAGCCAATCCGGCCTGCGACGGACCGCCCTTTCGTGCTCGGGCTGTCGGGCAAGTTGCTCTGGCGGGTGTTTTCGTGCAGGGCATATTGGAACTGGCCATAAACGCCGCCGAGCGTCGGAGGCAGGAAGTACCCGATGCTGTTGTTGGTGCGCAGGTAGTTGTCCGACGCGGCCAGCGTCGATCCGGGTCCCTTGACCGTCTGAAGGTTGGCACCCACGGTCGACACGACGTTGGCACCGACGCCAACCGTGGTGAAGGGACTGAAAATCGTATCGTTCCAGAAGGTCGGTGTGTAGTCACGGCCCAGACGTATCTCACCGAAGGGTCCCGAGAAACTCACGGTCGATCGCCGGTTGAAGGCGAATGCGCCACCAGGGCCGCCGCCAAGACCCGAATCGTTCACCACGGCGCCTTCGAGCCAGAAGCCGGATGACAAACCACCACCCAGGTCCTCGGTGCCCCGGAATCCCAGCCGGCTGTTCGAAATCCCGCTGTTGGACAAAGCCGTCTGGCTTCGCGTTATTGCCGGCCCGAGGGCGGAAGGCAGAACCGGACGATTGGTGTTGTTGTAAAAATCGCTCCTGGAGCTGTAGTGGCTGACGCCTGCGTCCAGGACACCAAAAAGCGTGACGGATGACTGAGCGGTTGCTGCGGTGGCGAAAGACAGCATGCCCGTCAGAAGCGTGGACTTTTTCATGAGATTTTCGAGGTGACTGAGTCAGGTATGCGATTTATTGCTTGGCGATGCCGGCACGTGTGATGACCTCACCCCAGCGCGTGGTTTCATTTGCCAGCAGTTCGCGCGCCTGCTCGGACGAACTCGCGCCGGGCGTCACGTACAACGCTCGCAGCTTCTTGACAACTTCTGCATCGGCGAGCGCTGCATTGACCTCGCGGCTTAGCCGCGCGACAACCGGCGCGGGCGTGCGCGCTGGAGCGGCAAGTGCGTTCCACGAAGTCACGGCATAGCCGCTGATTCCGCTTTCGATCATCGTCGGCACGTCCGGCAGCGCCTGCGAACGTCGCTCGCCAGTGACCGCGAGCACGCGCAGCGAGCCGGACGTGACCTGCGCCATCACAGGCGCCAGGATCTCTACCGCAGCATCGATCTGACCGCCGCGGAGGGCGGTGAGTACCGCTGGCGAACCGTTGAAGGGCACCACCTGCAGGTCGACATTGGCGCGGATCTTGAGCAGCTCCGCTGCCAGGTGCTGGGTGCTGCCCACGTTGATACTTCCGATGTTGAGCTTGCCCGGATTCGTGCGGGCGAAAGCCAGCAGTTCGGCCGCATTGCGAAATCGTGCATCGCTGCGTGTGAGCAGGCCCAGTTCGAATGTTCCCAGTGTCGAGATCGGAGCAAAGTCCTTCAAGACATTGAAAGGCAGCGTCTTGAAAAGGTTCGCGCTGACCGCACTGGCGTTGGACATCAGCAGCAGGGTGTAGCCGTCCGGTGTTGCCTTGGCCACGACGTCCGATGCCACCACGCCCCCGGCGCCGGGGCGGTTGTCGATGATCACGGCCTGGCCGAGCGACTGGCTCATGCGCTGGGCCACCACACGCGCCGTGAGGTCGGCAACGCCGCCCGCTCCGAAGGGCACCACGATGCGTATCGGCTGCGTGGGCCAGTTCTGCGCAAACGCGCTTATGGTCGGGAGGATCGAGCCAAAGGCTGCCAGCAGCATGAGCCGACGGATCCTTGATGTCATGTTTGTCTCCTGGATGTGAAATTCGAATGTCCGCACTGTCGGCTACAGTGGTTCCTTCGGCAATGTCGCTGCGGCACTTCTTGATATGCCGAAGTTCGATAACTCACGCTGAAGGAGGCGTACAAGGCGAGATGCAGGGATTAAGCGCTCGAGCACTACCGTCCGCCTGCTCCTGAACCTTGACTGCTGTTCAAGGATGTCGGCGCATGAACGATCAATACCGGCGAGAGTTCGCGCCTCAAATTTCGTGCATGCGGCTCCAATGGACATATCCCGCTGCCGCCTCAATTGCCAAGTCACCGACCCGCCGCCGCGCACGATAGCCGACACCGGCTGATCCAGGTGCTGCTCAATATCCATAGCCGACCATCACAGCGTCGGCTGCCCCCCTGACTCACGGTTCAGTCGGCACGGTGACTCAGTTCTACTTCAGCGCGGACAGCGTAAGCCTTCAGGCTGTCACGGAGAACGAGCATCTCAGGGGCGTCCTTGCTCGTCCTCGGCCGTTGGCGCGGTGCACTAGTCCCAGCAGATGGACCCGGTAGATGCATAGTGCGCCGGCCTGCTGAGCTAGAAGGATATTCCGGACTGCCGGCCGATCTGCCAGGTCACCGACGTTCCGCGCACGACTGCACTCACCTGCTTACCCAAGCGTTGCTCGACCGCGGGCCGCCACGGCACCAAGCTGAAACCCATGCCGTCGTCGATCATGGCGAACCGACCGCTGGTGAGTTGGGTGCTTTGGCGGTAGACGCCACTCACGCGCCCGCCCTCCTGCATCGGCCGATAAGTCTTTCCGGTCTGGTCTTGCAGAGACTTCCCCACAGTCGCCAGTTCGCGGTCACGCAAGGTGGATAGCAGGTTGCGCGCGAACAGTACCTGCGTGCCCCGGCGCTCAGCCAAACCCTGCTCCATCAGGAAGTCTGCGCGGCCGTGCATCGCATCGCGTACCTGCACACCAAAGCCCTGCGCTGCCAGCCCACGGCCCTCCCCAATCAATTGCCTGTCCAGCCAAGTCGCACCGATGGCGCGCACCTGTTGGTTGATGGGAAGGTGTGAGCGCAATTCAATGGTCGGCCCCGTGCCTCTCTGCGCATCATGCTGCTGGGCCCTCTGCACCAGGTCCGGCGGCACCTGCCAGACGCCATCAGCCACGCGCGCCGCGACACCGCTGCGGCGCAGCGCCTCGAGCCGGCGCACGTGGACATCGACCGTAGCCTGCGGATCGCGGTCTGCCGCCTGCGCCAGTCGGGCCAGATGATCGGCGGTCTTGTAGATGCCGCCCTTGGCGACTGCCGCGATGGTGCGGTCCACGGCCCGCTCCCGTGCCGGCGCTTTCGCCTCCACGATGCCGTCCACCGGCAGCGCCGACAGATCGGCGCCAGCCGGTAGCTTCAGGTAGTGCGCCCGGCCATCGATGCCGTCGACCACCAGGTAGCCCCGGTCGTGCAGTTCGTCGGCCAGGCCCTTGCCCGCGATGCGGCCGATGACGGATGTGGTCGACACGCCATCCAGCACACATTCACGCTGCGGGCCCTTGAGCGCCCGGCGCATGATGTCCAGCGCCTCCTCGCGCTCGCCCATGGCGGTCAATGTGCGCGCCATGCCCGGCGCCAGCCGCCAGCGGTTGGCGTCAACCCGCTCGGCCAGCGCCATGGCCTCGAGCCGCTGCAACCGCGCCCGCAGCAGGTTCTGGCGCTGCCGATCCTCGGGCCGGCCGGTCAGGTCAACAGTATTCGCCACGGCCTGGCGCAACAAGGCCCGGTCCAGGCCGGTGAGCCGCTGCAGCGCGACCTCGCGCTGCAAGCCTTGCCGGATCTCGGTCTCGGTGCGCGGGCCCAGCCATTCGGTGGCGATCTCGCTCGCTCGCATGCGCATCCCATGCGCCATGTAATCCGGTGCGATCACCAGGTCTTCCTTGCCGGCGGTCCGGCCGTTCAGGACGATGTGGGTGTGCGGGTTGTCGGTGTCCCAGTGATCGACGGCCACCCAGTCCAGCGGGGTTTCCAGATCGACCGCCATGCGCTGCATCAATTGCCGGGCGAAGCCGCTCAGGTCTTCCAGGTCGACCGCATCCTCGGCCGAGACGATAAAGCGGAACTGGTGGCGATCTCCCCTGCCCCGCTCTTCGAAGGCCTGGAGGTCGGCGGTATCGGTGTCGGGCCCATAGGCCTGGCCGCGCTGCCCCTCGCGCGTCACCCCGTCGCGCTCGATGTAGCGGAGGTGGGTCGACACCGAGTTCGCGCCGGCTTTCCTGAGCACCACGAAGCGGGCCTTGGTGACGACGCGCCGGGCACGCGCGTCCAGGCGACCGCCGGCCATGCCGGCCGCGACGCGGCCCCGGCCGAAAGTCGATGCGGGCCGCCCTGCCCACTTGCCCGACGTCTTGGCGCCTGCTTTCGAAACTTCCTTGAGAACCTGGGACACGAAGCGCTCCGGGCGCGGTCCTGCGCGGGACTTCGGGGCCGCAGGCCGGACGCGAAAGCGGTCGCCATCCAACTCCTTACGCGTGACCATGGCGGGCACTCCAGCGCCTTGGGGCGCAAAGGATCGGAAGCGGCACGCACGCGATGCCCCAGTGGTGCGGCATTGCGCACTGGCGCAGCACGGACACCAGCAGGTGCCGTGCCGCGCCCACCCCACGTGCAGACGGGCTTTGCGGGTGGCGGCGTGCTGCCCCCTTTATCTGGCCCTCCCTGCACCCCGGCGATTTCGCCTCCCGCATCCGCTCCCGGCTCCGCCCTGCCGCCAGCCGCGCACGGAGTGCGCAACGCTGCCCGTGGGGCAGCGGCGGTGCAGCTCGCGCTGCACACTGGCATCGGGCTCCCTGAACGAAGGGGTGCAGCACGGACGCACGTCCGGCTGCAGGTCGGCGGCACGTCCGGCCAAGGGATGCCGCGAAATTCATGACGCACTCCATGTCCACATGGGCCGCGCGACGCCGAGCACGGCGGATGCGGAAACGGGCCCGAAATATCGGCTGTCGAACGACGCCGGGTTCGTGGCGCTGAGCAGGAACAGCTCCCCCACTGCGAGGGGACGGCATTGCGACCAGGCTTGCAGCGGGCGATGCGCACCGTCATGTATTCGCACGCTCGCCACAACGGTGCCATCGATGTGCACAAGCTGCTCCCGAACACACACTGATTGCGGCGCGAGGGCGCCAACGCGCTTGAGAATCAGCACACCGCTGGGCAGGTAGCCGCGCTGGGCCGCGAAGGCGGCCACGCCAGCGGGAAGCCGTGCCAGCACGATGCTGCCGACATGCAGCGAGGCTGCGCTCTCCGTGCGGCCGATGCGGTACCAACCGCGCGGCACGCTGTCGCTCGGGTTGTAGACCACCAACACGTGATCGCGCGCGGCCATCGGAATGACGGCGGGCGCGCACAGCGCCGCCAAGCCGATGCCCATACAGACAAATATCAGGCGCGGCGTCATCGCAGCGCCCCGCGCGCCAGATGCGCTGCATGTCGTTCGCTGGTGTAGGCCGGCAGCGGCTGGCGTGCAGCCAGCCGGTTGCCGACCATGCGCCAGTACGCGACGGCCACCGCGCACGGGTCGATGCCCAACGCCTCGATGGCGTCGACCACCGCGAGCACGGCCTTGACCTGCGTCTCGCCATCGGCGCGCAGCAGAATGCGCGCGCCCGGATGCACGCCAGCAACGCGCTGCGCGCCATCGAACGGCATGGGCGCCTGCAACAGCATCAGTTGCCAGAGCGCCGTGCCATGGTCGTTGCCGATCCACTTGACCCGGCAGCAGACCGCGTCCGGCTCGAAGGTCGCGACGCGCCGCCAACGGTCGAGGAGGGTCTCTCGCACGGGCCGGCCGAAGCGCAGCCAGACATTCACGCGATGTTCGACGAACGCGAGCGAAACTCGCATGTGCGTGGGCCGCTGCGGCAGCGCGGCCTGGGGCCAGGTCGGCATGGCGGCCGGCGTCGAATGCGAAGCCAGCGCCGTCATGGCGTGCCCTCCGGGTACTCGCGCTCCAGCAGCTCGCGCAGCATGTCCGCTGCCGTGGTGCTGCGCCGGAACGCCACGATCTTGATGCGTCCACGCAGCGCGGGCGTCACATCAATGGTCAGACGCGCGGTGTAAATCGACGCTTTGGCCACAGCCGGCGGTTCGTCGGCGCGCCTTACCCAGGCCGATGCCGGATCGGCATCCGGCTTGCGGCCGATCAGCATGCGCTTCGGCGCAGCGGATGGCGCCCGCACCGTCATCGCAGCATCTCCCGCACGGCCTGCGCCAGGGCAGCGATCTCACGCGCGGCTGCACACTTCGGCGCCGCCTCGCAGGCGAGCCGCCCCGCGGCGACGCTGTCGGCGAACACGATGCGCTGCGAGACTTCGGCATGCAGCGCAGTGAACGGCTGATCGGCCAGTGCCGCACGCGCCTCGCGGCCGATCACGGTGCCAACCACGCGCCGGTTGATCACGAAAGCCGCGCGAAGCTGGGGCCGAAACACCCGCGCCTCGGCGATGAGTTGCACCATCTCATGGCTGGCCCACACGTCGTAGGCGCTGGGCTGCACGGGGATCAGCACCAGGTCGGCGGCCAGCAGCGCGGAACGCGCGAGGGCCGCGACACGGGGTGGCCCGTCGATCACGACGTAATCGGCCTGCAAGGCGATCTGCGGCGCCTCCTGGTGCAGCGAGTCCCGCGCCAGCCCGAAGACGCCGTACAGGCGCGTCTGACGGCTCTGAAGCCGCCGTTGCGCCCAGTCGAGGGCCGAGCCCTGCGGGTCGGCATCGAGCAGCGTGACGCGGCTTCCTTGCAGGGCCAGCTCGCCGGCTAGGTGTGTGGCCAGCGTCGTCTTGCCTGCGCCGCCCTTCTGGTTCAGCAGCGCGATCACCTTGCCGGGCCGGGGCTCACCGCCTGGCAAGCGGTTTTCGGCTGTCTGGCCTGCTTGGACTGCTTCGTCAGAAGCGACGCCCATTTTTTGGGCAGCTTCGTCTCGCGCGCGCGTGACTTCCATTTATGTATCCCTTTAGATGTTTAGGGAGGCCCGAAACCGTTGCTGGGCGTGGCCTCCCGGCTGATCGGTGCGGGCGATCCACCGATACTTCTGCGGGTGATCCACCGAGGGTCGTGCGGGCGATCCACCGAGTCCGTCCCCACGCCATCCACAGGTTCTTCAACAGAAGCTGTGGATAAGTCGCTCTGGGAACGGTTGACCGGGTCGGGCCGGAAGGCCAGCCACACAATGCCGCCGCTGCGCTCGATGGACAGCCGGTAGCCCGGTAGCGCCTGGCGCCGCGCCAGTTGGCGCACCTGCAGAGCGAAGTCGGAATGGCGCTGCAGGCTCCCGGACTTCAGGTGCAGGTGGCGCATTTCAAAGCGCCAGCCTGTCGGCTGCCTGCCGCCGTGCTTGCGCACCAGCCGATACAGCCAGCGCTCGATGCCCCCGGAAAGCCGGAAGTACGTGGGGTCGAGCGTGAGGACCAGCGCCTCATCCATCACGCCGGAGAAGAACCAGTCGGCCAGGATCAGTTCGATGCCGTCGGAGCGGCCATCGGGCCGGATGTACTCCTTCCACTCGTTGATCCAGGAGAAGCGGTGCACGCGCATGGCGCCGTTCGGGCGCTCGCGCTGGCGCAGCGTGGTGGCCACCGTGGTGGACTGCAGGCGGTCCAGCGCGGCGCGCAGCGCCAGGTAGTCGCTGCGGCCGGTGCCGCGCTGCGCGAAACGCAGGATCTCGTACGGCGTGGCCACCATCAGGCGCGAAGGCGCGATGCCCTCCTTCTTGGCCTGGACGATCTGGCTCGCGGCCCAGATCAGCACGTCGGCATCCCAAATCGTTGCGATGCCATGCTCAGGCACGCCCTCGACTGTGAGCGACACGCCGCCGGCCTCGAAGCGGATCGGCACGGTGCGCGGCGACTTGGCCAGCGAGAAGAACGGATAGGCCATCAGATCCTGCGCATCGCGCAGCGCCATGTCGCCGCCCGGCAGCGCGCGGAACAGCGACAGCTGTTCGCGTTCGCTCGGGCGCTTCGACATGAGTGGCGCTCCCCTGCCCTGCTTGCCGATCAGCGGACGGCGTCGCGCTGCGCGCAGCCGGGATCGGATGTCATTTCATAGGCCCGACTGTTCGCCCAGGTGCGCAAATCCTCGACCGCGTAGACCACGCGCGCGCCGAACTTCCGAAACCGCGGGCCGCCCCCCAGCACGCGCTGCTTCTCCAGCGTGCGCGGCGACAGGCGCAGGAAGGCACCGGCCTCGTCGGTGGTCAGGAACTCGGGGTTGGCGGGCGCAGCGGGCACCGCAACGGGCCGCGGCGCAGCCGCCGCCGCGCGGTTGGGGTACAGGGAACCGGCACTTGCCATGAGGGCCTCCATCGTTGTCGCGGGGCCGCGAACCATTCGCAGCCCGATGGAGGCAGTCTCGGGAGTAAGGGCCTTTTCGCGCAGGGAGAGATTCAGCGCATCGGTTCGTCTCCAGGGGGCTCGGCTGCAGTGCGCGGTATGCCCGCGAGGGCCAGATAGCCACCGCCCATGTACCCCTTGGCACGCCGCAGCAGGTGCCGGACCTGGGCGCGAAGTTCGCCATCGGCCTGCCAGCGCAGCGCCACAGCCTCGAGGCCGAACAGGGCCTGGGCAATGTCGCGGTGAACGGCGCCGGCCTGCGCGCCATCGAGCGCCTGCAGGGCGCGAAGATGCAGCAGCGCGGCCCGGGTGACAGCCCGCGTGGACACCTCGGCGGGCACATGGCCCTGAAGAACCTGAGCCTGCGCGTCGAATGCATCGAGCTGGCCGCGCAGGCCGGGACTGAGCGGAACGGTGCAGGCGTAGGCCGCACCGTCGACGAGGTCGTCGGCCAGTGACACGCGCAGGCGCTGCGCGGACACCTCGGCCAGCAGCGTCAAGCCAGCGCCGCCGAGCGCCAGGCGCTTGCGGCCAGGCACGCGCCAGAGGTCGAAGGTTTGCCGGGCAGGTGCGTTGTGCGCGTGCGAAGCGCGCACGTGCAGCAACTCGTCAGAGGTGGCGATCCAGAGTGGCTGCGCTTCACGCGCATCGAGACGCGGGTCCTCGGCGCTGTCGCAATCCCCACCGCTCGAACGATGCGCCGCGCCGCCGCGTCCAGTCCGCGCGGTACTGCGGATGGCGGCGCAGGTACTCCCACGCGAGCGCGGGGCCGTCGAGGTCCAGCGTGTAGAGGTAGGCCGCCGACACGCCCCAGGGCGCGCTCGGCAGGTCTTCGGCCCGGCGGTCGGTCATGGCAGAACTCCCTTCTTCTTGCTTGGGAGTACGCTGCCACAGGCACCGCGGGCATGGCTGGCTTTCGCGGCGATGCGCTGTCGCGCGGGCGGCGACGATCCCGTGAGCTCATCCGCCACTGAAGGTCAGTCGTTGATCGACCCATCGCGCTGCGCGTCCACCGCGTAGGCGGACAGCGGCTGCCGCGCCTTGAAGTGCGGATCGGCCACGATGCGCAGGCCCGTGGGGCCACGCACGCCCTCAAGCGCCGACAGGCTCACGTGCCCGAGCTCGGGGAAGCCCGTGCCGGCATCGGTCAGCCCATAGGCGCGATCGCCATCGGCATCGAGCTCGGTGAGCAACCAGCAGGCAGGGGCGTCCAGCGTGTACAGCTTGACGACGGGATAGGGGTCGATGGTCTGGCCACGGGCGCGCGCCGTGCCGTTGATCAGCATCTGGTCACGCTGCTGTTCAGTGAGAAATACCATGGCTTCGAGAAGAGACCTTGGAATGCTAGAACGATGGACGAGGATTTGTTAGTCAAATTGGTGACTTCATGCGACTCAAAGCTTGCACGATGCCACGCTGCGGAAGCCATTCGGCAACGCCCTCTGCGCCGACACAAAGCCAATGCCTTTGAGAGAAGGCCATTTTGAACACTATAGATTGTAGCCCTATAGAGGTCGATAGGTTGTCATCGCCGTTCTCCGACGAACGACTGAATGACCTCCACCACACACTCTTTCCCCGCGGCTCTCAAGGCTGTCCGGAAAGCTCGTGGCTTGAGTCAGGAAGCGTTTTCTGATGTGTCGAGCCGCACGTACCTGAGTTCGCTCGAGCGCGGCCTGAAGAGTCCCACCCTTAGCAAGGTGCACGACCTGTGCGAGGCCATGGACGTACATCCACTCACGCTGCTGACGCTGGCCTACAGTGACAACGACAAGGCCAGAGACAAGCTCTTCGAACGTGTACGACGTGAGTTGGCCGAAATCCAAGGCTCGCAAACAGAATGAAAGCGCGGCCGTTTGGCCGCGCCTGTGCCCCCTACGCCAAGATGCGCCCTGCCAGCCGCGCTTCGCGCGCATAGCCGCTTAGCGACTTGTCGGCCATGAAATGGAGATCGCGCTCGATAGGCAGGCCCCAGTTCCCGCGCAAGCCCTCCAGCTCCGACAGGCTCACATAGCCGAGCTCGGGAGAGCCTTGCCCGAGATCGCAGAGTCCGAATGCGATTTCTTCTGAATCGAGTTCGGTGAGCAACCAGGTCGCGCCCGCGTGGGGCGTGAACAGCTTGACGACCGGCGGAGGATCGAAATCCTCGATCGCCTGGGACATCCGGCCGTTGGCCAGCAACTGCACGCGTTGTTCGTCGGTGATGAGCTTCGTCATGGTCTTTCTCCTTGGAAGGATGCCGGGCGGAATTGCCCGAGACCGGAAGCGGCACGGCGCAGCGCAGCCGTCAGGGTTCGAGAGACGGCCGCCAGGCCGCCAGCGTGCAAGGCACGCGCAGACCTTGACGGCGAGACCGGCGTGCGACGATGAAGGGAACAGCAAGCCAGCCCTCATCCCCCCCATGCACCCGCATCGCAAGCGCTGCGCGCAGCACCGCAGGTGCGAAGGCGTCAGGGATGGAAGCGCGGACGGGGCGAGATGCCATGGGCGGCTCGATGCGCAGCATCGACAGCGCGGTCCGGCACCGCCGGAGACGCACGGAAGCGGAAAACCTCGGAAGCGGATCTGCTGACACCCGTAGAGCCGCAAACCCTGTTTGACACATCTCAGCAAGCCCATCGATGCGCGATGTCACGAAATCGTCTTTACGACAAAGCGCAAATGTAGGCTTCGGCGCTCAATGAGGATGGGCTATCGCGTCAGCCGTCTCCAAAAGGAGAAAGTAGTTTTCTCATTCGATGGTCCAAGTCGGAGCGGGCGGTAAGCTCGATGGCGGACCCTCTCTTTTCTACTCAATCCTCGCCGGCCATCGCAAGCAATCATGAACCTGGAATCTCTAAAGTCTGTCGCACAAGTCGCCGCACCGGCTGGAATTGCTATCGGAGCATTTCTCTACATCGCGCGTGACGTTGTCGCGAAGAAGATTTTCCCGGACTTCACGAAACAACAGGCCTTTCGGATCATCATGTTCATCGTGTTCTCAGCCTGGACGATCGCACTCGCTGCCATCGCCGCTTGGGCATACGTCGCTTTTCCAAGGACGAGCAATGCTGCGGTCGCTACCACGAGCTATCCTCCATTTTCGATGGAGACGCTGAAAAATCTCACGTACAGGGTCGAGACCGACTCCATCACCTTGCAGGATGGAAAGCGGGAGTTCATCCCTGATCTTGAACAGGGACATCACGAAAAAGCAATTGCTGTCCACTTGACGGACCATGCATTCGGAGATCTTGATGGTGACGGGAGCAATGATGCGATTGCCATTCTGCAGACGACCGACGGGGGTAGCGGCATCTACTACTACCTCGTCACTGTCTTCAACGACAGAGGAATAGCAAAGCAATTCGGAAAGGCCTATGTCTTGGGCGATCGGCTTCATTTCCGCAGCATCTCCATACACGATGGGAAAGTCGCAGTTGAGCTCATGATGCACGGGCCGAACGATGCACTGTGCTGCCCAACACAATTTCGATCTCTGGAGTTCAGCGTGAAAGATCGAAATCTTCAGTGCACCACGGAGCCGTGTTCCGAGGTATAGCTGGCAGAAAGCGCTGGCAAAACAAGTCGAACACCCCGCCGCAGCGGGGTGCCGAGGGCGACGCTCAGTCGCCCTTGCTGCGCGACCAGATCAGGTTGTGCGCGCCGTCCTCGCCTTCGACCAGGCGGGCATAGATGGTCGCCGGGAACGACGGGTCGTCCAGCGTCACCGACAGGTAGGGCCGGTCCGCCTTGCTGATCTTCTTCCACGCCGCGCCGATCTCCAGCCCGTTGCCCGCGATGACGCGGTAGTCCGGGGCGTTCTCGCTCGCCTTCTCGCTGGTGGCGATCTTGACCTTGACGTTCAAGGTCAGGGTGCGAACCGTGCCGGTGTAGCCGTTGCCCGAAGCGGTGAAGTTGCCAATGGTGCTCATGATGAAGTCCTTTCGAGGTTTCCAGGTCCGCGCCCATCGCGGCCTTGGCGTGATCCGATCGGCGCGGGTCCGGGCGCGCCGCATCCCGTAGCGAAGCGCAGGGGCCGCAGCGCAGCGAAGGACCGGAAGGAACGAGAAATTTGCCTCGCGAGGAATCTGCGCAGCAGAGGGGAAATTTGTCGGGCCGGACGGTTGCGGCGATGGAGCCCGAGGCGAAGCGAAACGCAGAGCAGCGCCGCCGTGCCCGCGCCAGGATTCACGGCACATACAAGGCCGTGGGCGTGGACCTGTTCTCGCAAGGGACGCATGAGCCAGGCAACCGCCCTAGGCGACAGTGTCCCGGCATGGATTCGGCCGCTGCCGAACGCCAAGCTGGCTGAACAGCGACCGCAAGGGAAAACGCTCCGCCGCATCGCGCTGGCACGCAGGATCGGCATTGGTGGCGTGGAAATCGGAGAGCATCGCGAACGGCCTTCGGTGGAAACCTCCGTTGTTCACGGTGGCCTGCCCGCCAGCGTCGGGGACGGCGCCACATTTCGGAACCCAGCACAGCAAGGCCTGTCGCAGCCCCGCGCCCGCCCTGCGGCGGGGGTCACTCTTTGATGATGTCGGCGGCGCAGCCGCTGGATGTGAAAACGCGCGCGGCACACCTGCCGCGCGCGTCGCGCCGATTCAAGGAGCCCCGACCCGCAGGCTGGGGCTCCATGCTCACGCGACAGCGTGCATATCCTCGTGGTCTTCTGCCTCAACACCGCCGTTGGATTCGGCACCGGTCTCAATCTTGTCCTCCGGCGCGGCCTGCGTTTCGGCAGTCGCCTCCGGCCCTCGGAACATCATGGGGAGCCAACCCGTTCCCACCGCAAGCCGTTCGGCCTCGTTCGCCATGTCGGCCTTCTTGAGCTTGCCCAGCCGGTTGACCTGATCGGGCGCGAACGCCAGCATCGCTTCCAGCACCTTGGCCTTCGAGACATGCTCGAAGTAGCCTGCAGCGGTCGGCGTCCACCAGTCGTGCATGTCGAGGTTCACCGCCTGCGCGAGCGCAACGGCGGGGACTTCCTCTTCATGCGAGGCCAGCACGCTGACCGTGGAGGCCACGCACACCGCCAGCAGCGACAACAGTTCCTGCTGCGGGAAGGCCAGCAGTTCGGTGAACAGCGCATCCGGGTCATCGGGCAGGCGTTCGGCCCAAGCCTGCCGGACCTTCCCCATGCCGATGGCAGCGGGCGACTGCGCCATGTCCGGCGCATGCAGCCCGAGTCCATCCTGTGGTGTGGCGGTGATGTCGACAGGCGAACCGCCCGCCCCATAGCTGTCCACGATCACGCGCAACGCGAGGCGATGCACCACGGCCACCAGCGCGACGTGCGGGTGCCGCGCCACCTCGGCCTGCAATGCCGCCGTACGGTGCGCACTGAGGCGCTTCGCCAGCTTCTCCGAGATGCCGGGATTGGCGGGTTCATCGGCACCCGCATCCGGGTCGCTGCCCGCCGCGCCGTCCCCCTGCCGCGCCTGCTCTCGCAATGCCTTGGCCTGTTCCTCGCGCAGCAGGCCACGATGCACCACCACGCCGCCCATGGGGTCGAGCAACACCACGGCACCGGCCATCGCCACCACGTCGGCCGGGTATTCGAGCAACTGGCGTTCGATGGCGTCCAGTTCGTTGCCGAGTTTGTCCATTTCGTTGTTCAGCGCCTGCGCCTGCTCATCGGTCATGTCCTCGCTCTCGTCGTCCAGCCGCGCCTGCAACGTCGATTGCCGGGCTTCCAGCTTGGCGATGCGCTTGGCCTCGGTCTTGGTGGGTTCATGGCGCACGCGACGAGCCCGCAGGAACTGGTACAGGTCGGACGACTTGGCGCGCAGGGCGACATCCACCCATGCCCAGCCTTCGGCCCGTACCTGCTCGGCCACCGGTGCGAGCCTGTCCCGCGCCAGCGCTTCCAACAGTGCGCCGTCCGTCAGGAAGACGCCGTCCTGTTCGTCCGCGAACAGGTCGCGGCGAACACCGCCGCCTGCCTGCTCGTAGGCCTCCAGCCCGACGAAGCGGGCCACCGCATCGCGGCTGGCATCGATCTCTTCGCTGGTCAGGTGGCAGCGCAGCGCCTCCGGGCTGCGCTGCCACTGCGGCGATTCGTAGAACGCCGCCTCTTGTGCCACATGGTCGTCGGTGATGGCCAGCGCCATCAACTGCTCCAGCGTCACGGCCTGCGCCCCGAAATCCGCCAACAGCCGGGGCGAGACGTTGGCAAGCTTCAAGCGCCGCTGCACCACCAAGGGCGTGACTCCGAAATCGGCGGCGATGTCTTCCACGGGCCGGCCTTCGGCCACGAGGTCCTTCCAGGCGAACAGTTCCTCGATGGGCGACATGGCCTCGCGCTGCACGTTCTCCGTCAGGCTGACGGTGCGAGCCGCGTCGTCGAGCACGAGCAGGCAATGCACCTCGTGGTCCTTCGCCAGCTTGCGGCGCTTGACCAGCAGCGTCAACGCGGCCAGACGCCGTCGCCCGGCCACCACGTCGTAGTGATCGCCATCGGGCGCGGCCACCACGGTGAGGTTTTGCAGCAGGCCGACGCGGGCGATGCTCGCGGCCAGTTCGGGAATCGACGTGCCGCCACTCTTGCGCACGTTGCGGCTCGAAGGCCGCAGCTTGGACAGCGGGATCAGCAGCAGTTCCTGCGAGGCTGCGACGGCGTTGGTTTCTTCAAAGGTAGCGGTGTTCATGATGTAGCTCCTATCGGGAAAGATGGAAAAAGATCGGGGAACGAATGGAGAGGCTGCGCGCCCCTCCGGGCTTGGGGTTCAGGCTTTGAGTTGGCGCATGCCATCAGCCAGCAGCCACAGGGCGCGGTTCAGGCGCAGGTTCTGGTCGATGCCTTGCACGGGCCGCGTGCTCTGGCGGCGACCGTTGGCGGCGCGGGCGTGCAGGCCGCCCTTGATGAGGTTTTCTTGGGTGCGGTTGAACACGCTCCACAGGTCGCGGCGGTCGTCGCCGGTGCGGCGCGGCATCAGGATTTGCGTTTCCGTGATCGGCGCGGGCTTGTCCGGGTCGTCGTACTTGAGGGTCAGCGCGGCGCGGGCGAACACCTCCGACTCCCCGGCGTCCAGCGTGACCGCCTGCATGGATTCGCGCGAGGCTTGGGCTTGCCCGAAGCCTTCCAGCACGGCATACGCGCCCTCGATCACATGGCCCGCCACATCGCCCTTGTGGGGCACGCGCACATCGGCCACGGTATCTCCGCACACCAGTCCGTTCTGGCAGACGAAGCGGAACATGCCCGCCAGCATCTGGTAGCTACTGCTGCCATCATGGGAATTCAGCAGGATGATTTCGTTGGCCTCGCGGCCGTTGATCTGGCTGGCGTGGCGCAGCCGGATCATGTGCTTGGTGAAATCGCGCCGCCCTTCCTGCCGCACGCGGGTCTGGCACACCATGAAGGGCTCAAAGCCCTCCCCTCTCAGTTCGGTCAGCACGGTGGCCGTGGGGATGTAGCTGTAGCGCTCCGATCGGCTGCCGTGCGGGGCATCTGCAAAGATGGACGGGGCCACGGTTCTGATCTGGTCATTCGACAAGGGATGTTCCGAGCGCAGCACCGGCGAGTTGTTCGCGAAACGGGAAGCGAGTTGCATGGCATTTCTCCTGAAAAGGTTGGCTGTTGAACAACCCCCACCGGATTCCTAGATTCGGAGCCCTCTTCGGGTCTTCCGGTGGGGTCGGCACGAAGAACCCGGTTGGCCTCGTTGCCACCGTCTTTCCTGAGTTCATCGCCCGCGACGGTCAGGAGCGCGCGGAGGGGCGCCGTCAAGGAGACAAGCGCCAGGTAGGTGCGGCCCGCAGGCGCAGCCGAGGACACGGCCTGGCGCGCCTTGACGGCACCCGGCCGCGGGCTACGGTCGCGCACAAGGTGATGAGGTCAGGAAAGATGGCTGGACAGGCAACGGCCGCCTTCTGCGCCGACCCCACGCAAGCGAAGCGCGCAGGCCCGGATCAACGAACCGGGCCGGAGGCGTCAGCCGAGCGGAGCGAGGGAACGATGGAAGCCCGGATGGGGCGAGACACCGAAAGTGGCTCGATGCGCAGCACGACAGCGCGGCCGGCCATGTCCGCGAGGCCGGAGACGCCCGGAATCGGCTACCGTTGTGAGCCGTTCAACCCAGCAACACGGAACCCCGGATGAGCACCACCCCAACGACAACAGAGACACGCGTCGCCGTCTTGGTCGACTGCGACAACGTGCCGCCCGACATCCTCGAACATGCGCTGCGCATGGTGGCGCAGTTCGGCCGCGTCGTGCTGCGCCGTGGCTACGGCAACCAGAGCACGCTGGCCAACAAATGGCAGGACGCCTTGGTGCGCCTGGCCTTCACACCCTGCCTGCAGTACCAGTACGCCGCCGGCAAGAACACCGCAGACATCGCCCTGGCGCTCGATGCGCTGGAAGCGCTCTTCGACCAGCGGGCCGACACCTTCTGCCTGGTCACCAGCGATTCCGACTTCGCCTACCTGTGTCGGAAGCTGCGCGAGCGCGGCGCCACCGTCTGCATCGTCGGCGAACCCAAGACGCCTGACGCGCTGCGCAATGCCAGCGACCAATTCTTCGAATGGACGCGTCCCGAGCCACCAGCGGAAGCGGTCGTCGAGGCCGCGCCGAAGGCCACCGCGAAAGCGGAGCCTGCAAAGGCCGAGTCGCCTAAGCAGGAACCGCCCAAGCCGGCGCCGAAGCGCCGGCCACGCTTCCTCGTCGAAGCCGTATCGCTGCTCGCCAGCGACACGTCCGAAGGCAAGGTCGGCCTGGGCGTCCTGGGCCAGTACCTCAAGCGCACCGACCCGGCCTTCTCGCCCCAGACCTACGGCCACTCGGGACTGTTGAACATGGTCAAGACCTACGACCTGCTCGCTTCTCAACAGGAGCAAGGTGGCCACTGGTCGGTGAGCCTGCTGCCCAAAGCCGAAGGCGCGGCGGAAACCGACGCGCCGCGCGCATGAGAGTGCTTGCGCGCCTGCGGGTATCGTCAGCGAAAAGTCCGAAAAGGAAATGCTTCATACCTAGATCACCGTCCTACGAAGCGGCCTCGACGACCCCGTGCATGGGCATCGCAGAATGCTTTGCGCGCCGAAGTGGCACTGCCGAAGAACCCGCATTGGATGACCAGAATGAGACCGGTCCCAACACCCGGGTCGTTCGATGTCCACAATGAGCGTCGCGATGGCAGGCGCCCGTGATCACTCACCCGGAGCCAGCAAGGCCGAGATGACGTTGAAGTCCTCGATCAAGCCGTCGTAGAGACGGTCCACGGCCGCTCCCCAACCGGCGACATGCGCCGCAGCTTGGATGCCAAATGCATCCAGATCAGTCGCGAGTGAGGCGGCAAAGCCAGTTCCTGTCCGATGCGCAGCCTTCTGCCGGAGTTGATTCACTGCGAACAACCGCCGTAGTGCCGGAATGCGTACATCCTTGTTCCACTCAGCGACGATGTGTATGGAATCCTCGGGCCATCGGTGGCCGGCGCCCTTGCAGAGAGTCGCCAGCTGGCAGAGAGCGCCGAGCAACTTCATGCTCTTGAGTTCGACCAGTTGTTTTCTGTCGACGCCCATCTTGAGGACCATGTTTCGCAGCGGCGATTGCTGAACTGATTCCCACAGAATCACCAAATCGACTGCGCGATCGAGGAAGGCGTCGAGCGTGATGCTCAATGGCACCACTTGGGCAAGCGACGAGAGTCCCTCGATGAGCCACCACCCGCGATACGCGACGTCTGCACTGTCGTAGCCGCCGATTTCGGATTGAAGGAAGCTGAGACCGAGGCGCTCGGCTAGCTGAGTCAGCGTGCGCGTCATCGCGAGATGTGCCTCCACAAGCTCCTGCGCGCGAACCGCGATGTTCCTTCCGCCACTGCTGTCCCGATCGCCGTAGGCCGTCGCCTGCGGCACCGAAAATCGGTGCCAGTGCTCAATGACGGCAGGTGGACTGCCTTCGTAGAGTTTCTTGAGTTCTACCGCAATATGACTTCTACCTATGCGATGGCAGTAGCCTACCGACCATTGGCCTCGGTAGGAAACGCCGCCGGATGGCGGATGGATTTGGAATTCCGGGCGGCCCTCGTAGTCGCGCAGCACGTGGTCACTCACGTAAGCCATCAGGTGCTCACGGCCCGCGCGCTGCATCGTCATCGGTCCGGTGTAGTCGGGCCAGATCAGTGCCGGCTTGTCGACTGCGATCACGCGGCGCTCACCTCGAGCCAGGATGACTCCTCGACCCCAGACCTGCGCGAACTGGCGACCACGACCATCCACGTCATCACGATGAACTTGGAGATTGAGCAGTCGGCCCGGCAGATGAAAGTCTTCGTTATCCCGGCCTGCCATCACACGGTCGAACAATGCGTCGCCGTCGGACCATCGTTGCTCATAGTAGAAGGCGACGACGGCGGCCTGCTTGATGCGGCAATACTCGAGCAAATAGTCACGCCGGATCTCGACGAAAGCGCCCGGGCGCTCCTCCTTCGGTCGTTGATGGTCCCATACCGCAGACACACGCACCACGTCGTACACGGGGCCGTGAGGATCATCCCACGACAACTCCGACTCTCCAGTCTGCCGAGGCACAAGTCCGAACACCATCAACAGGCTGTTGTCGGGAATGACGACCTCTGTGTCACTACCGTGCCAGTTGTTGACCAAGGGTTCAAATCGGGTCTCGCGTTCGATTCCCTCGATCCAGAATCCGCCGCGATGCGCCGGCCCTTCATCGCCCACGATTGGCAAAGGGCCATGCGATTGGACCTCGTGCCCCGTGGGCGCGGTGGATTGCAGGACCTCTGTCAGCATGGAAAGGGGAACAAGCGCGGCGCTGACCTTCTTGTACCCTGCGAACCCTCCGATGGGTGCGTCTGAGATCTCACCGATCGTGACGTACTCGGCTCCCGGCTTGTCGTGCGCGAGGGCGAGGTGCGTGAGAGATGCCGGCCAGTACGCAGCTGGACTATCCACGCCCGGCAGGCTCGATACCGGGGGAGCGTGCGCGGTGCTGGAACCAACCGATTCCGGCGACGCGTCGACGACGCTCTCAGAGGCCGCATGGGGCGCAGCCGGGAAGAGGGAACGCACAAATTTTAGTATCTGCATAGAGGCTGACCTGAAAACGAAATTCCTCGAAGTTGAATCGGTCGCGGGCTGTGCGGCCGGGTAGTTGCAGCGGAGCCTGGACTCAATGTCCGCCTCCTCCCGGATTTTCGGCAGTGGTTACGCGCAGTTTCTTAATCGAGCCCAGAGGATCCCTTTTGGAAGGAGGAGCCATGAAGGTTGTTGCGGAACACGGCGCATAGCACTTCAAGATACCCAAGCCGCGCTTGACCTGAGCCTTCCTTTTATCTGACGGTGGAGATGTACGTGAAACGATCTGAACTGTATGCGTTGGTCTGGCAGACACCGCTTCGCCATCTGGGGCCAAATCTCGGCCTGTCCGATGTCGGACTCTCCAAGCTCTGCCGCCGATACGACATCCCTGTTCCGCCCGTCGGCTATTGGACCCGTCTCGCGGCCGGCAAGATCTGTATGCAGACCCCACTGGCGCCTTCCGACGTCGATCACGAAGTCCACTTGCCGGAGAAAGACACCACGGCGGCCCGTTCCTCCGACGCCACGAGGATCCAGCAGGTCCAGCAAGCGTTTTCCCGGGCCAGGGACGCCGTTGAGCTGCAGCCCATCGATGTACCGCCCTCGCTCGACCACTGCCACCCACTGGTGGCGAAGACCGCTCGCTTCTTCCAGTCCATCCAGCGCGAAGAGGCGACGTTGGCGGTGGAGGCGGAAGAAGCCAGGCGGCTGCGCAGGCCCTTCTTCGGCGCCATGTCGAGCCACAGGATGACCTCGGGCCGGTACACCTCTGGCAGCGGCTGCCTGCGCATCACCGCGACCCTCACCCAAATTGACTGGATTCTCCGTTTCCATGAAGCGCTCATCCGTGGACTGATCGCCGGAGGCTGTCAGGTCATCGCTGGCCGGGGAGACGCATCGAACACGGTTGAGATCCGGCGCGCGGGCGGCGCCATCAAGCTGAACTTCTCCGAACAGGTTGAGAAGATTGCTCACCCCAAGAGCCAGGATTTCCTCTTTCATCGAGATGAGTACAAGGCCCTCAATGGCTACAAGCTGAAGCTGGAGAGAGACTGGCACGTCATCGCCCGCCAGTGGACAGGCAGCCGCGAACAGCTGGAGCAACAACTCCCGGAGATCACGCGCGCCCTGATCGCATTCCCGGAAGCCGAAGCACTCAGGTCCAAGTTGCTGGCCGAAGAAGCCGCTATCCGACGAAAACAGGAGCGGGAAGCAGCCCGGGCACACAACATCGCGATGGCCGCAGAGCAGGTGCATGCGCAGCGCCGGGAGGCGCGGGCGAATCAACTGCCTCGCGCCGTCGCGGTCGGCCAATCCCTGGCGGCCTATCACAGTGCCCTGGATGTGCTGTCGTGCCTGGAGGGGATCGCCAGCGATCAGCCTGAGGATGACGCATTGCGTACATGGATCGCACTCGTGCGAAGCAGCCTCAGGGACCCCGTGCATGAACTGGCCGACGCGTTGCGTGTCGAAGCGGCTCAGCCGGAGCGGCCGCCTTGGTGGCCGGAATGAATTCCATCCCCTCCACCCCCACATCACACACCTTCGCGGAAACGATCAGAACCCAACATGGCCGAAAACCGCCGAATCCTTGCGCACCTTCCGATCGAGATGACCCCCCTCACGGGCCAGGGCGCGGAGGCCACCAAGGCCGCATTGCGATCGGCCATTCAGGTGTCGGCGATGAAGCGGCCGATGGGGTCGGAATTGCCGCCGGCCGGATAGGGAACGATGACGCGCCCGGCTTGCTCGGCCGGAGCGCCCGAGTTGCCGTCTCGAGTGTCTGATTCGCGGCGATCACCGACATAGACATCGAAGCTATCGATGTCCACTTTGAGCTAAACATCGAAAACAGCAACATGCGCCCATGTGGAAGCCCACCAGCCCCATCGTGAGCGTCGGCTGCCCCATCGCCGATCAGGAAGCTTGGTGGTACGAGTTCGAGTACGAACTCTGCAAACGGCGCGACGGCGCGGCCGGAGGTGACTGGCTCGTCAAGAGCGTTCATGCGCTTTTTTCGCTCGCCTCACGAGACATGCAACGGTTTCCCACGTGCATCGAGACCAGACCGCCTTCAAGCGGCACCCTACGGAAGTAACATGGCGGCCCGCCCCTTTCGATCGCCGGACGCCACAATGGACCTCAAGCAACTTCGCTACTTCGTGATGGTGGCCGAAGAGCTCAACTTCAGCCGGGCGGCCGAGAAGCTGCACATCTCGCAGCCGCCGCTGTCGCAGCAGATCAAGTCGCTCGAAGAAGAAATGGGCGTGGTGCTGCTGGTGCGCAATCGCCGCGACGTGCGGCTGACCGATGCCGGCACGGTCTTCCTGCGCGAAAGCCGGCTGCTGCTCGACCAGTTTCGCTCCGCCGTGAACTCGGCCGTGCGAGCCAGCCAGACCAACGCCGGCAGCATCCGCCTCGGCGTGGCGACTTCCGCACTCTTCAGCGTAATGCCGACGTTCACCGAACTGATGCGCTCAGCGTTTCCCAACGTCGAGGTGCTGGTGACCGACATGCAGTCGGACGACCAGGTCCGGGCCGTGTCGCAGGGCGCGCTCGACATCGGCATCGCACACGTCAAGCCCGAGCGCATGAACGTGAGCCGCCAGCAGGTCTTCACCGAGTCGTTTGCCGTGGTGCTGCCGCTGGACCATCCGCACGCCGACAACCCGCAGTTCACACTGGCCGACCTCGCGGATGCGCCGATGGTGGCGCTGCCCCGCACCCACGCGCCGACCGTGTTCGACGCCATCGTCGGCGCCTGCTCGGCCGCCGGGTTCAGCCCCAACGTGAAGCACTACGCGCGCAGCCCGCTGACCATCATGCAGATGGTGAGCGCGGGCTTCGGCGTGGCGCTGGTGCCGCGCTCGTACTGCGAGAGCAGCTACCCCGGTGTGCGCTTTCGGGACGTGCCTGCCGCCGTCGGCCGCATCCGGCTCGAAGTCATCTGGAGCGAGCGCCACGCCTCGGAGCTGACGCTCGCCGTCACGCGGCAGATCGTGCCGGCGCTCGTCAAGGCGCTCGGCACCGAGACGGCGGGCGACGCCTCCGCCTGAAGCGCCCAGTCTCGCTCAGCCCTGCGGCACGGCCACGCGGCCGTCGATCAGTTGCACCACAGCCGGGTGGTAGTTGGGTGCAAAGCCCGCATCGCGCGTCTTGCACAGCATCTCGTGCGCGTAGCTGGCGATGTGCGGCTCGAACCCGCCCGCGCGCGCGAGCGACAGCGCCAGCGCGGCGTCCTTGATGGCGTAGTCGACCGGGAACACCTTCTCGGGGAAGGTATCGGGCACCAGCGACTTCATGCCGTGGTTGCGCAGCACGAAGCTGTCGGCCGAGCCCTGCGAGAGCGCGTCGAAGAGCGCCTTGCCGTCGACGCCTGCGCGGCGGCCGATGGTCAGCACTTCGGACAGCGCGTTCACCGTCATCAGCACCGTGATGTTGTTGAGGATCTTCACGATCTGCCCGCAGCCCACCACGCCGCAATGCAGCACGTCGCTGCCCATGCAGGCCAGGAATGGGCGCACGGCGTCCACGTCGGACGGGGCGCCGCCCACGGTGATGAACAGCGTGCCCTGCACCGCCGCTTCACGCGTGCGCGCCACCGGTGCATCGACGAAGGCAATGCCGGCCGCAGCGAGCTTTTCGGCCAGCGCGCGCGTGCGCGCTACGTCGCTCGTGCTCATGTCGACGATCATCTTCGGCGCGGGCGAGGCGCGCATCAGGTTCTCGCACACGGGCTCAACCTGGTCGATCGAGGGCAGCGACAGGAACACGACGTCGGACGCCGCACCCACCGCCTCGACCGAGGCTTCGGCGATGCCGCCCTTGTCAGCCACGCGCGCGATGGCTTCGGGCGAACGGTCGAAGATGCGCACGGGCAGGCCCGACTTGCGCACGAGGTTGGCGCACATGTGCTCGCCCATCACGCCGAGGCCGATGAATCCGATGGTCTTGATTGGGGTCATTGGAAAGCTTCTTTCTGTTTGAATGAGTGGGGGGTGCCGGCGATCTGCATCACTCACTGGTCCAGCTTGATCTTTGCGGCGGCCACGATGTCCTTGTCCAGTGCCAGTTCACGCGCAATGAACGACGCGAACTCCGCCGGCGACGACAGCACGGGCTGGAAGGAAATGGCCGCGAGCTTCGACGAGACCGCGGGCGACTGCATGGCCGTCCTGATCTCGGCGTTGAGCCGCTCGACGATGTCCTGCGGCGTGCCGGCCGGCACCCACAGGCCGTACCAGCTCGGCATGTCGAAGCCGGGGAAGCCGCTCTCGGCCACCGTGGGCAGGTCGGGAAGAAGCGGCAGCCGCTTGGGCGTGGTGATGGCCAGCGCGCGCAGGCGCCCGCCCTTGACCAACGGGTAGGCCGAGGCCATGGGTTCGATCATGGCCGCGACGTGCATGCCCATCAGGTCGTTGAGCGCCGGGCCGCCTCCCTTGTACGGAATGATCGGCATGTCGGCCTTCGCCCTGACCTTGAGCAGCTCGGCCGCCAGGTGCCCCGCCGCGCCGTAGGCCGCGGTGGCCCACTGCACCCGGCCCGGCCGCTGGTGCGCATCGGCCAGGAGGTCCTGCAGCGTGCGGTACGGGCTGTCGGCCGACACGATCACCAGTTGCGGCAAGGCGCCGAGGTAGGTGATCGGCTTGAAGTCTTTCTCGGGGTCGTAGGTGGCCGTGCTCATGATGAGCGGGTTCACCACCTGCAGCGAAGCGTTGAGCAGGATCGTGTAGCCGTCGGCCGGCGCCCGCTTGACCTCTTGCGCGCCGAGCACGCTGTTGGCGCCGGGGCGGTTCTCGATCACGATGGCCTGGCCCATCTGGCGCTGCAGCTGCGGCGCCAGCGCGCGCGCCACAGCATCAACCGACCCGCCAGGCGGGAACGGCACGACGAGCTTGATGATGCGCGACGGGTAGGCTTGCGCGTGCGCGGGGTTCAGGCCGGTGAGGCCCGTGAGGCTGGCTGCCGCCGTCGCGGCGCCCGCCATCAGCACGGTGCGGCGCCGGAAGCTGGCCTGCGCCGGCAGGCTCGATGAAATCTTGGACATGGTGAGGTGTCTCCTGGTGCGCGCGAGGTCAGGCCTTGATGGCGAAAGGATCGCGCTCGGCGTCCGAGAAGTCGATCATCACGTTGCGGGTGGTCAGGTACTCATGCAGCCCGGCCTCGCCGCGCTCGCGGCCGATGCCCGACTCCTTGAAGCCCCCGAACGGCGCCTGCGCCGCCACCGCGCGGTAGGTGTTTACCCAGACCGAGCCGGCCTGCAGTTCGCGGCTCACACGCATGACGCGCGAGATGTTGCTCGACCAGATGCCGGCGGCCAGCCCGTAGCGGCTGTCATTGGCCATGGCGATGGCCTCTTCCTCCGTGTCGAAGGGAATGATGGCGAGCACCGGGCCGAAGATTTCTTCCTGCGCCAGTTCGCTGCGGTTGTTCACGTCGGCGAACACGGTCGGCTGCACGAAGTAGCCGGCGTCGAGGTTGCCCCCGACGGCGCGGCCGCCGCCGGTCACCAGCCGGGCGCCGGAGTCCTTCGCACCTTCGATCGCCTGCAGGATGCGGCGGAACTGCGGCTCGTTGGCCACGGTGCCCATCTCGGTGTCGGGCTGCGTGGGGTCGCCCATGCGGATCTTTGCCGCGCGCTCCGACACGCCTCGCACCACCTGGTCGTACACGCCGCGCTGCACCAGCAGGCGCGAGCCGGCCACGCAGGTCTGGCCCGTGGCGCCGAAGATGCCCGCCAGCGCACCGACGATGGCCTTGGGCACGTCGGCGTCGTCGAAGATGATGTTCGGCGATTTGCCACCGAGCTCGAGCGTGACCGGCACCAGCCGGCGGCCCGCGGCGGCCGCGATCTCGCGGCCCACGCCGGGGCTTCCGGTGAAGCTCACGCGCGCCACGCCCGGTGCGTCGACGAGCGCGCGGCCGGCCTCTGCGCCGCCCGTGATCACGTTGAAAACGCCGGGCGGAAAGCCCGCCTCCTCCACCAGCGCCGCGAACTCCAGCGTCGAGACCGAGGCGTGCTCCGAAGGCTTCACCACCACGCAGTTGCCCGCGGCCAGCGCCGGCGCGAGCTTGTTGGCCAGCAGCGCGAGCGGCGAGTTCCAGGCGGTGATGAGCGCGACCACACCGTAAGGCTCGTGCACCAGGTAGTCGAGCGTGTCGCGCTGGTCGAGCGGGATGTGCTGGCCGAAGAGCTTGTCGGCGTAGCCCGCGAAGAAGCGCAGCTGGCGCCCTACCCACTTCATCTGCGGCTCGGTCTCGCGCACGATTTTGCCGTTGTCGGTGCTCTCGATGACCGACATGCGCTGCGCGTGCGACTCGATGAGCCCGGCCAGCTTCAGCATCATCGCGGCACGTGCCACGCCGGAGGTCTTGCGCCAGGTCTCGCGGAATGCACGCCCGGCGGCGGCCACGGCGGCTTCCACATCGGCCACGCCGGCGTCGGGGATCTCGGCCCACACCTGGCCGGTGTAGGGGTTGACGCTGGGCAGCGAACGCCCGCTCGTCGGTTCAACATACCGACCGTCGATGTAGAGGCGGTGTTTCTTCATGAGGAAGTCTCCTTCGGGTTGTCTCGGTGTCGGGCCGGCCCCTCGGCGCCGCCCGGGTGGCTGCATGCCCACATTGTTGTGGGCGGAACTCTAGGGGGACCGCGTGGCCGCGGTCCAATATGAAAAACGTCTTTCACGTATTCGGCGCACTGGTGCCACCAAGGCGACAGCACGCCGCGGCGCTCAGCCCGGCGGTACGTGCCCCAGCCGGGCCGACAGCTTGCGCGCGGCCTGCAGCAGTGCCGTGGGCACGGGGCCGTCCCAGTCCGGCGCGAGCAAGTCGGCACGGCAGGTGGTGGACAGCGCCAGCACCATCTGGCCGCTGGCGTCGAACACCGGCGCGCTGAACGCGTTCACGATGACCTGGTGACGCAGCGACGGCGCCTCGCCGACCGAGCGCGCGATGCCGTGCGCCCGCGCCTCGGCGATGCGCGTGGCCAGGCGGCCGTCGTCGGGCTCGCCGGACATCGCCCGCGTTTCCAGCTCGCGGGCCACCGCCGACGCGGTCACGCCCGGGTCCATGAAGGCGGCGAAGGCACGGCCGGTGGCCGACTGCGTGAGGCTCACCACCACCCCGGTCTGCAGCGAAGGACTGACCGGCTGGCGCGACGGCTCCCAGCGCACGATGGTCGGGCCGTGGCTGCCCCACACGGCGAGCCCGAGCGTGCGCTGCCCGATCTCCTCGCAGATCTGCGGCAGCGCCGCGTTGGCCATGCGCACCGCCTCCAGCGCAGGCAGGCTCGCCGCGCCCTCCGGACCGCTGACGTGGCCGCCGAGGTCGTGCGCGAAGGTGACCTTGTAGCGCCCATCGCCGAAGGCCAGCGAGTCGCGCGGGGCGCGCTCGATGTGCTCGACGCGGCCGATGAACACGATGTGGTCGCCGCCCGGATAGGCCGCCACCTTGACGCATTCCAGGTGCGCCGCGCTGCCGTCGATGACGGGCACGCCGCCCAGGCCCGGGTGCACCGCGATGCCGCAGAACTTGTCGTCGCCGGACTTCGCGAACTGGTTGGCCACGTGCACCTGGTCGTCCGCCATGATGTTGACGACGAAGCGCTCCGCGTCGCGAAAGGCCGGGTGGCTGCTCGAGGTCATCGATTGGCTCCACAGGATCAGTGGCGGGTCGAGCGACACCGAACTGAACGAGTTGGCCGTCACGCCGTACGGTTTGCCGGCGCTGTCGATGGTGGTCACGACGGTCACGCCCGTGGGGAAGGCGCCGAGCACCTGCCGGAGTTGTCTGCTGTCGAAGTTCATGGAAGGGTCTCCCGGTGGCACAGGGCCGCGACGTCACGACGCGCGCGGCGGTAGTCGATGAGTTGGGCGATGGTGATGATGCGAAGGCCGTGCGTGCGCGCAAAGCCGAGCAACTCGGGCCGGCGGGCCATCTCGCCGTCGGCGGCGACCAGTTCGCACAGCACGCCGCCGGGTCGGCGGCCGGCCAGGCGCACGAGGTCGTGCGCAGCCTCGGTGTGGCCGGGCCGTTCGAGCACGCCGCCGGGGCGTGCGCGCAGCGGGAACACGTGGCCGGGCCGCACGAAGTCGCCGGGCTCGGCGGCCGGGTCGGACAGCGCACGCAACGTGGCCGCACGGTCCGATGCGGAGATGCCGGTGCGGATGCCGTGCTTCAGGTCGACGCTTACGGTGAACGCGGTCTGGTGCGACTCGCCGTTTTTCTCGACCATCAGCGGCAGCTGCAGGTCGTCCAGCAGCAGGCCGGGCAGCGCCACGCACAGCAGGCCGCTGGTGTGGCGCACCATCCATGCGATGGCCTGCGGCGTGACGGCGTCCGCCGCAATGATGAGATCGCCCTCGTTCTCGCGCGATTCGTCGTCCACGACCACGACGAACTCGCCCCGGCCGATGGCGGTGATGGCCGACTCGACGGCGTCGAATCCGGCGGCCCGGTCCGCGCCGAGGGGCCGTTTCAAAACACATGTTTCCTGCATGAGCAACTCCGTTTTCGACTGCATGGCGGGCAGTGTAGGAACGGGGTTGGTGCACCACAAATCGCCAGGATCAATGGATCTATACGCGCTGGAAATGAGTGCGCCGCGGCCCTGCGATTCGAATTATTCGCCCCGCCTATAGGTTCATCAGAGCGCAGAAATTGACGCTCGGAGAGGCCGGACAAATACTCGATTCGCGCTCGAAAAGGCACGAACCATCGCTCAAAGGAAAGCAGCTCGATGAACACCACCGCACGTCAGATGACGCTCATTGCATTCATGCAGGCCCAGAACTGCTCCAACTACGCCGGCTCCTGGCGCAACCCGTCGAGCATGACGGATTGCATGTCGCCGGAGTACTACCAGCGCATTGCCCGCACCCTCGAAGAAGGCAAGTTCGACATGGCCTTCTTCGACGACCGGCTCGCCATGCCCGACATCTACGGCAACAGCCACCGCGAGACAGTGGCGCACGGCGTGCGGGCGATCAAGCTCGAGCCCACCTCGGTGCTCATGGCCATGGCCATGGCGACGTCGAAGCTGGGCCTGGGCGCCACCTACTCCACCACCTACTACGAGCCGTTCCATGTGGCGCGGCTGTTCGCCACGCTCGACCTCATGACCAAGGGCCGCGTCGCGTGGAACGTGGTCACCTCGATGAACGACTCCGAGGCCGCCAACTTCGGCGCCTCCGAACACCTGGAGCACGACCTGCGCTACGACCGCGCCGACGAGTTCATGGAAGTGGTCATGGGCCACTGGGACACCTGGCAGGACGGCGCCATTCAGTGGGACAAGGCCAGCGGCGTGTTCGCCGACCCCGACAAGGTGCGCCGCCTCGACCACGAAGGCCGCTTCTTCAAGTCGCGCGGCCCGCTGTCGGTGCCGCGTTCGCAGCAGGGCCATCCGGTGATCCTGCAGGCCGGCCAGAGCGGGCGCGGCATGGCGTTCGCGTCGCGCTGGGCCGAACTGGTGTTCGCCAAGTACCCGACGCTGGAGAACGGCCGCAAGCAGTACAAGGCGCTCAAGGACGGCATCGCGAGTGCCGGCCGCGACCCTTCGCTGGTGCGCATCGCACCCGAACTCAAGATCATCGTGGCCGAGACGGAAAGCGCGGCGCGCGAAAAGCGCGACCTCATCGCCAGCCTGTCGCGCCCCATCGACGGCTTGACCATGATCGGCGAGACGCTCAACATCGACTTCTCGGGCCGCCCCTACGACGAGCCCTTCACCGACGCCGAACTGGCCGCCGTGTCGTGGCAGAGCCTGCGCGACAAGGTGGTGCAGGTCAGCGGCAAGAAGAACCCGTCGGTGCGCGACTTCGTCGAGTCCTCGGGGCGCGGCACGCTCAACGACGGTCCCTGCTTCGTCGGCACCGGTGCCCAGGTGGCCGATCAGATGCAGGAATGGTTCGAAAGCGCCTGCGACGGCTTCGTGCTGTCTGCCACCGAAGTGCCGGGGACCTACGAAGACATCGTGCGCCTGGTCGTGCCGGAACTGCAGAAGCGCGGCCTGTTCCGCAAGGAGTACGCCGGCACGACGCTGCGCGAGAACCTCGGCATCGTGCGCCCCGGCGCCGGCGACTGGCGCAAGGTGGCCTGATGGCGGCGAACCACGCAACGCAGCCGAAGACCGTGCGCATGATGTCGGCCAGCGGCATCCTCGGCTACGGCTTTCCCGAGAGCTCGCTGGAGGCCGCGCTGGCGCGCAAGCCGCACATGATCGGCGTCGACGGCGGCAGCTCCGACCCCGGCCCGCACTACCTGGGCTCGGGCAAGACGCTCAACTCGCGCATGGCGATGAAGCGCGACCTGTCGCTGCTGCTGCGCGGCGCCATCCGCAACGGCATCCCGATGATGGTCGGCACCTGCGGCGGCGCGGGCGGCGAGCCGCACCTGCAGGCCTGCGCCGACATCATCCGCGAGGTGGCGCGCGAGCACGGCCTCAGCTTCAAGATGGCGCTGATCCATGCGGAGCAAGACAAGGACTTCCTGCTCGAACAGCTCGAAGCCGGCAAGGTGCGCGCGCTCGGCCATGCGCCCGCGCTGCGGCCCGAGGACATCGAAGGCGCCGAGCGCATCGTCGGCATGATGGGCCCCGAGCCCTACCGCGCGGCGTTGGCCGCCGGCGCGCAGGTGATCCTCGGCGGGCGCGGCACCGACCCGGCGCCGTGGGTCGCACTCGCCATGCACCACGGCCTGCCCGCGGCACCGGCCTGGTATGCCGGCAAGATGCTCGAATGCGCCTGCAACGCGGCCATTCCGAAGAAGCACGACTGCCTGCTGGTCACCGTCGGTGAAGACTTCATCGAGGCCGAGCCGCTCAACCCGGAGCTGCGCTGCACGCCGATGTCGGTGGCGGTGCAGGCGCTGCACGAGAACGCCAGCCCGGTGATCCGCTACGAACCCGGCGGCATCGTCGATTCGAGCGACTGCCAGATCGAAGCGCTGACTGACCGCGTGGTGCGCGTCAGCGGCATGGCGTGGAAGCCCGCGCCGTATTCCATCAAGCTCGAAGGCGCGCGGCGCGTGGGCTTCAGCGCGATGGCCATGGCCGCCACGCGCGACCCGGGGCTGATCGGGCAGATCGACAGCTTCCTGGAATTCGTGCGCGGCTCCACCGCCACCAAGGTGAGCGCACTGGGCATTGCGCCCGCCGACTACCAGCTCGTGCTGCGCGTGTACGGCCGCGACGGCGTCATGGGCAGCTGGGAGCCGTCGCGCGATGCGCAGCCAGTGGAACTGGCGCTGATCGCCGAGGTCGTCGCGAAGACGCAGGACATCGCCAACGCGGCGCTGTCGCTGGCGCGCGTCACGCTGCTGCACTCGGACTTTCCCGGGCGCATGTGTCGCGAGGGCAACATGGCCTTCCCCTTCTCGCCGTCGGACATCGAACGCGGCGCCATCTACGAATTCATGCTGCAGCACGTGGTCGAGATCGACGATCCGCTGTGCATGTTCCCGATCGAGTACGAAGACGTGCGAGGAGCCGAATGACCCGCCTCAAAGACATTGCCAAGGCCTGCAAGAGCAAGAACGCAGGCCCGTTCCACATCACGCTGGACATCATGTTTGACGACCCGGCGCTGTTCGAGCGCGTGCGCGCCTCGGGCGTGATCACGCCGGCGCTGATCGCAGGCCTGTACGGCGTGGCCCCTGATGCGGTGCTGTTCACCGAGTACCCGCCCGCGCTGGCGTGGAAAGCCACCCTTCCCCGCCGGATTCCGTCGGGCGCCGTCGGCGATACCGACGTGTACGGTGCGCAGCAGCATGCGCCGCTGCTCGACATCGACATTCCGATGTAAACCTGGCACGCAGACGACCAGGCGCGCGATCACAATTTCCAACACGCATGAAAACAACTTCTTCCCTCCGCGTTCCCCAGGGCAACATCGCGTCGGCGCTGGCCGCCTTTGCCGCCGGCCTGAACGAGCACACCCTGCCCGAGGCCGTGTGGACCAAGTCGGTTCACCACATCGTCGACGGCATCGGCCTGGCCTTCGCCTCGCACCAGTTCCCGTTCTCGGCGCCCGGCCTGGCAGGCATTGCCGCGGCCGGTGGCGTGGGCGACGGCACCGTCATCGGCAGCACGCGCCGACTGGCCCCGCGCGACGCGGCCATGGCCAACGGCTTCCTCATGCACGGGCTGGACTTCGACGACACGCACCCGGCCAGCATCGTGCATCCCACGGTGGCCTGCCTGCCGGCGGCGCTCGCGGTCGGCGAGGCGGTCGGCGCACGCTGGGGCGAACTCATCGCGGCCTACGTGGCCGGCATGGAAACCTGTATCCGACTCGGCCAGTCGGTCAACGGTGGCTTTCACCATGCAGGCTTCCATGCGACGGGCCTGCTGTCCCACTTCAGCGCCGCTGTCGTGGCCGGCAAGCTGCTCGAACTCGATGCGAAGCAGTTGATCGATGCGCAGGGCATCGCCGCCAGCACGGCCTCGGGCGTGCAGGTGTTCCTGGAAGACGGCGCCTGGACCAAGCGCATGCACCCCGGCTGGGGCGCGCTGGCCGGCATCACGGCGGCATACATGGTGCGCCATGGCTTCGCCTCGCCGCAGCGACCGTACGAAGGCCGTTTCGGCTTCTTCGAAACGCACATGCAGGCGCATGCGGGCGAGGTCGACCTCGATTCGATCGCCGAAGGGCTCGGCAGCCGCTGGACCATTCTGGACACGGCCATCAAGCCCTACCCCGTGTGCCATTTCATCCACGGATGCGCTGAAGCCGCGCTGCAGCTGCACGCGCAGATCGGCGACCCCGCTCAGGTGCTGAAGGTCACGTGCGAACTGCCCGCAGCCACGATGCCGATCGTGGCCGAGCCCGCTGCGGCGAAAGCCTTGCCGCGCTCCGACTACGAGGCGAAGTTCAGCGCGCACTTCGTCGTGTCCGCCTGCCTGCTGCGCGGTGAATTCGGCCTGGGCGAGCTGAGCGACGAGAGCCTGCGCGACCCCGCCACCCTCGCGATGGCGCAGCGCGTCGAATGCATCGAGGAGAAAGACTCGCAGTTCCCGAAGTACTTCTCGGGCGCCGTCACGGTGCACCTCGCCTCGGGCAAGGTGCTGAGCCGCCGCGTGCCGGTGAACCTGGGCAGCGGCGAGCGCGCGTTGTCACGCGAGGACATCGTCGCCAAGTTCCGCGGCACCGCGGGCATCGACCTCGACCGCACGCGGGTGGCCGGCATCCTCGACGTGCTGCTGTCGGCCACGCCGGACACGCCGGTGCGCACCATTGCCGCGGCACTGCGCGGCTGATGCGGTGCCGGCATGCCTGGTATAAGCTGACGCCCCCCGACCGGCGCGCCGCGAGAACTCCCCATTGAAACGACACCCGCAACTGCGTTTTCACCTGCCTGAACTGGAGACCTTCCTCGTGGTGCTCGAGGAAGGCAGCTTCAGCCGCGCGGCCGAGCGGCTGTGCGTGTCGCAGCCTTCGGTGTCCAGCCGCGTGAAGCGGCTGGAAAACGTGCTGCGCGTGAAGCTCATCGAGCGCACCACGCGCAGCGTCGAGGCCACGGCCGACGGCGACCTGCTGCGCGCCGCCGCCGAAGAAGCCCTCTCGGGCCTGTACGCGGTGCTGCACCAGTTCCGCGACCGCTCGGAGGCGGCGCGCAACCGCGTGGTGATCGCAGCCACACCGATGATCTCGGCGACCTTCATGCCGCGCATCATGCATTCGTACAGCGAGCGTTTTCCCGACGTGCAGCTGGTGCTGCGTGACATGCCCTTCGAGATGCTTCTCAAGAGCATCGGCGACGGCACCGCGGACATCGGCGTGACGGCGGTCGACGGCGACTACGACCATCTGCTGTTCCAGCCGCTGGCCGAGGAAGACGTGGTGCTGGTCGTTCCCGCGAAGCATCCGCTGGCCAGGGAAAAGCACGTGGTCGTGGAAATGATCCTGCCCTACCGCCTGATCTTTCTCGAGCGCTACACCAGCCTGCGCGAACGGCTGACCGGCGAGTTCGCGCGCTTCGGTGCGGTGCTCGAGGCCTCGACCGCATCCACGCTGCCGACGCTGATGGGCATGATCGACACGGGCAGCTGCGTGACCTTCCTGCCGCGCTCCATGGCGCAGATCAATGCCAGGGAGTCGCGCGCGATCGTGCAGATCGAAGACTTCCGCGCGGTGCGAAGCTACGGCAGCATCGTGGCACGCCGCACGGCACTCACGACGGCGGTGCAGAGCTTTCGCGACCACCTGCATCGCGAGTTCGAACCGCTCATCTAGCAACTGCTGCTAGCAGTCGCGCCGTATTGCGGGCGCGCGCTTTCTCCTGCGACCTACAGCACGGTCACGTGAATGCGTGACCGCGCTTGCGTGCGTCTGCGGTTTCGAAGGCCGTTTATTCACCGCTGCAATAAGTGCATACGCATTCGTCATTGTCCTTCGAAGCACCCCCCGCCAGAAAATTGCGCATGCCCCGCCGACCTTCACGGCGCGATGTTTCCACCGCGCGAAACGTCGTCGAAATCCTTCGATCGGGCGACATCATTTCAACAGGAGACAAGATGAATCGAGTGACTCGCAATGCCCTCGGCATGATGCTGTTCGCAGCCGTGACGCTGCAGGCCGCAGCCCAGGAAACGCTGAAGATCGGTGCGCTGGTGACGCTGTCGGGCCCCGGCGCTGCATGGGGCCAGGCCATGAAGAACGCCGCGGAACTCGCGGCCGACAAGGTCAACACAGCGGGCGGCCTGGAGGTCGGCGGCAAGAAGTACCGCGTCGAAGTAGTGGCCTACGACGATAAGTACCAGGCCGGCGAAGCGGTCACGGTCGCCAACCGGCTGGTGTTTGAGGACAAGGTGAAATTCATCATCGGCCCCACGGGCTCCGCGCCCACACTGGCGGTGCAACCCATCACGGAGAAGAACCAGGTCCTCACCTCGACGCTGGGTTTCACCAACAAGGCGATGGGGGCCGACAAGCCCTTCAGCTTCCGACCGGTCGTCACGACCTACGAGTTCTCCGAGCCGCAGATCGCGTGGATGGTGAAGAACCTCGGCGTGAAGAAGGCCGGCGGCCTGTTCCCCAACGACGAGTCGGGCCAGGTCATCGCACGCGACCTGGAAGCAGCCTACAAGAAGAACAACGCCGAACTGACGGCCAAGGAATTCTTCGAGCGAGACCGCGTCGACTTCGTGCCGCTGCTCACGCGCATGCTCGCGCGCGGCATCGACACCATCGAACTCGACGGCAATGCGCCGGGCACCGCCGGCCTCATCACGAAGCAGGCGCGTGAACTGGGCTTCAAGGGACGCATCGTGCGCACCGGCGGCCCGGCCACGGCGGAACTCTTGACCGTGGCAGGCAAGGAGGCTGCAGAAGGAATGATGGTGCACGCGGTGATCGACGCGAACCTGAAGTCGACCAGCACCTACATCGACGCCTACAAGGCCAAGTACAAGAGCGCGCCGAACGGCTTCAGCCCCTCGTACTACGACTTCACGGGCATGCTGTTCGAGGCCATGCGCCGCGCCGGCACGGTGACCGACAGCGCCAAGGTGCGCGTCGAGCTCGAGAAGATCAACGACTACGCGGGCGTGCTCGGCAAGCTCGGCTGGACTGGCAAGGCGAACTACGGTGTCGACCACCAGCTCGCCGTGCCCTTCTATGTCGCGGAGATCAAGAACGGCGTCGAGGTGATCCGCGCGCGCTGCACGGTCACCGAAGGCTGCAACTGAGCGCCGCCACGACGCACGCATCGCAACCAACGCAAGGATCGGTATGGACTGGAATCTATTGATCGGGCAGGCGACGGTCAACGGCCTGATCGTCGGGCTGCTCTACCTGCTCATGGCCGTTGGCTTCACGCTGGTGTTCGGCGTGATGCGCATGGTGAACTTCGCGCACGGCGAGTTCTACATGCTGGGCGCGTTCGCCGCCTACTTCTTCACGACGAAGCTCGCGCTGCCGTTCCTGGCAGCCGTGGCTTTGAGCTTCGTAGCCGCGATCGTGGTCGGCAGCCTGCTGGAGTGGTTCATCCTGAAGCCGTTCCGCAAGGACGAGCTGAACGGAATGATCGTGACCATCGGGCTGGCGCTGATCCTGCAGAACGTCGCCCTGATGGCCTTCGGCCCGGACCCGGTATCGCTGCCGTCGATCGCATCGGGCGCCACCACCATCCTGGGCGTGACGGTGGCGAACTCGCGCGTGTACGTGGTCGGGTTCGCGGTGCTGGTGCTGTTGCTGCTATACGCGTTCCTGCGCCATTCGCGCGCGGGCCGTGGCCTGCGCGCGGTGGTCGAGGACTCGGAGACCGCCGCCATCCAGGGCGTGCGTGCGCGCCTGTACTACCCGCTGGGCTTCGGCATCGGCGTGGGGCTGGCGGCCATCGGCGGGGCGCTGATGGCGCCGCTGTTCTCGGTGTCGCCCTTCATGGGACAGACGCCGCTGCTGAAGGCCTTCATGGTGGTGATCCTCGGCGGCCTGGGCAGCATTCCCGGCGCCGCGCTCGCGGGCCTGTGCCTCGGCCTGCTCGAAAGCTATTCGACGCTGTTCCTGAGCACGAGCACTGCGGACATGCTGATTTTCTTGTTGGTGATGGTGGGAATGCTGGCATTCCCGCGGGGCCTGATCGGCCGAGGAGAAGCCTGACATGACGACCCAATTGACAGCGGGGGCGCCCGCCCCGCGCACCTCGCCAGCCTGGAAGCTACCTCACGGCCGCAAGCTGGCCGTGGTCGGCGCCGTGGCCGCGGTGCTGGCCGCGGCATGGCCCTGGGCTGCGGGACAGTTCGTGCTGCACCTGGCCATCCTCTCGTGCATCAACATCGTGATCGTCAACGGGCTCTCGCTCATCGACCGCAGCGGGCAGTTGTCGTTCGGGCACTCGGCACCGGTGGCGCTGGGCGCCTACGGCTCGGTGCTGTTTTCGTCGATGTTCGGCCTGGGAACGATCACCGCGGCTGCCCTCTCGTTACTAGTGGGCGCTGTGGTGGCGGGCCTGCTGGGATGGGTGATCCTGCGGCTTCGCGGGGTCTACTTCGTGCTCGTGACCTTTGCCTTTGCCGAGCTGGTGCGGCTGGTGCTGCTGGACGCGGTGTCGATCACCGGCGGCGCCAACGGCATCGCCGGCATCCCGCCGCTGAGCCTCGGGGGGTTTGTCTTGGACTCGCGGGAGCGCTTCTATGCGTTAGCGCTGTTGCTGGCGATCGCGTCGGTGGGCTTCATGGTCTGGCTGTTCAGCCGGCCGCTGGGCCGCGCGATGACGGCCGTGGCGGCCAACCCCGCACTGGCCGAATCGACGGGGTTGAGCGTGCTGCGCATGCAGATCGTGGCCTACATCGGCGGCAGCGTGCTTGCCAGCCTGGGCGGCGTGCTGACCGCACGCTACATCGGCTTCATCTCGCCCGAGTCGTTCGCGACCGGCGCCTCGGTGGCGTTCATCACGATGCTCGTGATCGGCGGGCGCAAGTCGCTGTACGGCCCGATGGTCGGTGCGCTGGTGCTCACGCCACTGCCCGAGTTCTTTCGCGGCGCGGTGCAGACGCAGCACATTTTCTACGGCGCGGCGCTCATCCTGATCCTGCGCTTTCTGCCCGGCGGCATCGCCGGCATCGTGGCCATGGCGACGGCACGGAGGGCGAAGCCATGAGCGGATTCCTGCTGGAAGTTCAGGGCCTCTCGAAGCACTTCGGCGGGCTCGCGGCGGTGAAGGACCTGTCGTTCAAGGTGCGCCCCGGCGAGATCGTCGGGCTCATCGGCCCGAACGGCGCGGGCAAGACCACCGCATTCAACACCATCAGCGGCACGCTGGCGCCGACACACGGCCGCGTGCGGCTGAACGGCCGCGACGTCACCGGGCTGCGGCCGAGCCTCATCGTCGCAGCGGGGCTGGCGCGCACGTTCCAGTCGACCACCACCTTCGCGGAAGAGACCGTGGCGACGAACATCGAGCATTCGCTGCTCTCGCGCATCGAGGGCTCGGCGCCGCAGCGCCTGATGCGGCGCACGCACGGGCTGCTCGCGCCGCACGCGGTCGACGCGGAGGTCGACCGCATCCTGGAGATCGTGAACATGCAGGCATGGCGCGACGTGCCCGCCGGCACGCTGGCCTACGGCCTGCAGAAGAAGCTCGGCATCGCGATCGGCCTGGCGACGCAGCCGACGATGCTGCTCATGGACGAACCCGCAGCTGGCCTGAATCACGAAGAATGCAACGAGCTCACGCGGCTGCTGCGCAAGCTGCAGAAGGAGCACGGCCTCACGCTGCTGCTGGTGGAACACCACATGGCGATCGTGATGGAAATCTGCGAGCGCATCGTGGTGCTGGTCCACGGCGAGAAGATCGCCGAAGGCAGCCCCGAAGAAATCCGCACCAACCCCGCCGTCGTCGAAGCCTACCTGGGAGCCCCTGACTATGCCCATGCTTGAAGTCGAAAAGCTCGGCGTTCACTACCGTCTGCTGGAGGCGGTCCGTTCGGTCGGCTTCCGCGTGAACAAGGGCGAGCTGGTCGCGCTGATCGGCTCCAACGGCGCCGGCAAGAGCAGCACGCTCAAGGCCATTGCCGGCAGCGTGCCAATGAGCAGCGGCTCGATCCGTCTCGACGGCGAGGAGGTCCACCGGCTGTCGCCCGAGCAGCGCGTGCAGCGCGGCATCGCGCTGTCGCCGGAAGGCCGGCGGCTGTTCGGCCGCATGACCGTGCTGGAGAACCTGCTGGTCGGCGCGCACACCATCAAGTCGGCCGCCGAGCGGCTGGAATCGCTGACGCAGATCTACGCGCTGTTTCCACGCGTGCACGAGCGGCGCAACCAGCTCGCGGGCTCGCTGTCGGGCGGCGAACAGCAGATGGTGGCCATCGGGCGCGCGTTGATGGCGCGGCCGAAGCTGCTGATGCTGGACGAGCCGTCGCTGGGCATCGCGCCCAAGGTGGTGGCCGAGATCGCGGAGGCGATCCGCAAGCTCAACGCCGGTGGCATGTCGATCATCCTGGTCGAGCAGAACGCGCGGCTGGCCCTGCGGCTCGCTCACAACGCCTACGCGCTGGAACGCGGCGAGGTCGTGAAGTCAGGCAAGGGCGCGGAGCTGCTCGACGACCCGTATGTCCGCAAAGCCTACCTGGGGGTCTGACGCGATGCCGACCGACGACGACAACCACAACACCGGGCTGCGGCAGATCGCGCACCGGCAGGCCGACCCCGCCTGGCTCGCGGCGAGCCGCGAAGAGGCGCTCGATCCCGGCCTGGCGATGATCGATGCGCACCATCACTTCTCGGAGCATTGGGGCGGCTACATGCCCGAGGACCTGCTGGCCGATGCGCGCGGCCACGACATCCGCGCGACGGTGTACGTGCAATGCGGCTGGCAGTACACCGGCGAAGGCCCGCAGGCACTGCGCCCGGTCGGCGAGACCACGGCCGTGCTGGCGGCCACGCGCGAGGTCAACCGGCGCCAGCAGGCCACGCGGGTGGCCGCCGCCATCGTGGGCTTTGCCGACCTTCGCCTGGGCGACGCGGTCGACGACGTGCTGGCCGCGCAGGTGGCTGCGGGCGAAGGGCGCTTTCGCGGCATCCGCAACAGCGGCGCGTACGACGCCGAGTTCCGGCACGGCGTGCTGCCGCGCCCGATGCCGCGGCTGTACGCCGACCCGGCGTTTCGCGCGGGCTACGCCTGCCTGGCGCGGCACGGCTTGAGCTTCGATGCGTGGATCTACCACCCGCAGCTCGAAGACGTGCTCGACCTCGCAGTGGCGTTCCCCCACATCCCGCTGATCGTCGACCACCTGGGCGGCCTGCTCGGCGTGGCGCGCTACGAAGGCCGCCCCGGTGCCGCGCTGCAGGAGGCGCTCCCCTGGCTGCGGCGCTTGGCCGAATGCCCCAACGTGTCGATGAAGCTCGGCGGCGTGGGCACGGCCGTGTTCGGCTTCGACTTCGCCTATCGCCCCGCGCCGCCCTCCTCGCAAGCGCTGGCCGAGGCGTGGAAGCCGCTGATGCACCCCGTGCTCGAGCTGTTCGGCGCGCAGCGCTGCCTGTTCGAAAGCAACTTCCCGGTCGATCGCAGTTCTGCCGGGTACGGGGTCGTGTGGAATGCGCTGAAGCGCGTCGCGGCCGGTGCGAGCACGGCCCAGAAACAAATGCTCTTCCACGACAACGCCGTTCAGCTCTACCAGATCGCGACCGAAAGGCCGGAAGCTTCACGTTCGGGAACAGCGCCATGATGCTCGGAAAATCGGCATTCGCGCGTCCGCTGCGCCGGCTGTGCGCTCTGGGCAATGCATTTCACCGGCTCATCGTCCGATCGGGGGCGCTGATCGACGCCGGTATGGCCTAGAGAGTGCCGTGAACGGACCCGAGCTCAGCCCTTAAACCCGCGCGCACTTTTTCTTCCCGTTCACCCTGTCCACCGTCTCCGCGGCCACCCCGACTGGCTCTACCCGCCGAGGCCACCCGTCTGCCGAATCGCCCCGTTGGTCAAGTCGGCGGCGAGCACCATCGACTCCTTTGCACCAGATGGAAGGTGTGAGGCACGAACTTATGGGCGTTGGCGTAGATCAGGTTTCCCGACACGTACTCGTGCACGGCCAGCACACTGTTGCGACGCAGTTCCCAATCGGAGATATCTGAATCGAAGCGCGGGGCAATGTGCGTAGTGCTCACCGCGCCCATGCCCAAGCCGTAGCCAAGCAGGAAGCTTGGTCAAGAAGCAGAAAGGTGGCGCCCGCCGCATGCTAACCGGGCGGAGGGCATGGACGACATGAACACCTGCGGTGTATTCAGGTCTTCGCAGAGCCTTGACCCGGATGCCAGAAGTGCGGGACGTCGGCCGTGATCTGCCACCGGTACTCCGCCAGACCATCGCTCCAGATCTCGGTCGTGCGCCGGCTGTCGAGCTGTATCACCGGGGGACCGAAGTTGCAGTTCACCGTTTCGCGCCAGAAGTTGCGAGATTCGGTCTTGCTGCGGTGTTGCGTAGCTGTCGATCTGGTCGGCCGGCAGCGAGCCGGCGAACACATGGCGCACGAAGAGCCAGGCGAGGAAGGCCATGGAGAACGGCTTCACCGCCCAGTTGATGAACAGCGTCACGCCGATGCCGCGCCAATGGTTCTTCACCTGCGCGAGGGCTGCGAAGTCGACGCGCAACAGCATCGGGATGATCATCACCCAGATCAGCACGCCCACGGGGATGTTGACCTGGGCGACTTCGAGACGGCCCACCGCCTGGAATGCGGCCGGAAACAGTTGCCCCAGCGCAATACCAACGACGATGCAGAGGAACACCCACACCGTCAGGTAGCGCTCGAACACGCTCATGGGGGCCGCGCGGACGCGCGGACTTTCAATGACAGCGCTCATGATGTCAGTTCGCAGAGATGCGCGTCAGCCGCTCTTGCAGCTCGGCGTCGCTCATCGTTTCCGGGTTTTCGAGGGCGAGCAGCTGCAGCATGCGATAGGAAATCGCCTGGCGCGTGAGCTCGAAGGCCTGCCGTTTGGCGGCATCGCCACCCTCGGTATTCGACGGGTCCGGATATCCCCAATGCACTTTGACACGCGTGCCAGGCCAGTACGGGCAGGTTTCCTGCGCCGCGCTGTCGCACACCGTGATCACGACGTGCATGGGTGGCGTCGAGAACTCGTCCCAGCTCTTGCTGCGAAAGCCCTCGGTGTTCACGCCGGCGGCCTGCAGCACGTCGATGGCGAACGGGTTGATCTTTCCGCTGGGCGCGCTGCCGGCGCTGAACGCCTTCACGTCCTTGCCGAGCCTCAGGGCCCAGTGGTTGAGCATGCCCTCGGCCAGCACGCTGCGGGCTGAATTGTGGGTGCAGAGGATGAGTACGTTGAGCGTCATTGCGCAGCCTTCTGAACCTTGCCGATGTCGCGGATCTCGCGCTGGATGGCCATCGAGTCGAGCCGAGCCAGAGGCAACGCCAGCATCAGTTCAATGCGGCGCTTCAGCGTGAGGGCCGTGTCCATGAACTGACGCTCGGTGGCCTCGTCCGACACCTCAAAGGCCGCAGGGTCGGCTACGCCCCAATGCGCCGTCATCGGTTGGCCAGGCCACACTGGGCACACTTCGCCCGCGGCCTTGTCGCAGACGGTCAGAACGAAATCCATCGCCGGTGCATCCGACTTCGCGAACTCGTCCCAGTTCTTACTACGATAGCCAGTGCTAGGAAGGTGCATCTTTTCCAGCGTGAGCAACGCATAGGCGTTGACCTTGCCCGTGGGATGGCTACCAGCTGAGTAGGCCTTGAATCGCCCTTCGCCCAGATGGTTCAGCAGGCCCTCGGCCAGGATGGAGCGCGCAGAGTTTCCAGTGCAGATGAACAGCACGTTGTAGGTCTTGTCAGCCATGACGATGTTTCTCGGTAGAGGAAGTGGGCTTGATCTCTTTGAACATGCACACGGCCGAGGCCGGGCACAGGCTCTTGAATTCGCTGCTGGCCTGCACGGAAGCCGGCAGCGCCGTGCGGTCGCATCGCTCGAAGCCTCGGGCTTCGAAGAAAGGTTCTGCCGTGGTGGTGAGGATGCAGAGGCGATTCACACCCTTCGACGCGGCGAAGGCTTCCATGGTCTTTAGGGCCTGATCGCCCACGCCATGGCCGCGCGCATCAGCGCGAACCGCAAGAGAACGAAGCAAGGCGGTGTCGCCAAACCGTTCCAGACCGACACAGGCAAGAATCCCTTCGTCTCCCGCGCGGCTCACGAAGAAGGCCTCCATGTGCTCTTCTCGAAGATCGGTTTCGGGAAGGCCGGCATCCCGAAGAAGGGACTGCACCGGCGCGAGAGACGCGGCCTCTGCACGGACGAACAGCGATCTGACCAGCGAATCGGAAGGTGCTTTGGGCATGGCGCAGCCCTCAGCAGCAGGCGCCCGTGGCTCTGACCGACACGTTGACCGGGATGCCCCGGGCCGCACCAGGCGCGCAGCAAGCGGATTCGGCCTTGGCTGTGGACTTGGATTGGCCATAGACCGGCACGGCGCCGTCCAAGGTCTGGAAATGCTCCCATGCGATCCCCTGCGGATCGGTGACCCAGTGCTTTTCGCTGCGCGCGTAGCAGCACACGGTCTCACCCTCGTCGAGCAGGGTCTGGTCGGCTGCCTGACCGCGCGCTTTCAGCTCAGCCAGTTCCGCGTCATCGTCAGCCTGAATGCCGAGATGGTCGATGCCCTTGCCATGCCCGACCGTGGAGATCGCAAAGTTGACGCGCGGATCGTCGAGCATCCATTTCGCATAGTCGGCCTCGACGCGTGCTGGCGGCGATGCGAACAGGTTTGAATAGAAGTCGATGCTCTTGGCGAGGTCGTCGACGTGCAGGTGGACGTGGAAGCGCTTCATGGGTTTCTCCTTCAGCAGTCGCAGGCAGTGGCGCCGTCGACGAGGCAAGCCTCGCCCTGACAGCAGTTCTCCGTGAGGTAGCCGAGCAGCGCATTCATCTGCTCGAACACCGCGCGATAGATCAGGTTTCGGCCGTCACGCTCCTGGCTGACCAGGTTGGCATGCGCCAGCTCCTTGAGATGGAACGAGAGACTTGTCGGCAGCACGCCAAGCTGCTCCGCCAGTACGCCTGGTGTGAGTCCAGCAGGACCAGCAACGACAAGCGCCCGAAAAACCTGAAGGCGAACGGGCTGGGCCAGCGCGGCCAAGGCCTGAATGACGGCTTTTTCTTCCATATTTCAATAATAATTGAATATTGAAATTAATCAAGCCCTCTTCCCTCATATGCGAGAAGCCTGGCTACCCTTGTTTGACGAGGTTCAACGCTGGCAGCGGCCCGCCCGGGAACTGCTGCATCGCGCCGCCCGTAGCGAGCTCACCCAAATCCACCACCGCAAAGCCCAGCGATTCGAAGAGCCGCGCCACCTCCGTTTTGGCCTGCGTGTCGTCGCCCGACATGAAGAGCACACGGCGCCCGCCGTTCGTGCGCGGATCGGCCGCGAGCAGGGGCGGCGGTAGCGTGTTTGCGATCTTCACCACGCGCGCACCCGGCACGTGGTCGGCCACCACCTGGCTCGACGTGCGGCCGCCGAGTTCAGCGAGGCGAAAGCCTGGCATCTCGACCGGGTTCATGGTGTCGATCACGATGCGGCCGTCCAGTGCGGGCAGGCCGGCAGTGGCGCTGCCCAAGTGCTGCCAGGGCACCGAGAGAACGAGCATGTCGGCCCGCGCCGCTTCGGCGCGCGTGCCGGCGCGGGTCTTGCCGCCGGTGCTGCGTACCGGGTCGGCGAGCGATTCGGGGCCTCGGCTGTTCGACAGCACGATGTCGTGGCCGGCGTTGGAGAACTGCTTGGCGAGCGCGAGGCCGATGCTGCCGGCGCCGATGAATCCGATCTTCATGGTGAAGCTCCTTGTGTGGATGAACGATGGGGTCAGGCCGAATAGCCGCCGTCAACCGCGATGCTCGCGCCGGTCACGAAGCTCGCCGCGGGGCTGGCGAGCCAGGCCACCGCGTTGGCGATCTCGTCCACGTGTGCATAGCGGCCCAGCGCGATGTAGGTGCGCGCCTGCTGCGCGAAGTCGCTGGTCGCGGGATTCATGTCGGTATCGGTCGGGCCGGGCATCACGTTGTTGACCGTGATGCCACGCGGGCCGAGGTCGCGAGCCAGCGCCTTGGTCAGACCGGCCACGGCGGCCTTGGTCATCACGTAGAGAGCCCCGCCGGCGTAAGGCACGTACTGGCTGTTGATGCTGCCGATGTTCACCACCCGGCCGCCCTCGCTCATGTGCTTGAGCGCTTCCTGCGTGGCAACGAACAGGCCCTTGAGGTTGACGTCCACCATGCGGTCGAAGTCGTCAAGGCCGATGTCCTGCACGGGCTTGCCGATGGCGATGGCGGCGTTGTTCACGAGGATGTCCAGGCGCCCGAAGGTAGCGACGGCCTGCGCCACCGCGGCACGCACTTCGTCGGGCCGGCTGGCATCGGCGGCGATGGCAAGCGCTTTGCCGCCCGCGGCTTCGATGGCGGCGACCACGGCTTGCGCCGGTTCGGGTGAGGCGACATAGGTGATGGCGACCGCTGCACCGTCGGCGGCCAGCCGGCGGGCGATGCCGGCGCCCATGCCGCGCGAGGCGCCGGTCACGAGAGCCACCTTGCCGGACAGCGGCAGCGTGGCGGTGGAAAGAGAAGAGACGGAAGAAGAAGACGAGGAGGTCATGGTGTTTCCTTGGTGGAAGGGGTTGGACATGGCGCAATGGTCGGCCCGGGACTCATTTCTCGGTAGCCAGTAATGGTTGGAATCTTTTTCAAGCAATGCTTGAAAATAAGAAGCCATGGAAACACTCGCCAATCTCGAATCCTTCGTTCGCAGCGCCGAGTCGGGCAGCTTCTCCGAGGCGGCGCGCCGGCTGGGTCTGACGCCCGCAGCCGTGAGCCGCAACGTGGCGAGGCTTGAGGCCAACCTCGGCGTGCGGCTGTTTCAGCGCAGCACGCGGCGCCTCACCCTCACCGAGGCGGGCGAGCGGTTCTTGCAGTCGGTGTCGGGCGGATTGGAGGACATCCAGACAGCCATTGCGGGCGTCTCGACCGAGGCCGGGCAGCCGGCCGGCGTCCTCAAGGTGAGCATGGCGCCAGGCTTCGGCGTGGACTATGTGGTGCCGCTGCTGCCGGCATTCATGCAGCGCCACCCGGCCGTGCGCCCCGACTGGCATTTCGACAACCGGCACGTGGACCTGATCGCGGAGGGCTACGACGCGGCCATTGGCGGCGGTACCGAACTCACGCCCGGCGTCGTGGCGCGTGAATTGGCACGTGCGCACATCGTCGCGGTGGCATCGCCGACCTACATGGCGGGGCGCAAGGCACCACGCGAGCCGGCCGATCTCGCAGCACTCGACGGCATCGTGATGCGCTCGGTACACAGCGGCCGGCTGCGCGACCGCATGATGCGGGACCGTGCCGGCGCGCAGGCTCCTGTCGAGCTGCAACCGCGCATCGTGCTCAGTGACCCAGACGCGCTGTGTCGTGCTGCGCTGCTCGGCCTGGGCGTCGCACTGGTTGCGATGCCGCATGCGCTGCCACATCTAGAAAGCGGCGCGCTGATGCGCGTGCTGCCGCGCTGGTATGCCGACGGCGGGCCCATCTCGCTCTACTTCGCCGGAGGGCGGCTGCTGCCGGCCAAGACGCGCGCCTTCGTCGATTTCGTGGTCGAGGCCTTTGAGCGGGAGAGGCTGGCCGAGCGCTTCTCGGCAGTCTGAACCAGCTCGCATCCCCTGCCCACGTGCACTCTCGCTTCGAGCAGTTGAGCGGCAAGGGCCAGCCCCTTGCCGCCCGCTAGGTCGCGTGCCTAGGCCACTTGGATGTCGATGCGCCGTGGCTGAGCGTGTGCCGCCTTGGGAATTCGCAGTTTCAGTACGCCCTGCACGAGTTCAGCCGTCACGTTCTGCGTGTCCAACTCCTTGCTGAGGGTGAAAACGCGGCGGAATCGACCGAGGTCCACTTCGGTGTGGCTGGTCTTCAGACCGTCCGGCACCGCCAGTGCGGACTCCGCTTCAATTGTCAGGGTCGCGGCTTCCACATGCAGATTCAGCTTGTCCCGGCTGACGCCGGGCAAATCAGCATAGAGCGTGATCCCGCTTTCATCCTCGATCACATCAACGGGCGGCGTCAGCGCAGCATCGCTGTAACGGGAGTGCTCCTTCTGCGCAATCCCGTCCGGTGCGACCTGGCGCGAGGTCTGGATGTTGTTGCTCATGGTGGTCTCCTTTCGTGCCTTCGTTACTGGATGCTGATTCGGCGCGGCTGCGCAGATGCCCGACGTTGCACCGTGATGTGCAGAAGGCCATCGCGCAACTTCGCCTCGACGGCGTCGGGGTCCGCGTCGTCGGGCAGCGTCATCACCCGGCGAAACGCTCCCTCGAAGCGCTCATTGATATGCACCGTCGCCTTGTCTCCTGCTGCGGGCAAAGTGCTCTTGCGCTGGCCGGAAATCGTCAGCAGCCCGCGCTCCAGATTGACTTCGAGCAAGGAAGGATCCACGCCTGGTGCGAAGGCATAGATCTCCAGGGCTTGCGAGGTACTGCCCACGTTCAGGGCAGGAAAACCATTGCGCGCAAAGCCGCGAATGGTGGGCGACAGATCGAAGGCCTGCTGCACATCGCGCTGCAGGCGATCCACCTCGGCGAAGATGTCGCGAGGAAAAAGTGAACGATACATGGCGAAAACCTCCGTGATGGTCCAACGGAGCACCGGGGCATCCCCCAGTGCCCTGAAGAAAAGAAAAGCACATTCGGGGGCCGAGACGGCTACCTCCGGTCCCGGCGCGGCGACCTAGTGCGGTCTGGCCGTGTCGCGATGAATGGAGGTAGGAGGCCCGAGCGAGGGGGCGTGCCCGGCGGTCTTGATCCGCGGCATGCGCAATCGCCAGCGTGGAGGTCGCGTTTCGGGGTAGCTGAATTTCGCGAGTTCCTCGCGCCCCTTTGCAGTGATGGCCAGCACCTGGGCCGCTGAGGGGGAACCCGACAGGGAGATCGGGTCCGAAGGCGACGGCACCAGGGCGATCACGAGCCCTGCGGCCCGGAGCACCCTGACCTGGTCGATGTCCTCAGCGCGATAGAACGAGACAGGCAGGCGGGAGCCGGCGATTTGCTTGAGCAAGTTCATGGTCATTTCATACCTCCTTTTCGGTCGACCAATTTCCGACGGGAGAGAAGATAGGTGTCACGGCTTTCGATTTCAAGAGGTTCCGCTACCTAACTCAGGCCCGTCCGCCCAGCCCCAGTTCCATCATGTTTACCCCTGCATGTGCGGAATCGGCGCCCCGGTTGCCCGCGGACGCGCCTTGCCTTGTTCCCAGTGGTAGATCGTCTGTCCAGGGACCCCAACCAGTTGCCCATAGATCGCAGCAGATAGTCCCAGCTTTGCGCGATGTGCCGCCAACCTGATAGCGCTGAACCGGCGCTTCGCGTTCCCGTTCTGTTGGATTCCGCCGATCTCTGACCCAACCAACACGCTTGCTATCTCCGGCAGTCCAGGGTCGTTCCGCATCAGCCAAAGCCCCTTACCTGGAACCTGCGCTGAGCGCCGCTCCTGGGGACTTCGCTGGGGAGCAGGCGCTGCGCCTCGCATCGCTGTAGCAGGTTGGGCTTAGCAGACCTACCTGGCAACCTATGGATGTCCCGCAACTGCAATGGACGCACTGCGGAAAACCGAAAGGCAACGCCACATGCGAGCCCAGACCTACGTCGAATCGAGCGCGCAAACCGCCGCTGACCGTGCTGCTCAACGAACCCTGCAGGCGGCTCATCTGCTGCAAGAAGCGCTCGCCCTCCTCCGCGCCGACTCAACGATGCCTGTGGCGCACACCATGAAGTGCGCACCAGACAGACTTGTGAGGCTTCCTGAAGTCGCGCGCCTCACAGGCCTGTGCAGGTCGGCGATCTACGAGCAGATGCGCAAGGGCACCTTTCCACGGTCGGTGAAAGCCGGGCAACGCACTGCGGCGTGGCCGGAGAGCGCCGTGCAATCATGGATCGCGGATCGGATGAACGGGCACACGAGTTGATCTGATGGTCCGGACCGACACGCTCGGGAGGCGCGTTTACAGCAGATCCGAATGCCGTGCTATGGCCCGACACGAGCCCCTCATGCGGCCGCCTTCAACTCAACCGGCGAAGAGCTCGACCTGGTAGCCAGCGTGTCCAGATAATCCGCCCACCGCTGAAGCATCGCAGTGCGCTGCTTGAGGTACTGGGTACGGTTGTAGGCGCGCCCGTTCGCGTCCTTGACGGCATGCGCCAACTGGGCCTCGATCACCAGAGGATCAATTTCCAACACTTCAGCCAGCAAGGTCCGAGCTGTCGCCCGGAAGCCATGAACTGTCTGCACAGTCGGCCCGTAACCCAAGGTCAGAAGGGCTGCGCGCAGGGTGTTGTCCGAAATAGACCTCTCATGGCTGCGCTCGCCCGGGAAGACAAGCGCACCGTGACCCGTAATGGGGTGCAGCTTATGCAGCAGCTCCACGGCCTGTCTGGGCAGAGGCACCAAGTGCGGATCGCCGTGCTCCTTGCCTTCGATGCGCCGCTTCATCCGCGCCGCGGGCACGGTCCAGAGCGCCCCATCAAGATCGATCTCGGACCAGGCCGCCCCTCGAAGTTCGTTGGGGCGTTGAAAAAGCATGGGCGCCAATTGAAGCGCCGTACGCACGATGGCTCCGCCTTGGTAGCCCCGGATGACGCGTATCAGCGTCCCCAACTGGGCCGGATCGGTGATCGCCGCGAAGTGCCGCTTCTTATGGGGCGTGAGCGCCCCCTTGAGATCCGCCGTGATGTCGCGCGGCGCCCGCGCGGTGGCGACCGCGTAGCGCCACACCGCGCGTGCCGTCATAAGCACGCGGCCAGCCACGTCGAGAGCGCCACGCTCCTCGACACGGCGCAGGGCCGCCAACAACTCGATGGCCTCGATTTCGCTGATGCGACGAGCAGCGAAGTACGGGAACAGATCCTTTTCCAGGTTGCGCTTCTCGCGCGTGGCGTAGTGGCCGCTCCAGCGCGTATGGTGCTTGTCGAACCACTCGAGCGCGGTCTCCCGAAAGGTGTCGCCGGTGTTCACGGCCGCCTTGAGCTTGACGACCTGCCTCGCCTGAATGGGGTTGATCCCGGCCGCTTTCTGCGCCTTGGCCGCATCACGCGCCTTGCGTGCCGCAGCGAGGCTCACGCTGGGATAGGGACCAAGGGCGAATTTCTTCTCAACCCCTTCGATCTTGAATTTCCAGAACCAGCGGCGGGAGCCCGATGCAGAGACTTCCAGGTAGAGGCCACCTGAATCGGCATAGCGCGCCTGCTTCCGCTCGGGCGGACAGCTGGCATTCCGGCACTCGGCATCGGTCAATGGCATAGGGCTACCTCCCGGGGGGTGGGGGTACAAAACTGCCATCCCTGGGGGTTCAGGAGGTTTGTACCCCCTTTTGTACCCCCCCTTGGCGCTGGCAGTCACCAGATTTCAGTGTATGCCTCCGGACGCGATTCGCCCAGTTCTCCAATGAAAAAGGGCGTCCGGTGGATGAAACCGGACGCCCTTGGACGTTTTATTGGTCGGTGTGAAAGGATTCGAACCTTCGACCCCTTGCACCCCATGCAAGTGCGCTACCAGGCTGCGCCACACACCGAAGCTCTCGATTATAGCGGGCTAAATTCAGTGTCCGACAGTCAGGAGCTCACGAATTTCAAAGAGTTCGCGGCGAAGGTGCAACAACTGCGACAGATCGACGGTCTGCGCGGCCGCCGAGGGCCTCGGTTCCTCGTGCACGGCGGCGTCGAATTCCTCCTGGCCGATCTCGATGGCCTCCAGGCCTTCGAGCGGTACTTCGCCCGCCTTGCGGCGGTCGCGCTCGCCCTGCGTGAGTTCCTGCAGCTTGTTGCGCGCACCGCTGATGGTGAAGCCCTGGTCGTAGAGCAGGTCGCGGATGCGGCGGATCATCAGCACTTCGTGGTGCTGGTAATAGCGGCGGTTGCCGCGCCGCTTCATCGGGCGCAGCTGCGTGAACTCCTGCTCCCAATAGCGCAGCACGTGCGGCTTCACACCGCAGAGCTCGCCGACCTCACCGATGGTGAAGTAGCGTTTGACGGGAATCGGCGGGAGCGTTTTCTCCATTGAAATCAAGACTGTGCGCGGGAAACCTCATAGATTACTCTACGCGGCCGCACAGCACCAAGCACTATTCCGCGCCCAGGCTCCACTCGACTTCGGAAGTGCCGCCCTGCGGCTCGACGCTGCCCTGGATCTGCTCCTTGAGCTTGGCGCTGGCATGGAAGGTGGCCACGCGGCGCTCGCCGATCGGAATGGCTTCGCCGGTGCGTGGGTTGCGCCCGGGACGCGGCGCCTTCACGCGGATCTGGAAGTTGCCGAAGCCCGAAATCTTCACGTCCGTGCCTTCGATCAGGCTGCTGGCCACGAGCTCGAAGAACGCCTCCACCATGTCCTTCGACTCACGCTTGTTCAGGCCGATCTGCTCGAACAGCAGGTCGGCCAGGTGCGCCTTGGTGAGCGCCGGCGTTTCGAGGGCTTCGAGCGTGAATTCGGCGGCGTTCATCTTCATCCTCTCAAGCGGCCGCCCAGGGTGGCGCCCAGTTGTTCGACGATTGCACGGACAGCGGGTTCGACCTGCTCGTCCGTCAGCGTGGCGGCATCGCTCTGGAAGGTCAGGCGCACGGCCATGCTCTTCTCGCCCGGTGCCAGCGCACCCGGCGCCGCCACGGCGCCTTCGCGCAACGGCTGCGGACGGTAGATGTCGAACAGCGTCGCATCGCGCAGCAGGCCCGAGGCGGACGCACCCGCGCGGATGGCCTGCATCAGCGCGTCGTGCGACACCGCTTCGGCCACGACCACCGCGATGTCGCGTTCGACGGCCTGGTGCTTGGGCACCGGCTGCGCCACGGGCACGGGTCGCGCCGTGACGGCGTCGAGATCGAGTTCGAACAGCACGGGCGCCTGGGTGAAGTCCCACTTCTGGCGCCAGCGCGGATGCAGTTCGCCGATGAAGCCGATGGCCTGGCCGTCGAGCAGCACGCGGGCCGAACGGCCGGGGTGCAGCGCGGGGTGCTCGGCCACTTCGAAGGTCGGCACGCGCGGCGCGAGCAGCGCTTCGACGTCGCCCTTGACGTCGTAGAAATCGACACGCTGCGGCTTGCCGTCCCAGCGCGATGCCTCGGCATCGCCCCAGGCCAGGCCTGCCACGCGCATGGGCTGGTTCACGCTGCGCACGGTGCTGTCGGTGGTGACGACGCTGTCGTCGCGCAGGAACACGCGGCCCAGCTCGAACACGCGCACACGCGGCGCCTTGCGGTCGAGGTTGAACTTGAGCACCTGCAGCAGCGAGCCGAGCAGCGACGAGCGCATCACGCTCATCTGGCTGGCGATGGGGTTCAGCAGCTTGACCGGGTTGGCGTTGCCCGCCAGGTCCTGCTCCCAGTGCGCTTCGACAAAGCTGAAGTTGATGGTTTCCTGGTAACCCAGCGCTGCAACGCTGCGACGCACAGCGAAGCGGCTGCGCTGCGCTTCGGGGCGCACGCGGGCCGTGATGGGCGCGAGCGGCGCGGTGGTCGGCAGGTTGTTGAAGCCGATCAGGCGCGCCACTTCTTCGATCAGGTCTTCCTCGATCAGCAGGTCGAAGCGGTGCGGCGGCGGCGTGACGGTCAGCGTGCCTTCGCCTTCGGTGATTTCGAAACCGAGGCGATGGAGCGCGTCGGCGCATTGCGCCTGCGTCAGCGGCATGCCGATGACGCGCGCGGCGCGGGCCACGCGCAGCGTGACGGGCGCGGCCTCGGGCAGGCGCAAAGTCTGGTCGTCCATCTTGCCGGCTTCGCCGCCGCAGATCTCGACGACCAGTTGCGTGATGCGCTCGATGATCTGCACGGTGCGGCTCGGGTCGACGCCGCGCTCGTAGCGGTGGCCGGCGTCGGTCGAGAAGTTGAAGCGACGCGAGCGGCCCTGCACGGCCTCGGGCCACCAGAACGCGGCCTCGACGTAGATGTTGCGCGTGTCGTCGGTCACCGAGGTGGCGTCGCCGCCCATGATGCCAGCGAGCGATTCGACTTCGCGGTCGTCGGCGATCACGCCGACCTTCTCGTCGACGGTGATCGTCGTGCCGTTGAGCAGCTTGAGCTGTTCGCCCGCCTTGCCCCAGCGCACCGTGAGGCCGCCGTGGATCTTGTCGAGGTCGAAGATGTGGCTGGGCTGGCCGTACTCGAACATCACGTAGTTCGAGATGTCGACCAGCGGCGTCACGCTGCGCTGGCCGCAGCGCGCGAGGCGCTCGACCATCCACGCGGGCGTGGCGACCTTGGTGTTCACGCCGCGCACGATGCGGCCCGAGAAGCGGCCGCACAGGTCGGGCGCCTCGACCTTGACGGGCAGCACATCGGAGAACGACGTGGCCACGGGCGCAATGGCCGGCGTCTTCAGCGGTGCGCCGGTGAGTGCGGCGAGTTCGCGCGCCACGCCGTACACGCTCAGGCCGTGCGCCAGGTTCGGCGTGAGCTTGAGCGTGAGCAGCGCGTCGTCGAGCTTGAGCACGTCGCGCACGTCGGCGCCGATGGGGGCGTCAGCGTCGAGTTCGAGCAGGCCGCCGTGGTCTTCGCTCAGCTTCAGTTCGCGCGCCGAGCACAGCATGCCCTGGCTCTCGACGCCGCGCAGCTTGCCCAGCTTGATGAGGAAAGGCTTGCCGTCTTCACCCGGGGGCAGTTCGGCGCCGACGAGGGCGCACGGCACCTTGATGCCGACGCGCGCATTGGGCGCGCCGCACACGATGTTGAGCAAGGCGCCCTGCCCCACGTCGACCTGGCACACACGCAGGCGATCGGCATTCGGGTGCTGCTCGGCTTCCTTGATTTCGCCGACCACGATGCGCGTGAAAGGCGGCGCCACCGGACGGCGCTCTTCGACTTCGAAGCCGCCCATGGTGAGCGTTTCGGCCAGTGCGGCGCTGTCGAGGGGCGGGTTGCAGAACTCGCGCAGCCAGGATTCCGGGAATTGCATCTCTTCGATCTCGATCTGGTTTTTTTATCTGTGGAAAGGACGTGCTTACTGGAACTGCGAGAGAAAACGCAGGTCGCCGTCGAAGAACAGGCGCAGGTCGTTCACGCCGTAGCGCAGCATGGTGAGCCGATCGGGGCCCATGCCGAAAGCGAAGCCGATGTAGCGCTCAGGGTCCAGGCCCATGTTGCGCACGACGTTCGGGTGCACCTGGCCCGAGCCGGCGACTTCGAGCCAGCGGCCGGCCAGCGGGCCGCTCGCGAACTGGATGTCGATCTCGGCGCTCGGCTCGGTGAACGGGAAGAAGCTGGGACGAAAGCGCAGCACGAGGTCGTCGCGCTCGAAGAAGGTGCGACAGAAGTCGGTGAAGACGACCTTCAGGTCCTTGAAGCTGACGTTCTCGCCGAGCCACAGGCCTTCGCACTGGTGGAACATGGGCGAGTGCGTGGCGTCGCTGTCGACGCGGTAGGTGCGGCCCGGCGCGATCACGCGGATCTCGGGCGCCTTCACGGTGCCGGTGGTGTCGGCGGCTGCAGCGGCGAACTCGGCCGCGTACTTCTTGGTGTGCTGGTGGGCGTAGCGCACCTGCATCGGGCTGGTGTGCGGACGCAGGTTGTAGGGAATGCCGTCGTCGCCCTTGAGGTCGACGTAGAAGGTGTCCTGCATCGAACGCGCCGGGTGGTTCGGCGGGTTGTTGAGCGAGGTGAAGCTGTGCCAGTCGCTCTCGATCTCGGGGCCGTCGGCCACGTCGAAGCCCATGCTCGAGAAGATCTCCTCGATGCGCTCCAGGGTGCGGCTCACGGGGTGCAGTCCGCCGCCGGCGCGGTGGCGCCCGGGCAGGCTCACGTCGAGCGCTTCGGCGCGCAGCTGCAGCGAGAGTTCTTCGTCGGCGAGTTGCTGGCGGCGGTCGGTCAGTGCGGCCTCGATGGCCTGCTTGCCGACGTTGATCGCGGCGCCGCGGGACTTCTTCTCTTCGACACTCAGCGCGGCCATGCCCTTCATCAGCTCGGTGATGCGGCCCGACTTGCCAAGGAACTGGGCCTTGGCGTTTTCGAGCTCTGCGGGCGTTTTCGCTTCAGCGAAGGCGGCGCGTGCGGTGTCGACCAGGGAGTCCAACTCGTTCATAGCAACAAAAATCTTCGAGGGGAAATAAAAAAGAGCTGGAGCCTTTTCAAGCGCCAGCCCTTGAGCCGTGGGCGCAAGAAGCCGTCCGGAGACGGCAACCTGCTGTGCAAAATCAAGCAGCCAGCTTGGCCTTGACCTGCTCCACGATGCCGGCAAAAGCGGCCTTGTCGTGCACGGCGATGTCCGCAAGCATCTTGCGGTCGATCTCGATACCGGCCTTGCGGATGCCGTTGGCGAACTGGCTGTAGGTCAGGCCCAGTTCACGCGAGGCGGCGTTGATACGCGCGATCCACAGCTGACGGAACACGCGCTTCTTGGTACGGCGGTCACGGTAGGCGTATTGCCCAGCCTTCATCACCGCCTGTTTGGCGACGCGGAAGACATTACCGCGGCGACCGCGAAAACCCTTGGCGAGTGCGAGAACTTTTTTGTGGCGGGCGCGAGCCGTTACACCACGTTTGACGCGAGGCATGTGTGTACTCCTTGTTCGTCTGAGTTAAATGCCACGACCGGGCAGCATGGCGGCGACAGAAACCATGTTGGTCTCATGCACTGCGACTGCACCACGCAGGTGACGCTTGTTCTTGGTGGTCTTCTTCGTCAAGATGTGACGCTTGAAGGCTTGACCGCGCTTGACGGTGCCACCGGGACGAACGCGGAAACGTTTTTTCGCGCTGCTCTTGGTCTTCATTTTGGGCATGTAAATGCTCCTTTAGTTTGTGCTCGTGAGGCGCCGCGGATACTCCACGGACTTGTTGGCCCCGAGACACTTCTTTATCTCGCCCTCGCCTGCACTTCTTTCGAAATGCGGGCCAAGGCGAAATCCCTTCAAAACCCGTCTACTGCAAATGCCTCAGGCGGTTGCCGTGGGCGCTGCTGCCGGCGCAGCATCTGCTGCCGGCTTCGGCGCCGCGCCGCCAACCTTCTTGCGGCCCGGAGCGATCATCATGATCATCTGACGGCCTTCCAGCTTCGGGAACTGCTCGACCATGATCGTGTCGCCCAGCTCGTCGCGAATGCGCTGCAAGAGTGCCAGACCGAGCTCCTGGTGCGTGATCTCGCGGCCGCGGAAGCGCAGCGTGATCTTGCATTTGTCGCCCTCTTCAAGAAAGCGCCTGATGTTGCGCATCTTGATGTTGTAGTCGCCATCGTCGGTACCGGGCCGGAACTTGATTTCCTTGACCTCGATGACCTTCTGCTTCGACTTCGCCTCGGCTGCCTTTTTCTGCTCGTGGTACTTGAACTTCCCGTACTCGATCAGGCGGCACACGGGCGGATTGGCCGCAGCAACGACCTCCACCAGATCCACGTCAGCCTCACCCGCAAGGCGCAAGGCTTCGGAAAGGCTCATGACACCCAATGGCTCGTTTTCCGGGCCGACCAGGCGGACTTCCGGGGCCATGATTTCCCGGTTCAGGCGGTGTTGGCGTTCCTCGCGGTGGCGGCGGTCGCGAAATGCAGTAGCGATGGTCAGAATCCTTCAAAGTTTGCTACAAAATCTGTAGCGATCGCCGCTCAGTCTTCGCGGACAGGCGGCACGAGATGGCAGAGAAACATATGGGGTGTTTCAGAGACAAATCAACGCTTGTCAGCAACGTCCTGGACGAGCCGTTGCGTGAACGATTCGAGGGACATTGCACCGAGGTCTTGATTGCCCCGGGCGCGCACTGCGACGGCACCTGCTTCCTTTTCCTTGTCACCCACGACGAGGATGTAAGGGAGCTTTTGCAACGAATGCTTCCGTATTTTATACGTAATCTTTTCGTTGTGCAGATCCAGCTGAACTCTAAGCCCTTGATTTTGCAGCGTTTTCGCAACTTGCGCAGCGTAGTCGGCCTGCCCTTCGCTGATATTGAGCACTGCCACCTGCACCGGAGCGAGCCATGCGGGCATGGCGCCGGAGTGGTGTTCGATGAGCATGCCGATGAAGCGCTCGAGGCTGCCGACAATGGCGCGGTGCAGCATCACCGGGTGAGCCCGACCGCTCGATTCCGTGACGTACTCGCCGCCCAGGCGCTCGGCCGTGTTGAAGTCGACCTGCATCGTGCCGCACTGCCAGTGGCGGCCGATGGCGTCGCGCAGCGTGTACTCGATCTTCGGGCCGTAGAAGGCGCCGTCGCCGGGCGAGATGACGAAGTCGACACCCGAGCGGCGCAGCGATTCCATCACCGCGTGCTCAGCCTTGTCCCACAGCTCGTCGGAGCCGACGCGGTTCTCGGGCCGCGTCGCGACCTTGTAGAGGATGTCCGTGAAGCCGAAGTCGGCATAGACCTTCTGCAGCTGCGCCGTGTAGGCGATGCATTCGTCGAGGATCTGGTCTTCCGTGCAGAAGATGTGGCCGTCGTCCTGCGTGAAGCCGCGCACGCGCATGATGCCGTGCAGCGCGCCGCTGGGTTCGTTGCGGTGGCACTGGCCGAACTCGCCGTAGCGCAGCGGCAGGTCGCGGTAGCTGCGCAGGTCGCTCTTGAAGATCAGCACGTGGCCCGGGCAGTTCATCGGCTTGAGCGCGTACTCGCGCTTCTCCGACTCCGTCGTGAACATGTTGTCACGGTAGTTCTGCCAGTGGCCCGTCTTCTCCCACAGGCTCTTGTCGAGAATCTGCGGGCCCTTCACTTCCCAGTAACCCGTGTCGCGATAGATGCCGCGCATGTACTGCTCGACCTGCTGCCAGACCGCCCAGCCCTTGGGGTGCCAGAACACCACGCCTGGCGCCACTTCATCGATGTGGAACAGGTCGAGTTCCTTGCCCAGCTTGCGGTGGTCGCGCTTCTCGGCTTCCTCGATGCGCTGGATGTACTGGTCCAGCTGCTTCTTGTCGGCCCAGGCCGTGCCGTAGATGCGCTGCAGCTGCTCGTTCTTGGCGTCGCCGCGCCAGTAGGCGCCGGCCAGCTTCGTGAGCTTGAACACCTTCAGGAAGCGCGTGTTCGGCACGTGCGGGCCGCGGCACATGTCGACGTATTCCTGGTGGTAGTACAGGCCCATGGCCTGCTCGTCGGGCATGTCTTCGACCAGGCGCAGCTTGTAGTCCTCGCCGCGCGACTTGAAGACCTCGATGACTTCCGCACGCGGCGTCATCTTCTTGATCACGTCGTAGTCCTGCGCGATCAGCTCGCGCATGCGCGCCTCGATGGCGGCCATGTCCTCGGGCGTGAACGGGCGCTCGAACGAGATGTCGTAGTAGAAACCTTCGTCGATCACCGGCCCGATGACCATCTTGGCCGTCGGGTACAGCTGCTTCACCGCGTGGCCGACCAGGTGGGCCGTCGAGTGGCGGATGATCTCCAGGCCCTCGTCGTCCTTGGGCGTGATGATCTGCAGCCTGGCGTCGCGGTCGATGACGTCGCTGGCATCGACGAGCTTGCCGTCGATCTTGCCGGCCACCGTCATCTTGGCGAGGCCGGGGCCGATGGACTGGGCCACTTCGGCCACCGAAACCGGGCCGGGGAACTCGCGGCGCGAGTTGTCGGGGAGCGTGATCTGGATCATGTGAAAACCTCGGGGAGAAAAACAAAAAAGCGCGGTGGATGCCGCGCTTTGCTTGGTTGGTGCGCTGGAAAAACCAGCGAGCGCGGGGCTACCGGCCCTTTCCTTCGAAGAAGAAAAAGCCGCTGAATCCTTGCGGGGTAGTTCGCGGTGTCATAACCAAGGTGCCTTTCTCGCTCTTGTTGAGTGCAGAGTGGGCGATTCTAGCCGCTGCCCGCTTCAGCCGCGCGCCTCGAACAGGAGGCTGGAAACGCACTGCCCGACCAGCCCGCCGCGGTCGTGCAGCTGCCCGACGGCATAGCCCGTGCCCATCGGGCCCGCAAGCGTGAGGCTGCGCGGCGCCAGCCGCAGGTTGATCGTCAGGTCGGCATTGACGAAGCCCAGCCGCGCCGGATGCGCCCACTGCGAGATGCCCGCCACGAGATCGGCCGCCGAGGCCACCTGGGCCAGTGGCGATGCGGCCTCGGCGTCGACCAGCGGCCGGCCCAGGCGCAACCATGCCGCAGCCGGGCCGGGCTCGAGGATCTGCCCGCGCGCCATGCGCACGTCCACGCCGGCGAAGAACGGGCTCATGCGGGATGCCGCCACGGGAATGGGCAGGCCCTCTTCCGGCGGTGCGAATGTCGCGGCGGCGAAGGCGTCGGCGGCCGGCAGCGCGGGCGTCTGCCCGCTGCGCAGCAGCAAGGCGGTGCACCGCAGCACCACCTTGCCGTCCTGGATCATGTCGAACGCCACCGTGCGCGCCTTGGCGCCGTCGCGCAGCAGGGTGAATTCGAGCGTGATCGGTGCCCGACTTGCCGGGCGCCAGAAATCGAAGCTCAACCGCGCCACCTCGCGGCCGCGGCTCGCCTCGTGCGCCTGGAGCGCGCGCACGAGCAAGGCGGCGGTCGCGCTGCCCTGCAGGGCGTCGGCGGACCACGGGCCGATGGCCGCCTCGGTGGGCACGAAGCGTTCGCCATCGCTGACGAACACCGGGTCGCCGACGGGCGTCGCCATGGGCTGCACCTGCACGCTCACCACGCCGCGGCCGCCACGTTCTTGAGGCCCAGCACCTCGATCGGCTCGATCGAGGGCGGCCCGGCGAACAGCTCGGGCGCCTGCGCCATCAGGGCCTGGGCGATCGGGCCGGTCAGGTGGGCCTGGCGGCCGGCTTCGTCCTCGAACGCATCGAACACACCGAAGGTGCTGGGCGACAGCCGCAGCGCAAACCAGATCGGCGTGGTCTTTTCCTCGCGCGCCATGGCCAGGCCGGCCACGAGGAATTGCTGGACGGCGGCTTCCTTGCCGGGCTTGGCTTCGAGGCGGGCGAACAGTGCGAACTTGATCATGGGACATCTCCTGGGGTGGACAACAACGGCGCACGGGATTGCGCGGCGCTGGCATGGACTCTAGGCAAGCCTCGCCCTCTGGACCATTGGCTTTTTTGACATCTTTGGTATCGTTATTGCCATGAAACTCGATGTCCTCGCCCTCGACGGCGTGTTCGACTCCGGCCTGGCCACGGTGCTCGATGTCTTCACCACCGCGAACGAACTCGCCGCCATGCTGCAGCTCGACGTGGCACCTTTCGAGGTCACCATCGTGGGCACCCGCAAGCGCGTGCGCACCGCCCAGGGCTTCACCGTGCCGGTGGCGCACACGCTGGCCGACACCGGCGCCGCCACCGACTGGCTCGTCGTCCCGGCGCTCGGCTGCAAGATGCCCGAGACGCTGGAGCCCGCCCTGCAACGCGCCGACGTCCGCGATGCCTGCGCGGCACTGCGCGCGCGCGCCGAAGACGGCGGCTGCATCGCCGCCGCGTGCATCGGCACCTTCGTGCTGGCGGAAGCCGGCGTGCTCGCGGGTCACAAGGCGACCACCACCTGGTGGCTGGCCACCCTCTTCCGGCAGCGCTACCCGGCGGTGCTGCTCGACGATTCGCGCATGCTGGTCAGCTCGGGGCCGCTCGTCACGGCGGGTGCGGCGCTGAGCCACGTCGACATGGCGCTGTGGCTGGTGCGCCAGGCCAGCCCCGAACTCGCGGCGCTGGTCGCGCGCTACCTCATCGTGGACTCGCGCCCCTCGCAGTCGGCCTACGTGATCTCCGACCACCTCTCGCACGCAGACCCGCTGGTGGAGCGCTTCGAACGCTGGGCGCGCGGCCGGCTGGCCGAGGGTTTCTCGCTCGACGAAGCGGCGCAAGCCGCGGGCACCAGCAAGCGCACGCTGGCCCGGCGCATGCAGCAGGTGCTCGGCAAGAGCCCGCTGTCGTACGTGCAGGACCTGCGCGTCGAACGCGCCGTGCACCTGCTCAAGACCAGCAACAAGAGCCTCGAGCAGATCGCGGGCATGGTCGGCTATGCAGACGGCGTCACGTTGCGCACGTTGCTGCGCCAGCGGCTGGGGCGCGGCGTGCGCGAGGTGCGGCTCGAGGCCTGAGCCTGGCCCGTCGAGCGCCCACGAAAAAAGCCCGGCACGGGGCCGGGCTTGGGGGCGACAGCGCAACGCGCCGTCACTCAACGATCAGCGAAGGCAGCTCAGTGGAACTGTTCTTCTTCGGTCGAACCGGTCAGCGCCTTCACGCTGGACGAGCCGCCCTGGATCACCGTGGTCACGTCGTCGAAGTAGCCGGCGCCGACTTCCTGCTGGTGCGACACGAAGGTGTAGCCCTTGTCGCGTGCGGCGAACTCGGGTTCCTGCACCATGTTCACGTAGTGCTTCATGCCTTCGCCGTTGGCATACGCGTGGGCGAACTGGAAGGTGTTGAACCAGTTGATGTGGATGCCGGCCAGCGTGATGAACTGGTACTTGTAGCCCAGTGCCGACAGGTCTTCCTGGAACGAGGCGATCTGCTTGTCGTCCAGGTTCTTCTTCCAGTTGAACGACGGCGAGCAGTTGTACGACAGCAGCTTGCCGGGGCAGGCGGCGTGCACGGCTTGCGCGAATTCACGGGCAAAGCCGATGTCCGGCACGCCGGTCTCGCACCACACCAGGTCGGCGTACGGAGCGTAGGCCACGCCGCGGCTGATGGCTTGCTCCAGGCCGTTCTTGACGCGGTAGAAGCCTTCTTGCGTGCGCTCGCCGGTCAGGAAAGGCTTGTCGTTGGCGTCGTGGTCCGACGTGATCAGGTTCGCGGCTTCCGCATCGGTGCGGGCCAGGACGATGGTCGACACGCCCATGACGTCGGCGGCGAAACGTGCCGAGATCAGCTTCTCGCAGGCTTCCTGCGTCGGCACGAGCACCTTGCCACCCATGTGGCCGCACTTCTTGACGGCAGCCAGCTGGTCTTCGAAGTGCACGCCGGCAGCGCCCGACGCGATCATGTTCTTCATCAGTTCGAAGGCGTTCAGCACGCCGCCGAAGCCGGCTTCAGCGTCCGCGACGATCGGCAGGAAGTAGTCGATGAATTCCTTGTCGCCCGGGTTGATGCCACGGCCCCACTGGATTTCGTCGGCGCGCTTGAAGGTGTTGTTGATGCGACGGACCATCGTCGGCACCGAGTCGTAGGCGTACAGCGACTGGTCGGGGTACATCGTTTCGGACGTGTTGCCGTCGGCGGCGACTTGCCAGCCCGACAGGTACACGGCTTCGAGGCCGGCCTTGGCTTGCTGCATGGCCTGGCCAGCAGAGATCGCGCCGAAGGCGTTCACGTAGCCCTTCTTGGCACCGCCGTTGATCTTGGCCCAGAGCTTTTCAGCGCCGCGCTTGGCCAGCGTGTGCTCGATGGGGAGCGAACCGCGCAGGCGAACCACGTCGGCTGCGCTGTAGCCGCGCTTCACGCCCTTCCAGCGCGGGTTGGTGGCCCAGTCCTTTTCGAGGGCGGCAATTTGCTGTTCGCGGCTCAGTTGTTCGTTCAGGGTCTGGGGCATGGTCACTCCGTGAGGTTGATTGAAGGTTGGCGTTGCGGCCGTGGGGTTACTGTAATCCGATTGCGGACTCTTATGTCTTATAGAAGACATATTTTTGAACCAACAAAATCAACAACTTACGGAGATATTTCTCAATGAGAAATTATTTTTCTCATATCGAGAAAAAATATTGCGGCGCAGCAGTTCGGATTTTCGCGATGCGGAATCACTCTTTCGGTTGTGAAAACCACGCCTATCCCGCAGCGCCCGCCGCATGCGCGATCCAGTCGCCGCTGTCGATCACATGGCGGCCCGCGATGCGCGTCGGATGGATCTCGTAGACCAGGCAGTCGATCGATTGCCCGCCCACCGCCACGCGCACGCGGCGCCGGATGTACTCGCCCGAATCGTCGTCGGCCACTTCCTCGAGCCGGTCGAGTTCGCGCTCGACCTGCGGCGCGATGCGATAGACCTCGCCCCTCACGCGGCCCGCGCCGCCGAGCACCACGCCCGGGTACGCACCCAGGTCGTACAGCGTGCCCGCGATGACGGCTTCGCCGACGAACACCGGCGCCGGCCGGTAGCGCGCGATGTCGTTGCGCCCGCCGCGCCGCAGCGTGCCGTAGACAAGAACGTGGGGCATCATCGAATCCATCCGATCAACAACCAGCGCCCAGTCTATTGAACCCCGCCGCTTCCACCTCCGGCCGCCTCGTGGCCTACGGCTGCCTGGCCTTGAGCATGTCGCTCGTCGGCATCTACGTCGCCCTCTCCAAGCCGCTGGTGGCAGCCTTCCCGGTGCTGCTGCTGGCGTGGCTGCGCTTCGGCATCGCGGCGCTCGCCATGCCGCATTGGCTCCAACCCACGCCCGACGAGCCGCCCATGAGCGCACGCACGCGCGGGCTCGTGTTCCTCGAGTCCTTCCTCGGCAACTTCCTGTTCTCGATCTGCATGCTGTTCGGCGTGAGCCTCACCAGCGCCGTGTCGGCGGGCGTAATCATGGCGTCGATCCCCGCCGTGGTCGCGGTGGCGAGCTGGCTCTTCCTGCGCGAGCGCATCACGGCGCGCATCGGGCTGGCCATCGGCTGCGCCGCGCTCGGCATCGGCCTGCTCGCGTTCACGCCGACGCATGCACCGACCGCCACCGGCAGCGCGGCCGGTGCGCCGTCGATGCCCTGGCTGGGCAACCTGCTCGTGTTCTGCGCGGTGCTCTGCGAGGCCGCCTACGCGGTGATCGGCAAGTCGCTCACCGGCAAGCTGGGGCCCAAGCGCATCGCGTCGCTCATCAACCTGTGGGGCTTCGTGCTGTCGATGCCCTTCGGCATCTGGTTCGCGCTGCAGTTCGACTTCACCGCCGTGCGCTTCGGCACCTGGGCGCTGCTGGTCGCCTACGCACTGGCCGCCAGCATCTGGACCGTGTGGCTGTGGATGACCGGACTTCGCCACGTACCAGCGGCACAAGCGGGTGTCTTCACTGTGCTGCTGCCCGTCAGCGCGGCCCTCGTGGGCGTGCTCGTGCTCGGGGAAAACCTCACTTCGCCGCAGCTGCTTGCCTTCGCGATCGCCCTCGTGGGCGTGGTGCTGGCGACGTGGCCGGGGCGACGAACGTGAACAACGTCCCTTCTCCCCTCTGAAAAAACAACAGCTCCCAATGAAAAAAGCGCTTTTTCCCTTGGAAACGCGTTTTTTCTCATTTAGCATCCGCATTGCCACTGGAGACGCAAGTTTTTCATTGGTGAACGTTCAACCAAAAAAGGAAATCAACCATGGCAACTGCAAAGAAGGCTCCGGCCAAGAAAGCTCCGGCAAAGAAGGCCGCTCCCGCAAAGAAGGCTGCGGCTCCTGCAAAGAAGGCCGCACCGGCCAAGAAGGCAGCGGCGCCCGCCAAGAAGGCTGCTCCTGCAAAGAAGGCTGCACCGGCGAAGAAGGCTCCTGCAAAGAAGGCCGCTCCCGCCAAGAAGCGCACCCCCAACGCTGCGTTCATGAAGGCCCTGACCCCCAGCCCGGCTCTGGCCGCTGTGGTCGGTTCGACGCCTCTGCCGCGCACCGCTGTGGTGAGCAAGCTGTGGGACTACATCAAGAAGAACAACCTGCAAGACAAGGCCAACAAGCGCAACATCAACGCCGACGCCAAGCTGAAGGAAATCTTCGGCAAGGCCCAGGTTTCGATGTTCGAACTGGCTGCGCTGATTGGCAAGCACGTCAAGTAAGCGTTCGGGGGCCTTGTGCTCCTGAGTCAAAAAGCCCGCGTCATGCGGGCTTTTTTTTCGCCTGCAGCAAGCCCTCGCCCGCCTCGAAGAAGCGCGCGGGCGTGCAGCCGAAGTGCTTGCGGAAGGCCTCGATGAAGGCACTCACCGAGCTGTAGCCCACCGTCAGCGCCACCGCCGTCACCGGCTCGCGCAGGCTCAGCATCTCGACGCCCTTGAGCAGGCGCGCCTGCTGGCGCCATTGCGTGAAGCTCAGCCCGGTCTCGGCGGCGAAGCGGCGCGTGAGCGTGCGACGGGCCATGCCGATGCGATCGGCCCAGTCGTCGATGCCGTCGGCCAGTGACGGATCGTCTGCCAGCGCACGCGCCATCGCCACCAGCCGCGGGTCCTGCGGCATCGGCAGATGCAGCGACTCGCGCCCGCCGGCCGCCAGTTCGTCGATCAGCACACCCACCAAGCGCGCGCGACGGGGCTCCAGCAGTGCATCGGATGCCTCCAGCGACATCAGCCGCGCCACCAGCTCACGCACCAGCGGCGTGGCGGCAAAGACGTGCGGCCCGTCCGGCAAGGCCTGCGCAACCGACGCATCGATGTGCAGGTGCCATCCCGCCGTGGCCCCGAAGCTCTGAGCGGCATGGGCGCAGCGCGGCGCGATCCAGCCGATCCATCCTGGTGGCTGCACCCAGCGCCCAGCAGGCGTCTCGATGACCTGCAGGCCTTCGCGCAACGCGAACAGCTGGCCGGTCTCGTGTGCGTGGCAGCCCGTGACGCGCGGTGCCTCGTGCGTGTAGCGCCAGAGCGTTGCAGGCGATTCAGCCGCCATGGTTGGCCCGCAGTCGGTATCGATTGGCCCCGCGCCGCAAGCCAGGCAGCGCCCTGCTGCCTAGCATCGGACGCACCTCCACCCGACTCACCAAGGAACCGCCATGAAAGCGCAAGACATCATTCCCGACGGCCAAGACTTCACCGTCATCGACGGCCACACCGTGCGCAAGGGCTCGGTCGGCGCCTTCCTCGCCAATGCGCGCGTGCTCGAAGACCCGAACGCCACGGCCGACGAACGCCGCGTCGCCCGCGACGACCTCGCGGCGCTGATCCCCACGCTCGATGCGCTCGGCCTGTTCAACGTCTTCGAACTGCGCTCGCCCGCGCTGCGCGACGAGGTGGCCCGCCATCGCGTGACGCTCAGCCCTGCGCCTGCTGCTTCGCCGCGCGCGTGATCGACGCCAGCGTGCCGCGCGTGGTGATCACTTCGGGGTCGAGCGGGATTTCGATCAGCGTGCCCGTGTCGGCCGCCAGCGCACGCAGCAGCGCCGCCTCGAACTGCGCCGTCTCGGTAACGCGCTCGGCCGCGTAGCCGTAGGCGCGCGCCAGGCCGCAGAAGTCGGGGTTGCGCAGCGCGGTGCCGCTGGTGCGCTCGGGGTACTCGCGCTCCTGGTGCATGCGGATCGTGCCGAACATGCCGTTGTTGAGCAGCACGACGATGCTCTTGCCGCCGTGCTGCGAGGCCGTGGCCAGCTCCTGCCCGTTCATCAGGAAATCGCCGTCGCCCGCGATCGTGAAGGCCACGCGCCCGGTGGCGATGCTCGCGGCAATGCCCGCCGGCACGCCGTAGCCCATCGCGCCGCTGGTGGGCGCCAGCTGCGTCTTGGCGCCCTTGGCGAGCCCGTGGTAGCGGAAGTAGCGGTGCACCCAGCTCGCGAAGTTGCCGGCGCCGTTGGTGATGGCCGCATCCGCCGGCAGGTGCTTCTGCAGCAGCGCCACCACGACCGCCATGTCGACCGCCCCGCGCGGCGTCTCGGCCGGCATGCCGGTGAGCGCCTGCGGCTGCAGCCAGGCTTCGTAGTCGGCGTGCAACTGCTGCGTCCAGGCTTCCCATGGCAGCGAGGGCGGCGCGCTCAGCACCTCGAGGCTGCGCGCCGCGGCGCTCATGCCGGCGTTGATCGCCAGGTCGGCCTGGTAGACGCGGTTCAGCTCCTCGGCGCTCGCATGGATGTGCACCAGCGTCTGCTTGGCCTTCGGCGCTTCGAGCAGCGTGTAGCCGCCGGTCGTCATCTCGCCCAGGCGCGGGCCGATGGCCAGGACCAGGTCGGCGTCCTTCACATGCTGCGCGAGCTTCGGGTTGATGGCGATGCCCACGTCGCCCGCGTACTGCGGGTGGTGGTTGTCGAAGGTGTCCTGGAAGCGGAAGGCGTTTGCCACCGGCAGGCGCCAGTTCTCGGCGAAGCGCTGCAGCGCCTGCGCGGCTTGCGGCGTCCAGCCGCCGCCGCCGGCGATCAGCAGCGGGCGCTGCGACTTCAGCAGCAACTCGCGCAACGTGCGCAGCGCGCCCGGGTCGCTCCACGGCTGGACCGCCTCCACGCGCGCCAGCGGCCGTGCCGCCGTCTCGGTGCGCAGCATGTCCTCGGGCAGCACCAGCACGACCGGGCCCGGCCGGCCGTTCATCGCGGTGGCGAAGGCGCGCGCGATGTACTCGGGAATGCGGTCGGCGTCGTCGATGCGCTCCACGCGCTTGGCAAAGCCCTTGGTGCTCGGCCCGAAGAAGCTGGCGTAGTCCACCTCCTGGAAGGCCTCGCGGTCGCGGAAGTCGCTGCCGACGTCGCCCACGAACAGGACCATCGGCGTCGAATCCTGGAACGCGTTGTGCACGCCGATCGAGGCATTGGTCGCGCCCGGCCCGCGCGTCACGAAGCACACGCCCGGGCGCCCCGTGAGCTTGCCGTGCGCCTCGGCCATGAAGGCCGCGCCGCCCTCCTGCCGGTTCACCACGAAACGCGCGCGGTCGCGGTAGGCATGGAAGCCGTCGAGCACCGCCAGGAAGCTCTCGCCCGGCACGCCGAAGGCGAGTTGCATGCCTTGTTCGACCAGGCACTCGACGATCAGGTGGCCCGCGGGTTGTGATGTACTCATGGAAAGTTCGAACCTCAGTTGCAAATGTCTCCGGCGATTATGTGTGCCTGCCTTCCACGCCTTGTCTTAATTCCCCAATTGGTTAAATTCGCGTCATGAAGGCCCCCAAGGACTCTTTGCCCGAAACGCTCGAGCCGCGCTCGCGCGACGCCGACCGCTCGCAACTGGCCATCCTCGCCTCGGCGCGCGACGAGTTCGCCGCACGCGGCCTGGCCGGTGCGCGCATGGACAGCATCGCCGAGCGCGCGGGCCTGAACAAGCGCCTCATCTACTACTACTTCGGCAGCAAGGACGACCTGTTCCTGGCCGTGCTGGAGCGCGTGTACGCCGACATCCGCGCCGCCGAGCAGCGCCTGCACCTGGACGAGATCGAGCCCGTCGAGGCGATCCGCCAGCTGGTGTCGTTCACCTGGCACTACTACCTGGAGCATCCCGAGTTCATCACGCTGCTCAACAGCGAGAACCTGCACGGCGCGGCGCACCTGAAGCGCTCCGAGCGCATCCAGGAGATGAACTCGCCGCTGGTGCAGCTGCTCGACACCGTGCTGGAGCGCGGCAAGAAGGACAACCTCTTTCGCGCCGGCGTCGACCCCGTGCAGCTGTACATATCGATCGCCTCGCTGTGCTACTTCTACCTCTCGAACAACCACACGCTGTCGGCCATCTTCGGGCGTGACCTGCGAGCCCCCAAGGCGATGGCGCAACGCCTCTCGCACATGACCGACCTCGTGCTGGGCTACGTCCTGCACTGAGCCTTCGGGCGCCCCAGGCGCCCTTTTCCACGCCTCCGGGTTTTCACCAAGCAGCGTCAGTTGACGCTGCGGCGCAGCCCTTCCTACAATTCACTAATTCACTCAATGGTGAATTGATGACTCAAGAACTGCGGCCCGACCGCGCGGAGACAACCTTGAAGCAATTTGCACGCACCACCCTCCTGGCCTCGCTGACCTGCCTGGCCGCCCTGCTGCCGGGCCTGGCCGCAGCGCAGAACGGCTACCCCACCAAGCCGATCCGCGTGATCGTTCCCTTCGCCGCCGGCAGCACGACGGACATCATTGCCCGCGCCATCGCCGACAAGATGGGCACCAGCATGGGCCAGGCGCTGATCATCGAGAACCGCGGCGGCGCCAGCGGCACCATCGGCCAGCAGGCGGTGGCCACCGCCGCACCCGACGGCTACACGGTGATGATCCATTCGTCGTCGCACACGGTGAGCCCGTCGACCTTCGCCAAGCTGCCCTTCGATACGGTGCACGACTTCGCAGGCGTCACGCCGATCTCGTCGCTGCCCAACGCGCTGGTCATCTCGCCCAGCAAGAACATCAAGACCCTGCCGCAGCTGCTGGCCGCCGCGCGCGCCAAGCCCGGCAGCATGAACTTCGCCTCGGCCGGCCAGGGCAGCGCTACGCACCTGAACGCCGAAAAATTCAAGATGGCCGCGAAGATCGATGCGACCAACATTCCCTTCAAGGGATCGGGCGAGGCCGTCACCGAAGTGCTCTCGGGCCGCGTCGACTACTACTTCTCTCCCATCGCGCCCGTCATCGGCCAGATCAAGGAAGGCCAGCTGCTGGCGCTGGCCGTGGGCTCGCCCAAGCGCGCCGCCGCCCTGCCCGACGTGCCCACCACCACCGAGGCCGGCGTGCCCGGCTCCGAGTTCAACTTCTGGATCGGCATGATGGCGCCCGCCAAGACGCCGCGCGACATCGTCAACCGCCTGCACGACGAAGTGGTCAAGGCCCTGGCCACGCCCGAGGTGAAGGAGCGCTTCCTCAAGCTGGGCGCCGACGCCTGGACGCTCAAGCCCGAGCAGTTCGACGCCTACATCAAGGACGAGATCACCAGCAACGCGCAGCTCGTGAAGGCCGCCGGCCTCGCGGTCCAGCAGTAACAGCAGACACGCCGAGGTCTCGCGCCGCGTCGTGCACGCGGGGCAGCCCGGCCTGCCCCGGCGTTGCCACGCGCTACGCCGATCGAAGACCCTTTCTTTTTTCCCCTGCATCTCCCCAAGGAACCCACGATGGCCATCCAACGTCTCGGAATCATCATGCACGGCGTCACCGGACGCATGGGCATGAACCAGCACCTGATCCGCTCCATCTGCGCCATCCGCGCCCAGGGCGGCGTGACGCTGTCGAACGGCGACAAGGTCATGCCCGACCCGATCCTCATCGGCCGCAACGCCGAGAAGATGGAAGCGCTCGCCAAGGCCCACAACATCGCGCGCTGGGGCACCGACCTCGACCAGGCGCTCGCGAACAAGGACGACACCGTCTTCTTCGACGCCGGCACCACGCAGATGCGCCCCACGCTGCTGGCCAAGGCCATCCGCGCCGGCAAGCACGTGTACTGCGAGAAGCCGATCGCCACCAACCTCAACGAAGCCGTCGAGATCGCCCGCCTGGCCGACGAGGCCGGCAAGGCCACGGGCCTGAAGCACGGCGCGGTGCAAGACAAGCTCTTCCTGCCGGGCTTGCGCAAGCTCGACATGCTGCGCCGCGCGGGCTTCTTCGGTCGCATGCTCAGCGTGCGCCTGGAGTTCGGCTACTGGGTGTTCGAGGGCGACCTGCAGCCCATCCAGCGCCCGAGCTGGAACTACCGCAAGGAAGACGGCGGCGGCATGATCCTGGACATGATGTGCCACTGGCGCTACGTGCTGGACAACCTGTTCGGCGAGGTGAAGTCGGTATCGTGCATCGGCGCCACGCACATTCCCACGCGCTGGGACGAGGCCGGCAAGCCCTACGAGGCCACCGCCGACGACGCGGCCTACGCCACCTGCGAACTCACGGGCCACAACGGCGAGCCGGTGATCGCGCAGCTCAACATGAGCTGGGCCACGCGCGTGCGCCGCGACGACCTCGTGACCTTCCACGTCGACGGCACCGACGGCTCGGCCGTGGCGGGCCTGTCGAGCTGCCGCGCCCAGTCGCGCGTGGCCACGCCGCGACCGGTGTGGAACCCCGACGAGAAGCAGACGATGAACTTCTTCGACCAGTGGCAGGAGATTCCCGATTCGCAGGTCTACGACAACGGCTTCAAGATCCAGTGGGAACACTTCATCCGCCACGTGGTGGAAGACGCGCCCTACAAGTGGACGCTGCCCGAAGGCGCCAAGGGCGTGCAGCTGGTCGAGGCCGCGCTCGCCTCGTGGCAGGAGCGCCGCTGGATCGACGTGCCCACGCTGAAGGTCTGAGGAAGAAGACAAAGCCATGGCCCTGTCGCTGACCCTCCCCACCACGAGCGGCGCGCTCGCGCCCTACGCCCTGCGCGGCACCACGCCGGTGAAGCCCGATGCGGGCGCCAAGTTCAACCGCATCGCCTACTCGGCCGCGCACGTCGTGGCCGATCCGCTCGCCGCCATCGACCCGTGGCTGCAATGCGCGGTCGACTGGGACACCACCATCGCCTACCGCCGCCACCTGTTCTCGCTGGGCCTGGGCGTGGCCGAGGCGATGGACACCGCGCAGCGCGGCATGGGCCTGGATTGGCCCACCTCGCTCGAACTGATCCGCCGCTCGCTCGATGCGGCGAAGGACATGCCGGGCGCACTGGTCGCCTCGGGCTGCGGAACCGACCACCTCAACATCGACGACGTGAAGAGCGTCGACGACGTGATCCGCGGCTACGAAGAACAGATGGCCGCCATCGAGGCGCTCGGCGGCAAGCTGATCGTGATGGCCAGCCGCGCACTGGCCCGCGTGGCCAAGAGCCCCGCCGACTACGAGCGCGTGTACGACCGCATCCTGAGCCAGGCGAAGCAACCCGTGGTGCTGCACTGGCTGGGCGACATGTTCGACCCGGCGCTGGCGGGCTACTGGGGCACGAAGGATGTCGACGCAGCGATGGACACCGCCGTGGGCATCATCGCGGCGCACCCCGAAAAGGTCGATGGCATCAAGATTTCCCTGCTCGACAAGGACAAGGAAATCGCGATGCGCCGCCGCCTGCCGAAGGGTGTGCGCATGTACACGGGCGACGACTTCAACTACGCCGAACTGATCGCCGGCGACGGCTTCGGCAGCGAGCCGACGCACGGCAAGAGCGATGCGCTGCTGGGCATCTTCGACGCCATCGCGCCCGCCGCGAGTGCTGCGCTCGGTGCACTGGCACAAGGCAACAGCGAGAAGTTCCACGCGATCCTCGGCCCGACGGTGCCGCTGTCGCGCCACATCTTTGCGGCGCCCACGCGCTTCTACAAGACGGGCGTGGTGTTCATGGCCTGGCTCAACGGCCACCAGAAGCACTTCACGATGGTGGGCGGCCAGCAGAGCACGCGTTCGCTGCAGCACTTCGCGGAACTGTTCCGTCTCGCGGATGCGGCCAACCTGCTGGAGCAGCCCGAACTCGCGGTGTGGCGCATGAAGACGCTGCTGGCGCTGCACGGCGTGGAAGGCTGATGGCGACCATGCGCGACTTTTCGCAGAACCACGACTGGCTGTCGATCAACACGGCGACCATCCGCAAGCAGTCGGGCGCCGAGGTGCCGCTGGACCGCCTCATCGACCAGTGCGCCGAACGCGGCATCCGCGCCATCAGCCCGTGGCGCGACCAGGTCGCGGCCGTCGGGCTCGACAAGGTGGCCAGGCAATTGAAGGCGCACGGCATCGGCCTCTCGGGCTACTGCCGGGGCGGCTTCTTTCCCGCGCCCGACGCGGCCGGCCTGAAGGCCGCGCTCGACGACAACCGCCGCGCCATCGACGAGGCCAAGACGCTCGACGCGCCCTGCCTCGTGCTGGTCGTCGGCGCCCTGCCCGGCGCGCTCGACGGCAAGGCGGCGTACAAGGACATCGGCCGCGCACGCAGCGAGGTGCGCGACGGCATCGCCGCATCGCTCGACTACGCGCGCGAAGTCGGCATGCCACTGGCCATCGAGCCCCTGCACCCGATGCAGGCGGCCGACCGCGCCTGCATCAACACACTCGAGCACGCGCTCGACCTGTGCGACGAACTCGATGCACGCAAGACCGGCATGCTCGGCGTGGCGCTCGACATCTACCACGTGTGGTGGGACCCGAAGCTGCAGCAGCAGATCGCCCGCGCCGGCCGCGAGCGGCTGCTGGCGTACCACGTCTGCGACTGGCTCACGCCGACGCGCGACCTGCTCTCCGATCGCGGGATGATGGGTGACGGCGTTGTCGAGTTGAAGAAGATTCGCGGGTGGGTCGAGGACGCGGGGTTTGCGGGGTTCAGCGAGGTCGAGATCTTTTCGAACCTGGACTGGTGGCAACGGACTGGGGCCGAGACGCTCGACGTCTGCATCGAACGACACCGCAGCGCGGTCTGATCGATCCGGCCGAAGCGAAAGGCAGCCGCTTGTGCTGCAATCCGCCCCATGGCTGACCCCACCCTCGACGACCTGCGCCGCTACGCCGTCGCGCGCACCCTCTTCACGCCGACGACGCTGCCCGCCGCCATCCGCAAGCTCGGCTTCGTGCAGGCCGACCCGATCCGTGCGCCGGCGCGGGCGCAGGACCTCACGCTGCGCCACCGCGTGAAGGACTATCGCGCGGGCGATCTCGAAAACCGCTACGCGCGGCTTGCGATCGAGGAAGACTGCCTCGTCAACTACGGCTTCCTGCCACGCGAACACCTGGCGCTGATGCATCCGCGCGAGGCCAAGAAAGCTTGGGACGCGGACACGCGCCGCAAGGCCGCCGACGTGCTGGCCTATGTGCGCGAGCACGGTCCGGTGCATCCGCGCCAGGTCGAGCAGCACTTCGCGCACGGCCGCATCCAGAACTACTGGGGCGGTTCCAGCAACGCCACCACGCACCTGCTCGACGGCATGCACTACCGGGGCCTGCTGCGCGTGGTGCGGCGCGACAGCGGCACGCGGGTCTACGAAGCGGTGAGCCATCCGCCCGCCGACGACAGCCCCGCCGGGCGCGCGCAGCGTGCGGCGGCGCTCATCGAACTGGTGGTGCGCAAGTACGCGCCGCTGCCGGCCACGAGCCTGACCTACCTCGTTCGCCTGCTCGGCTATGGCGCGCCGCACCTGGCTGCGCAGACGCAGGCGGCGCTGCGGCTGGCGCGCGAGGAGCTGGCCAATTGCCGCATCGACGGCACGACGTGGTACTGGCCTGCCGACGAGAACCCCGCCTCGCGCCGCCATGCGCCCGACGACGCGGTGCGGCTGCTCGCGCCCTTCGACCCGGTGGTGTGGGACCGCCGCCGCTTCGAGCTGCTGTGGGGCTGGACATACAAGTTCGAGGCCTACACGCCCGCGCCGAAACGGCAGTTCGGCTACTACGCGCTGCCGATGCTGTGGCACGAGCGCGTGATCGGCTGGGCCAATGTGAGCGCGCCCGAAGGCCGCCTGCAGCCGGCCTTCGGTTATGCCGACGCGAAGAAGCCGCACGGCGCGGCCTTCCGCGCGGGCCTCGATGAGGAACTGCACCGCATGACGCAGTTCCTCGCGGGCCGCTGACGCTGCCTTTTATAATCGCCCGCCTCAGCCAGCCGCCCGCGCCCGCCGCGAGCCCGCCAGCCGTCTTCGAAGGAACGAAGACGCAGCAGCCCGAGCGACGACACATCCCGTCGTCGCCCCCGGCCACTGCCCCCACGACGCCGTAGACACACAACACCAGCCGGATGCGCTTTCCTTTCGGAATGCGCCACGGCACGCGCTCGTTCGTTTCCGTTTTTTTCGATCGCACCCGAGAAGCCATGGCGCGCCTGACCGCGCCGCAGCCACTCCCCCGCCCTAGACACGTCCGAAGCAGGACACAGGAGAAGCTGCACATGACACTCAAGAATCGTCGCCCCGGAACGCCGCGCACGCGGCGGGGCTATGCCACGGTCGCGGTCACCGCCGTGGCGCTCGCCGCCAGCGCACACGCCCACGCGCAAGAAGCCGCTGCTGCCGAAACGCGGCAGGCGCTGCCCACCGTCACCGTCTCGGGCGATGCGGGTGAAACCGCCACCGGTCCCGTGACGGGCTTCGTCGCCAGGCGCGGCAGCACCGCCACCAAGACCGACACGCCGCTGATCGAGACGCCGCAGGCCATCTCGGTCGTCACGCGCGACCAGATCGAAGCCCAGGGCGCGCTCACCCTGCGCGAGACCACCAACTACACGGCCGGCGTGGTGTCGAGCTACTTCGACAGCCGCGTGGATTCGTTCAAGGCCCGCGGCGGCGACGCCGTGCAGTACCTCGACGGCCTGCAGCGCACCTACGGCACCTACAACGCCAGCCGGCCCGACCCGTACATGCTGGAGCGCGTGGAGCTGCTGCGCGGCCCGTCGTCGGTGCTGTACGGCCAAGGCGGCATCGGCGGCGTGCTCAACCTCGTGTCGAAGCGTCCGCAGGCCGAGACGCAGCGCGAGGTGCAGCTGCAGCTGGGCAACAACGCGCGCAAGCAGATCGCCGCCGATTTCACCGGCTCGCTCGACCCCGAGAGCAAGTGGATGTACCGCCTCGTGGCCGTGAACCGCGACAGCGGCACGCAGGTCGACCACGTGTCGGACGACCGCATCGCGATCGCGCCCTCGCTCACCTGGCGTCCGAACGCCGACACCTCGCTCACGCTGCAGGCGTCCTACCAGAAGGACAAGAGCGGCTCGCTGATCGGCTTCTTCCCGTGGCAGGGCACGCTGCTGCCCTCTCTGTACGGCCGCATCCCGACCTCGACCTTCACCGGCGAGCCCGGCTTCGACCGCTTCGACACGCGCAGCACCTCGCTGGGCTACCTGTTCAGCCACCGCATCAACGACACCTGGACGGTGCGCCAGAACCTGCGCTCGACCGAGAGCAAGGTCTGGTACAACACCTCGTACACCAGCTTCACGGCCAACCGCCTCACGGGCCGTCCGGCGCGTCCGGTGTTCAACGCCGACCAACGCACCATCGAGCGCGACCTGAGCAGCGACATCAACGGCGGCAAGATGCTGCTGCTCGACAACCAGGCCGAGGCGCACTTCAGGACCGGCGAGGTCGAGCACACGCTGCTGCTGGGCGCGGACTTCCAGCGCAACACCACCTCCAAGCTCTCGGGCCGCGGCCGCGCGGGCGCGCTCGACGTGTACGCGCCGGTGTACGGCAACTACACGGCCCCCACCAGCTACACGCGCGCACCCGAGGTGGTGCAGAAGCAGGCGGGCCTGTACGTGCAGGACCAGGTCAAGTACGGCCGCTGGATCGGCCTGCTGGGCCTGCGCCACGACAAGGCCACCACCGACACCGAAGGCCGCCCCGCCGCGGCGGCCGACGACAAGGCCACCACCAAGCGCGCCGGCCTGGTCTACCTGGCCGACGGCGGCTGGGCGCCGTACCTGAGCTACGCCGAATCGTTCCTGCCGCTGGGCGGCGTCGACACGTCGAACAACCCCTTCAAGCCGCAGCGCGGCAAGCAGTGGGAGGCCGGCGTGAAGTGGGAGCCCGCGGGCCAGCGCACCTCGTTCCTGGCGGCCGTGTACGACCTGCGCGACACCAACCGCAAGACCCCCGACCCGACCAACCCGCTCAACAGCGTGCAGCTCGGCGAAGTGCACGTGAAGGGCCTGGAGCTCGAGTACAAGGGCAGCATCGCGCGCGACTGGGACTGGATCGCCTCGTACGCCTACACCGACGCGCGCGTGTCGAAGAGCAACGGCTCCGACCTGGGCAAGCGCATCTCGGGCGTGCCCAAGCACACGGCCTCGGCCTGGGTGACCAAGCGCTTCTCGATCGGCGGCCTGCACGGCTTCTCGGCCGGCGGCGGCGTGCGCTACCTGGGCAAGTCGTACGACGGCATGGACAGCAACCCCGCGCCCGCGGTCACGCTGTTCGACGCGATGTTCGCGTGGGACAACGGCCCGCTGCGCCTGGCGCTCAACGTGGCCAACCTGACCGACAAGGTGCAGATCACCACCTGCCTGGCACGCGGCGACTGCTTCTACGGCCAGCGCCGTACCCTGACCGCCAGCGCGACGTACCGCTTCTGAAGCAAATCCCCGCGCGCTCGAAGGTCTGGCGCGCGGGCGACAACCGGCCCGACGGCGTGCTTCTAGAATCGCGCCGTCGTCCGGTTCGCCGGACGGCAAGCGTTCTCAGGGCGGGGTGCAATTCCCCACCGGCGGTGATGGCAACGAAAGTTGCACAAGCCCGCGAGCGCCTCGGGCCTGCCACAGGTCCGAGGGTCAGCAGATTTCGGTGCGATTCCGAAGCCGACGGTCACAGTCCGGATGAAAGAGAGCGCGAAATGCGGGCATGCCCGCGCGCCTTGCTTTGCTCTTTTTGGGCAAACCGGCGCGCGAGCGGGCCTGTGGTTTCGTGCGCCCTGATTCAGGAAACCTGCTTTCAAGAGGCACACCATGAGTCAGATCAACGACCTTCCCCTTTCTGCCGTCACCGCGTCGGGTTCGCCGCGCGGCCAGCGCATCGCATTCGTCGAGGCGCAATGGCATTCCGACATCGTCCACCAGGCACGCGACGCCTTTCTCGAAGAGATGGCGCGGCTCGGCGTGGCGCGCGAACTCATCGACATCTTCGATGTGCCCGGCGCCTTCGAGATTCCGCTGCACGCCAAGCGCCTGGCCAACTCGGGCAAGTACGCGGCCATCATCGGCTGCGCGCTGGTGGTGGACGGCGGCATCTACCGCCACGAGTTCGTCGCCAACACCGTCGTCAGCACGCTGATGTCGCTGCAGCTGGAGACCGACGTGCCGATCTTCTCGGCCGTGCTCACGCCGCACCACTTCCACGAGCACGTGGAGCACCGCAAGTACTTCCACCGCCACTTCGCGATCAAGGGCACGGAAGTGGCCGAGGCCTGCTTCAAGACGCTCGAGGCGCTGGACAAGGTCGACGCGCTGCTGGCCGCCTGAGCGGGTTGGCAAGAGGCGCACGCCTGCAGTAACCTGCGCGGATGGCCTCTCCATCCGCCCCGGCGGTCGCAGCAGCAGCCGCCGACCGCTACACCCTCTATGGGGCGCCCGGCTCGGGCGCCACGCCCATCCACGCCGCGCTGACGCTGATCGGCGCGCAGGTCGACACGGTCGACATCGCCCCCTGGGAGGGCGAGTCCGAGCGCGAGCGGCTGACCGACGTCAACCCGATGCAGCAGGTGCCCGCGCTCGTGCTGCCTTCGGGCGAAGTCATGACCGAGAGCGCGGCCATCCTCATCTGGCTGGGCGACCGCTATTCCGAGGCCGGGCTTTGCCCCGCGCCCGGCGACCCGCGCCGCGCGCAGTACCTGCGCTGGATGGTCTACCTGCCGGCCTCGATCTATTCGATGTTCTGGGTGCGCGACGAGCCTTCGCGCCTCGCGGCCGATGCCGCCGCGCAAGCCGTGGTGCTCGAACGCACGGCCGCGCGCATCGCGCACTGCTGGCACCTCATGGACACGCAGATCGACGAACCTTCGCCCTACCTGCTCGGCGACAAGCTCAGCATGCTCGACCTGTACGTGACCGTGGTGTCGCGCTGGACGCCGACCCGCCGGCGCTTCTACCGCGTGGCGCCGCGCATGGCGCGCGTGGTGCGGCGCGTGGACGCCGACCCGCGACTGGCGGCGTTCTGGGCGGCGCGCTTTCCGTTCTCGATGGATGCGGACGAAGAGACAAGCTGAGGCCCGTTCTTCTCTTCTCATAATCGACGCCATGACCGCACGCACACCGACCACCGCCTACCCGATGACGATCTACCACAAGCCCAACTGCAGCACGTCGCGCAACGTGCTGGGCTTGATCCGCGAAAGCGGCGTGGAGCCCGAGATCGTCCTGTACCTGGAAACGCCGCCCTCGAAGAAGAAGCTGCGCGAGCTGGCGAAGGCCATGGGCCTGACGGCGCGCGACCTGCTGCGCACGAAGGAAGCGCCCTACGAAGAACTGAAGCTGGCGGACGAAAAACTGACGGACGACCAGCTGTTCGACGCGATCGTCGAGCACCCGATCCTGCTGCAACGCCCGATCGTGGTGTCGCCGCGCGGCACGCTCATGTGCCGCCCTTGGGAACGCGTGCGCGAGATCCTGCCCGCCTAAACCGGCTGATCTTCGGGCTGCTGCGCCAGCCCCCACGCGACATGCTCGCGCACCAGCTCGCTCGGATGTTCGGCGCGCGTGGCCAGCGCTTCCTTCGCGCCGACCTCGCCTGAGCGCACCGCATTGCCCAGCGCCACCGCGATGTTGCGCAGCCAGCGCTCGTGGCCGATGCGGCGGATCGGGCTGCCTTCGGTGCGGCGCAAAAAGTCTTCCTCGCTCCACGCGAACAGCTCGGCCAGCGTGCGGCCCGTGAGCCCCTCGCGCGCGTCGAAGTCGGGCAGCGTGCTCTTCTTCGCGAACTTGTTCCAGGGGCAGATCAGTTGGCAGTCGTCGCAGCCGTAGATGCGGTTGGCCATCAGCGGGCGCAGTTCCACCGGAATGGCGCCGGCGTGCTCGATCGTCAGGTACGAGATGCAGCGGCGCGCATCGAGCCGCTGCGGCGCGACGATGGCGCGCGTCGGGCACACGTCGATGCAGGCGCTGCAGCTGCCGCAGTGCGCGCTGACGGGCTCGCTCGGCGGCAGCGCCATGTCGACGTAGATTTCGCCCAGGAAGAACATCGAGCCCGCGTCGCGGTCGAGCACCAGCGTGTGCTTGCCGCGCCAGCCCTGGCCGCTGCGCGAGGCGAGCTCGGCCTCGAGCACTGGCGCCGAATCGGTGAAGGCGCGGTGGCCGAAGGGGCCGACCTCTTCGGCGATCTTCTCGGCGAGCTTGGCCAGGCGGTTGCGCAGCACCTTGTGATAGTCGCGGCCCCGCGCGTACAGCGACACGATGGCCTCGCCGGGCCGGCGCAGCCGGTCGAACTCGATGGCCTGCCACTCGGCGTCGGTGTCGCGCGGCAAGTAGTCCATGCGCGCGGTGATCACGCTCACCGTGCCCGGCACCAGCTCCGCGGGCCGCGCGCGGCGCGTGCCGTGCGTTGCCATGTATTGCATTTCTCCATGGAACCCATGGGCCAGCCATTGCATCAGACCGTCTTCGGCGCTCGACAGATCGACGCCCGCGATTCCGATTTGGGAGAATCCGAGTTCCCGGGCCAAGGCCTGAATACGAGCAACGAGTGGATGGCTGACGATCACTTGCCGATTGTAGAAACGCGCACCCTGCGCTGGCAGGGCGAAGACGACACCGACGCGCTGGCGCGCGCGCTTGCCGCATCGCCCGCGTTGCGCGACGCTTTCATCGCGCTGCAGGGCGACCTGGGCGCCGGCAAGACCACCTTCGTGCGTCACCTGCTGCGCGCGCTGGGCATCACCGGGCGCATCAAGAGCCCCACCTACGCGGTGGTCGAGCCGCACGAGGCGCCCGACGGGCTGGCCATCTACCACTTCGACTTCTACCGTTTCGCCGACCCGCGCGAATGGGACGACGCGGGCTTCCGCGACATCTTCGCAGGCCCGGGCCTCAAGCTGGCCGAGTGGCCGGAAAACGCCGCGGGGCGCACCCCACCTGCCGACCTAGCTATTAAAATAGAAGCAATGACCGACGACACCCGCAGCGTGACCCTCCTGGCGAACACCCCTCGCGGCAGCGATCTGCTGGCGTGCCTGGCCGCATGAAGGCGACCGGCCTGAAACGGCGCGTGCTGCTGCAAGGCGGCAGCATCGCGCTGATGCTGGGCGTGCACCAGATCGCGCGCGGCGCCAGCATCCTCGCCGTGCGCGTGTGGCCCGCCGCCGACTACACCCGCGTGACCATCGAGTCCGACGCCCGCCTCAACTCGCAGCAGCTCGTGGTCGGCAGCCCGCCCCGGCTGGCCGTGGACATCGAGGGCATCGACCTGAACACCGAGCTGCGCGACCTGGTCGGCAAGATCAAGCCGGGCGACCCGTACATCAACGGCCTGCGCATCGGGCAGAACGCACCGAAGGTGGTGCGCATCGTGTTCGACCTGAAGCAGACCGTGCGCCCGCAGGTGTTCTCGCTGGCGCCCGTGGCCGCCTACAAGCACCGGCTGGTGCTCGACCTGTACCCCGAACAGGCCATCGACCCGATGGAAGCACTGATCGCCGAGCGGCTGCGCGATGCGCCCAAGAACGGCAACAGCACCACCACCGCCCCCAGCAACGGCCCCGTCGTCGCCACCGCCCCGCCCGCCCCCGCTGCACCATCGCCGGCCCCCGCGCCCGTGCGCCCCGCCATGCCACCCGGCGACCCGCTGGGCGACCTGATGGCGCAGCAGGCCGCGCGCCCCGCGCCCTCCGGCCCCGCACCGGCCCTGCCGCCCGGCGGCATGCCGCTGCCGCCGGCACCGCCGCCCGTGGTGGCCGCGGCGCCCCCGGCCCGGCCCGTGACGCCGCCCGGTCCGCCACCGCGCGCCACGGCCAGCCGCACCGACCGCATCATCATCGTGGCGCTCGACCCCGGCCACGGCGGTGAAGACCCCGGCGCCATCGGCCCGAACGGCACGCGCGAGAAAGACATCGTGCTGCAGGTGGCGCACCGCCTGCGCGAGCGCATCAACGCGGCCAGCGTCAACGGCAGCCCGATGCGCGCCTTTCTCACGCGCGACGCCGACTTCTTCGTGCCGCTGGGCGTGCGCGTGCAGAAGGCGCGGCGCGTGCAGGCCGACCTGTTCGTGAGCATCCACGCCGACGCCTTCACCACGCCCGCCGCGCGCGGCGCCAGCGTGTTCGCGCTGAGCCAGAGCGGCGCCTCCAGCAGCGCCGCGCGCTGGCTGGCCAACAAGGAAAACGACGCCGACAAGGTCGGCGGCGTGAACGTGGGCAACCACGAGGCGCAGGTGCAGCGCGCACTGCTCGACATGAGCACCACCGCGCAGATCAACGACAGCCTGAAGCTCGGCGGCGCGATGCTCGGCGAGATCAAGGGCATCGGTGCACGGCTGCACAAGGCGCAGGTCGAGCAGGCCGGCTTCGCGGTGCTGAAGGCGCCCGACATCCCGAGCGTGCTGGTCGAGACCGCCTTCATCAGCAACCCCGAGGAAGAAGCCAACCTGCGCCGCGCCGACTACCAAGAGAACCTGGCGGACGCGCTGATGCGCGGCATCCAGCGCTACTTCGCGCAGAACCCGCCGCTCGCGCGCAGCCGGCAGCTCTAGGCTAGAAGCCCGCCACGCGGGCGCCCCACGCGGCCAGATAAAGGCCGACGCCGAAGACGCTGTGCGTGACCAAGCTCTGGAACCGCGCCATCGCAGGGCGCGGCGTGCGGCGCGCCGCGAAGCCCGCGCCCATCGCGGGCTGCATCACGCAGAACGGCACGAGCACGGTGCCGATGCCGACGATCAACGCAGGCACCAGCGTCGGCTGGCGCGCCCATTCCAATCCCCAGCCCGCGAGCAGCACGGCCGCAAACGCGATGCCGAGCAGGTAGTGCGCGGTCCAGCCGATGGCGCCCTCGCCCGCCACGCGCGACGACTTGCCGATGGGGTCGTGAAAGAAGCGCCCGCGCGTCAGGTGCACGAGCCAGCGGCCCACGAGCGCGTAGTCCAGCGAAGGAATGCCGAACAGGCGTTGGCGCAGCACGGCCCACAGGTCCATCACCGCGGTCGCGCCGGCGCCGATCCACAGCGTGCGCAGCGCGCATTCAGCAGCTTCAGACATGGCCACGCTCCCGCGCCGGCGCGCGCGCCGCGATCATCCAGCAGGCCGCGACAAAGCGCACGTCGTCGCCCTGCACATAGGGCGCGAAGGCGGCATGCAGCGTCTCGACGACCTGCGCGCGCGTCGCGGCATCCACCTCCTGCAGGACCAGGCCGACCGGCCCGAGCCGCGTGAAGTAGTCGGCCAGCGCCGTCACGGGGAACGCGCATTCGACCTCGAAGGGCTGGATGTCGACCTCGCCCCATCCGCTCGCCTCGAGGATGCCCGCGACCCGCGCGCGGTCGGCAAACGCGAACTGGCCCGGTGCGTTCGGCAGGCGCGGCGGCAGGCCGGGCAGCAGCGGCGCGGCGGCGCGTTCGGCCGTGGTCATGAACGGGTTGTCGGCCCCGCCGCGCCAGGCGATGCAGCGCAGGGCCGCACCGTCGGTCGCCGCGTGCCGCAGGTTCGTGAAGGCCCGCACCGGGTCGTCGAAGAACATCACGCCCAGGCGCGAGATGACCGTGTCGAACGCCGCCGGCTCGAAGGCATGGCCCTGCACGTCGGCGCAGACGAAGCGGGCCGACGGGAGCACCTCGCGCGCGGCGCGGGCCTTCGCTGCTTCGATCATCGGCGCCGAGATGTCGACGCCGAGGCATTGCCCTGTTGCGCCGAGTTGCCGCGCCACGGCGAGCGTCGTGCGGCCGGTGCCGCAACCCACGTCGAGCACGCGGCGGGCGCCCACGGCGCGCACCGCGTCGCTCAGCCGCGCTTCGAGCGGCTGGAACATCGCGTCGAGCACGGCCTGCGTCCGGACCCAGGCGCTGCCAGCGTGGCCGTTCCACAGGGCGGCCTGTTCGGCATTGGCGGGAGATGTGTCGTCCATGATCGTTTTCCTTCAGGTGCCTTCAAGCGGCGAGAGCTAGACTGTGCCAATTCAAGTCGACTTGAAGTCAAGAGGGGGCCGGCACATGGACATTTCGGAAGTCGCGCAACGCGCCGGCGTTCCCGCCTCGACGCTGCGCTTCTATGAAGAAAAAGGGCTGATCGCGTCGACCGGCCGGCACGGCCTGCGCCGCGTGTTCGCGCCCGAGGTGCTGGAGCGGCTGGCGCTCATCGCGCTGGGACGCGCCGCCGGTTTCTCGCTGGAGGAAATCGGCCACATGTTCTCGCCCGAGGGCAAGCCGCGCATCGACCGGCAGGTGCTCGCGGACAAGGCGCAGGACCTCGACCGCACGATCCGCCAGCTCACGGCGATGCGCGACGGCCTGCGGCATGCGGCGGTCTGCCCCGCGCCCAGCCACATGGAATGCCCCACCTTCCGCCGCATCCTGCGGGCCGCGTCGTCGGGCGCGCTGGAAGCCCCGAAGAAGAAGGCGCCGAAGCCGCGAACCCCCTAGCCACACGTGCTTTCAGGCGTTGCGTTCCGCAACACGCGCCCCTGCGCACAGGCAAGCGCGGCAGGCTCCTACACCGCGAAATGCATACTTTTGACCATGATGAGCCATCACTCTCGAAAGGTGGACCTCATGTTGAAGACACGTCTCTGGATCGCCGCTGCAGCTGCCACTTCGGTCATGACGCTGGCAGGTTGTGCGAGCGGTCCGAACCAGAACCTCGGCACCGGCATTGGCGCACTCGGCGGCGCGGCGGTGGGCCATGCGATCGGCGGCAACACGGGCAGCACGCTCGGCGGCGCGGCCATCGGCGGCATCATCGGCAACCAGGTGGGCCGCAACGTCGACGAGCGCAACTACTACAACCAGCAACGCTACCCGCGCGGCAGTGGCTACTACCCGGACAACGGGCCGCGCTACTGATTGATCCTTCCAACCCTCAACGAAAAAACGCGCCCTTCGGCGCGTTTTTTTTCTGGGGCGGGCCGAGAGCCGCTCAGGCCTGCGACGCCGCCGCCCGCGCCTTCTCGGCCTTCGAGGCGCGCCACGCGCCGAAGATCGCCAGCAGGCCGGGCACGAAGATCAGCGCCCAGATGATCTTGTCCAGGTGCTGGCGCACGAACGGCAGGTTGCCGAAGAAGTAGCCCGCGGTGGCGATGCCCAGCACCCAGATGAGCGCACCGCCCACGTTGTAGGCCGTGAACTTCGCGCGGTTCATCTCGGCCACGCCGGCCACGAAGGGCGCGAAGGTGCGAATGAACGGCATGAAGCGCGCCAGCACGATGGTGATGCCGCCGTAGCGTTCGTAGAAGCTGTGGGCCTGGTCGAAGGCCTTGCGGTTGAAGAAGCGCGAGTTCTCCCACTGGAACACCTTGGGCCCGAAGTAGCGCCCGATCGAGTAGTTGCACTGGTCGCCCAGGATGGCCGCCGCGATCAGGATGCCGCAGGCCAGCGGAAAGCTCATGAGCCCCACGCCGCACAGCGCACCGACGATGAAGAGCAGCGAGTCGCCCGGCAGGAACGGCATGACCACCGCGCCGGTCTCGACGAACACGATCAGGAACAGCAGCGCGTAGACCCAGGGGCCGTAGGCGACCACGAAGGCCTCGAGGTGTTTGTCGACGTGAAGGATGAAGTCGACGAGAAAGCTGATGATTTCCATGGGCGCGGATTATCCTTGTTGGCATGTCGCACCTTTTCCGAATCACCCCATGATCCAGATCCGCGAAGCCCTCGATACCGACTGGCCCGCCCTCTGGGCCGTTCTCGAACCGACGTTCCGCCGCGGCGACACCTACACCTACCCGCCCGATGTGACGGAAGAACAGGCCCGTCACTCGTGGACGAAGGTGCCCACGCTGACCTTCGTGGCCTGCAACGACGAAGGCGCCGTGCTCGGCACCTATGTGATCCGCCCCAACCAGCCCGGCCAGGGCGCGCACGTGAGCAACTGCGGGTACGTGGTGTCCGAGGCGGCGCGCGGCCTGGGCGTGGCCTCGGCGCTGTGCGAACACTCGCAGCAGCAGGCCCTGCGCATGGGCTTCCTGGCGATGCAGTTCAACTTCGTCGTCTCCACCAACGAGCGCGCGGTGCGGCTGTGGCAGCACATGGGCTTCGCCATCGTCGGCACGCTGCCGGGCGCATTCAGGCATCCGCAGCTGGGCTTCGTGGACGCCTTCGTCATGTACAAGCAGCTGCAGCCTTTCCCCGGCGCGGCATGAAGAAGATCGAGCCCCGGCTCCTGCAGGCCTTCGTGGCCGTGGCCCGCGAGGGCTCGGTGTCGCGCGGCGCGCAGCGTCTGTTCCTCACGCAGCCGGCCGTGAGCCTGCAGCTCAAGGAACTGGGCGCGCTGGTCGAACTGGAACTGTTCCAGCGCACGCCCACCGGCCTGCTGCTCACGCGCGACGGCGCGGCGCTGCTCAACCATGCCGAACATGCGCTCGAAAGCCTGAACGATTTCGCGGTGGCCGCCGAGCGGCTCAAGGGCGGCGTGCGCGGCTCGCTGCGCATCGGCACCATCCTCGACCCCGACTTCACGCGGCTCAGCCCCTTCCTCACCGAACTGGTGGCGCTGGCGCCCGAGCTCGAGACCGAGCTGCACCAGGGCACGAGCGGCGACGTGCTGGCCCAACTGCTGAACAAGGAGCTGGACATCGGCTTCTATCTCGGCGACCCCGAGGCCACCGACCTGCCGCAGGCCAGCGCCGCCTCACGGCGCCACGACGGCGAGCTGTTCCATTCGCAGGTGCTGGCGCGCTTCAACTACCAGGTGATCGGCCCGAGCGGCTGGGCACCCCAGGTGCTGGGCCGCGACTGGCCCGAGCTGGCGTATCTGCCGTGGGTGCTGGCACCGGCGACCTCGTCGCATTCGCGGTTGCTGGCGCCGGTGCTGCAGGCCCACAAGCTGGTGCTGAAGAAGGCCGCGCAGGCCGACCAGGAGATGTCGATGCTGGCGCTGGTGCGCGCCGGCGTGGGCATTTCGCTGGCGCGCGATGCGCTGGCGCTGCAGGCCAGCCAGCGCGACGGCCTGGTCATTGCCGACCGCGTGAGCATCGGCTGCGACCTGCGCTTTGTCTGCCTCGCCGGCGCCCTCAAACGGCCGGAAGTCGACTGCGCGTGGCAGGCGCTGTCGCGCGTCTGGCGACAGGCCTTCTGAACGATCAGGCGCGCGCCCGGCCGTCGAGCACGGCCGCCGGCGCCGCAGCCGCCCCACTCTTCTTCGCCACGCGCCAGCCCTTCGGCATCAGCGCCAGCATCAGCGCAGCCAGCAGCGCCGCGCTGCCCAGCGTGTACAGCCCCGCGGCCGAGCCGCCGTGGTTCTGCTCCACGTAGGTCCGCAGGTTGGGCGCCACGAAGCCGCCCAGGTTGCCGATGGAATTGACCAGCGCGATGCCCGTGGCAATGCCCAGGCCCGACAGCCGCTCCGACAGGAAGGCATAGAAGATCGGCGTGCCCGACAGGTAGGTCGACGCACCGATCGACAGCGCCGCGATCGCGAAGATCGGCGAGCCATGCGCCGACAGGCACACGCACACGCCGAAGATCGTGTAGAGCGTGGCCACGGTGACGCGGCGGCGGTCGTGATGCCGGTCGGACCAGCGCGTGACGAAGTACACGACGAACAGCGCCAGCAGCCACGGGATGCTGGTGACGAAGCCGACCAGGAGGCCGATCTTCTGACCCAGGATCTGCCCCACCTGGGTCGGGAGATAGAAGATGAGGCCGTAGGCCGCGATCTGCACGATGAAGAAGTTCAGCGCGAAGAACATGACCCGCGGATTGCACAGCGTCTGCCACACGGTCTGCGGGCTGTCGGCCGACTTCTCCGCCGCTTCCTGGTCGAGCACGGCCTGCAGCGCGTTCTGCTGCGCACTCGTGAGCCAGGGCGCGTTGTGCGGCCGGTCGACGATGACGAAAAAGGCCACGATGCCCACCACCACGGCCATCAGGCCCTCGATGAGGAACATCCACTCCCAGCCCTTGAGGCCGCCGATGCCGTTCATGTCGAGCAGCGCACCGGAGATCGGCCCGCCGATGACGAGCGCGCCCGCAAAGCCGAACAGCAAAATGCCGTTGGCCTGCGCACGCACCTTGGCGGGGAACCAGTAGGTCAGCGTGAGCAGCACGCCGGGGTAGAAGCCCGCCTCCGCGATGCCGAGCAGGAAGCGCAGCACGTAGAAGGAGGTCTCGGTGGTCGCGAACATCATGGCCGAGGCCACGAGCCCCCAGGTGACCATGATCCGGCACAGCCAGATGCGCGGGCCGACGCGCGACAGGATCACGTTGCTGGGCACTTCGAAGATCGCGTAGCTCACGAAGAAGATGCCGGCGCCGAGCGCGAAGGCGCTGTTGCTCAGGCCGGTGTCGATCTGCAGCGCCTGCTTGGCGAAGCCGACGTTCACGCGATCAAGAATCGACATGATGTACATGACGATCAGCATGGGCAGCAGGCGCCAGCGCGCCTTGTGGATGGCGCCTGTGACCAGCTCGCCGTAGGGACTCGTGGTTGTCATTGTTGTTGTCTCCTGAATAGGTATGTCTGTCTGGAAGCCGTGGAGGCTAGCCGCGTGCTAACCGCGTGCGATGGCGCCGTGGACCGGGTTCGTCACCGAACCCAGCCCGTCGATCTCGACCGAGACCACATCGCCGCGCTTCAGGAAGCGTGGCGGCTTCAGGCCCAGGCCGACACCGGCGGGCGTGCCGGTGAGGATCAGGTCGCCGGGTTCGAGCGTGATGGCACGCGAGAGGTACGCGATGAGGAACGCGACCGAGAAGATCATTTCGCTGGTGTTGGACGACTGCACGGCCTCGCCGTTGACGAGGCAGCGGATGCCCAGCGATTGCACGTCGACCACTTCGTCGCGCGTGACGACGGTGGGCGCAAGCGGGCAGAAGCCGTCGAGCGACTTGCCGCGCACCCATTGGGCCTCGCCCAGTTGCACGTCGCGAGCGCTCACGTCGTTGGCGGCGACGTAGCCGAACACATGCGAGAGCGCGTCAGCTTCGCTCACACCCTGTGCGCGCTGGCCGATGACGACGCCGAGTTCGGCTTCCCAGTCGACCTTCTCGGTGAAACCTTCGGGCCAGGTGATCGCGTCGCCATCCGCGGCCAGCGTGTTGCTGAACTTCGCGAACACGACGGGCTTCTCGGGAATCGCCAGGCCGGTCTCGATGCAGTGGTCGCGGTAGTTGGCGCCGATGCAGATGATGTTTCTCGGGGCGAACGGCAAGGTGGGCTTGACGTCGGCGAGGGGGATCGGATTGCCTGCATCGTTCCAGGCTTTCCCTTCGACGATCTCCTGCATGCGGCTCACATTGACGGGCTGCAGTGCGCCGTCCTTGATGTAGCCCACGCGGGGGCCCTGCGGCGTTTGAACGCTCATCCACTTCATGTCTGACTCCTTCTTCTGATTTAAAAAATTCTGGGTGCGGGGGCGGGTTCATTCAGGGCGTGTGCACAGGCCACCGGGTACTTCCCTCCGCGAATGTCCCCCGGGGCTTCGCCCCTCCTCCTTGATTTCGCTGCGGGAAGCACCCAGTGTCCTGAGCACGGGACACATCGCTGGTGCGCGCCGATCAACAACCGCTCGGCTCGACGATCACGTCGATGGGTGCCTTGCGCAGCGAAATCAAGGGGGAGGCCGCAGGCCGGAGGACATTCGCGGAGCAAGGCACCCGTCGGCGGGATCGCGCCCTGAACAGCAGCAGTTCCTCAGTGGTTGCGACGCGGAATCCCCGCCGTCTGCGCCACGCGCTGGTACTTGGTCGCCGGCTTCAGCACCATGCCTTCGGACAGCGTGTCCACCATCGCGCGCTGGATCTCCTGCCATGGCGTCTGGCTCGCGGGAATCGGGTAGCCGCCCTTCGCCTCGAGGTCACGGGCGCGCGCTTGCAGCACCTCGTCGTCGACGAGCATGTTGACGGTGCGTTCCTTCAAATCCACGCGCACCTTGTCGCCGGTCTGCAGCAGCGCCAGTCCGGCGCCCGCGGCGGCTTCGGGCGAGGCGTTGAGGATCGACGGCGAGCCCGAGGTGCCCGACTGCCGGCCGTCGCCGATGCAGGGCAAGGCCGACACGCCGCTCTTGAGCAGGTGCGACGGCGCGCGCATGTTGACCACCTCCGACGAACCCGGGTGTCCGATGGGGCCGACGCCGCGCATGAACAGGATGCAGCTCGCGTCGATGTCCAGCGACGGGTCTTCGATGCGGGCTTCGAAATCTTCCGGGCCGTCGAACACGATGGCGCGGCCCACGAAGGCGTCGAGGTCGCCGGCCTGGCTCAGGTAGCGCGCGCGGAACTCGTCGGAGATCACGCTGGTCTTCATGATCGCGCTGTCGAAGAGGTTGCCCGACATCACGAGGAAGCCGGCGTTTTCGCGCAGCGGCTGGTCGAAGGGGCGGATCACGTCGGCGTCTTTCACCGGCGCGTCGGCGCAGTTGATGGCCAGGGTGTGGCCGTTGACGGTGCGCGCGTCGGTCCGGATCAGGCCATGGCGGTGCAGCTCGGCCACCACCGCCGGCACGCCGCCCGCGCGATAGAACTCCTCGCCGAGGTACTTGCCGGCGGGCTGCATGTCGAGCAGCAACGGCACGTCGAGGCCGACCGTTTCCCAGTCCTGGATGTTGAGCTCGACGCCCGCGTGCTTGGCGATGGCGATGAGGTGGATGGGCGCGTTGGTCGAGCCGCCGATGGCCGAGTTGACGACGATCGCGTTCTCGAAGGCCGAGCGCGTGAGGATGTCGGAGGGCTTGAGGTCTTCGCGCACCATGTCGACGATGCGCCGGCCGGTTTCGTAGGCCATCTGTCCGCGCTCGCGGTACGGCGCGGGAATGGCCGCGCAGCCGGGCAGGCTCATGCCCAGGGCTTCGGCCAGGGCGTTCATGGTCGAGGCGGTGCCCATCACGTTGCAGTGGCCGGCCGAGGGCACGGTGGAGCCCACGAGGTCGATGTAGCCGGGGAAGTCGATGCTGCCCTTGGCGAACAGCTCGCGCGCCTTGAACAGCGTGGTGCCGGTGCCGGTGCGCTGGCCTTCGTGCCAGCCGTTGAGCATGGGGCCGCCCGACAGCACGATGGCGGGGATGTTGGCGGTGGCTGCGGCCATCAGCGCGGCGGGCGTGGTCTTGTCGCAGCCGGTGGTCAGCACCACGCCGTCGATCGGGTAGCCGGTGAGGATCTCGACGAGCCCCAGGTAGGCCAGGTTGCGGTCGAGCGCGGCCGTGGGGCGGCGGCCGTTCTCCTGGATCGGGTGCATCGGGAATTCCATCGCGATGCCGCCCATTTCGCGGATGCCTTCGCGCACGCGCAGCGACAGCTCGCGGTGGTGGCGGTTGCAGGGCGTGAGGTCGGAGCCGCTTTGCGCGATGCCGATGATCGGCTTGCCCGATTGCAGCTCTTCGCGGGTGAGGCCGTAGTTCAGGAACCAGGCCAGGTGCAGGACCGAGAGTTCGCTGTGTTCGGGGTTGTTGAACCAGGCGGCGGAGCGCAGGGGGCGGGGTGTCGTCATGGCGTCGGCTTTCAGGGGGGTCGGCGAACGCGCGCGGCGGCCCCCTGCGCGACATGGCGGTGGGCCATGGCGGTGTATTGGGTGTCTCCGGTGCGTTCTTGTTGTGCGAATACGTTGGCGAGAGGGAGCTTAGGTTTTCGCCTTCGCCAAAGCCAATGAGATCGGTTGAGGATCGGTATAAGCGCGCCAAATACACCGCCAAACGCCCGGTCTGCGCCCCGCTTTTAGAATGTTTCCGGTGAGTGCCCTACCCTCCTCCCTCCCCCCCGCCGAACGCCGCCCGATCCGTGAACTCCCCGACGAGCTGATCAGCCAGATCGCCGCCGGTGAAATGGTCGAGCGCCCCGCCTCGGTGGTGCGCGAACTGCTCGACAACGCGCTGGACGCCGGCGCGCGCCAGATCACCGTGCGGCTGGCCTCGGGCGGCGTGCGGCTGATCTCGGTGGAAGACGACGGCCTGGGCATTCCCCGCGAGGAACTCACGGTGGCGCTGCGCCGCCACGCCACCAGCAAGATCGCGAGCCTGAGCGACCTGGAAACGGTCGGCACCATGGGCTTTCGCGGCGAGGCGCTCGCGGCCATCAACGCGATCGCCGAACTCAGCATCCTCTCGCGCTTCACCGGCGCCGACAGCGCCTTCGTGCTCGACGGCGGCACCGGCGAGCTGCGGCCGGTGGCGCGTTCGGTGGGCACCACGGTCGAGGTGCGCGAGCTGTTCTTTGCCACGCCCGCGCGGCGCAAGTTCTTGAAGACCGACGCCACCGAGCTGGCCCACTGCATCGAGGCCGTGCGCCGCCATGCGCTGGCGCGGCCCGAGGTGGGCTTCTCGGTCTGGCACGACGGCAAGTTGATCGAGCAATGGCGCGCCGCCGCCACGCCCGAGCAGCGGCTGGCCGATGCGCTGAGCGACGACTTCGTGTCGCAAAGCGTCTCCGTGCTGCGCGAAGGCGGCCCGGTGCGCGTGGTCGGCCGCGCCGGCATTCCCGACGCGGCGCGCTCGCGCAACGACCAGCAGTTCTTCTACGTCAACGGCCGCTTCGTGCGCGACAAGGTGCTGTCGCACGCGGTGCGCAGCGCCTACGAAGACGTGCTGCACGGCCAGCGCCAGCCGGTGTACGTGCTGTACCTGGAGATCGACCCCGCGCGCGTCGACGTCAACGTGCACCCGACCAAGATCGAGGTGCGCTTCCGTGACGGGCGCGAGGTGCACCAGGCGGTGCGCCACGCCATCGAGGACGCGCTGGCCGCGCCGCGCGCCGGCGATGCACTGGCACCGGCCGACGCGCCGCCGCAGCCCTTCTTCAAGCAGACCCCGCTGCCGCCGAGCGCCAGCTGGTCGCAGCCCGCGATCCCGTTCCAGGCGCGCGAGCGCGGTGCCGGCGACTTCGAGGCCATGTGGCCGCGGCGCACCGAGGAACAGGGACACGCGCCGGTCACGGCCCCGTCGCAGTGGCAGACCGAAGCGCCGGCGATGTCGTTCCGCGCGCCGGTCGGATTGCCCGACAGCGAGGCCCTGGCCCCCATGCCAGCGCCGGTCATGAACCAGGACGCCTGGCCGCTGGGCCGCGCGCTGGCCCAGCTGCAGGGCATCTACATCCTGGCCGAGAACAGCCAGGGCCTCGTGATCGTCGACATGCACGCGGCGCACGAGCGCATCGTCTACGAGCGGCTCAAGACCCAGCTCGACGGCGCGGCCATCACGAGCCAGCCGCTCCTGATCCCGGCCACCTTCGCCGCCACGCCGCAGGAAGTGGCCACGGCGGAGGCCTGTGCCGAGGTGCTGCCCACGCTGGGGCTGGAGATCACGCCCTTCTCGGCCCGCACGCTGGCCGTGCGCGCCGTGCCCGGCACGCTGGCCGATGGCGACCCGGTGGAACTGGCGCGCAGCGTGCTCGCCGAACTGGGCCAGCACGACGCGAGCACCGTGGTGCAGCGTGCGCAGAACGAACTGCTGTCGACCATGGCCTGCCACGGCGCGGTGCGCGCCAACCGCAAGCTCACCATCGACGAGATGAACGGCCTGCTGCGCCAGATGGAAGCCACCGAGCGCTCCGACCAGTGCAACCACGGCCGGCCGACCTGGCGCCAGCTGTCGATCCGCGAGCTCGATTCGCTGTTCATGCGCGGGCGCTGAGCCTCAAGGTTTCGCGTCATCGGCGGCTGCGCCGACATGCCGCAGCGTGACGGCGGCCAGCACCGCGAGGACCGCGATGCTGACGGCGCTGGTGGCTGCAGCGGCATTCAGTCCTGCGAGGAAGGCGGCTTGTGCCTGTTCAAGCACGCCAGCGGGCAATTCATCCGCGACCGCTGTAGCGCCTGCAAGACTGTCCGATACCGCGCGCTGAAGCGCCACGGCCATGCCATCGATCGGCTCGCCCATCCGCGTGCGATACACCGCCGTTGTCAGGCTGCCCAGCGTGGCGATGCCCACGGCCAGGCCCAGCTCCTGCACCGTTTCGGACAGGGCCGAGGCCGAGCCCGCCTTCTCGGGCGGCGCGGCGCCCACCACCAGGTCGGTCCCCAGCGCGGCGATGGTGCCCAGGCCGAGGTACACGAGCGAGAACGCGGCCGTGACCCACGCAATGCCATGCGGCGTGCGATCGAGCTGGCTCAGCATCAGATAGCCCACGACCGACAACCCCAGCGCGCCCGCCATCACATGGCCCGGCCGGATGCGCCGCGCGAGCAGCGGCGCCGTGATGCCGGCCACCAGCATCGCGAGCGCCGGCGGCCCCATCCACAGCCCGGCCACGAGCGGTGACAGGCCCGCCACCAATTGCAGGTACTGGGTCACCAGCAGCATCGTGCCGCCGACACCGACGAGCCCCACCAGCAACACCACCAGCGCGACGCTGAAGGCCCGGCTGGCGAACAGGCCGAGGTCGATCAGCGGATGGCGCAACCGCCGTTGCCGCCGGACGAACCCCAGCGCGAACGCCAGCCCTCCGACGAGCGCCAGCACGGCCCCGACACCGATCCCGTCCTTCGCGACCTGCTTGATGCCGTAGACCACCGGCAGCAACGCAAGCAGCGACAACGCGACGCTGGGCAGATCGAGCCGCCCCTGCTGCGGCGCTCGGTACTCCGGCAGCAGGAACGGCGTCGCCACCAGCAGCAGCCCGACCACCGGCAGCGCGACGAGAAAAGCTGCGCCCCAGCCGTGGTGCGCGAGCAGCAGGCCGCCCACCACCGGCCCGGCCGCCATGCCGAGCGCGAACATGGTCGCCCACAGCCCGATGGCCAGCGCGCGCTGGTGCGGGTGCAGGAACATGTTGCTGATCAGCGCCAGCGTCGACGGCATCAGCGTCGCGCCCGCCACGCCGAGCACGGCGCGCGCGGCGATCAGCTGGGCGGCGCTGGTCGAACAGGCCGCCAGGACCGACGCCACGCCGAACGCCGCCGCGCCCACCATCAGCAGCTTGCGCCGTCCGATGCGGTCGCCCAGCGTGCCCATCGTGACGAGAAAGCCGGCAATCATGAAACCGTAGGCATCGACGATCCACAGCGCCTGCGCGCTCGTGGGGCGCAGGTCCAGGGCCAGCGCGGGCAGTGCGAGGTGCAGCAGCGTGAGGTCGAGGCCGAGCAGCAGGGTCGGCAGCGCCAGCAGCGCGAGCCCCGTCCATTCGCGGGCGCCGGCGCGGCCTTCGCGTCGCGCGGCCGGAAGGTGGTCGGAAAGGGAAAGTGAATCGCAAGGTGCGGTCAAAAGGGGCCTCCGGGTGCGCGTTCGGGTTGCGGGAGCCCCATCTTCAGGACAAGATCATCACATTACAATTTAAGCGTTTATCCTATTACCCAACACAACAGTCTCAACAGGTTTGATCGAACGCAGCCTCAGCCGCACCAAGAACGAGCTGTCGGAGTTCCTGACCCGGCACCGCCGCAAGCTCACGCCCGCCGATGTGGGCCTGCCCTCGCAGGGACGGCGCCGCACGCCCGGCCTGCGGCGCGAAGAGGTTGCGGTGATGGCCGGCGTGGGGCTCACCTGGTACACCTGGTTCGAGCAGGGGCGCGAGATCCAGGTGTCGCAGAAATTCCTGCTCGGCGTGGCGCACGCCTTGAAGCTCGACGACGCCGAGTGCAGCCACCTGTTCCTGCTGGCCCACAAGCGCCCGCCGCCGCCCGAGGCCCATCAGCAGGCGTCGGTCACGCCCCGCATCCAGCAGCTCATGGACGAGCTGCCCACCCGGCCCGCCTACGTGTTCAACCTGCGCTGGGACGTCGTGGCCTGGAACGCCGCGGCCGACGCGCTCTTCGGTTTCAGCGCGCGCGAGCGTGAGGCGCGCAACCTCCTTCGCATGGTGTTCGCCGACCCCGAGCTGCGCCGGCGCCTGCCCGCCTGGCGCGACGATGCGCCCGGGCTGCTGGCGCAATTCCGATACGACTTCGCCATTGCGCCCGACGATCCGGCCATGCGGGGCCTGGTCGCGGACCTGCAAGCGCTCTCGCCCGACTTCCGCCGCTGGTGGGACACCCCCGACAGCGCGCCCGCCCGGCGCGGCCTCGGATGCGTACAGACGGCCGACAGCGGACCGTTGGAGTTTCACCACGAAACCTTGGTGGTCGACACGCACCGGCACCTGCGGATGGTGGTGTATTTCGTGCAGCCGGCGCCGGGCTGACCCCCGGGGCCTGTGCGACAGATAAGCGCCGTCAGCGCCCATTTCGAGGGTTTTCGAGGGTTTTGTGGCGTCATCCACGGTGCGGGCACGCACGTTGCATGGTCTCGTGCCAGGCGCCGGCGAGCGCTGCACAGGGGGAGCTGACACGCGATGCCGACGCGTTTCAGAAAGCAAGCAGATGAACTTTCGGCCGACTTTCGCTGTCCCTCCACCCCATGATCAAACGCTGGCCCCTCCTCGCGTCCATCTTTTCGCTCTGTGCCCTCCTGGCAGCCGGCTGTTCGACCCTCGACGAACGCCAGCGCGAATGGATCTTCCAGCCCAGCGACCGCAGCTGGGGCAATTCGGCCCAGATGACCGAAGGCATGCAGGATGTCTGGATCGACTTCCAGTCGTCCATCACCGGTGAACCGGCGCGCCTGCACGGCCTGTGGCTCGGCGGCGCCCCCGAAACCACCGAGACCCCCGTGCTGCTGTACCTGCATGGTGCGCGCTACAACGTGGCCGGCTCGGCGCCGCGCATCCAGCGCATGCACGAGCTGGGCTTCTCGGTGCTGGCCATCGACTACCGCGGCTTCGGCAAGAGTTCCAAAGGCCTGCCCTCGGAAGCCTCGGCCCGCGAAGACGCCCGCGCCGCCTGGACCTGGCTGGCCGCACGCCATCCGCGCCAGCACCGTTACATCTTCGGCCACTCGTTGGGCGGCGCCATCGGCATCGACCTGGCAGCCACCGTGAACGACGAGAGCGGCACCATCGTCGAGAGCACCTTCACCTCCATCGCCGACGTGGCCAGCAGCTTCAAGTGGGGCTGGCTGCCCTTCGGCCCGTTCATCACGCAGCGCTTCGAGGCGATTCGCACCGTCAAGGACATCGGCGCGCCGCTGCTCGTGGTGCACGGCACCGCCGACAGCCTGATCAACCCGACGCTCGGGCGCAAGCTGTACGACGCGGCCACGGTGCCCAAGATGTTCGTGCTGGTCGAGGGTGGCTCGCACCACAACACCAACTCGGTCGGCGCGACGCAGTACCGCGCGGCGCTGTCGCAGCTGTTTCGCATGAAGCCCGAGGACAGCAGCACCGTGGCGGACAGCCGGCCGCAGCCGCGGCTGGTGTCGCCGCGGCCTGCACCGCCTTCATTGCCTTCCGCGGCGCTGTCGCCGCAAGAGGTGCGGGGCGAGGCGCACACGCCGCCCGCCCCCGCCGCCATCTAGCCCGCCTTTTTCAGGCGGGTCCGTTCCCGCGTCAGGCCGAGGCCAGATCGAACGGCAGCTGGCGCAAGGGCTTGCCCGTCAGCCGCGCCACGGCGTTGGCGAAGGCAGGCGCCAGCGGCGGCAGGCCGGGTTCCCCCATCCCCTTGGGCGCATCGGCACTCGGCACGATGTGCACGTCGAACTCGGGCACCTGCGTGATGCGCGCCACGCTGAAGTCGCCGAAGTTGCCCTGCTGCACGACGCCGTCCTTCAGCGTGATGGCGCTGCCCTGCAGGCAGGTCGACAGCCCCATCACCGCCGCGCCCTGCACCTGCGCCTCCACGCTGCGCGGATTCACCGCCAGGTTGCAGTGCACGCCCGAGGTCACGCGCTGCAGCACGGGCTGGCCGTCCTTCACCGACGCTTCGACCACATAGGCCACCACCGACTCGAAGGACTCGTGCACGGCCACGCCCCAGGCGCGGCCTTCGGCCAGCTTCTTCTTGCCGTAGCCGCTCTTGTCGACCGCCAGCTGCAGCGCGGCGCGGTGGCGCGGGTGCTTGTCGCCGAAGAGGCTCATGCGGTAGGCCACCGGGTCCTGCTTCGTCGTGCGGGCGATCTCGTCGATCAGCGTTTCCATCACGAAGGCGGTGTGCGTGGAGCCCACGCTGCGCCACCACAGCACCGGCACGTTCACCTGCGGGTGATGCACCGTGAGGCGCATCGGCACGGGGTACGGATCGCGCATGCCCTCGACGGCCGTGGCGTCGATGCCGTCTTTCACCATGGAACCGGCGAACACCGTGCCCGCGGTGATCGACTGGCCCACGATCACGTGGTCCCACGCGAGGATCTTGCCGCGTTCGTCGAAGCCGATGCGTGCGCGATGCAGGTGCATGGGACGGTAGTAGCCGCCCTTGATGTCGTCCTCGCGGCTCCACAGCAGGCGCACCGGTGCGTCTTTCAGGCCGGCGGCGCGCGCGGCCTTGGCGATCTCGCAGGCTTCGACGACGAAGTCGCTCGAGCCCACGAAGCGCCGGCCGAAGCCGCCGCCCGCCATCTGCACGTTCACCTTCACCTGCGCGGGGTCGAGCTTCAGCGTGCGCGCCGCGGCCTGGCCGTCGAGGTCGGCGGACTGCGTGCCGACCCACAGCTCGGCGCGGCCGTCCGACAGCTTCACGGTGCAGTTCTCCGGCTCCATGGGCGCGTGGGCCAGGTAGGGAAACACGAACTCGGCCTCGAGCTTGTGCGGCGCGCCGGCCAGCGGCGCCATGTCGGCGTCGAACTTGCGGTTGCCGGGGCGACTGGCCAGTTCGCGGTACTGCGCCAGCTGCTTGTCGCTGTCGACCTTCTCCACCGCATCGGTGTTCCACTGCAGCTTGAGCGCGTCGCGGCCCAGCTTGGCGGGCCAGTAGCCGTCGGCCACCACGGCCACGCCTTCGGCGCCGCGGTCCAGCGGAATGCGCAGCACGGCCTTCACGCCCTTGACGGCACGCGCGGCGCTGTCGTCCACCGAGGCCAGGCGGGCGCCGAACACGGGCGGATGCGCCACCACGGCCGTGAGCTGGCCGGGCTGCTTCACGTCGATGCCGAAGTCCTGTCGCCCGCTGCTCTTGGCGCGCGCGTCCAGGCGCGTGGTCGGGCGGCCGATGATCCGGAAGTCCTTCGGGCTCTTCAGCGTGACCGTCTCGGGCACCGGCAGCGCCATGGCCGCTTCGGCCAGCTCGCCGTAGCCCGCCTTGCGCCCGCCCGGGCCGATGACCGTGCCGGCCTGCGTGCGCAGCGTGGCCACGTCGACCTTCCAGCGCTGCGCCGCGGCCGACAGCAGCATGGCCCGCGCACGCGCGCCCAGTTCGCGGTACTGCGTGTAGCTGTTCTTGATCGAGTTGGAACCGCCGGTCAGGTGCATGCCGAACAGCGGGTCGGCGTAGGCGGCATCGTTGGTGCCGTTGCGGCTGCGCACCAGGGCCCAGTCGGCATCGAGCTCTTCGGCCAGGATCATCGGCAGGCCGGTCTGCACGCCCTGGCCGAACTCGAGGCGGTTGATGGTCACCGTGACCTCGCCGTTGGGCGCGATCTGCACGAAGGCCGAGGGCTGTTGCGTCGGCTTGAGCGCACCGCCGGCCTTGGCCGGGCCGTCGGCCTGCGCCATGGCCATGTGAGGGAACGCGCCGAGCACGAGGCCGCCGGCGCCGGCCATCTTCAGGAAGCTGCGACGGGGCAGCGTGGCGGCCGCGTCGGCGTCATCGGTCGCAGGCGGGGCCATCAGGCGCTGCAGCGCGCGCGGCAGGTCGTTGTAGTCGATGTTTGGCAGCATGTCGTCGGCTCCTTCAGGCGAGGGTCTTGGCCGCATCGGCCACGGCGGCGCGGATGCGGGCGTAGGTGCCGCAGCGGCAGATGTTGCCGGCCATGGCCGAGTCGATCTCGTCCGTGCTGGGCTGCTTGCCCTTGGGCAGCGACTGCAGGAAGGCGGTCGCGCTCATGATCTGGCCGCTCTGGCAGTAGCCGCACTGCGCGACGTCGTGCTTGACCCACGCGGCATGCACGGCCGCGCCGACGCGGTCGCTGCCGCCGGTCACGGCTTCGATGGTGGTGATCTTCTTGCCCTCGGCCGCCGCGATGGGCGTGATGCACGAGCGGATGGCCTGGCCGTCCATGTGCACGGTGCAGGCGCCGCACAGCGCCGCGCCGCAACCGAACTTGGTGCCGGTCATGCCCAGCGTGTCGCGCAGGGCCCAGAGGATGGGGGTGCCGGGGTCGGCGTCGACCGTGTGGTCACGGCCGTTGACGTGGAGCGCGCTCATGTGGGTTTTCTCCGTGGGTGGGTTGAAACGATCTTGTTCACTTGGCGCCGTCGAGCACCCATTGCGCGAGCGCCTGCAGGTCCGCGTCGGGCACCTGGGCCTGCGCGGGCATGGGCATCGCGCCCCACTTGCCCGAACTGCCGGCCTTCATGCTGGCGGCCAGCTGCGCGGCCGAGCCCTTGCCGTCGCCGTAGCGCGCGCCGATTTCTTTCCAGGAAGGGCCCACCACCTTCACGGCGGCTTGGTGGCAGGCCACGCACGCGTACTTCTGCGCCAGCGCGGTGCTGGCGAAAGCGGGCGCGGACCCGGCCATGCTCGCGCCGATGGCCAGTGCGGCCACGAGCGAGGCGGTGATGCGATGCGGATGTCGTTCGTCGTGGGTCATTTCTTTTTTCATCATCGTGGAGGGGAAGCACGGTCCTCGCGCCGCGCGCGGCAGGACTTCACGGCGGCCAGTGTCCGACGAAGCGCCCGCCGCCACTTGCCCAATCCGCGCGCGTTCTTGCCTGAAACAACGAGACTGCGCCAAAAACGCCAAGCGCATGAGAAGCGCCCGCTAGACTTTGCGCAAGCACCCGAAAGGATTCAGATGGAAGTGCTACAGCCGACGCAGCCAGACGATTCGGCCGTCCTCAGTGCCCTGGCCGCGGCCGTCGGGCGCATTGCCCGAAACGACGGCGACCACGCCACCGCCATTCCCGAACTCTCGCTGCACCGTCGCAGCGCCGCGACCGAGCCCGTGCATTGCATCTACGGCTTCGGCCTGGGCATCACCGTCGGCGGACAGAAGCGCGCGGCGCTCGGCGACGAGATCTATGAATACGGCGCCGGCCAGTCGCTGCTGATCACGGCCGACCTGCCCGTGGTGGCGCACGTCACCCGTGCCAGCGCGGCGCAGCCCTTCCTGGGCCTCATGATCCGGCTCGATCCGCGCGCCATCGTGCAGGTGGCGACCGAGATGGCGCTGCCCCCGCCGTCCAGGGAGCCCCACAACCAGCGCGCCCTGTCGCTGGGCGCGCTCGACCCGACGCTGCTGGGCACCGTCACGCGGCTCGTCGAGCTGCTGGCCGAGCCCCGGCTCGTTCCGCAGCTCGCGCCGCTGCTGCAGAAGGAAATCGTCGTGCGCCTGCTCGCCGGGCGCCACGGCCCGCAGCTGCAGCGCCTCATGACCGTCGGCTCGCCCAGCCAGCAGGTGGCGCAGAGCCTGGCGTGGCTCAAGATGAATTTCAGGAAGCCCGTGCAGGCGGACGAGCTGGCCGCGTCCGCGCACATGAGCCCGTCGACCTACCGCCAGCACTTCCGCGCCGTGACCGGCATGAGCCCGATGCAGTACCTGAAGCAGCTGCGCCTGCAGGAAGCGCGGCAGCTGATGCTGAACCAGAACATCGATGCCGGCACCGCCGGCGTGCGCGTGGGCTACGAAAGCGCCTCGCAGTTCAGCCGCGAGTACGCGCGCCTGTTCGGTGCGCCGCCGCTGCGCGACATCCGGCGGATGCGGGACGCGACCGCCGTCGCCTGAAGCACTGCGTCGCAGGCAAGCCCCGCGCTACTGGCTGGCGCGCGCCATTTGCTACCCTCGACGCATGCCCCCCGCTTCCCCTGTTCCCCCGCGCTACATCGCGCTCGCCGGCCCTACCGCGTCCGGCAAGACCGCCGTCGCCCTGGCCGTGGCCCGGCTGCAGCCGGTCGAGATCGTCAGCGTCGACTCGGCGCTGGTCTACCGCGGCATGGACATCGGCACCGCCAAGCCCACCGCCGCCGAGCAGGCCGCCGTGCCGCACCACCTGATCGACATCCTCGATGCGCGCGACAGCTACAGCGCCGCCGCCTTCGTGGCCGACGCCACGCGCCTGATCGATGACATCCGCGCGCGCGGCGCGCTGCCGCTGCTCGTGGGCGGCACCATGCTGTACTTCAAGGCGCTGTTCGACGGCATCGACGCCATGCCCGCGGCCGACCCGGCCGTGCGCGCGCGCCTGGACGCCGAAGCTGCCGCGCTCGGCTGGCCCGCCATGCATGCGCGGCTGGCGCAGGTCGACCCCGTCACCGCCGCGCGGCTCGCGCCGCAGGACAGCCAGCGCATCCAGCGCGCGCTCGAGGTGTGGGAAAGCAGCGGCCAGCCGCTGTCGAGCTTCCATGCGAGCGACACCAAGGCCGCCAAGGCCGTCGACGGCGGCGTGCTCGTATCGCTCGAACCCGAGGACCGCGCCTGGCTGCACGGGCGCATCGCCGAACGCTTCGACGCCATGCTCGCGGCCGGTTTTCTCGACGAGGTGAAGGCGCTGCGCGCGCGCGGCGACCTGTCGCCCGACCTGCCCTCGATGCGCTGCGTCGGCTACCGCCAGGCCTGGGAGATGCTCGACGCCTGCGGCGACGCACCGCCCGATGCCAAGGCGATGGGCGAGTTGCGCGAGCGCGGCATCGCCGCCACGCGCCAGCTCGCCAAGCGGCAGATCACCTGGCTGCGCAGCATGCCGCAGCGCACCGTGATCGCCTGCGACGCGCCCGACGCGGTGCAGGCCGCCGTGCGGCACATCGCGCAGATCGCTGGTTCGGCGACACCGGCATGACCCTGCACCTCTCCAACCTCGGCAAGCACTACGGCGACGCGCCCGTCTTCGAACACGTGAGCCTGCAGGTCGCGCCCGGCGAGTTCGTCGCCATCGTCGGCGAATCGGGCGTGGGCAAATCGACCCTGCTCAACTGCATGGCCGGCCTCGACACTTGGGATGAAGGCAGCGTGTCGCACGACGGCACCGACATCGGCGCGCTCGACGGCGAAGCCCGCGCGCTGTGGCGCCGCCAGCATGTGGGCTTCGTGTTCCAGGCGTTCCATGTGCTGCCGCACCTCGACGTGGCGCAGAACGTGTCGCTGCCGCTGATGCTCTTGGGCCGCCCGCGCGAAGACGCGCGCGTGGCCCACATGCTGGAGGCCGTCGGCCTGCCCGGCATGGGCGCGCGGCTGCCGCAGACGCTGTCGGGTGGGCAATTGCAACGCGTGGCGATCGCCCGCGCGCTCGTGCACCGGCCCGCGCTGCTGCTGGCCGACGAGCCCACCGGCAACCTCGACCCGTCCACCGCCGCGAAGGTGATGGACCTGCTGATCGGCCAGACGCGCGAGCACGGCGCGTCGCTGGTGCTGGTCACGCACTCGGAGAGCGCCGCGGCGCGTGCGGACCGGCTGCTGCACCTGACGGCGAGCGGTATCCGGGCCTGAAGAGAATCAGCCGATCAGCGACGCGTAGCGCGACAGGTCGACGTTCCCGCCGCTGATCACGATGCCCACGCGCTGGCCTTCGATCGCCTTCGCAGCCGCAATGGCGCCCGCGAACGCGAGGCATCCCGTCGGCTCCACCACCATCTTCATGCGCTCGGCGAAGAAGCGCATCGCCTCGACGAGCTGCTCGTCGGTGACGGTGAAGATGTCATCGACATCACGTTGGATGATCCCGAAGGTGTACTCGCCCAGGTGCTGCGTCTGCGCGCCGTCGGCGATGGTCTTTGGCGTGTCGATGTGCACGATCTTCCCGGCGCGCAGCGACTGCTGGCCGTCGTTGCCGGCTTCGGGCTCCACGCCGTAGACCTTGCAGGCGGGCGACAGCGCACGCGCCGACAGCGCCGAGCCCGACAACAGCCCGCCGCCGCCGAGGCACACGAACAGGTGATCGAGCGGGCCGGTCTCTTCGATGAGCTCCTTCACCGCCGTGCCCTGCCCCGTGAGCACGTCGGGGTGGTCGTAGGGCGGAATCATCGTCATGCCGCGCTCCTGCGCGAGCCGCTTCGTCAGCGCCTCGCGGTCTTCGGTGAAGCGGTCGTACATCACCACTTCGGCGCCGTAGCCCTTCGTGGCCGCGACCTTGGCGGCGGGCGCGTCCTTGGGCATGACGATCACGGCCGGCATCGACAGCAGGCGTGCCGACAGCGCGATGGCCTGCGCGTGGTTGCCCGACGAGAAGGCGATCACGCCGCCCTTGCGTTGTGCCGCGTCGAACTTCGACAGCGCATTGAACGCACCGCGGAACTTGAACGCGCCCATGCGCTGGAAGTTCTCGCACTTGAAGAAGAACTGCGCGCCCCAGCGCGCGTTGGCGGTGGTCGATTGCAGCACCGGCGTGCGGTGGGCATGGCCTTCGAGCCGCGCGGCCGCGGCGATGACGTCGTCGTAGGTAGGGAGTTGCATCGCGCAAGCTTAGCGGCTGCTGGCGGACGGCGCACGCGCGGGGGATGCCGCTTGCGCCGTCACCCATTCCGAAAACGCCTTCACCGCCGGCCGCCGCGTGGCGCCCGGCTTGCTCACCAGGTAGTAGGCAAAGCGAGCGGGCCAGCGCTTGTTCAGTGCGACGACGAGGCGGCCCTCGTCGAGGTACTCCTGCGCATGCGTGTCCTGCACGAGCGCGATGCCCTGGCCGGCGGCTGCGGCGCGCAGCAGCAACAGGTCTTCCTCGAAACCGGGACCACGCAGCGCGGCATCCTCAGGCTCGACGCCGTGCGCCTGCAGCCACAGCGCCCAGTCCGCACGGTCGCTGTCGTGCAGCAGCGTGTACTTCAGGCAATCGGCGGGTTTGCGGACCGCCGGGCCTTGGGCCAGCAACGAGGGGCTGGCAACCGGCAAGAGCACGGGCGCCATCAGACGCTCGACCTGCAGGCCGGGGTAGACGCCCAGCCCGTGACGTATCGCGACGTCGACCCTGTCGCGCTGCAGATCGGCCAGCTTGGACGACGCTTCGACCCGCACCTCGATCTCCGGGTGCAACGCCGAGAACGCGCCCAGGCGCGGCACAAGCCAGCTCGCGGCAAAGGACGCGACGGTGCTCACGGTGAGGGTCTGCCGCTTCGACGCGGCCTCCAGCACGGACACGGCGTGTTCGATCTGGTCGAACGCGCGCACCAGGTTCGGATGGATGCGCGCCCCCGCTTCGCTGAGCTGCACGCCGTAGCGCTCGCGCACGAACAGCGACACGTTCAGGCGCTGTTCGAGCACCCGTATCTGCTGGCTCACTGCGCCCGGCGTCACGCCCAGGACGTCGGCGGCGGCCTTGAGGCTGCCGCACCGGCCGGCTTCGGTGAAGGCACGCAAGGCGAGCAAGGGCAGGACGCTTCCCATGGGCTTCCAGTCATTAGAAAAACTGATTTCTTGATCGACGAATCATCGTTTGTCGATCGGATTCTCTCTCCCTAGCATCGATCCATCGATGTCCAAGGAAATCAGATTTTCTATCTTTCATGACGCAAAACCTCTCGCTCTACACCGACAGCTCGCCCAACGGCTTCAAGATCACCATCGCGCTGGAGGAACTCGCGCTCCCCTACACGCTGCACCACGTGCGCATCGACCGTGGCGAGCACCGCCTCCCCGCGTTCCTCGCGCTCAACCCGCATGGCCGCATTCCGGTGCTGGTGGACCATGCGGCCGGCCTCACGCTGTTCGAGTCGGCGGCCATCCTGCTGTACCTGGCCGACAAGGCCGGGCGCCTGTTGCCGACGGAACCTGCCGCGCGCTGGCAGGCGATCACGTGGCTGATGTTCCATGCGTCGAGCATGGGGCCGCTGCTGGGGCAGCGCGTGCACTTCGAACGGTTTGCCGCACAACGCAACCCCGAGGCCATCGACCGTTATCGCGAGCTCACCGAGGCCGCGTTCTCGACGCTGGACGGTCACCTCGCAAGCCACCACTGGCTGGCGGGCGATTCGTACTCCGTGGCCGACATCGCGACCTTCGGTTGGACGCACATCGCGCGGATCGTCGCGTTCGACTTCAGCCGCCACCGCCACCTGACCGCCTGGCACGAACGCGTGGCCGCGCGGCCGGCGGTGCAACGCGGCATCGCATTGCCCGAACCCGCGACGGACGCCTGACGCCGCGCTCTCCCTTCCTCTTCCAACCTCCGACATGCAAGCTTCTCTGCCCACCGGCGCCTCCGCCCACGCCTTCGCCACCCACCCCGGCTACCGCCGCATGTTCGCGCCCGACGCGCTCACGCTGGGCATCTTCCTGCCGCTGCGCTTCTTCGAGGGCGACATGGCCGTGCTCGAAGGCCAGTCGGCGCTGCTGGCCGACATCGACCGCCAGGGCTTTGCGGCGATCTGGGCGCGCGACGTGCCGCTGTTCGATCCGCGCTTCGGCGACGCGGGCCAGGTGTTCGATCCGTTCACCTACCTGGCCTTCCTGGCCGCGCGCACGCAGCGCGTGTCGCTGGCCATCGGCAGCGCGATCTTTTCGCTGCGCCATCCGATCGACCTCGCCAAGGCGGCGGTCACCATCGACCAGCTCTCGGGCGGGCGGCTGGTGCTGGGCGTGGCGTCGGGCGACCGCCCCGTCGAGTTTCCCGCCTACGGCCTGGAGCACGGCACGCGCGGCGCGCGCTTCGCGCAGTCGGTCGCCTACTTCCGGCAACTGGTGCAGCCCGGCGCCGGCCCCATCGCGTCGCCACTGGGGCGGCTCACCGATGCAACGCTGCTGCCCCGGCCCGCGAGCGGCGCGATCCCGCTGATGGTGACCGGCTCGTCGCAGCAGTCGCTCGAGTGGATCGGCACGCACGCCGACGGCTGGCTCACCTACCCGGGCTCGACGCAGAACGTCATGGGGCCGCGCCAACTGGCCGAGAAGATCCGCGCCTGGCGCGCGCTGATTCCCGGCGGCGGCTTCCGCCCGCACATGACCAACGAGTGGATCGACCTGAGCGACGACCCCGACCATCCGCGCACCCCGATGAACGACGGCTACGTGCTCAAGACGGGCCGCAAGGGTCTGATCGCCCTGCTGACGGAATGGCGCGACGCCGGCGTCAACCATGCCGCGCTCGGCGTGCAGTTCTCGCGCCGACCTGCGAGAGAAGTCCTCCAGGAACTGGCCGAAGAAGTGCTGCCGCACTTTCCTTCCCACGAGAGCGTCGCGCCGCTGCGAGCGCCCTGGTAACGCGCCGCCGCGTGGGTGAAACCCCCAGTGCACCCCCGGTCCGAAGTCCGTACTCTGTATACAGAGTTCAGAAAAGGCCCACCATGCCCGCCCAGTTGCTCAGCATCGAAGTCGCTCCCGACCTCGTCGATCAGGTCTACCGCGCCCTGCTCGGCGCCATCAGCAGCGGCGCGCTCGCGCCGGGCGAGCGGCTCACGCAGGAGGACATCGCGGCGCGGCTCGCGGTGTCGCGCCAGCCGGTGCTGCAGGCGCTGCGGCTGCTCAAGAAGGACGGCTTCGTGCAGGACGCGCCCGGGCGCGGCGTGCTGGTGGCGCCGCTGGAGGCCGAGGCGATGCGCAAGGTCTACCAGGTGCGCGGCGCGCTCGACGTGCTGGCCGCGCGGCTGGCGGCGCAGCAGCGCTTTCGCATCGACCCGAAGCTCATCGAGCGCGGCCGGCGCGCGGCGCGCGGGCGCAACGTCGAAGCCATGATCGATGCCGACGTGGCCTTTCACCAGGCCATCTACGCCGCCTCGGGCAACCCGCTGATCGGCCAGAGCGCCGACCCGCACTGGCGCCACCTGCGCCGCGCGATGGGCGCGGTGCTGCAGGCCGAGCCGCAGCGCGAGTCACTGTGGGACGAACACGAAGCCATTGCCGACGCCATTGCCGCCGGCGACGTCGAACGCGCCGCGCGCCTGAGCGACGAGCACGTCTCGCGCGCCAGCGACGCGCTGGCCGAGCGGCTCGCGCAGCAGCTGGCACGCACGGCATCCGCATCCCCCACGAAAAAAGGAGACAAGGCATGAAGCTGCCCCCCGAGCAACGCGCGCAGTTCGAGCGCGAGGGCTACCTGTTCTTCCCCGGCCACTTCTCACCCGAAGAGACCAAGGTGCTGACCGAGGCGGTGCCCGACCTGTACAGCAAGCGCGCGGCCTTCAACGTGCGCGAGAAGGGCTCCGACGCCGTGCGCACGAACTTCGCGGCGCACCTCATCAGCGAGCCCTTCGCGCGGCTGGCGCGGCACCCGCGCATGGTCGGGCCGGTGATGGACCTGTTCGACGAAGCGGTCTACATGCACCAGTTCAAGATCAACGGCAAGATGGCCTTCGAAGGCGACGTGTGGCAATGGCACCAGGACTACGGCACCTGGCTCAACGACGACCTGATGCCCACCGAGCGCGCGATGAACGTGGCCATCTTTCTGGACGAAGTGACCGAGCACAACGGCCCGCTGATGTTCATTCCGGGCAGCCACCGCAAGGGCGTGGTCGATGCGAAGCATGACCTCACGACCACCAGCTACCCGCTGTGGACGGTCGACAACGACCTGATCCGCCAGCTGGTCGATCGCGCCGGCGGCAAACAAGGCGGCATCGTCTCGCCCAAGGGGCCGGCCGGTTCGATGATCCTGTTCCACAGCTGCCTCGTGCATGCCTCGGGCAGCAACCTCTCGCCCTTCAACCGCGTGGCGGTGTACCTGAGCCTGTGCGCGGTCAGCAACCACATCCGCCGCCACAAAAGGCCCGAGTACATCGCGCACCGCGACTTCACGCCGATCGAGATGCTGCCCGACGACTGCCTGCTGACGCCCTACCCCGTCGAGGTGCCGTGGAAAGACGGCCTGCCCGAAAGCGCGCTGCGCACCTCGCCCGACCTGATCGAAACCGTGGAAGCCTGACCGCCATGAGCCTGCACACCCGCCTGCAACAACGCGCCGCCGAAGGCCGCCCCATCCGCATCGGCCTGATCGGCGCCGGCAAGTTCGGCGCCATGTACCTGGCGCAGATTCCGCGCACGCCCGGCGTGCAGCTGGTCGCCATTGCCGACCTCTCGCCCGCCGCCGCGCGCGTCAACCTGGAGCGCGTGGGCTGGCAGGCCGAGCGCAGCAACGCCGGCTCGGTGCAGGAGGCGCTGAAGACCGGCGCCACCTGGATCACCGACGACTGGCAGGCCGTGACGCGCGAGCCCAGCATCGACATCGTGGTCGAGTGCACAGGCAACCCGGTCGCCGCGGTCGACCACTGCCTGGATGCCTTTGCGCACGGCAAGCACGTGGTCAACGTGACGGTGGAGGCCGACGCCTTCTGCGGCCCGCTGCTCGCGCACAAGGCGCAGCAGGCCGGCGTGGTGTATTCGCTGGCCTTCGGCGACCAGCCCGCGCTGATCTGCGACCTGGTCGACTGGGCCCGCACCTGCGGCTTTCCGGTGGTGGCGGCCGGGCGCGGCCACAAGTGGCTGCCGCACTTCACCGAATCGACGCCCGAGACCGTGTGGGGCAACTACGGGCTCACGCCCGAGCAGGCGAAACGCGGCGGGCTCAATCCGAAGATGTTCAACAGCTTTCTCGACGGCTCCAAGCCGTCGATCGAAAGCTCGGCCGTGGCCAACGCCACCGGCCTGGGCGTGCCCTCCGACGGCCTGCTTTATCCGCCCGCGAGCGTGGAAGACATTCCCTTCGTCACGCGTCCGCGCAGCGAAGGCGGCGTGCTGGAGCGCAAGGGCATGGTCGAGGTGATCTCGTCGCTCGAGGCCGACGGCCGCAAGATCCCGTACGACATCCGCATGGGCGTGTGGGTCACGGTCGAGGCCGAGACCGACTACATCAAGAACTGCTTCGAGGAATACAACGCCCACACCGACCCGAGCGGGCGCTACTTCACGCTGTACAAGCGCTGGCACCTGATCGGGCTCGAGGTGGGCATGTCGGTCGCCAGCGTCGCGCTGCGCGGCGAGCCCACGGGCGTGGCCACCGGCTGGAATGCCGACGTGGTCGCCACCGCCAAGCGCGACCTCGCGGCGGGCGAGATGCTCGACGGCGAAGGCGGCTACACCGTCTGGGGCAAGCTGCTGCCGGCCGAGCGCTCGCTGCGCCTGGGCGGCCTGCCGTTGGGGCTGGCGCACAACGTCAAGCTCGTGCGCCCCGTGAAGAAGGGCCAGAGCCTGAGCTGGGCCGACGTGGCGATGGACACCACCACCGCCGCCTACCGGCTGCGCCAGGAAATGGAAGCGCTGTTCACGCCCGCGGTGCGCGCCCGCGCGGCCTGAGCGCGGGGCCTGGCGCCCACGTTGCGCCAAAGAGCGAACAGATCAAGAATCTTCTGCTCGGCACCGGTCCGGTGTCGAAATGACCGGTTGCGGGCCGTCATTGTGGTGAGCGCTCTTGCTCGGCAAGCTTTTCCTCACGGAGAAACACCATGCAGTACATGTTGATGTTCTACCAACCCGCGGCCGAATTCGAACAACGCAACGACGCCTCGTCACAGGCCTACCGCGCCAGCTGGGTCGCGTACGCCGACGCGGTGCGCCAGTCGGGCGTCGCGCTCGGCGGCCACGGCCTGCTGCCGCCCATGACCGGCACCACGCTGCGCGTGCGCGGCGACAAGCGCCAGGTGCAGGACGGTCCCTTCGCCGACACCAAGGAACAGCTCGGCGGCTACTTCGTGGTCGACGTGCCCGACCTCGACGCGGCGCTCGAATGGGCCGCGCGTGCGCCCTGCGCCGCCAGCGGCGGTGTCGAAGTGCGGCCGGTCTTCACCGCCACCGCAGCGGCGGGCGCGAGCCAGACGTGACCACCCCGGCGGCACATCACGCCGCCGAACGCGCGGCACGCGAGTCGTACGGGCGGCTGCTGGCCATCCTGTCCGCCCGCACGCACGACATCGCGGCCTCCGAAGACGCGCTGGCCGACGCCTTCGCCCGCGCGCTCGAGCGCTGGCCCGCCGACGGCGTGCCGGTGCAGCCCGACGCCTGGCTGCTGAGCGTCGCGCGGCACCGCAAGCTCGACGCCTGGCGCCACAGCCGCGTGCAGGACGACGCCACGCAAACGCTGCTGCTGCTCGCCGGCGAGATGGACGAGGCCGACCCCGATGCCGCCACCGTGCCCGACGAGCGCCTGCGCCTGCTGTTCGTCTGCGCACACCCGGCCATCGACGCCGCCGCGCGCGCGCCGCTCATGCTGCAGACCGTGCTCGGGCTCGACGCGGCGCGCATGGCCGGCGCCTTCCTCACCTCGCCCTCCGCGCTGGGCCAGCGGCTGGTGCGCGCCAAGGCCCGCATCCGCGCCGCCGGCATTCCTTTCGAGTACCCGCAGGCGCGCGACCTGCCGCACCGGCTGCGCGACGTGCTCGACGGCATCTACGCCGCCTACGGCACCGGCTGGGACGACGTCGACGGCGCCGACGCCCTGCCGCGCGGCCTGACGACCGAGGCCATCGACCTGGGCCGCATCCTGTGCCGCCTGCTGCCTGCCGAGCCCGAGCCGCTGGGCCTGCTGGCGCTGATGCTGTTCTGCGAGGCGCACACCGCCGCGCGCCGCACCGAGGCCGGCGCCTACGTGCCGCTCGACCAGCAGGACATCACGCGCTGGGACCACGCGCTGCTGGCCGAGGCCGAGCACCACCTGCGCATCGCGTCGGCCATGCAGTCGCTCGGTCCCTACCAGCTCGAGGCCGCGATCCAGTCGGCCCACTGCGAGCGCCGCGCGGGCGCACCGGTGCCGCCCGAGGTGCTGGTGTCACTGTACGAAGGCCTGCTCGCGCTGCGGCCGAGCATCGGCGCGCAGGTGAGCCTGGCGTGTGCGCTGGCGAATGCGCGCGGGCCCGAGACCGGGCTGCGCGCGCTCGATGCGATTCCGTCGGACGAGGTGGCGAGCTACCAGCCGTTCTGGGCGGCACGCGCGCACCTGCTCGCGGCCGGCGGTGCGCGCGTGGCGGCGCGGCAGGCGTACGACCGGGCGATCGGGTTGAGCAGCAATGGCGCTGTGCGGGCGTACCTGCACGCGATGTCGGAACGGGCCTGAGGCGCTCAGTCCTGCGGCACAGCAACGCCGGCCCGCCGCCCTTCGAGCCGACTGCCACCCTGCGTCAGCGTGACGCCATTCACCTCACCGCCCTCCCCACGCCGAAACACGAACTGCGCACCGATGGCCGTCACCGCAAAACGATCCGGCCCGGTGGGCGTGAGCCCGTTGTAGCCCTTGCCCGATTCACGCGCCAGCAACCGCCCGTCGCGCACAGTGAAGCCCAGCACCTGCGCCTTACCGACGCGGAACTCGCCCGCGTAGTCGGGCAGGCGCTTCGGATCGATGGGCACTTCGGTCGTCGGCACCGGGTAGCGGCTCTTGCCGATGGCGAGCATCACGGGCTGCAGCGGCGCGCGCTGGTTGCTGGCCAGCACGATGAGCGCCTCGCCGGTGTCGGGCGCCAGCAGCCAGAGCGTGCGGTAGCCCTCGGTGACGCCTGCGTGGTAGTAGGTGCGCCGGCCGGTCTCGGGGCCGCGCACCATCACGGCGTAGCCGATCTCGGCGCCCTCGTAGCGCGCGAGCGGCGTGAGCGGGCGCGCGGCGGCCGGGCCCAGCGGGCCGTGGGCGCCCGCGAGGATGGCGCGGCTGAAGGCCAGCATGTCGGCGGCGGTCGAGCGCAAGGCGCTGGCGGGCGCGTAGGCATGCATGTCGAAGCGGCGCTGGCGCTGGTCGCCCGCGAAAGGCGGCGCCATGCGCGAGGCCTTGTCGCCGAGCGGGATCACGGTGTCGTTCATGCCCAGCGGCTCGGTGATGCGCGCACGCACCAGCTCGCCCCACGAGGTGCCGTAGCGCAGCGCCAGCAACTGCCCGAGCAGCGCCATGCCGAAGTTGCTGTAGCGCGCCTCGCACGGCGGCGCGGCGGCCGTGAGGTGGATGCGCGCGAGCGCGGCCCAGAACATCGGCAGGTCGAAGCTGCGGAACTGCTCGGCCAGTGCGGCGCCACCGGTGACGCCGTCGGCCATCACAGGCAGGCAGCCGGTGTGGGTGACGAGCTGCCGCAGCGTGATCGCGGCCACGGCGGGCGGCACGCCCTCGGCATGGCCGGCGAGCAGCTTGCCCACGCTGTCGTCGAGCGCCACGTCGCCGCGCTCCACGGCCTGCGCCAGCAGCAGGCCGGTGAAGACCTTGGTGACCGAGCCGATCTCGAACATCGGCTGCTCCGCGCTGGCCGGCGCAATGGCGCGCGCCACCAGCGGCTCGGGATTGTGGGCGATGCCGTAGGCGGCCTTGTCGCCGCGCAGCACGCCGACCACCAGCGTGCCGCGCTCGGCGCCGAGCGCGGTGCGGGCCAGCACGGCGGGGTCGCTGGCGAGCGAGAGCGGTGCGGAGGGTGCGGCCAGCGGTGCGAGTTGTGCGCTCGCCGCGCCCGCCAGCCAGGGCACGAGAAGCCAGGGCGCCAGCCAGCGGCGGCACCAGGCGGAGGGCAGAAGCCGCATCGTCGGAATCCTCGGGCGTGAAGTCGTCATCGTCGAACAGACGCCATCCTGCCACGGCGGCCACAATGACCCCATGCGTGCATTGCTTTCGACTTTCTCCTGGCAGGAACTGCGCCACCACCCTTGGCGCAACGCGGCGGCCGTGCTGGCCGTGATGCTGGGCGTGGCGCTGGCGTTCTCGGTGCAGCTCATCAACGCCTCGGCGCTCGACGAGTTCTCCAGTGCGGTGCGCTCGGTGAACGGCCAGCCCGACCTCGAGGTGCGCGCCGCGCAGGGCAGCTTCGACGAGGCCGTGTTCGGCCGGCTCGCGCGCCGGCCCGAGGTGGCGCTGGCGAGTCCGGTGCTCGAGTTCCAGGCCCTGGCCCTGGGCCACGACGGGCGCCAGGTGCCGCTGCGCGTGATCGGCGTCGATGCGCTCGCGCTGCCCACCATCGCGCCCGCGCTGATGCCTCAGTCGGCGGCGGGAGCCGACCGCTTCGCGCTGTTCGCGCCCGGCCATGTGTTCCTCAACGCGGCGGCGCGCCAGGCGTTGCAGCTGCCGCTGCAGCCCGCGACCGGTGAAAGCCTGCAGCTGCGCAGCGGCGCCGCGTGGCAGCGCCTCGCAGTCTCTGGCCATGTGACGGCCGGCGGCGCGGCGCTGGCGGTGATGGACATCGCGGTCGCGCAGGAGCTGTTCGGCCCGCTCGGGCAGTTGAGCCGCATCGACCTGCGGCTGGCGCCGGGCACCGACCGCGCGGCCTTCGTGGCCACGCTCGAGAAGTTGCCCGACTGGCCCGCGGGCCTGAAGTTCGCCGAGCCGGGTGATGCGGCCGAGCGCGTGAGCAACCTGTCGCGCGCCTACCGCGTCAACCTCACGGTGCTGGCGCTGGTGGCGCTGTTCACGGGCGCGTTCCTGGTGTTCTCGGTGCTCGCGCTCAGCGTGGCCAAGCGCGCGCAGCAGTTCGCGCTGCTCGGCGTGCTGGGCCTCACGCCGCGCGGACGGCTGCGGCTGGTGCTGGCCGAGTCGCTGGTGCTCGGACTGATCGGCAGCGCCGCCGGCCTGGCGCTCGGCACCGCGCTCGCGGCCTTCGCGTTGCGCGTACTGGGCGGCGACCTGGGCGGCGGCTACTTCGAAGGCGTGGCGCCCCGGCTGCACTGGAGCAGCGGCGCCGCGCTGCTGTACGGCGGGCTCGGTGTGGTCGCCGCGCTGGTGGGCGGCTGGTGGCCCGCGCGCGCCGCGCAGGCGCTGCCCGAGGCGCAGACGCTCAAGGGCCTGGGCGCGGCACCCGCGCAGGGTCGCCACCACTGGCTCGCGCTCGGGCTCATCGGCGCGGGCGCGGCGCTGGCCAACCTGCCGGCCATCGGCGGCATTCCGGTGGCGGCGTACCTGTCGGTGGCCTGCCTGCTGGTGGGCGGCATCACCGCCCTGCCCTGGCTCATCGCGCTGCTGTACGACCGCGTGGCGCCCGCGTTTGCTCGGCGCGTGCTGCCGATGCTTGCCGTCGAGCGCGCGCGGCGCATGCGCGGCACGGCGGCCGTGGCGGTGAGCGGCGTGGTCGCGAGCCTGAGCCTGGCGGTGGCGCTGACGGTGATGGTCGCGAGCTTTCGCGAGTCGGTCACGCACTGGCTCGACGTGGTGCTGCCGGCCGACCTGTACGTGCGCGCCACCTCGGGCGGGCGCGGCAGCGGCAACAGCGGCGGCACGAGCAGCACCGACACCGCGACCTTCGCGCCGGCCTTCGTGCAGGCGCTGGCGCAGCTGCCCGGCGTGGCGCGCACCGGCACGCTACGCACGCAGTCGCTGCAGCTCGACCCCGCGCAGCCCGCCGTGACGCTGATCGCGCGCAGCCTCGAAGGCGGCGTGGTGCGCGGCCTGCCGCTGGTGGGCGAAGCGCTGCCGGTGCCGCCCGGGCAGACCGGCATCTACGTGAGCGAGCCGATGGTCGAGCTGTACGGCGCGAAGCCGGGCAGCGTGTTCGCGCCGCTGGCCGATGCGATGCGCACGGCCACGCCGCAGGTGTTCTTCGTGGCCGGCGTGTGGCGCGACTACGCGCGGCAGTTCGGCGCGATCGCGATGGACGCGCGCGACTTCGAGCGCATCACCGGCGAGCACGACGTGAGCGACGTCGCGCTGTGGCTCGCGCCCGGTGCGTCCGAAGCAGAAGTGCAGGCAGCCGTTCGCGCCCTCGCCGCGCGCACCTCACGCGACGGCGCGGTGGAGCTCGCCTCGGTCGGCCAGATCCGCGCGACCTCGCTGCGCATCTTCGACCGCAGCTTTGCCGTCACCTACTGGCTGCAGGCCGTGGCCATCGCCATCGGCCTGTTCGGCATCGCGGCCAGCTTCAGCGCGCAGGTGCTGGCGCGGCGCAAGGAGTTCGGGCTGCTCGCGCACCTGGGCTTCACGCGGCGGCAGGTGCTGGCCGTGGTGGCCGGCGAAGGCGCGGCCTGGACCGCCATCGGCGCGGTGGCCGGGCTGCTGCTCGGGCTGGCCGTGTCGGTGGTGCTGGTGAAGGTGGTGAACCCGCAGAGCTTCCACTGGAGCATGGACCTGCTGGTGCCGTGGGTGCGGCTGCTGGCGCTGTGCGCGGCCGTGGTGGCGGCCGGCACGTTCACGGCGTGGATGGCCGGGCGCGCCGCGGCGGGGCGCGACGTGGTGCTGGCGGTGAAAGAGGACTGGTAGCGCCTCACTTCTGCGCGCGCGGCGCGCTGGCGCGCATCGGGGCGACGACTTTCTCCTGCCATCGCCGCGAAAGACCGCGTCGGGGCGACGCGCCCTCCGCCCGCACGGTGTGACCGGACGCATGCGCGCAGTAGTCCAGGGCCTGGCGAAGCGCCGTGTCCACCCGGCGCAAGGAGATGCAATGCCGGTCTGCCACGTCCTGGCGGGTCATCTCCTCGATCTGCAGTGCCACGAGCACCGAGCGATGCCGGTGCGAAAGCCGCTGCATCGCCTGCTCGACGGCCTCCACGGCCGAACGCGCCTCGGCGATGGCATCGGGGCCGGGCGCGTGATCGGCCAGGAGATCGAGGGCCGTATCCCATTCGCCCACGTACTGCCAGGACCGATCGCTGCGCAGGCGATCCATCGCCAGGTTGCGCGCCGTTCGATAGACATAGGCCCCGGGGCTGCGCACGGGCTCCGATGCCGTCATCTCGCCTAGGCGCAGCCAGGCGTCGTGCAAGCACTCGCTGGCCTGGTCGGAGCAGCCGAGATCGCGGGCCAACCGGCGATGCAGGTACGTGTAGTTCGCCGTCAGGAACGCCCGCAGCGCCACGCCGGCGGGCTCGCCGTGACCCATGAATGGCCCTTGAAAACAAGGACCGGGATCGAACTCAGCCGCGGACATCGTCTTACTTGCCGGCATGACGCAACCTGCTCTTCTCGGCGTCGGTCAGCAGCGACATCACCGACGCGTCGAACTGGTTGCCGTGCCCAAAGACCTGCACGGGGTTGGCAGGGTCGTACCGAGGCGAAGCGCCCGCCTGCGCACCGGGGCGTGGCGGCGACGATGCACCCGCACCGCCCGACGGCAGGCTTTCGTTGCCGAAGCCCAGCACCCGCACCGTGAAGACCGAGGGCAGGTTCTGCCGTGCCGCGGCCCGCTCCTGTCGCATGGACTCCTGCGCCGCCATGGCCGCCGCCGACGCCGCCGCGCTGGCGGTGGTCAGTGCCCCGATGTTCACCGCGGCCACCACCGGCAGCCCGGTCGTTTCGCCCTTGACCTGGATGTTGTCGGCGTTGCGCACCTGCAGCGCGGCAATGTTGAGGTTGCTGGCGACCCGGATGCCGGCATCGCCCGCATCGATGGTGCCCCGGGGCGCGACCAGGTCCACGTCGCCTTCGCCCACGGTGCCGATGCCGGCGCCGCTCATGTCGCGCTTTTCCTCCACGGTGATGTTGCCGTCGGCGTCCGACGTGACTTCCGGCGCCTGCGGGATGCGCACGGTCTTGGCGCCGCGGCCGGCGTCGATGTCGCCCTGGCTGGACCACAACACCTGGTCGCTGCCCAGCGGTTCGGCCTGCGAGACGAAGGACAGGATGCGCGAGCGGTTCACGATGATGTCCCGGTCGGTGAACACATTGACCTGCCCCGGCGAGGCCAGCGTCACCAGGCCGTATCCGTCCGGCACCACCGCGCCCAGCCCCGCCACCTGCAGGCCGCCGCCGGGGGTGAAGACGTTGATGTCGCCGCCCTGGTGGGTGCGCGCCGCCATCCGGGTCGCGGCGATGCTGCCCACGCCGGACCAGCTGCTGCGCCAGTTGTCCGGCAGGTCCGCGGCGTAGCGAACGGGCTGGCCTTCGGCCGTCGCACCGCGGAACAGCGTGTCGATGGCCGCGGAGCCGCGGCGGTAGCCGCCGTTGATCGGGCCGTTCTGCCCATCGCCCCCGTTCTGGTCGCGCCCTCCTTCGCGCAGTTCATAGACAAAGACCTGGCGCAGGAACTGCTCGCGCACCAGGGGCGGCAGTTGCCGGTATTGCTCCCACGCCTGCTGCGGGCTCAGCTTGCCGTCCGCAGTGCCGGTGAGGCTGGCGACCTTGTCGGCACCGAGCATGCCTTCCACGAAGGACACCAGGCCCCGGCGCGCCAACTTGGCCAGGTCGCCGCGGTTTTCCACCCCGTCGCTCAGGTACAGCGGCGCCACGGTGCCGTCGGCCAGGGTGGTCTTCAGATAGTCCGGCATGGCGGCCACGTTGGCCGGGTTCAGGTAGGCCCGCTCGAAGGCGTCGTAGCTGGCGGCCTTGTTCATGCCGGCCATCAGGGTGATGCCGGCGCCCTCGGCGGGCAGGGCCTTGATGACGTTCGATTCTTCGCCGAGCGGCGTTGCCGACACGTAGTCCCAATAGCGATTGGCATTGGTGTACAGCGACAGGTTGTTGCCCTGGATGTCGCGCCCGGCCAGCAGCAGCAGGGATCCCGGCCCTTGCAGCGCGGTGCGGCTGCCCCTGTCGTAGTAGTAGGCCGCCGCGTCGCCGCTGTATCGCGCATATCGGTGCGACAGGAGCCTGTTGGCGACAGCCAGGATGTCGTTGCCCGCCGCCAGCATGGTGGTGTCGGTGGGGCGCAGGTTGCGCGCGCTGAGCTCGAAGTTGCGGATGTCGGTGCCGGCCTGCACGTGCACCGATTCCGACGCGATCAGATTCAGGTCGCTGATGGAACCGGTCGCCGCGTACAAGCGGCTGGGCGTGAAGTCATGCACCTGCATCGGCAGCACATCGGGGTTGTCGAACAGCTCCATGCCATTGAGGCTGTTGGTCAGGAACGTGTTCGTCACCGAGAAGCCGCCATAGACCGACTTCAGCGGCGCACCGAACGCCGATGCCCCGCCCAGCGTGATCGTGAAACCCATCCACGGCCGGAATATCGACGGCCACTTGTCCAGCGTGGTCTGGGTCATGACGATGGCACCCGTGTTCTGCAGGCTGCTGCCGCGCAGGAAGCGCAGGTCTTTCGCGGCCAGCAAAGACAGGTCGCTGCTGTTCGCCGGCGCCATCGCCAGCAGGCCCGCGACGTCGATGTTGCCGCTCAGGGCCGACACGCTGACCTTGGCCGGGTACAGGCCCACCATGTCCGTCTGGAGCTTGGTGTCCGTCATGCCGCTCACCAGCCTGGTGGTGTTCTCCGTGTCGTTTCCTGCCACGAATTCCGACTGGTTGACCAGGCGCACGTTGCCGCCGGTGGACACCAGGCTGACGGCGCTGCGCTCTGTCTGACTGCTCATGAACATCGCATGGCTGGACGCGCCGCTGGTGTCCCGGTCGGCCTGGTCGACGTAGGCACGGCGTATCTGCATCGGGTCGATCACGGTCTGCAGGACCAGGTCGCCCAGCGTCTGCAGCTTGAGCGTGGCGTCCGACAGCGCCAGCACGGGCGCGATGTCGTAGGAATAGGCGGTGTTGGGCCAGCTGCTCGAGATGCCGGTCATGACATAGCCGGCGGCGCTCGTGCCTGCGTCGATCTCGCCGGCGCCGCGGCCCACGTAGTACTGGCCGGCCTTCAAGGCGCCGCCTGCGCTCACCTGCAGCTGCCCGCCATTGCGCGTCACGACGGAGGCCGCGGCATCGCCAGCGGAACGCCCGCCCGTCACGCGCATGGTGCTGGGCAAGGCCACCACCAGGTTCACCAGGTCGCCGCCCGCCGACAGCTTCACGTTGCCGCCGCCCAGCGCGCCCAGGCCCTGCTGGAAGCTGGCGTGGTTCACCCACCAGCTCGGTTGCTGGCCCCGGGCGGACATGACCGGCGCCCAGCTCTCGCCCATGTTGTACGCGTCGTAGTAGCCGGTGGGACTGCTGAGATCTCCGCCATAGCGGCCCTGGCGGAACAGCCATTCGGTCAGGATCTGGTCCGAACGCGCGCCCTGCGCGGTGGGCGCACGCACGCTGCCCTGGACCGCGACATCCACGTGGCCACCTGCGGTGCCGTACTGGGCATCGACGCTGGCGGTGTCGAAGCCGCCGCCCAAGGTGGGATCGGCCTCGGCCCGGCCTGCGGTGTACAGCGCGGACTCCTTGTGCGCCAGCACGAGGTCGCGCCCGGCGCGTACCGTCAGGTCGCCGCTGCCGGTGCGCACCAGCTTGCCGGCGCCCGACTCGGTGCCGGCAGTGCCCACGCGGATCGTGCCGGTGTCGGCTGCAAGCGCGCCCGATGGCCGCGTGGCCAGTGCATCGACCGACCCCAGGTCCGCGCCCGCCACCAGGCGCAGGTTCCACGAGGCCGCCTGCTGCAGCCGCGCCGCCCGGCCCGCGCCGTTGTCGCGGCCCGCCACGTCGAAGCCGTCGCTCAGATGGCCGTCGATGTTCAGGTTGCCGCCGGCGCGCAGCGTGAGCGTGCCTTCGCGGTGCGCCGCACCGAAGCTGTCGAACAGGTTCCAGTCGCGGCCGAGCGTCAGGTCACCGGGGCTGGTGATCTCGATGCCCGCCGCCAAGGTGTAGGCGGCGGCGTTGCCGCCCAGCCTTGCCAGGATGCCGGTGTGGCCTGCAAAGGCATTGGCCTCGGCGATCGCCTGCGGGGCCACGGATTCCACCGTGCCATCCGTGCTCGCATGGCGGCGCACGCCTTCGAGCACCGCGGAGCGCGCGCCCAGCACGGCAGCGTTCAGCGCCGTGACGTTCAGGCCGTCGTTGCCTGCGGTGCGCTGCGCCCGCAATCGCAGCTTGCCGCCTTCGCCGCCGCTCAGGTCCAGCGTGCCGCCGGCCAGGTGCAGTTGGCCGTCGACCGCTTCCAGGTCGATGCGGCTGCTGCCCAGGCCATCGATGGCGTCGGTGGCATGGGCCGCCAGCACCGCGCCAGGCTGCATCGTCAGCCCCGCCCCGCCGACAAGGCGGATGCTGCCGCCGTAGGCCGCGTTGGCCTCGACGCGTGCCGTGCCGTCGACAGAGATCACGCCGCGGTCGGTGATGACTTCGAAGTCGGCCACGCGCGTGGTGCCCGCGATCGTGAGGTCGCCCTGGCGGACGCGGAACTGGCGCGAGCGGCTGAAGCCCGCATCGTTGAGCGTTCGCGCCAGCGCGCCGAAATCGTCCAGCCGATCGATGGCCAGCGCAAAGTTGCCACCGTTGCCGCCAGCACCGGCCTGCGCTTGCACAGTGCCACCGAAGTGGACCCGTCCACCGGCCGATGCATCCACCGTCAGGCGGCCGGCATCGCCACCGCGCGGATGGGCCGACAGGTCCAGCAGGCTGCCCGGGGCCAGGTCGATCAGGCCGCCTCGCGTCGCCAGGCTGATCTGGCCGGCATCCACGTACTGGGCCGCGTCGAAGAAGACTTTTTCCAGGCCGCCCGCGTGCAGGCGGCCCGACTCTGCCAGCGTCAGGTTGCCCGTGCCGGCATCGACCGCAATGCTGCCGCCCAGCGCGAGCACCGGCAGCGCCACGGTCACGCCCTGGCCCGACAGGTTGAGGCGCGCGCCCAGGCTGGCGCGGCCCAGTGCTGCCATCTCTTGCGCATCCAGTTGCGCGTCTTGCTGCAACACCAGTTGGCCCTGCGTTCGCACGGCCTGGTCGGCGCCGGACACCCCTTGCAGCACCGGCGTGCGCAGCGTCAGCGCCGCTGTACCGGCGTCCAGGCTCCCTGTGCCTTCGCCGGCGATGCGCCGGCTGGCCGACAGCAGCACCTGGTCGAAGCCGGACATCGTCTTGTCGCCCGCGCCGAGCACCAGCTCGCCGGCCGAAAGTTCCAGACGACCACCGCCCGTGCCCGCACTGCTCAGCGACGCGCCCGTGTTCTGCAGCGTCAGGTGGGAGGCCTGCACCTGCACGGCATCGGCGCCATGCCCCCGCAGGGCTGCGGCGTCGAACACCACCTGCGCCAGGCCGCGCATGTCGAGCGAGCGATAGAAGTCCAGGCTGCCGTAGCTGTGCAGCGTCAATGACTGCGCGCGCGACAGCTGCGCCAGGGCGTCGGTGTCCAGCACCAGGCCGCCGCTGCCGCCGCCGATGCCGATGCGGCTCGCGGCCACCGACAAGGCCTTGCCCGACAGCTGCGCGCCCGCGGCCATCTCGGTGTTGTTGGTGGCGTCGAGCAGCAGCGCCTCGCCGCCCTGCAGCAGCGCGCCGGCGCCGATGCGCACCTGGCCGCCGACGGTGGTGTCCACGTTCTCGCGCAGCGCCCGCACGGCCTGGCCGCTGCTCACGCGCACCAGCGCACCCCAGTCTTTGGAGGGTGTGACGATGTGGTCGTCGCTGGTGTCGTTCGGCGTGTTGTTGTCGCTCCACACGGCCGCCACCTGCGGCTTGAGCACCAGGTTCGCCTCGTCGCCCGAGGCCCGGCCGTCCGCGCGCAGCACGCTGCCCGACTCGATCGACACCGCATTCGCCGCGGCCAGGATCACTTCCGGGCCGCTCAACGCGGTGCCTGACGTGTTGCGCAGCACCACGTCGCTGGCGGCCACGTCCACCTGCAGGCCCCGCACATTGCCCGTGCGCGTGCCGCCCACCAGCAGGCTGCCCGCGCCGAAGCGCGTCAGGCTGCCGGCATCCACGACCAGGTAGCCGTCGGCGCGCAGGTCGCTGCTGTCCTGTCCCGCGCCGACGATGGCGATCTTGGCGGCGGCAATGTCCACCAGGCTGCCGCGACCGCCCGCATCGGGTTGCGCGCGCAGCTCGCCGTCCAGCGTCAGGGCGCGGTCGGCCTTGAACACCACGGCGCCGCCATCGCGGGCCAGGCGCGGGGTCACGACGTCCTGCCCCGTGAGGCGGTATTGCGTCAGCTTGAACGCATCCGACGAGAAGAAGGCGTTGCCCCGCGCTTCGTTGTATTCGCTGACCTTGCGCACCAGGCTGGCGGGCAGCACGCGCCAGCCCGAGGCCGTGGCATCGCGCGCGCCGCTGATCGTGTTCTGTTCCCGTCCGGCCACGATCGTCGAGCCGTCGCGCAGGCTGACCACCTCGCCACGGGACGCGGCCCACGCCGGCAAGGCCTGGCCCGTGCTCTGCACCGCGAAGGCGCCGGGCAGCAGCGCATAGCGTGCCGGCAGGAGCGTGTACCAGCCGGCGCCCAGGCCGCCGCCGGCCAGCCAGACCTTCTGGCCCGCCGCACCGCCCGCCACGGGCGACAGGCCCTGGTAGCCCGGCAGCACGGCGTACATGCCGGGCAGCGTCAGCACGTCGTGCGAGCCGCCCGAGCCGGGCACGTGCTCCCACGCATGCAGGTCGCCCCCGCCCGCGATGTCCACCACCGCGCCCGCGGCCATGGCCACATCGGGTGCTTGCAGGAGCACGCGCTTTTCCGGCAGGGACGACAGGTAGCGGTTTTCGTCCAGGGACGAGGCATCGCCGGCATTGACACGATTGCGGCCCTGCGGGTTGGCCGGGTCCAGCCAGTATTCGGCGTTGCGCAGGCTGCCGTAGAGCACGTCCAGGCCCGCACCAGACACCGAGGTCAGGCTGTTCGTGCCCAGCGTCAGGCGCTCGCCGGCATTCAGCGCGATCTGCCCGAAGGGCGCGCGCAGCACGCCGTCCTGCTCGATGACGGGCGCGTTCAGCGTCAGGCTGCCGCCGGCCGACAGAGGCGCCGCGGCGCTCCCGTTGCCGCGCACGGTGATGGAGTGGTCCGAGTTGATTCGCGCCGTGACGGCCGTGGCCGGGTAGACCTGCGCGGCCTTGATCTCCAGCGCGCCACCCACGTCCAGCGTGGCCCGCAGCTGGGGGTCGTCGTAGTCGGTGCCGCCTTCGCTGTAGGCGCTCGCCACGAAGCGCAGGTCGCCGGTGTCCAGCACCGTGCGTTCGAAGCCGCGCAGCTTGACGTCGACGGGCGACGCGGACTCGCCCTTCGCACCCCTGCCTGCAATGTCGATGGCCTGGGTGGCCGACAGGATCAGATCGCCCGCATTGCGGGCCGTGGCGCCGACCGCCCCGACCGCGCCCGTTAAGGGGTTCAGTTGCAGATGGTGGGCATGCAAGCGCACCACGCCGCCCAGCCCGTCGCTCTGGATGACCGGGGCGGTGATGCCCAAGCGACCGGCAACGCTCAGGTCGACGCCGCCGGCCAGCTGCACGCCCACTTGCGTGGAACGCAGATCGACCGCCGAGAGGCCCGTGTCCTGCAGCGCCTTCGCCGACACGTGCAGGGTGCCGTCCGAGGTGGCGATGTTGCCGATCTGGATCTTGTGGCTCAGCGCCGTTCCGGTACCGCTCCAGAAGTACTTGTTGAGCAGTTCGACCACCCGCTTGTCGATGCTCGCGTCGTGCTCCCACGGCGCCCTGTCGGCGCCCGGTCCCGCGGCAAGCGCCGCGCCCGCGTCGAGGACGAGCCCCTTGCTGCTGGACACCGACGTCGGCAGCGTGGTGTTGATCGCGGTGCGCATGGCGCTGCTCATCTTGACGTCGCCGGCGTACTCGTCGCGCACGTCGAGGTTGCCGCTGGTGCCGATGATCCGCGCGTACTTTTCGCCGTTGAACGTGTACGTGCCGGTGGGGCTCTTGTAGTAGAGGAAGGAGCCGATGTCCGGCGCCACCAGGTCCCCGGACGAACGCCCGGCCGCGCTGGTGTCCGTGATGGACAAGGACCCGCCCGCTGCCTGGGCATTGCCGCCGTGCGCGCGCAGCCTGGCATTCATGGCGCCGCCGGCGGCGGCCTCCATCACGACCGCGCCGCCGTCGCTGCCCAGTTCCTGTTCCACGCGCCGCAAGGCGCCGAGCGCGCCCGTGCCGCGGTCCCAATACGCCACCGTGCCCCGCGCGCCCGACACGTCGATCAGCGCACCGGCCTGCGCGTCCAGCGTGCCGGCGCTCAGTGTGACCGTGCCGCCCGGCAGCACCTTGCCCTGGGGCAGGCGCATGGCCGGGTCGTGGAAGATCTGCGCCACGCCGGGCAGCAGCAGCTCGGCCCCGTCGGCCAGCGTCAGGGTGTTCTTGGCGCGGATGTTCAGCGTCCCGGCCGGCGCCTGGAGGCGGCCCGCCACCCGCACGGAAGCCTGCCCGGACCCGTCCGCGTCCAGCGAGATCGCGCCGCCGGGTTCTGTCTGGATGCTGGCGTTCGCGTCGATGCGGATGCCGCCACCGGTCGCGCCGGTCGCCAGCGACAGGCCACCGGGCGCGCGCGCGGCGCGGCGCTGTCCGCTCAACTCGTCCAGTGCCTTGGGGGCCAGCACCTCGCCCAAGGCGCTGCCGCTGGGCAGCGTGCGCAGCGTCGATACCGCGGCGGGCATGTCCCAGCTCGTGGGCTGGAGGTGCACCTGTGCGCCTTCCGCGACCACGACGTCCCCGCCGAGCGAACGGATGCCGATCGTGCCGAAGCCGCGCTCGGCGTACAGGGTCTGCGGCAGGTGCAGCGGTTTGGCTGCGCCCGATGCCTTCCCGCCCGTGGCGTCGGCCGCCGGCGCGGCGCCGCCCACCTGCACGTCGCCGATCGCCGTGAGGGTGAGCCGGGACGCATCGCCCCCCGCCCAGCCGCGCAGGTCCAGCGTCTCGAGCGCCGTGTTGTCGAACGCCGTGAGGCTGATGGCCCCGCCGTTGCCCGCCTTCACCTTGCCGGCCTTGCCGCCCGCCGTGACACCGGACAGCCAGCCGCCGCCGGACACGTCCAGCGTCGCGCCGGCGGCCACCTCCACATTGCCGTACACCGTGCCCAGGCCCTCTTTCATCGGGGTCCCCAGTGCAATCGAGCCGCCGTGGATGGCGCGGCCCAACGTGACGCCGCTGCCGGTGTCGTTGACCCACTGGCCCGCGACGCTCAGCAGGCTGTTCGCCCCCAGGCGCAGCACGCTGTCCGCCTTGCCGCCGGCGCTCAGCGCAATGGAGCCGCCCGGGGCGATGAGCTTGCCCTGGATGTCGAAGTTGCCGGGGATGCCCTGGCCGTCGTAGACCGCGGCCGTGAAGCGCGCCCCCGGCTGCAGGGTCACCACCGCGCTGTCTTCCAGCACGAAGCCGGTGTTGAGGTTCAACTCGATGGCGCCCAGGCCCGAATGGCTCAGCCCCGCGGCGGACAGCCAGGTGGTGCGGCCCACACCCGCGCCGGCGCCGGGGGATTGCCCTTCCGGCTCGGTGAGGAAGGCGTCCTTGCCCAGCGGGCTGTCGATGCTGAAACCCGCCGGCAGCAACGCGGGCTTGTCGCTGATGACGACCTGGCCCAGGGTCCACATGCCCTCTTGCGCCCGGTTGGAACCCACCGTGAGGCGGCCGGCCCGAGGCAGCTCGGCCGCTTCCTGCACCCGGTCGCCGGGCTGCACCGAGCCCCTGAACTCGCCCTCCAGGATGAAGGCGCTGCCGGCACGGATGTCGATCGAACCGGCATTGCGGCCTTCCTCGTAGCCCGGCTCCCAGCGCCGCCCCGACAGCATCGGATTGACATAGGTCTGCGTGACGCCCCAGCGCGCATGCGCGTGCAGGTACTGGCCCGCGATGCCCGTGTAGGTCATGTCCGCCGGCGCAGACGACATCGTGTAGGTGCGCCCGTCCGCGCCGCGCAGCAGGGTTTCCGTGTTCCAGCCGTCGCTGTAGCGCACCGAGCCGCCCGACACATCCAGGATGGAGCCCGGCCGCGTGATCACCGAGCCGTTGGACTGGATGGTGATGTCGCCACCTCGCGCCGCCAGCTCCGACAAGCCCACCAGGCCGTTGCCGACCCAGCCCGTCACGTCCGCCAGCGGGGTGCCGACCCAGACGCCCTTGAGCGCCTTGCCGGACTCGTCGGTGACCCATTCGACGCCCGCCATCAGCCCCTTGAAGGCACCCGACCTGCGTCGATCCACGATGACCTTCCGGCCGTACAGCCAGGTGTTCGCCTGCAGGTGGGAGTCGCGCAGTTCGTTGATGCGCAGTTCGGCCTCGACGAAGTTGCTGGCCATGTCCACCGGCATCTGCATCAGTCCCGCGGTGCTGACGGTGGCGTGTTCACCGATGAGGATGCGGCTGCCGTCGCCCACCTGGGTGTTGCGCTGCAGGGCCGCAGGGTTGGCCTGGGCCTGGATGTCGATGTGGCCCGCAGCGGCGGTGACCTGGGCTCGGGTCTGCACGTCGATCGTCTTGCCGTAGAGCTCGATGCGCCCGGGCTGGTAGCGGTTGGCCAGCGAGCCGCTTTCGATCCGCGTGGTGTCCTGCCAGTCGTTGACGACCTGGGTGATGCTGTCCGGCCCCAGGGTCAGCGTGCCGCCCGACCAGGCCGTCAGGCGCGGGACGTCGGCCGCCAGGTTGATGTCGATGTTGTGCACGCCCTGGCCCCAGGCGCGCAGGCGGATGGAGCCCGTGCGGTTGTTCAGCGCGGTGCTGGCTTGCAGGATGCCGCCCTGGTGGATCTCGCGTGACACCATCGTGATGTCGCCGTGATCGGCCTGGACGATGCCGGTGTTGTGCACGCTGTAGCCGACCTGGGCCGCGCGCTGCTCCATCAGCGGCAGGATGTCGGACACGATGCGCCCGATGAGATAGGACTGGAAAGCGGGCGCTGTCTGCGGGTTGATCAGGAACTTGGCCGGAAAGAGCCAGGGCCGCACCGACGAGGTGACGGCATCGAAGCCGCGCACGGTGGGGCTGATTTCCTTGGCTTCCAGCCACACGTTTTCGCCGGCGCCCAGCAGCGTCTGGCCACTCGGCGTGCGGATGCTGCCCGCGTTGCTGACCTTGGGTGCGAACATCAGCACGTGACCCCCCTGGCCCGTGATCTGCGCACCGGCCAGCACCTTGACGTCGCCCGGCGGCTTGCCCGGATCGAAGGCCGGGCCCATGTCGGCGAACTGCACGTTCGAATCGGCCGGCATCTGCTTGGAGTTCTCGCCGAAGGTGGGAATCCCGACGCCCACTTCGAGGCCGCTCCAGTAACCGGGGTCACCCGATTTCGCGCCCAGGCGCGTGTTGAGACCGGCCTTGAACTGTTCGTCACTGAGCTTCAAGCTGGAGGCGACCAGGTTGCGCACGTTGACCTGGCTGCTGCCGGTGAACAGGATGCCGTTGCGATTGATGAGGTAGACACTGCCCTCGGCCTCGATGCGGCCGGCGATCTGGCTGGGCCGGCCACTGGGGTCGTTGATGCGGTTGAGCGCGATCCACTCGTTGGCGCCGGTCTTGGCGTGGGTGCCGGCACGCTGGTCGAACTTCACCGTCGTGTGCTTGCCGACGTTGAAGGTCTCCCAGTTCAGGATGGCCCTGTCGGCGGTCTGCTCGATGGTGACCGTGGTCCTGCCGTTCGCCGCGGCCTGAACGGGGTCCCTGGCGTTGAGCCAGCCGGCGGTCAGCGAATTCGTGTCGACCTTCAGGCCGCCTTCGGCCAGGCCGTCCGGCGCGGACTCGCCGCTGGCCAGCGCCTCGGCCCGCTTCTGCGTCTGCTGTGCCTGCTGCGCGGCGATCGCGCGCGCGGCCAGGTTCAGGTTGGTGATGGACGTCTGCAGCTGCTGGCTCGCCGCCGACGACGGCTGCGTCGGGTGGATCAGGCTGGACGCCGGCGCGCCGTTCGGCAGCTTGCCCGTGGCGATCGCGCCCGCCTGCGCCGCGCCCTTGTCGGCGAACCACGCCGGGCTGAACGCCCGCTGCGCGTGCGCGCTGCCGAGGACCCCGCCGGCAGCCAGCGCCACCGCGATGGCCCGCGCGAGAGGAGCCATCCTGAAAACCTGCTGCGCCGCGCGCGCCGGTCGATTCTTTTCCTTGCACCCACTGATGGTCATTTCTCGTTCCCGCCGAAGTAAAGCCTGTGCCGAAGGGGCTGCGCGCGTCGCGCAGGCACGCCCCATTCAAGAAGCCCCTGCGATGGCGATCGAAAGCCAACGCGACAGGAGCCGTCAGTTTCTTGACGGGACGGAAACGTCGAATTCCAGAAGAATATTTTTGGGTTCGTTGCGGGCGCGCGCGTGTCGCTGCGGCCTCGGTCCGGAAAGTCCTTGCAGATCAACGGCAAGGGCGCGCTGCACCTCGGCAAAGTCACGAAAGCTTCACAGTGGCTGCGCACGACCACCATGGGAAGCCGCGACATCGAGACAGGGTCACCACCCAACCCCGAGGTCCACCTCTAGCTCAGGACCAGCACGCCGGCGGGGAGCGACCGGGCGTTCAAACCGAAGGAACGCTGCATCTGGAGCAAGGCCAGATCGAGGCGGTCGAGCTTGAAGGTCGCGGAGACCGTTTTCCCCCGCAGCGCATCCACCATCAGGACCACACGCCCGGGGCGGTAGCGATTGATCTCGTCCAGCACCGCCGACAAGGGCGCCTGCTTGAACACGAGCTCACCGCGCCGCCAGGCAGAAGCCACCTCGGGGTCTGCGGCGGCGATGCCGCTGATCGAGTGATCGCGGTAGACCGCTTGCTGGCGTGCCAGCAGCACACGGTCGCCGGCCGGGTGCTCGATGCGCACGCGCCCCGCCAGGCAAGTCACGCACACCCGCCCTTCCAGGCGGCTGATCTCGAAGCGCGCCGATTCGCCAATGCTGCGGCCGGCGCCGGCCACGACGCTGAAGGTGTGTGCACTGGGCAGCATCTCGATCGCCGCTTCGCCGTTCAGCAATTCCAGCCCCTCGGCCTGGTCGTCCGAGGCCACCCGGCGGATGCTGGTGCGGGTGTTCAAGGTCACGTCGATCTGGTCGGACCACGCGATCGCACGCTGCTCGCCGGCGGCCGTGCGCCAGTCCGCACGCCATTCATTGGCCGCGGGCCACAACCCCAAGGGCGAATAGACCGCCACCCCCGCGACACCGGCCGCGGCGGCTGCGCCGGCCACGCCCAGGAAGGCCCGGCGGCTCGCCGCGGGCCTGCGCAGGGTCTCGCGATGAAGGCTCGCCGCTTCGGCGTCGGTGCGCACCAGCCGGTTCAGCGCGGGTTGAAGCACGCGCCACTGCTGCCGGGCCTCGATGAACGCCGCCTGATGCAAGGGACTCGCGTCGCGCCAGCGGCGGAACGCCTGCGCCTCCCACTGCGTGGCGGCGCCCGAATGCAGCTTGCGCACCCACGCGCGCGCGTCTTCGCGCAGCGTCTCGGGAAGCGTCGGTGGTGAAGGGTGCGTCGTCATGTCGGTTTCAGGAGCCCCGTACTTGATAGACGGTTGCCGACGCCGCAATCCGCAAACTATTTCTTCGTGCCGTCATGAAGACCTGCCAGGGCGCGGTTCCAGCCGCGAGAACAGAAGATCCTGCGCGGCCTTCAGTTCGTACTCGACGGTCCGCACAGGAATGCCAAGCCGCGTGGCCACGTCCCGCTGGGACCAGCCCTCCAGGCGAACCAGCAGCAGGATTTCGCGGCGGCGCGGCGGCAGGCGCGACAGCAGGCCGTCCAGCGCCTCCAGCTGCGAACGGGCTTCGGCGACCTCGGCAGGACCGGGCGCCGGGTCCGGCAGCTCATTCATCAACATGTCGATGTCGTCCGACAGCAAGACTTGGCTCTGTGCGCGCCGGACGTCGATGGCCAGGTTGACCGCCATGCGCAGCAGGTACGCCTGGGGCGTGGCAATGGGGCCCGCCATGGGCTGGCTGCGCTCCAGCTTCAGCCAGGTTTCGTGCAGGGCGTCTTCCGCCAGTTCGCGATTGCCCAGCCGCACGGCCAGGCGTTGCCTGAGCTGCTCGTAGCGTTGCACCAGGAAGCTGCGCAGCAGCGGGATGACGTTCTCCGTCATGCGTCAGTGCACCGTGGCACAGCGGGGCCCGGGCAACACGTCGTGCGGGAGGATGGCCAGCGTGAGCGGCAGCGCCAGGTCCACCGGCGGGGGATGGTCCATCTTCAAAGGGGCCAATGCCGCGAGCATGGCGGCGTCCCGCGCAGGGTCTCCCGAAGACGACACCAGGCGGGCCTGGCCGATGCGGCCCGACGCGGTCACCTGCAGTTGCAGGATCGCGCGGTAGTGGCCGGGGGCCGTACGCAGATCGGCGCACAGCGCGTCCCAGACACGGGCCTGGACCAGGGCGTCGTACCCGCGTGGCGAACCGGCGGTCGACGCCACCCCGGGCACCGCTGCGACGCGCTTCAGGATGAAGGCACCGGAAAGCTGCGTGTCCACGTCATCCGCGGTGAAACCCGTGCCGGCCAGCAAGGCCCGCAAGGCGGCATGCGGCGTATGGCGCCCGCGCACCGGGGCGGACGTTCGCCCCGCCACCCACTCGTCGATGAACATCACCGATCGGCCCGACACCGCGGCGTACTGCGCCAGGGCAGCCGCCAAGGGCTGCGCCGGCAGGTCGAAGTCGAGCATCTGCGATTCGGACGACGCGCGGGTGGCGGCATCTGCCGACTGCACGTCGATGCCCGCGGCCACGGCCTTCGCTGTCGATCCCCAGGCAATGCAGACGCACACCACGGTGCACGTCAGGCCGGAGACAAAGGCCCGCACGAGCCTGTCGTCCCTGCCCCGGCCCAAGCCCCGTCCAACCACTCGCCCACGACCACCATGCGCTGAAGTCAACAAGGAAGAAGTGGATCGTGTCAGCAAGCTTGTGGGCAGTATTTCAACTCCTGCAAGCATCACATCGGCGAATGACGACCGCGTGACGACCGGCAGGGCCGGGCGCGCCGCGGCGGGGCGCGGGCGGCGCCCTCTTGCGTGACCGGTCCTGCTAGCGCCCCGGCGTCAGCTGGATCCGTTCCACCGTTTCTTTCTCGACCGCGCCACGGCTGTAGACCAGCGGCACGTACTTGCCTTCGAGCCACAGCGGCGCCAGGTCGCGGTAGTTCGGGCTGTCGGGGTTGCCCGACTGGCCCGGCGTGTTGATGACGCGCGAGGCGTCCCAGTTGCCCACGTCGAGCACCATGCGGAACGACGCGCCCGAGGTCAGCTTGTAGTCGTTCGCGCGGTAGGTGGCCGCCATCGGCGTGAACGACGAGCCGGACATCGGCCAGTCGCCCACCTCGAGCTTCTTGCGCGTGGCCGCATCGACCACGCCGCCCAGCGGATGCCGGAACTCCGCGCGGTGCAAGGCGCCCCACTTCCACGCCGCCGGGTCGGGCCCGAGCTTGGCGGACAGCTCCTGCATGGCGGCGGGCAAGGTCGTCAGCAGCAAGGCATCGCGCTGCGCGTTGCTCACCCAGCCGGACGGGTTCTCCAGCAGCAGCACCATGCGCGTGTTGTCGCCGGGCGCGGCCAGCGCGGCACCGGCATCGCCCGCCCCGGCCTTGAGCACGGCCTGGCGCAGGAACTTGCTGCTCCACACCTCGTACAGCGCGGCCGCCGCGCTGTCGCGGTCCATGGCGCCGTCCCAGGCCTGCAGCAGGCGCAGCGCCGCCGCGGTCTGGGCGTCGTCGCTGCGCTGGCCGGCCAAGAGCTTCAGCACGCGCTGCGCCGGCGTCGCGACGATGTCGTTCTGCATGCGCTCCGAGTCCTCGATGGTGAAGCGCGAACCCGCCGCCACCTTGGCCGCGAACAGTTCCTTGAGGCGGCGCGCGCGGGCCGCATCGCTCCACTCGTAGCCCACGCCCTTCTTCGCGGCGGGATGGTCGGCCGGGATGTTGTTCTCGTTGGCCGTGACCACGTAGCCGCGCGCGGGGTTGAACTCCGAGGGCAGCTCGTCGCCGTTGCGAAAGCCCGACCACTCATAGCGGCCATCGCCGGGAACGGGCATGAGGCCGTCCCAGTTCGGACGGATCGGCGTGAGCCCGCCCGGAATCCAGCCGACGTTGCCGCTGCTGTCGGCATACACCTGGTTCTCGCCCGGCGCGCCCCAGCGGTTCATGGCCGCGCGGAACTGGTCCCAGTTGCGTGCGCGCATGTAGTCCATCGAACCGAAGTACGGCGCCATGCCGGGCTCCAGCCAGGCGGCGCGCAAGGCGAAGGCGCGGCGCTTGCCGGGCTCCGCGACCAGCACGGGGCCGTGGCGCGTGAAGGTGTTGACCACCTCGCGCGGCGCGGCCTCGCCCTTGACCGCGATGCGCTCGGTGACGCGCGTCATCGGCTCCCAGCGGCCCTGGTAGCGGTATTCCTCGGGGTTGGCCGGGTTGAGCTCGTACACGTACAGGTCTTCCTGGTCCATGTAGAAGCGCGTGAGGCCGAAGGCGATGGTGCCGTTGTGGCCGATCGACAGGCCCGGCAGGAAGGGCTCGCCCGCGCCGATGGCGTCCATGCCGGGCGCGCTCAGGTGCGTCATGTAGCGCAGGCTCGGCGCGCCGTGCGCGCGGTGCGGATCGTTGGCCAGAATCGGCCGGCCCGTGGACGTGAGCTTCGGCGCGATGACCCAGTTGTTGCTGCCGTAGGCGGCGGTGGGGTCGCCCTGCGACGCTTCGTCCTGCTCGGCCTTCGCGGCGATCGCCTCGGCGCTGCCGGGCAGCAGCGCGACCGGCATGGAAGACGCGCCCGCGTTCATGCCCACGCGCGTGTTCTCCTTGGTGAAGCGCGGCGCATCGGTCGCCCGCAGGTAGGCCGCGCGCAGCTCCGCCGCCGGAAGGCTGCAGGGATCGAAGCCCTCGGGCACCTTGGGCGTGACCGGCGGATCGAGTTCGCGGCGCAGCCAGTCGGCCTTGACGCCCGGCGCACCGGCGCAGAAGGCGCGTGCGCGGTCGACCTCCGAGCTGAAGTTGAGCGTGAGCCCGTGGTGCCGGATGCGCACCACGTCCTCGGGCGACCACGTGGCCGGCTGGTAGCCCAGCAGCGCGAACTCGGTCGGCAGCAGCGCGGGCTGCGCACGCACCTGCGCCACGTAGGCATTGACGCCGGCCGTGAAGGCCTCGGCCACGCGCTTGGCGTCGGAGCCATAGGCCAGCCATTCGCGGTACATGTCGCCGCGGTAGAGCACGGCGCGCGCGGCGCGGTCGCTCTCGACCCAGGCGGGGCCGAAGTCCTTCGCCATTTCGCCCAGGCCGCGCTTGCGCCACAGGTCCATCTGCCAGAGCCGGTCGCGCGCGGCGATGAAGCCCTGCGCCACGAAGGCGTCGTAGAGCGTGCCCGCGTACAGGTGCGGCACGCCCCAGCGGTCGACCAGCACTTCGGCCGGCTTCTCCAGACCAGGCACCGCGAAGGATGACGAGGGTCGCGTGGGCGTGTTCACGCCCGGGGCATTGGACGCACACCCTGCGAGGGCGAGCACCGCCAGCGACACGGCGCCCAGGGAAAGCCGATGGTTCATTCTCTTCATGCAGTTCGTCTCCGGTCTTGTTGTGGATTGGCAGCGGGCAGTATCCCGATTTCTGTCACCCGACGGGTGACAAGGCATGACTTGTAGACTGGCGCGCTATGCAGCCCACCACCCCTTCAACCTCCTCCTGCGACAGCTGGCTCGCCGGCGCGATCCGCCGCATCGAAGCCGACTACCAGCGCAGCGCCGACACGCACCTCATTCCGCTGCCGCTGCCCGCGCTGGCCGCGCACGGCATCGACCTGTACCTGAAGGACGAATCGACGCACCCCACCGGCAGCCTCAAGCACCGGCTCGCGCGCTCGCTGTTCCTGTACGCGCTGTGCAACGGCTGGGTGCGCGAAGGCACGACCATCGTCGAGGCCTCCAGCGGCTCCACCGCCGTGAGCGAGGCCTACTTCGCGCGGCTGCTGGGCCTGCCCTTCATCGCCGTGATGCCGCGCAGCACCTCGCCCGAGAAGGTGGCGCAGATCGCCTTCTACGGCGCGAGCTGCCACTTCGTGGACCACGCCGCGCAGGTGTACGACGAGGCCCGCGCGCTGGCCGAACGCACCGGCGGCCACTACATGGACCAGTTCACGTACGCCGAGCGCGCGACCGACTGGCGCGGCAACAACAACATCGCCGAGAGCATGTTCCAGCAGATGGCGCGCGAGCGGCATCCGGTGCCCGCGTGGATCGTGGTGGGCGCCGGCACCGGCGGCACCAGCGCCACCATCGGGCGCTACCTGCGCTTTCGCTGCCACGACACGCAGGTGTGCGTGGCCGACCCCGAGGGCTCGGTGTTCTCGGCCTACCACCGCAGCGGCGACGCCACGCTCACGGCACCCGGCTCGCGCATCGAAGGCATCGGCCGCCCGCGCGTGGAACCCAGCTTCGTGCGCACGCTGGTCGACCGCATGCTCGAAGTGCCCAACCTCGACTCGGTGGCCGCCATGCATGCGCTGTCGGCGCTGCTGGGGCGCAAGGTCGGCCCGTCGACCGGCACCAACTTCGTCGGCATGCTGGCCGTGGCGCACGAGATGCGCGCGGCCGGCCAGCAGGGCTCGATCCTGTCGCTGCTGTGCGACGCGGGCGAACGCTACCTGCCGAGCTACCACGACGCCGACTGGGTGCGCAACGCCTTCGGCGACATCGCGCCGGCGCAGCAACGCATCGACGCGCTGGTGGCGGGCTGATGGCCATGCGCCCGACCCGTGGCCTCATCGCGCGGCGGCAGCTGTTGCTGCTGGCCGCGCTGGCCGCCTCGGGCGCGCCGCATGCCGGCTGGGCCCTGCCCGCGAAGGCGCTGCAGTTTCCGCGCGACTTCGGCAGCCACCCCGAGCTGCGCACCGAGTGGTGGTACATCACCGGCCACGGCCAGACCGCCGCGGGCCGCGCGTTCGGTTTCCAAGTGACCTTCTTTCGCTCGCGCGTCGACGCCACGCAGGCCATGCGCTCGGCCTTCGCCGCCAAGCAGCTGGTGTTCGCGCACGCCGCCGTCACCGACCTCGAAGGCCGCGTGCTGCGGCACGACCAGCGCATCGCCCGCGCGGGCTTCGACGTGGCCTCGGCCAGCGAAACCGACACCGACGTGCGGCTGCGCGACTGGTCGCTGGTGCGCGACGCCGGCAGCGGCGCCTACACCGCGCGCATCCCCGCCGGCGAGTTCACGCTCGACCTGCGCTTCGCGCCGTCGCAACCCGTGCTGCTGCAGGGCCGCGAAGGCCTGTCGCGCAAAGGCCCCGACCCCGAGCAGGCGAGCTACTACTACAGCGAGCCGCAGCTGCAGGCGCAGGGCCGCCTCACCTTGCAGGGCCAGGCGCCGTTCGAGATCGCCGGCACCGCCTGGCTCGACCACGAATGGAGCGAGGCGCTGATGCACCCCGAGGCCGTGGGCTGGGACTGGATCGGCATGAACCTCGACGACGGCAGCGCGCTCACCGCCTTCCACCTGCGCCGCCGCGACGGCAGCGCGTTGTGGTCGGGCGGCTCGTTCCGCCCGCGCGGCGGCGCGGCGCGCATCTTCCAGCCCGGCGAGGTGCGCTTCGACGCCCTGCGCAGCTGGACCAGCCCGCGCACGCGCGCGAGCTACCCGACGCACTGGCGCATCGACACGCCCGCGGGCCGCTTCGAGGTGCAGGCCCTGCTCGACGACCAGGAACTGGACAGCCGCGGCTCCACGGGCGGCGTGTACTGGGAAGGACTGAGCGAACTGCGCGACGCGCAGCAGGGCCAGCGCGTGGGGCGCGGATACCTCGAGATGACGGGCTACGCGGCGCCGCTGCGGCTGTGAGCCGAAGCCCGGCGCGATGGGCTACTTCACGCCCTGGCTCAGCGCCTGCGCCGTGTTGCGCGACAGCGCGCGGACGTGGTCGTCGATCGCCGAAGCGACGGGCGCGAACTCGGCAGTGCTCAACCGCTTGAGGTCGCGCGGCTCCGGGAAATCCTTGAGCTGCCGCACCCGTTGCCGCTGCTGGGCAAGCATCGGCTCGTAGGCCGCGAGGTTCAGCGGCGGGTCCATGACGAAGACCTTGGCTTCGATCGCGGGCACCGCGAAGTACCGCGTCGACCCCAGCATGCTGCGCGTGAAGAGGCCCGAGTTCTGCATGAAGCTCTCGCCGCAGGGCCCACCGGTGCACTCCATGCGCGCCTGCGTTTTCGTCGCCTCGACCAGGACCACGGCGGAGATCTGATCGTCCTTCAGCTTGCGTGCAGCCCACGCCTGCGCAGGATTCGCGATCCAGCGACCGTCCTTGAAGACGGCCAGCGCGTTGACGGAGGTCGTGGCAAAGCTCGTGAGCCGCACCACCTGGAAGCCGGCTTTTTCGAGCTCCGACGTGAAGGCCTCGTAGACCTTGGCCGTGGGGTTCCAGGGGAACGGGTACGTGGTCGAGAAGTTGTTGAAGACGGTCGTGCCCACGTGCATGTGTTCCGCGGATGCGGTGGGGATGCGCACCAGCAGGCCGACCTTCGCGCCCTTCGCGAGCTGGCCGCCGTTCGGTGGCAGCGGCGGCGGGGTCATGCACCCTGTCAGTGCGAGCGCCACGAAAAGTGCGAGCAGCCGTCTGCGCATGGGGGTCTCCTCCATCTTCTTGTCGGTGTGGGCCTGTGCGGCCGGGTGCGGATGATTGTGCCGAGCGCTGCATGCGGCGTCGCCACGGGAACCGGTGGTTTTGGACAGCGTCGGCTTGTCAGTGCCGATGAGGGCCGCGACTCACGCGGAGACCGTCACCCCATTGCGCTCCAGCACCGCCAGCAGCTTCGGAATGTCGGGCGCCGGCCCGACCGGAATCTCGCGATCGATCGCCGCGAACATCTGCGCGGCCATCGCGTCCTGCCCCGTGATCTCGAGCATCTGGCCGCCGCCCTTGCCGTAGTGAAAGCCGTGCACCGTGCCGCGCGGCACGTGCACCAGCGTGCCGGGCTGGCACACGTGGGCCTGGCCGTCGCAGAGGAATTCGACCTCGCCGCCGAGCACGTAGAACGACTCGTCCCAGTCGTGGCTGTGCGGTGGCGGGCCCGTGCCTTCGTCGCCGCGCTGGAAGGTGACGCCGTAGCTCTGCGTCGAGGCATTCGACGCCAGCACCGTCACCTGCGTGCCGAGCACGTTCAAGGGCGTTTCGCGCCGCTCTGGCGGGAGGACAAAGTACGGAAGAAGGGCCATGGCCGGCTCCTCGAAGTGGGAGCCGGATTCTGCGCCCCGGCCACAGGGGGCACAAGCGATGGCGCCGCAGGGAGGGTAACCACCCCGCCGTCACGCCACCGGCATCGCTACTTCGCGCGGCGGCGCTCGATGAAAGCGATGATCTCGCCCATGATGCCCTTGCGGAAGGCCAGCACGCAGATCACGAAGATCAGGCCCGTGACCATGGTGACCGACTCGCCCAGCGTGTTGAACCAGTCGACGGTCGTGATGCGCGCCAGGAAGTTGCCGAGTTCGCCGATCTTGTTCTCGAGCAGCACGACCACCGCCGAACCCACGATGGGACCCGACAGCGTGCCCAGGCCGCCCACCAGCGTCATCAGGATGACCTGGCCCGAGGCGGTCCAGTGCACGTCGGACAGCGTGGCAAAGCCCAGCACCAGCGTCTTGAGCGAGCCGGCCAGGCCCGACAGCGCGGCCGAGATCACGAAGGCCAGCAGCTTGAAGCGGCTCACGTCGTAGCCCAGCGACAGCGCGCGCGGCTCGTTTTCCTTGATGCCCTTGAGCACCTGCCCGAACGGCGAGTGGATGGTGCGCACGATCAGCAGGAAGGCCGCGACCACGATCACCAGCGCCACGTAGTACATGGTCAGGTCGTTCGACAGGTCGACGATGCCGAAGAGCTTGCCGCGCGGCACGCCCTGCAGGCCGTCTTCGCCGCCCGTGAACTTGGCCTGCAGCGCGACGAAGAACATCATCTGCGCGAGCGCCAGCGTGATCATCGCGAAGTAGATGCCCTGGCGACGGATGGCCAGCACGCCGAACAGCCAGCCCAGCAGCGCGCCGGTGAGCGTGCCCGCGATCAGGCCCAGCTCGGGCGTGAGGCCCCAGACCTTGATCGCATGGCCCGCTACGTACGCGGAGCCGCCCAGGAAGGCTGCATGGCCGAAGGACAGCAGGCCGGTGTAGCCCAGCAGCAGGTTGAAGGCCGCGGCGAACAGCGCGAAGCACATGAGCTTCATCACGAACACCGGGTAGGCGCCGAAGAACGGCGCGAGCACCAGGGCGACCAGCAGCAGCGCGTAGACGACGGTGGAGATTTTTTTCATGTTCATGCCGCTCGCCTTATTTCTCTTTGCCGAACAGGCCGGCGGGGCGGATGAGCAGCACGATGACCATGATCACGAACACAACCGTCGAAGAAGCCTCGGGATAGAAAACCTTGGTGAGCCCCTCGATCACGCCCAGGCCCAGGCCCGTGAGGATGGCGCCCATGATGGAGCCCATGCCGCCGATCACGACCACCGCGAACACCACGATGATGAGGTTCTGCCCCATCAGCGGCGACACCTGCATCACCGGTGCGGCCAGCACGCCGGCGAAGGCGGCGAGCGCGCAGCCGAAGGCGTAGGTCAGCGTGATCATCAGCGGCACGTTGACGCCGAAGGCTTCCACCAGGCGCGGGTTCTCGGTGCCGGCGCGCAGGTAGGCACCCAGGCGCGTCTTCTCGATCACGTACCAGGTCGCAAAGCAGATCACCAGCGAGGCCACGACCACCCAGGCACGGTAGTTGGGCAGCACCATGAAGCCCAGGTCGGTGGCACTGGACAGCAGCTCGGGCGCATCGTAGGGCAGCCCCGACACGCCGTAGACCGAGCGGAACACGCCTTCGATCAGCAACGTGAGGCCCAGCGTGAGCAGCAGGCCGTAGAGGTGGTCGAGCTTGTAGATCCAGCGCAGCAACAGCCGTTCGATGACCACGCCGAACAGGCCGATGAGGACCGGCGCGGCAATCAGCATCACCCAGTAGTTGACGCCCAGGTACTCCATCGCCATCCAGGTGAGGACGGCCCCGAGCATGAACAGCGCGCCGTGCGCGAAGTTGATGACGTTGAGCAAACCGAAGATCACCGCCAGCCCGAGACTCAGGATGGCGTAGAACGAGCCGTTGACCAGCCCCAGAAGGAGCTGGCTCAACAAGGCGGGAAGGGAAATGTTCATAAGCGTTTCAACGAACCCGGGCGCCGCAAGGGCGCCCGCGGGAGGTCACTTCCAGAGGGCGCAGCGGCTCTCGGCCTTGGTCGTGAAGACTTCTTCGCCCTTGAGCTTCTGGACCACCTTGTAGTAGTCCCACGGCTGCTTGGATTCGGCCGGCGACTTGACCTGCACCAGGTACATGTCGTGCACGAAGCGGCCGTCGGCGCGGATGCTGCCCTTGGCGTAGAAGTCGTCGATGGGCGTGGACTTGAGCGTGGCCATGACCTTGTCGGCATCGACCGTCTTGGCGGCCTGCACGGCCTTCAGGTAGGTCATGGTGGCCGAGTAGTCGGCGGCCTGGATGTCGGTGGGCATGCGCTTGGTCTTCTCGAAGAAGCGCTTGCCGAAGGCGCGCGTCTTGTCGTCCAGGTTCCAGTCCCAGCTGGTGGTCAGCAGCAGGCCTTCGGTGTTCTTCAGGCCCAGGCTGTGCACGTCGGTCACGAACACCAGCAGACCCACCATCTTCATGCTCTTGGTGATGCCGAACTCTTTCGCGGCCTTGATGCTGTTGATGGTGTCGCCGCCGGCATTGGCCAGCGCCAGCACCTGCGCCTTGGAGTTCTGCGCCTGCAGCAGGAAGGACGAGAAGTCGGAGGTGTTGAGCGGCGCCTTCACCGAGCCCAGCACGGTGCCGCCCTTTTCCTTCACGACCTTGGTCGCGTCGGCTTCCAGGGCCTGGCCGAAGGCGTAGTCGGCGGTCAGGAAGTACCAGCTCTTGTCGCCACGGCCGATGACGGCCGCGCCGGTGCCCTTGGCGAGCGCGACGGTGTCGTAGGCGTAGTGCACGGTGTAGGGCGAGCACTGCTCGTTGGTGAGCGCCGAGCTGCCCGCGCCGTTCACGACGAAGACGCGCTTCTTCTCCTGCGCCACCTTGGCCATGGCCAGGGCCGTGCCGGAGCTGGTGCCGCCGAACAGCATGGTCAGGCCCTGCGTGTCGATCCACTCGCGCGCCTTGGAGGCGGCGATGTCGGCCTTGTTCTGGTGGTCGGCCGTGAGCAGCTCGATGGGCATGCCGTTGACCTTGCCGCCGAAGTCGTCGATGGCCATCTGGATCGCCAGCGCGCCGTTCTTGCCTTCGACGTCGGCGTACAGGCTCGACATGTCGGTGACGAAGCCGATCTTGACCTTGTCCTGCGCCTGGGCGGCACCGGCGGCCAGCGCGGCGGCGGCGAAAACGGCGGAGAGAGCGAATGTGGTGGTCTTCATGGATGTTGTTCCTGTGGGGTGTTCGGTGGTGTCACTTCCAGAGCGTGCACTTGGACTCGGCCTTGGTAGTGAACACCGTGTCGCCGGGCAGCTTCTTCACGAGCTTGTAGTAGTCCCACGGCGTCTTCGATTCGGCGGGCGACTTGACCTGCATCAGGTACATGTCGTGCACGTAGCGGCCGTCGGGGCGGATCTGGCCGGTGCCGAAGAAGTCGTTGAGCTTCATCTTCTTGAGCTCGGCCATGACCTTGTCGGCATCGTCGGTCTTGGCGGCGTCCACGGCCTTGAGGTAGGTCATGGTGGCCGAGTAGTCGGCGGCCTGGATCTCGGTGGGCATGCGCTTGGTCTTGTCGAAGAAGCGCTTGGCGAACTTGCGGGTCTCGTCGTTCAGGTCCCAGTACCAGCTGGTGGTGAACTGCAGGCCCTCGGTGTTCTTCAGGCCCAGGCTGTGCACGTCGCTCAGGAAGATCAGCAGGCCGGCCAGCTTCATGGTCTTGCCGATGCCGAATTCCTTGGCGGCCTTGATGCTGTTGACGGTGTCGCCGCCCGCGTTGGCCAGGCCCAGGATCTGCGCCTTGGAGTTCTGCGCCTGCAGCAGGAACGACGAGAAGTCGGACGCATTGAGCGGGTGGCGCACCGCGCCGACGATCGTGCCGCCCTTGGCCTTCACGACGGTGGAGGTGTCGGCTTCGAGCGCGTGGCCGAAGGCGTAGTCGGCCGTCAGGAAGAACCAGGTCTTGCCGCCGCCGTCGACCACCGCGGCACCGGTGCCCTTGGCGAGCGCGACGGTGTCGTAGGCGTAGTGCACGGTGTAGGGCGAGCACTGTTCGTTGGTGAGCGCCGAGGAGGCCGCGCCGTTGTTGAAGTACACGCGCTTCTTCTCGGCCGCGACCTTGGCCAGCGCCAGGCCCACGCCCGAGTTGGTGCCGCCGAAGACCATGCTCAGGCCTTGCGTGTCGATCCACTCGCGCGCCTTCGAGGCGGCAATGTCGGGCTTGTTCTGGTGGTCGACGGTGAGCAGCTCGACCGGCTTGCCGGCCGCCTTGCCGCCGAAGTCGTCGATGGCCATCTGGATCGCCAGCGCGCCGTTCTTGCCTTCGAGGTCGGCGTACAGGCTGGACATGTCGGTGATGAAGCCGATCTTGACCTTGTCCTGGCCTTGCGCCTGGGCGGACGCTGCGAGCGCCAGTGCGCTGAAAGCCAGGGCGAAAGCGGTGAGCTGATTTTTCATGGATGTCTCCGGCAGTAGCAAGAAGGGGTGAAAGAACTCAGACGCCGAGCAGCTCGGTCAGCACGGGCATCTTGGCTTCGAGCTCGGCAGCGCCGAACTTCTCGACGATGCGGCCGTGCTCCATCACGTAGAAACGGTCGGCCAGCGGCGCGGCGAAGCGGAAGTTCTGCTCGACCATGACGATGGTGTAGCCCTTGGCGCGCAGCGTGGTGATCATGCGGGCCAGCGCCTGCACGATGACGGGCGCGAGGCCTTCGGAGATTTCATCGAGCAGGAGCAGCTTGGCGCCGGTGCGCAGGATGCGCGCCACGGCCAGCATCTGCTGCTCGCCGCCCGACAGGCGCGTGCCCTGGCTGTGGCGGCGCTCGGCCAGGTTGGGGAACATGGCGTAGATCTCGTCGACCGACATGCCCTGCCCCGCGCCCTTGAGCTCGGGCGGCAGCATCAGGTTTTCTTCGCACGAGAGGCTGGCGAAGATGCCGCGCTCTTCGGGGCAGTAGCCGATGCCCAGGTGGGCGATGCGGTGCGTCGCCATCGAGACGGTCTCGACGCCGTTGACCTTGATGCTGCCCTTGCGGGCGCCGGTGAGCCCCATCACGGCGCGCATGGTCGTCGTGCGGCCCGCACCATTGCGGCCCAGCAGCGTGACGACTTCGCCCGGCTGCACGACCATGTCGACGCCGTGCAGCACGTGCGATTCGCCGTACCAGGCCTGCAGGCCCTTGATTTCGAGTGCAGCGGTCATGTCAGTGAGCCCCCTGCATTTCGCCGTCGGTGGTGCCCATGTAGGCCTCCATCACCTGCGGGTTCTTCGAGACTTCGGCGTACGGGCCTTCGGCCAGCACGGCGCCGCGCTGCAGCACCGTGATGGTGTCGGCGATGGTCGAGACCACGCTCATGTTGTGTTCGACCATCAGGATGGTGCGTCCGGCCGACACGCGCTTGATGAGCTCGGCCACACGGTGCACGTCTTCGTGGCCCATGCCCTGCGTGGGTTCGTCCAGCAGCATCAGCTCGGGCTCCATGGCCAGCGTGGTGGCAATCTCGAGCGCGCGCTTGCGGCCGTAGGGCAGGTTCACGGTCTGTTCGTCGGCCAGCTCTTCGAGGCCCACCTCGGCGAGCAGCTCGCGGGCGCGCGCATCGAGCGGCTTGAGCGACTTCTCGCTCTTCCAGAAGTGGTACGAGGTGCCGAGCTTGCGCTGCAGGCCCAGGCGCACGTTCTCGAGCAGCGTGAGGTGCGGGAACACGGCGGAGATCTGGAACGAGCGGATCACGCCGCGCCGCGCAATCTGCGCCGGGCGTTCGCCCGTGATGTCGTGGCCGTTGAACAGGATCGTGCCGGCCGTGGGCTCGAGGAATTTGGTGAGCAGGTTGAAGCAGGTCGTCTTGCCGGCACCGTTGGGGCCGATGAGCGCGTGGATCGAACCGCGCTTCACCGAGAGGTCGACCTTGCTGACCGCGGTGAATCCCTTGAATTCCTTGGTGAGCTGGCGTGTTTCAAGAATGACGTCGCTCATCTCGCGGCGTCGTCCGTGTGCGGAAAAAAGAAATCGGTCATGCGGTCCATCTCAATGCGCCACCATCGAGCGCGGACCGATTGTTGGTGGCTGCTATGCAATTGCATACTGGGGCAAATGCCTATGCTGCACTGCAACCATTCACAGAGTGCGCCCCCTCTGCGCGAGCGACTGTCGTCCCGACGACATTGCGCACCGCAGCACGCACACCTGCGAACGCGCGATGCATGCACGCTTCGTGAAAAACTCGCGTGCCCGCCGCGCTGCCACGATGCGCTTTCACCCGGATTGAATCCACCACCGCCATGCCGAACTTCCGCTCACCCGAATTCCTTGCCGACCACATCGCCCACACGCTGGCGTTCTACGCGCCGCGCAGCCGCGATGCCTCGGGCGGCTTCTTCCATTTCTTCAAGGACGACGGCGTGGTGTACGACCGCCGCACGCGCCACCTTGTGAGCAGCACGCGCTTCGTGTTCAACCACGCGATGGCGTGGCGCCGCTTCGGCCGGCCCGACGATCTTGCGGCGGTGCGCCACGGCCTGGCGTTTTTGCAGACCGCGCATGCGCAGCCGAATGGTGGCTATGCATGGCAGATCGACTGGGATGGCCATCAAGCCACCGTGCAGGACGGCACGCAGCACTGCTACGGCCTGGCCTTCGTGCTGCTGGCGCACGCGCATGCGCTGATGGCCGGCGTCGAGGAAGCACGCGCCGGCCTCGCGCACACCCGCGACCTGATGGAACGGCATTTCTGGGAACCGGCGCACCAGCTGTACGCCGACGAGGCGACGCCCGCCTGGCAGGTCGGCCCGTACCGCGGCCAGAACGCCAACATGCACGCCTGCGAGGCCATGCTCGCGGCCTACGACGCCACGCGCGAGCCCTTCTACCTCGAGCGCGCACGCACGCTGGCCGAAAGCATCACGGGCCGGCAGGCCGCGCTCGCCGACGGGCTGGTGTGGGAGCACTACCGCGAGGACTGGTCGGTCGACTGGGACTACAACCGCGGCGACAAGACCAACATCTTCCGGCCCTGGGGCTTCCAGACCGGCCACCTCACCGAATGGGCCAAGCTGCTGTTGCAGCTCGAGAGCCACCTCGGGCGCGGCGCGCCGGGCACCGAATGGCTCGTGCCACGCGCGCGCCACTTCTTCGACACCGCGATGCAGCGCGGCTGGGACGCCACGCACGGCGGGCTGGTCTACGGCTTCGGGCCCGACGGCGCGGTGTGCGATGGCGACAAGTACTTCTGGGTGCAGGCCGAAAGCTTCGCCGCCGCCGCCCTGCTCGCGGTGCGCACGGGCGACGCCGGCTACTGGGACTGGTACGACCGGATCTGGGCCTACAGCTGGGACCACTTCGTCGACCACGCGCACGGCGCGTGGTACCGCATCCTCACGCCGCAGAACGCGAAGATCAGCGACGAGAAGAGCCCGGCGGGCAAGACCGATTACCACACGATGGGTGCGTGCCATGACGTGCTGAAGGCGCTGGGGCACGGCGTCAAATAGCCGCGTCACCCTTCAATATCCGCACAAATCTTGTGCGGCGGCGCCCCTACCCCGCAGCCCGCGGGCTGCCTACGCTTCAGGCCTTCTTTCACTCACGCAGAGAACGCATGAAGCACCCCAGCATTCGCAGCCTCACCGGCGCCGTGCCCACGAGCCGTCTCGATCCCGCCACCACGGCGCTGATCGCGATCGATTTCCAGAACGAGTATTTCGACGGGCGCATGCCCATTCCCGACGGAGGGGCCGCCCTGCGCCAGGCGCGGCGCCTGATCGATGCCGCCGACCGGCATGCGATGCCGGTGTTCCATGTGCAGCACGTGGCGCCCGCCGACAGCCCGATCTTCGCGGACGGCAGCCACGCCTTCGGCATCCACGACGCACTGCGCCCGGCGCCGCAGCACGCCGTGCTGCGCAAGGCCACGCCGAGCGCCTTCGCGGGCACCACGCTCGAGGCCGAGCTGCAGGCGCGCGGCATCACGACGCTGATCCTCACGGGCCTCATGACGCACATGTGCGTGTCGGCCACGGCGTTCGATGCCGCGCCGCGCGGCTACCAGAGCCTCATCGTGGGCGATGCCTGCGCGACGCGCGACCTCGACCTGGAAGAAGGCGGCGTGCTGGGCCACCGCGAACTGCACCGTGCGGCGCTGCGCGGCGTGTCGGATGTGGTGGCCGAGGTGCGCTCGACCGACGAGGTGTTGCAACTGCTGGACGCGGGCCGCTGACGCCCTGCCCTTCGCATGCCCCCACGAATCCAACCTCTTCGATCCATGACCATGAAACGCTCTTCTGCCTTGTTCCTCGCCCTGTCCTGCGCCCTGAGCGCGTCGGGCCTCGCCACTGCCGCCACGCCGGCACCCCGCACGCCGATCTCGGCACCGGCCGACACGCTGCAATGGCAGGCCCTCGCGGGCGGCATCCGCTACGCCAACGTGCGCGGCAACCTGACGGGCAACGGCCCCTACGAAGCCTTCGTCGAATTCCCGGCCGGCTTCGACAACCCGCACCATCGCCACACACAGGCGCTCCCGTCCGTCGTGCTCTCGGGTGTGTTCTATGCGATCTTCGATGACGGCAAGAAGGTGCTGTACCCGGCCGGTTCGTACTACCTGCTGCCGGCGCGGCTTCCGCACCGCAGCGGCTGCGAGCCGGGGGCGAACTGCCTGTTGTTCCAGTACCAGAGCGATCGCTTCGACCTGGTGCCCACCGCAGCGAAGTAAGGCGCGGCTGCCGCGCTCAGTCGCCCTGCCCGTGCGCGGGCAGGTAGCGCGCGGCAGCAAAGTCGACAAACGCCCGCACCTTCGGCGACAGGTGCCGGTTCTGCGGATACAGCGCATACAGGTTCAGCGGCTGCTGGCGGAACTCGGGCAGCACGCGCACCAGCTCGCCACGCGCCACAGGGTCGCGCACGAGGAACGCCGGCGACGCCGCCAGCCCCGTGCCCGCCAGCGCGGCGCTGCGCAGCACGAGCCCGCTGTTGGCCTGCAGCCGCCCACTCACGTCGACCGTGTGGACGCTGCCGTCCGGCGCGGTGAAGCTGGGCTGTGCGGCCTTCGCGGCCAATGAATAGTTGAGGCAGTCGTGCCCCGCCAGGTCGGCGGGCGTGCGCGGCGTGCCGCGCCGCAGCAGGTAGGCGGGCGACGCCACCCACCATTCCTCGAAGCTCGCGAGGCGCTTGACGATCAGCGTCGAGTCCGAGAGTGCATACGCCAGTCGCAATCCCACGTCGAAGCCCTCTTCGATCAGGTCGACGAAGCGGTCGTTGCACACGAGGTCGGCCTTGACCTGCGGGTGCGCGTCGAGAAAAGCCGGCAGCCACTGCGCCAGCTCCTCCAGTCCAAAGGACATCGGCGCGTTGATGCGCAGCAGGCCCGTGGGTTCGACCTGGTGCTGCGCCACGACCAGCGCCGCGGTCTCGACCTGGTCGAGGATCTGCCGCGCGTGCTCGTAGTAGGCCTGGCCCGCCTGCGTGAGCGCGAAGCGGCGCGTGGTGCGGTTGAGCAGCTGCACGCCCAGTGCCGTTTCCAGCTGCTTGACGTGGCGCGAGACCACCGTATGCGACACGTCCATCGCGTCGGCCGCGGCGGTGAAGCCGCCGGCCTCCACGACGGCGCGGAACGCCTTCATGGCCGCGAACTGGTCCATGCGCGAGCGCTGCCGGTTGTCAGTGCGCGCCGGCGGCCGCATCGCCGCCCGCGCCGCCCTTTTGCGGCCGCGCCAGCCACACCAGCGGGATCAGCAGCAGGAACAGCACCGCCGAGGCATAGAAGATGTCGTTCGTCGCGAGCATGAACGACTGCTGGTCGACCAGGCGGTTGATCTGCCCGAGCACCTGCTCGGAACTGAAGCCGCTGCCGGTCAGCCCCGAGATGGCGCTGGTGGCCGCGCTGTTGCCCGGGTTCACCGACTCCACGAGCTGCGCGTGGTGCAGGGCCGCGCGGCTGTCCCATAGCGTGGTGGCGATCGAGGTGCCCATGGCGCCCGCCGTGATGCGCAGGAAGTTCGACAGCCCCGACGCGGCCGGGATGCGGTCGGGCGTGAGGCCCGACAGCGTGATGGTCACGAGCGGAATGAAGAAGAACGCCATCGCGATGCCCTGGATGATCGTCGGGATGATGATCGTCACGAAGTCGGCCTGCGTGTTGAAGTTCGAGCGCATCCACAGCACCAGCGCGAACACGAGGAACGAGAAGGTCGCATAGCGGCGCGGGTCGATCTTGGACACCGTGAGGCCCACCACCGGCGAGAAGAAGATCGCCAGCAGCCCCACGGGCGCCATGATCATCCCCGCCTGTGTGGCGGTGTAGCCCATCCACTGCTGCAGCCACAGCGGCAGCAGCACCACGTTGCCGAAGAACAGGCCGTAGGCGATGGCCGTGGCCACCGCGCCCGACCAGAAGTTGCGGCGCTTGAACAGCGACAGGTCGACCACCGGGTGCTTGTCGGTCAGCTCCCAGACCAGGAAGAAGGCGAAGCCGACCACGGCCACCACGGCCATCGTGACGATCTCGGCCGAGTGGAACCAGTCGAGTTCCTTGCCCTTGTCGAGCATGAGCTGCAGCGAGCCCACCCACAGCACCAGCAGCGCCAGGCCGATGGCGTCGATCGGCACCTTGTGCGTCTTGCTCTCGCGCTTGTGGTACAGCGTCCAGGTGATGGCCGCGGCCACGATGCCGACCGGGATGTTGATGTAGAAGATCCACGGCCACGAGATGTTGTCGGTGATCCAGCCGCCGAGCAGCGGCCCCATCACCGGCGCGACCAGCGTGGTCATCGACCACATGGCCATGGCCAGGCCGGCCTTGGCCTTCGGGTAGCTCGACAGCAGCAGCGTCTGCGACAGCGGGATCATCGGCCCCGCCACGAAGCCCTGCAACGCGCGGAACAGGATGAGCGTGGTCATGTTGGGCGCCAGGCCGCACAGCAGCGAAGCGACCATGAACAGGATCACGCTGGCCATGAACAGGCGCACCTGGCCGAAGCGCTGGGTCATGAACCCCGTGAGCGGCACCGCGATGGCGTTGGCCACCGCGAAGCTGGTGATGACCCAGGTGCCTTGCGTGGTGCTCACGCCAAGGTCGCCCGAGATGGCCGGCAGCGACACGTTGGCGATCGACGAGTCGAGCACGTTCATGAAGGTGGCGGCGGACAGCGCGACCGTGCCCCACACGCGGGCGGAGCCCTCGAGCGGGGGGTGCGCGATGTAAGCAGGAGCAGCAGTGGCCATGGCGCGGGCTGTGAGGGTTCAGCGGCCGGCGGCGATCAGCCCGGCTGGCCCTGCGTGGCGGCGTGCACGGCCGGTGCGGCGGCGGACGCTGCCGGGCGGTTCACGGCTGCCGTGGGCGCGCCGCGGCCGAGGTTGGCGGCGACGATGCGGTCCACCTCGGCGTCGGCGCCGCGGTCGAGCTGGCTGTAGACCTGTGTCTGCGCGAAGGCGGTGCTGCGCGGCGCGTCGGCCAGCATCTTGCCGGTCTTCTGCGTGATGTCGATCTCCGCGTCCATCGACAGGCCGATGCGCAGCGGGTTGGCCTTGAGCTGCTCGGGGTCGAGCGCGATGCGCACGGGCACGCGCTGCACCACCTTGATCCAGTTGCCGGTGGCGTTCTGCGCCGGCAGCAGCGCAAAGGCGGCGCCGGTGCCCACGCCCAGGCCGGCGACCTTGCCGGTGTACTCGACCTTCTTGCCGTACACGTCGGCCGTGAGCTTCACGGGTTGGTCGATGCGGATGTTGCGCAGCTGCACTTCCTTGAAGTTGGCGTCGACCCACAGCTGGTGCAGCGGCACGATGGACATCATCGGCGTGCCGGCGGCCACGCGCTGGCCCAGCTGCACGGTGCGCTTGGCGACGTAGCCGTCGACCGGCGCGGGCATGGCCACGCGCTGCGTGGCGAGGTAGGCCTCGCGCACCTTGGCGGCGGCGGCCAGCACGCTCGGGTGCTGGGCCACGCTGGTGCCTTCGGTCAGCGACTGGTTGCTGGCCAGCGCCTCGCGCGCGGCGACCACGCCGGCCTGTGCGGCAGCGAGCGCGCTCTTGGCGTTGGCCAGCTGCGTCTCGGCGTGGTTGAGTTCTTCCTTCGACACGGCGCCGTTGCCCGACAGCGCGCGGCGGCGCTGCAGGTCGTCCTGCGCCTTGGCGATGTCGCTCTGGGCCTTGGCAATGTCGCTCTGGCGCAGCGTGACCTGCGCGGCCAGCGAGCCGTTGTTGGCGTACAGCGTGCGCACCTGGCGCACGGCCTGCGCGAGCGCAGCCTCGGCCTGCTCGAGCGCCACCTTGGCGTCGGCCGGGTCGAGCTGCACCAGCGGCTGGCCGGCCTTCACGAAGTCGGTGTCGTCGGCGCCGATGGCCATGACGGTGCCGCCGATCTGCGGCGTGATCTGGATGACGTTGCCCTGCACGTAGGCGTTGTCGGTGTTCTCGTAGTGGCTGGCGACCAGCCATTCGTACAGGCCCCAGCCGCCGCCGGCGACCAGCACCACGGCGGTGAGAACGGTGAGTGCGCGGCGGCGCTTGCCGTTGCCCGCGGGCGCGTCGGGCGCGTCTGGCGCTGCGGTGGGGGGCACGGGGGAAGCGGATGTCGGAGTGTTGTTATCGCTCATGATGGAGTTCTTTCCGAAGAAGGCGGATCAGCAAATCAGTTCTGGGTGGCGGCCGTCGGCGCCGAAGCCGTGGCGGTGGCCGGCGGCTGCCAGCCGCCGCCCAGGGCGCGCGCCAGGCCCACCTGCGTGTCGAGGGCGCGGGCCGCCAGGTCGACCGCGAGGCGGCGCTGGGCCAGCACGGCGGTCTCGGCGGTCAGCACGTTGAGGTAGTTGCCCAGGCCCGCGCGGTAGCGCTGCACGGCAATGTCGTAGGCGCCTTCGGCGGCCGTCTGCGCGGCGCGTTGCTCGGTCTGCTGGCGCACGATCGACTGCGCGCTCGAGACCTGGTCGGCCGCGTCGCGCACCGCATCGAGCACGGTGGCGTTGTAGCTTTCGATGGCCACGTCGAGGTCGGCCGACTTGCCGCGCAGGTTGGCGCGCAGGCGCCCGCCCTCGAAGATCGGCAGGTGGATGGCCGGGCCCACGCCCCACTGCTCGCTGCCCGACTTGAGCAGCTTGCCGAAGCCCAGGCTCTGGAAGCCGGCAAAGGCCGTGAGGTTCACGTTGGGATAGAACTGGGTCTTGGCATTGGCCACGTCGCTGGTAGCCGCTTCGACGCGCCAGCGCGCGGCGGCGATGTCGGCGCGGCGGCCCAGCAGGTCGGCCGGGATGTTCGCCTGCAGCGCCATCGGCTTCACGCCGGCGAGCACCGGCGGCTTCAGCGAGGCCGACACGTTGGGCTGGCCCACGAGCGCATCGAGTGCGTGCTGCTGCAGCGCGATCTGCTCGTTGAGCGCTTCGATCTGCTGACGGGCTTCGGGCAGGCCGCCTTCGCTCTGGCGCAGTTCGAGGCGCGTATCGAGGCCGGCCGAGACGCGGTCGCGCACCAGCTTGAAGGTCTCGTCGCGCTGGGCCAGCGTGCGCTTGGCCACTTCGACCTGTTCGTTCAGGCGCGCCCACTGGAAGTAGCTGCGCGCCACGTTGCTCGCGAGCAGCACGCGCGCGGCATCGGCGTCGGCCGCGGCGGCATTGGCCGCGCCGAGGGCGGTGTCGAGCGCGCTGCGGTTCTTGCCGAAGAAGTCGAGCTCCCAGCTCGCGCCCAGCTGCAGCAGGCCGATGTTCTGCGTCGAGCCGCCCAGCGGCGCCGGGTAGATGTAGTTGTTGTTGAACTTCTGGCGGTTCAGGTTGAGGTCGGCGCCGACCTTGGGCAGCAGCGCCGCGCCGGCGATGTCCGCCGAGGCCTGGGCGCGCACGAGGCGCGCACGCGCGACCTGCAGGTTCGGGTTGCCGGCCACGGCCTGGTCGACCAGCGCATTGAGCTGGCTGTCGCCGAAGGCCTGCCACCACTGGCTGTCCAGGCTGGGCACGTTGGCGCGCGCGGGGTCGGCCGCGATGCCGAGCGTGGATGCATCGCGCAACTTCGCGTGCGAGCCGATGCCGGCCATGTCGGCGCAACCGGCGAGCGCGACCACCGCCAGCGCGGCGGCCACGACGGGCGTGCGGCGCAGCGCGCGCACGGCGAAAGACTCAGTCATTCTTCTCTCCACGGGCCGCGAGGCCCTGTGCGTTGTCGAGGATGCGGCGCAAGTAGTCCTTGAGCTGCTCCCATTCTTCGAGGCTGAAGCCGGCCAGGTACTCGTTCTGTACCCGGCTCAGCACATAGGGCACTTCCTTCGCGGCCGCACGGCCTTCGTCGGTGAGTTCGATGTTGACCACGCGGCGGTCTTCGAGCGAGCGCACGCGCCGGCACAGGCCCTTGGCCTCGAGGCGGTCGAGCAGGCGCGTCATGGCGCCGGTGTCGAGCTCGCAGGCGCGGGCCAGTTCGGCCACGGTGGTGGCGGCGCCGACGTGCAGCTTGTACAGCGGCACCCACTGCGGGTAGGTGGGGCTGCCGGGCTCGCACATGCGCGTGCCGACGGTCTGGCCCACGGACGTGACGATGCGGCGCATCAGGTAGCCGATGCTCTCTTCGGCGCGGTAGTCCTCGGCGCGATAGAAGTCGGCCGGCGGGCGCACGGCCTCGTCGGGCGTCGGAGGGACCGGGGAAATGGGGGCATCGCTCATGCCCGAAATATTAGTTGTCATGGCAATTACTGTCAAGGCGACCTTTGTGAGGGCAAGGGCTCGGTAGAATTCGCGCCCATGGCTTCTTCCCCTCCGTCGTCCTCCGCAGCCAAGGGTTCGCCCCGCTCGCTGTCGGGGTTGCGCCCCTTCCTTCGCCCCTACCGCGTGCAGATCGTCCTGGCGGGGGTCTTCCTGGTGATGGCGGCCGTCACGACGCTGGCTTTTCCTATCGCTCTGCGCAGCCTGATTGACGGCGGCCTGGTCAGTGCCGACAAGGGCGCCCAGACCATGGCGCTGCGCGAGCACTTCGGCGCCCTCTTCGCGGTGGCCGTGGCGCTGGGCCTGTTTTCGGCCGCGCGCTTCTATACGGTGAGCTGGCTCGGCGAGCGCGTCACGGCCGACCTGCGCAACGCGGTCTACGGCCACGTGCTGCAGCAGAGCCCGGCTTTCTTCGAGACCACGCAGACCGGCGAGGTGCTGTCGCGCCTGACGGCCGACACCACGCTCGTGCAGACGGTCGTCGGCTCGTCGCTGAGCATGGGCCTGCGCAATGCCGTCATGGGCGTGGGCGCGCTGGCGGTGCTGGTCTGGACCAACCCCTATGTGATGGTGCAGGTGCTGGGCATCCTGGTGCTGGTGGTGCTGCCGAGCATGTGGTTCGGCCGCCGCGTGCGGAAGCTGTCGCGCGCCAGCCAGGACCGCGTGGCCGACTCGAGCGCCATCGCGGCCGAGGTGCTGAACGCCATTCCGGTGGTGCAGAGCTACACGGCCGAAGGCCGTGAGGCCGACCGCTTCAAGGGCTCGACCGAGAACGCCTTTCATACCGCCGTGCGCCGCACGCGCGCGCGCTCGGTGCTCGTGGCCTTCATCATCATTGCCACCTCGGCCGCCCTGCTCTGGGGCCTGTACGAAGGCACGCAGGCCGTGCTGCGCGGCGACATCACGGCCGGCCACCTGGGCCAGACCGTGGTCTACGTGGCGATCCTCGCGAGCGCCACCGCGGTGCTCGGCGAGGTGTACGGCGACCTGCTGCGCGCCGCCGGTGCCACCGAGCGCCTGATGGAACTGCTGCACGCGCCGACGGCCATTGCCTCACCCGCACAGCCGGCCGTCGCGCCCGTTCCCGCCGCGGGCAGCGCGATCCGCTTCGACGCGATCACCTTCCACTACCCCTCGCGGCCGGGCACGCCGGCGCTGCGCGACTTCAGCCTGGACATCGCGCCGGGCGAGACCGTGGCGCTGGTGGGGTCCAGCGGCGCGGGCAAGAGCACGGTGTTCCAGCTGCTGCTGCGCTACTACGACCCGCAGTCGGGCCGCATCGTGCTCGACGGCGCGTCGCTCGATGCGCTCGCGCTGCACGACCTGCGCACCCGCATCGGCCTCGTGCCGCAGGACGCGGTGATCTTCTCGGCCAGCGCTTTCGAGAACATCCGCTACGGTCGGCCCGAGGCCAGCGCCGACGAGGTGCACGCCGCGGCGCGCGCCGCCTTCGCACACGACTTCCTGCAGGCCCTGCCCGAGGGCTACGACACCTTCCTGGGCGAACGCGGCGTGCGGCTGTCGGGCGGCCAGCGCCAGCGCATCGCCATCGCGCGGGCCATCCTGAAAAACCCGCCGCTGCTGCTGCTGGACGAAGCCACAAGCGCACTCGACGCCGAGAGCGAGCGCATGGTGCAGGCCGCGCTCGAATCGGCGATGGAAAACCGCACCACGCTCGTGATCGCCCACCGCCTGGCTACCGTGCAGAAGGCCGACCGCATCATCGTGCTGGACCACGGCGGCATCGTCGAACAGGGAACGCACGCGGCGCTGGTGGCGCAAGGCGGCGTGTACGCGCGGCTGGCCGCGCTGCAGTTCACGGCCTGAGCGGGCCGGGCCGGACTGGCTCGTCGTCGAGCCGGTCGGTTACTGCAGGGTTTCTTTCAGCGCCGCCGGAATCGGCAGCGCCATCACCGGAATGCCTTCGTCGAGCAGCGCCTCGGTCTGCTCTGGCGTGGCCTGGCCGCGGATGCCGCGCTCGGCGGTTTCGCCGTAGTGCATCTTGCGCGCCTCGTCGGCAAAGCGGTCGCCGACGTCTTCGGTCTTGGCCAGCACTTCGCGCACGGCGCGCATCCAGCGGGCTTCAGGTGAAGTCGCGCTTGCGGATACTTGCGTGGAAGGCGTTGCGGGTGCCGCCGGCGCGCGGGCCGCGTCGCCGCGCCCTTCTTCCTTCGGCGCCTTGGCGTTGCTCAGGTTCAGGCGGGGCGCGCTCAGCAGCTTGACGATGGCGGTGTCGCCGCAGACCGGGCACTCGACGAGGCCGCTGGCGAGCTGGCTGTCGAACGCTTCATTGGACGCAAACCAGCCCTCGAAGCCGTGGCCGTGCGTGCAGCGGAGATCGAGGACCTTCATGCGCGGATTATCCCGCGCCGCCTTGCGAGGCTGCGGCCTGCCAATCCAGTGCCCATGCGCCCGACAGGACGTTCTGCAGCCACAGGGCGCAGGTGAGCGTCTTCGCGTCGGTCACGGTGCCGTCGCGGCACCAGCCGATGAGCTCCTGCGGCGTGGCGGTGAACACGTCGAGAAACTCGCCGTGATCGAGCTGGCGCTCGCCCAGCGAGAGGCCGCGTGCGAAGTAGATGTGGATGATTTCGGTCGAGTACGCCACCGCCAGGTGCGTGGCGCCCGCATGCGCCCATTCGCGCGCGGAGTAGCCGGTTTCCTCGAGCAGTTCGCGCTGACCGCACAGCAGCGGATCTTCGCCAGCGTCGAGCTTGCCCGCGGGAAACTCCACGATCACGCGGTCCACCGGGTAGCGGAACTGGCGCTCCAGCACCACGCGACCGTCGTCGAGCAGCGGAATCACCACCACCGCACCGGGGTGCACCACGTACTCGCGCGTGGCATTGTGGCCGTCGGGCAGGCGGATGGTGTCGCGCTTGGCGTGCAGGAACTTGCCCTTGAAGAGCTCTTCGCTGCTGACGAGCGCTTCCTTCAGATGCGAATCGGGGGCGGGAGAAGTCATGTCGGTCAGTGCCTGTGCTTCATCAGGTAGCGCCAGGTGAACCCGGGGAAGGCCAGCACGACGAACAGCGAGGCCGTCACCGCGTAGAACTCCCAGCCCTGGGCGGCGATCTGCCCTGCCCTGCGCTCGAACAGCAGGCCGATGCCGCCAGCAATGAAGTACAGCACCACCAGTTCGCCGAAGCGGATGGCGAGCGACTTGTGCGCGGTCGACAGGGGCACCGCCCCGAACAGACGCTCATTCAGGAACGGCAGGTTGGCGGCCACCAGGGCCACCAGCAGCACCACCCAGACCGACGCGGTTTGCGACACCTGTGCGGGCCGCGTCAGTGGGCCAGCGTGGCCGCGATGGCGTCGTAGCACAGCGTCATCAGACCGCCGGGCAGGACACCAAGAATCAGGATCAGCGCGCCGTTGATCGTGAGCACGGTGCGCACGTCGAACGAGGCCGACACGGTGGTCGCCGTGACGGGCGCGTCGAAGTACATGACCTTGACCACGCGCAGGTAGTAGAACGCGCCGATCAGCGAGGTGATCACGGCGAACACCGCCAGGCCGATGTAGATGGCGGCGCCCGAGGCGATCAGCGCCTGCAGCACGGCCAGCTTGGCGTAGAAGCCAACGAGTGGCGGCAGGCCGGCCAGCGAGAACATCGCGATGGCCATCACGCCGGCGTACAGCGGGCTGCGCTGGTTCAGGCCGGCCAGGTCGGTGATCTCTTCGCTTTCGAAGCCTTCGCGCGCCAGCAGCAGGATGATGCCGAAGCTCGCCAGCGTGGTCAGCACGTAGGTCACGACGTAGAACATCGCGGCGCTGTAGGCGGCCTGCGCGTTCTGCGTGCCCTGCAGGTCGGAACCCGCCACCAGGCCCAGCAGCATGAAGCCCATCTGCGCGATGGTCGAGTAGGCCAGCATGCGCTTGAGGTTGCTCTGCGCGATGGCGGCCAGGTTGCCGATCACGAGTGACGCCACCGCCAGCACGGCGAGCATCTGCTGCCAGTCGATGGCCAGCGGCTGCAGGCCGTCGACCAGGAGACGGATGATGATGCCGAAGGCAGCCAGCTCTGGCGCGGCACCGATCAGCAGCGTGATCGCCGTCGGCGCGCCCTGGTAGACGTCGGGCACCCACATGTGGAACGGAGCGGCACCGACCTTGAACGCCAGGCCGGCCACGATGAAGACCAGACCGAATACCAGCACCTGGTGGTTCACCTTGCCGGTCGAGATCGCCTTGAACACTTCGTTCAGGTCGAGCGAGCCGGTGGCGCCGTACATCATCGACAGGCCGTACAGCAGGAAGCCGCTGGCCATGGCGCCGAGCACGAAGTACTTCATGGCGGCTTCGCTGGCCACCGCGTTGTCGCGGCGCAGCGCCACGAGCGCGTAGCTCGACAGCGTGAGCAATTCCAGGCCGAGGTAGATCAGCAGGAAGTTGCTGCCGCCGATCATCACGAACATGCCCAGCAGGGCCAGCATGCTGATCGTGAACATCTCGCCGCCACGCAGCATCTCGCGGTCGGCCGCGTAGGGACGGCCGTAGACCAGCGTCACCATCAGGGCCAGCGAGGCGAAGCACTTGAGCCAGTTGCCCATCGTGTCGCTCACCACCATGCCGCCGAAGCCGTAGGAGGTCTTGCCGCCGACAGCGGCCAGGCCGGTCAGCACGGCCACCGCCGCCAGCGTGAGCAGCGTCAGGATGTAGGTGCGGGTGCGGCGCGGGCTCGTGTCCGACAGGTCGACCAGCGCAATGATGCAGGCCATGACCAGCAACACGATTTCGGGGTAGATCGTCACCCAGCTGAGTTTGTCAATCATCTCGTTCTCTTCTTCAGCGTGGCATCAGACGGGCAGCTTCGAAATCGCCACATGGCGCAGAAGCTCGACGACGGAGGCATCCATCGCGTCGGTGAAAGGCTTCGGATACAGGCCCATCCACAGCACGGCGATTGCCAGCAGCGAGAGCATCAGGAATTCGCGGGCGTTGATGTCCTTCAGTTCCTTGACGTGGTCGTTGCCGACCGGGCCCAGGTACACGCGCTTGTACATCCACAGGGTGTAGGCAGCGCCGAAGATCAGTGCGGTGGCGGCCCCCAGGCCGACCCAGAAGTTGGCCTTCACGGCGCCCAGGATCACCATCCATTCGCCCACGAAACCGGCGGTGCCCGGCAGGCCGCAGTTGGCCATGGCGAACAGCAGCGCGAACGCGGCGAACTTGGGCATGGTGTTGACCACGCCGCCGTAGTCGGCGATCTGGCGCGAGTGCACGCGGTCGTACAGCACGCCGATGCCCAGGAACATGGCGCCCGACACGAAGCCGTGGGCAATCATCTGCACGATGCCGCCGGACACGCCGAGCTCGTTGAAGATGAAGAAGCCCAGCGTCACGAAGCCCATGTGGGCGACCGACGAGTACGCCACCAGCTTCTTCATGTCCTGCTGCACCAGCGCAACCAGGCCCACGTAGATCACGGCGATGAGCGACAGCGCGATCATGAGCCAGGCCCATTCGTGCGAAGCGTCAGGCGCGATGGGCATCGAGAAGCGCAGGAAACCGTAGGCACCCAGCTTCAGCATGATCGCGGCCAGCACGGCCGAACCGCCCGTGGGGGCCTCGACGTGCACGTCGGGCAGCCAGGTGTGGACCGGCCACATCGGCACCTTGACGGCGAAGGCCGCGAAGAAGGCAAAGAACAGGAAGGTCTGCGCGGTCGAACCCAGCGGCAGCTTGTGCCAGCTCAGGATGTCGAAGCTGCCGCCCGACTTGTTGTACAGGAAGATCAGCGCGACCAGCATCAGCAGCGAGCCGAGCAGCGTGTACAGGAAGAACTTGAACGCCGCGTAGATCTTGTTCGGGCCGCCCCAGATGCCGATGATCAGATACATCGGGATCAGCGTGGCTTCGAAGAACACGTAGAACAGGATGCCGTCGAGCGCCGAGAACACGCCGATCATGAAACCCGACAGGATCAGGAACGCGCCCATGTACTGGTTCACGCGCTCGGTGATCACTTCCCAGGCCGAGATCACGACCACGACCGTGATGAACGAGGTCAGCAGCACCAGCCACAGCGACATGCCGTCGATGCCCAGGTGGTAGTTGACGTTGAAGCGCGAGATCCAGCTCGTCTTCTCGACGAACTGCATCGCGGCGGTTCCGTTCTGGAAGCGCGTGAACAGCGGCACCGTGACCAGGAAGCTCACGATGGCACCGACGAGCGCGACCCAGCGCACGCCCTTGGCGTGCTCGTCGCGGCCAAACGCCAGCAGCACGGCGCCGAATGCGATCGGCACCCAGATGGCAAGGCTCAACAAACCCATTTTTCTTTTTCTCCAGCGTTCGGGCTCAACGTTTGAACCAGACGAAGTACGTCATCAGGATGAAGATGCCCAGCAGCATCGCGAAGGCGTAGTGGTAGATGAAGCCCGACTGCAGCCAGCGCACGACGCCGGCCACGCGACCCACCACCTTCCAGGAACCGTTGACGAGCGCGCCGTCGATCAGCGCCTGGTCGCCGCCCTTCCACAGGCCCGTGCCGAGCAGGCGCGCACCGCGGGCGAGGATGTTCTCGTTGATCCAGTCGAGGTAGTACTTGTTCTCGAGCAGGTTGTAGATCGGGCTGAAGGCGCGCTTGATGGCCGCCGGCAGTGCCGGGTTCATCATGTACATGTAGTACGACAGCGCCACGCCAGCCAGTGCCAGCCAGAACGGTGCGGTCTGCAGGCCGTGGATCGCCATGGCGACCGGGCCGTGGAAGGCTTCCTTCAGTTCGCCCATCGCGTGGTGCTTGGCACCGTCGACGAAGATCGCGTCCTTGAAGAAGCTGCCGAACAGCATCGGGTCGATGGTCATGAAGCCGATCACCACCGAGGGGATCGCCAGCAGCACCAGCGGCAGCCAGACCACCATCGGCGATTCGTGCGGCTTGTGGGCGTCGTGGCCATGGCCGTGGTCGTCGTGTCCGTGCGCGTCGTGCGCATGGTCGTCGTGGTGTGCGTCCGGGTTCTGGTCGTAGCGTTCCTTGCCGTGGAAGACCAGGAAGTACATGCGGAACGAGTAGAACGCCGTCACGAACACGCCGGCCAGCACCGCGTAGTAGGCGAACTGCGCGCCCCACAGGTGGCTTTCGTGCACGGCCTCAATGATGCTGTCCTTCGAGTAGAAGCCCGAGAAGAACGGCGTGCCGATGAGGGCGAGCGAACCCAGCAGCGAGGTGATCCAGGTGATGGGCATGTACTTGCGCACGCCGCCCATCCAGCGGATGTCCTGGTTGTGGTGCATGCCGATGATCACCGAGCCCGCGCCGAGGAACAGCAGCGCCTTGAAGAAGGCGTGCGTCATCAGGTGGAACACCGCGACCGAGTAGGCCGAGGCACCGAGCGCCACCGTCATGTAGCCCAGCTGCGACAGCGTCGAGTACGCGACCACGCGCTTGATGTCGTTCTGGATGATGCCCAGGAAGCCCATGAACAGCGCGGTGATGGCGCCGATCACGAGGATGAAGCTCAGGGCCGTGTCGCTCAGCTCGAACAGCGGCGACATGCGCGCCACCATGAAGATGCCGGCCGTCACCATGGTCGCCGCGTGGATCAGCGCCGAGATGGGGGTCGGGCCTTCCATCGAGTCGGGCAGCCACACGTGCAGCGGGAACTGGGCGCTCTTGCCCATCGCGCCGATGAACAGGCAGATGCAGATCACCGTGATGAGCATCCACTCGGTGCCCGGGAAGGTGATGCCGGCCAACGTGTGCGCCTTGGCGAAGGCTTCGCCGTAGTTCAGCGTGCCGGCGTAGGCGGCGATCAGGCCGATGCCCAGGATGAAGCCGAAGTCACCCACGCGGTTGACCAGGAAGGCCTTCATGTTCGCGAAGATGGCCGTGGGCTTGTTGAACCAGAAGCCGATCAGCAGGTACGACACCAGGCCCACCGCCTCCCAGCCGAAGAACAGCTGGAGCATGTTGTTGCTCATGACGAGCATCAGCATCGAGAAGGTAAAGAGCGAGATGTACGAGAAGAAGCGGTTGTAGCCGTCGTCTTCTTCCATGTAGCCGATGGTGTAGATGTGCACCATCAGCGACACGAAGGTCACCACGCACATCATCATGGCTGTGAGGCCGTCGACCAGGAAGCCGACTTCCATCTTCAGGCCGCCGACGATCATCCATTCGTAGATGGTCTGGTTGAAGCGGGCGCCGTCGACGATGACCGACTTCAGCGTCATCGCCGAGATCACGAAGGCGACGAACACGCCCAGGATGGTCAGCGAATGCGTGACCTTGCGGCCGATGTGGTTGCCGCCGAACTTCGTGCCGAACAGGCCGGCAAGTGCGGCGCCGACCAGGGGTGCCAGCGGCACGGCCAGCAAGGTGGATGCGGAAAGGGTTGCGCTCATACTGCTGTCAACCCTTGAGCGAGTTGAGTTCGTCGACGTTGATGTTGGACTTGTTGCGGAACAACAGGACCAGCAGCGCCAGGCCGATGGCCGATTCGGCCGCCGCCACCGTCAGGATGAAGAACACGAAGATCTGGCCGTGCATGTCACCCAGGTAGTGCGAGAAGGCCACGAAGTTCATGTTGACCGCCAGCAGCATCAGTTCGATGGCCATCAGCAGCACGATCAGGTTCTTGCGGTTCAGGAAGATGCCGATCACCGACAGCGCGAAGAGCATCGCGCCGAGCGAGAGAAAGTGTCCGAGCGTGAGCGTCATGCCTTGTTTTCCTTTGCAGCGGCATCCGCTGCCGGGGCCTCAACCACCGGCTCGGCCGCGCGCGTGACGGGCATCTGCACGATGCGCACGCGGTCGCGCGCCTTCACGCGCACCTGGTCCGACGGGTTGACGTACTTGCTGTCCTTGCGGGTGCGCAGCGTCAGTGCGATGGCGGCAATGATGGCCACCAGCAGGATGACCGCGGCGATTTCCAGCGGATAGAGGTATTCGGAATACAGCAGCTTGCCCAGCTCGAGCGTGTTCGAACTGTTGGGCGAGGTCGTCGCCATGGCGCGCGGGCCTTCGCCCAGGCGGAAGCCGCCCATGAGCACGGCGGCCATTTCGAGCGCGATGAGCGCGCCGATGCCGGCGGCCAGCGGGAAGTGCTTCCAGAAGCCCTCTCGCAGGCCGTCGACGTCGATGTCCAGCATCATCACGACGAACAGGAACAGCACCATCACGGCACCGACGTACACCAGCACGAGCGAGATCGCCAGGAACTCGGCGCGCAGCAGCAGCCAGATGGCCGAGGCCTGGAAGAAAGCCAGCACTAGGTACAGCGCGGCGTACACGGGGTTGCGGGAGGTGATGACGCGGAAGGCTGCAAACAGCAGCACCGCGGCAAACAGATAGAACAGACCGGTCTTGACGTCCATTGGAATTCGATTGGTACGGGTTTCGAGCGGAGCCGGCTCAGCGGTACTTGGCGTCGGCCGCCTTGTTCGCCGCGATTTCTTTTTCGTAGCGGTCGCCCACGGCCAGCAGCATGTCCTTGGTGAAGTACAGGTCGCCGCGCTTTTCGCCGTGGTATTCGAAGATGTGCGTCTCGACGATCGAGTCGACCGGGCAGCTCTCTTCGCAGAAGCCGCAGAAGATGCACTTGGTCAGGTCGATGTCGTAGCGCGTGGTGCGGCGCGAGCCGTCGTCACGCACGTCGGATTCGATGGTGATCGCCAGCGCGGGGCACACGGCCTCGCACAGCTTGCAGGCGATGCAGCGCTCTTCGCCGTTCTCGTAGCGGCGCAGCGCGTGCAGGCCGCGAAAGCGCGGCGACAGCGGCGTCTTCTCTTCGGGGAACTGGACGGTGATCTTGCGCGCGAAGGCGTACTTGCCCGTGATGGCCAGGCCCTTGAACAGTTCGAACAGCATGAAGCTGCCCAGGAAGTCCTTGAGCGAGAACGGTGCGGAGGCCAGCTTGGAGGTGCGTCCGAGCCCTCCGGCGGTGTGTGAAGCAGTCATGATGTCGTCGCTTCCTGCTTATTTCCAGATGTTGAACGGCGTCTGCATCCAGCCACCGACCACGACCAGCCACACCAGGGTGACGGGAATGAAGATCTTCCAGCCCAGACGCATGATCTGGTCGTAGCGGAAGCGCGGGAACGTCGAGCGCACCCACAGGAACATGGTGACCACGCAGAAGGTCTTCAGGCCCAGCCAGATCCAGCCCGGAATGAAGCTCAGGAACTCGAACGGCGGCAGCCATCCACCGAGGAACAGCACCACGGTCAGGATCGAGACGAGCCACATGTTGGCGTACTCGGCCAGGAAGAACATCGCGAAGCTCATGCCCGAGTACTCGATCATGTGGCCGGCCACGATTTCGGATTCGCCTTCCACCACGTCGAACGGGTGGCGGTTGGTTTCGGCCAGGCCCGAGATGAAGTACACGACGAAGATCGGCAGCAGCGGCAGCCAGTTCCACGACAGGAAGCCAATGCCCATGTCTTGGAACATGCCCTTGCCCTGCACCGTCACGATGTCGGACATGTTCAGGCTGCCCGTGACCATCAGCACCACGACGAAGCAGAAGCCCATCGCGATTTCGTAGCTCACCATCTGCGCCGAGGCGCGCAGCGCACCCAGGAAGGCGTACTTCGAGTTCGAGGCCCAGCCGGCGATGATCACGCCGTACACCTCGAGCGAGGTGATGGCCATCACGAACAGCAGGCCGGCGTTGATGTTGGCCAACGCCACGTCGGGGCCGAAGGGAATCACGGCCCATGCGGCCAGCGCCGGCATGATGGTCATGATGGGACCGAGCAGGAACAGGCCCTTGTTGGCGACCGTCGGAAGGATGATTTCCTTGGTCATCAGCTTGAGCGCGTCGGCGATCGGCTGCAGCAGGCCCAGCGGCCCGATGCGGTTCGGGCCCACGCGGATCTGCGTGAAGCCGATGGCCTTGCGCTCCCACAGCGTGAGGTACGCCACAGCCAACATCAGCGGGATCACGACGACGATGATCTTGATCAGCGTCCAGACCACGGGCCAGACGACGGACGTCCACCAGCCTGCGGCGACCAGCCCCTGGCCGAAGCCATGAATTGCGTCGATCATGCCAGGGCCTCCTCGGCACGAGCGGGTGCGGCCTGTGCGCTGTGGCGCGCGTCGGCGGTCAGCTGCAGCGACGGTGCGCGGCGCACGATCGAGTCGAGCTGGTAGATGCTCGCGACCACGGGTGCGGCCACGGCGCCGCTGGCCGCGACGGCCTTGGCGGAGGTGGCGTTGCTCAGCGCGTTCGCCGGCACGGTGCCCTTGTCACCGACGGTGGCCAGCACCTCGGCGGTCGATTCGAAGGCGAAGCCCGGCAGGCCGAGCAGGTTCGCCAGCACGCGCAGCACCTTCCAGGCCGGACGCGTTTCGCCTTGCGGCTTCACGACGGCATGGAAACCCTGCAGGCGGCCTTCGGCATTGACGAAGGTGCCGGGCGTTTCGGTGAACGGGGCGATGGGCAGCAGCACGTCGCTGAACTCGAGGTTGGCCTTGAAGGGGCTCAGCGTGACCACCATCTGCGCATTGCCGATGACATCGGCGGCGGCAGCACCGGCGGCCGAGTCGAACACCGGTTCGGTGTTCAGCAGCAGCACGGCCTTGAGGCCGGAGCCGGCGGCGAGCATGCGGCCGGCATCGAGGCCGCCGTTCTGCGGGAAGGCGCCGACGAGCTGTGCGCCCACGGTGTTGCCCGCTTCGGTCAGGTAGCCGACGGTGGCGCCGGTCTGTGCGCCGATCCAGTTCGCGAGGGCCAGCAGGCTGCTGGCTTGCGCGTGGTGCGCGGCGGCATTGCCGAGCAGGATCGCCTTGCGTTCGCCGCTCAGCAGCGAGGCTGCGATGGCTTGCGCGACGGCGTCGGGTGCGTTCTTCGGTGCCAGCGGTGCGGCGGCGCCGTTGGTCTGGGCGATGGCAGCGGCCACGGCGGCCAGCGCCTCGACCCACTGGTCGGCTTCGACGATGGCCGCTTGCGCCACGTCGATGGCCCAGGCACCGCGGTCGGCCATGAGGCTGGACGAGGTGATCACCGACAGCGCGGCGCCCTTGCGCACGGCCTGGCGGATGCGCTGCGCAAACAGCGGGTGTTCCTTGCGGAGGTTCGAACCGACGACCAGCGCGCGCTGCACTTGCGTGAGCGAAGCGATCGAAGTGCCGAGCCAACGCACGCCTTCGAAGGCCGTGAATTCGGCATTGCGCAGGCGGTAGTCGATGTTGTCGCTGCCGAGTTCACGCGTGAGCATGGCGGCGAGTTGCAGCTCTTCGAGCGTGCTGTGCGGGCTGACCAGCGTGCCGATGCTTTGCGCACCGTGGTCGGTCTTGATCTGCTTGAGGCCGTTGGCGACGTACTCGAGCGCCGTCTGCCAGTCGACCTGCTGCCATTGGCCGCCCTGCTTCAGCATGGGCTGCGTCAGACGTTCCGTGCCGTTGAGCGCTTCGTACGAGAAGCGGTCGCGGTCGGCGATCCAGCATTCGTTGACGTCTTCGTTCTCGAGCGGCACCACGCGCATCACGCGGTTGTTCTTGACCTGGACGATCAGGTTGGCACCGGTGGAATCGTGCGGGCTCACCGACTTGCGGCGCGACAACTCCCAGGTGCGGGCGCTGTAGCGGAACGGCTTGCTCGTGAGCGCGCCGACCGGGCAGATGTCGATCATGTTGCCCGACAGCTCGGAGTCGACCGAGTCGCCGAGGAAGGTTTCGATTTCGGAATGCTCGCCGCGGTGCGACATGCCCAGCTCCATCACGCCGGCCACTTCCTGGCCAAAACGGACGCAGCGCGTGCAGTGGATGCAGCGGCTCATCTCTTCCATGCTGATCAGCGGGCCGACGTCCTTGTGGAACACGACGCGCTTTTCTTCTTCGTAACGCGAAGAAGAGCCGCCGTAGCCCACGGCCAGGTCCTGCAGCTGGCATTCGCCGCCCTGGTCGCAGATGGGGCAATCCAGCGGGTGGTTGATCAGCAGGAACTCCATGACGGACTGCTGGGCCTTGATGGCCTTGTCGCTCTTGGTGCGAACGATCATGCCCTGCGTGACGGGCGTGGCGCAGGCCGGCATCGGCTTGGGCGCCTTTTCCACGTCGACCAGGCACATGCGGCAGTTGGCCGCGATGCTGAGTTTCTTGTGATAGCAGAAGTGCGGGATGTAGGTGCCCGCCTTTTCGGCCGCATGCATCACCATGCTGCCTTCGGTCACTTCGACCTTCTTGCCGTCGAGTTCGATTTCGATCATGTCTGTGTTTCTTCTCGCACTCAGGCCTTGACGGGCGCCGTCGGGACGTGACCCGGGATCAGGGCCTCGAACTCATGGCGGAAGTGCTTGATCATGGCGCGCACGGGCATGGCTGCCGCATCGCCGAGCGCACAGATGGTGCGGCCCATGATGTCGCCGGCCACGGAGTCCAGCAGCTGCATGTCGCTGGGCTTGCCCTGGCCGTTGTGGATGCGGTCCACCACCCGGTAGAGCCAACCCGTGCCTTCGCGGCAGGGGGTGCACTGGCCGCAGGACTCGTGCATGTAGAAGTACGAGAGGCGCTTGAGCGACTCGACCATCGACCGCGTGTCGTCCATGACGATCACGGCGCCCGAGCCCAGCATGGAGCCGGCCTTGGCGATGGAGTCGTAGTCCATGGTGCAGGCCATCATGATGTCGGCCGGCAGCACCGGCGACGACGAGCCGCCGGGGATCACGGCCTTGAGCGTGCGGCCCTTGCGCACGCCGCCGGCCAGCTCGAGCAGCTTGGAGAACGGCGTGCCCATCGGCACTTCGTAGTTGCCGGGCAATTCGACGTCACCGCTCACCGAGTAGATCTTGGTGCCACCGTTGTTCGGCTTGCCGCACTCGAGGTAGGCCTGGCCGCCGTTGCGGATGATCCAGGGCACCGCCGCGAAGGTCTCGGTGTTGTTGATGGTGGTCGGCTTGCCGTACAGGCCGAAGCTGGCTGGGAACGGCGGCTTGAAGCGCGGCTGGCCCTTCTTGCCTTCGAGCGATTCGAGCAGCGCGGTTTCTTCGCCGCAGATGTAGGCACCGAAGCCGTGGGCGGCGTGCAACTGGAAGTTGTACGTGCTGCCCATGATCTTGTCGCCGAGGTAGCCGGCAGCGCGCGCCTCTTCGAGGGCGGCCTCGAAGCGGTCGTAGCTCTGGAAGATCTCGCCGTGGATGTAGTTGTAGCCCACGCTGATGCCCATCGCATACGCGGCGATGGCCATGCCTTCGATCACGATGTGCGGGTTGAACTGCAGGATGTCGCGGTCCTTGCACGTGCCGGGCTCGCCTTCGTCCGAGTTGCAGACGAGGTACTTCTGGCCCGGGAACTGGCGGGGCATGAAGCTCCACTTCAGGCCGGTCGGGAAACCCGCACCGCCACGGCCGCGCAGGCCCGAGGCCTTCACTTCGGCGATCACCTGGTCGGGCGTGAGGCCCTCGGTGAGGATCTTGCGCAGCGCCTGGTAGCCGCCGCGCGCTTCGTAGTCGGCCAGGTGCCAGTTGGTGCCGTCCAGGCCTGCATAGATCTGAGCGCCGATGTGGCGGTCATGGAAGCAGGTCTGGACACCGGTGGCCTGGAATTGCGAGAGAACCTGTTCGGGCGTCATCACGAAGCCTCCCCTGGCTTGGCACTGCGCAAACCGTCGATGAGCTGGTCGAGCTTGTCGTTGCTCATGAAGCTGCACATGGTGCGGTCGTTGACCAGCATCACGGGCGAATCGGCGCAGGCGCCCAGGCATTCGCTCTGCTGCAGCGTGAACAGGCCGTCGGCCGTGGTCTCGCCCATCTTGATGCCCAGCTTCTTCTCGAGATGCACGAGCGCGGTGACGCCATCGCGCAGCTGGCACGGCAGGTTGGTGCACACGTTGAGCTTGAACTTGCCCACCGGATGCTGGTTGTACATGTTGTAGAAGGTCGTCACCTCGTGCACGGCGATGGGCGCCATGCCGAGGTAGGCGGCGATCTCGCGCTCGCGCTGCACGCTCACGAAGCCTTCGTCCTGCTGGACGATGGCCAGGCAGGCCATCACGGCCGACTGCTTGCCGGCTTCGGGGTACTTCGCGACCTCGCGCGCAAAGCGCTCGAGGATGGCAGCCTTCAACGGCGCCGAGGGCGCCGCGTCATGGTGATGGGTTGAGGAAGTCGTCATTCGCTCTTTCTCACCTGTCGATTTCGCCGAACACGATGTCCATCGTGCCGATCACCGCGACAGCGTCGGCGATCATGTGGCCGCGCGACATTTCGTCGAGGGCAGCGAGGTGCGGGAAGCCCGGGGCGCGGATCTTCAGGCGGTACGGCTTGTTGGCGCCGTCGCTCACGAGGTAGATGCCGAACTCGCCCTTGGGGTGCTCGACGGCGGCATACGCTTCGCCTTCGGGCACATGGAAGCCTTCGGTGAAGAGCTTGAAATGGTGGATCAGCTCCTCCATGTTCGCCTTCATCGATTCGCGCGCGGGCGCGGCGACCTTGTGGTTGCTGGTGATGACCGGACCCGGATTCACGCGCAGCCATGCCGAGCACTGCTGGATGATCTTGTTGGCCTGGCGCATTTCTTCCACGCGAACCAGGTAGCGGTCGTAGCAGTCGCCGGTCTTGCCCACGGGCACGTCGAACTGCATCTGGTCGTAGACGTCGTAGGGCTGCTTCTTGCGCAGGTCCCATTCGACGCCCGAGCCGCGCAGCATCGGGCCGGTGAAGCCCAGGTTCAGCGCGCGCTCCGGCGTGACCACGCCGATGCCCACGGTGCGCTGCTTCCAGATGCGGTTGTCGGTGAGCAGCGTCTCGTACTCGTCGACCATCTTCGGGAAGCGCTTGCAGAAGTCGTCGATGAAGTCCAGCAGCGAGCCCTGACGGTTCTCATTGAGCTTCTCGATGGCCTTCGCATTCTTGATCTTGCTGACCTTGTACTGCGGCATCGAATCCGGCAGGTCGCGGTAGACGCCACCCGGACGGAAGTACGCCGCGTGCATGCGCGCGCCGGACACGGCCTCGTACATGTCGAACAGGTCTTCACGCTCGCGGAAGCAGTAGATGAGCATGTTCATCGCGCCGCAATCGAGACCGTGCGCACCGAGCCACAGCAGGTGGTTCAGCAGGCGGGTGATCTCGGCGAACATCACGCGGATGTACTGCGCGCGGATCGGCACATCGAGGCCCATCATCCGCTCGATGGCGAGGCAGTAGGCGTGCTCGTTGGACATCATCGACACGTAGTCGAGGCGGTCCATGTAGGGCAGCGACTGGATGAAGGTGCGCGATTCGGCGAGCTTCTCGGTCGCACGGTGCAGCAGGCCGATGTGGGGGTCGGCACGCTGGATCACTTCGCCGTCCAGCTCGAGCACCAGGCGCAGCACGCCGTGTGCTGCGGGGTGCTGGGGACCGAAGTTGAGTGTGTAGTTCTTGATTTCGGCCATATCTGTCAGTGCAAACCGCCGCCGTAGTTGTCTTCGCGGATCACGCGCGGCGTGATTTCGCGCGGCTCGATCGAGACCGGCTGGTAGACCACGCGCTTCTGCTCTTCGTCGTAGCGCATTTCGACGTGACCCGACACCGGGAAGTCCTTGCGGAACGGGTGGCCGATGAAGCCGTAGTCGGTCAGGATGCGACGCAGGTCGTCGTGACCGTCGAACACGATGCCGTACAGGTCGAAGGCTTCGCGCTCGAACCACGTGGCAGCGCTCCAGACGGGCTGGAGCGAGTCGATCACGGGCAGGTCTTCGCTGGTCGCGAACACCTTCAGGCGCACGCGCTGGTTGAGGCTCACGGAGAGCAGGTGCGAGACGACGCCGTAGCGCTCGCCCTGCCACTCGCCTTCGCGGTAGTCGGAATAGTCCATGCCGCACAGGTCGATCAGCTGCTCGAAACGGCAGCCGGGCGCATCGCGCAACAGCAACGCCGCATCGATGTAGTCGGCGGCGCTGACCACGACGGTCACTTCTTCGAGCGCAACCGTCACGCTCTTGGCCTTGGCGCCGAGCGTCTCGGCAACAGTGGCGCGCAGCACCTCCGGCGAAATTGCAAAGTCAGTCATCGTCGGCAATCTCTCAGGCGCGGGCAATGGTGTTGGTACGACGAATCTTCTGCTGCAGCTGGATCACGCCGTACAGCAGTGCTTCAGCGGTGGGCGGGCAACCCGGCACATAGACGTCGACCGGCACGATGCGGTCGCAGCCACGCACCACTGAATAGCTGTAGTGGTAATAACCGCCGCCGTTCGCGCAGGAGCCCATCGAGAGCACCCAGCGCGGTTCGGGCATCTGGTCGTAGACCTTGCGCAACGCCGGCGCCATCTTGTTGCACAGCGTGCCGGCCACGATCATCAGATCGGACTGGCGCGGGCTGGGGCGGAACAGCATGCCGAAACGGTCGATGTCGTAGCGGGCAGCGCCCGCGTGCATCATTTCGACCGCGCAGCATGCGAGGCCGAACGTCATCGGCCAGAGAGATCCGGTCTTCGCCCAGTTCACGACCGAGTCGTAGGTCGTGGTGACGAAGCCTTCTTTGAGAACGCCTTCAATGGCCATCGTGTAGCTTCCTTGTCATTCCCAGTCGAGCGCGCCTTTTTTCCACTCGTAGACGAAGCCCACGACGAGGATGGCGAGAAAGATCATCATGGCCCAGAAGCCAACAGCGCCGATTTCCTTGAGCGCAATGGCCCACGGAAAGAGAAAGGCAATCTCGAGATCGAAGAGGATGAAGAGAATCGCGACGAGGTAATAGCGCACGTCGAATTTCATGCGCGCATCCTCGAAGGCTTCGAAGCCGCACTCGTAGGGCGCGTTCTTCGCAGCGTCGGGCCGATTGGGCCCGAGGATGTATCCGATGACTTGCGGGGCGACGCCTACGCCGACCCCGACCAAAATGAACAAAAGGACGGGAAGGTAGGAATCGAGGTTCATCGAGAAATTTTCACCGCTTGCCACCGACAGAAGAGCCTCTGGAAAGAGATCTTCTGCCGGTGAGATTTGGTGCGGTCGGCGAGACTCGAACTCGCACAGCTTTCGCCACTACCCCCTCAAGATAGCGTGTCTACCAATTTCACCACGACCGCGGTTTTTAACTGTCCAGATGGCATGAGGTGCCGTTGAGGCATTTGGCTTTCTGAACAGATTTAGAGTTTACCCTGAAATGAAGCCGTTTCTCACGAACGGCTGCATGAAAACAACCTGATTACTTGGCCGGAATCTGGCCGGGGCCCGAAACGGGTGCAGCAGGCGCCGAAGCGGCCTTGGCAGGTGCTGCTGCAGCGGGGATTTCGCCCGCAGCGCCTGTCGCGGGAGCAGCCGGTACAGCAGGTGCGCCCACGGCGGCGCGCTCCAGCAGGCTGCCGCCGCCCGCAGGACGTGCGTGGCTGAAGTAGGCCAGCAGCAGCGTGCAGGCGAAGAACACCGCAGCCAGCACAGCCGTGGTGCGCGAGAGGAAGTTGGCACTGCCGCTGGCGCCGAACAGGCTGCCTGCACTGCCGCTGCCGAAGGCCGCACCCATGTCGGCACCTTTGCCGTGCTGGATCAGGATCAAGCCGATCATTGCCAGCGCCGCCAGCATTTGCACGCCGACCAGAAGATTGAGGACCACGTTCATTCGTTCTTACTCCTAAGTGATGGCTGCCGTTGCCGCGATCAGCGTGCAGCGGCAGAAATGATCTGCAGAAAGTCGGGCGCCTTGAGCGAGGCGCCGCCGATGAGGCCGCCGTCGATGTCGGCCTGCGCCAGCAGTTCGGCGGCATTCGCCGCATTCATGCTGCCGCCGTACAGAATCTTGATGCCCGCGGCGTGTTCGCTCGCGGCATGGTGCAGTTGTGCACGCAGCACGGCATGCACCGCCTGCGCCTGTTCCGGCGAAGCCGTCTTGCCCGTGCCGATAGCCCAGACCGGCTCGTAGGCCACGACGATCTCGCTGATGCAGTGGCCATTCACATGGATCACCGCGGCCAGCTGGCGCTTGACGATCTCTTCGGTCTGCCCTGCTTCGCGCTCTGCCAGCGTCTCGCCGACACAGACGATCGGCGTGATGCCGTTCGCCAACGCCGCCGCCGTCTTGGCCGCCACGGCATCGTCGGTTTCGCCGTGGTACTGGCGACGCTCCGAATGGCCCACGATGGCATAGCGCACACCGAAATCCTTCAGCATCGCCGCCGACTGCTCACCGGTGAACGCACCTTGCGGGTGCGCCGAAATGTCCTGCGCACCAAGGGCCAGCGACGGCGTGCCCGCCAGCAGCGATTGCAGCTGGGCGAAGTACGGCGCAGGCGCGCACAATGCAACACCGCAGGCCGCGGGGCTGGCGGCCAGCCCTTGCTGCAGGGCCTTCACCAGCGCCTCGTTGGCGGCCAGGCCGCCATTCATCTTCCAGTTGCCGGCAATCAGTTTCTTGAAGGTTGTCATCGCGTTGTTCGTCTCACCAAGTCAGCACGATCTTGCCGATGTGCTGGTTCGATTCCATCAGGGTGTGAGCCTGGGCCGCGCCGCTGGGCTCACCTGCTGCCGCATAGGTGCTGTGGATCACGGGCTTGACCGCGCCGCTTTCGAGCAACGGCCAGACCTTTTCACGCAAAGCCTTGGCGATGGCGCCCTTGAACGCCACCGGCCGCGGACGCAGCGTCGAGCCGGTGATCGTGAGCCGACGACGCAGCACGAGGCCCGCGTTGATCTCGCTCTTCACACCGCCCTGCACCGCAATGATCACGAGCCGACCGTCTTCGGCCAGGCACTCGACCTCGCGTGCCACGTAGTCGCCGGCCACCATGTCGAGCACCACATCCACGCCCTTGCCGCCCGTGAGCTGCTTCGCCACTTCGACGAAATCGCTCGTGCGGTAGTTGATCGCGTGGTCGGCGCCGAGTTTCAGGCAGGCTTCGCACTTGTCGTCGCTGCCGGCCGTGACGATCACGGTCGCGCCAAGCGCCTTGGCGATCTGGATCGCCGTGACGCCGATGCCGCTGGAGCCGCCCTGGATCAGCAGGGTCTCGCCCTTCTGCAGGCGGCCGCGCTCGAACACATTGCTCCAGACGGTGAAGAAGGTCTCGGGCAGCGAGGCCGCCTCGATGTCGCTCCAGCCCTTGGGGACCGGCAGGCATTGCGCCACGGGCGCCACGCACAGCTCGGCATAGCCGCCACCGGCCACCAGCGCGCACACCCGGTCGCCGACCTGGAAACCCGCATCGGCCAGCGCCTTGGCGTCGCCCGACACGATCTCGCCGGCCACTTCGAGGCCCGGCAGGTCGGAGGCACCGGGCGGCACGGGGTAGTGCCCCATCCGCTGCAGCACGTCCGGGCGATTCACGCCGCTGGCCGCCACGCGGATCAGCAGCTCACCCTCGCCCGCCACCGGGTCGGGACGCGCAGCGACGCGCAGCACCTCGGGGGCGCCGTACGAAGTGATCTCAATGGCTTTCATGGGGGTCTCCGAGGCTCGGATGCCCGCACGGGGCGGGCATCACCACTGTCCACGCGAGAGGCGACGGCACAGGCCGTCGCACCTCACTGCTTACTCCTGCGGTTCGCGCGGCGCTTGCTGCTGCGACTCGCCGGCGGGCTGCTGTTGCTGCTCGCCGCGGGGCTGTTGCTGCTGGTCGTTGAAACGCGGTGCGCGCTCGCCACGATCGCCGCCGCGGTCACCGCGGTCGCCACGGTCCGAACGCTCGCGGCGGTCGCCGCCACGGTCGCCGCGATCGCCACGGTCTTCGCGCGGCGGGCGCTCGCTGTATTCCATGCCGGCCGGACGCTCGGTCAGAGCCTTCATGGACAGCTTGACGCGGCCCTTTTCGTCGGTCTCGAGAACCTTGACCTTCACGATCTGGCCTTCGCTCAGGTAGTCGGTCACCTTCTCGACGCGCTCGTGCGCGATCTGGCTGATGTGCAGCAGGCCGTCCTTGCCGGGCAGCAGGTTGACCAGTGCGCCGAAGTCCAGGATCTTGGTGATCGGGCCTTCGTAGACCTTGCCGATTTCGACTTCAGCGGTGATCTGCTCGATGCGCTTCTTGGCGAATTCGGCCTTTTCCGGATCGGTCGAGGCGATGGTGATGGTGCCGTCTTCGTCGATGTTGATCGTCGTGCCGGTTTCTTCCTGCAGGCCACGGATCACGGCGCCGCCCTTGCCGATCACGTCGCGGATCTTCTCGGGGTTGATCTTCAGCGTGGTCAGGCGCGGTGCGAACTGCGACACGTCGGCCTTGGCCTCGCCCATCGCTTCTTGCATCTTGCCCAGGATGTGCATGCGCGCTTCCTTGGCCTGTGCCAGTGCGACCTGCATGATTTCCTTGGTGATGCCCTGGATCTTGATGTCCATCTGCAGCGCGGTGATGCCGTTGGTCGTGCCGGCCACCTTGAAGTCCATGTCGCCCAGGTGATCTTCGTCGCCCAGGATGTCGGTCAGCACCGCGAAGCGGTTGTCTTCCTTGATCAGGCCCATGGCGATACCGGCCACATGCGCCTTCATGGGCACGCCGGCGTCCATCATCGAGAGGCAGCCGCCGCAGACCGAAGCCATCGACGAGGAACCGTTCGACTCGGTGATTTCCGACACCACGCGGATGGTGTACGGGAATTCTTCCTTGGTCGGCAGCACGGCGACGAGCGCGCGCTTGGCCAGGCGGCCGTGGCCCACTTCGCGGCGCTTGGTGGAGCCCATGCGGCCCACTTCACCGGTGGCGAAGGGAGGCATGTTGTAGTGGAACAGGAAGCGGTCTTCGTACTCGCCGGCCAGCGCGTCGATGCGCTGTGCGTCGCGCTCGGTGCCGAGCGTGGTGACGACCAGGCCCTGCGTCTCGCCGCGCGTGAACAGCGCCGAGCCGTGGGTGCGGGGCAGCACGGAGTTACGGATTTCGATGGGGCGCACGGTGCGCGTGTCGCGGCCGTCGATGCGCGGCTCGCCTTGCAGGATCTGGCCGCGCACGATGCGCGATTCGATCGCGAACAGCAGGTCGCTGACCTTGCCGGCGTCGAACTCGGCGCCTTCGGCCTTCAGTGCCGTGAAGACGCTGGCATTGGCTTCGCGCAGGGCTTGCGTGCGGGCTTGCTTGCTGCGGATCTGGTAGACGGCGCGCAGCTTTTCTTCGGCCAGGCCGTTGATCTTGGCGATGAAGTCTTCGTCCTTGGCTTCAGGCACCCAGGTGCCTTCCTTGAGCCATTCCGGCTTGCCGGCGTCGCGCACGAGGTCGTGAATCGCGTTGATCGCGATGTTGGCCTGCTCGTGACCGAACACCACGCCGCCCAGCATGATTTCTTCGCTGAGCTGCTGGGCTTCGGATTCGACCATCAGCACGGCGGCTTGCGTGCCGGCGACGACGAGGTCCATCTGCGAATCCTTGCGGGCCGTGGGGCCCGGATTCAGCACGTACTGGCCGTTGATGTAACCCACGCGGGCGGCACCGATCGGGCCGCTGAACGGGATGCCGGAGATCGACAGGGCGGCGCTCACGCCGATCATGGCGGCGATGTCGGCGTCGACTTCAGGGTTCAGCGACACGGTGTGGATCACCACGTGCACTTCGTTCAGGAAACCTTCGGGGAACAGCGGGCGGATCGGACGGTCGATCAGGCGGCTGGTCAGCGTTTCGTGTTCGCTGGGCTTGGCTTCGCGCTTGAAGAAGCTGCCGGGGATCTTGCCCGCGGCGTAGGTCTTCTCGATGTAGTCGACGGTCAGCGGGAAGAAATCTTGACCGGGCTTGGCGGTCTTGGAAGCGACCACGGTCGCCAGGATCACGGTGCCGTCGATGTCGACCAGCACGGCGCCGGTCGCCTGGCGGGCGATTTCACCGGTTTCCATGACGACGGTCTTGTCGCCCCATTGGAAGGACTTGGTGATTTTGTTGAAGAGGCTCATTGTTGCTCCTATTTTGATAGCGAATCACACAGGATTCGCAAGGGGCGGAGGCTGCTCAGAACACGATGCCATTCCAGCGAAGCTCGGGACGAACTTCATTGGAATGACACAGCTTCGCTCTGTTGGGCACTCCGAAAGTGGATCGCGAAGTAAAAAACGCCTGAGCTAGCGGACTAACCCAGGCGTTTTTTCATGCGATTCGAATTACTTGCGCAGACCCAGCTTGGCGATCAGCGCGGTGTAACGCTCGGCGTCCTTGGACTTGAGGTAGTCGAGCAGCTTGCGACGGCGGCTGACCATGCGCAGCAGGCCGCGACGACCGTGGTGGTCCTTGGCGTGCGTCTTGAAGTGGGGGGTCAGCTCGTTGATACGGGCGGTCAGCAGTGCGACTTGCACTTCGGGGCTGCCGGTGTCGTTGGCTGCACGGGCGTTGTCCTTGACAACTTCGGCCTTGATGGAGGCTGCGATCATGTTGAATTTCCTTGTTCCGGGATGTTTGACTTGCGGTGAGCACTGGAACTGCCCTCACCGTGCGCCTTGCGGCATGCAAAGCTTTGGGAGTATACATCGGCCGGCTTGACCGCTCCCTCCCGCCGCCTTCCGTCAAGCGAAACCAGCCCCACCGCCCCCAGCACGCAGGCGGCGCCGGCGATCTGGGCCCACCCCACGGCCTCCCCCAGCCACCACGCCGCCAGGACCAGCGCCGACACTGGCATCAGCGCCGTGAACAGCGCCGCCTCGGCACCGCGCAGCCGGGCGGCGCCCGCGTACCAGAGCAGGAAACCCGCCACCGTCGGCACCAGCGCGTAGTAGGCCACCCCGGCCAGCGCCTCGGCCGGCACCGGCTGAAGCCAGGCGCGTTCCAGCAGCGCCGGAATCACGGACAGCAGCAGTCCCAGCGCGACCATCGCCGTCGATTGCACGAGCGGCGCCAGCGGCACGCGCAGCCGCTTGTTGAGCAGGATGAACAGCGACTCGAGCGCCACCGCCCCCAGCACCAGCAGGTTGCCAAGCAGCGCGGTCGACGTGCGCTCGCCGCCCCCTTCGCCCGGACGCAGCGTGATCGCCAGCACGCCCAGGCTCGCGAGCACGATCCCGCCCACCAGGTAGCGCCCCGGCCGCTCGCGCAGTGCCAGCACAGCCACCAGCGCGGCCATCGCCGGCAGCGTGCCGGTCACCACGCCCGCATCGGCGGCCGGCGCCCAGCGCACGCCCAGGATCAGCAGCACCGTGTAGCCGACGCTGCCCGCCGCCGCCTGGCACAGCAGCAGCACGGCGTCGTGGCGGTCCGGGCGCGGCCAGCGCACGCGCATGAACCCCATCAGCGCCACGAACACGGGCAGCGCCAGCGCAAAGCGCAGCGCGGTCGCCGTGAACGGCGGCAAGCCGCTCGCGATGAGCTTGCTCGCGACCACCGTGCTGCCGACCGTGACCATCGCGAGCGCGCACAGCCACATTCCCTTGCTTCGTTCCGACATCCTGATCGCCTTCCGTTCTGCAGAAAGCGCGAGCGTCTCCCGCCAGGGGCGCGGCGGTCTTGAACGAAATTGCAGGAATCGAGCTAGCGCGCCGCCGCGTACGCCCCGGGCGTGAAGCCCAGGAAGCGCACGAAGGCCCGCGTCATGTGGCTCTGGTCAGAGAAGCCCGCGCCGGCCGCGGCATCGGCCAGCGCCCTGCCCTGCGCGATCAGCCGGCGGGCGCGCGACAGCCGGCATTGCTGCAGCCAGGCATGCGGCGGCAGCCCGAAGGCGGCCGCGAAGCCGCGCAGCAGTTGGTAGCGGCTCAGACCGGCCTCGCGCGCCAGTTCGGCGAGCGTGGGCGCGTGGAGGCAGTCGTCGGCGATGCGCGCACGTGCGCGCTCCATCGCTGCCGGCGCCACGCGCTTCGGCGCCTCAGGAGCCCGCGCGCCGGGCGCATCGCGCAGCAGCTGCAGCACGCCCTGCTCCAGCGCCAACGCGTCGTCACCTTCGACGACGGCCGCGAACAGCCGGTCGAAGCCCTGTCGCAGCGCCGGATCGCTCAGCACCGGCCGCGTCAGCTCGAACCCCGTCGGCACCCCGTCCGACAGCAGCACGGGCGCCAGGTGCAGCATGCGCCAGGCCCGCGCTTCACCGCGCATCGCGACACCGTCGTGCACCTCGCCCGGATTCACCGTGATGACATCGCCGCGCACCGCCTCGACCGCGCCACGCCCGCTGGCCGAGCGCTGTCCGCCGCGGTCCATCACGCCGATGCCGAACACGTCGTGCATGTGGCGCGGAAAGCTGCGGCTCGATTCGGCCGCAATCGCCTGCAGGCCCGGCAGCGCCGATCCGCGGATGCGCACGGCATCGACGGGCGCGGACCTCGAGGCCATGCCGGAATGCCTCAGCCCTGCTGCTTGGCCAGCCAGCCGCGCAGCCGCTCGACGCCCTGCACCAGCCGCTGCGGGTCTTTCGACGCGAAGCACCAGCGCAGCCAGCCCTGCGCCTCGGGCGCGAAGGCGTTGCCCGGCGCGAGCCCCAGGCCCGCTTCGGCGACCAGGCGTTTGGCGAGCTCGAGCGAATCGCCGAAACCTTCGAGCCGGAAGAAGGCATACATGCCGCCCTTGGCCGGCGCCACCTGCACGCCCGGCACCGCCGCCAGCAGCGGCACCAGCGTGTCGCGGCACTGCTTCAGGTGCGCGACCACGCGCGGCGTGATGTCGGCCGTGTGCTCGAGCGCCGCGATGGCGGCGCGCTGCGTGAACACGCTGGCGCACGAGGTGTTGAACTCGATCAGCTTGCCGATGCCGTCGACCATCGCCGGCGGCAGCACCAGCCAGCCGAGGCGCCAGCCGGTCATGAGGAAGCTCTTCGAGAAGCTGTGCGTGACGACGAGGCGGTCGTCGGGCGTCGAGATGTCGAGGAAGCTCGGCGCGCAGCCGTTCGGCGTGGGCTCGAAGTACAGCCGCTCGTACACCTCGTCGGCCAGGATCCAGGTGCCGGTTTCGCGGCAATGGTCGAGCACGGCCTGCTGCTCGTCGCGCGTCATCGTCCAGCCCGTGGGGTTGTTCGGCGCGTTGACGATCAGCAGCTTCGTCTTGGGCGTGACCGCCGCGCGCAACGCGGGCAGGTCGAGCGTCCACTGCCCGTTCACCGGCACCAGCGGCACGGTGCGCACCTGCGCGCCCATGATCGCCGGCTGCGCCGTGAGGTTGGGCCACACGGGCGTGACAGCGACCACGTCGTCGCCCGCGTCGACCAGCGCCTGCACCGCGAGCATCAGCGCGCTCACGCCGCCCGAGGTGACGGCGATGCGCGAGGCGTCGACCGTCGGGTGCAGGCGGCTGGTGTAGCGCGCGATGGCTTCGCGCAGTTCGGGCAGGCCGAGGTTGTGGGCGTAGAAGGTTTCGCCGCGCTGCAGCGACTCGATGGCCGCCTGGCGGATCACCTCGGGAGTGACCTCGTCGCTCTCGCCGAACCAGAAGGCGAGCACGTCGTCGCGGCCCATGCCGGCATTGGCGACTTCGCGGATCTTCGAGGCTTCGAGGTGGTGGATGGCTTCACGCATGTCTGGGGGTTCCTGTGCTGTCGGGTGTCGTCTGCCTCAAGGGCGCTTCATCTTGCAGGACGTGGGCTGCTCGGCGCGCTCGGGCGCAATCGTCTTGATCACGCGAAAGCCGTAGCCCGAGCCCTCGACGTCGAACTGCACGCCGGGCTTGCCCTGCTTGTCCATCACGCCGACCACGAGCTGCTGCTGGAACTGGTGGTCGGCCGCGCGCATGCGCCCGCGCTGGCCGTACAGGCTCACGTCGGCCTGCTCCAGCGCGCGCGCCAGCGGCACGGCCTCGGTGCTGCCCGCGCGTTCCAGCGCCTGCGCAAGCGACTCGACCAGAAGCTGCATGCGCATGTGCACGTAGTCGTCGGCCGGGCGCGGAAAGCGCGTGCGGAAGGCCCGGTAGAAGGCCTCGGACTGCGGCGTCTGCACGTTCGGCAGCCAGTCGGCCACGGCGACCACGCGGCCGATGCCCGCGTCGCCGATGGCGGCCGGCGCGCCCAGGGCGTTGCCGTAGAAGGTGTAGAAGCTGCCGTTGAAGCCGGCTTCGCGCGCGGCCTTCACGAGCAGCGTGAGGTCGTTGCCCCAGTTGCCGGTGACCACCGCCTGCGCGCCGCTGGCGAGGATCTTGGTGGCGTAGGGCGCGAAGTCCTTCACCTTGCCCATCGGGTGCAGCTCGTCGCCGACGATCTCCACGTCGGGGCGCTGCGCGCCGAGCTGGCGGCGCGATTCGCGCAGCACGGCCTGGCCGAAGCTGTAGTCCTGCCCGATCAGGTAGACGCGCTTGAGCGCCGCGTCGTCCTTGACCACGTCCATCAGCGCGGCCACGCGCATGTCGGCATGGGCGTCGAAGCGGAAGTGCCAGAAGCTGCAGCGCTCGTTGGTCAGCACCGGATCGACCGCCGAGTAGTTCAGGAAGATCGCGCGGCGCGACGGGTCGCGCTCGTTGTTCTTGTCGATGGCATCGATCAGCGCCGCGGCCGTCACCGACGAGTTGCCCTGCAGCACGATGCGGGTGCCGTCGTCCATGGCCGCGCGCAGCGCCGACAGCGCTTCTTCGTTCTGGCCCTTGCTGTCGTAGCGGTCCAGTTGCAGTGGTCGCGCGCCGCCGGGCAGCTTCACGCCGCCGCGCGCGTTCACGCGCTCCACGGCCCACTGCAGGTTGCGGAACACGGCCTCGCCGGTGTTGGCAAACGGGCCGCTCATGCTCTCGATGAGCGCCAGCCGGATGGGGGCGGGTTGCGGGGCCTGGGCCAGGCCGGCGAACGGGGTCGCGCATAGCGCCGCCGCTGCGAATTTCAAGGCCTGGCGGCGCCAAATAAAGGGGGTTTTCATTGTCTTGAAACGCGTGCCGATGCGCCTAGATGAGGTGTCAAGCGGCACTCACGATGGAAAGGCCGCGCAGTGTAAGGGACACACATTCCATGTCCCCATTGTGTTCATTCACCCAGGAGTTTTCGCCATGTTCTTCACCCCCACCCACCGCGCGCATTTCGCTCCCCGTACCCATGACCGCGCTTTCGAGCGCTTCGTGAACGAGGCTTTTGCCGGCGCCCGCCGCTCGCCCCTGGTCGAGCAGGACGACAAGAGCTGGACCCTGTCGCTGGACGTGCCCGGCCTGTCGCGTGAAGACCTGTCGGTGGCCATCGAAGGCGCCGTGGTCCGCATCGAAAGCAAGGCCGAAGCCAAGCGCCAGATCAAGCTCGCCTACGAGCTGCCGCAAGCCATCGACCTGGCCACCAGCGAAGCCAAGCTGGAGAACGGCGTGCTGACCCTCAAGCTCGGCAAGCTGGTGCCGGCAAGCCAGGTTTCGCACTTGCAGATCAACTAGTCCCGGCGATGCCCCCACGAAGAAAATGTTAGTGACAGCTTGTTTTGACTTTAAACAAGCGCCGTATTCACAATAGTGCCGGATAACGTCACATGATGTGACGATTTATTAGTACTTTCTTCTTCGTGGGCATCTCGTAAACGCATCGAGTTCCCGGGCGGTGCGGACAGCGGGTGTGCCTCAAGGCACCATGAAAACGCACCTGCAGTCAGCCAATGACAATGAACGGTCCGACACGCTCCTGATCTTCCTGCCAGGGGCCTACCTCAAACCCGAAGAGTTCGAGCGCGAGGGTTTCATCAGCGCCGTGCGCGAGCGGCACCTCGCAGCCGACGCACTGCTGGTCGATGCGGACGTCTCCTACTACTACGACCAGACCCTCAGCGAGCGGCTGCACGCCGACGTCATCGAGCCCCAGCGGGCCAAGGGCTACACCTCGATCTGGCTGGTCGGCATTTCCATCGGCGGATTCGGCGCGCTGATCCACGAACTGGCGCGGCCGGGCTCGGTGGATGGCATCGTGGCGCTGGCGCCCTACCTGGGGCGCCGCGTGCTCGGCGCTGAGATCAAGAAGGCCGGCGGCCTGCGCGCCTGGCAGGCGCCCACCGGGCCGCAGCCCGACGAGGAACCCGACCGCAAGCTCTGGCCCTTCTTCCAGCAGTACCTGGCGCCGAAGCCTTCCCAGGACCTGCCGCCGCTGTACCTGGGCTTCGGCCTGGCCGACCGCTTTGCCAGCAACCACAAGCTGCTGGCGGACGCCCTGCCGCCGGGGCGCGTGTTCACGACCGAAGGCGGCCACGACTGGCCCGAGTGGCGCCAGCTGTGGCGCAACGTGCTCGACGTGCTGCCGCTGCCCTCGCTGGGGCGTGCACGGCCGCAGCCGGCTACACGGTTTCCGGCAGCGGCGTCTCGGGCGTCATCAGCGATGCCATCGGCCATCGCGGCTTGACGTCGAAGGCGTAGCGCTCCGAGGCCTGCGACAGGCCTGATTGCAGACGCATCGCGGCGGCCATGGCGATCATGGCGCCGTTGTCGGTGCACAGATGCAGCTCGGGGTAATGCACGCGCACCTTGCGCTTGGCGCAGGCCGCGTTCAGTTGCTCGCGCAGGTTCTTGTTGGCCCCCACGCCGCCGGCCACCACCAGCCGCTTCAGGCCGGTCTGGTCCAGCGCCGCGAGCGACTTCTTCAGCAGCACTTCGACGATCGCCGCCTGCGTGGAGGCGGCCAGGTCGGCCTTGCGCGCCTCGAGCTGGTCGCCGAGCTTCTTGGCCTGCGTGAGCACGGCCGTCTTCAGGCCGGCAAACGAAAAGTCGAGGTCGCCGCTGTGCAGCAGCGGGCGCGGCAGCTTGAAGGCCGCGGCGTCGCCCTCTTCGGCCAGCTTCGCGAGCCAGGGGCCGCCGGGGTACGGCAGGCCCATGAGCTTGGCGCTCTTATCGAAGGCCTCGCCGGCCGCGTCGTCGATGGTCTCGCCGAGCAGTTCGTAGCGGCCCACGCCGTCGACCCGCATCAGCTGCGTGTGACCACCCGACACCAGCAGCGCCACGAACGGAAATTCGGGCGGATCGGCGCTCAGGAACGGCGACAGCAGATGCCCTTCGAGGTGATGCACCCCCAGCACCGGCTTGCCCAGCGCCACACCCAGTGCGCAGGCCACGCCCGCGCCCACGAGCAGCGCACCGGCCAGGCCCGGGCCGCGCGTGTAGGCCACCACGTCGATCTCGGCCAGCGAGCGCCCGGCCTCGGCCATGACGGCTTCGGTGAGCGGCAGCACGCGACGGATGTGGTCGCGGCTGGCCAGCTCGGGCACCACGCCGCCGTAGGCCTGGTGCATGGCGATCTGGCTGTGCAGCGCGTGCGAACGCAGCAGCGGCAGCGCGTCGCCGTGCGACTCGACCAGCGCCACGCCGGTCTCGTCGCAGGATGATTCGATTCCCAACAAGAGCATGGCGCCGAGTGTAGGGGCCGCCCGCCGGCGGCGCCGGCGAAGGGGCAAGCGAGGCACGGAAGTTGCACGAGCGGAAGGCGCCCCTTCCGCGCCCCCACGAATGACTTCCGGCCTGAGCTTCCTGATCGCCGCGCGCCGATGCGAGATCGACGCGCTGGACCAGCTCGCGCGCACCAGCGAGCTGGTCGGCGCCATCGGGCGGCTCGTGCATGCGCTGCAGCGAGAGCGCGGCATGTCGAACGTGTTCCTGGCCTCGCACGGCGGGCGCTTCGCCGACCAGCGCGCACCGCAGATCGCCGAATGCCTGGCGCTCGAGCAGCAGGTGCGCGCCGGCTTCGACCGGCTCGAGGCCGAGCACCACCGCGCGGTGGGCGCCGGCCACGGCGCGCGCCTGTTCAGCCGCATCGCCTGGGTGCTGCCCGGCCTGGACGCCCTGCCCGCGCTGCGCCGGCGCATCGACGCGCTCGAGCTCCAGCCCGCGCAGGCCGTGGCCGCCTTCGCCAAGCTGGTGGCCGGCCTGCTGGCCGTGGTGTTCGAGGCGGCCGACGGCGCCACCGACCCCGAGATCTCGCGCCTGCTGGTGGCGATGTTCAACTTCATGCAGGGCAAGGAGTTCGCCGGCCAGGAGCGCGCCTTCGGCGCCGCCGCGCTCGCGCTGGGCCGGGGCGACGACGCGCAGCGCCAGCAGTGGCGCCACCTCATCGAGTCGCAGGAGCGCTGCTTCCAGGTGTTCATCGATTTCTCGGGCGACGCGGTGCGCACGCTGTGGCACGACAGCCAGTCGGACGCCGTGCTGGCCGAACTCGAACGCCTGCGCCGCAAGGGCGCCACCTCGGTGCCGGCCGACGCGCTGCTGAGCCAGGCCTGGTTCGACTGCTGCACGCGGCGCATCGACGCCATGCAGACGGTCGAGAACCGCCTCTCGGCCGACCTGCGCGCGCTGTGCGACCACAAGACCGCCCAGGCGCGCAGCGAGCTGGCGGCCTACCGGCAACTGCTCGGCACGCTGGCCCCGCAGGCCGGCGGCGCGCTCTTCTTCGACGATGCTCAGCAGGCGCAGGACGCCACGCCCGCGCAGCTCGGGCGCCACCTCGAACGCTCGGTGCTCGACATGGTCCAGGAGCAGTCGCAGCGCCTGCAGGCCATGAGCGACGAGCTCGACACCGTGCGCGCCTCGCTCAACGAACGCAAGATCGTCGAGCGCGCCAAGGGCCTGCTGATGGCGCACCGGCGCCTGAGCGAGGCCGAGGCGCACAAGATGCTGCGCCAGACCGCCATGAACCAGAAGCGCCGCCTCGTCGACGTGGCCGAGTCGATGCTGGCCATGGCCGACTACCTGCCGCTCGAGCCTGCACCGCGGCGCTGACCCGCGCCGCTTGGATTGGTGCAGCGCACAACAGTTGTGCGTCGCCCGGGTTAGCGAGCCAGCAGGAACTTTCCCCTGCGCCGGCGCGCCCTGCCAGCTATCTTTTCCATAGCTCCCAACGGCGGGTTCGAGCTGGCACGTCGCTTGCGTAGTCCTTGGCACGGGACCGCAAGGTCTCAAAGGCAGGTTGCACCCAACGGCGGGTGCGGCCCACCGAACCGGACAAAGGCGTCCCCATCCCGCAAGGGCTCGTTCACGAGCAGCCCCTGCGCGGTGCGGACGCCTTTTCGTTTTTGTCTTTCACTTCTGGAGCCCCGCCCATGTCCGATCTGCTGCTGAAAACCAAACTGAGCCGGCGCCGCGTGCTGCAGGCCGCCGCCCTCGGCGCCGTGGGCATCGACCCCGCGCTGCGCGCCGCCGTCTGGGCCCAGGGCTCGGACAAGCCCGAGAAGGAAGAAGTGAAGATCGGCTTCATCCCGCTGACCGACTGCGCCAGCGTGGTGATGGCCTCGGTGCTGGGCATCGACAAGAAGTACGGCGTGAAGATCGTGCCGAGCAAGGAAGCCAGCTGGGCCGGCGTGCGCGACAAGCTCGTGAACGGCGACCTCGACATGGCGCACGTGCTCTACGGCCTGGTCTACGGCATGCACCTGGGCGTGAGCGGCCCGAAGAAGGACATGGCCGTGCTCATGACCCTGAACAACAACGGCCAGGCCATCACACTGTCGAAGAAGCTGGCCGACAAGGGCGCGGTCGATGCGGCCTCGCTCGCCAAGCTCATCGCCAAGGAAAAGGGCGAATACACCTTCGCCCACACCTTCCCCACCGGCACCCACGCCATGTGGCTCTACTACTGGCTCGCCTCGGCCGGCATCGATCCGTTCAAGGACGTGAAGAACATCACCGTGCCGCCCCCGCAGATGGTGGCCAACATGCGTGTGGGCAACATGGACGGCTACTGCGTGGGCGAGCCCTGGGGCCAGCGCGCGATCATGGACGGCATCGGCTTCACGGGCATCACGACGCAGGACATCTGGAAGGACCACCCCGAGAAGGTGCTGGGCTGCACCGCGGAGTTCACGAAGAAGTACCCGAACACCGCGCGCGCCGTCACGGCCGCGATCCTCGAGGCCGGCAAGTGGATCGACACCGGCCTGCAGAACAAGAACAAGATGGCCGAAACCATTGCTGACAAGAGCTACGTCAACACCAGCGTGGACGCCATCAACCAGCGCATCCTGGGCCGCTACACCAACGGCCTGGGCAAGAGCTGGGACGACCCCAACCACATGAAGTTCTACAACGGCGGCGCGGTGAACTTCCCGTACCTCTCGGACGGCATGTGGTTCCTCACGCAGCACAAGCGCTGGGGCCTGCTGAAGGAGCACCCCGACTACCTGAAGGTGGCCACCGAGATCAACCGCATCGACATCTACAAGCAGGCCGCCGCCGCCACGCAGACGCCCGTGCCCAAGGACGTGCTGCGCACCAGCAAGCTCTTCGACGGCACCGTCTGGGACGGCAAGGACCCGAAGAAGTACGCCGAGTCTTTCAAGCTCCATGTCTGAGGAGAAACGCACCATGGTCAGCGCTGTCTTCCATTCCCCGCTCGACGCCGTGGCCTCGCAGGTCGCCGCGCCCGTGGTGTCCAGGCCCCTGGCACCCGCCTCCGCTGTTGCAGCGGTTGTTGCAGCACCTGCGCCTCGCACCCGCGCACCCCTGGACCTGCGCGCCTTCTGGATGCGCGTGCTCCCGCCGTTCCTGGGCTTCGGCCTGCTGGTGCTGGTGTGGGAGATCGTCGCCATGAAAAGCACCACCGGCTTTCCTTCACCGCTGGCCACCTGGCAGCAGGCGCTCACGGTGTTCAGCGACCCGTTCTACAGCAAGGGGCCGAACGACCAGGGCGTGGGCTGGAACGTGCTGTCGTCGCTGCAGCGCGTGGCGCTGGGCTTCGGCCTGGCGGCGGCGGTCGGCATTCCGGCCGGCTTCGCCATCGGGCGCTTCGAGTTCCTCTCGCGCATGTTCAACCCGCTCATCAGCCTGCTGCGCCCGGTGTCGCCGCTCGCCTGGCTGCCCATCGGCCTGCTGGTGTTCAAGGGCGCCAACCCGGCCGCGATCTGGACCATCTTCATCTGCTCGATCTGGCCGATGGTCATCAACACCGCCGTGGGCGTGCAGCGCGTGCCCAGCGACTACATGAACGTGGCCAAGGTGCTGAACCTCAGTGAATGGAAGATCCTCACCAAGATCCTCTTTCCCGCCGTGCTGCCCTACATGCTCACGGGCGTGCGGCTGGCGGTGGGCACCGCGTGGCTGGTGATCGTCGCGGCCGAGATGCTCACGGGCGGCGTCGGCATCGGCTTCTGGGTGTGGGACGAGTGGAACAACCTCAACGTCGCCAACATCATCATCGCGATCTTCGTGATCGGCATCGTCGGCCTGGTGCTGGAGTTCGCCCTCATCAAGCTCGCCACCGCATTCACGTTCGAAGAGGTGAAATCATGAACGACGATTCGAAGTACATCGAGATCCACAACGTCGAGCAGGCGTTCAAGACGCCCAAGGGCCGCTTCGTCGCGCTACGCGACGTGAACCTGAACGTGGCCAAGGGCGAGTTCGTCACGCTCATCGGCCACTCGGGCTGCGGCAAGTCGACGCTGCTGAACCTCATTGCCGGGCTCACCACGCCCACGCAGGGCGTGCTGCTGTGCGCCAACAAGGAGATCAAGGGCCCGGGCCCCGAGCGCGCCGTGGTGTTCCAGAACCACTCGCTGCTGCCCTGGCTCACCTGCTTCGAGAACGTGTACCTCGCGGTCGAACGCGTGTTCGCGGCCACCGAGAACAAGGCGCAACTGCGCGAGCGCACCGACGCGGCGCTCGCGCTGGTGGGCCTCACGCCCGCCGCGCAAAAGCGCCCCGGCGAAATCTCGGGCGGCATGAAGCAGCGCGTGGGCATTGCGCGTGCGCTGTCGATGGAGCCCAAGGTGCTGCTGATGGACGAGCCCTTCGGCGCGCTCGACGCCCTCACCCGCGCCAAGCTGCAGGATGAACTGCTCGCCATCGTGCAGAAGACGCGCAGCACCGTCGTCATGGTCACGCACGATGTCGACGAAGCCGTGCTGCTGAGCGACCGCATCGTGATGCTCACCAACGGCCCGGCCGCCACCATCGGCGACGTGCTGGCGGTGGACATCGCGCGTCCGCGCAACCGTGTCGCGCTGGCCGAAGACCCGGCCTATGTGCACGCGCGCAAGGCGGTGATCGATTTTCTCTACACGCGCCAGGCGCATGTGGAGAAGGCCGCGGCCTGATCCAGCAGGTGCCGCACAACCGGCGTCAGGACATGATGACCTGCAGGCTGTGCTCGTACCACCCCGTGAGGCGCTCGAAGGTGTCCACGAGCGCCTCGCTGGAACGCACCAGCGTGGCGCGCCCCTCGGCGCTGTCGAGCGCCTGCACGCCGCCGACGAGACGCAGCCACTCGTCGCGCGCGCTCGCCAGCCCGGCGCGGATCTCGGGCGAGCTGAGCGGGGCACGCTCCAGCTCCAGCAGCGCGGCTTCGAATTCGTTCATGGTCGGCAGCAGCCGCTCGCGCGAGGCGCCGGCCGCGAGCGTCGAGGCCAGCAGCGCGTCCTTGGCCAGCCGCTGCGCGCGCATGCGTTGCCGTCCGCAGATGTTGACGATGCGCAGCGCGCGCCGCGCACCCGAGGCCTCCAACGCGTCCGTCAGCGACTCGGCCGCCGACAGCAAGGCCTCGCCGCGCGCATCGATCGCGGCCAGCCCTTGCGACGCGGGCTTGGCAACCAGCAGCGCGGCCAGCGCGAGCCACGCCGCCTGCACCTCGCCGAGCGCCTGCACGCCGGCCGGGCCCAGCTCGAGGGCCGTCAGATGATCCAGCGTCTGCTGCACCCGCTCGGTCGACTGCGTGCGCAGCACGCGCGCACGCTGCGCATCGATGCCGGCCGCGAGCTGCGCCGCCACGCGCACCAGCCGCTGCGAGAGCATGCGCAGCTGGCCCGCGCGGTTGATCGCCTCGGCCCACTGCGCGGCCTCGATGACCGAGCGCGACACCTCGCCCAGCCGCAGGTTGGCGTGCATCGCGGCGCCGCGCAGCAGGCCGAAGGCCTCGTCCTCGCCGATGCCGCGCGCGGACATCAGCAGGCCCTTGGCACGGTCGACCCACTTGCGCTCGTCCATGCGGGTGCGCAGGGCGTCGAGTTCGGTGCGCAGCGCGGCCTCGCGGGTCCAGCGGGCCTGCGCCTGCGCGATCAATGCGGCGAGCGCATCGGCGCTCTCGATGGGTACCCACCCGTGCACGCCCGCGGCCACGAGCGCCGCGTGCTGCGCGCCGTCCAGCGGCGCGCTCATCACGCCCAGGGCGCACGGCGGTGCGCCGCCCCAGGGGGCCAGCGCATCGAGCAGCGCGTCGAGCTGCGGCTCTGTTGCATCCAGATGCACCAGGACCATCGACGGTGCAAGCGCCTGCGTGCGCTGCACCAGCGTGTGGCAGCCCGCGCGCCCGAGCACCGCGACGCCCGCGGCATCGATCGACTGCTGCAGCGACGCCGGCAAGGGCTCGCCTTCAGCGGGTTCAGGGGAAAGGACGACGAGAAGGGACATGGCGGCAAGGTGTGGCAAGGCCCGGGAAGCATAGGCCACGCCAGCCTGCATTCGCAGGCACGCCTCTTGCATCGAAGGGGGCACGGTGTAACGAAGCACCGCTTTGGTGAGGCTGCAGGTTCCTGCATCCAACCCGGCCCTCCTCGGGCCGGGCTCACCCCCATGCCGACGGCGTTCGCCGCCGGTACCCCGACTCCACCCCTGTCCGTCGACACGACCGCTGCCCGGTCGCGCCGCGGCTTTTTGCACCTTTGAACACCATGTCCGGTTTCAGGAATTTCTTGCAGTCAGGCCACAGTCCGACCCTGTTCGCGGCCTTCCTGTACTTCTCGTTCTCCTGCTGCATCTGGGTGCTCAACGGCGCCATGGCGCCCTTCATCGGCGAGACCTTCAACCTCTCGCCCGCACAGAAGGGCCTGATGCTGTCGGTGCCGATCATCGCGGGCGCGCTCATGCGCTTTCCGCTGGGCCTGCTGTCGCAGTACATCGGCCGCAAGAAGGCCACGCTGGTCGAGATGGGCCTCATCGCCGTGGCGATGCTGTTCGGCTTCTTCTTCGTGAAGAGCTTCAACGACCTGCTCGCGATGGGCGTGCTGCTGGGCATCGCCGGCGCGAGCTTCGGCGTGGCGCTGTCGCTGGGCTCGGGCTGGTTCCCGCCGCAGCACAAGGGCCTGGCCATGGGCCTGGTGGGCGCGGGCAACGTGGGCACGGCCGTGTCGGTGCTGGTGGCGCCGCCGCTGGCCAACTGGCTGGGCTGGCAGGCGGTGTACGGCGTGGCCGCCGTCGCGATCCTCATCCCGATGGTCGTGATGGTGTTCTTCGCCAAGGAGCCGCCGGACGTGGACCCGCACGGCAGCTTCCGCGCCCACATCGCCTGCCTGTTCGAGAAAGACGGCTGGGTCTTCAGCCTGATCTACGGCGTGACCTTCGGCGGCTTCATCGGCCTCACGACCTTCCTGCCCTCGTACTACTACGACCAGTTCGGCGTGAGCAAGGTGCAGGCCGGCCAGCTCACCATGCTCGCGGCCTTCATGGGCGCGGCGGTGCGCATCGTGGGCGGCTGGCTGTCCGACCGCTGGGGCGGCGTGAACACGCTCACGGTGGTGCTGCTGGTGGTGGCCGTGGGCCTCGTGCTGGTGGGTTTCTCGTCGGGCTCGCTGGCGCTCACCACGCTGCTGCTGATCGTCTGCTTCGCGGCGCTGGGCGCGGGCAACGGCGCGCTGTTCCAGCTGGTGCCGCTGCGCTGGCCCACGAGCACGGCGGTGGCCGGCTCGATGATCGGCGAGATCGGCGCCCTCGGCGGCGGCCTGGTGCCCAACGCCATGGGCCTGTCGAAGCAGTACCTGGGCAGCTATGCCTGGGGCTTCGTGTTCTTCGGTGCGCTCTCGCTGGCGATGCTGGGCGTGATGCGCGTGATGCAGATCCGCTGGACGCGCACCTGGGCCGAAAAAGGCGGACGCGCGCGCGTCACGCCGGCCCATTCCGCTGCGAAGCCCTCGCCCGTTCGCAAGGCCGCCCGTTCATGAGCCATGTCGCCCACCCCCGCTCAACGTGGCAGGAAAAGCAGCCACACGATGAGCAGCACGTTGAACAGCACCGACACGCCGAGCGCGAGCTGGTACAGCGCGAGCGGATCGCGGCGGATCAGCGGCGTGGCGGCGGGCGCGTTGACGGGGCGCGAGGCGCCGCGCTCCAGCGCGAGCAGCATCTCCTCGGCGGTCTCGAAGCGTTCGCGCGGATCGCGGGCCACGGCCTTGCGCACGAGGTGGTCGAGCCACACGGGCACGTCGGGCCGCAGGCGCGAGAGCGCGACCGGGTCGCGCCGGTAGCGCGCCACCTGGTAGGGCTCGATCTCGCCGTAGGGCAGGTGCCCGCCGAGCCACTGGTAGAGCGTGGCGCCGAGCGCGAACAAGTCGCTGCCCGCATCGGCCACGCCGCCCTCTTCCCACTGCTCGGGGTTGATGTAGCTCGGCGTGCCCGCGTGGAGCTCGCGCTGCGCCGCGCCCTCGCGGCCCGAGATCGCCACGCCCAGGTCGAGGATGCGCCAGCGCCCGTCGTCGCCCCGGTGCAGGTTGCCGGGCTTGATGTCGCGGTGGACCACGCCGTGGCGGTGCAGCCGCCCGAGTGCGCGGCTCACCTCGATGGCCGCGGCGACCACCTCGGCCACAGTGCCGCGCGTGCCGTCCTTGCGCATCTGCTCGAGCGTGCGCCCGCCGTGCCAGTCGAACACGATGTACAGCGCGCTGGCGTCCGGCGCGCGCTCGTGCACGCGCACGAAGCCGCCGCCCTGCCCCACGCGCTGCCCCAGCCAGGCCTCGTGCGCCAGCATCGCGCGCTCCTGCGGGTCGCCGGCGCGCGAGGGATGCAGGGTCTTGAGCGCGACCAGCTCGCGCGTGACCGGATGGCGCGCCTGGTACAGCAGGTGCACGCCGGTGTCGGCCACCAGGCCGGTGACGACATAGCCGTCGAGCGCGTCGCCCACCTTGAGCCACGGCGGCGGCGCCAGGCGTCGGCCGTCGCCGAGTTCGTCGTCGAGCTGGCGCGCATCGAGCCCCACGACGCGGATCACCAGCGCGGTCGCGTTGTCGCGCGTGCCGGCGTCCAGCGCCGCCTGCACCAGCGCTTCGCTTGCTGCCTCGGCGTCGCCCTGCAGCGCGAGCGCGGCCACCTGCTGCGGCTTGAGCACGCCGTGCACGCCGTCGGTGCTGAGCACGAAGCAGTCGCCCACGCGCACGTCGCCCTGCAGGTAGTCGACGCGCACCTGGTCGTCCAGGCCGATGGCGCGCGTGAGCCGGCTGCGCATGTCGGGGTGGTCGAAGGCGTGGTCCTGCGTGAGCAGCTGCGCGGGCTCGCCGTCGGCGCGCACGCGCCAGGCGCGCGTGTCGCCCACGTGGGCCAGCGTGTAGCTCTGGCCGTGCAGCACCAGCGCGGTGAGCGTGGTGAGCGCCGTGCCCGCGCCCTCCTGTTTTCCCTGGCGCCGGCGGTTGTGATCGGCCAGCCAGCCGTTCTGCGCGCCGATCAGGCGGTCGAGCGCGGCGGTCGGCTCCCAGGTCGCGGGCGTGGCGAAGTAGTCGGCCAGCAAACCCATCACCGTGGTCTGCGCCGCCTCGCGGCCGCGTCCGCCGCTGGAGACCCCGTCGGCAATCGCCGCGATGAGCCCGCGTGCCTCGTCGCCGGCCGGCGCATGCACCGTGCCGGCGAAGTCCTCGTTCGCGTCGCGCGGCCCGCGCTGGCTGCTGTAGCCGATGTCCACTTCAAAGCTCATGGCGCGATTCTGACCGCGCGCCGCGGGCCGTCGTTCGGTTGATTTCCCTGAAAGGTCCCGCCCCATGAAGAAAATGAAACTCGTGATGGTCGGCAACGGCATGGCCGGCGTGCGCACGCTCGAAGAGCTGCTGAAGATCGCGCCCGACCTGTACGACATCACCGTCTTCGGCGCCGAGCCGCACCCCAACTACAACCGCATCCTGCTGTCGCCCGTGCTCGCGGGCGAGCAGACGGTGGACGAGATCGTGCTCAACAGCTGGGAGTGGTACAGCGACAACCACATCGCGCTGCACGCCGGCAAGAAGGTGGTCGAGGTCGACCGCGTGAACCGCATCGTGCGCGCGGAAGATGGCACCGAGGCGCCCTACGACCGCCTGCTGATGTGCACCGGCTCCAACCCCTTCATGCTGCCCGTGCCCGGCAAGGACCTGAAGGGCGTGATCGCCTACCGCGACATCGCCGACACCGACTACATGATCGAGACCGCGCGCACGCACAAGAACGCGGTGGTCATCGGCGGCGGCCTGCTCGGCCTGGAAGCCGCCAACGGCCTGATGCTGCGCGGCATGACCGTGACGGTGGTGCACGTGATGCCCTGGCTCATGGAGCGCCAGCTGGACGACGTGGCGGGCAAGCTGCTGCAGAAGTCGCTCGAAGACCGGGGCCTGAAATTCCTCATGGGCGCGCAAACGCAGGACCTGGTCGGGGGCGACGACGGCCGCGTGAAGGCGATCCGCTTCAAGGACGGCACCGAAGTCGCGGCCGACCTCGTGGTGATGGCCGTGGGCATCCGCCCCAACGTCGAGCTGGCCGAGAAGATGCGCCTGCACTGCAACCGCGGCATCGTCGTGACCGACACGATGCAGACCGTGACCGACGCTCGCATCTACTCGGTGGGCGAATGCGCGGCGCACCGCGGCATCGCCTACGGCCTGGTCGCGCCGCTGTTCGAGCAGGCCAAGGTCGCGGCCAACCACTTGGCGCAGTTCGGCATCGGCCGCTACCTCGGCTCGCTCACGTCCACCAAGCTCAAGGTCACGGGCATCGACCTGTTCAGCGCCGGCGAGTTCATGGGCGGCGAAGGCACCGAGGAGATCGTGATGAGCGACCCCTTCGGTGGCGTCTACAAGAAGCTGGTGCTGAAAGACGACAAGCTGATCGGCGCCTGCCTGTACGGCGACACGGTGGATGGCAGCTGGTACTTCAAGCTGCTGCGCGACGGGCGCAGCGTGCACGACATCCGCGACAAGCTGATGTTCGGCGAATCGAACATCGGCGACACCGGCCACGAGGGCCACAGCAAGGCCGCAAACATGCCCGACGACGCCGAGGTGTGCGGCTGCAACGGCGTGAACAAGGGCACCATCTGCAAGGCCATCAAGGAGAAGGGCCTGTTCACGCTCGACGAGGTGAAGAAGCACACCAAGGCCAGCGCCAGCTGCGGCTCGTGCACCGGGCTGGTCGAGCAGATCCTGATGTTCACGGCCGGCGGCGACTACTCGGCCACGCCCAAGAAGAAGGCGATCTGCGGCTGCACCGACATGAGCCACCAGGACGTGCGCGACGCGATCCGCAAGGAGCACTGGCTCACGCACGACGCGGTCTACCGCGGCATGGGCTGGCGCACGCCCAACGGCTGCGCCACCTGCCGCCCGGCCGTCAACTACTACCTCATCAGCACCTGGCCCAAAGAGGCGAAGGACGATCCGCAGAGCCGCTTCATCAACGAGCGCAGCCACGCCAACATCCAGAAGGACGGCACCTACTCCGTCATTCCGCGCATGTGGGGCGGCCACACCACGCCCGACGAACTGCGCCGCATTGCCGACGCGGCCGACAAGTACAAGATCCCGACCGTCAAGGTCACGGGCGGCCAGCGCATCGACCTGCTGGGCGTGAAGAAGGAAGACCTGGAGGGCGTGTGGAAGGACATCGGCATGCCCAGCGGCTTTGCGTACGCCAAGTCGCTGCGCACGGTGAAGACCTGCGTGGGCAGCGAGTGGTGCCGCTTCGGCACGCAGGACAGCACCCAGATGGGCAAGGACCTGGAGCGCGCGCTGTGGGCCATGTACTCGCCGCACAAGGTCAAGCTGGCCGTGTCGGGCTGCCCGCGCAACTGCGCGGAGGCCGGCATCAAGGACGTGGGCGTGATCGGCGTTGATTCTGGCTGGGAGCTCTACGTGGGCGGCAACGGCGGCATCAAGACCGAGGTGGCGCAGTTCCTCGTGAAGGTGAAGACCGCCGGGGAAGTGATGGAACACGCCGGCGCCTTCCTGCAGCTGTACCGCGAGGAAGGCTGGTACCTGGAGCGCACGGTGCACTACATCGGCCGCGTCGGGCTGGACTACGTGAAGAAGAAGATCCTCGAAGACGCCGAGGGCCGCAAGGCACTGTGGGAGCGGCTGCAGTTCGCGCTCGACGGCGAGCCCGACCCGTGGTTCGAATCGGCGCAAGCCTCGGTGGATGTGCGGCAGTTTGCGCCGCTGAGCGTGTGATCGGAGCGACCGCTTGAAACGACGACTCTTCATCGCTTCTTCCGCCCTCGCTGCGCTCGCCCCGGTGGGTGCCCGTGCGCAGGTGGCCGACCTCAACGACGCCATCAACAAGGCCGGCCGCCAGCGCATGCTGTCGCAGCGCGCGAGCAAGGCCTACCTGGCGCTGGTGCAGAAGGTGGAACCGCGCAGCGCGCAGCAGGTGCTCGACCGCTCGGTGGCGCTGTTCGAGCGCCAGCTCGGCGAGCTCAAGGCCTTTGCGCCGACGCCCGCACTGCGCGCCACCTACGACGGCCTGGACGGCGCCTGGCGCGCGTTCCGCACCGAGCTGGCCGATGCGGCGCCCGGCCGGGAGGCCGCCGCGCGGGTCGTGGCGCTCGACGCCGCCGTGCTCGCGCTGGCCCACCAGGGCACGGCGCAGTACGAGGCCGCCTCGGGCAAGCCGGTCGGGCGGCTGGTCAACATCGCGGGGCGCCAGCGCATGCTGTCGCAGCGCATGGCCAAGTGCTACCTGGCCGCGGCGATGCAGATCGACCCGGCCGGCAGCACCGCCGAGATCGCCAAGGCGCGCACCGAATTCCTCGCCGCGCTCGAGCTGCTGCGCAACGCGCCCGAGGCCACCGCGCAGATCCGCCAGGAGCTGGTGCTGGCCGACGCGCAATGGATGTTCTTCAACCGCGGCCTGCAGCGCCTGGACGGTGCGGGCGCCTCGCCCGCGCTGATGTCCGACGTGTTCGTGAGCAGCGAGAACCTGCTCGCGATCATGGACCGCGTGACCGGCCTGTACGCCGAGATCAAGACCTGACCCGCGCCCGAACACAAGACAAGAGAGCCCCACCATGAGCGATTGGAAAGCCATCTGCCGCCTCGACGACATCCCCGTGCTCGGTGCCCGCCGCGTGATGCGGCCCGCCGGCCTGGACGTGGCCGTGTTCCGCAACGCCGAGGACCAGGTCTTCGCACTGCTCGACCGCTGCCCGCACAAGGGCGGTCCGCTGAGCCAGGGCATCGTGTTCGGCACCAGCGTGGCCTGCCCGCTGCACAACTGGGCCATCGGCCTGGACGACGGCTGCGCCCGCTCGCCCGACGAAGGCTGCACGCCGAAGTTCGCGGTGAAGCTCGAAGACGGCGTGGTGCACCTGGACGCCGGCGAACTGGCCACGCACGCGCTCGACCTGGAGCGCCCGGTCGCCGGGCCGCAGCGCCTGGCCGCCGTGACGGTCCTGTCCCCGGAAGAAGGTTGAGGCCCGCATGACCCAGGAGACGCGCTCCACCTGCCCGTACTGCGGCGTCGGCTGCGGCGTCATCATCGAATCGCAGGGCGACCAGATCACCGGCGTGCGCGGCGACCCCGACCATCCGGCGAACTTCGGCCGCCTGTGCACCAAGGGCTCGACCTTGCACCTCACGGCCAGCGCGACCGTCACGCGCCAGACGCGGCTGCTGCAGCCCCTGCAGCGCCTCGCGCGCAAGGAGGCGCCCGCGCCCGTGACGTGGGACCACGCGCTCGACCTCGCCGCCGGCAAGTTCGCGCAGGTGGTGCGCGACCACGGTCCCGACGCGGTCGGCTTCTACGTGTCGGGCCAGCTGCTGACCGAGGACTACTACGTCTTCAACAAGCTCGCCAAGGGCCTGGTCGGCACCAACAACATCGACACCAACTCGCGCCTGTGCATGAGCAGCGCGGTGGCCGGCTACAAGCAGACGCTGGGCGCCGACGCGCCGCCGGCCTGCTACGACGACCTGAAGCACGCCGAGTGCCTGTTCATCGTGGGCAGCAACACGGCGTGGGCGCACCCGATTCTTTTTCGCCGCATCGAGGACGCGAAGGCCGCGAACCCGGCGCTGAAGATCGTCGTGGCCGACCCGCGCCGCACCGACACGGTCGAGATCGCCGACCTGTTCCTGCCGATCCAGCCCGGCACCGACGTGATGCTGTTCCACGGCATGCTGCACCTGATGCTGTGGGAAGGCTGGACCGACACCGCCTACATCGCGGCCCGCACCAACGGTTTCGACGCACTGAAGGCCACGGTGCGCGACTGCACGCCCGACACCGTGGCGCAGGTGTGCGGCATTCCGAAGGACGACCTGCTCGCGGCGGCGCGGATGTTCGCCACCTCGCCCGCCACGCTGAGCCTGTACTGCCAGGGCCTGAACCAGTCGTCCAGCGGCACGGCGAAGAACGCCGCGCTCATCAACCTGCACCTGGCCACGGGCCAGATCGGCAAGCCCGGCGCGGGCCCGTTCTCGCTCACGGGCCAGCCCAATGCGATGGGCGGGCGCGAGGTGGGCGGCCTGGCCAACCTGCTGAGCGCGCACCGCGACCTGGCCAACCCCGAGCACCGCGCCGAAGTGGCCGCGCTGTGGGGCGTGCCCTCGGTGCCCGAGAAGCCGGGCAAGACCGCCGTGGAGATGTTCCAGGCCGCGGCCGACGGCGAGATCCGCGCCCTGTGGATCGCCTGCACCAACCCCGCGCAATCGATGCCCGACCAGGCCACGGTGCGCCGCGCGCTCGAACGCGCCGAGTTCGTCGTGGTGCAGGAAGCCTTCGCCACCACCGCCACCTGCGCCTTCGCCGACCTGCTGCTGCCCGCCACCACCTGGGGCGAGAAGGAAGGCACCGTGACCAACAGCGAGCGCCGCATCTCGCGCGTGCGCCCGGCCGTGCCGGCGCCCGGCGAGGCGCGCAACGACTGGTCGATCGGCGTGGCCTTCGCGCGCCGCCTCGAAGCGCAGCTGGGCCGCACCTTCACGCTGTTCCCGTACGAGAGCGCCGAGTCGGTCTGGAACGAGCACCGCGAATCCACGCGCGGACGCGACCTGGACATCACCGGCCTGAGCTACGCGATGCTCGAGAACGTCGGCCCGCAGCAATGGCCGCTGAAGGAAGGCGAGCGCGCCGGCCGCGTGCGCCTGTACGAAGACGGCGTGTTCCCCACGCCCGACGGCCGCGCGCGCTTTGTCGACACGCCCTACAAGCCCGTGGCCGAGGCGCGCGAGGCGCGCTTTCCCTTCTCGCTGAACACCGGCCGGCTGCGTGACCAGTGGCACGGCATGAGCCGCACCGGCACGGTCGGCAAGCTGTTCGGCCACGTGGCCGAGCCCGTGGTGCAGATGAACGCGCAGGACATGGCGCGCCGCCAGATCGCCGAGGGCGACCTGGTGCACCTCACATCGAAGCGCGGCTCGATCCTGCTGCCGGCGCGCGCCAGCGCCGAGATCGGTATGAGCCAGGCCTTCGTCGCCATGCACTGGGGCGAGGAGTACCTGAGCGGCTGCTCGTCGACCGGCGTGCGGCTGGCGGGCATCAACGCGCTCACCACGCCGGCCTACTGCCCCACCTCGAAGCAGCCCGAGCTCAAGCACACGCCCGTGAAGATCCTCAAGGCCGAGCTGCCGTGGTCGCTGCTGGCGATGGCCTGGCTGCCCGCCGGCGACGCGCTCACGGCGCAGCGCGCACTGCAGCCGCTGATGGCGCTGTTCCCCTTCGCCACCTGCGTGCCGTTCGCGGGCAACGCGCCCGGCGAAGCAGAACGCAGCGGCGTCCTCTTTCGCGCCGCCGCGCACGACGCGCCCGACGCCGCGTTGGTCGAAAAAATCGAAGCCCTGCTGGGCCTGCAGACCGCCGACACCCTGCGCTACGCCGACCACCGCCGCGGCCAGCGCCGCGCCGCGCGGCTGGTGCGCCGCGCCGACGGCAGCGCCGGACTCGAGGCCTTCCTGCTGGGCGGCGACACCAGCGCCGAAGCCTGGATCGCCACCCTGCTGCGCGAGGAACTGCCGGCCCAGAGCTACGGCCGCCTGCTGCTGTCGCCGGGCGCCCGCGCGCCGGTGGCCGTGCAGTCGCGCGGCAAGCCGGTGTGCGCCTGCTTCAACGTGACCGACCGCGCCATCGAGGCCGAGCTGCTGCGCTGCACCGGCAGCCCCGACGAGCGGCTGGCGGCGCTGCAGGGGGCGCTGAAGTGCGGCACCAACTGCGGGTCGTGCGTGCCGGAGCTCAAGCGCATGGTGCGGGCCACCCCGGCCGAAGCACTGGCCGTGGGGGCATAAGCCGACTCACATTCCGGCATAAGCGTTGCGGGACAATCCGCCTACCCATGGGAATCAGCCACTACATCAAGGAAATCGGCCGCGGCGCGCGGGGCGCCCGTCCGCTCACGCGCGAGCAGGCCCGCGACCTGTTCGGCCAGGTGCTGGACGGCACGGTCACCGACCTGGAGATCGGCGGCTTCTGCCTGGCCATGCGCATCAAGGGCGAGACGCCCGAGGAGATGGCCGGCTTTCTCGACGCCACGCATGCGCGCCTGAACCCCGTGACGACCCGCAGCGGCCCTCTGATCGTGCTGCCCAGCTACAACGGCGCGCGCAAGCTGCCGGTGCTCACGCCGCTGCTGGCGCTGCTGCTGGCGCGCGAAGGCCTGGCGGTGCTGGTGCACGGCAGCGCAAGCGAAACCTCGCGCGTACTGGCATCGAACGTGCTTTCAGCTTTGGACATGCCCCCGATGACCACGCTCACCCCCTTGGCCGCCGGCCAGGTGGGCTTTGCCCCGACCGAGCTGCTGAACCCCGCGCTCAAGCGCCTGCTCGACGTGCGCCGCGTGGTGGGCCTGCGCAACCCCGGCCACAGCGTGGTCAAGCTCATGCGCCCGACCACCGGCCCCTGCGTGGTGGTGGCCAGCTACACGCACCCCGAATACGCCCGCACGATGGGCGAGACCTTCGAGCTCACGGGCATGACCGCCCTGCTCTCGCGCGGCCTCGAGGGCGAGGTGGTGTCCGACCCGCGCCGCACCGCGCAGATCGACGGCTTCGTGCGCGGCGTGCGCAGCGAACTCCAGGCCCAGGCCGCCGGCACCGCCGCCGACGTGCCCGGCCTGCCGAAAGAAATCGACGTCGCCACCACGGCCGAGTACACGCGGCGCGTGCTGGCCGGCGAGCTTCCCGTGCCCGAAGCCATCGCGACGCAAGTCAGGCACATCACCGAACTGGCCTCCCACGCATGAACACCCCTTCCACCCTCATCACCGGCCGCTGCACGCTGGTGGGCGCCGGCCCCGGCGACCCCGAACTGCTGACCGTCAAGGCCGTCAAGGCGATCCAGGCCGCCACGGTGCTGCTGGTCGACGACCTCGTGAACGACGCCGTGCTCCAGGCCTACGCCCGCCCCGGCGCGCGCATCGTGCACGTGGGCAAGCGCGGCGGCTGCAAGAGCACGCCGCAGGCCTTCATCGAGCGGCTCATGATCACCGCCGTGCGCGAAGGCGAAACCGTGGTGCGCCTCAAGGGCGGCGACCCGTTCATCTTCGGGCGCGGCGGCGAAGAGGTGGAACACCTGCGCGAGGCCGGCATCGAATGCGCGGTGGTCAACGGCATCACCGCCGGCCTGGCCGCCGTGACCTCGCTGGGCGTCCCGCTCACCCACCGCGACCATGCGCAGGGCGTGGTCTTCGTCACCGGCCACGCCAAGACCGGCGCCGGCGCGGCCGAAGACCCGACCGACTGGCGCGCGCTGGCCGCCACCGCGCACAACGCACGCCTGACGCTCGTGATCTACATGGGCGTCTCGGGCGCCAGCCACATCGAGCGCGAGCTGCTGCACGGCCTGCCGGGCGACACGCCCGTGGCCGTGGTGCAGCACGCGAGCCTGCCGCACCAGCGCCACCTCGTGACCACGCTGCAGGGCCTGCAGGCCCGCATCGCCGACGCCGGGCTGGCCAGCCCGGCGGTGATCGTGGTGGGCGACGTGCTGCAGGGGCTGGCTGCAGCCGCGCTGCAGCCGGGCGACGCCGGCCGGTTCGGGACCTAGCGCGCAGCTTCAAGGTGCGTGACGGTCGGCTTGCCCTTCACCACCTCGACATGAAACCGGACCTTGTCGCCGGGCTTGACCTGTTCAAGCATCTGCTTCTCGGCCACATCGAAACCCATCGTCATCGGCGGCATCGCCAGGTTGGGGATGTCGCCGTGCTTCAACACGATCAGGCCGCGGGCCGGATCGATCTTCTGGACCACGGCATCGGTCAGCATGCCCGGCGCGGACGCCTTCGCGGGCGGTGGCTCGCTCTTCGGCGCCTGGGCCTGCGCGGCACCGGCCAGGCCAGCGATCAGTGCGAAGGCAAGGGGATGGAAAACGTTCATGAAGTGGCTCCTTGATGAGATGAGGGGTTGGAAACAGCTGACGACAAAGGGGCGCGGCGGCGCAGCAGATACCAGGCCGCGGGCACGACCAGCATGCTCAGCAGCGGTGCGGTGACCATGCCGCCCACCATGGGCGCGGCAATGCGGGTCATCACCTCCGAGCCGGTGCCGCTGCCCCACAGGATGGGCAGCAGGCCGGCCATCACGACGGCCACGGTCATGGCCTTGGGCCGCACGCGCAGCACGGCGCCTTCGCGGATCGCAGCCAGGAGCGTCTCGTCGTTCATCGGCTCGCCGGCGTCGAGGCGCCGTGCCAGCGCGTTCTTCAGATAGACCAGCATCACCACCCCGAACTCGGCCGCCACACCGGCCAGCGCGATGAAACCGACCGCCGTGGCGACCGAGATCGAATGGCCCAGCGCCCAGATGAGCCAGAAGCCGCCGACGAGCGAGAACGGCACGGCCGCCATCACGAGGGCCGCATCGGCGAACGAGCGGAACAGCAGGTACAGCAGCACGAAGATCACCGCCAGCGTGGCCGGAACGACCAGCTTCAGCCGCTCGGTCGCGCGCGCCAGGTACTCGAACTGGCCGGACCATGACACCGCATAGCCCGCGGGCATCTTCACGGCCTGATCGACGGCGGCCTGCATGTCGTGGACGGCGGAGCGCAGGTCGCGCCCGCGCACGTCGACGTAGACCCAGCCCGACAGCCGCGCGTTCTCGCTGCGCAGCATCGGCGGGCCGTCTTCGATGGTGATGCGCGCGACGTCGCTGAGCAGCAGCTGCGCGCCCTTGTCGGTCACGAAGGGCAGCTGCCGCAGCCGTTCCAGCGAATCGCGGATCTCGCGCGGATAACGCACGTTGATCGGATAGCGCTCGCGGCCCTGGATGACTTCGCCCACGTTCTCGCCGCCGATGGCCGTGGACACCACGGCCTGCACATCGGCCACCGAGAGGCCGTAGCGCGCGGCGGCGAGCCGGTCGACATCGACGTCGATGTAGCGCCCGCCGGTGAGCCGCTCCGCCAGCGCCGACGACACGCCGGGCACGCCCTTCACCGCCGCCTCGATCTGCGTGGTGAGCGCATCGATGGTGGCCAGGTCCGCCCCCGCCACCTTGATGCCGACCGGGCTCTTGATGCCCGTGGCCAGCATGTCGATGCGGTTGCGGATGGGCGGCACCCACACGTTGGTCAGGCCCGGCACCTTGACGGCGCGGTCCAGCTCCTCGACCAGCCTGTCGGGTGTCATGCCGACGCGCCATTGATCCTTCGGCTTGAACTGAATGGTGGTCTCGAACATCTCGAGCGGCGCGGGGTCGGTCGCGGTGTCCGCGCGGCCGGCCTTGCCGAACACGCGCGCGACCTCGGGCACGGTCTTGATGAGGCGGTCGGTCTGCTGCAGCAGCTCGGCGGCCTTCGACACCGACAGCCCCGGCAGCGCCGACGGCATGTAGAGCAGGTCGCCCTCGTCCAGCGGCGGCATGAACTCGCCGCCCAGGCGCATCAGCGGCACCACGGTCAGCGCCAGCAGCACCGCGGCAACGGCCAGCGTCCCTTTGGGAAAGCGCAGCACCAGCTCCAGCGCGGGCCGGTACACGGCCATCAGGAAGCGGTTCACGGGATTGGCGCCTTCGTGCGGAATGCGCCCGCGCACCAGGTAGCCCATGAGCACCGGAATCAGCGTCACCGACAGGCCTGCCGCAGCAGCCATGGCGTAGGTCTTGGTGAAGGCCAGCGGCGAGAACAGCCGCCCCTCCTGCGCCTCGAGCGAGAACACGGGCACGAAGGACAGCGTGATCACCAGCAGCGAGAAGAACAACGCCGGCCCGACCTCCACCGACGCGTCAGCCACCAGCCTCCATCGCTCGACCACCGTCGGCTGCCGGCCCTGCGCCGTCTCGAAGGCCTCGATGTGCTTGTGCACGTTCTCGACCATCACGATGGCGCCGTCCACCATCGCCCCGATCGCGATCGCGATGCCGCCCAGCGACATGATGTTGGCGTTGACGCCCTGCCAGTGCATCACGATGAAGGCCGCCAGCACGCCGATCGGCAAGGCCACCACCGCCACAAGCGCCGAGCGCAGGTGGAACAGGAAGACCGCGCAGACCAGCGCCACCACGATGAACTCCTCGATCAGCTTGCCGCGCAGGTTGTCGACGGCGCGGTCGATCAGCAGCGAGCGGTCGTAGGTCGGCACGATCTCGACGCCCGGCGGCAGGCCAGGCTTGAGCGCATCGAGCCTGGCCTTGACGGCCTCGATGGTCGAGCGCGCGTTCTTGCCCGAGCGCATGACGATCACGCCGCCCGCCACTTCGCCCTCGCCGTCGAGTTCGGCGATGCCGCGGCGCATCTCGGGGCCGATCTGCACCGTCGCCACGTCGCGCAGCAGCACCGGCGTGGCGCCCGTCACGGCCAACGGGATGGTGCGGAAGTCGTCCAGCGAACGCAGGTAGCCGCGCGAACGCACCATGTATTCGGCCTCGGCGAGTTCGACGACCGAGCCGCCCGAGGCCTGGTTGGCCTTCTGCAGCGCCGCCACGACCGCCTGCTGCGTGATGCCCAGCGCGCGCATGCGGTCGGGGTCGAGCACCACCTGGTACTGGCGCACCATGCCGCCGATGCTGGCGACCTCGGCCACGTCGGGCACGGTCTTCAGTTCGAACTTGAGGAACCAGTCGTTCAGCGCGCGCAGCTGCCCGATGTCGCGCGTGCCCGTGCGGTCGACCAGCGCGTACTCGTAGACCCAGCCCACGCCCGTGGCATCGGGGCCCAGCGAGGCGTTCGCGCCCGCGGGCAGCCTGCCCTGCACCTGGTTCAGGTACTCCACCACGCGCGAGCGCGCCCAGTACGGATCGGTCTTGTCGTCGAACAGCACGTAGACGAACGAATCACCGAAGAACGAGTAGCCACGCACCGTCTTCGCACCGGGCACGCTGAGCATGGTGGTGGTCAGCGGGTAGGTGACGAGGTCTTCGACCACCTGGGGCGCCTTGCCGGGGAAAGGCGTGCGGATGATGACCTGCGTGTCCGACAGGTCGGGCAGCGCATCGAGCGGCGTGCGCGCCACCGACCACCACCCGGCGGCCACCAGGAACAGGGTCGCGATCAGCACCAGGAAGCGGTTGCCGATCGACCAGCGGATGACGGCGGCGATCATCGCTTGGCACCCTGTGGCATGCGCTGCACGGAGACCAGCTCGTAGCCCGTGGGGCCGCCTTCCTTGAACTCGAAGCGGACCAGGTCGCCGGGCTGAATGTCCGGGAACGCCTCGGGCGATGCCTTCGCAAAGCCCATCGTCATCGATGGCCACTTGAGCGTCGCGACGGGGCCGTGCGAGATCGTGAGGCCGTCGGGCGCCACGCTTTCGACCTTGCCTTCGGCCAGGTGCAGCACGGCGGCCGGCGTGGCGGCCGTGACGGCAGGCGATGCCATGCTGCCCAGCACCGAGCGCAGTCGGGCTTCCGAGTCGATGAGGAACTGGCCGCTGGCCACCACCTGCTCGCCTTCATTCAGGCCCGAGACGATCTCGGTGTCGTCGCCCAGGTCCGCGCCAGTCGACACGTCGCGCGGCTCGAACGCGCCGTCGGTCTTGCGCACGATGACGACCGCGCGCTTGCCGGTGCGGATGACGGCTTCGGACGGCACGACCAGCCGGGTGCTGGCGGGCCCCGTCACCTGCAGGCGCAGCAGCAGGCCGGGCGTGAGCGTGCCGCGCCGGTTGTCGACCTCGAAGCGGGCCTTCAGGGTGCGGGTGGCTGCGTTGACCTCGGGCAGGATCTCGTCGAGCGTGCCGTCGAACGACTGGGCGGCATCGGCCTGGAGGACTGCCCTGACCTTCTGGCCGCGCGCGAGCCGCACGGCCTGCGCTTCCGGAATCTCGGCCACCGCCCAGACCTTCTCCAGGCCCGCGATGCGGAACAGCGTCATGCCGGGCGTGACCGCGACGCCTTCGCGCACGCCCAGCTCGGCCACCACGCCGTCGGACGGCGCGGTGAGCACGTAGCGCGCCTGCGCCGTGCCGGTCTCCTCGCTGCGGCGGATGAGCTCGGCGGGGATGGACAGGGCCCGCATGCGATCACGCGCCGCGGCGACGAGGTCGGCGGAAACGCCCGATCGCTTGAGGGCCAGCAACTCGTTCTGCGGGCCCAGCCATTCAGGCGCGAAGACCGTCGCCAACGCCTGCCCCTTGCGCACGCGCTCCATCGGCGCACGGACCGACAGGCGCTCGACGTAGCCCGCCACGCGCGTCTGCACGACGACATTGAGCCGCTCGTCGAACTGCACGGCACCGACCGCATCGAAGGACGCGGCGGTTTCCGCGCGCCGCACGCCGGCATACCGGATGCCGAGGTTCTGCTGGACCGTGGGGCTCACCTGCACGCCGCCTGCACTGCCCGTGCCGGTGGTGCTGTCGGCGTACATGGGCACCAGCTGCATGTCCATGAAGGGCGACTTGCCGGGCTTGTCGAAGCGCGGACCCGGCACCATGGGGTCGTGCCAGTAGAGGACCTTGCGGCCGTCCGGGGTGGACGGGGCGGTCGTGCGCCCCAGGTAGAAGGCGCCTGCGGCGAGCAACAGGGCGGCCAGCAGCGAAGCGCCGATCGTGCGTGTGCGGTTCATGGGGCCCCCTCGGTGGTGAGCGGCCGGAAGGCCAGTTGGACATGGGTTCTGGCCAGGTCGCGCTGCAGCGTCAGCAGCTTGCGCTGCGCTTCGACTTCGGCATGCCGCGCCTCGAACAGCGTGACGAGGCTGCCCTGGTTGGAGCGGTAGGCCGCGGTCGCGGCCGCCGTTCTCTGGCCGGCCGGAACGACCACGCCCGAGCGGTAGCGGTCGATGCGTTGCTGCAGGCGTTGCGCATCGCTGCGCAGCGCCTGGTACTCGGCGGTCGCGGCCCGGGTGGCTTCGGCCAGGTCGGCCTCGGCCTTCTCGACCAACGCGAGCTTGGCGGCGGTGTCCCGGTCCTGCCGCTCGCCGGGTGCGATGGGCAGGGGAATGCTCAGACCCACCGACACCATGTCGGCGTAGCCGGTGCGCTGCCCGTAGGCGAGCTCCCAGGTCCAGTTCGGCTTGCGGTTGGAGGCGGTGACGGCCGCCGTCTGCCTGGCCACGTCGACATCGCGCTGCAGGGCCGCGACCGTGGGGTGCGCGGCCACGTAGGCCGCTTCGGAGGGCACGGCGATGGTGCCCGGAGGCCGCAGTTCGTCGGGCGGCACGCCGACCCAGCGCTGGAAGGCGACGCTGGCAGCTTCCTGCTGCTGCAGGAGGTCGGCCGTCTCGCCTTCCGCGATGCCTCTGGCGCCGGCCAGCGCCAGCACGTCCTGGCTGTTTCCCGCGGCCGACGACAGGCGTGCGCGCGAGGCCTCCAGTTCTTCGTGCGCGTGGTGTTCCATGCGCCGCGCGAGCTTGATGCTCTCGCCGGCGTAGAAGGCGTCCACGTAGGCGAGCGCGGCCTGCCGGCGGGTGTCGGCCACGGCGGCCTGCACCCGCACCGCCTCCAGGCCGACCGACGCCTCGGCGGCGGCCTGCCGCGCGGCGCGCTTGTCGGCGGACAGCCATTCCTGGCTGAGGCCGATGCGCTTCATCGTCATCGAGTCGCGCGTGGTGTGGAAACGATCCGCGCCCGTCGCGGGCAGGTTGTCGACGCCGATGCGCAGCGTGGGGTCGGGAAGCTGCGGGGCCGCGGAGGCCGCCGCCGTGGCGCTGGCGACGCCGGCACGGGCGGCGCGGGTGGCTTCGGAGCGCTGCGTCGCCCGCTGAAGCGCGTCCTCCAGGGACAGGGGGGCCGCCGTCGCCAGGTACGGCAGTAGCGCGGCAGCCCATGCGGCCGCGCGCGAAAAGGAAATGAACATGAAAACTCCGCAAACGAACGAGCGAATCGCTGGCGGGCGGACGCGCCGCACCAGCACCGGTCAGTCGACGGAGATGTCAGACGCGCAGTCGGCGCGTGGCGAGAAAAACGGGATCGGGCGGTGGATGCTGCCGCTCCGGCACGGCCTGCGTCGGAAGGACATGGCCTTCCGACACCAGCACCAGCGGCATCACCACGAGCTGCACGATGGCCGGCAGCGAGGGCGTGGTCAGCTTCACCGGCTCGAAGGACAGCGACAGGTCGGCGGCGTGCTGGAAGCACAGCACCGGCTGGGCCATGTCCATGCCTTCGCAGGGCTCGCCCGACGCCATCATGTCGGCCATCGAGCCCGGGCTGTCCGACGCGCCGGGGCAGACATAGCCTGCCAGCGCCAGCTGCGAGAACAGCAGCGACAGGACCACGAAAATCGCGGTCGTGCAGCGACGAAGGGAGCGGCGGGCCATGAGGAGGCGCAGTGTAGCGCCGCCGTCCGGGCGCCGCCTAAAATCCCGCCCGGCCCAACGAACAAGAAGGAAGAGGCAGGGATGCTCGACAAACTCAACGAATTCACCGAAAGCCACGGCGAGCTGCGCCGCGGGCGCGGGCTGGTCACAGGCACCATCGCCTTCAGCCTCGCCGCCCTGTGCTTTCTGGGCGTGCTGGCCTTCCACTTTCCGCAGTACCTGACGACGCCCGAGCTGCGCAAGAGCTACAACGTCGACGTGATGCGCGTCATCCTGCTCACCGCGCTGGTCATTGCCGGCGGGCTCTCGCTGGTCAACATCATCTTCAACCGCTCGCGCTGGCTCTCGTCGGCCGCGTTCCTGCTGGTGGCGGTGTCGGCGCTGCTGGGCGGGCACAAGGTGCCGGTGCACGACTTCGCGGACCACACGCCTTACATCGGGCTCGATTGGTTCATCCTCGACCTGCTGGGCTCGTCGCTGATCTTCATCTTCATCGAGAAGCTCTTTGCGCTGCGCAAGGACCAGCCGGTGTTCCGCGAAGAGTGGCAGACCGACTTTCATCACTTCGTGGTGAACCACATGATCGTGGGCTTCGTGCTGCTGGCCACCAACCTCATGGTGCACAAGCTCTTCGGCTGGGCCGCCAACGACGGCATCCGCGGCTGGGTGAGCAACCTGCCGTTCTGGGCCGGCATCCTGCTGATCATCCTGGTGGCCGACCTCGTGCAGTACTGGACGCACCGCGCGTACCACGAGGTGCCGGTGCTGTGGCGCCTGCACGCGGTGCACCACAGCGTGAAGAGCATGGACTGGATGGCGGGCTCGCGCCAGCACATCCTGGAGCTGCTGATCACGCGCACGCTGGTGCTCGCACCCATCTACGTGCTGGGCTTCAGCAAGGACGTGATCGACGCCTACATCGTCGTGGTCGGCTTCCAGGCGGTGTTCAACCACTGCAACGTGAGCGTGCGCCTGGGCCCGCTGCGCTACCTGATCGTGACGCCCAACTTCCACCACTGGCACCACAGCCAGGACATCGAGGCACTCGACAAGAACTACGCGGCGCACTACGCCTTCCTCGACTACCTCTTCGGCACCGCCGTGAAGAGCACCAAGCTCTGGCCCGAGAAGTACGGCGTGCTGGGCGACTACGTGCCCAACGGCTTCTTCAAGCAGCTGAAGTTCCCGTTCGTGTGGAAGGGATGACCATGGCCTCCCTTCTTCGCGCGGTTGCGCTCGCCGCGGCGCTGCCGCTCTTGCTCTCGGCCTGCGCCACGCGCATCGAGATGCCTTCCGAAACCTCCGGCCTGCGCCTGCGCGTGCAGAGCTCGGTGATCGCCCCCGGCAACGGCGGCGAGCTGATCGGCGCCGAGGTGCTGGCGCCCGGCGACATCCTGCTGACCTCGATCGCCACGGTGAACTCGTTCGGCATCCGCCTGGGCACTTTCTCGCCGGTGAGCCATGCCGTGCTCTACCTGGGCGACGGCCAGATCGCCGAGGCCGTGGGCACCGGCGTGCGCGCACGGCCGCTGGCCGAGGTGGTCGACGAAGAGCAGATGGTCGTCGCCTTTCGCGTGCCGGGCCTCGTCGAGGCCGACGTCGAGAAGATGCGCGAGTGGGCGCATTCGCAGGTCGGCACCCGCTACAACACCGCCGGCGTGCTGCTGAACGCCCCCTTCGTGCTGAACCGCCGGCTGTGCGAGCTGCCGCTGATTCCGTCGGCCGTGAGCGCGTACTGCATCAGCGGCCTGGCCACGGTGCAGCTGGGCGCCAGTCGCAACGACCAGTTCTTCTGCTCCCAGTTCGTGCTGGAGGCCTACCGCCAGGCCGGCGTGCCGATCACCGACGCCGACCCGCGCTGGGTGAGTCCGGCCGACCTGCTCCACATGCGCGAGGGCGATGTGCCCTCGATCGCCGCCACTCAGCCGTTGCGCTACGTGGGCCACCTCAAATACAACCCGCCGCCGGTGCTGGCGGCGGACGGACCCGCTTGAGCTCTTCCCCCTCTTCTTCCTTTGACGTCGTTGTCGTCGGTGCCGGCGCCGCCGGTCTCTTGTGCGCCGCACTGGCGGGCCAGCGCGGCCTGCGTGTGCTGCTGGTCGACCACAGCGAGAAGGTCGGCGAAAAGATCCGCATCTCGGGCGGCGGCCGCGCCAACTTCACCAACCGCGACCTCGACGTGCGCGCCCCGCAGCGCCATTTCGTCGGCGACAACCCGAATTTCTGCCGCTCGGCGCTCTCGCGCTACGCGCCGCAGCAGTTCATCGACATGGTGCAGCGCCACGGCATCGCGTACCACGAGAAGCACAAGGGCCAGCTGTTCTGCGACGGCTCCTCGCAGCAGATCGTCGACATGCTGCTGGCCGAGTGCGCCGCCGGCAGCGTCGAGCGCTGGCAGCCGTGCAAGCTCGGCGACATCGCCTTTGTCGACGGGCGCTACCAAATCAGTAGCACGCGCGGCCCGATCGACGCGCCCAAGCTCGTGGTGGCCACCGGCGGCTTGTCGATTCCCCAGATTGGTGCGAGCGACTTCGGCTACCGGCTCGCCGAGCAGTTCGGCCTGCGCCTGGTCACGCCCCGCCCGGCGCTGGTGCCGCTGACCTTCGGCGGCGACGCCTGGGCGCCCTATGCCGGCCTGGCCGGGCTGGCACTGCCGGTGCGCATCGAGACCGGCGGCAAGAAGGACAAGATGGCCTTCCTGGAAGACCTGCTGTTCACCCACCGCGGCCTGTCGGGCCCGGCGGTGCTGCAGATCTCGAGCTACTGGAAGCCCGGCGCCCCGCTGACGCTCGACTTCGCGCCCGGCACGGACGTGGCCGAGTCGCTGTCCGACGCCAAGCGGCGCTCGAAGAAACGCATCGCCAACGAGCTGGCCGCGCTGGTGCCCTCGCGCCTGGCCGACGCCTGGGTCGGCGAAGACCCGGCCCTGCAGCGCCCGGTCAACGAGGCCACCGACAAGGCGCTGGCGGCACTGTCCGAGCGCATCGCCCGCTGGCAGATCACCCCCAACGGCACCGAAGGCTACAAGAAGGCCGAGGTGACGGCGGGCGGCGTCGACACCCGCGATCTGTCGTCGCAAACCATGGAATCGAAGCAGCCGGGCCTGTATTTCATCGGGGAAGTGGTCGACGTGACCGGCTGGTTGGGCGGATACAACTTCCAATGGGCGTGGGCGAGCGCACATGCGTGCGCAACCGCGCTATAATCGCGGGCTAACTCTGGCCTTCCCTCAACGGCCGCAAAAAGTTTTCAGTTGAGGAACCCCGGCTTGGGGCCTCGATCTCCCCCGGCCAAATCCATTTCAACGATTCATCAATGACCACCATCCGCGTTAAAGAAAACGAGCCCTTCGACGTCGCCCTGCGCCGCTTCAAGCGCACCATCGAAAAGCTCGGCCTGCTGACCGACCTGCGCGCCCGCGAGTTCTACGAGAAGCCGACGGCCGAGCGCAAGCGCAAGAAGGCAGCTGCGGTCAAGCGCCACTACAAGCGCGTGCGCAGCATGCAGCTCCCCAAGAAGCTGTACTAAGCAACGCCCAGGGTGGCTGGCCCCGACGAAAGTCCCCGCCAGCGCCCCGTTGCACCAGCCGCGCCAGGGAAACCTGCCGCGGCTTTTGTTTTTTCCGAAAGGTTGCGAAGAATGACTCTCAAAGAACAAATCACCGAAGACATGAAGACGGCGATGCGCGCCAAGGACTCGGAGCGCCTGGCCACCATCCGCCTGCTGCTCGCCGCCATGAAGCAGAAGGAAGTCGACGAGCGCGTGGAACTCGACGACGCCATGGTCGTGGCCATCGTCGACAAGATGGTCAAGCAGCGCAAGGACTCGATCGCCGCGTTCACCACGGGTGGGCGCGCCGACCTGGCCGACAAGGAAGCCGCCGAGATCAAGGTGCTCGAGGTCTACCTGCCCCAGCGCATGAGCGCCGACGAAACGGCCGCCGCGGTGAAGGCCATCGTGGCCGAACTGGGCGCCTCGGGCCCTGGCGACATGGGCAAGGTGATGGGCGTGGTCAAGACGCGCCTGGCCGGCAAGGCCGACATGGGCCAGGTCAGCGCCGCGGTCAAGGCCGCCCTCACGGGCGCCTGAGGCGGCCACCGCCATGAAGAACAGCAGCAGCAGCCCGCTCGGCGCCGCCCCCGTCGCGACGATCCCGAAGGCCTGCGCCTGCCTGGTCGATGCGCAGGGCCGGCTGCTGGTGTTCCGTCATCCCGAGGACGGCAACATGCAGCTGCCCAAGGGCACCATCGAGCCCGGCGAGTCGCCCGAGGCGGCCGTGCGGCGCGAGCTGCTCGAAGAGTCGGGCCTGGTGTTCGCCGGCCGGCTCGAATCGCTGGGCACGCTGGAGCGCGAATGCGAAGCCGGCGTCGAAGGCAACACGCACCGCCACCCGCAGCGCTGGCACATCTTCCTGATGCGCGACCACCGCGCCCTGCCCGAGACCTTCGAGCACATGGCCACGGGCAGCCCCGAAGAAGAAGGCCTGGTGTTCTCGTTCTACTGGCTCGAGGCCGACGCAGCCATCGAGGACTTCGCCCTGCCCTACCGCCAGACCATCGAGCGCGTGCGCGCGGCCCTGCTGGCCGCCAGCTGACCGATCACGGGATCAGGCGGACATGACGGCGCGCAGCGCCATGTACGCCCCCAACAGCGCCAGCCCGATCAGGAAGCAGCGCCGGAACACGGCCACCGGCAGCCGCTGCCGCAACCAGGTGCCCAGCACCATGCCGCCGACCGCCGGCACCAGCATCGCCAGCGACCCGCCCAGCACCGCCGCCGGGTAGCTTCCGTTGGCCGCCAGCCCCAGGGCCAGCACCACGGTCGAGGTGGTGAACGAGATGCCCATGGCCTGGATCAGCGCATCGCGCTGGAAACCCAGGGCCTGCAGGTACGGCACGGCCGGCACCGCGAACACGCCGGTCACGGACGTCACCAGTCCCGTCGCAGCGCCCACCACGGGACCGAGCCAGCGCGCCTGCGCGTCGCTCACGTGCAGCTGCCGCCCCGTCAGCCCCCACAGCGCATAGATCACCAGTGCCACGCCGAGCGCCAGCGAGGCCCAGGCCCCGGCCGGTACGCCCAGCCACCACGCCCCAGCGAGCGTGCCCACCACGACACCGGCCTGCATGCGACCGATGCGGCGGAACACGGCGCCGACGCTGGCGCGCGGCCCGGTCTGCCAGAGGTTGGTGACCAGCGACGGCACGATCAGCAGCGCCGCCGCCTGAGCGGGCGACATCCACAGCGCGAGCAGCGCCATCGCCACGGTCGGCAGCCCGAGGCCGATCACGCCCTTGATCAGGCCGGCCAGCAGGAAGACCGCGGCGGCCGCTGCCCACAGGCCCATTGCATCGTTGGAAATCGTCATCGCCGCGAAGTCTGCCGACCGGCGCCTTCACTGGAAATGCGGCTTTCGCGCAGCCAGCCTCAGGCACAGGCTGAGGCTGGCGTGCTACCTTGCGGCCCATCATGCGATTCGACCTGACCGACCTGCGGCTCTTTCTCCACGTCGTCGAAGCCGGCAGCCTCACGGCCGGCGCCGGCCGCTCGCACATGACACTGGCCTCGGCCAGCCAGCGCGTGCGCGGCATGGAAGACGCGCTCGGCACCCCACTGCTCACGCGCCACGCGCAGGGCGTGCGCCCCACCGAGGCCGGGCGCACGCTGCTGCACCATGCGCGCGTCGTGCTGCAGCAGATGGAGCGGCTGCGCGGCGAACTCGGCGAGTACGGCCAGGGCCTCAAGGGCCACGTGCGCTTCATGTGCGGCACCTCGGCGCTCACCGAGCACCTGCCCGAGGTGCTGAGCCGCTTCCTGGCCGAGCATCCGCGCATCTCGGTCGACCTCGAGGAGCGCGCCAGCCCCGACACCGTGGAGGCCCTGCGCAGCGGCCTGTGCGACATCGGCATCGTCTCCGACGCCATCGAGAGCGACGGCCTCGAATGCCACCCCTTCCGCCGCGACGACCTCGTGCTGGTGATGCCGCGCGGCCACGCGCTGGCCAGCCGGCGCCGCGTGCACCTGGCCGAGGTGGTCGACAGCGAGTTCGTCGGCCTGCCCGCCGACAGCGCGCTGCAGCAGCTGATCACCGGGCATGCGCGCGCGCTCGCCAGGCACCTGGCCTACCGCGTGCGCGTGCGCAACTTCGAGGCCGTGTGCCGCATGGTCGAGTACGGCATCGGCGTGGGCATCGTGCCGCAGACCGCGGCCGAGCGCTGCGCTCGCTCGATGAAGATCGCGCGCGCCTCGCTGGCCGACCCGTGGGCCGAGCGCACGCTCATGGCCTGCGTGCGCTCGTCGCAAGACCTGCCGCTCAATGCGCGGCGCATGCTCGACTACCTGATCGCGCCACCACCGCCGGCTGCGGACGCTACGCGCAAGTGACCGGCCGCCCCTGCCGCGCACGCGCCGCGATGAAGGCCTCGAAGGCTTCGCGGCTGGTCTTGCGCGGCACGTAGCCGAACTGGGTCTTCAGCGCGGTGTTCAGCAGCACCGGCCGGTAGCGCAGGAAGTCGAGCTGCTCGGGCCCGTAGCGGCTCACGCCCAAGGCCGAGCCCGCGGCCAGCGCCGCCTGCAGCACCCCGGCCGGCCAGGCGATGGCACGCTTGCCCAGGCGTGCGGCGATCTCGTGGATGGTGAGCGCACCGTCGCCCGCGAGGTTGTAGCAGCCGGGCGGCGCGCCGCCGAGCGCGTGGGCGATGGCGCCGGTCACGTCCTCGTCCCACACGAACACGAAGGGGCTGTCGCTGCCGCGGATGGCGATCAGCCGCTTCTTCTCGAACAGCGCCGTGATCTGGTTGTCGACGCGCTCGCCGAGGATGGTGCCGATGCGCAGCACGGTCTGCGCCAGCGCGGGATGCCGCGCACGGCAGTCGGCCAGCATCTCTTCCACCTGCCGCTTGTGGTCGGCATAGGCGAACACCGGGTTGCCGCGCAGTGGCTGCGACTCGGCGATCCAGGCCGGGTTGTCCGCGTGGTAGCCGTAGGCCGCCCCACTGGACGACACCACGATGTGCCCCACGCCGCGCGCCACGCAGGCGTCGAGCACGTTGCGCGTGCCGCCCACGTCCACCGAATGCTCGAAGGCGCGGTTCGAGTCCTTGCCGGGCGTGACGATGGACGCGAGGTGCACCACGGTGTCGATCGCGTGTTCGGCGAGCACGTCGGCGATGCCGTCGTCGCGCACGTCCTGCTGCAGGTAGACCACGCCGGGCAGCCGCCGCTCGGCGGGCACCTCGCGCACGTCGAGCGCCACCAGCGTTTCGAAGGTGCCCTGTGCGGTCAATGCCGCGAGCACGCTGCGCCCCAGGAATCCGTCACCGCCCGTCACCAGCACGCGCCGCGCGGACGCCTTCCAGACCTCACTCATGGCGTCGCAGGCTTGCGCCCCCACCAGCTCGCCAGCGCCAGGCCCGCGATGATGTCCCAGAAGCCCCACACGCCGGCCACCACGGCCATGCCGCCGAGCCCGCCGAAGAAGCTGAAGATCAGCACCAGCCCGAGCCCCGCGTTGCGGATGCCCACTTCGATGGACACCGCGCGCCGGTCGTAGTCGCCCAGCCCCGAGAGCCGCGCGCACAGGTAGCCGGTGCCGAAGGCCAGCGCGTCGTGGATCACCACGGCCATCAGCACCAGCCCCACGTAGTCGAGGAAGTAACGCCAGTTGCCCGCGATGGCGCCGACGATGAAGGCGATCAGCGCCAGGAAGCTCAGGATGCGCGCCGGCTTCTTGATGCGCGCCGTGAGCCCCGGCAGCTTGTGCGCGCAAGCCACGCCGAGCACGAAGGGAATGCCGATGATCATCACGATGTGGCCCAGCATGTCGAAGGGGTCGAGCGCGATGGTCTTGAGCAGCACCGAGGCCGTGGGGTGCAGGCCGCCCCAGAACGCGAAGTTCAGCGGCATCACCACGATGGAGAGCGCGTTCGAGATGGCCGTCATCGACACCGACAGCGCCACGTTGCCGCCCGCGCGGTGCGTGAGGATCTGCGAGATGTTGCCCGGCGGGCAGCAGGCCACGAGGATCATGCCCAGCGCGATGCTCGGCCCTGGCTGCAGGATCAGCGTGAGCACGAAGGTCACGGCCGGCAGCACCACGAACTGTGCGCCGATGCCCACCGCCATCGCGCCGGGCATGCGTGCCACGCGCTTGAAGTCGTCGATGCGCGTGTCCAGCGCAATGCCGAACATCAGGAAGCCCAGCACCACATTGAGCAGCACCAGCGAGGCCGGGTTGAAGTGCAGGCGGATCTCGTCGACAGGCAGCATGCGCGGAACCTCGTGAAGAAGGGATCGGTCGGTCAGTCAGCCAGTGCGGCAGCGGCCTGGCGCACGGCCGCGCGGTAGGTGTCCTTGTGCACGTAGTAGGCCATGCGCTCCAGCTGCAGGTACTTGAAGCCACCCGACAGGTCGGGCGGCGGCCCTTGCACCGCCGTGCGCAGCGCCGCCGCCTTGGGCGAGCCCGCGGCCTGCGCACGGAAGTAGCGCGCCAGCAGTTCGGCCTGCTCGTAGCGTCCCTGCCAGCCGATGCCGCTGGCCTCGATCATGCCGAGCACGCCCAGCGTCTCGAAGCGCGGCGAGAAGATGTTCAGGTACAGGCGCGGTGCCATGCCCTGCCAGTTGAGCAGCTCGCGGTCGATGAACGGATAGTGCAGCGCATAGCCCGTGGCCGTGAGGATCAGGTCGTAGTCGCGCGCGCTGCCGTCCTTGAAATGCACGGTGCGCCCGGCGAGCCGCGCGATGTCGGCGCGCACGCCGATGTCGCCGTGGCCCACGTGGTGCAGCACCAGCGAGTTCACCACCGGGTGCGACTCGTACATCTTGTAGTCGGGCTTGGGAAAGCCGAAGCGCACCGGGTCGCCGGTGAACCACTGCAGCACGGTGGCATCGACCTTCTGCTTGAGCCACGGCGGCAGCGGGCGCTTGCCGCCCAGCGTGTCGGCCGGCTTGCCGAACACGTACTTGGGCACGAAGTAGTAGCCGCGCCGCACCGAGATGTCGACGCTTTGCGCGTAGTGCACGGCATCGACCGCGATGTCGCAGCCCGAGTTGCCGGCGCCGACGATCAGCACGCGCTTGTCCTTGAACAGCTCCGCGTACTTGTAGCGGCTGGTGTGCAGCAGCTCGCCGTCGAAGTGGCCTTCGAACTGCGGGTGCTTGGGCTCGGAGAGCGTGCCGTTGGCGATCACCACGCCCTTGTACTCGTCGGTTTCCACGGTGCCATCGGGCGCCTCGACGCTCACGCGCCAGCGGGTGTCAGGCGCGTCGCTCACCGGCTCCACGCGCAGCACGCGCGTGCCGAAGCGAAAGTGCGCGCGCAAGCCGAAGCGGTCGGCAAAGTCACTGAAGTAGCGGCGCAGCTCGCGGTGGCTCGGGTAGTCGGCCACGGTGTCGGCCATCGGGAACTCGGCGAACTCGGTCGTGCGCTTGCTCGAGATCAGGTGGGCCGAGTGGTAGACCGTGGAGCGCGGGTTGTCGATGTCCCAGAGGCCGCCCACGTCGCTGTGCGCCTCGAAGCCCTGGAACGGAACGCCGAGCTTCTGCAGATTGCGGGCGCCCGCCAGGCCCGAGGGCCCGGCGCCGATGAGGGCGATCTGTTCGTGCGTGGGAACGGTGGCGGCGGCAGCGGAAGACGTCATCGGCGGGGAGGTTCTTTCTGGGAATTCAGACCGGGAATGGCGGTGGCGCCCGCCTCGCCCACGCGCGGCTTGCGCGGCTGGCCGCGCAGCAGGCGGTCATGCAGCGGCGCGGGCAACAGGCCCAGTGCTTTCGACAGCCAGCCGATGCGCCGCGGCAGCACGATCTTTTCGCGCCGGGCCGCCAGCCCCGCCAGCAGCTGGCGCGCCGCCGCGTCAGCCTCGAGCAGCCCCGGCATCGCGAAGCGATTGCCGGCCGTGAGCGCGGTCCGGATGTAGCCCGGGCTCACCGTGTGCACCGTGAGCCCCGTGCCGCGCAGTTCGGCGCGCAGGCTTTCGAGATAGCGGATCAGCCCGCCCTTGCTCGCGCAATAGGCCCCGTTGCCCGGCATGCCGCGCCAGCCCGCGATGCTGGCCACGCCGACGAGCGCGCCATGCCCCTGCGCGCGCATCGGTTGCACGAAAGGCTGGAAGGTGGTGGCCGCGCCGAGCAGGTTGATCTCGAGCATGCGGCGGAACACGGCCAGGTCGTCGGCCTCGGCGGTGTCGTAGCCGCCGGCCACGCCCGCGTTGGCGATCACGAGATCGGGCGGGCCGAAGCGCTGCATCCAGTCAGCCGCCATCGCCTGCATGGCGGGGCTGTCGGACACGTCGGGCGTGTAGGCCTTGCAGCGCCCTTCACCTTGGGCAGCGAGCGCCGCAAGGCGTTCGGTGTCGAGCCCCACCAGCGCCACGCGCGCACCGCCGTCGATCAGCGCACGCGCCAGCGCCTGCCCCAGGCCGCCGCAGGCACCGGTGAGAACGACATTGCGAAACGGCAAGAGCATGGGCAGGCAAGCGCGCAAGGCTGCGAGTGGCAAAACGCAGCCACTGTAGCCGCGCCCTGCCAGCGCACTCCCCAGCGTTTCCCCTTGCCCCGCGCCCTTGCGGGGCGTTCAGGCGGCTTCGGCGGCGGGAAATTGGATCTGGATCTTCACATCCGTGACGCGCCCGGCCGCAGCTTCTTCGAACGCGGTGATGCCGTCCTCGAACGCGAAGGTGCGTGAGATGAAGGGCTTCACGTCGACCTGCCCCGACGCGATGAGCGCCAGCGCGCGCGGGAAGATGTTGGCGTAGCGGAACACCGACTCGATGCGCGCCTCCTTCGCCTGGATCGCGACGATGTCGAAAGCCACCTTCGCGGCGGGTATGCCCACCAGCACGAGGCAGCCGCCGGGGCACAGCAGGTCGAACACGTTGTCGAAGGCGCGCGCGCTGCCGCTGGCTTCGAAGACCACGTTCGCGCCCCAGCCGTCGGTGAGGGCCTGCACGGTGTCGGCAAGGCTGGTGCTGCGCACGTCGACCGTCGTCACCGCCGGGTTGTGGGCGAACAGCGCCAGCTTCTCGGGCACGAGGTCGGCCAGGATCACGCGCGCCGCGCCGCCCGCGAGCGCGGCCAGCGCCGTCATCGCGCCGATGGTGCCGGCGCCGATGACCACCGCCACGTCGCCCGGCTTCAGCGCCGCCTTCTTCGCGGCCTGCAGGCCGATGGCCAGCGGCTCGACGATGGCGCCTTCACCGAAGCTCACGTTGTCGGGCAGGCGGAAGGTGAAGGCCGCCGGGTGCACCACGTAGGGCGTGAGGCAGCCGTGGATCGGCGGCGTGGCCCAGAAGCGCACAGCCGGGTCGAGGTTGTAGAAGCCTTCGCGCACGGCGCGCGAGTCCATGTCGGGAATGCCGGGCTCCATGCAGACGCGGTCGCCGGGCTTCAGGTGCGTGACCTCGGCGCCCACCTCGGCCACCACACCCGAAGCCTCATGACCGAGGATCATGGGCGCGTCGACGACGTACGGGCCGATGCCGCCGTGCTGGTAGTAATGAACATCGCTGCCGCACACGCCCACGGTGTGCATGCGGATCTTCACGTCGCGCGGGCCGACGTGCAGGGGCAACTCGACATCGCGCAGCGTGATCTCGTGCGCCTTTTCCAGAATCAGTGCTTTCATTGCATCTTTCTCAGAGGGTTGAAACGGGGCCACACACTCGGCGTCAGTGCAGCGCGGCGTCCGGACGCAGCAGCGAAGCGCCCGTCGCGACATCGAACAGGTGCACCTGCTGCGCATCGGCCACGAAGCGCAGCGGCTCGCCGAGCCGGGGGCCCGCGGCGGACGGCAGGAGCACGGCGATCTCTTCGCCGCCCTGCCCGACGCTCACCAGAACTTCGTTGCCGAGGTATTCGATGAGCTGGACCTCGCCGGCAAAGCCTTCGCCGTTCGCCCCGGCGGTGTCGAGGTGCAGGTGCGCCGGGCGCACGCCCAGCGTCACGCGCTCGCGGCCTTCGAGCGCGAAGCGGCGCGCATCCACGCGCACCGAGCCGCCGCCGCCACGCAGCTCGCACTGCCCGCCGTCCATGTGGTGCACCGCCATCTCCATCAGGTTCATCGGCGGCGTGCCGATGAAGCCGGCCACGAAGGCCGAGCGCGGGCGCTCGAAGATTTCCTGCGGCGTGCCGACCTGCTCGATGCGCCCGTCGCGCAGCAGCACGATGCGGTCGGCCAACGTCATGGCCTCGTGCTGGTCGTGCGTGACGTACACGGTGGTGGTCTTCAGCGTCTGGTGCAGCTTCGCGATCTCGATGCGCATGTGGTTGCGCAGCTTGGCGTCGAGGTTCGACAGCGGCTCGTCGAACAGGAACACCTTCGGCGTCTTGATCATGGCCCGCGCAATCGCCACGCGCTGCTGCTGGCCGCCCGACAGCTCGGTGGGCTTGCGCTGCAGGTAGCGCTCCAGGCCCAGCGTGTCCGACACCTCCTTGATGCGGCTGTCGATCTCGGCCTTGGGCACTTTCAGGCGCTTGAGCCCGAACGCGATGTTGTCGCGCACCGTCATGTGCGGGTACAGCGCGTAGTTCTGGAACACCATCGCGATGCCGCGCTCCTGCGGCGGCAGGTCGTTCACGCGCTGGCCACCGATGTGCAGGTCGCCGCCGCTGATGTCTTCCAGGCCCGCGAGCATGCGCAGGATGGTCGACTTGCCGCAGCCCGAGGGGCCGAGGAACACGACGAACTCGTTGTCGGCCACGTCGAGATCGAAGGCGTGGACGACCTGCGTTTCCCCGTAGTGCTTGATGAGGTGGTGACAGCGGATGGCAGACATTTTGGGTTCTGGAGAAAGGGAAGCGGCGCGGTTCATTCAGCCTCCCGCTTGCGCTTGAACGCGGCATTGAGAAAACCGCTGAGCACGCCCACCATGAGCAGCGGCGGCAGCGACAGCAAAATGACCGAGGCATTCAAGATGCCCCACGGCACGTCGCGCCCGAGCTGACTGAGTTCCGACGCCACGATGGGCAGCGTCTTGGCCTCGGAGGTGGTGAGCATCAGCGCGATGAGGAACTCGTTCCACACCAGCACGAAGCCGAAGGCGATGGCGCCCACCAGCGAGCGCGCGGCGATCGGCAGCGCGATGCGAAAGAAGATCGCGTAGGGCCCGTAGCCGTCGACGCGCCCCGCTTCTTCCACTTCCTTCGGCACCGCCTTGAAGGCCGGGATGGCGAGCCAGATCACGGTCGAGAGCGTGAGCAGCGTGTAGGTGGCGATGAGCGCCACGCGCGAGTCGTACAGCTCCAGTTGCAGCCAGATCACCATGAGCGGAATGGCCACCGCCACCGGCGGCAAAAAGCGCATCGACAGCACGAAGAACTGGATGTCGTTGCCCCAGCGCAGCGGGTAGCGCGCCAGCGCATAGGCGGCCGGCAGGCCCAGCACCGCGCCGATGATCACCGCCGCGCCCGCCACCACGATCGAGTTGACCAGCCCCGCGGCCACGGCCTCGCGGTTCAGCACGTACAGGTAGTTGTCGAGCGTGGGCGTGAAGAAGAACTTCGGCACGGCCGAGACGATGTCGACCCGGTTCTTGAACGAATTGAGAAAGGTCCACAGCACGGGCACGAGCGCCGAGAGCCCGGCCGCGATGAGCGCCAGCCGCGCCAGCAGCGTTCCGATGGCAAGCTTCTTCATGATGGCCTGGTCCATTTCCAGATGTAGGTGAACGCGACCGTGGAGGCGACCATCATCAGCACCGCCATGCTCGACGCGTACGAGATGCGGCCCGACTCGATGAAGCCCTGCGAAAAGGCGTACATGTCGAGCGTCTCGGTCGAGATGCCGGGGCCGCCGCGCGTCATCACGTAGATGAGGTCGAAGGCGCGCAGCGACTCCACCATCTTCACGAAGGCCAGGCTGATGAGCGGCGCCTTCAGCATCGGCAGCGCCACGTAGGCATACACCTCCCAGGCCTTCGCGTGGTCCAGCCGTGCGGCCTCGAAGGGCTGCGGCGGCAGGGTCTCGAGCAGCTTCAGCACGATGACCCCGAAGAACAGCCCCCACTGCCACACGTCGACGAAGGCCACCGTGAGCAGCGCCAGCACCGGGTCGGCGAACAGGTCCAGCGGCTTGCCGGTGATCGCCTTGTACGGCCACGTGATGAGGCCGAACAGCGGATGGAAGGCGAACTTCCAGACGAAGGCGGCCGACACGCGCGGCAGCAGCACCGGCACGATGAACAGCATCGACAGCACCTGGCGCCAGCGCGGCGTGGCGCAGCGGTGCATCAGCGTGCCCATGAGCACGGCCAGGGCCATGGTGGCGCTGACGGTCAGCACCTCCCACACCAGCGACACGCGCACCGAGTTCAGGAAGCGCCGGTCGGAGAACAGCTGCACGTAGTTGCTGAACCAGACCCAGCCGGTGTCGGCCTGGCCCAGCTCGCGGTCCTGCAGCGAGATGGCGATGGCGAACACGGTCGGCACCAGCGCCAGGACCGCCAGCACGAGCAGCCCCGGCCCGATGAACACGGCCGGCAGCCGTGTTTTGTGGGAACGCATGCTCACTTCTTGCGACGCGCGATCAGTTGCTTGGCGTAGGCGTCGAGTTCGTCGAGCCCGCCCTGGATGTCGGTGCGCGAGCCGGTGATCAGCTCTTCCAGAATGATCCCCCAGCGGTCGCCCAGGTCAGGCCAGGCCGGGTCTTGCCAGAAGTTCACGGCCGTGACCTTGCCGGTGTCGGCCAACGCCTTGCCCAGGTCGGCGCCATAGCGCTTGGCGAACTCGGGACTGCCGAGCACGCTGGTGCGGTTGAGCTCGCCGAACTGGCCTTGCGCCAGGCGGCGCTGTTCGTTCTCCTTGGACGTGGCCCAGGCGATGAACAGGCCCGCGCACTTCTTGGCCTCTTCGGTCTTGTTGGCGCGCGCGCCGATGGCCAGGCCATGGCCGTAGCCGCCGCCGGTGAGCGGCGCGGGCGGCACGGCGTAGGCGATCTTGCCGACCACGGTCGACATCTTCGGGTCGAGCGCGTTGCCCGCCAGCGGCGTCGATTCGACCAGGATCGCGACCTTGCCGGCCAGGAAGGCGCCGGTGGATTCGTCCCATCCGCCCGTCTTGGTGCCGGGCGCGGAGTACTTGAAGAGATCGAGGTAGGTCTGGGTTGCCTTCACGGCGGCGGGCGAGTTGAAGACCGGCTTGTCGCCGTCGAACCACTGGCCGCCGTAGCCGCGGAAGAACGGCATCCAGCGCCACACGTTGGCGCCCGAGCCGCGCTGGCCACGCAGTGCCACGCCGTAGACGCCGTTGGCCGGGTCGTTGAGCTTCTTCACGGCCGCCACGAACTCGTCGAGCGTGGCCGGCGGCTTGATGCCCGCCTTCTCGAGCAGGTCCTTGCGGTAGACCATGAGGTCGCCGCCGCCGGTGAGGGGCGCGAACCAGGCCTGGCCGGCAAAGGTCGCGACCTTCTGGCGGCCGGCGTCGAAGTCGGCGTAGTCGTAGCTGGCCGGGTAATACGGCGTGAGCGGCACGATCCACTTCGACTGGACGAACTGCGCGACGTTGGCCTCGTCGACGTAGTACACGTGGTACTTGCCGACCGTGGACGCATCGGCGCGCGACTTGGCGCGGCGGTCGTTCTCGTTGAGGTTGTCGATGCTGAACGAGGCGCCGCTCAGGCGCTTGAACTCGTCCTTGGATTTCTCGAGCAGCGTCAGGCCTTCGCGCGGCTGCGACAGGACGCGCACGTCCTCCTTGCAGACCTGCGCCAGCGCGGCGGGCGCCAGCGTGGCCAGCGCGAGCGCGAGGCCGGCCAGACGGTGGGAATGCGGAATCGGCATGCTTGTCTCCTTCGTTGTTCGTGCAAATTGCCGGCGAAATGCCGGCAAATGCAACGAGACGAAGGTTAGGAGGCCGATCCGAAGGGCCTCCTACATGCCCACCGGACACCTGATACTTTGCTGCCAAGCCGTCTCGGGGTTTAGCCCAAGAGGCAAGTGCGTATCAGTCGCCCATCAGGCAGCGAGTGGCGTGTGCTGCGCGCTGCGCAGGCCGAAACGCTCCTGCGCCTGCTGCCGGTAGGCCGAGGGCGTCATGCCCTTGAGCTGCAGGAAGCGGCGGTTGAAGTTCGCGAGGTTCGAGAAGCCGACCTCGTAGCAGATGTCGCTCACCAGCCGGTCGGACACCTGCAGCATCTCGCAGGCCTTGGTGATGCGCAGCCGCGTGACGAAGTCGGTGAAAGTGCTGCCCATGTGCTTGTGGAAGTAGCGCGAGAAGCTGCTCTCGGCCATGTTGGCGACGCCGCACACGGTGGGCAGCGAGAGCTCTTCGGCCAGATGGGCATGCAGGTAGTCGAGCACGCGGCGCATGCGGGTGTTGGCCGTGGGGTCCTCGTCGCTCGGGTCGGCGTTGCTCGAGATCTGGCGCCAGTCGCTCCAGCTCGCGAGCTCGTGCAGCAGGCCGATGAACTCCGACAGCCGCGCCATGCCCTTTTGCTTCTGCACGCGCCCGAAGCGCTCGCGCACGAGGTCGCCGATGCCGAAGAACTCGATGCCCAGCTTGGCACGGTCGAGCATCGGCAGCACCGTCTCCAGCTCGGGGAACAGGTCGACGCCCTGGCGCAGGGGGGCGTCGCGGAAATGGATCACCATGCTGCGGTCGGCCACGCCCTCGGGCGGCACGTCGTGCGAGATCCAGGTGTGGGGCAGCCGCGCACCCACCAGGGCGACATAGCCGGGCTCGAAGCGGCCGATGTGATTGCCGACGAAGGCGTCACCGCTGGTGCGGTTGATGCACTGCAGCTCGTACTCGTCGTGGTAGTGCCAGCAGTCGAAGGGCCAGGGCACGCCGTGCTGCAGGCAGCGCACCGAACTGCTGCCCGCCGGCTCGAAGCCCAGGCGCGGGTCACGCAAGAGTTCGTGTTCGAGGGCCGGCTTGCGTACGGCGCTGTGTTTGCTCATGTCCTGTCCCCCTGTCCTTGAATGGAGGGGTCGTCGAGCCAGCGCCGTTGCGAGCGGCAGGGCCTGTCAGGCGCCCGCCACCTTCATGCGGTTGACCAGGATCGACCCCGTGGTTTTTGCGCCGAAAGTGTAAGCATCTGCGCCAATCGCTTCAATTCCCATCAACATCTGACGCAAATTGCCGGCAATCGTGATTTCCTGCACCGGATAGGCGATGCGGCCGTTTTCCACCCAGAAACCGCTGGCGCCGCGCGAATAGTCGCCTGTCACGTAGTTGACGCCCTGCCCCATCAGCTCGATCACGAACAGGCCGGTGCCGAGCTTGGCGAGCATGGCGTCGAGGTCGTCGCCGTGCTTCGTGAGGCGCGAGCTCAGCGTCAGGTTGTGCGAGCCGCCGGCGTTGCCGGTGGTCTTCATGCCCAGCTTGCGCGCCGAGTAGGTCGAGAGAAAGTAGCCTTCGAGGCGGCCGGCATCGACCACCTTGCGGGCGCGGGTGATCACGCCTTCGTCGTCGAAGGGCGAGCTGCCCTTGCCGCGCAGCACGTGCGGGTCTTCGGCAATGTCGACGTGCTTGGGCAGCACGGGCTTGCCCAGCGAGTCGAGCAGGAAGGTGCTCTTGCGGTACAGCGCCCCGCCGCTCACGGCCTGCACCAGCCCGCCCAGCAGGCCCACGGCCAGCGGCGACTCGAACAGCACCGGGCATTCGGTGGTCTTGATCTTGCGCGACTTGAGGCGACTGAGCGCGCGCTCGGCGGCATAGCGGCCCACGGCCTGCGGGCTGGCGAGTTCGTCGGCCGAGCGCATCGAGCTGTACCAGGCGTCGCGCTGCATGCCGTCGCCCTTGCCGGCGATGGGCGCCACCGAGATCGAGTGCCGCGAGCTGGCGTAGCCGCCGCGGAAGCCGTGCGTGTGGGCGCTGAAGAAGTGGCTCTGCTGCGCCGAGACGCCGGCGCCTTCGCTGTTGGTGATGCGCTTGTCGGTCGACAGCGCCGCCGCCTCGCATTCCAGCGCCATGGCCGCGGCCTGTTCGCTGGTCACGTCCCAGGGGTGGAACAGGTCGAGCTCGGGGTGGTCCTTGGAAATGTCTGCCTCGTCGGGCAGGCCGCTCACCGGGTCTTCGGCCGTGAAGCGGGCGATGTCGTAGGCGGCCGCGGCGGTCTGCTGGATGGCCGCCTCGGAAAAGTCGGAGGTGCTGGCGTTGCCGCGGCGGTGGCCCACGTAGACCGTGATGCCCAGCGACTTGTCGCGGTTGCGCTCGACGTTCTCGAGTTCGCCCTTGCGCACCGAGACGCTCAGGCCGCAGCCCTCGGAGGCCTCGGCGCCGGCGTCGGTGGCCCCGAGCTTTTTGGCGTGGGCCAGGGCCGAATCGACCAGGTTTTCGAAGAAGGAGCGGCTGTAGGCGAAGCCGGAATCGGCGCGCGAGGAGGATGTCGTCATGTGGTGGCTATGATACTTGCGCCCCCTGTTTCACGTTTTCCCTTCCGCGCCCCCTGTGCGCGTTGCAGCGCCGCACGGCGCGGCCCAGAATCCACCCCATGTCCCGCAAACCCAAAAAAGGCTATTTCGTCCGTGGCCACTTCGTTGCCGAAGGCAGCGAACTCGACCTGGAGCTCAAGCGCGAGCTCAAGGGCGGCACCGACGAAGCCAGCCGCACCGAACTCAAGCGCGAGAGCGCCGAACTGCAGAAACTGGGCGAAGAACTGCTCACCCTGCGCGCCGGCCTGTTCGACGCCCTCCCGCTGAGCGAGAAACTGGTCGACGCCATCGCCGAGGCGAAACGCATCACCAATTTCGAGGGCAAGCGCCGCCAGATGCAGTTCATCGGCAAGCTCATGCGCGCCCTCGACCCCGAGGTGCTCGAGGCCGTGAAGCTGGCGCTGACCGAGCAGAACACCGTGCCGGCCGCCGAAGCCGCTGCGCTGCACGAGGCCGAACGCTGGCGCGAACGCCTCATCGCCGACGACGACGCCCTCGGCGGCTGGATCGAAACCCACCCCGCCACCGACTCCCAGCAGCTGCGCGCCCTCGTGCGCCAGGCCCGCAAGGACCTGAAGTCCGGCCCCGCCGGCGAAGCACCGCGCCAGGGCAAGGCCTACCGCGAGATCTTCCAGCTCGTGCGCGCGCAACTCGCGGTGCATGGCGGCGACGATCACGCCGAAGCGGCTGCGGCGCAAGACCGGGAAGAAGACGCATGAGCGAAGGCTTCGATTCGGTGCGCATCGGCATCGTCTCCATCAGCGACCGCGCCTCCAGTGGCACCTACGAAGACAAGGGCCTGCCCGCGCTCAAGGACTGGCTGGGCCGCGCGCTGAAGAACCCCCTCGCGTTCGAAGCCCGCCTGATCCCCGACGAGACTGCGCGCATCAGCGCCACGCTCATCGAGCTGGTCGATGCCGGCTGTTCGCTGGTGCTCACCACCGGCGGCACCGGCCCCGCGCTGCGCGACGTCACGCCCGAGGCCACGCTGGCCGTGGCCCACAAGGAAATGCCCGGCTTCGGCGAGCAGATGCGCCAGATCAGCCTGCGCTTCGTGCCGACCGCCATCCTCTCGCGGCAGGTGGCCGTCATCCGCGACCAGAGCCTCATCATCAACCTGCCGGGCCAGCCCAAGTCGATCGCCGAGACGCTCGAAGGGCTGAAGGACGCCGACGGCACGCAGCTCGTGCCCGGCATCTTCGCCGCCGTGCCCTACTGCATCGACCTCATCGGCGGGCCCTACCTCGAGACCGACGACACGGTCTGCAAGGCCTTCCGGCCCAAGTCGGCGATCCGCGCCGCGCGCTAGGGCCTGTTCACCCTATTTCTGGCGTCGCGAAGGTCTGCCACGGCGGGCCAATCAAGGCGCGTGACGCCGCGTGTGCATGCGCACACGCAAGGAGCGCAACGCCGAGTGGCCCGCCGTGGCAGACCTTCCCTTCGGGTTGGCTGGCAAAGGGGTCGTCTGCGGCGTTGCCCGCGCTTGCAAGGCTTCAGCCTTG